>CAVSEY010000031.1:0-31989 GCA_963727035.1 uncultured Pseudomonadota bacterium | reverse complement strand
TGGCGAGGGCGCGCTAAACTACGGAACTACGGTTGACTTGAAGCATAGATTGGTGTTGATATTCTCCCTATAAAAGCTGTCAGCAATCGATATTGCGTTGTTGTTGCCGGAATAGAAGGTTTATCCAATGTATTCGCTCGGTTTTGGTTTTAATAACACAAGAATAGATTGCAGCTTTCAATGTATATGGTTGTCGGGAGATTCAAGAAGCTGCGCTCATGTTAATCATCTGAACACGGCTTTTTGGAGGCGTTGCTTGTCACCTGCTGGTTCTCGGCGCCTGTTCATTTCAGCCTCGCGGCCGCTGGCCGGCGTTTCGCGAAAGGCGCATCCGTCCGTAGGACGCCAGGGCGCTCTGCGTCGACGGCCCGAATTCGGTCGTCGGACGCCCTCATTTCGCGATTTCGGCGAAGTCGACGTCCGCATCCGCGCAGGGGCGGCAAATCGCCAAGCGCCAATATCCGAAAAATGCGGAGGAGGCGTCTGAAGGCGAAGAGCCTGCCGAAGCATTAACCCGATCCGTCGCTCGTCCCGCGTCCGGCCCGCACGGCCCGAAACCGAGCAAATCTCGACTTGCGTCACGAAGAACGTCTCGAAATTCAACTTTGGAGAGCCGCCGCGTGCGGCAAAGGGAGGCAACCATGGCTACTGACACCTGGACAAACGGCGCCGCCAACTGGAACACTGCCGCGGACTGGAGCGGCGGCGTTCCGACAGCGACCTCCGATGTCGTGGTCGGGCAGGGCGATCCTCAGGTCACTTCGGCAATCTCCATAAACTCGCTGACGCTGGCTAGTGTCGCCGAGGTCGATTTCATCAACGCCGGATCGAGCACGATTGCCGGCGCGGTGAACAATTCCGGCTATATCACGCTCGACGCCGCCTCCAAGAATGGCGGGTCGAAATCTGAGCATTGGCGGCGTCCTGACCAATACCGGCGTCGTTCAACTCGGCCCCACCGACAATTCCCTGTCCAAATCCGACACGGTGACAGTCGCTGGAATCGTCAACCATAGCGGCAGCTTCATTGGCGACCTCGAGGTGGCGGGCGGCAGTTCCTCGACCGCGAAGATGCTGGTCAATGACACCGGCGCCGCCGGCTTCGGCGCCGCTGGCGTTCTCTATGGCATCGTCAAACTGGCCGGCTATTCGACGATCGAATTCGCCAGCGGCCAGATCACGACAATCGCCGCGAATTCCACGCTCGACCTCAACGGCAAGAACGCCCTCGTCGCCGACGCCTCCTCCCTGAACGCGAACAGCGCCTTGTCGGGCCTGGCCTTGAACGCGGGTTCGATCTATTTCGACAATGGCGCGGCGGTGACGACCACCGGCGCCTTCACCAATCTGGGGAGCCTTGAAATCAGCTCGGTGAGCAAGGGCCTGTTTTCTTCATCGACCATTGGCGGCAATCTGCTGAACGTCGGCAGCGTCAGTGTCGAGGCCGGTTCGGTCGGCGGTTCGTCGATGACGATCAACGGCGTGCTCACCAATAATGGAATCTTCGACGCCGGCGGGACCAATGCCGAGCGTACGACCACCATCGTGACCAATGGACTCGTCAATACGGGGACGGGCACCATCGCTATGGCGTCGAGCCCGACATCGGCCTTCCGGACGCTGTTGTATGTCAAGGCGGCGGCGGGCTTCGGCACGGCGGGCGTCCTGACCGGATCCGTGTCGCTGATGGGCTATGCCGGCGTTACGTTTGCGAGCGGCCAGATTTCCGCCATCCAGGGCTCATTGTCCCTGAGTGGCGCGAGCGCCTTCCTGAATTCGGGCGGCGCCACCGCCGGCGCCAACAGCGCGCTCAAGGGCTTGAAAACCATCATCGGATCGCTGAGCCTGGACTCGGGATCGGGCGTCACGACAACCGGAGCCCTTTCGAATTCGGGAAGCATCAATCTCGATTCCTACTACAGCGCCTATTACGGCGCCTCAGGTGGCGGGTCGAGCCTGACCGTCGGCGGCGTGCTGACCAATGCCGGCACGCTCACCATCGGCAATTCGGACCTGCTTGGCGCTGACACGGTGACCGTGGCCGCCATCGCCAACACTGGCGTGATCGATGTCACCGGCAATTTTTACGCGCCGATTCAGGCGCTGCTGAACATCACCTCGGGCGTCGCCGGATTCGGGACCGCCGGCGTCGTCTCGGGGCAGGTGAATGTGATCGGCGACGCGGAAATCGAATTCGCCAGCGGCCAGATTTCGTCAGTCGCGGCCGGGGCCAGTCTGATCCTCGGAGGCCCCAGCGCCTTTATTGCCGACGCCGGAGCGCTGAGCTCCAACAGCGCGCTCGTGGGCCTCAACAATGTTTCGGGAACGCTGGGGCTCGGAAATGGCGCCTCGGTCTCGACGACGGGCGCCCTGACCAACAGCGGCTCGATCGGACTGGATTATAATACATCCTATGGAGGGGTTCCCCTGATCGGCGGATCGAGCCTGAAGATCGGCGGCGTTCTGACCAATTCCGCTTCCTCGAGTTACTCTGGAAACGTAGGGATCGGCATCGGCAATTCGTCGATGACCGGGTCGGACACTGTGACGGCGACGGGAATAGCCAACAGCGGAGGGCTCGACCTGACCGGCGGCGCGTCGTCGGCGGCGGAAGCCCTGCTCAAACTGTCGGGCGCGGCCGGATTCGGAACCGCCGGCCAGTTGAGCGGAACGGTGAGCCTGTCCGGCAATTCGATGATCGAATTCGCCAGCGGCCAGATTACCAGCATCGCCAGCGGCGCATCCCTTACGCTCAACGGGCCGAACGCCTTGATCGCCGACGCCGGCTCCCTGACGTCGAACAGCGCCTTGAAGGGTTTGGCCTCCAATTCCGGCAGCCTCGAACTCGACAACGGCGCGACCATCACCACGACCGCCGGCCTGACCAATTCCGGCAATCTCTCTTTGGACTCCAACGGAACCGGAGGATCGAGCCTGAAGGTCGGCGGCGTCCTGACCAACAATTCGTCCCTGTCTATTGGTTCTTCTTACGCTCCGATTACGCAATCGGATACGATCGCCGCGACCGGAATATCCAATTCCAGCACGATCAACCTCTATGGCGGCGCGTCGGCAGCGGCGGAGGCGCTGCTCAATCTCTCGGGCGCGGCCGGATTCGGAACCGCCGGCCAGTTGAGCGGATCGGTGAGCCTCTCCGGCAATTCGATGATCGAATTCGCCAGCGGCCGAATTGCGAGCATCGCCGGCGGCGCATCCCTTACGCTCAACGGGCCGAACGCCCTGATCGCTGACGCCGGCTTCCTGGCGTCGAACAGCGCGCTTGCCGGCCTGATCGCCAATAGCGGCGCGATCAACCTGAACAGCGGCGCCAAGGTCGCCACGACAGCCGGCCTGACCAATTCCGGGTATCTTTACCTGGACACCAACGGAGGCGGCGGGTCGAGCCTGAATGTCGGCGGCGTCCTGACCAACAGCGGAACCCTCGATCTTGGCAACAATTCCTATTACGGCGGGGTCATAACTCAGTCGGTCGTCGTTACGGCGACAGGTGTCGCGAATAGCGGCACAATCGACCTGGCGGGGGGAGCCTCATGGAGTGCGTTAGCGCTGCTCTCTTCGTCGGGCGCGGCCGGATTTCGGAACCGCCGGCCAGTTGAGCGGAACGGTCGATCTGTCCGGCCATTCGATTATCAAATTCGCCAGCGGCCAGATTACGAGCATCGCCGGCGGCGCATCCCTTACGCTCAACGGGCCGAACGCGCTGATCGCCGACGCCGGCTTCCTGGCGTCGAACAGCGCGCTTGCCGGCCTGATCGCCAATAAGCGGCGCGATCAACCTGAACAGCGGCGCCAAGGTCACCACGACCGCCGGCCTGACCAATTCCGGCAATCTCTCTTTGGACGGCGGCGGAAACGGCGGAGGATCGAGCCTGAAGGTCGGCGGCGTCCTGAGCAACAGTTCGAACCTGGATATCGGTAATTCTTACACTCCCATTACGCAATCGGACACGATCGCCGCGACAGGATTGGCCAATACCGGCACAATCGACCTCTATGGCGGCGCGTCGTCGTCGGCGGAGGCGCTGCTCAATCTGTCGGGCGCGGCCGGATTCGGAACCGCCGGCCAGTTGAGCGGAACGGTGTACCTGTCCGGCAATTCGATGATCGAATTCGCCAGCGGCCAGATTACGAGCATCGCCAGCGGGCGACCTTACGCTCAATGGGCCGAACGCCCTGATCGCCGACGCCGGCTCCCTGACCTCGAACAGCGCGCTTGCTGGTTTGGCGACGAACAGCGGATCCATCACCCTGGATAGCGGCGTCAAAGTCACCACGACAGCCGGCCTGACGAATTCCGGCACTCTCTATCTGGACAACGGAGGCGGCGGCGGATCGAGCCTGAAGGTTGGCGGCGTCCTCACCAATAGCAGCGCGATCTATAGCGGATATCAATATAGTTCCGGCGCTCAATCTCCGACCACGCTTTCTGCGAGCGGCGGCATCGTGAATAACAGCTATGTAATCAATAACGGCGGCGATCAGATCATCAGCAGCGCGGTCACAGGAACGGGCTCGTTCACCCTTTATGGCTACGGCTCGACTCTCGCGATGACTGAGTTCGACTCGAGCGTCGGGTCCGGGCAGAATGTCTATTTCTCCTACCCGGGCGAGATCGTGTTCGGCGCCGGCGCGGCGCAGGGCTTCGCCGCCACGATCAATGGTTGGAACTTGAACGATCTCATCGACGTCAAGGGCTTTGGAACCGGGACGACCGAGAGCTTCGCCAGCAATGTGCTGACCTTGACCGATGGAGCGAAAGTGGCCCATCTCGCCTTCTCCGGCGCCACCGCCTCGCAGTTCTCGCTGACCAACACCGCCACGGATTCGATCGTCAAATTCGTCTGAGCCCGATCGTTCCTGGCTGCGCCTGGCCCCGCCGGTTTTCCGGCGGGGCTTTTTCATGGCGCGCCGACCTGGGCGCGCCCTTGCCGGCGGAAATCCCGTCGTGACGCCGAGTCATCTTCGCGACGGAGGCGCCCGGCGGCCTCGCAACGCACACCAAATTCCTCATCGTAGCCGGGGCGGATTCGCAACGGGCGCATAATATCGCCGGGGCGACGCCCGAACTCGAATTCACCCTCATCGACGAGACGGGCCGGGCGGCGCTTGTTCCGCCGCGGCTGATGCGCTTATGTTTCTCCATGCTGAAACAAAGACGCAAATCCAGCGCGACGCCGGCCCAAAGGCCTGTTGTTCGAACCAAGGCCGCGAGAAAAAAAGGCGCCGCAGATCGTGAGCGTATGCGCGAAATCTTTGCCCGTCTGGCCGCGTCGAACCCGCATCCCAAGGGCGAGTTGAACTATGTGAATCCCTTTACCCTGCTGGTCGCGGTGGTGCTTTCGGCGCAGGCGACCGACGCCGGCGTCAATCGCGCGACCAAGGACCTGTTCGCCGTCGCGTCGACGCCTCGGCAGATGCTGGCGCTCGGCGAAGAGGGTCTGCGCGACAAGATCAAGACCATCGGCCTGTTTCGCGCCAAGGCGAAGAACGTGATCGCCTTGTCGCGCAAGCTCATCGACGAATTCGGCGGCGAAGTTCCGCGCAGTCGCGAGGCGCTCGAAAGCCTGCCGGGCGTGGGGCGCAAGACCGCCAATGTCGTGCTCAACATCGCCTACGGGGAAAAAACCATCGCGGTCGACACCCATTTGTTCCGGGTCTCGAATCGCATCCCCCTGGCGCGCGGAAAGACGCCCGAACAGGTCGAAAAGGGTCTGCTTGCCGTCGTGCCGGACGAATATCTCCTTCACGCCCATCATTGGCTGATCCTTCACGGCCGTTATATCTGCAAGGCGCGCAAGCCCGACTGCCCTGCCTGTCCGATCGCCGACCTCTGCGAATTTACCGAAAAGACAGGTTTCTCCCCAGGTTTCCGCCAAAGTGCGACAATCTGAACATGCCGCCTCGCTTGCGCGCGTCATCTGGTCGTCATATGAACGATTGGTTAAACTCGCCGATTGCGGCTTTCGCGGAACGCCGAGGGCGCCATGCTGGGACCGGTCGATCTGGAAGGATGGCTCGATGGCGACGAGGATGAGGATCTTCGCGCGCGGTTGAGCGAATGCGCCGAAATCCGGCGGCTGCGCCATGATCACGTCCTCGCCGGCCTTCCCGGCTGGAGCGCCCTCGAATTCGCGCTCGCGCGCCGTTTTTCGGCGACGGAATATCTCGATCCTCACGAAATGAGGATGCTGGCGGGCCGGCTCGGCATTTAAGACGGCGCTTGAAAACGGCAAGGCTTAAGCTTTTTGTTTTTCCGCGCAGAACTGCGCCAAAGCCACCAGCAATGAATTGTTAAACCTTTATGGGCTATCCGCTCTTGTGAGCGCGCGGCGCCGCCTCTATACGGGCTCCACCCGATCGAACGGGTCGAATCAGATCAGGCATGCCTCAGCTTTATCATCATCCGCTCTGTCCGCATTCGCGTTTCGTCCGGCTCGCGCTCGGCGAATATGGCGTCGAAGTGGAACTGATCGAGGAGCGGGTCCATGAAAGGCGCCGCGAATTCCTGATGCTCGATCCGGCGGGGCAGACCCCGGTTCTGGTCGATGATAACGGCCTGGTCATTCCCGGCGCCGGGCCGATCGCCGAATGGCTGGACGAGACGCTCGGCGAACGGCTCGGCGACCATCGCCTGCTGCCTCCCTCATCCGTCGCGCGGGTCGAAGTGCGCCGGCTGATGTCCTGGTTCAACGAGAAATTCTTCGACGAAGTCAGCAACTGGCTGGTGACCGAAAAGGTCTACAAGCGTTTCACCGCCACCGAGATCGGCGGCGGCGGGCCGGACATGGATCTTCTGCGCGCGGCGCGCGCCAATGTGCGCTATCATCTGCGCTATATTTCCTATCTGGAATCGACGCGCCGCTGGCTTGCGGGCGACAAGATGACCTATGCCGACCTCGCGGCGGCCGCCCATCTGTCCTGCGTCGATTTCCTCGGCGATGCGCCATGGGACGAGGAAGAGCCGGCCAAATCATGGTACCAGCGACTGAAAAGCCGTCCGAGTTTCCGCCCCCTTCTGGCGGATCGTGTGCCGGGCGTGGCGACCAATCCGATCTACGCCGAGGTCGACTTTTAGCCTTCTTGCGCGCCGAGGCCGCGCGCCTTGGTTTCGGCGCCTGCCGCATCGCCGCGCCTGATGCGATCCCGGAGGCGCCGGCGCGGCTCGACGCCTTTCTGGCCGAAGGTCGCCAGGGCGACATGGACTGGCTCGCCGAAAAACGCGACTGGCGCGCCGATCCGCGCCGATTGTGGTCTGAAGTTCGATCCGTCATTCTGCTCGGCATGAATTACGGCCCGGACGGCGACGCCTTGGCGACCTTGGCGGAACGCAGCGCCGCCAATATTTCCGTCTATGCCCGCCATCGCGATTATCACGATGTCGTCAAAGGCAAGCTCAAGCTACTGGCCGGCGCTTTTCTGGCCCGCGCCAGGGAATTGGGCGAGGAGGGCGCGGTAAAGGTCTTTGTCGACACCGCGCCGGTGATGGAAAAGCCGCTGGCTTACGCTGCGGGGCTCGGCTGGCAGGGCAAACATACCAATCTGGTGTCGCGCGATTTTGGCGCATGGCTTTTTCTCGGCAGCATTTTTACCACCCTGGCGCTGCCGCCCGACGCGCCGGAAGCCGACCATTGCGGAAATTGCCGCGCCTGTCTCGACGCCTGCCCGACGGGCGCGCTCGACGCGCCCTATCAAATCGATGCGCGGCTCTGCATTTCCTACCTGACCATCGAATGCAAGGGCCAGATTCCGCGCGCCTTGCGCGAAAAAGTCGGCAATCGCATCTATGGCTGCGACGATTGCCTCGCCGTCTGCCCCTGGAACAAATTCGCGCAAAAAGCGCATGTGGCGAAATTGCAGGCCCGGGCCGATCTCGTCGCGCCGCCGCTTGCGCGCCTCGCGGCGATGGACGAGGCGGAATTTCGCGCCTTTTTCGCGGGTTCCCCGCTCAAGCGAATCGGCCATGCCCGGTTTCTGCGCAATGTGCTGGTCGCGATCGGCAATTCCGGCGATTCTGGCCTGGCCCCCTTGGCTCAAGCGCGGCTCGACCATATCTCGCCCTTGGTGCGCGGCATGGCGGTCTGGGCTCTGTCCCGGCTAGCGCCGCGCGAAGAATTCAAACGGCTGGCCGAGCAGAAGCGGGCCGGAGAACAGGACGCGAGCGTTCGCACAGAGTGGGACGCCGCGCTCGAGGGGGAGGGTTGAAGAGTGAAACTGGTCATTTTCGGTCTCGGCTATACCGCGAGTTACTACGGCCTCCATCACGCCAAATATTTCGCCGAAGTAACCGGCACCAGACGCGCCCCGAAAGCCGAGACGTTCGGCCGGGTCGAGCTCCTGCCCTTCGATGGCGCGGCCGAAAATGTCGATCCGCGCGTGGCGGCGGCGGTCATGGAGGCGGATGCGCTCCTCATCAGCGCCGGGCCGGACGACAACGGCGATCCGGTGCTGCGCCGGCTGGCCAGGGAAATCGGCGCCGCGCCAAAACTGAAAAAAATCGTCTATCTCTCGACCATCGGCGTCTATGGCGACCATGACGGCGAATGGATCGACGAAACCGCGCAGCCCAAACCCTCGAATCCGCGCAGCCGCCAGCGCCTCGCGGCGGAAGCCGAATGGCTCGCTCTGGCGCGGGCCTCGGGCAAGGAAGTCTATGTGCTGCGGCTTTCCGGCATTTACGGGCCGGGCCGCAATGTTCTCGTCAAATTGCGCGAGGGCGCGGCGAAACGGCTCATCAAGCCCGGCCAGGTCTTCAACCGCATCCATGTCGAGGACATCGCCCAGGCCATCGACGCCTGTCTCACGGGCCGGGCGCCGGGGGGAGTCTATAATGTCACCGACGACGAACCGGCCCCGCCGCAGGACGTGGTGACCTTCGCCGCCGATCTTCTGGGAGTCGAACCGCCGCCCGAAAAGCCGTTCGAGGAGACGCCGCTGACCCCGATGCAGCGCAGTTTCTATGGCGAGAACAAGCGCGTCTCCAACCGGCGGATGAAGGCATTGCTCGATCTGGATTTGGCTTACCCGACCTATAGAGAGGGGATTGCCGCTCTAGTCGATGAAAGCGAAGTCAGTTGATCGAAAGTGAAATTGATCTGATTGCTCTGCGATCGTTGACGGCATGTTTCTCAGTTTCGATTGTCACGATGACCTTCGAGCCAAGCCCAGAATTTGCAACAGGCGGCTATCGGCTCGGGGCGTGGGAGGTGGAGAATGGCATCCATCCAAAGGCTTTGGCAATGGCTGAGGCAGGGCGCAGGCCAAGGCAAAGAATTGCTACAGGGCGGCGACAAACCGCTTCGCGGCGATAATCCATGTGTCGTCGGACACGAGAAAAGTGGTGTTTCCGAGCCGCCTAGCTTAACGCCCCAGCCAAGTCGAAGCTCGTCAGGGCGACACTATTACAGGAATTCTATGCCTGCTTGGCTAGCAGATCATCCAATCATTGGTGGCGACAGCTTCTTTACTTTCGAAGTCGCGGGAGCATCATTTTATCAAGACGCCCTGGAAATGATCGTTGGCGGTCGTAAGGATGCCTCGGTATATTTCCGCACGATAGCGCTGCTTTCATCCGAGCCGGATAACGAGCACGATAAAAACGCGATCGCCGTCCGTATTAACGGAATGACGGTGGCGCATATCAAACGCGAGCATAACATTCTCCTACGCGAGCAATTAAGCGAAATCGGAATTTGTGGTGATGTGCAATGCAGGGCGATGATTGCAGGAGGATGGGACCGTGGTAGCGGCAATAGGGGTAACTTTGGCGTAAGGCTCGACTTGGCATGGCCATTAGAGGTTCGTAGCGCGCCTTCAAAAGGTGGCAGGCGCATTAATTCTCCGGCTATCGAGCGTAATTCGCAATTCAACGAAATCGGGCGGCTGGACAACCTGTGTCCTAATTGCGAAGCACCCTTTGCTACCCGCCCGAACAAAAAGACAAAATGCGCGAACTGTGGGAGTTTTGTTTTCGTTCGCACACGCCCTTTTGATCGCCAGCGCGTGCTGGTCACCGAGTCGCAAGCCCTGTTGTTGGAAATGGAATGGTCCCAATATCACGAAGCGAAACGGTCAACGAAACCGCCAATCTAATCGACACGCCGACGCTGAGATCCTTGAGCAGCGCCAGTGTGTCGGTCTGGGCGCCGCGCACGAAGGCCCAGGCCCAATCGCGCAGGCGCCCTGTCGGATCGCCATATTGCTGGAACATCAGCGCGCCGAGATCGATCCGCTCGTCCTCTCGATATTGAAACGGATAGAAAATGGCCGAGGGCGCGACATCGAAGACGGGCCAGGGGTCGGCGTCCAGATGCAGTCGCGTCATGCAGTCGATCGTCAGCGTGTCGACCAGTCCGCTGAAATAGGCGGTCGCAACGGAATTGCCGAACACGTCCTGCGCGAAAGTCAGGGACGCCGGCGGATCGATTGTCAACTCGCTCGATATCAGCCGCAAGTCGCGGCTTTCGCGCGGACGCAGCATCATGCGGTGAGGTCCGAGGCTCACGGGCTGCTGGTAGCGATAGGTCGTCCTGTGGCGGATTTCCAGCGTGGTCAATTGGGACCCCGTCCTTTGCCTGAAATTGGGGAATGCGTTTGGCCCAAACGCGCTGGTTTCGAGGCTGCCCGTCGATTTCACCCAAGCCTTGGTTTATATTTGGCGTCTCCGCTTGTTTTCAACCAGAAAATCACCATATCAGGCAGGTCGATAGATGGCTCGTTCGTAGCGTTTCTGCTCAAAAGCATAAAATAGCTCTACATAACATCTTGCCTGAAAAACGCGATTTCGACAGCCGGCGGCTCCGCCGGCAAGCATTTACATCAGTTCTGAGAAGGGGTTTCCATGTCCAAGGGAACCGTAAAATGGTTTAACGCCGAAAAAGGCTTTGGCTTCATCACGCCGGATGATGGCGGGAGGGACGCCTTTGTCCACATCAGCGCCGTCGAGCGCTCGGGCCTCGGCCAGTTGCGCGAGGGTGACAAGATCTCCTTCGAAATGGTCGCCGACCAGAGAAGCGGAAAGCTTTCGGCCGACAAGCTCGAAATGCTCGGCTGACCCCAGCTAACTCTTCGCCGCCGGGCGCGAGTTTCTCGCCCCGGCGGTGATCGCCGCCCCTTTTCAGGTCGACCACGGATGTACTGGCGCCCTGGCCAGCGGCGGATTCGACCGGCGGTAGGCTTGGCCAGCGATGGTCTTGCAATCGCCGGAGGGCGGTTTTTCCTCAACCGACGGCGCGCCTTTGCGCTTCCAACGCTCCGCGCCGACTGAAGGTTGCGGAGCTTTGCGTTTGCGCATCAGCGCGGCGCTTTTACGCGCGCGCCGAACGAAAGCGCGCGGCAGGAGATTGTCATGGCCCAGGAACGAAAACGCGGCAACCGCGAAGCAAAAAAGCCGAAAGCGATCAAGCCGGCGGCCGATCCGAATCCGCCCGTGATGGCGCTCGGCCGGTTGACGCCGATCAAGCCGACGAAAAAATCCCACTGAGGGACGCCAAATGCCCGTCCGCACCACCGAGGCGAATGTCACGTTCAAACACCCGTTCTCTCTGCCTGACTTCGAACGTCCGCAACCGGCGGGGACCTATCGCGTCGTCACCGACGAAGAAGAGATTTCAGGTCTGTCGTTTCTCGCCTTTCGCCGCGTTGCGACGATGCTGCGGCTCCCCTCTGTGGCCGCCCATGGACGGCCGGAAGAGGTCATTTTCATAGACCCCAATGAACTTTCGGCTGCTTTGGCGGCCGACGAAAAGAGGAAATGAGAGCTATGGCCTTCAAGACTAAAGCGCTGCGCTACCTCGGGGGAATTTCCGGACAAGGCGTCGTCACCCAAAACGGCAAGACGCTCGCGCCGGCGAAATTTGACATCGACGGCTATTTCCAGGCGACCGTGGGGGTCACGGGTTGCGGCGAAATAAGGTTGGCCCCCGACGTTCTCGAGGGGCTGTTCGGCCGTAAGGATCTTCAACTCCTGACCGATCAGGGGCGCGTCCTTCATCTCCGCTTTTCAAACTCGTCGCTGGCGCCGGCCAGCGACGCGGCTCACGTCGACGTGACAGGACAATTGCCGACCGCGCCCGGCGACTGGCGTCACTGACGCAGCGTCAACTGGCGGCGGAACGCAAGGATCGGAACGAAATTGTCGCAAGCCTTCCCGCCGCTCGGCCCGGAATACGAGCCGTTCCTTTATGCTGTCGTCTGCGACGACCCGAGTGGCGCCCCGCTGACCGTGGTGTCCGCGATCGCGCGCTCCGGCGCCGATCCGTGGCGAGAAGCGGCCCGCATCGCGCGATTGCCGAAATCCGCCGCGTTCGAAGCTTTGGCCTGTCTGATCCCGGTTTCCAGCGCCGCCGAAAACGAGGCGATTGCACAAAGGCTGTTTTCCCTGCTCCCGCCGCCGCGCCAAAACATGAATTTCCGCTTCGCCGATTCGCCAGCGAGCGCCTTCCGCCCCGGCCTGAGCCCGCTCGTCCTGATCGTCATCGTCCTCTTTCTCGGCGTGGCGCTGGTTTCTGTTTTCAGGACGACGCGCCAAGCCAGCGGCGAGCCACACGAACTCCCTGCCGCCGCGCCCGTCGCCGACAGGGCCGGTCCCGGACCCCAACAAAGCCAGTGACGACAGAATTTCGGGCGACGACGAGCCGCCAGAGCTTTTTCATTGCTTCGCCGCAATCTGGCGCGCAACAACCGCCTGCGCGCCCGCCGCCCCTGGCTTCGCGCTGACCATTTTTCGAATTCGAGGCCCAATTGAGCATTTTTCCGCAACGCCTGTTTTCGCGCAAATCCTCGCCCTGGGATAATCTGGAGCCAGTTCGCGAAGAGCTCTTCAGCGTCGAGCGCATCGAGGAACATGCGAGAAGCCTCGCGGCCGCGCAGATGGTGACGCCGAAGCCGACCAAGGGGCGCCCGCTGGCGGGCCGACTCGCCGAGAATGGCGCGATTCTGCTGGCCGCCTACAAAAGCCTGCTTCAAGGCGCCGACGAGGGCCGCGCGGTGACGCCGGCGGCCGAATGGCTGGTCGACAATTATCACCTCGTCGAAAAGCACATCCGCGAGATCCGCTCGGATTTGCCGGCCGGCTATTATCGGCAATTGCCGAAACTCGCCGTCGGGCCTTTTGCTGGATATCCACGCGTATTCGGGTTGGCCTGGGCCTTCGTCGCCCATACCGACAGCCGTTTCGATTCCGCCATGCTGGTTCGATATTTGCGGGCCTATCAGGAAGTGCAGCCGCTCACGATCGGCGAATTATGGGCCGTCTCGATCACGCTGCGCATCGTCATGATCGAAAACCTACGCCGTCTCGCCGAGCAGATCGTCCAGGGTCGCGCGGCTCGCCGTCTGGCGGACGATCTCGCCGACCGGTTGCTGGGCATGGCGGGACAAAAAGCCGAACCTCTCACGGTCGCGCTCGCCGACCATGAGGACGACGCGCGGTCGGAAGCCTTCGCCGTCCAGCTCATCCACAGGCTGCGCGATCAGGATCCAACTATTACACCGGCCCTGACCTGGCTCGATCAGCGTCTTGCGGCGCAGGGCGCCGCCGCCGACGTTGTCGTGCGCGAGGTGCACCGGCGGCAGGGCGCGACCAGCGTCACCGTGCGCAACATCATCACCAGCCTGCGCCTGATCTCCGACATGGAGTGGAAAGACCTGTTCGAGGAGGTCAGCCTCGTCGATGAGGCGCTTGCCGCCGATGGCGGCTACAGGGAAATGGATTTTCCATCGCGCAATCTCTATCGCACCGCAATCGAGGAATTGGCGCTCGGTTCGAACGGCGCCGAACGCGATATCGCGCAGGCCGCCGTCGCGGCGGCCAAGCGCTTTCACGGTGCCGCGTCCGGACAGGATGACGCGCGAAAGAGCGATCCCGGCTATCACCTCATCGGGGGCGGCCGCCAGGAGTTCGAGAACGCGATCGGATACCGCCCGCGCGCCCGAAGGTGGCGAGTGCGGCTGCGTCGTGCTTCAGGAGTTGGCTTCTATGTCGGCGCGATCGGCGCTGTCGCCCTGAGCCTTCTCACCGCCGCCCTTGTCGCGCTCGACGCGACCGGCCTTGACGCCCTACCGCTTGGCGTTCTGGCGGCACTTGGCGTGATCCCCGCCATAGACGCGGCGGTTGCGCTGGTCAATCGCGCCGTCGGCTTCGGCTTCCACGCCCATCTCCTGCCAGCCCTGGAGCTCGCCAACGGCGTGCCCTCGCATTTGCGCACGGTCATCGCCGTGCCGACGCTGCTGACCACTTCGGCGGCGATCGAGGAGCAGATCGAGGGGTTGGAAATCCACCACCTCGCCAGTCCCGATGGCGACCTGCATTTCGCGCTGCTTTCCGATTGGCTGGACGCGGCGACCGAACATGTCGAGGGCGACGAAGAACTGCTGGCGACCGCGGCCGAGGGCGTGGCGCGCCTGAACCGGATTTACGGCCCGGCGCCGGGGGGGCCGCGCTTCCTGCTGCTGCATCGCCGGCGTGTCTGGAGCGCGAGCGAATCGCGCTGGATCGGCTGGGAGCGCAAACGCGGCAAGCTCCACGAACTGAACCGCTTCCTGCGCGGCGCGACCGACGCGGCCTTCGTCCCCATCGACGGCGCGCCGCCGCTGGCCCCGCCCGACACGCGCTATGTCGTCACGCTCGACGCCGATACGCGCCTGCCGCGCAACGCCGTGCGGCGGCTGATCGGCAAAATGGCGCATCCGCTCAACCGGCCGCGTTTCGACCCCGCAACCGGGCGCGTCGTCGAGGGCTATGGCGTACTTCAGCCGCGCGTGACTCCTTCGCTGCCGTTGGGGCGCGAGGGCTCGCTGTTCCAACGCATCTTTTCGAGCGTGAGCGGCATTGACCCCTATGCCTCGGCGGTTTCCGACGTCTATCAGGACATGTTCGGCGAGGGCTCCTACGCCGGCAAGGGCGTCTACGACATCGACGCTTTCGAGGCCGCGCTGGACGGCCGCGCGCCCGATTCCACCCTTCTCAGCCACGACCTGTTCGAAGGCGTGTTCGCCCGCGCCGGCCTCGCCTCCGATGTCGAGGTCGTCGAAAGTTATCCGCCGCGCTACGAGGTCGGCGCGCTGCGCCATCATCGCTGGGCGCGTGGCGACTGGCAGTTGCTGCCATGGATCCTCGGTCGCGGCCCCAATCCGCCCAATTGTTCGAAAGCCCGGGGCGCGCTTCCGGCGATCGGGCGCTGGAAAATGCTCGACAATCTGCGCCGCACCCTCTCGGCGCCTTTCGCTGTCCTCGCCTTGCTCGCGGGCTGGCTCATGCCGTTCAACGCGGCCTTGGTCTGGACCGGCTTCGTGCTCGCGACGATTGCTCTGCCGCCGATGATTCCAGTCTTCGCGGCCATTCCGCCGCGAAAGCCCGGCGTGACCCTGGCGAGCCATTTCCGCGCCTTCGCCAGCGACCTCCGGCTCGCGCTTCTCCTGTCGGCGCTGACCCTCATCTTCCTGGGCCACCAGGCCTGGCTGATGGGCGACGCAATCCTTCGCACGCTCTACCGTCTCTATGTCAGCCACAAAAATCTGCTCGAATGGGTTCCCGCGGCGCAGGCGTCCGGGGCCCGGCGGCTCGATATGTCGGGTTCTTATCGCCGCATGTTCGGCGCGCTGATTTTCGGCGCGCTGGCCTTGACCGTCGGCTGGATGGGCGGGCGCGGGAATCTCCTGCTGGCCGGCGCCTTCGCGGCCCTTTGGCTGGGCTCGCCCGCTATCGCGCGCTGGGTGAGCCTGCCCCCGCGCCGCGCCAGCCTCGCGCCGCTCTCGCCCGACGACGCGCAGGCCCTGCGGCTGACCGCGCGCCGCACCTGGCGCTTTTTCGAGACCTTCGTCACCAGCGCCGACAACATGCTGCCGCCCGACAATTTTCAGGAAGTTCCAACGCCCTGCGTGGCGCGTCGCACGTCGCCGACCAATCTCGGCCTGTATCTGCTGTCGCTGGCCAGCGCCCACGATTTCGGCTGGCTCGGAACGCGACAGATGATCGAGGGGCTTGAAGCGACGCTGGCGACGATGAGCGGCATGGCGCGCTTTCGCGGCCATTTCTACAACTGGTACGACACCGGCGACCTGCGCCCGCTCGATCCCAAATATGTCTCGACCGTCGATAGCGGCAATCTTGCCGGCCATTTGATCGCTCTGGCGAACGCCTGCCGCGAATGGCAAGGCGCGCTGCCCGACGCCGCGTCCCGCCTCGCCGGGATCGGCGACGCCCTCCTCCTGACCCGCGATGAGGCGGCGCGCCTGCGCGACGGGCGCAAGACGCAAACCGTCACCTGGCGGCAGCTCGACGACGCGCTGGCCGCACTCGCCAACGCCGCGCGCGACCCGCTTCCCGGGCGTGATGATGCTGGGCCGCGACTCGAAAAGCTCGCCCTTCAGGCCGACACCATGGCCGACATCGCGCGGGCGCTGGCCGCCGAGCGCGACGACGAGAACAGCTCCGACATGCTGTTCTGGGCGCAGGCCAGCGTGAACGCCATCGCGGCCCATCGCGAGGATTCTGCACGCGACATTGCAGATTCCGACGCCTTGCGGCTGAGGCTGGAGCGGCTGGAGGACCAGGCGCGGTCGATGGCGCTGGCCATGGATTTCGGCTTTCTCATCGACCGCCAGCGCAATCTGCTCTCGATCGGCTGTCTCGCGCCCGAAGGCGCGCTCGACACCAATTGCTATGACCTTCTGGCGTCCGAAGCGCGGCTGGCGAGTTTCTTCGCCATCGCCAAGGGCGATGTTCCCGCCCGCCACTGGTTTCATCTTGGCCGCGCCGCGACTCCTGTCGCGCAAGGCGCCGCGCTGATCTCATGGTCGGGATCGATGTTCGAATATCTGATGCCGTCGCTCGTGATGCGCGCGCCGGCGGGCAGTCTGCTCGACGCCACGAACCGCCTGGTGGTGGGCCGGCAGATCGATTTCGCCGCCAGGCTGCATCGGCCCTGGGGCGTTTCGGAATCGGCCTATAACGCGCGCGATCTTGAATTGACCTATCAATATTCCAATTTCGGCATTCCCGGCCTTGGGCTGAAGCGCGGACTCGCCGACAATTTCGTCGTCGCGCCTTACGCCACCGGTCTGGCGACGATGATCGACCCGCACGCGGCCCGCGCCAATCTGGATCGGCTCGCCCTGATCGGCGCGCGCGGCCGTTACGGCTTCTACGAAGCGATCGATTATACGCCGACGCGCGTGCCGGATGGACAGGATCGCGCCATTGTGCGCGCCTACATGGCCCATCATCAGGGCATGACCATCGTCGGCATCGCCAACGCCGTGCTGGAAGCGAGAATGCGGGCGCGGTTTCACGCCGAGCCCATGGTTCAGGCGACGGAACTGCTGCTGCAGGAACGCGCGCCGCGCGACGTGGCGGTCAGCCATCCCTGGGCGGCGGAAACCAAGTCCGCCGTCAAGAAGGGGCGCGATGTCGAGCCCTTGGGCGGGAGACGCTTCTCGTCCGCGCAGCAGGCGAGCCCGGCGACGCATCTGCTTTCCAACGGGCGCTATTCCACGATGTTGACGACGGCCGGCTCGGGCTACAGCCGCTGGGAAGGCCGCGCGCTGACACGCTGGCGCGAAGACGCGGTCTGCGACGATTTCGGCTCTTATATATTTCTGCGCGACCTTCACAGCGCCGAGGTCTGGTCAGCCGGATTTCAGCCGAGCGGTCGCGAACCGGATGATTATCGCGTCGCCTTCAACGAGGATCGCGCCGAATTCATCCGCGAGGACGGGACGCTGACGACGTCTCTCGACGTGCTGGTTTCCTCCGAGGAAGACGCCGAAGTGCGGCGCGTGTCGGTGACCAACAACGGCCCGCGCGCGCGTGAAATCGAAATCACCTCCTATAGCGAACTGGTTCTGGCGCCGCAGGCGGCCGATGTCGCCCATCCGGCTTTTTCCAAGCTTTTCGTCGAGACCGAATTTTTGCCTGACGTCGGCGCGCTTCTGGCCACTCGGCGCCGCCGCGATCCCGACGAGCCCGAAATCTGGGTCGGCCAACTCGCTGTGGCCGATGGCGAGACCCTCGGCAAGGTCGAAGTCGAAACCGACCGCGCGCGCTTCCTCGGACGCGGCCAAAGCGTCCGAACGCCCATCGCCATGATCGACGGGCGCGCGCTCTCGAACACTTGCGGCGCCGTGCTCGATCCGATCTTCGCCTTGCGCCGCCGCGTGCGCATCGCGCCCGGCGCCGTCGCGCGCATCGCTTTCTGGACGATGGCGGCCTCGACGCGCGAAAACCTGCTCGACATTGTCGACAAGCATCGCGACGCAACGGCCTATGGACGCGCGACGACCCTCGCCTGGACGCAGGCGCAAGTGCAATTGCATCATCTCGGCGTCACCGCGGGCGAAGCCGGCCTGTTCCAGCGCCTGGCGAGCCATGTGATCTACGCCGACGCGACGATGCGGCCGCCGGCCGACACGATCCTTCGCGGGGCGGGGGCGCAGTCGGGACTTTGGTCGCTTGGCGTTTCCGGCGACCTGCCGATCGTACTGCTGCGCATTTCCGACGCCGACGATCTCGACGTCGCACGCGAATTGCTGCAGGCGCATGAATATTGGCGGATGAAACAGCTCGCCGTCGATCTGGTCATTCTGAACGAGCGCCAATCCTCCTATGTCCAGGATCTTCAGGGCGCGCTTGAAACCCTGGTCCGCACCCGGCAGATGCGGCCGCGGCTTCGCGGCGAGGAATTGCCGGGCGGCGTTTTCGTGCTTCGCAGCGATCTCATTCCCGCCGAGACCGCGGCCCTGCTGGCCTCTGTCGCGCGAGTCGTCATTCTCGCCGAGCGCGGCGGGCTGTTCGCGCAACTCGATCGCATCGTCGAACCGCAAACGCCGCCCAACGTCGCCGCGAGCCCGCCGGCCAAGCGCGGTGTCGCGCCAGAGCCGCCGCCAGCGAAGGCGCTGACCGAAAAGCTGGAGTTTTTCAACGGGCTCGGAGGGTTCGACAAGGGCGGCGAAGAATATGTCACGGTGCTGGGACCGGGCCAGGCGACGCCGGCCCCCTGGATCAATGTCATCGCCAATGAGAATTTCGGCTTCCAGGCGGCGGCGGAAGGCAGCGGCTATACCTGGTCGCTCAACAGCCGCGAAAACCAGCTCACGCCTTGGTCCAACGATCCCGTCGTCGATCGCCCGGGCGAGGCTTTCTATCTGCGCGACGACGAAACCGGCGATTTATGGAGCCCGACCGCGCTTCCGATCCGAATTGAGGCGGCGACTTATATTGCCCGCCACGGGCGCGGCTACAGTCGATTCCAGCACACGAGTTCACGACGTCGAATTTGACCTTTTGCAATTCGTCCCCATCGATGCGTCGATCAAGATATCGCGGCTGAAACTGCGCAACCTGTCTGGTCGCGTTCGTCATCTGAGCGTCACCGCGTTTGCGGAATGGGCGCTCGGCCCCTCGCGCTCGGCCGGATCGCCCTTCGTCACGACCGCGCTGGACTCCCGATCGGGCGCGATCTTCGCGCGAAATCGCTGGAGCGGCGGTTTTGGCGCGCGCGTCGCTTTCGCCGATTTCAGCGGTCGCCAGACCGACTGGACCGGCGATCGAAGGGAGTTCATCGGGCGCAACGGGACGCTCGGCGCGCCGGCGGCTCTGGCCAGCGGCGCCGCCTTCTCGAACAGCCTCGGCGCGGGGTTCGATCCCTGCGCGGCGATGCGATCTGGCCTCGCGCTGGCGCCGGGCGCCAGTGTCGAAATTACCTTTCTGCTTGGCGACGCCGCCGATTTGCAGCAAGCGCGGAATTTGATCGCGCAATACCGCAGCGCTGATCTCGACCAGGCTTTCGCAAAGGTCGGCCGCCATTGGGGCGAGCTTCTGGACGCGGTGAAAGTGAAAACGCCGGACCGCAGCATGGACATCATGCTCAACGGCTGGCTGCTCTATCAGACCATCGCCTGCCGGCTGTGGGCGCGGGCGGCTTTCTATCAAGCCAGCGGCGCCTATGGTTTTCGCGATCAGCTGCAAGACGGCATGGCGCTCTCGGCCTCGCGCCCGCAGATGACGCGCGCGCACATCCTGCGCGCGGCCGGGCGGCAGTTCGTCGAAGGCGACGTCCAGCATTGGTGGCTGCCGCATTCGGGCCAGGGCGTGCGCACCCGCATCTCCGACGACCGCGCCTGGCTGGCCTTTACCGTCGCCCAATATATCGAGGTCTCCGGCGACGCCGCTGCGCTCGATGAAAAGATTCCCTTTCTAAAGGGACGGATGCTGGAGCCGTCGGAGCAAGATCGCTTTTTCACTCCAGCGGTTGGCGAAGAGACCGCGACCCTGTTCGAACATTGCGCTCGCGCGCTCGACGACAGCCTGGCTCAGGGTGGGCGCGGCTTGCCATTAATCGGCGCGGGCGACTGGAACGATGGCATGAACCGCGTCGGCGCCCGGGGCGCCGGCGAGAGCGTTTGGCTGGGCTGGCTGCTCTATTCGACGCTGCAAAGCTTCGCGCCCCTGGCTGACGCTCGTGGCGAGCGCGCCCGCGCGGAAACATGGCGCGCCCACGCTCTGGCCTTGCAGGCTTCGTTAGAGCGCGAGGCCTGGGACGGCGAATGGTACCGGCGCGCCTTTTTCGATGATGGAACACCGCTTGGCTCAAGGCAGAACGAGGAATGCCGGATCGACTCTATCGCGCAATCGTGGGCCGCGCTTTCCGGCGCGGGATCGCCCGATCGGTCCGCGCGCGCGATGGCTGCGGTCGAGCGCGAGTTGATCCGCCCGCAGGATGGGCTGGCGACCTTGTTCGCCCCGCCGTTCGACAAGACGCCGCTCGATCCCGGCTACATCAAAGGGTATCCGCCGGGCGTCCGGGAGAATGGCGGCCAATACACCCACGCCGCGCTCTGGTCGGTGATGGCCTTCGCCAAACTCGGGCAGGGCGACAAGGCTTTGAACCTGTTTGCGATGCTTAATCCAATCAACCACGCTCGCACGCGGGCGGATGTCCACCGGTACAAGGTCGAACCTTATGTCGTGGCCGCCGACGTCTATTCCATGCCGCCCCATGTCGGGCGCGGCGGCTGGACCTGGTACACAGGCTCCGCCGCGTGGATGCAGCGCGCCGGCCTGGAAAGCATCCTTGGAATACGTCAGCAGGGTGATCGCCTTTGTATCGACCCCTGCATACCGAAAGCGTGGGCTGGCTTCGAGCTTTCTCTGCAGCATGGTTCCTCGCACTACGAGATCCGCGTCGAAAATCCGGCAGGAGTTGAACGTGGCGTCGTTTTCGCCGCCCTCGATGGCGAAGAAGTCAATTCGCAGCCGCTGAGGCTACCGCTTGCCGATAACGGCGCCACGCATCGAGTTGTCATTCGAATGGGATAAATTCGCAGACCTGAACGCGGCTCGCATCCAATAAGGACCGTCGGTCCTTGAAAAGGACCGATGGTGTCCGCGCCAACCGACGCCGGCGGCCGTCCTTATTTTCCGACGAATTGGAAACAAGGGCCAATGGTATAAGCCGGAGGCTGAAGTCTCCGGCTTTGAATTTCGGACGGGCGCTAACTTGCGCGCCGGGCGACCGTGGACCCTGGTCGTCGGACATGCAGGCGAGGTAGGACAGGAGCGCCGGCTAGGTTTTGAGATCGCCTCCGTTCGAGAAGTGGATCGTGACATTCTCGAGCGCCAGAGTTCTGATGATCCTTGAATGTGATGGTGGTCACGCCGCCGCTTACCGTGGTGGATTTGACGCCATGAGAGGATTGCTGCGTATAGAGGTCCAATTGCTGGCCCCCCACAGATCCGAATATCGTGTCATCGCCGTGCGTTCCGGCGTAAATCGTCGCCGCGCCCGCCGCGCCGCCGGTGATGGTCGAGTTCCCCGTCCCAAGATAGATCGTGTCCATGGCGCTGGTGGCGCTTGCGATGGTCGAGCCGAAAATCTTGTTGCAGCCGTCGCCCGCGTAAATGGTGTCGTCGCCGGTCCCGGCATAAATCTTGTTATCGCCATGGGCGGCCAGGAACAGGTCGTTGCCCGACCCCCCGATCAGCGTATCCCATATGAGGGTCTCGCCATGGTGATCGTCGCCATGGCCATGGTCGTCCCGCCCTCCGTGATCGCCGCCGTGGTCGTGACCATCGTCGTGGCCGCCGCCGCGCCCATGATCGAAATCCGAGCCGCCGAAGAGCGCCGCGCCGCCGGTCGCGAAGTCGTGACTTGTTCCGCCGGCCAAGGTGCTGAAGCCGCCGCCCCCGATGAGCACGTTGTCGCCCTGCGTGACCTGGAGCTTGTCGGCTCCGGCGCCGCCAATGAGCGTGTCGCCGCCGGGACCCTGATCGAGGATCGAATTGCCGCCGTCTCCGGCGGCGATGACGACGCCGCCATGCAATGATGACAAAATCATCGAATTCGAAAGGCCGGTATCCAGGAAGAAATTGTCGCCCGAGGGCATTGTATAGAAGCCGCCGACCGACTCGGTTTCGACGCCAATGGTCTGATGGCCTTTCGGCAGGAGGTCGGCGCTAATCAAGGCTTGCCATATCGTGTTTTCCGTCGTGCTCGACACGGACTTATCGAGCAGCCGATCCAGATGGGATTGATTTCAGGTTATATGTCGCCATAGCCGTCTCCGACTCTTCAGGTTTGCGGCGCGAAACAGGGCGTCGGCCGGTCCATGACATGACCGTCGTGCAGGGAACGCGCGATGAAATAAGGGGTTATGCGGGTCTAAGGATTGCGCCGAGGGTGGCGAGTGGAAGATTGTCTTGCCGCCTCGATGAAGGCACGTTAACGGCCAACGATGATGTGCTTATTAACACGGTATGTAATATTTTATAGATCTAAGTATATTTTGCTTCGCCTTATCTAAAAATATAATAGAACTTTACGACAATGTAGCTATAAACTCTTATAAATGTTTATCAAAAGTGCAGTTTGTTGCCATGAATCGCGTGTTCAGCGGCGCTCGATGGTCCCCATTGGGCCAGGATGATTGTTGGATTCGAAACCCGGCGTCGGCCGCGCCCTCGGGCGTTTTCGATGTCATCGTATCCCTTGGCCCCAAGGCTGTTGTCGGAGAGCGAAGGCGGAACGGTGACGATATCCGGGCGCTTGACGCAGAGTCGCCTCGGCGCGCGCGCGAGACCATGCTGGCCCTTCCCCGTCATTTCGGGCTCTTGCGCGCGCCGCAGGTTCTCGCGGCCGTGCTTGAGGCGTCGGATCAAAGATAAAGGCCGCGCATGATCTCGGTAAAAGCGATCTGATCCGCCGTCAGCGCCTCGGCGTGCGGCGCATGGCCGGTGGCCGGCGCGCTGTCGGGGAACATGCGGAACGCGGTGTTCATCACGATTTGCGCGAAGCGCGGGCTGATCGCGTGGACGATCTGGCCGAACAGGCCGAGCGGCGTGGCGATGCGCGAAACGCGCTTGACGATGGCTTCGACCACAAGTTCCGCCGCCTGCTCGGGCGTCAGCGCCGGAACATGGTCATAGAGCCTGGTCGGCGCGATCATCGCCGTGCGCACCAGGGGCATGTTGATGGTGGTGAAATGGACGCCGCGGTCGAGGAATTCCGAGGCCGCGCAACGGGTCCAGGCCTCCATCGCCGCCTTGGACGCGACATAGGCCGAAAAGCGCGGCGCGTTGGTCAGAACGCCGATCGAGGAAATATTGATCACATGGCCGCTGCGTCGCTCCGCCATGCCCGGCAGGAAGCCGAGCGTAAGCCTCAATCCGCCGAAATAATTGACCTGCATCGCGCGTTCGAAATCGTGGAAGCGGTCGTAGGAATGCTCGATCCCGCGCCGCATTGAGCGGCCGGCGTTGTTGACCAGGATTTCGACGCCGCCATGATCCCTGACGATCTCGTCGATCAGCGTGTCGCATTGGGATGCGTCGGCGATATCCGCCGCACAGGGCAGGAGGACCAGCCCGCGTTCGGCGCCCTCGCGCACGGCCGCGTCGAGCCTTTCCTGGTCGCGGCCAATGATCAGAACGGTCGCGCCGGCTTGCGCGAGGCGCAAGGCCGTCGCCTTGCCGATACCGGACGAGCCGCCCGTGACCAGCACGACCTTGCCTTTGACCCGGCCGCGCAGACTGCGGTCGATGAACAGGTCCGGATCGAGATGGCGCTCCCAATAGTCCCACAGCCGCCAGGCGTAGTCCTCGATCGGCGGAACCGCGATCCCGGCCGGTTCGAGGATCGCCGCCGCCTGGCGGTCGTCGAAGCGGGTCGGATAATTGATGAAGGCGAGGACGCCCTCGGGCAGCCCGAGATCCTTCATCAAGGCCTTGCGGATGCGCCGAATGGGGGTCAGGGCCTTCAGGCCTTGCAGGATCGGGCGCGGCAGCAGGCCGAGCAAGGCCGCATTGACCCGCACCGGGATGCGCGGGGCGTGCGCCGCGTCGGCGAACAAGGCGAAAATGTCGCCGACCCGCCGCGGACGCGGATCGACGAGATGGAAGCAACGGCCGTCGAGGCCTTCGGCATGGGCGAGATGGTCGAGGGCGGCGACAACGAAATCGACCGGCACGAGATTGATTCGCCCGCCTTCGAGGCCGATCATCGGCGCCCAGGGCGGCAGGGCGCCGCGCAATTTCTGGATCAGCTTGAAGAAATAATAGGGGCCGTCGATCTTGTCCATTTCGCCGGTTTTGGAATTGCCGACGACCAGGCCGGGCCGATAAATGCGGAGAGGCGTCTTCGCCTCCCGCCGCACGACTTTTTCGGCTTCGTGCTTGCTGGCGAAATAGGGATGGCCGAGATTTTCGGCTTCCTCGAACATGTCTTCGCGAAAGACCCCCTCATAGAGCCCGGCGGCGGCGATCGAACTCATGTGATGGAAGCAGCGCGCGCCGAGGGCCTCGGCGAGGGCGAGGGCGTGGCGCGTCCCCTCGACATTGACCTGCATTTCCTCGGTCGGGTCGGCGTCGAGATCGTAGATTGCGCCGAGGTGGAAGAAATGATCGACTTTCCCCCGCAGGGTTTTGATTGCGGCGGCCTCAACGCCGCACAGGGGCAAAGTGAGATCGCCGGACAGGGCGATGGCGTGGGCCTCATCGGCGCTCCAGAACGCGCGCAATTTCTCGAGACGCTCGGACGTCGCGTTGCGAATGAGGAAATAAACCCTGGCGTCGGTCCGGGAGAGCAATTGACGGGTCAGGCGCTTGCCGATGAAGCCGCTGGCGCCGGTGATGACGTAGATCATGGCCATTTCTCCCTTTTGGCCTAGATTATCGTTTAAGATTAGAGTCCGCCGCCTAGGAGAATAGGGCGAAAAACCTAAAAACCGCGACTATTTTCGCAGCATCAGGCCGCGAAATGGAACTTGGCGGCGCGGGACGGGAGAGCGAGATGGTCAAGAAGCTCAAAGTTCTTGCTGAAGGCAAGACCGATAGCGAAGTGGCGGCGCTGATCAAGAATTCCGCCAATCAGATCTGGCTGGCCGGTCTTGGCGCCTTCGCCAAGGCGCAGGAGGAGGGCGTGAAGGCGTTCGACGCTCTCGTCAAGCAGGGCGAGGGGATTCAGGAGCGAGCCAGGAAAGTTGCCGACGAGAAGATCGCCGACGTGAAGGCTCAGGCCTCCGGACAATGGGACAAGCTGGAGCAGGTGTTCGAGGAGCGCGTGGCGCGCGCCCTTCATTCCTTGAGCGTGCCGACCAACAAGGACATCGAGGCGCTGGGCCGCCGGGTGACTGAACTGACCCATGAGGTCAAGAAGCTCTCGGCCGAGATCGAAGCGCCCAAAGCGCCGCGGCGTAGCGCAAAGTGAGCTGACCGGCGGCTCTGACCGGCGCCCGTTGCGGGGCGGCGCCGCCCTCGCGGGCGGGTCCGTCACGTTCCGATTGGTTCGAGGGAGAGGCGACGGTGGCTCACGACTTGACGGGCGTCGCGCTGGCCGGCGGCGGTCCGCTCGGCGGGATTTATGAGATCGGCGCGCTGGCGGCGCTGGACGAGGCGCTGAAGGGGGTCGATTTCGTCGGCTGCGATATTTTTGTCGGCGTCAGTTCGGGCGCCTTCCTTGCGGCGGCCCTCGCCAACGGCATCTCCCCCCGCGACATGCATCGGAGCTTCATCGAGAGCGAGGAAGCGGACGATCCGTTCGAGCCCGGTGTCCTGTTGCGCCCGGCGCTGGGCGAATATGCGCGCCGCCTGGCCAGCGTTCCCGGCCTTGCCGCGGCGGCGGCGCGAGCCTATCTGGATCACCCCTTTTCGGGCGCGCTCGCGGAGTCCCTGCAGCGTCTTTCCGACGCCCTGCCGACCGGGTTGCTCGACAACCAGGGCGTCGGCGCCTTGCTCGCCAAACTCTTCTCCGCGCCGGGGCGGACCGACGACTTCCGCGCGCTGAAGCGCAAATTGTTCGTGGTCGCGACCGATCTCGACTCCTGCGCGGCGGTGGCTTTCGGCTCGAGCGGCTGGGACGACGCGCCGATTTCCCTCGCGGTTCAGGCCAGCTCGGCGCTGCCGGGCCTTTACCCGCCCGTCGAGATCGCGGGCCGCCATTACGTCGACGGCGTCTTGATGAAGACCCTGCACGCTTCGGTGGCCCTGCGCGAAGGGGCGAAGCTGCTGTTCTGCATCAATCCGCTGGTTCCTTTCGACGCCGCCGCCGCTGCGCGCCATACGCACGAGAAGCGTCGCTCCCTCGCGGAGTATGGCTTTCCCACCGTCATGTCGCAAACCTTTCGCGCCATCATCCATTCGCGCATGCGGGTCGGCATGGAGCGTTATTCACGGCTTTATCCGGACGCCGACGTGGTGCTGTTCGAGCCGGCGCGCGACGACCCCGAAATTTTCTTCACCAATATCTTTTCCTATTCCGATCGCCGGCGGCTGTGCGAATACGCCTACCAGAGGACGCGCGAGGAATTGCGCCGACGCGCCGACGAACTCGAACCCGTTCTTGCGCGTCATGGCGTGTCGATCGACCGCGCCGTTCTCGCCGACGCCTCGCGCAGCCTGTCGCGGCCAAGGACGAGAGCGCGCCGCCGTCCGGGGCGCACGCTGGACCGCGCCGCAACGCAACTGGCGCAGACGCTCGACGCCCTGGAGCATGCGCTCGCGGGCGCCCAGCCCAGATAATATTTCTGGCCTCGGGGGAGGAGCGAGCCCATGGAGAAAAGGCCGAAACGGCGCACGCGGGAAAGAATATTGGAGACAGCCCTTCGGCTGTTCAACGAATATGGCGAGCCGGGGGTAACGACCACAGCCATCGCCGACGAGATGAACATCAGTCCGGGTAATCTCTATTATCATTACCATTCCAAGGACAAGATCGTCGAAGCCCTGTTCTTCGCCTATCGCGACGAGTTCGAACGAACCCTCGCGGCGCCGCAACGCCGCCCGGTCCATGCCGAAGACGCCTGGCTATTCCTTCACCTCGTCTTCGAGGCGATCTACAAATATCGCTTCCTCTATCGCGACATCAACGAACTGGTGTCGCGACACCGTGTGCTGGAAACCCAGTTCAAGCGCATCCTCGCCCACAAGAAGCGGACCGCGGCCGACATCCTCCAGGGCCTCGTGCAGGCGGGCGAGATGACGGCCAGCCCGACCGACGTCGAGGCGCTGGCGGTCAACATGACCGTTCTTGCGACCTATTGGCTGTCCTACGAATTCGCGCGCGATCCACGCTCGAAAGAGGAAAGCCGCGCGCTGGCGCGCGGCGCCATTCATGTCATTTCGCTCGCCGCGCCCTATCTGGCGACGCGCGAGCGGGCTCTGTTCGACGATCTGGCGCAACGCTATCTGAAATGAGAGGCCGTGATGACGAAAATGCGATGGAAAGCTTTTCCGCACGCGGGCAAAGCCTATGAATATTCCGGCGGCGGCCTGGAGAAGAACTGGGAGCGGCTTCATGCCGGCGACCGCGAGCCGTTTCCGAGCGCGGCCACTGTCAAGGCGCAGTTCGCAGCTCATCCGAAACTGAAAGCCGCGGGCGACGCCGAGGCCGTCGCGCAGGGCCTGCGGGACGCTTGGCGGGCCTATCATCGCGGCGATTTCGGCGCAGCCGTCGAGTTGGGCGAAAAACTCGGCCCGATCGGCGCCAATGCCGCCGCCAAGGCGATCAACATCTACGCGACCTATCTGGTCGACGACGCAGCGGAAAAGACCCGTCTGTTCCAGGACGCGGCCGAGCGAGCGGAAAGCCTCCAAAAACGCGCGCCGGACAACGCCAACGCCTTTTATCTCCACGCCCAGGCGCTCGGCCGCTACAGCCAGGGCGTTTCCGTGACCAAGGCGCTCGCCGAGGGGCTGGGCGGCAAGATCCGCCACAGCCTCGAGACGGCGCTGAAAATCGAGCCGCGCCACGCCGACGCGCATATTGCGCTCGGCGCCTATCATGCGGAAATCGTGGACAAGATCGGCGGCATGATCGCAAGCCTCACCTATGGCGCGAGCAAGGAGGCCGCCGTCAAACATTTCGAGCAGGCCCTCAAGCTCAATCCCGGCTCGGCCATCGCGCGGATGGAATACGCCAATGCGCTGGCGATGCTGTTCGGCGCGGCGAAACTGAAACAGGCGACCGCGCTCTACGAGGAAGCGGCGGAATCCAAGCCGATGGACGCTATGGAGCGCCTCGACGTCGAGACGGCCAAGGCGGAGCTGGAGGAATGAAGGGTCCCGGTCGGCCGGAATTTCACTTCGTCTCGTCCATCGCGCGGTCGCCGAACAAGTTTCGGACACGCGCCCGCATTTCTCACATGGGGCCGATCTGCGTTGCGATTTCGACGAGTTGAGCGCAAGGAGAGCGGCGAAAAGCGTATGGCGTCATACGGTTGAGCCGCCCGACATAGCGGGCGGCCGTCGAAACGCAACCCGGAGGGCCAGCTGAAGTCGCCGACAGGGTGCGTCGAACGGCTTGGCCGATGTGGCGCATCGGCCTGCGCCATTCTTCTGCCCTGTCGACGTCTCGAGCTGGCGCAGGTCGGCCCCATGTGAGAAATGCGGGCTAGCGGCTTTTGGCCACCGTCTTGGGGTCGGGCGCGGTTCCCCAGACAAAATCGAAGGATGGATTGGAGACGCCGAACCAATATTTCTCGCTGATGAAATGATGGCGCAGATGATAGCGCTTGACGTAGCGCCCCCAGGCCGTGCGCGGCTGATAGGGAATATGCGCGACATAATGCGTCCATTCGTAATGAAGAATGGCGAGGCAAACGCCGAAAACCATCGGGGCCGCAGCGCCGGCGCCGAAGATCAACCGGAACAGCGCGGCATTGGCGGCGAGAACCGGCGCCAGGAACCAGATCGGCAGGAACATTAGGTCGAGGCGGCTGGGCTGGGCGTGGTGGTCGTAGTGCAGCCGGCGCTGCAGGCGCAGGATCCACGGCCGGGACGACGGCGGCGCATGGAAGGCGAAACGATGCCAGCCATATTCGCTGGCATAAAACAACAGGGCGCCCAGAACGATCCAGCCTGGGCTGAGCGCGGGACCGCCCGCGGTGGACCAGATGGCCAGCGCCAGGACGGCGGCGAACAGGGCGCCGTTCGAGCCGTGGCGCAGGAAGGCGAGCGCCATGGCTGCGCCCTCACGCCGAGCCGCGCAAGGCGCCGCGCCGGCGGCGCGGCCTTGCCGGCGCCGGCTGGTCCTGCCGCCGCGCGGGAGTCACGGCCGCCGGCTTGCGCGGACGTTTCGCCGCCGGGACAGGCGGCGCGGGCTCCGGCTCGGCGGCTTTTGGCCGGACCGGGCGTTTGCGCGGCTTCGCGGCCCTGGCGCCGCGCTGAGATTTCAGGCTTTTCCGCAGGCCGCGCGGCGCGGAAACTCCTCGCCGCCCCATTCGTCCATCAGGACGTGGTAGAGGAGCTGTTCGAATTCCGGCTGGAAATATTTGACGATTTCGTCGGGGTCCGGCGTCAGCGCGGCGTCGGTGATCAGGCCGAGCTGCACCTGGTTGTTGAAGGACAGCAGCGAGACGCCCATGCCGATCTCGCCCGATTGCGGCACCCAGAACATCATCTGGTCGATTGCGGCGCCGCCCAGATAAAGCGGCTTCTGCGGTCCCGGCACATTGGTCATCACCGCCGTCGCGCGGCTGAGCAGCAGGTCGAACAGCCGGTCCTGCAACAATTTCGGGCCATAGCCGAGCGCTTCGAGCAGGCCGAGCGTGACCACCGGCTCATAGGATTTTTTCAGCGCCTGCATGCGCCGGCGCACCTCGGCGAGCCGCGCCAGCGGGTCGGCGATCCCCACCGGCAGTTCGACCGCGATAATGCCGAAATGATTGCCGAGCTCCCGGGCGCGTCCGGGCGGCCGCAGGTCGATCGGGACCAGGGCGCGCACGTTGACGCCACGGGTCTGGTCCCCCTTTTCCGTAAGATAGTCGTTGATCGCGCCGGCGAAGGAAGCGAGCAGCATGTCGTTGACCGTGCAGCCCAGCGCATGGCCGACCGCCTTGACTTCCGGCAGGGGGATCGGCGGGCTCCAGGCGACCCTCTTGTCTCCGGAAAGTTCGCCCTTGAGCCGCGTCGGGCTGTCCATCGGCATCAGCAGGAGATAGGCCAGCTCCGCGGCGACATTGACGCCGGCGCTCAAGAGGCCGAGCGCCTGGGCCGGCCGGCGCGCCAGGCCAAGCGCCGACCCCAATGCGCCCGCCGAGGTCCGCACGCCCCTCTCGACCGTTTCGATCAGCGGCGCGAGCATTTCCCATGGCGGGCTGTAGGCGTCTTCCCGCTGCTCATAGCGAATTCGACGCCGTGGAGCGGCGCGTCCGGCGCATCGTCGGTCAGATCGAGCAGGACATGCATCAGCGCCGCGCCGTCGCCGATGGCGTGGTGGATGCGCAGCCCGACGGCGACGCCCTCCTCGTAGCGCTCGACGACATGAATCTGCCAAAGCGGATGGGCCGATGTCGAGCGGCCGCGTCGCGAGCTCGGCGACGAACCGCTGGAGCTCCTCCTTGCCGGCCGCGCCGGGGAGCCGCGCGCGGCGGATGTGGCGCCGATGTCGAAATGCGGATCGTCGCGCCAGCGCGGCCCGAAGTCCCGTTTTCGACCTGCTGCCGAAACGGTCATAGGACAGAAAGCGCGCCGCGAGAGTGCGCTCGACGCGGTCGAGATCGACCGGCTCGCGCAGGATGATCACGCCGACAATCACCATCCGGTTCTTCGGCCGGTCCATTCTCAGCCAGGTGATGTCCACCGGCGCCATGCGCCTGCCCTCGGACATGCGCGTCTCCCCTCTTTTTGCGCGCTTCCGCTCTTCAGCGCCAATCATATCCCTTTTGTTTCCGGGCGGAAGCGCTCGCGCGCATTTTAGGCGTCCTTGCCTAACGCCGCGTGTTAATTTGCATTCATGAACGAAAGACCTCCGCCAAGAATCTCGCGATGCTCCGCCTTGAAGCGCAGCTCGACGGCGTCGCGCGCGTCGGGGCGTGGTGGAAGAGCGACCCCGCCGTCGAGCAGGCGCGGCGGGCGTGCGGGAATGGCAGGCGGCGCGGCTCGCGCGCACGCATGCCGATCTTGTCGCCAGTCGCGAAATTCGGCGCCGCGGCGGCCTTCTTCCTGGCCGATCTTTATGGCCCGCAGGACCTCGGCATCGCGAGGCGGCGGTGCGCCGCGTCCTGCCCGTGATGAAGAAGACCCTGCCGGCGCCGGCGCTCGACACCATCGCCGACGCCATCGAACTCGACGCGCTGTCGGAATCGCTCGACGTCGCGATGGCGGCGCATTTGGGCGAGAATTCCGGCGCGATCGACGCGGCCGCCTATGGCGCCGCCTATCGCGGCGTCGGGCGGCGGGAGGACCGCGATGCGGCAGATCGAACTGATCGAACATCTCGGCCATTCGCTGGAACAGCTCACCCACGCGCGTTTCGTCGGCGCGGCGCTTGTCCGCCATGCGCAAGCCCGCCCGGATCGCGGGGCTCGGCGACCTGCAGGCCTTTCTGGAGCGCGGTACGACGCCTTCCGGCAGATGGGCGGCGCGCGTGAATTCGTGGAGACGGTGACGGCGCGCGAGGCGGCGATCAGCGCGGCCCTGTTCGCCGGCGACGACCGCCCGCTCATGGCGGGCCGGGGCGAGCCCCGGGCTGGGCGCTTGGG
>CAVSEY010000030.1:115000-124496 GCA_963727035.1 uncultured Pseudomonadota bacterium | reverse complement strand
CCGGACGCGCGCGACGCCGTCGAGTTGCGCCTCAAGGCGCGACATCGCGAAATCCATGGCGGAGGTCTTATCGTTCATGAATGCAAATTAACACGCAGGGTTAGGCAAGGACGCCTAAAATGCGCGCGAACGCTTCCGCCCGGAAACAAAACGGATATGGTTGGCGCTGACGGAGCGCAGGCGCCAAATAAAAGAGGGGAGACGCGCATGTCCGAGGGCAGGCGCATGGCGCCGGTGCGACCCGCTTCGACAACCGCGAGGCGGCGGCGATCCTCGAACCGGCCGGGATCGCGGTTCCGCCGATCGAGGACTACGCCTGGCGGCTGTGGGACTATTGGGAGCGCCATCTCGATCCGGACCTGTTCATCGACCGCAGTCTGCGCGCCCGGGTCAAAGGCAAGGTCGTGCTGGTCACGGGAGGCTCGTCCGGGATCGGCAAGGCGACGGCCTTGCGCCTCGCGCAAGCCGGCGCGACCGTTCTGATCGTTGGCCGCGACCAGGAAAAGCTCGACGCGGCCGTGCGCGAGGGCGCCGAACGCGGGCTGGTCCTCCTGCCCTGTGCGGCGGATATCGCCGACGCATCCCAATGCGACACGCTGATCGACCAGATCGTCAGGGATCATGGCGGCGTCGAAATCCTGGTCAACAACGCCGGCCGCTCGATGCGGCGCGGGATCGAGCATTCCTACGACCGCTTTCACGATTTCGAACGCGCGATGCAGGTCAATTATTTCGGCGGCTTGAGGCTTACGCTCGGCTTCCTGCCGGGCATGGCGGAGCGGCGCAGCGGCCATGTGATCAATATTTCCTCGATCGGCGTTCTGACCAACGCCCCGCGCTTTTCCGCCTATGTCGCCTCCAAGGCGGCGATGGAGGCCTGGACCCGTTGCGCGGCCTCGGAATTCCTCGACCGCGGCGTCCATTTCACCGCCATCAACATGCCCCTGGTGCGCACGGCGATGATCGCGCCGACCAGGCTCTATGACCATGTTCCGGCGCTGACGCCCGAGGAGGCGGCGGAACTTGTGGTCGAAGCCATCGTCAAGCGCGTTTCGCGCATCGCCACGCCGCTCGGCCTGTTCGGCCAGATCGTCCACGCGATCAGCCCGCGCTTCGCGCAGATCGTGATGAACACCGCCTTCCGCATGTTCGCCGACAGCGCGGCGGCTACGGGCCATGCGCCGAACGCCGAGGCGCTGACCGCGGATCAGATCGCTTTTACCCAGATCATGCGGGGGCTTTATCTTTGATCCGGCGCCTCGAGCACGGCCTCGAGAAGCTGCGGCGCGCGCACGAGCCCGGATATCGTCGCTATCCGCCTTCGCTCGCCGACAACCGGCTTGGGGCCAAGGGACACGATGACAGCGAAAACGCCCGAGGGCGCGGCCGACGCCGGGTTTCGAATCCAACAATCATCCCGGCCCAATGGGGGGCCATCGAGCGCCCCTGAACACGCGATTCATGGCCACAAACAGTACTTTTGTTAAATATTTACGCGATTTTATAGCTACATTGTGTTAAAGTTATATTATATTTGTATATAAGGCGTATCAAAATATATTCTGATCGCTAAAATATTACGCGACATATTAATAAGCACATCATCGATCGCCGTTAACGTGCCTTGATCGAGGCGGCAAGACGATCTTCCACTCGCCACCCTCGCACAATCCTTAGATCCGCATAACCCTGCATTTCATCGCGCGTTCCTTGCACGACGGTCATGTCATGATCGGCCGACGCCCTGTTTCGCGCTGGAAACCTGAAGAGTTCGGAGACGGCTATGGCGACTTATAACCTGAATCAATCCGGTCTGGACCGGCTGCTCGACAAGTCCGTGTCGAGCACGACGGAAAACACGATATGGCAAGCCTTGATTAGCGCCGACCTCCTGCCGAAAGGCCATCAGGCCATTGGCGTCGAAACCGAGTTGGTCGGCAGCTCCTATACAATGGCCTCGGGCGACAATTTCTTCCTCGATACCGGCCTTTCGAATTCGATGATTTTGACGTCGCACGACGGCTTCAAAGTCATCGCCGCCGGAGACGGCGGCAATTCGATCCTCGATCAGGGTCCTGGCGGCGACACGATCATTGGCGGCGCCGGAGCCGACAAGCTCCAGGTCACGCAGGGCAATAACGTGCTCATCGGGGGCGGCGGCCTCAGCACCTTGGCCGGCGGGTCAGGTCACGACTTCATGCCTGGCGACGCGATGCTCTTCGACGGCTCGCATTCAGATCACGGGCGTGGCGGCGACGCGAGGCGATGGCGGCGACCATCGGGACGACCATGGCCATGGAGACGATCACAAAGGCCAGACCTTCACGTCGGATACGCTGATCGGAGGTTCGGGCGACGACCTGATCTCGGCCTCCCATGGCGATAACTGGATTTATGCCGGAACCGGCCATGACACCCTTTACGCTGGCGACGGCTCCGACAAGATCTTCGGCTCGACCATCGCGGGCGCCACAAACGCCATGGACACGATTTATCTTGGGACGGGAAATACGTCGATTGAGGGCGGCGCGGCGGGCGCCGCAACGATTTTCGGCGGAATGCACGGCAACGACACGATAACCGGATCTGCGACAGGGCAATCCCTGGCCCTCTATTCGGAGCAATCGTCCCACGACGTCAAATCCTCGAACGTGAGCGGCGGCATCACCACCATCACATTCAAAGACCATCAGAGCCTTTCGCTTGAGAATGTGACGATCCATTTCTCGAACGGAGATGTTCTTAAGGTCTAGCCGGAACGCGCGTCGCAGGCGTGCGCCTTGAAAAGCAAAAGCCGCGGAGGCCGATCTTCCGACGCTTCCGCGGCTTTTGGGAATGGTGGGCGCGACAGAGATCGAACCTGTGACCCCTACGATGTCAACGTAGGGGTTTAATGTTTTCTGGCTCTTTCCTGACTGCCGAAATATCGTCGATAGGTCAAAAAACGCCAAGTTTGTGCGGCATTTTCGATGCTTTCCCCTTTACCTGAGCTTTCTCAAGTGAAATATTGATTCCCGCCGGCTACTGCCGCCATACTGCCGCAAACGAGACCGCCTTCGATATGGCAACCCTTCACGCCAAACTTACAAAACGCTTCATCGACGGGCTCAAGCCCCCGGAAAGCGGTGACCTGTCAGTGTTCGACACCGAATTGGGCTATTATGGTTTGCGGATGCAGTCGTCAGGCAAAGCCTCGTATTTCATCCTGCACGGCCCAAGGAAGGACAGAAGGCACACCTTCGCTAAAATGGGCGTCGTCACTCCGGATGAGGCGCGAGAGAAAGCTCGAAAACTGCTCGCTCAAGCGGCGGAAGGCGTGGACCCGGCTGCTGAACGCGTCGCTGCTCGCACAGCCCTAACCATTTCCCAGCTCTGCGACAGGTATCTTGAAGCTGCTCGGGAAGGGCTTGTTACGACGCGGTTCAACAAGCCGAAGAAGGCTTCAACTGTTGCCATCGACGAAGGGCGTATCTCGCGCCACATCAAGCCGCTAATTGGCTCGACCATTGTCGATAAATTGAACAGGGCGGCCGTTCAACGAATGGTCGACGACATTGCTGTTGGAAAGACTGCTGGCACCTTCAAGACGAAGGCCCGCGGCAAGGCCGTCATTACAGGCGGAACGGGCACGGCGGCCCGCGTAGTTGAGTTGCTTGGCGGTATATGGACGTGGGCAGAGCGCCGAGGCTTGGCTACTGGCATCAACCCAGCTCATGGCGTCCAGAAGATAAAAGGCGACGCCAAAGATCGGGTTTTATCGGCCGATGAGCTTGCAAAGCTCGGGCAAGTGTTGCGTGAGCAGGAAGCACAATATCCTGCTGCCGTAGCAGCCCTGCGGCTAATTGCCCTAACAGGCATGCGCCGCGAGGAGGCGTGCGGGCTCAAGTGGTGCGAAATCGACCGAGCATCCTCCTGTCTGCGCCTTGAGCAAACCAAGACGGGCCGGTCTATGCGGCCAATTGGCAAATTGGCATTCGATTTGCTGGCAGGCCTATCCAAGAATGATAGCGCTTGGCTGTTCCCAAACCAGCGCGGCGACAACAGCGCCGACATGAAAAAGGCAATTGCGGCTTTGTTCAACGCTGCGGGCCTGTCTGACGCCCGCGCGCATGATTTGCGACGCACGTTCGGCAGCGTCGCCGCCGACGACGGCTATGGTGACGCGACAATTGGCGAATTGCTAGTGATCGAATTTAACGCTTGGTGCCCACGCCTGACGGCAGCGATGATTTTGTCAGGATCGGCGGTCCATGTGAACGGCTTCGATTGCTGATTATGTTCTTCGAGGAAGCGGTTGATGGCGGCCTGGAGGTCAGTGATCGAATGAAACACGCCGCGCTTCAGCCTCCGCTTGGTGAGAATGGCGAAGAAGCCTTCGACGGCGTTGACCCATGACGCCGATGTGGGCGTGAAATGGAAAGTCCAGCGCGGATGCCGATCCAGCCATTGGCGCACCTTGGGATGCTTGTGGGCGGCGTAATTGTCGAGGATTACGTGGACAACCTTGCCGGCCGGGACTTCGGCCTCGATGGCGTTGAGAAAGCGGATGAACTCCTGATGGCGATGACGCTGCATGTTGCGGCCGATCACCTTGCCGTCGAGAACGTTCAGCGCGGCGAACAACGTCGTCGTGCCGTGCCGCTTGTAATCGTGGGTCATGGTTCCGACGCGGCCCTTCTTCAAAGGCAGACCCGGTTGGGTGCGGTCGAGTGCTTGAATTTGGCTTTTCTCGTCGACCGACAGGACGATCGCATGTGCCGGTGGATCGACGTAAAGCCCGACGACGTCGCGCAGTTTATCGACAAACTTTGGGTCGTTGGAGAGCTTGAACTGGCGGACCCGATGCGGCTGGAGACCGTGGGCGCGCCAGATGCGCTGGACCGAACTGACCGAAACGCCAACGGCCTTGGCCATCATCACGCCGGTCCAGTGCGTTGTTTCGCCGGGCGGATCCGTGAGCGTCAAAGCGACGATCCTTTCGACGACGTCAGCGCCGAGCGGTTCGATGCGGGCGGGCCGCGTTCTGTCACGAAGGAGGCCGTCGAAACCCTCCTCCATGAACCGCTCCTGCCAGCGCCAGACGCAAGTCTTGGACTTGCCGGTTCGCCGCATGATCTCGCTCGTGCCGATCGCGTCGGCGCTGAGCAAAATGATTTCCGCCCGCCAGGCATGTTTTTGGGCAGCGTTTCGGTCTCGGACCAAGGCGTCAAGCCGGCGTCGATCCAAAGCGGATACTGTGATGGAAATTCCCGTGCGCATCGCGCAAACTCGCACGCCCCGAAATCAACGGGAATCCATAAAAGGACTCTTCCGTCAGATTTCATCCACTAGGCCATGCTAAGCGAGGCGTGACCGAGAGGCACTATATCCGCCGCGCCGATGAGGCATTAATCGCAGCCGCTGATCGGGTTTCCAAGCGAATTGCGCACGCATTGGACGAGCGTCGGGCTGATATTGTTGATTTTCACGTGGCACAATCCCATGGACGCGGCTTGTGATTGAGGTTAGCCAAGCCGTGCTGGCGCACCGCCATTGGCGGATGGATGACGCTGACCCTTTGCGCCGCCTGGTCGACATGGCCGGAGCGACGATCGCCACGGCGATGCAGGGAAACAGAGGCGGCGACATCGTCCCGCTCAAGAAATCGGGCGATGCCAGATGAAAAAGATAAGTCCGCCAAACTTCGGGGGCGCGGACAGCCGTGCCAAATTGCCCCGTGAAGGCCGCAAGCCGCGCTCGAATATCTATTGTGAGCCGGCGGACGCACCGATCTTTCAGCCATCAAGTACGGACTGGAAGGAAATAGAGCGCGCCTATGGCAATAAGCTGCCTGACTCTTTGCGCGCTGAGATCGAAAACATTGTTAACGCCTATTTTTGGTTCTTTGATTGCAACAAACACAAGCCTTACGCGGCTGAGGCGATCGCTTATATCGAAAAAATAGCGAGGTCCTCATTTCCACCGAAAGCTTTGGCCAAACTTCCACACAACGCGGCGCATAAAGCTGCGCGAGATGTCTTCCTGGAGAATTATCTATTTGACGAAACTTCATCGTCTGATGAGACCGGCGCTGCGAATTTCGTGACCACACCAGACAAAATCAGGTTGGCTGCACGAGATTTTGTTAAGGACCTGAAGAACGTTGATGTGACGTCGAGCAAAAACGGGCCGGTCATATGGGACAAGATGGCTGTGCACGTGATGAAAGCGCTTCAATCGTATCGATTGCCTTATACCAACGGCCCTTATTCATGACCGCTATGCGCCCAGTTGCGCATAGCGATTGAGGTAATGACGTCTGGCAAAGCGATGAGCTTGTTCCAGGCGTCGCAGGCGGCTTCGATGATGTCGTCGTAGGTCTCGAAGACCCTGTTGGACAGCCAGTTGGCTCGCAAATACTGCCAGATGTTCTCGACGGGGTTCAGTTCCGGCGAGCGCGATGGCAGGAAGATCAGGGTCATGTTTTTCGGGATATTGAGCTTGTCGGTCGTAACCGTCCGGTGAAAGAGCCTTTTGGTTTTCCTGCATTGGCCTGAAGTTACGTCGCTAATTCCGTATTTAGCGACGGAGCGATCGGGACCGATGGCGCGGGTGGAGATATTGTCAGGGCGCGAGCGCCGGCGCTTTTGGTCGGACGAGCAAAAGCGCGCAATTCTGGACGAGGCTGCGGCGAGCGGTTTGACGCTGGCGGACGTGGCGCGTCGCCACGATATCGTGCCGCAGCAGATTTATACATGGCGCCGGCAACTCGGATTGAGTGCGCCGGTTGCGACAGATCCAACCTTCTTGCCTGTCGTCGTCGCCGCCAGCGAGAATGCCGAGCCCAGGTGGAGGGAGCGCGACGCGGCGCCCAAGGTGACGACACGTGGCGGGCGGCCCGGTCGTATCGAGATCCGCTGCACCAATGGTCGGGTTCTCAAGGTCGAAGCCGGGCTCGACGCGGGGATGCTGAAGGCGTTGATCCGTTCGGTGGAAGACGCATGATCGGCCCTGGGTCGAATGTCCGCGTTTATCTGGCTTGCGGCGCCGTCGACATGCGCAAGGGCATTGACGGATTGGCTGCATTGGCTCAGGCGAGCTTGCGCCAGAACCCGGCTTCAGGGGCGGTCTTCGCCTTTCGCGGCCGGCGCGGCGACCGGATCAAACTGCTGTACTGGGACGGCCAGGGCTTTTGCCTGTTCTACAAGGTGCTGGAGCGCGGTCGTTTTCCCTGGCCATCGGCGGCTGATGGAACCGCTCGCCTGACGGCGGCGCAGCTGGCGATGCTGTGGGAGGGTATGGATTGGCGTCGTCCCTCCTGGTCGTCGCCGCCGTCGCGAATGGCCTGAAAAGCAAGGCGACTCATGGCGAAATTACTTTTTGGAAAGCGGCAAATCAGTTAAAATCCGGCCATGAGCCAAGCCGTCGCCGACCTGCCGGAAAATCTCGAATCCCTGCGCGCGATCATTGCCGCGCAGGCGGCGGAACTGGCCGAGGCGAACCGCCGGCTTCACACGCGCGACACGTTGATCGAAAAACTGAAGGCGCAACTGGCTCTGCTGCGTCGGGCGCGCTTCGGCGCCTCCTCTGAAAAAGTCGCACGCGAAATCGAGCAGCTCGAACTGGCGCTGGAGGACATCGAAGCCTCGGCGGGCGAGACCGCGCCGCCGCCGGTTCGCAAGGCGGAGGCCGAGAAGAACAAGCCGGCGCGCCAGCCTTTGCCGGAGCATCTGCCACGTATCGACGAAGTCCACGAGATTGGAGATTGCGCCTGTCCGACCTGCGGCGGTCGCGACTTCCTGAAGGCCGGCTCCGTGGTCAGCGAAGTGCTCGATTATGTCCCGGCCTCCTTCCGCGTCGTGCGGCATGTGCGGCGCAAGATGGTGTGCAAAGGCTGCGACACCGAGATCAAAGCCGCCATGCCGTCGCCGCCGATCGAGCGCGGCAAGCCGGGTCCAGGCCTCCTCGCCCATGTGCTGGTGTCGAAATACTGCGACCACCTGCCGCTTTATCGCCAATCCGAAATCTATGCCCGCGAAGGCGTCGAGCTTTCCCGTTCCACCATGGCCGATTGGGTTGGTCAGGCCAATGCGCTGCTGGCGCCGCTGGTCGAGACCCTGCGCGCGCATGTGTTCGCCGGAAATCGTCTGCATGGCGACGACACGCCGGTTCCCGTGCTTGATCCCGGCAGGGGAAAGACCAAGGAGGGCCGGCTTTGGACCTATGTTCGCGACGGGCGTCCATGGGCCGATGAGACAGCGCCGGCGGTCGCTTATTTTTACAGCCCCGACCGCAAAGGTGAACGTCCGAGAAAACATCTCGAAAGCTTCCGGGGCGTGCTTCACGCCGATGGCTACGCCGGATTCCGCCATCTCTATGAACCCAAAAAGCCTGGCGAGGCGCCGACAATCCTCGAAGCGGCCTGCATGGCGCATGCTCGCCGCCAGTTTTTCGACCTGACGGTCGCCGGCCCCGCGCCGATCGCGGATGAGGCGATCAAGCGGATTGGCGAGTTCTACGACATTGAGGCCACGATCCGCGGCGCGCCGCCCGAACGACGACGACAGGTCCGGCAGGAACAAACCGCGCCGCGCTTTGCCGCCTTCCGCGGCTGGCTTGAAACCATGCTTGCTCAGCTGCCGCGAAAATCAGGAACGGCGGAAGCGATCCGCTACGCGCTGGCGCGTTGGACGGCGCTTGGCCGGTTCATCGACGACGGCACGATCGAAATCGACAACAACGCCGCGGAGCGCTCGATCCGACCGATAACTCTCGGCAGGAAAAATTGGCTGTTCGCCGGATCAGACCGCGGCGGGGAACGAGCCGCAGGCATATTGTCGCTGATCCAAACCGCCAAGCACAATGGCCTCGACCCTGAGGCCTACTTGCGAAGCGTCCTCGCCCAAATTGCCGACTATCCCGCCAAGAAGGTCGCCGACCTCCTGCCATGGGGCGACGCGTTCACGGCAAAGACCGCCTGACCGGACGGTTACCGTTCTCGGCGAGGGCAGCCAGTTGCTCTGGCGCCAGTCGGGACGGATGGCCTTTGGAGCGAATATCCTTCAGACCGTCCGGGCCTTGCGCGTTGAAACGATGAACCCAATCGCGCAGCGTCTGGCGATCCATGCCGCCAATCCGCGCCGCCTCCGCTCGGCCCATTCCGTCCAACACCCCCGCCAAAGACAACAGCCGCCGGCTTTGGTTGGCGTCTTTCGAACTGGCCGCAAGACGCCGAAGTTCAACAGCCGAATAATCCGTCCTGATCTTCACTGTCGCTGGCATGGCGCGAATCCTCCCCGCGCCAAGGGAATCAGATCAAAACCAGGATGGGAATCCCCTTGGAGTCAGATTGAAAGGCCGTTGGTATTACGCACTTTCTGGCGGGGGCGACCGACCTCAAGCAGGCGGGCCGCCTTCGGCACAGGCGCCATTCGCTTCGCGGGCGCCTGCGGCACGATCTTGCGGCGGTTCTGGCGGCCTGCGCGGGCGTGGGGAGAAAGCAAAACGCCCCGGATTT
>CAVSEY010000030.1:0-110000 GCA_963727035.1 uncultured Pseudomonadota bacterium | reverse complement strand
TTCGCGCCTCAGCGTCAGTATCGGGCCAGTGAGCCGCCTTCGCCACTGGTGTTCTTGCGAATATCTACGAATTTCACCTCTACACTCGCAGTTCCACTCACCTCTCCCGAACTCAAGATCTCCAGTATCAAAGGCAGTTCCGAAGTTGAGCTCCGGCATTTCACCCCTGACTTAAAGATCCGCCTACGCGCGCTTTACGCCCAGTAAATCCGAACAACGCTAGCCCCCTTCGTATTACCGCGGCTGCTGGCACGAAGTTAGCCGGGGCTTCTTCTCCCACTACCGTCATTATCGTCGTGGGTGAAAGAGCTTTACAACCCTAGGGCCGTCATCACTCACGCGGCATGGCTGGATCAGGCTTGCGCCCATTGTCCAATATTCCCCACTGCTGCCTCCCGTAGGAGTTTGGGCCGTGTCTCAGTCCCAATGTGGCTGATCATCCTCTCAGACCAGCTACCGATCGTCGCCTTGGTGAGCCATTACCTCACCAACTAGCTAATCGGACGCGGGCCAATCCTTCGGCGATAAATCTTTCTCGTTGCCGACTTATCCGGTATTAGCTCAAGTTTCCCTGAGTTATTCCGAACCAAAGGGTATGTTCCCACGTGTTCCGCACCCGTCTGCCACTCCCGTATTGCTACGAGCGTTCGACTTGCATGTGTTAGGCCTGCCGCCAGCGTTCGTTCTGAGCCAGGATCAAACTCTCAAGTTGTATGAGAATTTATCCCGACTAGTCACTGTCATAAAACCTGCACCCAAATCCCGGATCACTCCGGCCAGGGATGCAGTTTGTCGACGAGTCCCAAGCACACCCGATCTCGAAAACCTTCACAGGTCGACCAGATCGCGATGAACTTGAAAATACGTGACCGTCGGTTGGTTCCTCACGCAATCAAGGCCGCAAAGCCTTGATCCGCAGGGACTTCCGCCGTCCACGTTTCTCTTTCTTCCGATTCAATTGTCAAACAGCAAGGCCGAACAAACTAAGCCATCCGCCCAAAGGCTTCAACCCCAATCTTCGGCAACGCAAAACCACCCTGGCAAACCAGCCAGCGAACCCCTCAAGGCTCAAATGGAGACGCGTCAGCGCCCGCCGCTTCTTGTCCGCGACGACGCCGTCGATGCCCGGCTTATAGGTCTAACCAACACCAAACGTCAAGCACGTTTTTCAGAGAAAACCATTTTTTCTGGATTTCAACTAAGTTTCAAATCGTTAGGCGCACACTGCGCGCGCAGCCGAGTCCGCGCCCGCCCCATTTGAGCCATTTTTCCAGAGTCTATCTCAAAAGCCCTTTCGGGCCGGCCGCCTGGCGCGATAGAACGCAAGCTGCGTCTTTCTCCCGTTTCATCCTTCCCTGGAGTCCTGTTCGACCTTGCGATCCGTTGCCCTTGGCGCCTTCCGACCCTATCGATCCGGCAAGCGCGGATCGCTGTTTGCCGCGATCGGCGTCGAGCCGCCGATCGTCGCCGAGGGCGATCGTCTTGGCATGGAGAGCCAGCGCCGGGTTTCGCCGCGTTGGCTGGCGGGGACGGCCCTCACCGGCCTGATCGGCGCAACCCTCCTCGGGGGGACGATTTACGCGGCTTTCGACCGCGAGGCCTATTTCGCCGAGGCGCCGACCCACGCCATACTGGCGCGGCGCGAGCCGGCGGAAGATTCCAGCGTTAATCCCAAGAAGGGCGATCGCCTGCTCAAGGCCGTCGATATCGTCGCCGCCAAACAGACCTTCAAGGCGCCGATTGCGATCGAGGCGGGCGACAAGGAAGTGATGAAGACCCATGTGTTCACGCGGGTCTCCACCACATTGACCCAGGCGGAGGCGGGACTGGCCAGCGACGTGCCGGATTTCAACCCGCTCCAATTGCTGGCCGATTCCCGCAATCCTCCGCCGGACGCCGCCGAACCGCCTGACGCCGAGCAGGATGCGGACGTCAGCTTCACTTCGGGCGATCTTTATGCGGTTCCACTTGCCGCGCAGAGCGCGACGCTCTCGATCGATGAGGTCCGCGACCAGATCGCCGAAACCGGCAAGAACGCCCAAAGCGCCGGAGCAGCGCGGCCATTGCCTCTGCCGCCGCAACTGCTGCTGATGCGCACCAGCCGCGCCGGCCTTGAATCGGGCGGGGTGGGTCTCGGCCTGGGCGTCGTCGCCAATTCCGCGGTCAATTCGCCCTTTTCGGCCATTGAAGTGCGGATGGTGCCAGAAAACGTGACCCTGGCGCCGCGCGACTCCGATCCGGCCTCGAACCCGGATCATTCGCCGGTCGAGAACCAACGGCTGTTCACCGTCGCCCATGGCCAGACCGTCGATGAGGTTCTTGCGGTCGCCGGTCTGGACAAGGACGTCATCGCCAAAGTGAGGGCCGGCTTCGCCGGGACGAATCTCTCGACGCTGTTCGCCGAAGGGCGGCGCGTCAAATTGTCCTTCGCCGACGCCGAACAGGGCGACGGTCTGATCCTCGCGCGTCTGAGCGTTTACGATGGCGACAGCCTGAAGGCTTCGGTCGCGCTGGCCGACGACGGGCGTTATCAATTGCTCGCCAATGCGCCGGTCGAGGACGCGAAGGCGCAGCGGCCGGCGGGCGCGGACGATTCCGACGAAGGCGACGACAATTCCGGCGCCATGCGCCTTTACAACTCATTTTACGAAACCGCGCTGAAACAGGACATCCCGCGCCCGATCATCGACCAGATGGTGCGAATCTTCGCCAATGACGTCGATTTCCAGCGCGCCGTCTCGCCCGGCGATTCGGTGGAAGCCTTCTACGACGATGGCGACGCGGCCGATGGCAGCCGCGCCGAACTGCTCTACGCCTCGATCAGCGCGCGCGGCGAGATCTATCGCTACTACCGGTTCGAATCGCCTGACGACAAGAACGTCGATTTCTTCGACCCCGATGGCCGTTCGACGCGCAAGTTCCTGCTGCGCAAGCCGATGGCGACCGGCGAATACACGTCCGGATTCGGCATGCGCTACCACCCGATCCTCCACTACACCCGTCCGCATAACGGCGTGGACTGGGCCGCGCCGATCGGCACGCCGATTTTCGCCGCGGGCAATGGCGTCGTCCAGAAGGCGGGCTGGGACGCGGGCTATGGCCGCCGCGTCGAAATCGAGCACGCCAATGGCTATGTGACCACCTACAATCACATGTCGCGCTTTGGCCGCGGCATTGTCGAGGGCTCCCATGTCCAGCAGGGCCAGATCGTCGGCTATCTCGGCGCGAGCGGCCTGGCGACCGGCCCGCACCTTCATTACGAGGTCATCGTCAACGGCCATTACGTCGATCCGATGAGGGTCAAGCTGGCGCGCACCCGGCAGCTCGACAGTCAGGAACTCCCGCTGTTCGAGCGCGAACGCGACCAGATCAACGGCCTGATGGCCAAGGCCCCGACCGCGACGCGCGTCGCCGGGCAGTAAATTTCCGGAGCTATCCGCCCGTCACATTGCTGGCTCGCGCGGCGCCGCTCGGCGGCCCGAGCCCCAACGGACGCGGCGTGAGCGCCGGCGTAAGCGCCGGGGCGAGCTCCGGCAGGGCGCGCCGCGAACGTCGGGCGCCAACCAGCCGATAGAGCTGCTTGGTCGCCTCGACCACGATGACGCCGGCGCCCGGCAGCGACAATTTCCTGCTGACCCGCTCGACCGCCGGCGCGAATTTCAGCCAGCCCGCGCGCTGAAACGGCGGCGTATAGAGCGCCTCGCTCCAATAAATCGGCGAAAACAGCGATTCTCGCATCAGATCCATCAACTGGCCGCGAGAATAGGGACGGCCGTGGCCAAAAGGCGTGGTATCGAGCCGCGCCCAGAGACCGGAGCGGTTCGGCGCGACGACGATCAGCCGGCCGCCCGGCGTGAGCACCCGCCAGATCTCCGAAAGCAGCTCGCGCGGATGTTCGGCGTTTTCGAGGGCGTGCGCCAGCAGCATGCGGTCGATGCAGGAATCGGGCAGCGGCAGCATCGAATCGTCGATGAGCGTGGAGGACGAGGGACCCGAAGCAGGCCAATTCACGACGCCCTGCTCGGCAGGCATCATCGCGATCAGGCGCAAGGGGTGTTCGCCGAACATTTCGAGATAAGGCGTCGCGTAGCCGAGGCCGGCAATCGAGAGGCCCGCGACCGAACCCCAGCGCCCGGTAAGGATCGCGCCGACGAACCGTCGCGCCGTCTCGCCCAGCGGCGAGGCGTAAAAGCTCCGCAAATCGGTGACATCGAGCGCCATGCGCCAAGATCGGCGAAAATCGCCTTGCAAGCAAGCGCGAGCCGGCCAAACTAGGAAACCATGGCGCGGCGCGCGGCGCAGCCGCGAATTGGATCGAAACGGGAGCGCGATATGGCGGCCGAATTTCACCAATTCCTTTGCCTGACGGACAATTTCGGCCTTCTCGCCCATGATGCGGCCTCCGGGGCCACGGCAGCGCTCGACGCGCCGGAGGCAGAGCCGATTTTGGAGGCGCTCGCCGAGAAAGGCTGGACCCTGACCGACATCTGGATCACCCACCATCATCACGATCACATCGGCGCCGTGGCCGAGTTGAAGGCCCGCTTCCCCGAGGCGCGTGTGGTGGGTGCGCGCAAGGACCAGCGCCGTCTTCCGCCGCTCGACCTCGCGGTTGGCGAAGGGGATGTCGTCAGGCTCGGCGACGGCGGCGCGCAGATATGGGAAACCCCCGGCCACACTTTGGGGCATATCGCCTATTATTTCGAGGACGATGACGCGGTGGTCGTCGGCGACACCTTGTTCTCGCTCGGCTGCGGCCGGGTGATGGAGGGGACGATGCCGATGATGCACGAGACCGTGATGCGGCTCGCCAATCTGCCCGGCGAAACCCAGGTCTATTGCGGCCACGAATATACCGAAGCCAATGCGAAATTCGCGATAATTGTCGATCCGGACAACGCCCTGCTCCGCGAACGAATCGAGGAAGTCTCCGCCTTGCGCGCGCGCGGCGCTTTCACGCTGCCGACCACCATCGCGAGGGAATGCGAGACCAATCCCTTCCTGCGCGCCGCCAATCCGCAACTGCAGAAGGCGCTGGGCCTGGATTGCGCGGATCCAGTCGAGGCCTTCACCATCCTGCGCGAGCGGAAAAATCGATTCTGATCGCAATGTAAACCCGGAATTAACAGCTCGGACACAGATTCCCTGGAATTGACATTCCGTTGTTGTTGGAAACGCGCCCGTGCAACTCCGTTATTTCGCGGCTCCCCCACGGAAAGTCCCCGTGCAGGGGGATCGCGACTCCGAACCGGCGACCGAGCGTCGCCAGGAACCGGCCGGCCTGTTCGCCGGCCCGCCGCCCGTTGAACTGGCGTCGTCCGCGCGCCCGGCGCGCATGGCGCTGACGCCCCCCGCGCTGGAGAGCGGCAAGGCGGCGGCGACCGCGCTGGATGGAGCCCAGGATCCCGGCAGTACGCCCGACCCGCGCGCCATTCTCGATTCCATCGGGCAGATCGTCTACGACTGGGATCTGGACTCCGACCAGATCACATGGGGCCCGAACGTCGAATTTGTGTTCGGCTTCCAGAACATCGGCGCTCTTTCGACCGGGCGCGGCTATGCCGAATGCCTGTCCCACGACAGCGAGGGTTCGCCCTACGAGACGATCGCGCGCTCGACCGCCGTGGATGAGGGCAAGGGCGTCCCATTCCAGGTCTGCTATGGAATCATTCCTCCGGTCGGCTCCCGCGACGCGACCGTCTGGATCGAGGACACGGGACGCTGGTTCGTCGGGCCGAATGGCCGCCCGGCGCACGCTCACGGTCTGATCCGCGTCATCACCGACCGTTACCGAAAAGAGCGGCAGTTCGCCTTCACGTCCCGCTTCGACCTGCTGACCGGCGCGCTGAACCGCGCGAGCCTGCTGGAGCAGACCGCCCATTTCTTCGCCGCCGCGGCCAAGCACAAGCAGTCCTTCGGCGCTCTGCTGGTGAGCGTTGACAACCTGTTCATGCTCAACCGCACCTATGGCTACGATATCGCCGACCAGGTGATCGCCAGCCTCGCCAAGCTGCTGCGAGCCAACTGCCGCGCGCGCGACCTTCTCGCCCGCTACGCCGGCAACAAGTTCGGGCTCATCGTGCACAATGCCGACACAGAAGAATTGAGCGCCGTGGCCGAACGGCTGATCGAAACCGCAGCCACGACGCCTTTCGAGACCAGCGCCGGGCCGGCTCCGGTTTCATTGCGCATCGGCGCCGCCGTGGCGCCACGCAACGGCCGGGCGGCGCATGTTCTGTTCCAGCACGCCGAGGAGGCGCTGGATCTCGCCCGCCAGCCGGGCGCGCCGCGTTTCGTGCTCTATGAACCTTCGCTGGCGCGCGAAGATTTGCGGATGCGGGCGTTGAAAATATCCGACGAAATCGTCTCCGCGCTGAACGAAGATCGAATCCTCATCGCGCTTCAGCCTCTGGTGCGCGCCATGACCGGCGAGGTGGAGCTTCACGAGGCCTTGATGCGTCTGCGCCGTCCCGACGGCTCCCTGGTCGCCCCGGCCAGCGTCCTGCCGACGGCGGAGAAGTCGGGATTGATCCAGATGATCGATCAACGCGTGCTCGAACTGGCGCTGAAAGAGCTCGCGGAACATCCCGAGATGCGGATCGCGGTGAATATTTCGGGCCAGACCCTGCACGAACCGGATTTCTTTTCGCGCCTGCGCGTCCTGTTGGAGCCCGATCCCGGCCTTGCCAGCCGCCTGACCATCGAACTCACCGAAACCTGCGCCATCGAAGACGTCGAGGCGACCATCAAGGCGGTATCGGGCCTCAAGCAGTTCGGGGCCAAGGTCGTCATGGACGACTTCGGCGCCGGCCACACCTCGTTCAAGAACCTGCGGCGCTTCGATTTCGACATGGTGAAGATCGACGGCGCTTTCGTGCAGAACATGGCGCGCTCGGAAGACGACCGGTTTTTCGTGCGCACCTTGATCGACCTCGCCCGCCATGTCGGCATACCGGTGGTGGCCGAATGGGTCGAGGACAAGGACACCGCCGACATGCTGCGCGACTGGGGCGTCGATTACCTCCAGGGCGACTTTTTCGCCGCGGCGACCTTGCCGACCAGCCGATCTCCCTCGGCCGACGGCTGAATTTCAGCCGCGACGCAGAGCCTCGACTGCGCGCGCGACGAAGGCCAGAGCCTCGGCCGGCGAAGGGAAGCTCGACTCCTCGACGCCGCTCGCCTCATAGGTCGCGAGAATGGCGTAAGCGCGACAGTTTCCGTCGCCCTCCTCCTCGCGAACGACAAAGCTCGGGCCGCCGCCGCAGCCGCGCGAAAAAGCGACGTAGCGGGTATCGGCGCCTGTCGTCACGCCCTGCGACAGCTTCTCCTGCGCCATGGCGCGCAGAGCCCGGTAGAGCCGAACCGGCTCGGATTCGATTGCACGCCAGAACAATGCGCCTGTCCCCCCTTTCATGCGGCTTTCGCAAGATTGCTTCGCAATCCACGAAAACGCCCGACGCGAAAATCACTTAAATCGGGAGCGGATTTTCGCGCCGGCGGAATATAAATTCCGCATGCGGAACTGGTGTCAATCTTTCTTGACCAGCCCGTCGATGCGCTTCTGCATCGCGGCGAGTTGCGCCCGCATCTCTTCCAGTTCTTCCGACGGCTGGGCAGGCGCCCGCGCCGCCTTGGCGCCTTCCGCGACCGCCGCCGCGCCGAAAGGCGAGAACATTTCGAGCGCCTCGCGAAACACCGCCATGTTCTTGCGCGCCTGCTCCTCCATCGACTGGAACATCTGGCGCGACGGGCCGGCAAGCGGATTGGCGCTCATCGCCGCCTCGAACTGATCGCGGAATTTCTGGCTGTCCTTGGTCAGCCGCTCGATCGAAAACTCGAGATAGCTCGGCACGAACATCTGCATGCTGTCGCCATAGAAGCGGATCAGCTGGCGCAGGAACCGGATCGGCATCAGGTTCTGCCCGGCCTTGCCTTCCTGCTCGAAAATGATCTGCCCAAGGACGGAGCGGGTGATGTCTTCGCCGCTCTTGGCGTCGAAAACGACGAAATCCTCGCCAATCTTCACCATCTCGGCCAGGTCTTCCAGCGTCACATAGGCGCTGGCGCCGGTGTTGTAGAGACGCCGGTTGGCATATTTCTTGATGGTGACGGGTTGCTTCTCGTTCGTCATTTTCGTTCCCATGCGTGTCGTCCGCCGCGCCGCCCAACCTTAAGGCGCCCGCCCGCGCCCGCGCCCCAGGCGCCAAGACGATAGCCCCGGCGACCCCAAAGACAAAGCGCCTTCTTGGTCAAGCCCCAATTCCCCACCATCTACAACCAAATGACCATGGTCCCACCCGCCTGACGCCTTGACCTGCCCAAGGCCGAAATGGTCAAACTAGCGCCCATGTCGCCAGTTTGACTGCGCCATGCGGGCCGCGCCAGGGAGCGGCTGGCCAAGTTCCGGAGGTTTTTCCATGTCGACCGATGTCGTGATCGTTTCCGCCGTGCGCACTGCCGTGGGCTCATTCAACGGGGTTTTCGCCAATGTGCTGGCCCATGAGCTCGGCGCCGCCGCCGTCAAGGCCGCGCTGGAGCGCGCCTCCGTTCCCGCCGCCGATGTCGACGAGGTCATCCTCGGCCAGATCCTCGCCGCCGGCGAGGGCCAGAATCCCGCCCGCCAGGCGGCTCGGGCCGCCGGGATCCCCGACGAGAAAACCGCTTTCGGCATCAACCAGCTCTGCGGTTCGGGCCTGCGCACGGTCGCGCTCGGCCTGCAGCAGATCGTCAACGGCGACGCCAATGTCATCGTGGCGGGCGGCATGGAAAGCATGTCGCAGTCCCAGCACGCGGCCTATCTGCGCTCCGGCGTGAAAATGGGCGAATTGAAGCTGATCGACACCATGCTCAGGGACGGCCTGACCGACGCCTTCCACGGCTATCACATGGGCGCGACGGCGGAGAACATCGCCACCAAATACCAGATCACCCGCGAGGAGCAGGACCATTTCGCCGTCGCCTCGCAGAACAAGGCGGAAGCCGCGAAAAAATCGGGCCGCTTCAAGGACGAGATCGTTCCTTACACGATCAAGACCAGGAAGGGCGACATTGTCGTCGACACCGACGAATTCATCCGCGACGGCGTGACCTATGACGCGCTGGCCAAATTGCGCCCGGCTTTCAGCAAGGAAGGCACGGTGACCGCCGGCAACGCCTCGGGCATCAATGACGGCGCCGCCGCCATGGTGCTGATGACCGCAGCCGAAGCCGCCAGGCGCGGCCTGACCCCCCTCGCCCGCATCGCCTCCTGGGCGACCGCCGGCGTCGATCCGGCGATCATGGGCACCGGCCCGATCCCGTCCAGCCGCAAGGCGCTCGCCAAGGCCGGCTGGAACATCCAGGACCTCGACCTGATCGAAGCCAACGAGGCCTTCGCCGCCCAGGCGATCTCGGTCAACAAGGAACTCGGCTGGGATGTCGCCAAGGTGAACGTCAATGGCGGCGCCATCGCGATCGGCCATCCGATCGGCGCCTCGGGCGGGCGGGTGCTCGTCAGCCTGCTGCATGAAATGATCAAGCGCGACGCGAAGAAGGGTCTCGCCACCCTGTGCATCGGCGGCGGCATGGGCATCGCCCTCGCCGTCGAGCGTTGAGCCTTTTTTTAAAAAATGAGCGCCGGCCGTCAAACGGCCGGCGCATTTTCTTCTCACCAGAAAGAAACCGAAGGGGAAAAACATGTCTCGAGTCGCACTCGTCACCGGCGGCACGCGCGGCATCGGCGCGGCCATTTCCAGGGCCCTGAAGGCGGCCGGCTACAATGTCGCGGCGACCTATGCCGGCAATGACGAAGCCGCCAAGGCTTTCCATGCCGAGACCGGCATCCATGTCTATAAATGGGACGTGTCCGACTTCGACGCCTGCGCGGCGGGCGTCGCCAAGGTCGAGGCCGATCTCGGCCCGGTTGAAATCCTGGTGAACAACGCCGGCATCACCAAGGACGGCATGTTCCACAAGATGACCAAGGAGCAATGGTACGCGGTCATCAACACCAATCTGAACTCCTTGTTCAACATGACGCGCCCGGTTTGGGAGGGGATGCGCGCGCGCAAATTCGGCCGCGTCGTCTGCATTTCCTCGGTCAACGGCCAGAAGGGCCAGATGGGTCAGGCCAATTATTCCGCCGCCAAGGCCGGCGACATCGGCTTCGTCAAGTCTTTGGCCCAGGAAGGCGCGCGCGCCGGCGTCACGGTCAACGCCATCTGCCCCGGCTATATCGCCACCGAAATGGTCAAGGCGATCGACCCCGCGGTGGTCGAAAAGGCGATCCTGCCGCATATTCCGGTCGGACGCCTCGGAGAGCCGGAAGAAATCGCCCGCGCGGTCGTGTTCCTGGTTTCCGACGACGCCGGCTTCGTCACCGGCTCGACGCTCAGCGTCAACGGCGGCCAATATATGATCTGATCCAAGGCGACCGGCTTGCGACCACGCCGATACAACCGGCCGGTCGGTTTCGGCACGCTCCCGATCAAGCTAGACTGACCTGACGGCCGGAGTGGATCCGGCCGTTTTCATGGGTCACCGGGGATGAACTTTCGGGTCTGGGCGGTCCGCGCCGGCGGCGACAGCGAGGCCGACCCTCTGTTCATCGAAAATGGGCAGATCGCGGTCAGCTTCCGCGACGCCAATGAGGATTTGAGCGCGCTGCCCGCCCAGCGCGCCGCCTTCAAGGACATTCTGGCGCGGAGCCAAGAGTGAAACCAGGGCGGGCGCGGTCCCGATCCAGGCCGGCCAGTTGTTCCGCTTCGTCCACGAAATGAAGATCGGCGACCGCGTGATCTATCCGCGCAAGCTCGACCGCACCTTGATGTGGGGCGAAATCTCGACGCCCTATTTCTACGACGCGCTCCGGCAATGCCGATTTCCCCCACCGGCGGGGCGTGCGCTGGCGGGCCTCGCTCAGCCGCGACGTCTTTTCGCAGGGCGCGCTTTACGAACTGGGTTCGGTGCTGACCCTGTTCGAAGTGCGCAACTTCGCGGGCGAATTCATCCGCCGCTTCGAGCCGCCCTCCAACGCGGGCCCCGCCAGTTCGTCCAGCCTGACCGAGGACGAGACCCAGGTCCGCGTGGCGCGCGACATCGCCGAGACCACCCGAGATTTCATCTCCAAGAAGATCAAGACCGATCTGAAGGGCTTTCCGCTCGAACCTTTCGTGGCCGACCTGTTCCGGGCCATGGGCTATAACGCCCACGCCACCCGGAACGTGCGCGACGAAGGGATCGACGTGATCGCCCATCGCGACGAACTGGGGATCGAGCCGCCGATCCTGAAAATCCAGGTCAAGGCCCATGACGGCAAGGTCGGGCCGGACCTGGTGAAAGCCTTTTACGCCATGGTCCATGACCGCGACGTCGGCCTTTTCATCACCACCGGCGGCTATACCGCCGCCGCGCGCGAGTTCGGCCGCACCAAAGGCAATCTGAAACTGGTGGACGGAGTGGAGTTCGTCAGTCTGATCGAGAAATATTACGACGGGCTCGACCTGAAATTCCGCAAGCAGATCCCGCTGCGCCGGATGCTCGTGCCGGATGTGCTTCCCGACGAATGACGCCCCTGCCGCACGAGCTTTAGGCGCATGCCGGAGCGAGCGGCAGCCAAACAAAAAGGCCGGCGCGAGGCCGGCCCTTGAACAGCGGAAAGCCGAAAGCTCAGTCTTCCTGAGACTTGACCTTGAGAACCTGACGACCCTTGTACATGCCGGTCTTCAGGTCGATGTGGTGCGGACGGCGCAGTTCGCCCGAGTCCTTGTCCTCGACATAGGTCGGGGCGGCGAGGGCGTCGGCCGAGCGGCGGAAGCCGCGCTTCATCGGCGAGGTTTTTCTTTTCGGAACAGCCATTTCAAAACTCCGGTCCGGCCGCGCCGCTAGCCGGAGACGGCCGCGAAAGCGCGCGGAAAAATTCGAGAGCGGGTCTCTTACAGGCAAAAAGCCGAAATGGCTAGAGCCGGGAGAAAAAAAGCAGTCAGACAAAAAGGTCGAGTTCGAAGGCCCCCGGCGCATGGCGGGGCAGGCGCCCCGGCGCGACCAGCACCGCGTCCCCGCGCAGGGCGCAAGCGGCCGCGAAAGGATGGGCCGCGACCCAGACCCGGGCGGCGCGGGAAATCCGCGCGATCTTGCGCGCGCCGATCGCGACCTGCGCCGCCTCGAGGGACGGCCGCGCCTTGACCTCGACAAAGACCAACAGCCCGCCGCGCCGGGCGATCAGGTCGATCTCGCCGCCGGCGGCGGCATAATTGCGTTCCAGGACGCGGAAGAATTTGACCCGGAGCCAGAAGGCGGCCAGAGCCTCGGCGCGCAGGCCGAAGGCGCGCGCCGCGACGCGCCGGCTCATTCGGCTTTGGTCCCGCCGGACAATTCCAGCGCCCGCGCATAGACCTTGCGGCGCGGCTGGCCGGTTGCGGCGGCGACGACGCTCGCAGCGTCCTTGAGCGAGAATTTTTCCAGAGCGGCGCGGATTTTCTGGTCGAGCGCGGCGCCGTCGAGCGCCGGCGCGTCTTCGCCGGGCGGCGCCACCAGCAGGACGATCTCGCCCTTGGGCGGCCCCTCGCGCTCGTAATCCGCCGCCAGCGCCGCGAGGCCGCCACGGCGCACCGATTCGAAATGCTTGGTCAATTCGCGCGCCACCGCCGCCTCGCGCGGCCCCAGCACGGCGGCAAGATCGCCGAGAGTCTCGGCGAGGCGGCGCGGCGATTCAAAAAACACCAAGGTGCCGGGAATGGCGGCGAGTTCCGCGATCCGCGCGCGGCGGGCGCCGCTCTTGGCCGGCAAAAAGCCCTCGAAAAAGAAACGGTCGGTCGGCAGGCCGGCGACGACGAGGCCTGCGAGCACCGCCGAGGGGCCGGGCGCCGACGTCACCGGCACGCCGGCGGCCAGCGCCTCGCCGACCAGCTTGAAGCCGGGATCGGACACCAGAGGCGTGCCGGCGTCGGAGATCAGCGCCAGCCTCTCGCCCTTCTTCAGCCGCGCCAACAGGACCGGGCGCATGGCCTCGGCGTTATGCTCGTGATAGGCGACGAGCGGCGTGGCTATGCCGTAATGGGCGAGCAGCGTGCGGCTGACGCGGGTGTCCTCGGCGACCACCGCGTCGGCGGCGGCAAGGGTCGCCAGCGCGCGCAAGGTGATGTCGCGCAGATTGCCGATCGGCGTGGCCACGACGTGAAGGCCCGGCGCGATCGGCTCGGCCTCGGCGCGCAGGCCGAAGGCGACGAAAGAGGCGGGATTTTGAGGGGAGGAAGGCGCCACATGCGCCATTGGCGCGCCTTTCGTTCGATAAAACTTACTTTTGTTCTGTTTATAGAACGCGTTATAGCGAAACGCACGCCCCTCCGCAAGACTTTGGACCGCCCGCGGGACCGCCCGCGCGCAGGAGCCAGGGCGCGCGCGATGTTGCCAGGACCGGCGCCTTTGCCTTAAGACATTAGCCAGGATTTTGCGGGCTGAAACGCCTGTGCGGCGCTCCGGCGCGGGCGGTGGGGCGAGAGAACGAATTGCACATGGCTAAGACTCCTTTCGCCGCCGGCCGGCGCTCCTTCCTGCGCGCGGCTTTGCTCGGCGGCGCGGCGACCCTGTCCGCCTGCTCGGTCACCGGCCTCAATCCGTCCGACCACCCCAACGCGCCGACTCCCGCCGCTCCCGCGCCCGACGCGGCGACCTTCGGCAATGGCCCGACCAAGGTCGCGCTGATTCTGCCCCTCACCCAGGGCTCGGGCCAGAGCGCCGTCGGCCAGTCGATGCGCAACGCGGCCGAACTGGCGATCCAGGATTCAGGCGCGAACGACATCACCGTGATCGTCAAGGACGACCGTTCGACCCCGGAAGGCGCGCACGACGCCGCCCAGGCCGCGATCGGCGAAGGGGCGGCGCTGATCCTCGGCCCCCTGTTCGCCGCCGACGTTCGCGCTGCGGCCGCGGTCGCCCGTCCCGCGGGCAAGCCGATCATCGCCTTTTCGACCGACCTTTCGATCGCCTCGCGCGGCGTCTATCTCCTGTCGTTCCTGGTCGAAGACTATGTCGACCGGATCGTCGATTACGCGGCCGGCCAGGGCAAGCAATCCGTCGCCGTTCTCGCGCCGGAGAATGATTACGCCAATGTCGCGACCGGCGCCCTGCAACAGGCGGCCGCGCGTCGCGGGTTGCGCGTCGCGCTCATCGAACGCTACAAGCCCGGCGCGGTGAAAGCCTCCGTCGCCAATGTGGCGGCGCTCGGCGCCCAGATCGACAGCCTGTTCATTCCCGAACAGGCGGCGGCCATGCCGGAGGTGGCGCAGGCGCTGACCGCAGGCGGCGTCGATTCCCGCAAGGTCCAGATCCTTGGCACCGGCCTGTGGAACGACCCCCGCGTGCTCAGCCTGCCGGCCATGCAGGGCGCGTGGTTCGCCACGCCGGACAACGCCGGCTTCCTCGCCTTCGCCCAGCGCTATCGCGCCAAATTCGGCTCCGATCCCGCCCGCGTCGCGACGCTGGCCTATGATTCGGTTTCGCTCGCCGCCGCGCTCGCCCGCACTCAAGGGCCGCGCGCCTATAGCGACGACGTCCTGACCAATCCGACCGGCTTCAACGGCGCCGACGGCGTGTTCCGCTTCAGAGCCGACGGCGGCAACGAGCGCGCCCTCGCGGTGGTGCAGATCAACCACGGCGCGACCTCCGTCATCAGCCCGGCGCCGCGCACGCTTTGAGGCGCGCCGGGCTCCGGCTTTTCCCGCCGTTTCTCCACATTTTCCGCTATGATGTCGCGCGCGCGAATCATTTTCGCGCGCCACGATCGATCGAGGGACCATCGCTTTGACTGCCGCCAAGGATACCGCGCCGGAGCCGGACAACGAGGAATATGGGGCCGGATCGATCAAGGTTTTGCGGGGACTGGACGCGGTGCGCAAGCGTCCCGGCATGTATATCGGCGACACCGACGACGGCTCCGGCCTGCATCACATGGTCTATGAGGTGGTGGACAACGCCATCGACGAGGCGCTCGCCGGCCACGCCACCCTCGTCACGGTGACGCTCAACGCCGACGGCTCCTGCACCGTCACCGACAACGGGCGCGGCGTCCCGACCGGCCTCCACCCCGAGGAAGGCGTCTCGGCGGCCGAGGTCATCATGACCCAGCTCCACGCGGGCGGAAAATTCGACCAGAATTCCTACAAGGTTTCCGGCGGCCTCCACGGCGTCGGCGTTTCCGTCGTCAACGCCCTGTCCTCGACGCTCGACCTGCGCATCTGGCGCGACGGGCTGGAGCATGAAGTCCATTTCGCCCATGGCGAGGTCGTCGCCCCGCTGAAAGTGGTCGGCAGCGCGCCGACGATCGACGGCAAGCCCAAACGCGGCACCTCGGTGACTTTCCTGCCGAGCCTGGAAACTTTTTCCCACACCGAATTCGATTATGCGACCATCGAGCACCGGCTGCGCGAACTCGCCTTCCTCAATTCCGGCGTCCACATCGTCCTGACCGACGCCCGCCACGCCGAAATCAGGACCGAAGATCTGTTTTACGAGGGCGGGCTGGTAGCCTTCGTGCGCTATCTCGACCGCGCCAAGAGCCCGCTGATCGGCAAGCCGGTGCAGATCCGCGGCGAGCGCGACGGCATCACCGTCGAAGTCGCGCTGTGGTGGAACGATTCCTATCACGAGAATGTGCTGGTCTTCACCAACAACATCCCGCAGCGCGACGGCGGCGCCCATCTCGCCGGCTTTCGCGCCGCGCTGACCCGCCAGGTCACCTCCTATGCCGAAAAATCGGGCCTGACCAAGAAGGAAAAGGTCGATCTGTCCGGCGAAGATTGCCGCGAAGGCCTGACCTGCGTCGTTTCGGTGAAAGTGCCGGACCCCAAATTCTCGTCGCAGACCAAGGACAAGCTGGTGTCCTCCGAAGTGCGGCCGGTGGTCGAAGGCGTCGTCAACGAATTTTTGGGCCAGTGGCTGGAGGAAAATCCCGGCGAGGCCAAGACCGTGGTCGGCAAGGTGGTCGAGGCGGCCTCGGCGCGCGAGGCGGCGCGCAAGGCGCGTGAACTGACCCGCCGCAAGGGCGCGCTCGATATCGCCAATCTGCCGGGCAAACTCGCCGATTGCCAGGAGCGCGACCCGGCCAAGGCCGAGCTTTTCATCGTCGAGGGCGATTCGGCGGGCGGCTCCGCCAAACAGGGCCGCGCGAGGGAATATCAGGCCGTTCTTCCGTTGCGCGGAAAAATTCTCAATGTCGAGCGCGCGCGCTTCGACAAGATGCTGTCGAGCGAGCAGATCGGCACGCTGATCACCGCGCTCGGCGCCGGCATCGGCCATGACGAGTTCAATCTCGACAAGCTGCGCTATCACAAGATCATCGTGATGACCGACGCGGACGTCGACGGCTCCCATATCCGCACCCTGCTGCTCACCTTCTTCTATCGCCAGATGCGGCCGCTGATCGACAGCGGCTATCTCTACATCGCCCAGCCGCCGCTGTTTAAGGTCAAGCGCGGCTCCTCCGAGCAATATCTCAAGGACGAGAAGGCGATGGACGATTATCTGATCGAAAATGGCGTCGACGGCGCGGTGCTGCGGCTGGTGAGCGGCGAGGAGCGCGCCGGCGACGATCTGCGCGCCCTGGTCGAGGAAGCGCGGCTGGTGCGCAATGTTCTCGCCCAGTTGCACAACCGCTATAATCGCTGCGTGGTCGAACAGGCGGCCATCGTCGGCGCGCTCAAGCCGGTCTCGACGCTCGGCGAGGCGGAAGCCGCCACGCGCGCCCAGGAGATCGCGGCGCGGCTCGACGCGCTCGCCGACGACATCGAACGCGGCTGGGAAGGGCGGGTCGAAAACGGCGGCTTCGTCCTGACCCGCACTTTGCGCGGGGTGAAACAGGCGGTCATGCTCGACGCCGGCCTGCTCGCCTCGGCGGAAGCGCGCCGGCTCGACGAGCGCGCCGCCAATCTGCATCAGGTCTATAGCGCGCCCGCCCTGCTGCTGCGCAAGAGCGAGGAAAGCCGGGTCATCGGCCCGAGCTCGCTGCTCGACGCCATTCTCGCCGCCGGCGGCAAGGGCGTCACCCAGCAGCGCTACAAAGGCCTGGGCGAGATGAACCCGGAGCAGCTCTGGGAAACCACGCTCGACCGCAACGCCCGCTCGCTGTTGCAGGTCAGGATCAAGGAAGGCGACGAGGCCGAGGACCTTTTTGTCAAGCTGATGGGCGACGTGGTCGAACCACGGCGCGAGTTCATTCAGGACAATGCGCTGAACGTGGCGAATTTGGATGTGTGAGCGCGGGACTCGCCGGGCGACAATAGGACGGTCCGAGGATCGGGGTAGTCCGCATCGATCCCGAACGACCAACAAAAAACCCCGCTTGCGCGGGGTTTTTCGTGGAGCGAATGCGCTTCAGTCGTTGCGCTGGCCAGTCAGCTGCACCAGCGACATGAAGATGTTGATGAAGTCGAGATAGAGCATCAGCGCGCCATTGACCGACTTCTTGGTCGCGACCTCGTAGCCGTCGGATTCGAGATACATCGACTTGATCGCCTGGGTGTCATAGGCGGTCAGGCCGGCGAAGATCACCACCGTCAGGATCGACAGGCCGAACTGGAAGGCCGAGCTCTGCACGAACAGATTCACCACGCTGGCGATGATCAGGCCGAACAGGCCCATCATCATGAACGAGCCCATCGCCGACAGGCTGCGCTTGGTGGTGTAGCCATAGAGGCTCAACGCGCCGAAGGTCGCCGCGGTGATGAAAAAGGCCCGCGCGACCGATGCGCCGGTATAGATCAGCAGGATCGACGAGATCGACACGCCCATCACCGCCGCATAGGCGTAGAACAGGTTGCGCGCCGAGGAGGCCGCCATGCTGTTGATCTTGAAGGAGAAGAACAGGACGAAGGCGAGCGGCGCGAACATCACCACCCAGCGCAGCGGGCTCATGTAAAGCGCGGCGCCGATATCGGTGAGATAGATGTGCGAGCCGATATGATATTGCGTCGGCACGGCGGAAACCGCCAGCTGGAACGCGCCAAGCGCGAACAGGCCGGTCAGCGCCAGGCCGATCGACATGTGGTTATAGACGCCAAGCATGAAGGCCCGCAGACCTTGATCTACATCGGCGCCCGTCCGGGTATAGCCCCGGCTCCAGGGAGCGGCGTTGCGGTCAAAGTTGGACATTGATTCCTCACGACTGCCACAGAAAGAAATCGCCCCGGACGATCCGCGGGCGGCGCGGCTTTTCAGAATATGACGGCGAAGCCATGAAAAGACAAGGCGGCGGGGCTCACCCGGGACCATGCTTCACATTACATTTTGGTCATTCTTCGCGCAGCCGCCGCGCGGGCTTTTCGCCCAGAACCCGCCAGGTTCCAACGAGCCCGATGACCAGGGCGAAGCCAATCGCGCCGAGCGCGACGCCAAAAGCCTGCGCCGGGAAAAAATGGAAGCCGAGATCGAGCAACTGGCGCGCGACGAGCGCCGCGACCAGCGAGCCCGCCGCCACGCCGAAGCCTGCCGTCGCCAAGCCGAGCAGAGCGAATTCCAGCGCCAGCGCGCCAAGCAGCCGGCCGCGCGTCGCGCCCAGGACCTTCAGCACGACGGCCTCGTAAATCCGCGCCCGCCGCCCCGCCGCCAGCGCCCCCGCCAGAACCAGCGCCGAAACCACGAAGGCGAGCGAGGCCGCCGATTGGATCGCGACCGACAATTTTGCCAGCACGCCGTCGACCGTCGCCAAAGTCTCGCGCAGCGACACGCTGGCGACCGAGGGAAAATCTTTCGCGGCGTCGGCGAGCAGCGCCGCTTCGCGCGCTCGATCGGGGCGCTCGGGCAGGCTCAGGGTCATCAGGCGCGCAAAAGGCGCCCCGGCGAAGGCGTTGGGCGAAAAGACCATCACGAAATTGATGTTGAAGCTGCGCCAGTTGACCTTGCGCAGGCTGGCGATGCGCGCCGTCAGGGTCCGGCCGAGCACATTGACCGTGATCGTGTCGCCGATCTTGACGCCAAGGCCCTGCGCGACGCCGCTTTCCATCGAGACCAGCGGCGGCCCGGAATAATTTTGCGGCCACCATTTCCCCGCGACAAGGCGCGACCCGTCGGGCATGCGATCGGAAAAGGTAATCCCCCGGTCGCCCTCCAGCGCCCAGCGCGCCTTGTCGCCGGCCTTGACCTGTTCGGCGGCGACCCCGTTCACCTCGACAATGCGCCCGCGCAGCATGGGCGCGACGGCCACGTTTCCGTCGGGCGCCTCCTTGCGCAGAAAAGCCTCGAAAGCGGCGGCCTGCGCCGCCTGAATGTCGAAGAAGAAAAAGCTCGGCGCCTCCTTGGGGAGCGAACTGCCGATTTCGGCGCGCAGGTTGCGCTCGACCCCGACCAGCGCCGTCAGCAGGGTCACGCCAAGACCGAGCGAAATCAGGAAGGACGGCGTCAACGCGCCCGGCCGGTGGAGATTGGCGATTGCGAGGCGCAGAGACAGATTTCTCGAACGGGGCGCGCGGCGGGCCAAGGCCATGATCGCCCGCGCCACGCCATAGAGCAAAGCGAAACTGGCCAGAACGGCCGCGCCGAATTCGGCGGTCAGGCGCTTGTCGGCGCCGACGACCAGCGCGAAGCCGAACAAAGCGGCGGCCGAAAGCGCCGCGACAAGCCGGCCGCGCCACCCGAGCGGGCCAGTCTCGCGCAAGGCCGACTCGCGCAAGAGCGTCGTCGCCGGCAGGGCGCGCGCGCGCTCCAGCGGCGCCGCGGCGAAAGCGAGCGCCGTCAGCAGGCCGAAAACCACGCCAAAAAAGGCGTCGCGCCAATCGAGCTGCTGCGCGAGCGGAAAAGGCAGCGCCACGCCCGGAATTCTGGCGAGCAGCCCCGGCAGGGCGAGGCCAAGCCCGGCCCCGATCAGCGAACTGGCGGCGGCGACCAGCAATGCCTGATACAGGACGAAGCGCGCCGCGCCGGCGCCGCTCGCGCCGAGCGCCTTCAAAATGGCGAGGGTCTTGCGCTTGCGGTCGATCAGCCCGCGGATCGAATTGCCCACCCCGACCCCGCCGCAGACCAGAACCGTCAGGCCGATCAGCGACAGGAACTGGGCGAATTGTTCGACGTTGCGCGAAAGCTGGGGCGAGGGCTCGGCGCGGCTATGGATCTCGAAGCCGGAATCGGGAAAAGCCGCGACAAAATCCTTTTGAACCGCCGCCACCTGCGAATCGCTCGCCTTTTCAGGCGGAAGAACAAGACGCAAGGACAGCCGCGCCACCGAGCCCGGCATGATCAATCCGGTCGCTTTCAGCGCGGCGGCGCTGACGATCACGCGCGGGCCGAAGCCGATGAGTCCGACCGAATCCGGCTCGCTCGCCAGAAAGCCGGCAAGGACAAAACGCGCCGCGCCGATTTCGAGCGCGTCGCCGATCTTCACATTCAGCCGCGCCCCAAGCGTCCGGTCGGCGAAAAGCGCGAAGGCGCCGTCCTTTTGCCCGAGCGCATCGAAAAACTCCTGGCCCGGGGGCGGCGGCGGCTCGGTCCTGACGGCGCCGGTCAAAGGATAAGCGGAATCGACCGCCTTGACCTCGACCAGGGCGGAGACGGGCGCGTCGCCGGGCCCATTCTGGCGCCGGGCCATGGCGCGCAGCGTGACGATCTGGCTGACGCGACCGCGTTGTTCGAGAAAAGCCCTGTGTTGCTCGCTTGGCGCGCCGAAGGCGCGGCTGAAGGCGAGATCGCCGCCCAGCAGGACCGCGCCTTGCTGGGCCAACCCGTCGCGGAAGGCGCGCGCCGTCGCATCCACGCCGACGATGGCCATGACGCCGAGGACAAGAGCGGCGATGAACACGCCATAAAAGCGCAAGCCCCCGCGCAGATCGCGCAAAGCGAAACGCGCCAGGGCCCATTGCGCGGCGCCGCGGCGGCGCGACAGGTCAGACGCCGGCATGTTGGCGATCCGCCGCGGCCGCAGCCGTATCGGCTTCGATCCGCCCGTTGCGCAGGCGGACGATGCGATGGCAGCGGCGCGCCAGGGCTTCGTCATGGGTGACCAGCACCAGCGTCGAGCCATGAGCGCGGTTGAGCGCAAAAATCAGTTCGATGATCTCCGCGCCCACGCTCTGGTCGAGATTGCCGGTCGGTTCGTCGGCAAGCAGGAGCGACGGATTGGCGACCAGCGCCCGGGCCAGCGCCACACGCTGCTGCTCGCCGCCCGACATCTGCGCCGGATAATGTTTCAGGCGATCCTCAAGACCCACTTGTCGCAGGGCGGCGCGCGCGCGCGCAAAAGCGTCGGCTTCGCCGGCCAGCTCCAGCGGAATCGCGACATTTTCGAGCGCCGTCAAAGTCTGGATCAGGTGAAAGGCCTGAAAGACCACGCCGATACGGGCGCCGCGAAAGCGCGCCAGTTCGTCCTCGCTCATCTGGTCGAGGCGCCGCCCCGCGACCCAGACGGCGCCCGAATCGGGCGCCTCCAGCCCGGCCATGGTCATCAGCAGGGTCGATTTGCCCGAGCCCGAAGGTCCGAGCAGAGCGACCGTCTCCCCGCGCCCGATTTCGAGGCCGATATTTTTCAGGATTTCCGTCCTGGCTTCGCCGCCGCCCAATGCGAGATTGACATTTTCCAGTCTTATGGCGGGATCGAACATGCAGAATCTTTCGACAGAGGCCACGATGACGACCCGTTCCTTCACGCCGGCAGGCTCGGCCGGCATGGCGCCATATAGGCGCCGCTTCTCCTTTCGCCAAATTTATTTCGCGGCGCTGGCGCTGCTTTTCGCCCTGAGCGAAGCGGCGAGCGCGCGGCCCTTGCGGATCGTGGCCCTTGGCGACAGCCTGACCGCCGGCTATGGCCTTGCCGCCGACGCGGCCTTTCCGGTCCGGCTCCAGGCGGCGCTGAAGGCCAGGGGCTTCGACGTCGAAATCGTCAATGGCGGCGTCTCCGGCGACACCTCCGCCGGCCTGCTGGCGCGGCTCGACTGGACGCTCGGGGACGGCGCCGACGCCGCAATCGTCGAGATCGGCGCCAATGACATGCTGCGCGGCCTCGACCCGGACCAGACCGAAAAGAATATCGACGCCATTCTGGCGCGGCTGCGGGAGCGCAAGATTCCCTTCCTGATCGCGGGCATGCGCGCGGCGCCCAATCTCGGCGGCCCTTACGCCGACCGGTTCGAACCGCTCTACAGGGCGCTGGCGCAAAAATATGACGCGCCGCTCTATCCCTTCTTTCTCGAAGGCGTCGCCGGCCATCCCGACCTGCAACTGCCTGACGGCCTGCATCCCAACCCCAAGGGCGTGGATGTGATGGTCGCGGGCATTCTCCCGCCAATCGTCGCCTGGCTCGACGGCATCAAGAAAAACTGATCGGACCGCTTTTGCCCAGACTATTCTCCGCTTTCGAAATCCCGCCGGATATCGCGGGCCAGCTCGCCTTTTTCCGCGGCGGACTGCATGGCGCGCGCTGGATCGAGCCGCAGGAATATCACGTCACTTTGCGCTTTTTCGGCGATATCGACGCGCGCGTCGCGCAGGCCCTCGCCGCCGACCTCGCCGAAACCGAGGCCTTTTCCGGCGGCGCGCCCTTGCGACTGGCGTTCGACGAAATCGGCGTGTTCGGCGGCCGCTCGCCGCGCGCGCTTTTCGCGCGGGTGAAATCCGACCCGCTGCTGACGCGGCTCCAGAGCGCCCACGAAACAATGGCCCGCCGCAACGGCCTTGCGCCCGAGACGCGAAAATTCGCGCCCCATGTCACCCTGGCGCGGCTGCGCGGCGTCTCCGCCGGCGCCGTCGGCGCCTGGCTCGCGGAGCGGGCTTTTCCGCTTGCGCTGGCCTTCGAGGCGCAACATTTCGTGCTTTATTCCTCACGCGATTCGATCGGCGGCGGACCCTATCGGATCGAAGCCCTTTATCCCTTCGCCTGATCAGACGCCGTCGAGCGTTCCGACAAAAGGCAGTTGCCGGTAAAAGCCGGCATGGTCCATGCCATAGCCGACGACGAAGCGGTCCGCGCAGGAAAAGCCGACGAAATCGGCGTGAACCTCGATTTCCTTCCTGTGCGGCTTTTCCAGCAGCGCCGCGATCATCACCCGCCGTGCGCCGCGCTCGATCAGCTGCTTTTGCGCGAAGGCAAGCGTCCGCCCGGTCTCCAGTATATCGTCGATCAGCAGGACGTCGCGGTCCTCGACCCGCGCCCGAAGCTCGCGCATCAACTCCATCTTGCCCGAGGATTTCGTTCCCGCGCCATAGCTTGCGACCTGAAGAAAATCGACTTCCGGCGCGAGGCCGGCGCGATGAAGGGCGCGAAGCAGGTCGGCGGCGAAGACGAAGGCGCCGGTCATGATCGGGATCGCGATCAGGTTTTTCGGGTCCGCGCCCGCGATTTCCCGCGCCATATGCTCGATGCGGGCGGCAAGCGACGCCTCGTCGAACAGGACCGTCGCCGTCTGGCCGCTCACCACGGCGCGGCCGGGGACTCCGCCGCTCCGGCGAACCGCACCCGCACCTGCTGGCCTTCCTTCGGCGGCGCGGCGAGCCGGGCGCGGAATTCCGCCGCTTCGCCCGCCGCCAGCCGCGCCTTGGGCGGCGCGGCGATCCAGTGGTAGATTTCCCGGCCTCCCGCGTCGAGCACCGAGAGCCTCATGCGCGGCGCGGCGCGCGGCGAAGAGGCGAGATTTCGGATCTCGCCCTCGACGATCAGGATCTGACGGCCGTCTTCGTAATCAAGCCGCGAGGACACAGGGCCCAGGCCCATGCGAGCGAGGTTCACATCGAGGCCGAGCGCGGCATAGAGCGGCGCCGCCGCGGGCGCCAGGCGCGCGATCTGCGCGCGGGCGCCGACGAGCAGCGCCCAGGCGCCGAAGCCGGCGAAAATCCACGCCAGCGGCCATGGCGCCCGTCTTGACTGGGGGCGTGGTTGGGGGCGTGGCTGGCGGCTTGGCGCACGGCTTGGCGACGCGATGGCGGCTTGCGCGGCGGCGGCGCGCGGAAAAGCTTGGGCGCGGCGGCCCGAGGCCTCTGCGCCAAGGCTCCCGGCCTCGCGCCGGCGAAGCGCAAAATCGAAGGTTCGATCCTCGATGGGCAAAAATGAGGAGGCTGAAGGCATGAGGACGCCCTGGCTGGGGACGAGACGGCGCGGTTGATCGCAATTCAAAATCATGCCGCTATAGTTAAAGCGGGGTTAAGGGCGAGCGATTCGCTTCTTTCCGCGCGCCGCTTGCGCCTGATCCAGGGTGGGATCGGAAAGGGAGCGTTCTTTGGTCCGGTTCGAAAATGTCGGCTTGCGATATGGCATGGGCGCGGAAATCCTTCGCGACATCAGTTTCGACATCCAGCCGCGCTCGTTCCAGTTCCTCACCGGCCCGTCGGGCGCCGGCAAGACCACCCTGCTGCGGCTGATCCTGCTCGCCATGCCGCCGACGCGCGGCCTCATCACCCTGTTCGGCAAGGATTCGCAAGCGCTCGGCAAGGCGGAGATCACCGCCTTGCGCCGCAAGGTCGGCGTGGTTTTCCAGGATTTCCGGCTGCTCGACCATCTGACCACCTATCAGAACGTCGCCCTGCCCTTGCGCGTGCAGGAGCGCGAGGAGGCGAGCTATCGCGCCGAAGTCATGGAGCTTCTGGGCTGGGTCGGCCTCGGCGACCGGATGCATGTCTTTCCACCGGTGCTTTCGGGCGGCGAAAAGCAGCGCGCGGCGATCGCCCGCGCCTTGATCATGCGTCCGCAACTGCTGCTGGCCGACGAGCCGACCGGCAATGTCGATCCCTCGCTGGCGCGCCGGCTGATGCGGCTGTTTCTGGAACTGCACAAATCGGGCACGTCGGTCGTCATCGCCACCCACGACCTTGCGCTGATGGACCAGTTCGACGGCGCGCGGCGGCTGGTGCTCGGCGACGGCCGCCTGCATATCTACGAATGAGCGCCGGATGACCTTCTCCTCCGATCCAGCACAGACACGCGCGCCGATCGAAACGGTCGACCTCAGCGACGCCTGGAGCCAGACCCCGCTGGTGCCCGCCGAAACCGTGGCCGGAAAGACGCTGGCGATCGTCATCGCCATCATGACCTTCCTTGCCGCCCTGACCGCCGGCTTCGCCATCGTGCTCGCCGACGCCTCGCACGAATGGCGCGGCGCCGTCGGGCTGGAAATGACGATCCAGCTTCTGCCGCGCCCCAACCGCGACATCGAAACCGACGTGGCGAAGGCGACGAAAATCGCCGCCGCCTTCCCCAGCGTCGCCATGGCGCGCCCCTTCACCCGGAAGGAATCGGAGGATCTGCTCGCGCCCTGGCTCGGCGCCGGGCTCGACCTCGGCCAACTGCCGGTCCCGCGCCTGATCGTGGTCCGGCGCGACCCGAACAAGCCGCTCGACGCCGCGGGACTGCGCGCCGCGCTCGACGCCGCCCTGCCCAATGCGATCCTCGACGATCACGGCGCCTGGATGGAGCGGCTGGGGACAATGGCGCAAGTCGTGGTCGGCGGGGCCGCGGCGATCACCTTTCTGGTGTTGACCGCCATGGCGCTTGCCGTCGGCTTCGCCACGCGCGGGGCGATGGCGGGCAATCGCGAGATCATCGAGGCTCTTCATTTCGTCGGCGCCGCCGACGGCTTCATCGCCCGGCAGTTCCAGTTCCATTTCCTGCGGCTTGGCCTGCGCGGCGGGGCGGCCGGCGGCGGGGCGGCGATCGCGATCTTCCTGCTGCTCGGCTTGCTGTCGCGGCATTGGATGGCGAGCGCCGGCGGCGAACAGGCGGAAGCCTTGTTCGGCTCCTTCTCGCTCGGCTGGACCGGGCTCGGCGTCATTGTGGCGATCTCGCTGGGGGCGGCGCTGATCGCCGGCCTGATGTCGCGCGCCATCGTCTTCCGCGCTTTGCGCTCTTTTTTCGTGGCGCCGAATTGACCCCTTTGCGAAGGGCTTTTCTTTTTGCCGCGCCTCCGGCACAAGGAGCGCCATGATTTTCCTGCGCTCCCTGCTCTTCAACATCGCCTTCTATCTGTGCACGGCGGTTTTCGCGATCGGCGGCCTGCCGACCATGTGGTTCGGCCGCAAGGCGATTTTGGAGCTGGCGCGCGCCTGGGCCCGCGCCAGCCTGTGGCTGCTCGAACTGATCTGCGGCGTGAAGGTCGTGTTTCGCGGCGTCGAAAATATCCAGCAGCAGGGCTGCATCATCGCCTCCAAGCACCAGTCGGTCCTGGAGACGCTCGCGCTCGTCACCCAGGTCAAGGATTTCACCTATATTCTCAAGCGCGAACTGACCTTCATCCCGCTTTTCGGGCAATATCTTGTGTTCAGCGATCAGATCGCCATCAACCGCGCCAATCGTACGACCGCCTTGAGCCGTCTCATCACGCTCGCGGGGCAGGCGATCGCGGAAGGCCGCGCCATTTTCATCTTTCCCGAAGGCACGCGCCGCCCGGCGGGCGCGCCGCCGCGCTACAAGAACGGCGTCAACCATCTCTACGCCGCCGCCCATGCGCCCTGCGTGCCGGTGGCGCTCAATTCCGGCCTGTTCTGGCCGCGCCGCACTTTGCTGCGCCGTCCGGGAACCACGGTGATCGAGTTCCTGCCCGTGATCCCGGCCGACCTGCCGATGGCGGAATTCGCGCGCATCCTTCAGGAGCGCATCGAGACCGCCTCCGACCGGCTGATCGCCGAAGCCTTGGCCGCCGACCCCGGCCTTGCGGCCAATCTCGCCAAAAAGGAACAGGCCGCGCCGGCGACCTCTTGACATCGATCTTCATTTGTTCTTATTTTGTTTGCATGACGTTCCGGAACTGAGGTCGGATCATGGGCCATTTTTCCTTTCCGCTTGCCGCCAACCGCCGCGACAACCGCCCTCTGGCCAGCCTGTCGCGCACCGGACTGGAAAAATTGTTCCATAACTGGCTCGGGGCCTCGGGACGGCGCTATATCTGCTCGGTCTATGCCGTCGGCGCGCCGCCGGTTTTCGACCGGAGCCGCGCCGTGGTCGCCGCCGTTCGGCGCGACGCCGCTGAAAGCCGGATCGCCTTCGTTTTCGCAGCCAACCCGGATGATGACGATTTCGCCTTCTGGACGGCGCGGGCGCGGGCCTGCGGCGCCTGCGAATGGCACGTCCATCTGCTGGCGGAAACGCCAGAGGCCCGCGCGAGCGTCCTGCGCGACATGGAGCCCGCGCGGCGGCTCGCCGCATGACTTTTTTCGCGGGCCGCCCGGTCTGAGGCGTTTCCACAAAATCGCCACGCCATCCGCGGAAACGTCACGGCGCGAAAATCCTGAGATCGCGGGCGGATCTTCGCCCCAATGGACGACGAATTCCGCAACAATTCGTGCGGAATTCGTACATGCCGACTTTTGCTTTAGGATGCCGCCGATTCGCCGGCCCTTTTTCGGCGCGAAATCGGGAATTTTCGCATGGCCCTCACGCGCCGCTCCGTCGTCGTCATTTTGATCGTCCTGCTCTGCCTGGGCGTCGGCGAATTCTGGTTCTACGCCGCCAACCGCCTTGGCTATTACGTGAACCAGCCCCTGGTCGGCGGAAAGCCGCTTGCCGACCTCTGCGACAGCAGCGACACCACCGGCTTCCCGTTTCGCCTCAAGCTGGGCTGCCACGAACTGACCGCGCCCCTGCGTGTCGGCGGCGCCCTGTTCTATGTGGGGATCGAGGACGCGCAGGGCGTCGCCAGCCTGTTCTCGCCCAACCATCTCGTCCTCACGCTTTCGAGCCCGATCGTGATCCGCAAGGCGGACGGTTCGCCTTTCGCCAAGATCCGTCACGACGGCATGACGCTCGACGCCGTCTGGGGGTTTTCCGGCTTGCAGCAGGTGCGGCTCGATGCGACCGCCTTCGATTGGCGGCCCGAATCGCCCGCGGCCGGCGTCGCGGTGAATATCCAGACGCTGACGGCTTCCGCCAGCCCTTTGGGCGATCCGAACGCCCCTGCGTCCCTGCATTATGACCTGTCCGGCGACGGGGTCACCGCGCCGGCCCTGCAAGCCCTGTTGAACAGCACGGGCGCCGGCCGCTTCGCGGCCTCCGGGGACATTGCGCCGGCGCCGCGCCTCGGCGAGGACTGGCGCGCCGCGCTCGACGACTGGCGCAGGAAGCCCGGCTCCCTCACCATCCAGAAGATGGAATGGCAGGCCGGCGACGTGTCATTGCGGCTCGACGGCGCTCTGTCGATCGATGACGCCCATCGCGCTTCCGGGCGCCTGAACCTCGCCGCGCAGGGCGCCGGCGCGCTGCTCGTGCGCTTCGGCGTCCCGTCCTCCTCCGTTCAGACGCAAAACCTGCTCGGCGCCCTGCTTGGACAGGGCGCGGGCGCCAAGGGCGAGGCGAATGCGCTTCGCCTGCCCCTGACTCTCGCCAATGGCGAGGTCTTCATCGGCCCGTTCCGCCTGCGGCAAAAACTTCAGCCGCTTTACTGATCCAGCAATCCGCGGAAACGCCATGGCCTCAGGCCAAGGAGAAACGTTCCGCGTGGCTGCCCAACCAGGCCACATTGTGGGGCGCCTGCGCGAAGGCGGCGCGGAACCGCGCCTCATCCCAGTCTCCCGGCGCCGAAGCCAGCAGGGAAACGCGCCCTGACGCCGCGTCGCGCCCGAGACATTCGCACCCCAGGGCTTGCAAAGCCGGATCGTCCGGCCCTTCGCCGCTCCACTGCGCGGAAAACAGCGCGACATCGCGCGCCGCCGCCTCGGCCAGCGGGTTGGAAATGATGAAGACCGGCATCCCGGCGGGATGGTCCGGCCGTTCGACGAAAGGAAGGCGGGCGATGATCTTGGGCGCGCCCTCGCCGGCGAGGCTTTCCCACCATCGCGCCTCGCCCCTGCGCCAACTGGCGCGCAACATGCCGAGATCGCCGCCGCCGTCCGCCTGCCCGGAGGCCGCGACCGCCGCGACCGTCTCCTGCGGGCTCGCATGGCTGACCAGCGGCACGGTGAAGCCGAAATGGAACCGCGCCGAATCGCGCATCGCCGCGTCGCCGCCCGACATGTCGGCGTGAACGGCATAGGGCGACTGGACGAACGTGAAGGTCGAAATGATCACCCGCCAGATGCTCTCGACCGTGTCGAGCGGCAGGCGGCCGCGATGGCGCGCCGCGATGACCCGCATCATGTCCGCCTCGCGGCCCGGCCGGAACGCGGAGCCGCCGCCCTGGCGCGCCTTGACCGCGATCAACCGGTCGATGATCCCCCCTCTCTCGATCAGAAGATCGTGCATTTCGCCGTCGATCCGATCGATTTCCGCGCGCAGTTCGGCCAGGGATTCCAGAGCGGAGGGTTTGGTCATGGGCTCGATCATCATCTCAAGGGCGAAGCGGCGCCGGTGGGCTGGCCTCTTCTATAAACGGCGCGCGCGCGCAAGCAAACGCCGCGCCGCCTTTCCTTGACTTGGCCGGAAAGACGCTCCTATATAACAAACGATCCGTTCGGAAAATCGAACAAGCGCCCGTGAACGACACGTCTCCCGAGCCCCATCCCAGTCTGGCCGAAGCCGCGCAGCCCCATAGCCAGATCGCCGTGTTCGACGGAGCCCAGGCGCTCGCCATGACCGTCGGCGTGTCGCTCAAGCCCTTCTCCATCGCCTACCAGACCTATGGCGAACTGAACGCCGACAAATCCAACGCCATCCTCCTCTGCCATGCGCTGACCGGCGACCAGCATGTCGCCAACCGCCACCCATTGACCGGCAAGCCCGGCTGGTGGTCGGCGCTGGTCGGGCCCGGAAAGCCCTTCGACACCGACAAATATTTCATCATCTGCTCCAATGTGCTCGGCGGCTGCATGGGCACCACCGGACCGGCCTCGGTCAATCCGGCGACCGGCCGCGCCTATGGCCTCGCCCTCCCCATGGTCACCATCGCCGACATGGTCCGCGCCCAGGCCATGCTGATCGACCGTCTCGGCATCGACACGCTTTTCTGCGTGGCCGGCGGCTCGATGGGCGGCATGCAGGTGCTGCAATGGGCCGCCCTTTATCCCGAGCGGGTGTTTTCGGCCATGCCGATCGCCACCGCCGCGCGGCATTCCTCGCAGAACATCGCCTTCCATGAGGTCGGGCGCCAGGCGATCATGGCCGACCCGGACTGGCGCGGCGGCCGTTACCGCGACGAGGGCGTGCGCCCGGTCAAGGGCCTCGCGGTGGCCCGCATGGCGGCCCATATCACCTATCTTTCCGACGAGGCCCTGCAACGCAAATTCGGCCGCAAATTGCAGGACCGCGCCGAGCCGACCTTTTCCTTCGACGCCGACTTCCAGGTCGAAAATTATCTGCGCCATCAGGGCTCGACCTTCGTCGACCGTTTCGACGCCAATTCCTATCTCTATGTCACCCGCGCCTGCGATTATTTCGACCTGGCGCAGGACTACGGCGGCTCGCTCGCCCGCGCCTTCCGGGACTCGCGGACCCGATTCTGCGTCGTCTCCTTCACCTCGGACTGGCTCTACACCACCGCCGAATCGCGGGCCATCGTCCACGCCCTCAACGCCGGCGGCGCGCCGGTCTCCTTCGTCGAGATCGAGACCGACAAGGGCCATGACGCCTTCCTGCTGGAAGAGCCCGATTTCCTCGCCACCACGCGCGGCTTCCTGCGCGGCGCGGCGAAAGCGCGCGGCCTTGCCGCATCGGAGGGCGACAGCCCGTGACCCGGACCGAGACGACCCGCATCGATCTCCTGCTCGTGGCCGGCATGGTCGAGAATGGCGCCCGGGTGCTCGACGTCGGCTGCGGCGACGGCGCATTGCTGCGGATTCTGTCCGAGACCAGGAATGTGGACGCGCGCGGCGTCGAGATTTCCCAGAAAGGCGTCAACGATTGCGTCGCCAAGGGCCTTTCGGTCATCCAGGGCGACGCCGACGTCGATCTGGCCGATTATCCCGACAACGGATTCGATTACGTCATCCTGTCGCAGACGCTCCAGGCCACCCGCAACCCGCGCAAGGTGCTGGAGCAGATGATGCGCATCGGCAAGCGCGCCATCGTCTCCTTCCCCAATTTCGGCCATTGGCGCGTCCGCTGGCAATTGGGCGTGCGGGGCCGCATGCCGATCACCGAAAACCTGTCCTACCCCTGGTACGAGACGCCGAATATCCACTTCTGCACCATTCGCGATTTCGTCCAGCTGGTCGAACTGGCGGACGCGCGCATCGTCCGCGCCGTGGCGATGAACAGCGCCGGCGCGCAGATCCGGGTCAACGCGCCATGGTGGGCGTGGAACCTGTTCGGCGAACAGGCGGTTTTTTTGCTGGAGCGCAAAAACAGCCGGAAAGCGTGAGCCGCCGAGCGCCCCATTCACTCCTCGTCGTTGAGCGGATGAAGGTCGCGCACCATGGCTTTCAGGCGCTCGTCCAGCACATGGGTATAGATCTGCGTCGTCGCGATATCGGCGTGTCCCAGCAATTCCTGGACGATGCGCAGATCGGCGCCGTTTTGCAGCAGGTGGCTGGCGAAGGCGTGGCGCAGGACATGCGGGCTGACGCGCTGGGGCGAGACGCCGGCGGCGACGGCCAGGAATTTCAACTCCCGCGCGAAGACCTGGCGGGTCAGATGGCCGCTCTCGCCGATCGAAGGAAACAGCCATTTCTGTTTCGCCGCCTCGGGATGAAGCTCAAGCAATTGGCGGCGATAGGCGGCGATCGCCTCGCGGGCCGGCCCGGTAAGGGGCGCCAGCCGCTCGCGCCCGCCCTTGCCTTTGATGGTCAGAAAGCCGCCGCCCTGCTGAGGCGTTCTTTCGGCCTGTTTCGCCGCGACCAAAGGCAGGGCGATCAGTTCCGAGACGCGCAGCCCCGAGGCGTAGAGCACTTCGACCAGACAGACGGCGCGCCGCGCCTTCAGCCGTTCTTCGGCCGGCCGCGCCGGATCGTCGAGCCCCTCGCGGCAGACCCGCAGAATCGCGTCCACTTCCTCGACCGAGAGGATTTTGGGCAGGCGCCGGCCCTGGCGCGGACCTTCGAGCAGAACCGCGGGATCGTCAGGCCGGCGCTCCTCGGTCGAAAGGAAACGATGAAACTGGCGGATCGCGGACAATTTGCGCGCCGAGGAGGTCGGCTTGAGCCCGGCCCCGGCGAGATCGGCGAGATAATCCTGGATGTCCTGGGGGGTTGCGCTGAAAGGATCGCGCTTGCGCCGGGCGAGGGCCAGCAGATAATCGCCGAGGTCGCGGGCATAGGCGTCGAGCGTGTTTTTGGCGGCGCCGCGCTCGGCGGAGAGCATGGCGAGAAAATCCTTCACCGCAGAGCCCGAGGCCCAGCCGGCGGAGCCCGTCATGTGCCGCCATCCGTCATTTGTTGAGAACGTCCGCCGCAAGGGGCTGGCTCATTTCGCGCGGCTGCGGCTCGACGAAGGCGACCAGGGCCGCCATGCCGATAAAAGCCGCGCCCGCCAGAAGGCCGACGACCAGGACAAAGCGCAACAGGCTGGGCATGCATCTCTCCGCGCCGCCGGATCGGGCTCTTGCGTGCGCTCCGGACCGGCAAGCCGAAAGCCAGATACAATTTGCGCGCGCGACATGATAGTACATGCCGATCATGTGGGATCAAGCTATCGTTCATCAGCCGGAGGAGGCGCCCGCGCCGCGCGACCAGCGCGCGCAGGCGATCGTCGACCGTCTGGCCGGCCGCCCCCTGGTCCTCGTCGGCATGATGGGCTCGGGCAAGACGGCGATCGGCAGGAGGCTGGCGCACAGGCTCGGCCTGACCTTCGTCGATTCGGATCACGAAATCGAAGCCGCTCATCGCCTGACCGTCACGGAAATCTTCGCTCATCATGGCGAAGCCTATTTCCGCGACGGCGAGCGTCGCGTGCTCGCCCGGCTGATCGGCGAGGGCGAGCGGGTCATCGCCACCGGCGGCGGCTCCTTCATCCAGTCCGCGACGCGCGGCCTGATCCGCGACCGCGCCGTCTCGATCTGGCTCAAGGCCGATTTCGAAATTCTGATGCGCCGGGTGCGCAAGCGGCCGACCCGCCCGCTGCTTCACGGCCCCGACCCGGAAGGCGTGATGCGGCGGCTGATCGAGGAACGCTATCCGATCTACGCCGAGGCCGATCTCGCCATTTCGTCGCGCGACGCGCCCCACGAGGTCATCATCGAGGAAATCCTCGCCGCCCTCGAAGCTTTTTTGGCCAGACAAGGAGATTTTTCGCCCGAAATGACCGCTCACGCTCTCCCCCCCGCCTCCACCGGCGTCCACGTCGCCCTGGGCGATCGTTCCTATGACATATTGATCGGACCCGCGCTGATCGCGCATGCCGGCGAGCGGATCGCCCGGCTCGCGCCCGGCGCCGGCGCCTTCATCGTCACCGATTCCAATGTCGCGCCGCTGTGGCTCGCCCCCCTTCAGGCCAGTCTCGACGCGGCGAACGTCCGCCATGGCCAGATCGTGCTGCCGGCCGGCGAAACGACAAAAGATTACGCCCATTACGAGCAGCTCTGCGAGGCGGCGCTGGCGGCGAAGATGGAGCGCGGCGATTTCCTGATCGCGCTCGGCGGCGGCGTCATCGGCGACCTCACCGGCTTCGTCGCCGCGAGCCTGCGCCGCGGCATGGGCTTCGTGCAGATTCCGACGACCTTGCTCTCGCAGGTCGATTCGAGCGTCGGCGGCAAGACCGGCATCAATTCCCGCCAGGGCAAGAACCTGATCGGCGCCTTCCACCAGCCGGCGCTGGTGCTGGCCGACACCGACAGCCTCGCCACTTTGTCGCCGCGCGAATTCGCCGCCGGCTATGCCGAAGTCGTCAAATATGGCCTGATCGACCGGCCGGATTTCTTCGCCTGGCTGGAAAAGCACTGGCAGGCTTTGTTCGCGCACGGGCCGGAGCTGAGCCACGCCATTGCGGTGAGCTGCGAATCCAAGGCCGCCGTGGTCGCCCGCGACGAGACGGAACAGGGCGACCGCGCCCTGCTCAATCTGGGCCACACGTTCGGCCATGCGCTGGAAAAGCTCGTCGCCTATGACAGCGGGCGCCTCGTCCATGGCGAGGGCGTCGCCATCGGCATGGCCTGCGCCTTCCGCTATTCGGTCCGCGCCGGGCTCTGCCCGGCCGCGGCCGCCGAGCGCGTCGAGTCGCATCTGCGCGCGGTCGGCCTGCCGAGCCGCATCCGCGACATCGCCGGCTGGAACGCGACCGCCGGGGAAGTCGTCGAGGCCATGAGCCAGGACAAGAAGGTGAAGCGCGGCGCCTTGACCTTCATCCTGGCCCGCGACATCGGCGCCAGCTTCATCGCCAGGAATGTCGAGGCGGAGGCCGTGCGCGCCTTCCTCGAAGACGAGTTGCGCGCCGGAGCTTGAAAGCCATGCACGGCGGGGGCGGAGCTTCGTTCGTTAACCTCTGGGTCGCCGGCGCGATCCTCGTGGTCTTCATTCTGCTTTCGGCGCTGTTTTCCGGCTCCGAAACCGCGATGACCGCCGCCTCGCGCGCGCGCATGCATGCGCTGGAAAAGCAGGGCGACCCGCGCGCGGCCATCGTCAACCGCCTGCTCGCGGGGCGCGACCGGCTGATCGGCGCCATGCTGCTCGGCAACACCTTGTTCAACATCGGCGCCTCGGCTTTGCTCACGACCGTTCTGGTGGCGATGGTCGGCGAGCGCGGCGCGATCTACGCCACCGCCGCGATGACCGTGCTGCTGCTGGTTTTCGCGGAAGTGCTGCCCAAGACGGTGGCGATCAATTATCCCGACCGCACGTCGCTGATCGTGGCGCGGGTCGTCGCCTTTTTCGTCACGATTTTCGGCCCCTTCCTGTTCCTGGTGGAGCGCCTCGTGCGCGGCGCGCTTTATCTGTTCGGCCTGCGGCTCGACGAGAAACATCCTCTGCTTTCGCCGGAAGAGGAGCTGAAAAGCGCGGTCGACCTGATGCACAAGGAAGGCGGCGTCGCCCGCGCCGCCCGCGACATGTTCGGCGGCCTGCTCGACCTCAAGGAGTTGACTGTCTCCGACGTCATGGTCCATCGCACCAAAATGATCGCGCTCGACGCCGATGCGCCGGTCGCCGACATCGTGCGCGAAGTCGTCGCCTTGCCTTTTACCCGTTTGCCCTTGTGGCGCGAGACCCCCGACAATATCGTCGGCGTCCTGCACGCCAAGGACCTGCTGCGCGCCTTGAGCGACGCCAATGGCGACGCGTCGAAAATCCAGCTCCAGCCGATCCTGCACGAGCCGTGGTTCGTGCCGGAAACCACCTCGCTCGAAGCCCAGCTTCAGGCCTTCCGCAAGCGCAAGACCCATTCCGCTCTGGTCGTGGATGAATATGGCGACGTGCAGGGCATGGTGACGCTGGAAGACATTCTGGAGGAAATCGTCGGCGACATCCGCGACGAGCACGATGTCGCCTTCGTCGGCGTGCGCCGGCAGGTCGACGGCTCGGTGATCGTGGAAGGCTCGGCGCCCATCCGCGACCTCAACCGGGTCATGGCCTGGGACTTGCCGGACGAGGAAGCCACCACCATAGCCGGCCTCGTGATCCACGAAGCCCGCGCCATTCCCGAACAGGGCCAGAAATTCACTTTTCATGGCTTCCGCTTCGAGGTTCTGCGCAAGCACCGCAACCGGATCACTCTTTTGCGGCTTACGCCTGAGCCGAAGGCGGAGGGGTGAGAACTCACGCCTCCGCCTTGTTCTCCCCCGCCATGAATTGCGCCCGCGCCAAAGCGGCGAAACGGCCGTTCTGCGCCACCAGTTGCTCGAACGAGCCCTGTTCGACGATCCTGCCCTGATCGAAGACGAAAATGCGGTCGACGCCGCGAATGGTCGCCAGCCGATGGGCGATGACGAAAGTGGTGCGGCCCCTGGTCGCGGCGTTCAGCGCCGCCTGTAGCTGCTTTTCCGTCGCGGCGTCGAGCGCCGCCGTCGCCTCGTCGAAAATCATGATCGGCGGGTCTTTGAGCAGCGCGCGCGCGATCGAAAGGCGCTGGCGCTCGCCGCCCGAAAGCGTGCGCCCGCGCTCGCCGACCATGGTCCTGATCCCGTTGCGCTGGCGCGACACGAAATCCGCCGCCTGCGCGCGCTCCAGCGCCAGATTGATTTCGTCCGTGCTGGCGCCGACCTTGCCGACGCGCAGGTTTTCCTCGATCGAGCGCGCGAACAGCATCGGCTCCTGAAAGACGACCCCGATATTGCGCCGCAAGGCGCTCAGCTGAAGATCGCGAATGTCGGTCCCGTCGATGCGGATCGCGCCGCCCTGCGGATCGAAAGCCCGGTGCAGCAGGCTGAGCGTGGTCGATTTGCCCGAGCCGGTCGCCCCCACCAAAGCGACGGTCTCGCCGGGCTTGACCACAAAACTCACGTCGTCCACCGCCTTGCGCCGCTCGTCATAGGCGAAAGCAACGTGGTCGAAGACCACTTCGCCGGTCAGCCGGCCGGGATCGACGGCGCCCGGACGGTCGCCGACATCCGGCGCAATGTCCATGACCTCGAAGAAATTGTCGATCTTGGGCGCGTGCATCAGCAGGTAATTGGAGAAATTGACCACCTGCTCCAGCCGCCCGATCAGAAGGGTGGCGAAATTCATGAAAGTGACGATCACGCCGATGGTCGCCAGATGGTGGAGATGCAGCCCGACGCCGATGACGAAAATGGCGAGCAGGCTCAAGGTCGCCGAGGCGCGGGTCGCCACCGCCGCCAGCGCCCACCACGACAGGACCGGAAGCTGCGCCGCCAGAACCCGGTCGATGATCCGCCGCACGCTGCGCGATTCGCGCTCGATCCGGGTGAAGGACTGGATGACCGGCACATTGCCCAGCGCGTCGGAGGCCCGTTCGGCCAGTTCGGCGTTGAACACCTCGACCCGCGCCTGAAGCCCTTGGGTGCGGCGCAAAACAGCAGTGGTCAGGACGCCGAAAAAGGCGACCAGAACCACCAGCACCAGACCCAGACGCCAATTGACGAACAGGGTCGCCGGCAGCAGGACGAAAAGCATGGCGATCGAGGCGCAATTCTCGCGGAAGAAGGACAGCCAGACGCCGAACATGCCGCTGGCGCCGTCGAGCATGATTTTCAGCAGGCGCCCCGAATGGGTCCCGCTGTGGAAACTCAACGGCAATTCGAGCAGATGATCGAAAAAGCCCGCCATCGCCGCGAGACGGCGGCGGTGCGACAGGCGGTCGGCGTGCAAGGCGACAGCGACCGCGGCGACGATGGAAAACAGGCCGAATCCGACCCAGGCGCCCATCAAAGGCGTGAGTTCGCCCCAGGTCAACGCGCGCGCATGCACCTGGGCCTGGGTCATCCGATCGATGATCCGGCCAAACAGCACCGGCTCGACGAACTGGGCGCCGGCCAGCGCCAGATTGGCGAAAACCAGAAAGATGGCGAGGCGGCGCTCCGGCGCGAGCAGGGCGAGCACTCGGCCGTAAATTTTGAAAATCGTCATGCCGCGCTTCCGCATGCCGGATCAGATCGTCTGGTTATAGGCGCCGACTTCGGGGTTTTGGCGCAAGATCGCGTCGACCGCCTCGAACATGGCGTGGAGATTTTCCTTCGAAGCCGGGCTTTCGACCACCACCACCAGTTCCGGCTTGTTGGACGAGGCGCGCACCAGCCCCCAGGTGCCGTCCTCCAAAGTCACCCGCACGCCATTGACGGTGACGAGGCTGCAAATGTGCTGGCCGATGATTTTCTCGCCCCGCTCCTGCATCGCCTGGAAATGCGCGACGACCTTTTCGACGACATCATATTTCACCTCGTCGGCGCAATGCGGCGACATGGTCGGCGAACCCCAGGTTTTCGGCAGGTCGGCGTAAAGCTCGGCCATCGACATGGCCGGATTGCGGTCGAGCATTTCCAGCACATGGACCGCCGTCAGCAGACCGTCGTCATAGCCGCGCCCTACCGGCGCGTTGAAGAAGAAATGGCCGGACTTCTCGAAGCCCGCCAGCGCGTTCAGATCGCTGACGCGGCGCTTGATATAGGAATGGCCGGTCTTCCAGTAATCGGCCGTGACGCCTTGGGCTTTCAGCACCGGATCGCTGGCGAACAGCCCGGTCGATTTGACATCGACCACGAAGGTCGCGCCGGGATGGAGTTTCGAGAGGTCGCGGGCGAGCATGACGCCGATCTTGTCGGCGAAAATTTCCTCGCCGCGATTGTCCACCACGCCGCAGCGGTCGCCGTCGCCGTCAAACCCTAAGCCGACGTCGGCGCCGGTCTCGCGCACCTTGTCGGCCATGGCGTGCAGCATTTCGAGATCTTCGGGATTGGGATTGTAGTGCGGGAAATTATAGTCCGGCGTCACGTCGAGCGGGATCACCTCGCAGCCCAGCCGCTCCAGCATCGCCGGCGCGAAGGCCCCGGCCGTGCCGTTGCCGCAGGCCGCGACCACTTTCAGCTTGCGCGAGAGTTTCGTGTGGCTGACGAGATCGTCGAGATAGGTTTTCCCAAAATCCTCGACAAACTGATAGCCGCCGCCGGCGCGGGACTTGAAACGGCCTTCGAGCACGATGTCGCGCAACTGCGCCATTTCATCCGGCCCAAAGGTCACCGGGCGCTGGGCGCCCATTTTCACCCCGGTCCAGCCGTTGTCGTTATGCGAGGCGGTGACCATGGCGACCGCCGGGCAATCGAGCGCGAATTGCGCGAAATAGGCCATGGGCGACAAAGCGAGGCCGATGTCCACCACCTCGACCCCGCCCGCCATCAGGCCGCAGATCAGGGCCTGTTTGATCGAGGCCGAATAGGAGCGGTAATCGTGGCCGGTGGCGAGGCGCGGCTTGACGCCCATCTCGTGCAGCAGGGTCGCCAGCCCAAGGCCCAGAGCCTGCACGCCCATGAGATTGAGCTCGGAACCGAACAGCCAGCGCGCGTCATATTCACGAAAGCCGGTGGGTTTCACCAGCGGCAGGCGCTCATATTCGAACGTGTTGGGCGTGAGGGAGGCGACGGGTTTCGGGAACATGAGACAGCTCGCTAAGCGGAAGCGTCATGGCGAGCAAAGCGAAGCAATCCAAACAGTCTTTCAAAAGGTGGCAAGGTGGATTGCTTCGCTTCGCTGGCGATGACGGGACGGGAGAAAAATTCAGAAGCGGTGATAGAGGTCTTCAAGCCGGACGATGTCGTCCTCGCCGAGATAGGAGCCGGTCTGGACCTCGATCAGTTCGAGATCGATCTTGCCCGGATTGACGAGGCGATGGACCGAGCCCATCGGCAGATAGATCGACTCGTTTTCGTGGATCATCCTGACTTCATGGTCGCGGGTGACTTCGGCCGCGCCGCGCACCACGATCCAATGTTCGGCGCGGTGATAATGCTTCTGCAACGACAATTTATGGCCGGGCTTGACCACGATCCTCTTGACCTGATGACGCTCGCCGCCGTCGATCGACTGGTAATGGCCCCAGGGACGATAGACGCGGCGATGCTCCCGCGCCTCCTTGAGCTTGCGGCGCTTCAGCTCTTCGACCAGTTGCTTGACCTTGTCGCCATATTGCGCGCCCAGCACCAGGACGGCGTCGTCGGTGGTGACCACGATCACGTCATCGACGCCCAGCACCGCCGTCAGGCCATGGTCCGAGCGGATATGGACATTTTTCGCGTCCATCGCCACGCCCTGGCCGCGCACCGAATTGCCGCGCTCGTCGCGCTCGGAGAGCTCCCACACCGCCTGCCAATTGCCCACGTCGGACCAGCCGATGTCGGCGGGAATGACCGCGGCGTGCTTTGTCCGCTCCATCACCGCATAATCGATCGAGGTTTTCGGCGCGCGCCCGAACGCCTGCTCGTCGAGCGCGAGGAAGCCGAGATCGCGTTCGGCCCTGGCGAAGGCCTCTTCGGCGGCGGCCGCGATTTCCGGCTGAAAGGCCTGCAATTCGCCGCGCATGACATCGGCGCGGAAGAAGAAATTGCCGGAGTTCCAGAGATAGCCGTCGGCGATATAGCGTTCGGCCGTCTTCGCGTCGGGCTTTTCGACAAAGGCCTCGACTTTGGCCACGCCGGATTCAGGAACCACCAGCGCGCCGGGCCGGATATAGCCATAGCCCGTCGCCGGATGAGTGGGCTTGATCCCGAGCGTGACGATGAACCCCTTGGCCGCCGCCTCGCCCGCCTTGCGGCAGAGCGCGCGGAACGCCTCGACATCGCGCACGGCGTGATCGGCGGCGAAGACCGCGACGACGGCGTCGGGCGAACGCCGGCTCGCCAGTTCGCAGGCGACCGCCACGGCGGCGGCGGAATCGCGGCGCTCCGGCTCCAGCACGATCTCGCCGGAAACCCCGATCTCCTCCATCTGCTCCTGAACGAGGAAACGGTAATCGTGATTGGTGACGATCACCGGCTCCGCGAAAATCTCCGGATCGAGACGAAGCAGGGTCTCCTGAAAGGTCGAGGATTTCCCGAGCAGGGGGATGAATTGTTTCGGCATGGTCTCGCGCGAGGCCGGCCAGACCCGCGTGCCCGACGCCGCCGCACATGATGACCGGGATAATCCTGCTCATTCGTCCCCCGACAATGGACGCGGCCCTCAAGAACGATGACCGTCGCCGCCTGCTGTCATCCGACCATATAGGCCTGAAAAAACGATTTCATCATTCTTTTCCCGGAGCCGTTGGCGATTGGGCTGAATCGCAATCGGCTCTGGAGTCCTTTGTTTTCGCACGCTGCTCTAGCGGACGGCCACCAGCAGCGCGCCCGACGCGATCAGGGCGACGCCGAGCCAGTTCACGCCGGAGAGCCTTTCGCCGAGGAAGGCCGCGCCGAACACGGCGACCAGCACGACGCTGAGCTTGTCGATCGGCGCGACCTGGCTCGCCTCGCCAAGCTTCAGGGCGCGGAAATAGCACAGCCAGGACGCCCCCGTCGCCAGGCCGGAAAGGACCAGGAAGGCCCATGTCTTCGGCGGCAGCGCCGTCAGATGGAGGCGCCCGGTCGCGGTCAGCAGGAGCGCCAGCGCCGCCACCACGACCAGAGTGCGCGCCAGAGTGGCGAGATCGGAATCGACGCCCTCGACGCCGACCTTGGCGAAGATCGCGGTCAAGGCGGCGAAAGCCGCCGAAAACAGCGCCCAGACCGCCCACGGCGCCGGGAACCAGGCAAACAACGCGCCCTTGTCGCCGCTCATGCCGCGCCCTCCTCGTTTTCCGCCAGCAGCCTGGCCTGATGATCGGCGATCAGCGGATCGAGAATCTCGTCCAGCGCCTCGCCCTCCATCACCTTGTCGATCTTGTAGAGCGTCAGGTTGATGCGGTGGTCGCTGACCCTCGCTTGCGGGAAATTATAGGTGCGGATGCGCTCGGAGCGGTCGCCGGAGCCGACCTGGCTCTTTCGGTCCGCCGCGCGGACGTCGGCGAGCTTCTGCCGCTCCATGTCGAACAGGCGGGAGCGCAGCACGTCCATCGCCTTGGCCTTGTTGCGGTGCTGGGAGCGCTCCTCCTGCATCATCACCACAATCCCTGAGGGAATATGGGTGATGCGGATGGCCGATTCGGTCTTGTTGACATGCTGGCCGCCGGCGCCGCCGGCGCGCATGGTGTCGATGCGCAGATCGGCCTCGTTGATGGCGAGATCGACTTCTTCCGCCTCGGGCAGCACCGCCACGGTCGCCGCCGACGTATGGATGCGGCCTTGCGTCTCGGTCGCCGGCACGCGCTGGACGCGATGGGCTCCGCTTTCGAACTTCAGCCGCGCGAACACGCCCTTGCCGCGCACATGGGCGATGATCTCCTTGTAACCGCCCGCCGTCCCCTCGCTCGCCGAGATCAGCTCCATGGTCCAGCCGCGCCGCTCGGCGTAACGCTGGTACATGCGGAAAAGATCGCCGGCGAACAATGCCGCCTCGTCGCCGCCGGTCCCGGCGCGGATTTCGAGGATCGCGCTTTTTTCGTCAGCCGCGTCGCGCGGCAGCAAGGCGAGCTGCAGGTCGTGCTCGGCCTGAGCCCGGCGGCTTTTCAGCCCGGGCAATTCCTCCTCGGCCAGAGCCTGCATTTCGGCTTCCGTGCGCGGGTCGGCCGCCATTTTTTCGAGATCGGCGATCTCCGTCTCCAGCGCGCGAAAGGCGCGGATCGCCTGCGCCACCGGCTCGAGTTCGGCCAATTCGCGGGAAAGGGCGGAAAAAGCCGACGACTCGACGCCTTCGGCGAGGCGATGGCCGATTTCCTCATGGCGGCGCAGGATCAGATCGAGTTTTTCGGCAGGAAACATGACGATGAACGGCCAGGGAGAAGACGGCGGCGGAAGGCGGCGATCACGCCAGGCTAAAGCGGGACGCCGCTGTTTTCCGCAAAAGTGTGAAGCTCCTGCCGGATCGAACGGCAGTCGTCGGGCCTGTCGATCATCGGCGTGAGGAAGTCGCGCGTCGCCTCGAGATCGACCGCCAGCATCGCCGCCCGCACCGGGCCGATGGACGAGGCGTTCATCGAAAGGTGACGGTAGCCGATCGCCGCCAGCGCCAGCGCCTCCAGCGGCCTGCCGCCCATTTCCCCGCACAGGCTGACCGGTTTGCCGTTGCGGTCGCCCGCGTCGACGATCGCCTTCAGCGCCCTCAGGTTTGCCGGCGACAAAGTGTCGAAACGCGAGGAAACGCGCTTGTTGTCGCGATCCGCGGCAAAAAGATACTGGGTGAGGTCGTTCGATCCGACCGACAGGAAATCGGCCGCCGCGCAGATTTCGTCGAGCTGCCAGAGCAGCGAGGGAACCTCCACCATCGCCCCCAGACGGAGCGCGGTCGGCAATTCATAGCCGTGTCCGCGCAGGAACTCGAGTTCGCGCTCGGCAATGGTCTTGGCCTGGGTGAATTCGCAGGTGTTGGCGATCATCGGAAACATGATGCGCATTTCCCGCCCCGCGCCGGCGCGCAGCATTGCGCGCAGCTGCATCCGCAGCAATCCGGGGCGATCGAGCCCGATCCGGATCGCACGCCAGCCGAGCGCGGGATTTTCTTCCTCGACCTTGGCCATATAGGGCAGGACCTTGTCCGAGCCGATGTCGAGCGTGCGGAAGGTCACCGGCCGCTCGCCGGCGGCCTCGATGACCTTGCGATAAAGGCTATGCTGCTCGGACAGGCGCGGAAAGCTCTGCGCCACCATGAACTGCATTTCGGTGCGGAACAGGCCGATCGATCTGGCGCCGACTTCCTCGGCGTGCTCGCAGTCGATCAGCAGGCCGGCGTTCATGTGCAGGCCGATCTCGACCCCATCGCGGGTCACCGTCGGCGTGTCGCGCAGCTTGTGGTACTGCTCCTGCCGGCGCGCGCGCAGCCGCGCCTTTTCGCCATAGGCCACCTCGACATCGGGCGGCGGCCGCAATTGCACTTCGCCCGACCCGCCATCGACGATGATGGCGTCGCCGGTCTCGACCAGGTCGGTGATGTTCGGAACCTCGCCGATCGCCGGCAGGCCGAGCGCGCGGGCGATGATCGCGACATGGCTGGTTGGCCCGCCGTCCTCGAGCACCAGGCCGCGCAGATTGTTGCGCTCATATTCGAGCAGGGCCGCCGGCCCCATGTTGCGCGCGACCAGAATCGAATTGGGCGGCAGCGCGCCGCCATGGGCCGGCCCCTGGCCGGTCAACTGGCGGAGCAGACGATTGGCGATATCGTCGAGGTCGTGCAGGCGCTCGCGCAGATAGGGATCGGTCTGGCGCTGCAATTTGGCGCGCGCGTCGTTCTGGACACGCTCGACCGCGGCTTCGGCGGTCAGGCCCGATTCCAGCGCCTCGCGCAGCCGGCGTATCCAGCCGCGATCGTTGGCGAACATGCGCACGGTTTCCAGGACGTCGCGATGTTCGCCCGCGCCATAGCGGTCGCCGCGCGCGACCAATTGGTCGATGTGCTCGCGCATCGCCTGGATGGCCTGTTCCAGACGGCCGATTTCGGCCTGGGGATCCTCGGCGACGAGTTGTTTGACGACGACGCGCGGCTCGTGCAGCACCACATGGCCGAGGCCGACGCCGTCGCAAAGCGGGATGCCCGCGAGCGCCATCGGCTTTTGCAGCGTGAAACTCTGGCCGGGCTGGGCGAGCGACTGCAATTCGCCCGAGGCGATCATCTCGGCCAGCAGCATGGCCGTGGTCTGGAGCGCCTCGACCTCTTCCTCGGAATAGGTGCGCCGCGCCCGGTTCTGGACCACCAGGACGCCCAGGGTGTTGCCGCCGCGCAGGATCGGCACGCCGAGGAAGGATTGATAGATTTCCTCGCCGGTTTCCGGCCGGTAGGAGAAAGCCGGATGGGCCTGGGCGTCGGCGAGCGCCAGGGGCTCGGCCTTTTCGGCGATGAGGCCGACGAGGCCCTCGCCGGTGGTCATGGTGGTGAGATGGACCGCCTCGCGGTTGAGGCCCTCGGTCGCGTAAAGCTCGAGCTTGCCGTCGGAACGCGCCACATAGACCGAACAGACTTCGGCGACCATATTGGCGGCGATATGGATGACGATCCGGTCGAGACGCGCCTGCGCGTTCACCGGCTCCGCCATGACCTCGCGAAGCCGGCGAAGAAGCAGACGAGGTCCGCCCAAAGCGCCGCGCATGACTTTTTCCTGACCTGGACGGCGCGCCTTGCGCCCCCCCGCTGAATTTAATGAGCCGCCCGCCGCCCGTCGCTCGCATCCTCAAGGCGATGCAAAGCGCAGACCGCGGGCAGGATTGATTCGAGCCGCGAACGACTTTAGCCGCTATTCGTCCCGCTGACGACGGCTTCCCGTCAATCGCCGCGGCCAATCCACGGTTTCATCCGGTTTCCGAACGATTCGTCCGGAATTCGTATCAGGCCTTGTCCAGGCCATAGAGCGAATGCAGCGTGCGCACCGCAAGCTCGGTATAGGCCGCGTCGATCAGAACCGAGAACTTGATCTCGGACGTGGTGATCGCGCGGATATTGACGCCCTTCTCGGCCAAGGCGCGGAAGGCGTCGGCGGCGACGCCCGTATGGCTGCGCATGCCCACGCCGATCGCCGAAATCTTGACCACGTCGGTCGAGGCCTGGATCGTCGAATAGCCGATTTCGTCCTTGGCCTTTTCGAGGATCGCGCGGGCGCGGTCGAATTCGGCGGTGGGGACCGTGAAAGTGATGTCGGTCGTCCGGGCGTCGTCCGAGACTACCTGGATGATCATGTCGACATTGATATTGGCCTGGGCGAGGGGCTGGAAGATCGCCGCCGCGACGCCCGGCTTGTCCGCCAACTTGCGCAAGGTGAGCTGCGCCTCGTCCTTGGAAAAGGCGATTCCGGTGACGACCTGCTCTTCCACAATATCCTCCTCGTTGCAAATCAGCGTGCCCGGCTGAGGGTTGGCCGGATCGTCGAAGGACGATCGCACGAACGTCTTGACCCCGTGAACCATCGCCATTTCGACGGAGCGCACCTGAAGCACCTTGGCTCCGAGCGAGGCCATTTCCAGCATTTCCTCGAAGGCGATCCTGTCAAGCCGCCGCGCCTTGGGAACGATGCGCGGGTCGGTGGTGTAGACTCCGTCGACATCGGTGTAAATGTCGCAGCGATCCGCGTGGACCGCCGCCGCAACCGCGACCGCGCTGGTGTCGGAGCCGCCGCGCCCCAGCGTGGCCACCCGGCCGGTCGCAGGATCGACGCCCTGGAAGCCGGCGATCACCGCAACCTGCTCTTGCCCGAAGCCCTCGATCAATCCGGCGCCGTCGATGCGGGCGATGCGCGCCGAGCCATGGGCGTCATTGGTTTCGATCGGAATCTGCCAGCCCTGCCAGGACCGCGCCGGGATTCCCATTTCCTGAAGGACGATGGCGAGCAGACCGGAGGTGACCTGTTCGCCGGAGGCGACCACGGCGTCATATTCGCGCGGATCATAATGCTTGTTGGCCTCGTTGACCCAGCCGACCAGTTCGTTGGTCTTGCCGGACATGGCCGAGACCACGACCGCGACCTGATGCCCCTCGTCGACCTCGCGCTTCACATGGCGCGCCACATTGCGAATTCGTTCGATATTGGCGACCGAAGTGCCGCCGAATTTCATCACCAGACGCGCCATATCAACCTGAAACCGCTCGCTCGATCATTGTTCGACCCGCCGCCGCGCCGCCCGCATGGACCGCCTCGGCCTTCGAGCCTTTCCTTCGCTGTTTTGCGGGCAAAAGACCGGAAAACTCGCGCCGCCGGCGCGGGGCGGCTATACATGACGGGGCCTATGGATTGTGTCAACTTGTGAGGCAGGAGTTTGGAGCGCGACATGACGGAATTTCATGGCGAAGCGGCCGACAGCGTCGACCGCGACGAATTGGCGCGGTTCGCCCGGCTCGGCGACGACTGGTGGGACCCGAACGGGCCGCAGCGCGCCCTCCACAAGCTCAACCCCACCCGCGTGCTTTATCTGCGCAACCTTTTCTGCGCCCATTTCCCCGACGGGAACAAACCGCGCGACCGCAAGGCCGAAAAGCCGCTCGCCGGATTGCGGGTCGTGGACCTTGGCTGCGGCGGCGGCCTGCTGTCCGAATCGCTCGCCGCCCTGGGCGCGCAGGTGACGGGCGCCGACCCTGCCGAGGAGAATATCGCCGCCGCCCGCCGCCACGCCGAGGCGGGGGGACTCGCGATCGACTATCGCCCCGTGACGGTCGAGGCGCTCAGCCGTTCGGGCGAAACCTTCGACGCTGTGCTCGCCATGGAGGTTCTGGAGCATGTCGCCGATGTGAAGGGTTTTCTGTCCGCGGCGGCCGCGCTCGTGCGGCCGGGCGGTCTGTTTGTCGGCGCCACGCTCAACCGCACCCTGAAGAGCTACGCCCTCGCCATTGTCGGCGCCGAATATGTTTTGCGCTGGGTCGAGCCCGGCACGCATGATTGGCGCAAGTTTCTGCGGCCATATGAAGTCTTGAAGCCGCTGGAGCGCTGCGGACTCAAGGAAATCGACCGCGCCGGAATCGTCTACCACCCGATTTCCGACCAATGGCGGCTCTCGGGCGACACGGACGTGAATTACCTGATCGCGCTGGAGCGTCCGCCGGGGTGATCACGCGAAAGCACGGGAGCAGGCGCTGGAATGAAGAAAATTCTACTGGCGCCTCTTCTGCTCGGCGCGACCTTGAGCGGATGCAATTTCGTCGGGCCGGCCACCATGCCGGCCTCGAACTTCCTGCCCGAAGACGCGCGGAGGCCGGAGCGGTCCCTGCGCATGGCTCTCTATGACTGCGCCCAATTCGATCCGTTCCGCAACGCCTATCTGGACAAGATCGCCACCATGCCCGAGGGCGACCTTTACGGCTATGCGCAAAGCCCGACGCCCGAACACGCCGCCTGCATGCTTGCGCTCGGCTGGAAAACAAGGCCCGGATTTTATCTCAGATTTTGAAGGGCCGGCGACGGCAAAGGCGCGACAAAAAAGGCGCCTGTCCCGGGACAGGCGCCTTGACGAAATTCGATGGTCCTGGCCTTACGCCCCGATCACGGCTTTCAGCTCGTTGAGCTGGTCGAGTTTTTCCGAGGCGATCTTCCTTGCCTCGTCGGTCGTGGCGTCGGCGAGATCTTCCTCGGCGTTCCTGATTTCCTGCGCGAGTTGCGCCGTGTCGAACTGCTCCAGCGGCGTCGCCTGATCCGCCAGGAGAGTCAGGCCGCTCGCCGCGACATCGGCGAACCCGCCGCGCACGACGAGCCTTTCCGGCGCCCTGGTGACGGTCGGGAAGATTTCGACGATCCCCGCCTTGAGGATGGACAAGACCGGCGCATGATCCTTCAGGACCGTGAACTGGCCTTCGACGCCCGGCACGACCACGGACTCGACTTCACCCGAAAAAAGCAGCTTTTCCGGCGAAACCAGTTCGAAGTGAAAAGTCGTCATCACTCTCTCCAACCTGGGCTTGCGCCCGCCCGGCCCCTTGAAGGCCGGCTATCACGCCGCCTGAGCCGCGAGCTTCTGGGCCTTTTCGATCGCTTCCTCGATCGAGCCGACCATATAGAAGGCGGCTTCCGGCAGATGGTCGTATTCACCTGCGACCAGGCCCTTGAAGCCCTTGATCGTGTCGGCCAGCGCGACCAGCTTGCCGGGCGAGCCGGTGAAGACTTCCGCGACATGGAAGGGCTGCGACAGGAAGCGCTCGATTTTGCGCGCGCGCGCCACCACCAGTTTGTCTTCCTCGGACAATTCGTCCATGCCGAGAATGGCGATGATGTCCTGCAGCGACTTGTACCGCTGCAGCGTCGACTGCACTTTTCGCGCGATGTCGTAATGCTCGTCGCCGACGATCAGCGGGGAGAGCATGCGCGACGTCGAGTCGAGCGGATCGACCGCCGGATAAATGCCCTTTTCCGCGATCGAGCGCGACAGAACGGTGGTCGCGTCGAGATGGGCGAAGGAGGTGGCCGGGGCCGGGTCGGTCAAGTCGTCCGCCGGGACGTAAATCGCCTGAACCGAGGTGATCGAACCCTTGTTGGTGGTGGTGATGCGCTCCTGCAACATTCCCATGTCGGTGGCCAGAGTCGGCTGATAGCCCACCGCCGAGGGGATGCGGCCGAGCAGCGCCGACACTTCCGAGCCGGCCTGGGTGAAGCGGAAGATATTGTCGACGAAGAACAGCACGTCCTGGCCCTTGTCGCGGAAATGTTCGGCGACGGTAAGGCCGGTGAGCGCGACGCGGGCGCGGGCGCCCGGAGGCTCGTTCATCTGGCCGTAAACCAGAGCGCATTTGGAGCCGGCGGTCGAGCCGTTGTTTTCCTTCGGATCCTTGTTGACGCCGCCTTCGATCATTTCGTGATAAAGGTCGTTGCCTTCGCGGGTGCGCTCGCCGACGCCGGCGAACACCGAAAAGCCGCCGTGGGCCTTGGCGATATTGTTGATCAACTCCATGATCAACACGGTCTTGCCGACGCCCGCGCCGCCGAACAGGCCGATCTTGCCGCCCTTGGCGTAGGGCGCGAGCAGATCGACGACCTTGATGCCGGTTTCGAGAATCTGCGCTTCCGTCGCCTGTTCGGCATAGGAGGGCGCAGGCTGATGAATGGCGCGCAGGCCGTCGTTCGGCACCGGGCCGGCTTCGTCGACCGGTTCGCCGATGACGTTGATGATGCGGCCGAGCGTGCCGTCGCCAACCGGAACCATGATCGGGGCGCCGGTGTCGCGCACCGGCTGGCCGCGCACCAGACCTTCGGAAACGTCCATGGCGATGCAGCGCACGGAGCTTTCGCCGAGATGCTGCGCGACTTCGAGAACCAGGCGCTGGCCGTTGTTGGTGGTTTCGAGCGCGTTCAGGATTTCCGGCAGATGGCCTTCGAACTTGACGTCGACGACGGCGCCGATGACCTGGGTGACGTGGCCTGTGGTGGGGGCTTCAGCCATTTTTCGTCCTCACATTCTCTCAATACGGTCAGAGCGCTTCGGCGCCCGAGATGATTTCGATCAGTTCCTTGGTGATCATCGCCTGACGCGTCCGGTTGTAGATCGTCGTCTGCTTCTTGATCATTTCGCCCGCATTGCGGGTGGCGTTGTCCATGGCGCTCATGCGGGCGCCCTGTTCCGACGCGGCGTTTTCGAGAACGGCGCGGAAAATCTGCACGGAAATGTTGCGCGGCAGCAGGACCGCCAGAATATCGTCCTGATCCGGCTCGAATTCATAGGACACGCCGCCGCCGGCGGGAATTTCCGCCGGGATCAGCCGATGTGCGGTCGGGATCTGCTGCATGACCGAGCGGAATTTGGAATAGAACAGGGTCGCGACGTCGAATTCGCCCTGTTCGAACATCCGGATGATCTTCTTGCCGATCGGATCGGCGTTTTCGAACGCGATCTGGCGCACCGCGCGCAGGTCGATCAGATCGACGATCTGCTTTTCGAACTGGCGGCGAAGCTGGTCATGGCCCTTCTTGCCGATGCACAGGATCTTGACGGTCTTGCCTTCGGCCTGCAGCGCCAGCGCATGCTCGCGCGCCAGGCGGACGATGGAGGTGTTGAAGCCGCCGCACAGGCCGCGCTCGGCGGTGGCGACCACGAGAAGATGGGTCTCGCTGCTGCCGTTTCCGGCAAGAAGCCCAGGACCGGCGCCGGGCTCGAAGCCCGAGGCGAGATTGGCCAGCACCGTCTCCATGCGCTCGGCATAGGGACGCGCCGCCTCGACCGACGACTGGGCGCGGCGCAATTTGGCGGCCGCGACCATCTGCATCGCCTTGGTGATCTTTTGCGTCGCCTTGACCGAGGCGATGCGCGTGCGAAGGTCCTTCAACGAGGCCATGGTTCATCCGAGCGACTGCCGCTCCCGCCGTCATATTCGGCCTCAGGAGCGTTCCAGGAGGCGAGCCCGCCGTCGCGACGACGGCGGACCCGGTTGATCATCAGGCGAAGGACTTGGTGTAGCCTTCGACCACCGCCTTCAGCTTGCCGGCGGTGTCGTCCGCGAGATCTTTCGAAGAACGGATCGCTTCGAGAAGGTCGCCATGGCTCGTGCGCAGCAGCGCGAGGAGCCCGTCCTCGTAGGCCTTGATCCGGTTGACCGGCAAGGCGTCGAGATAGCCGTTGACGCCGGAATAGATCAAGCAGACCTGTTCTTCCATCTTCAGCGGCGAGAACTGCGACTGCTTGAGGAGTTCGGTCAGCCGCGCGCCGCGGTTCAGCAGGCGCTGGGTGGTCGCGTCGAGGTCCGAGCCGAACTGGGCGAAGGCGGCCATTTCGCGATATTGGGCGAGTTCGCCCTTGATCTTGCCCGCAACCTTCTTCATCGCCTTGGTCTGCGCCGCGGAGCCGACGCGCGACACCGAGAGGCCGACGTTCACCGCCGGGCGGACGCCCTGATAGAACAGGTCGGTTTCGAGGAAGATCTGGCCGTCGGTGATCGAGATCACATTGGTCGGGATATAGGCCGACACGTCATTGGCCTGGGTTTCGATCACCGGCAAGGCGGTCATCGAGCCGGCCCCATTGTCCTTGTTGAGCTTGGCGGCGCGCTCCAGCAGACGGGAGTGGAGATAGAACACGTCGCCGGGATAGGCTTCGCGGCCCGGCGGACGGCGCAGCAGCAGCGACATCTGGCGATAGGCGACCGCCTGCTTGGTCAGATCGTCATAGACAATCAAGGCGTGCATGCCGTTGTCGCGGAAATATTCGCCCATGGACGCGCCGGCGAAGGGCGCCAGGAACTGCATCGGGGCCGGGTCCGAGGCGGTGGCGGCGACGATGATCGAATATTCGAGCGCGCCCTGCTCTTCGAGCACTTTCACGAACTGGGCGACGGTGGAGCGCTTCTGGCCGACCGCGACATAGACGCAGTAGAGCTTCTGGCTTTCCGGCGCGCCCTCGCCGTTGAGCGACTTCTGGTTGAGGATGGCGTCGAGCGCGACCGCCGTCTTGCCGGTCTGGCGGTCGCCGATGATCAGTTCGCGCTGGCCGCGGCCGATCGGGATCAGGGCGTCGATCGCCTTGAGGCCGGTCGCCATCGGCTCATGCACCGACTGGCGCGGAATGATGCCGGGCGCCTTGACGTCCACGCGCGAGCGCTGGACGGCGTTGATCGGGCCCTTGCCGTCGATCGGATTGCCGAGGGCGTCCACGACGCGGCCGAGCATTTCCTTGCCGACCGGCACGTCCACGATGGCGCCGGTGCGCTTGACGGTCTGGCCTTCCTTGATGTCGCGGTCGGAGCCGAAGATCACGATGCCGACATTGTCGGTTTCGAGATTCAGCGCCATGCCGCGGATGCCGTTGGCGAACTCGACCATTTCGCCGGCCTGGACATTGTCGAGGCCATAGACGCGGGCGATGCCGTCGCCGACGGACAGGACCTGGCCGACTTCCGTGATCTGGGCTTCATTGCCGAAACTCGCGATCTCGTTCTTCAGGATCGCGGAAATTTCTGCGGCGCGGATATCCATCAGCCGACCTCTTTCATACGTGTGCGGAGCGAATTGAGCTTGGTTTTCAACGAAGCGTCGACCATGCGCGAGCCGAGCTTGACGACGATGCCGCCAATGATCGAGGGATCGACATTGACATTGATCTTGACAATCTTGCCGCCCGAAACCTCGCGCAGCGCCTCTTCGAGCGTGGCGTTATGATTGGCCGACAAAGGCGCGGCGACGGTGACGTCGGCGCGGGTCACGCCCTTGGCCTTGTCGTTCAGCGCCTGGAAGGCGCGGATCATGTCGGGAAGCACGAACAGCCGGCGCTTCGAGGCGACCAGCTTGATGAAATTGGCGGTGATTCCGCCAAAGCCATATTTGTCGAGAAGGGCTGAAACGGCCTTGAGCTGGTCCGCGGCGGAAAAGACCGGGCTGACGACGAGTCGCTTGAGATCGGCGCTTTGCTCGATCATCTGCGCGAAATTGCCCAGGGCGTCGGCGACGGCGTCGGTGACGTTCTGTTCCTGGGCAAGGGAAAAAAGGGCCTGGGCATAGCGTCGCGCGACGCCGGATGTCGGATGGGAGGCCGAATTTTTTGAGTTGTCGACTTCAGCCACGCGGAAAAGTCCCTTCGAGATTGATCGACCATCCCCCTCGAACGGTCCGGCGGCAGTCGCCACATCTTGCCGAAGGGCTGAATTGTCTGGGACGGAGAGCGGCAAAAGCGCGGCTCCCCGAAAGGCGCGGCCTGCGTAACATAGGGCGCCAGCCGGCGCAACCCTGACAAGCCGGGCGAGCCATGGACGAAAGTATGGATTTGCGATGACTTATCCGTGAATTGCGAAAAAATCCTGCTGAACTTGTACTAAAAGACAATCGGTGGAAAATTCCTCGGGGAGTTCTCAAAGGAAACTCTGCGGGTCGATGTCCACGGCGACGCGCACGCCGCCCTTCGGCTTGGGAACAGCCGCCAGAACGTCGCGTAAAAAGGCTTGCAGCTCGGCGGCGCGCGGGGCCTTGACCAGCAGGCGGAAGCGGCTCTTGCCGCGCAACACCGCGATCGGGGCCTCGGCCGGACCGAGAATGACGATCTGCGCGGCCGGCCCGTCGGCCGCGGCTTGAACCCGATGGGCGGCGCGCGCCAGTTCGCGGGCGAAAAGCTCGGCGGCGGCGCGATCGGGGGCGGAGACCACCAAGGACGCGAGCCGGCCGAAAGGCGGCAGCCCGCCCTGGCGGCGAACCTCGGTCTCCTCGCGGTAAAAGCGTTCGAAATCGTCGGACAGCAGCGCCCGCAGAACCGGGTGGTCCGGTTGAAATGTTTGCAGCAAGGCGCGCCCCGGCCGCTCTCCGCGCCCGGCCCGGCCCGCCACCTGATTGAGGAGCTGAAATGTCCGTTCGGCGGCGCGCGGGTCGCCATTGGCGAGCCCGATGTCGGCGTCCACCACGCCGACCAGGGTCAGATGCGGGAAATGATGGCCCTTGGCGACAAGCTGGGTGCCGATGACCAGATCGAATTCGCGATTCTCCACCGCCTGCAATTCGGCGCGCATCCTTTGCGTTCCGCCCGGCATGTCCGACGACAGCACGAGCAGCCGGGCTTCGGGGAAAAGCCCGGCGGCCTCCTCGGCGAGCCGTTCGACCCCCGGCCCGCAGGCGATCAGCGACTCCTCGGTTCCGCAGGCCGGGCATTTGTCCGGGCGGCGCTCGACATGGCCGCAATGATGGCAAACCAGGGCGCGGCGGGCGCGATGCTCGACCAGCCAGGCCGAGCAGTTCGGGCACTGGAAGCGGTGGCCGCAGGCGCGGCACAGGGTGAGAGGCGCATAGCCGCGGCGGTTGAGGAAAAGCAGCGCCTGTTCGTTGCGCGCAAAATTCTGTCGCATGGCCTCGGCGAGACGCGGGGCGATCCATTTGCCGCGCGGCGGCCCTTCCCGCCGCAGGTCGATCGCCTCGATCTTCGGCAGGCTGCGTCCGGCGAAGCGGCTGTCGAGCCTCAGCCAGCCATAGCGCCCCTGGCGGGCGTTTTCACGCGTCTCGATCGAGGGGGTCGCGGAGGCCAGCGCGATGGCGCAGGACTCGCGCTTGGCGCGCACCACCGCCATGTCGCGCGCGTGATAGATCACGCCGTCTTCCTGCTTGTAGGCCGCCTCGTGCTCCTCGTCGACCACGATCAGCCGCAAGTCCTTGAAAGGCAGGAACAGGGCCGAGCGCGCGCCCGCCACCGCCCGGACCTCGCCTTGCGCCGCGCCGCGCCAGATGCGCGCGCGGCGGCGCTGCGAGAGGCCGGAATGCCATTCGGCGGGCGGCTGGCCGAATCTTTTGGCGAATCGTTCGAGAAATTGCGCGGTGAGCGCGATTTCCGGCATCAGGATCAGGGCCTGGCCGCCGTCCTTCAGGGCCTGCGCCACGGCCTCGAAATAGACTTCCGTCTTGCCCGAGCCGGTGACGCCCTCCAGCAGGATCGGCTTGAACGCCCGCGACGCAACCGCCTCGCGCAAGTCGCGCGCGGCTTTTTCCTGCGCCGGCGACAGGAGCGGCGCGCAGAAATCGGGGTCGGGGCTACCGCCCGGCGTTTCCGGCGGCAGCGCGATGGCCTCCAGCGCGCCGTCGTCGACGAGAGCGTCCACCACCCCGGTCGAGACCCCGGCGAGGCGGGCAAGTTCGGTCTTGGTCGCGCAAAGGTCGCCGATCAGCGCCGCCAGCACCCGCGCCCGGGCCGGAGTCGGGCGCTTGGGCGGCGCGCCGGTGGCGCGCACCGCGATGCGCAAAGGTTCGTCTTCCGCGTCTTCCGCCGCCCGCGTCGCCATGCGCAGGACCATGCCGCGCGGGGCCATGGTCCAGGCGGCGACCCAATCGAGCAGGGCCCGGAATTTTTCCGAAAGCGGCGGCAGGTCCAAATGCTCGCCCACCGGCTTGAGCCTGTCGGACGAGCCGCGCCGCAAGGCCCAGACCACGCCGATCTGGGCGCGCGAGCCGAGCGAGACCTTGACGAAAGCGCCCTCGCCGAGGGCCATGCCTTCGGGAACAGAATAGGAATAGGGCTGGTCCACCGCGACCGCGACCAGCACATCGGCGAGTTGGGCGCTCTGTTGCGCGTGGCGCTCGCTCATCCTGTCGCTCCCGGCGTCGGGCGAGGCTCTGGAGTCCTTTGTTTGCGCCACGTTTTTGCCAACCGAAGGTCCGCGCAAGCGAATAACCGGCATCCACCTTTCGCACGCGGCTCCAGGGACGGCCTCAGCTCACGACGCCGTGGCAGTGCTTGTATTTCTTGCCCGAACCGCAGGGGCACGGTTCGTTGCGGCCGACCCGGCCCCAGCTTGCCGGATCGTTCGGGTCGCGCGTCGGCGTCGGCTCGGAGGCGCCAAGCGCGCGCGGCGAAAACTCCCCGGCGTTGATCCGGGCGTTGATCTCGGCGAAAGCCAGCTCGTCCTCGCCGGTGCTGGGATCGAAATGCATCGCGTGCATCGGCGGCAATTGCGGCTCGGCGGGGCGTTCGGGAACCACCTCGATGCGCATGAGCTGGGCGGTGACCGCCTCGCGCAACTCGGTGATGAGGGCGTTGAAAAGCTCGAAAGCCTCGGACTGATATTCGTTGAGCGGATCGCGCTGGGCCATGCCGCGCCAGCCGATGACCTGGCGCAGATGATCGAGCACGACCAGATGCTCCCGCCACAGATGGTCGAGCGTCTGGAGCAGCACCTGCTTTTCGATATAGCGGGTGAGGTCCGCCGAGTTGATCTTTTCGCGCGCCGCATAGGCCTCGTCGGCAGCGGCGATCAGCTTTGCGCGCAGCTCCTCGTCGCCGATGCCTTCCTCCTTGGCCCAGTCGGCGAGCGGCGGCGCGATATTGAGCTGCTTCTGGACCTCCTCGGCGAGGCCGGCGATGTCCCAGGCCTCGGGATAGGCGTCATGCGGCACATGGCGCCCGATCATGTCGTCCACCACGCCGTGGCGCATTTCGGTGATGATTTCCTCGAGCGAATCCTGCGCCATCATTTCGCGGCGCTGTTCGAACACGACCTTGCGCTGGTCGTTCATGACATTGTCGAATTTCAACACGTTCTTGCGCATGTCGAAATTGCGGGCCTCGACCTTCTGCTGGGCCTTTTCCAACGCCTTGTTGATCCAGGGATGGATGATGGCCTCGCCCTCTTTCAGGCCGAGCTTGACCAGCATGGCGTCCATGCGGTCCGAGCCGAAGATGCGCATCAGGTCGTCTTGAAGCGACAGGAAGAATTTCGACTGGCCGGGATCGCCCTGGCGGCCCGAACGGCCGCGCAGCTGATTGTCGATGCGCCGGCTTTCATGGCGCTCGGTGCCGATGATATAGAGCCCGCCCGCGGCAAGAGCCTTCTGCTTGAAGTCCGCGATTTCCTCGCGGATCGCCTTTTCGCGGGCCTCGCGCGCCTCGCCTTCGAGCCCGGCGCATTCCTGCTTGAGGCGCATGTCCACATTGCCGCCGAGCTGAATGTCGGTGCCGCGGCCGGCCATGTTGGTGGCGACGGTGATGGCGCCCGGCACGCCGGCCTCGGCGACGATATAGGCTTCCTGCTCGTGGAAGCGGGCGTTGAGCACGGCGAAATTCTTCGACGGCTTGCCGGAGCGGGCGGAGGCGTAGAGCTTGTCCAGCGCGCCGGACGCGCCGAAATCGATCATCTTGTAGCCCTTGGCCTTGAGAAAATCGGCCAGCTGTTCGGATTTCTCGATCGAGGTGGTGCCGACCAGCATGGGTTGGCCCTTGGCGTTGGCGCTTTCGATTTCGGCGACGATGGCCGCGAGCTTTTCCGCCGAGCTGCGATAGACCTCGTCGTCGGCGTCGAGGCGCAACACCGGAAGATTGGTCGGGATCTCGACCACGTCGAGCTTGTAGATTTCGGCGAATTCGTTGGCCTCGGTCGCCGCCGTGCCGGTCATGCCGGCGAGCTTCTTGTAGAGCCGGAAATAATTCTGGAAGGTGATCGAGGCCAGCGTCACGTTTTCCGGCTGGACCGTCACGCCTTCCTTGGCTTCGAGCGCCTGATGCTGGCCTTCCGAGTAGCGCCGGCCCGGCATCATGCGGCCGGTGAATTCGTCGATGATCACCACTTCGTCGTTGCGGACGATGTAATCCTTGTCGAGTTGGAACAATTTATGGGCGCGCAGGGCCTGGTTGACGTGATGAACCAGCGTCACATTGGCGGATTCATAGAGCGATCCTTCGGTCAAAAGGCCGGCGTCGCGCAGCCATTGTTCGGTTTTTTCATTGCCGTCGTCGGTGAGATTGACGCTGCGCTGCTTTTCATCGAGCTCGAAATCTCCCGGAACGAGGCGGGGGATCAGCTTGTCGATGGCGTTGTAAAGCTCCGACTTGTCGTCCGAGGGGCCGGAAATGATCAGCGGCGTGCGCGCCTCGTCGATCAGGATCGAATCGACCTCGTCCACGATGGCGAAGAAATGGCCGCGCTGAACCATCTGGTTCAGCTCATATTTCATATTGTCGCGCAGATAGTCGAAGCCGAATTCGTTATTGGTGCCATAGGTGATGTCGGCGGCATAGGCCTGGGCGCGCTCGGCGTCGTCGACCCCGTGGACGATGACGCCGACGCTCATGCCGAGGAAATTATAGATGCGGCCCATGTTCTCGGCGTCGCGGCGCGCGAGATAGTCGTTGACGGTGACGACATGGACGCCCTTGCCGGCGAGCGCGTTGAGATAGCAGGCGAGCGTGGCGACGAGCGTCTTGCCCTCGCCGGTTTTCATTTCGGCGATCGAGCCTTCGTGCAGCACCATGCCGCCGACGAGCTGGACATCGAAATGACGCTGGCCATAGGCTCGCTTTGCGGCCTCGCGCACCGTGGCGAAAGCGGGAACCAGCAGATCGTCGAGGCTTTTGCCGGCGGCGACTTCCGCGCGGAACGCCTCGGTGCGGGCGCGCAGGGCCTCGTCGGACAGAGCCGCGAGTTCCGGCTCCAGCGCATTGATGGCGTCGACCCGGGGCCGATAGGTCTTCAACCTGCGATCATTGGCGGTGCCAAAAATCTTCTTCGCAAGGTTCCCGAGCATCGAAATCGACCTTTCAGCGCGGCGCCCCTGCCCCGCGATCCCTGGACACCGGCGTTTCCTAGTCGCGGCCGGCGAAATGCGCCGCCCCTATTTCGGGAGCCGCCGCGCGAGAAACAAGACGCCGCGCCCTGTTCCCTGCGACCGCGACGATTTTTGACGGAAGCGGCGCGAAAGCGCGAAAAGCCGGGAATCCGGCGCGCGACAGATAGAAGCGCCGCGCCGGCTTGTCAACGCGACCCATTGATCGAGGAAAGAGTCCGCTCTAGCGCGCCCGCTTCCAGGTTTCGCCGCCGCAAAGGCCGCCGCCGGGGAGGCAGCCCTGGACGTGCAGGTGATCGGCGTCCGCGCCCTGCGAGATTTCGCCGTCATAGACCTTGCCGTTGTCGAGATTGAAGATCCGCCCCTTCCAGACATTGCCGGTGCGGCGAAGGTTCAGCAGGATTTTCTGGCCGATCGCCGATTTCTCCCCCGGCCCGGGCTTGGGCGCGCCGGCGACAACGCCGCAGACGCCGCCCCCGCAGGGGACGACGCGGATGATCGCCGTGCCGTCGGCGACCCGCCACAGGCCGAAGGGGAATTGCGCGGCGAAAGCGGCCTGCGCTCCCAGGGCTGCAACAACAAGGAAGGAGGAAAAGGCGAGGGCTTTTCTCATGCGGTTCGATCTCCACAGCGCGACTCGACCGAGCCGAGCAAGCTCATTAACGCCTCTTCGACGGGTTGAGAAGCGATGAATATTTTTGTCCCCGGCGCGTCGTCCCGGCACCTATCGGCTACCTCAGACGAAAGGCAAAAATGCGACATCCGCGCGGCGGCGGCTCCGATCAGGGCCAGGGCCGCGCCAGCGCTGCGCGGCGAATAGTGCAGAACGGCGTCGATCCGCCCGTCGCGCACAGCCGCGACGACCTCCTCCGGCCACAAGGCCACCGGCCGGGCGTCATAGGTTTCGACGAGTTCAAGGCGCCAGCCCGCGCCGCGAAGACGCTGTTCCAGCACGGGCTTGCGCTCGCGGCCCGCCAGATAAAGCGCGGCGCCGGGTTTTTGGCGGGCGATCAGCCATTCAGCCAAGGCCTCGGCGCGCGGGGCGGTGAAAATGACCTCGAAGCCCGCCTCGCGCGCCGCTTGCGCGGTCGTTTCGCCGACGCAGGCGGCGGCGGCGCCCCGGAGCGCTTGCGGCGCCGTCCATCCGCCGAAAGCCTGGGCGCTGGTGGCGAGGACCAGATCGAACGGCCCGTCCGGAACCGGCGCGCCGGTTGGAAAAATCTCCAGAACCGGCGCGATCCATGCCTCGTGGCCCAGGGCGACGAGCTTTTTCGCGGTCCGCGCCGCCTGATCCGAGGGCCGGGTGACCAGCACGCGCATCGCGGTCAGAAATGCAGCAGGTCGGCGGGCGCGGCGTCGAGAATCTTGCGCGCGGCGCTTTCGCCCAGGGCGGCGGCGTCCTTGGCCGGGCCTTCGGCGCGCGCGTCAAAAGCCTCGGAGCCGTCCTTGCGCAGGACGATTCCATAAAAACTCACGTGATCGCCCGTGACCACGGCGTGGCCGGCGATCGGCGTGCGGCAGGAGCCGTCGAGCACAGTGAGGAAAGCCCGCTCAGCCGCGAGGGCGTAGCCGGTGTCGCGGTCGCAGATCGCGGCGAGATCGGCGAGAACGCGCGCGTCTTCGGCGCGCGCGGTGAGCGCGATGGCGCCCTGGCCGCAGGCCGGCGGAAACAGGTCGAGCGGCAGGATCGAGGTCGCCTGGTCGGCGAGGCCCAGCCGCTTCAGGCCCGCCAGCGCCAGCAAGGTGGCGGCGAATTCGCCGCTTGCCACCTTGCGCAGCCGGGTCTGGACATTGCCGCGCAGCAATTCGACTTGCAAGTCGGGGCGCAGCCGGCGAATCATCGCCTGCCGGCGCAGCGACGCCGAGCCGACCCGGGCGCCTTCGGGCAAATCCATCAAGGTTTTCGCGTCGCGGCCGATGAAGGCGTCGCGCACGTCCTCGCGCGGCAGATAGCCGGCCACGACCAGGCCATCGGGCAGAACCGTCGGCAGATCCTTGGCCGAATGGACGGCGATGTCGATCGCGCCGTCGAGCTGGGCCAGGTCCAGCTCGCGGGTGAACAGGCCCTTGCCGCCGACTTCGCTCAGGGGCCGGTCCTGGATCATGTCGCCGCTGGTCTTGATGACCACGATTTCGAAATGTTCTTCCGGCGCGCCGTGGACCAGGGCGAGGCGGCGGCGGGTTTCATGGGCCTGAGCCAGGGCCAGCGGACTGCCGCGTGTGCCGATTTTCATCCAGGGCTCCAAAATTTCGCTCCGTGTCGTTTTCAAAGTCGTTTCCAAACCTTACGCGCGCGGACTATAGGGAAAAGCGCGCCGCGAAGAAAGCGGCGCGAGGAGCGACCGCATGTGGGCCAGTCTTCGGGTTCTGGGCATTGAGAGCACCTGCGACGAAACCGCGGCGGCCGTGGTCGAGGCCGATTCGCGCGGGCGTGGAAAAATTCTGTCCAATTGCGTGCTCAGCCAGATCGCGGAACACGCCGCCTTCGGCGGGGTGGTCCCGGAAATCGCGGCGCGCGCCCATGTCGAGGCGCTCGACCCGCTGATTCGCCGCGCCCTGGCCGAGGCCGACTGCCGCATCGAGGACCTCGACGCCATAGCCGCCGCCGCCGGGCCGGGCCTGATCGGCGGGGTGATGGTCGGCCTCACCACCGGCAAGGCGATCGCGCTCGCCGCGCAACAAGCCGTTCATCGCGGTCAACCACCTCGAAGCCCATGCGTTGACGCCGCGCCTGACCGAGGCGATCGAATTCCCCTATCTGCTGCTGCTGGTCTCGGGCGGACACAGCCAGCTGGTCGCGGTCCATGGCGTCGGCGATTATCAAAGGCTCGGCTCGACGGTGGACGACGCCGTCGGCGAGGCCTTCGACAAGGCGGCCAAACTGCTTGGCCTGCCCTATCCCGGCGGCCCGCGCGTCGAACAGACGGCGCTCGGCGGCGACCCGACCCGTTTCGACTTCCCGCGGCCGATGGCCGGGCGGCGCAATCCCGACTTTTCCTTCTCCGGCCTCAAGACGGCGGTGCGGCAGGAGGCGGAACGGATCGCGCCCCTGACCCGGACCGATGTCGCCGATCTCTGCGCCTCGTTCCAGGCGGCGGCCGTGGACGTGATCATGGACCGCTGCCGGGCCGCCTTGCGCCTGCTCGCCGATTTGCCCACCCCGCCGACGGCGCTGGTCGCCGCGGGCGGCGTCGCCGCCAATGGCGCGATCCGCCGGGCGCTCGGCCGTCTCTGCGCGGAAGCCGGGTTGCGGCTGGCGCTTGCCGCCGCCGAACCTGTGCTCGGACAATGGCGCGATGATCGGCTGGGCGGGGCTCGAGCGCTTCCGCCTCGGCCTGACCGACGGCATGGATTTCGTCGCGCGGCCGCGCTGGCCGCTCGACGCCAGGCAAGACCCCCGCTGGCACGGCAAGGCGTGAGGCTCTCGTGCGCGCGCTCAAATATCTGCTTCTCGCCGGCGCCCTGGTCGTCGCCATCGAAGCGCCGAAGCCATTCCTCGAACAGCAGTCGCCGATCGCCGCGCCGGTGCGCGTCGCTTACGGGCCGGAGCCGGGATTCGAGTCGCTCGACCCCAATCTCATCGCGCGGGCGCGGCGCAATATCGACATGACGGCTTACGTGCTGAGCGACGAGCGGGTGATCGAAGCCTTGTCGGCGGCGGCGAGCCGGGGCGTCAAGATCCGGATCTATTTCGACCCCGAACAGTTCCGGCGTATCGGCGGCATGAACGACAATGTGATCGCGCTGGTGAACCAGCCCAACGTGCAGGCGCGGATCAAGGCCGAGCAGTACGACCTGATGCATTTGAAGGCCTATGCGATCGACGGGCGCTGGCTGCGCACGGGGTCGGCCAATTTCTCCTGGTCCGGCGAAAGGCGCCAGGACAATGACATCGTCATTATCGACAGCCCGCAGGCGGCGGGCGCCTTTACGCGACGTTTCGAGACTCTTTGGGCGCGGCGCGACAATACGGACCCGACGCGATGATGAGACCCGCGACTCTCGCCGTACTCGGCGCCGGAGCCTGGGGCACGGCGCTGGCCAATATGGCGGCGGGCGCCCACGCCAGGGTCTGGCTGTGGGCGCATGATCCCGCCCATGTCGAGGCGATGCGCCGGGATCGGCGCAATGACAGGCGCCTGCCCGGCGTCGCCCTCGCTTCGCAAGTCGAACCCGTCGCCGACCTCGCCTGCGTAGCTGAGGCCGACCATGTGCTCTGCGTGGTCCCGGCGCAGAACTTTCGTGCGACCGCTCAAGCTTTGCGCGGTCATTTGCGTCCTGGCTCGGCTCTGGTGAATTGCGCCAAGGGCATCGAGCGCGAAACCGGCCTTTACATGCATCAGGTGCTGGCCGACGTGATCCCCGGCCAGGCCGCCGCCGCCTTGTCCGGGCCGAGCTTCGCCGTCGATCTCGCGCGCGGCCTGCCGACCGCCGTGACGCTCGCCGCCGCGCGCGGCGATCTCGCGGAAAGGCTTTGCGCGCGCCTCGCCGCGCGCCATTTCCGGCTTTACCGGTCGAGCGACCTGATCGGGGTCGAAATCGGCGGGGCCGCGAAAAATGTGCTGGCGATCGCCTGCGGCGTGGTCATGGGCAAAAAGCTCGGCGCCAGCGCCCATGCCGCCTTGCTCGCGCGCGGTTTCGCGGAGCTGATGCGTTTCGCGACCGCGCAGGGCGCGCGGCCCGAGACGATCATGGGCCTTTCGGGACTTGGCGACCTCGCCTTGACCTGCTCCTCGCCGCAATCGCGCAATTACGCCCTCGGCTTCGCCCTGGGCCAGGGCGAGGCGCCCCAGTCGGCTGGCCACGGCAAATTGAGCGAAGGCGCCTTGACCGCGCGCATCCTGGTCGAAAAGGCGCGCGGGCTCGGGGTGGAAATGCCGATCGCCGAAGCCGTGACGGCGATCCTGGAGAACAAAACCGATGTCGGCGCGGCGATCGACGCCCTGATGAGTCGGCCGTTCAAGGCCGAGTGACGCCCTCCCAGGGGCGGGCTGCTGGCCGAGAACTGACGCCGCGGCGGGGTCCGGTCACTTCTTCAGAAGGTCGGCCGGGACCTTGCCGCCATTGGCGGCGACCAGAGCGATGACTTTTTCGTGCAGCCAGATGTTCATCTTGGCGGTGTCATGGGTGTCGCCGTCATATTTCAGCTCGGCGGCAAGCTGCCTTCGGGCGGCGAGGCTCGAATCGAGGCCGAGGACCTTCATCAGATCGACGATGGAGACCCGCCAGTCGAGCTCTTCGGGGATCTTCTCGTTCATTTCGTCGAGCACGGCGGCGATATCGACCTTGCTGGCGACATCCGGCGGCACGCTCGCCGGCGCGTCCGGAGCCGGCGCGTCGGCGGCGGGAGCGGGCGCGGCCGACGCGGCCTCGGCCGGGGTCACGCCAAAAATCTTGCCGAGGATGGAGCCGAAAATGCTCATGGGATTCTCCCGAAAATTATTTTGCTGGCCTTCCGGCCCCGACGGGGCTGGAAGGCCGGAAGGCTAGAGCCAAGTCGCGACAGTTACAATACGCCCTCGGTCCTTGGAGCGGGCCGGTCGCGGTTGAACTCGCCGCGTCTGTCGTGCAACCATCGGGCGCGAAACTTCCTTCGCCGCAAAAAAAAATCCGGATGGAGCCATGCATTTCGTCGCTCTCTGCCTCGACAAGCCGAATTCCCTTGCGACCCGACTCGAAAACCGCCCCGCTCACCTCGCCTTCCTCGGTGAAAAGCCCGAAGTGGTGAAGCTCGCCGGCCCCTTTCTCGATTCGGACGGCCAGCCCTGCGGCTCGATGCTGGTTCTCGATTGTCGCGACGAGGAGTCCGCGCGGGCCTTTCTGGCGGGCGATCCCTATGCCAGGGCCGGCCTGTTCGCCTCGGTCGAATTGCGCCCTTTCAAGCCGGTTCTGGGGACTTTTCTGGCATGAGCGGCAAGAAATCCTACTGGCTGGTCAAGAGCGAGCCCGACTCCTGGTCCTGGGAGCAGATGGTCGCCAGCGGCGCCGAGGGAACCGGCTGGACCGGGGTGCGCAATCATCTCGCCAAGCAGCAGATGATGGCGATGAAACTGGGCGATCGCGCCTTTTTCTATCATTCCAATGTCGGCAAGGAGATCGTCGGCATTGTCGAAGTGACAAAAACCTTCCATCCCGACCCGACCGACGCCAGCGGCAAGTTCGGCATGGTGGAGGTTCGCGCGGTCGAACCGCTGAAACGGCCGGTGACCTTGAATGAAATCAAGGCCGACCCGCGTTTCGCCGACATGGCGCTGCTCAGGATGAGCCGGCTGTCGGTTCAGCCGGTCTCGCCCGAACATTGGCGGGCGATCTGCAAGCTCGGCGGCCTATAGCTCGTCCGCTTCGAGCGCGGCGCCCGGCGACGGCAGGCCGGCGGCGATGGCCGCGAGCCAGCGTCGCAACGCCTTTTCCCGCTTCGGACGAAGGCCCTCGATGAGTTTTGCGCTCGCGGCTTCCGTCCTTTCCCGGCCCATGCGCAGGATTTTCTCGCCCTGCGGCGTCAAGGCCAGAGGTCGCGCCCGCGAGGCCGCGCCCGCCGCGCCTTCCTCCGCGCGCAAAAAGCCGGCGCGACGCAGATTGGCGACAATCAGCGAAACCGTTTGCGGCGTCAGCTTGGCCTTGCGGGCGAGATCGGCGGCCAGCAGGCCGGGATGGGCGCCGATCAGGTTGAGAGCCGCCAATTGCGGCGGCGTCACGCCGAGATCGCCGAGCAGCCGCTCCTCGACGAGGCGCTGGGCGCCTGCCGCCTGCCGCAGCAAGGCGGAAATGTCCCCGTTCTCGCCCGGAAGATCGAGCGGCTTGGGGCGGCGTTTGGGCGGCTCGTTCTGGGTCGGCTCATCGGACGCGCGGGTTTTCGCCATGACGTTTCCTCGCGATTTTGACCATTTTGATCACAGCCCCCTGATCGTAGGCTGATCGGGGTCCGGCCGCAAGCCTCGCGCGGGTTCTTGAGCGAAAGGATAGCTTGTCAGGCGCGGGGGCGCGCCCTTACCTCCGGCGGTAATTCCGGGACAGGCAATGGACCCTTCGCGCCGCTCGATCATCGATGATTATGACCATCTTGTCGCGCAAGGACGGATCGAGCGCGACGGCGCGCAGGCGACGGTGATCCGGAAGCTCGACGCCTTGAGCCTTTCCCTGAACCAACGCCTGCTGGCGAAAAAATCCAGCGCGCTCGGCTGGCTGTTCGGCGCGCGCCAAGCCAGCGAGCCGGCGGCGCGGGGCCTCTATGTCTGGGGGCCGGTCGGGCGCGGCAAGACCATGCTGATGGACTTGTTCTTCGACTCCGTCGAGTTCGAGCAAAAGCACCGAATTCATTTCCACGCCTTCATGGCCGAGGTTCACCGGCGCATTTTCGCCTGGCGGCAGAAGAAGAAGGCCGGCAAGGTCAAGGGCGACGACCCGATCGCCGCGGTGGCGGAGCAATTCTGCCGCGAAATGAGGCTGCTGTGCTTCGACGAATTCGCCGTCACCGATATTGCCGACGCGATGATCCTTGGGCGGCTGTTCCAGGCTTTGTGGGCCTGCGGCCTCACCATTGTCGCGACCTCCAATGTCGAGCCGGAGGAGCTCTACAAGGATGGGCTGAACCGCGCCCTGTTCCTGCCCTTCATCGACATGATCGAAGACCATATGGAGGTGGTCCGGCTCGACGCGCGGACCGATTTCCGGCTCGAAAAGCTGAGCGGCGCCCCGGTTTATCTGACGCCTGCCGACGCCGCGGCGCGCGCCGCCTTGGACAAGGCTTTCCTGTCGCTGTCCGGCATGACGAAAGGCGAGCCGCTTCATCTTTCGGTCCTCGGCCACTATGTCGAGGTTCCGCAGACGGCGGGCCGCGTCGCGCGTTTCGCCTATGACGACTTATGCAAAAAGCCGCTGGGCGGCGCCGATTTCGTCGCCATCGCCGAATATTTCCATGTGCTCCTTATCGACAATATCCGGGCGATCGATCCCGACCAGCGCAATGAGGCGAAAAAATTCATCAATCTCATCGACGCCCTTTACGACCAGCGCGTCAAGCTGATCGCCTCGGCCGAGGTCGAGGCGGAAAAAATCTATCCCGCCGAAAGGGGCTATGAAGCCTTCGAATTTGCGCGCACAATCTCGCGCCTGAAGGAAATGGGCTCCATGGAATATATGGCCCTGCCGCATGGCCGCGGCGACAAGGTCAGCGGCGAGATCGCCGGCCAACTCACCGGCATCGTCGAGACATGAGCCTGCGCAAGGACGCGAGCGAGCCGGCCGCCGACCAGAAAATTCTCGAACTGGCCGGCGCCCATCTGCGCGCCTTCGGACCGCGGCGCGCCACCATCGTCGGCATAGCCGAAGCCGCCGGCATGTCCCACGCCAATGTCTATCGCTATTTCCCCTCCAAGGAGGCCTTGTTCGAAGCTGTCACCCTGCTCTGGCTCAAGCCTCTGGAGCAGCAGCTCCATGTCATCGTCCAGGGCCCGGACCCGGCCTATGACAAGCTTGAGCGGGCGCTGACCGCCCTGCAGCACGCCTATCGGCGCAAGCGCGACGAAGACCCTGTCCTGTTCCGGCTTCTTTGCGAGGCCTTCGAGAAAGGCCAAGGGCTCGCCCGGCGCCATCGCAACCGGGTCCAGGGCGAGATCCAGGCCATCGTCGAGGAAGGGATCGGCTCCCGCGCCTTCCGGATTCAGGATCGGCGCCGCGCCATGGCCCTGGTCTTCGACCTCGCCCATCGCTTCGTCCATCCGGTTTCGATCGCGCTGGACAAGGGCGTTTCGGCCGCCGACATGGATTTTCGCGCCAATCGCGCCATTGCGGTCATCCAGCGCAGCCTGATCTACGGCGATCCGGATTTTGACATGTGACATTTTTTGTTATTTGTCATGAAAACAAAATGCTCCCCGCCCCCATGCGACGCAAATTCCCGCGTCCAAATTACCTGATTGATATGATTGATGTTTCTTGCACCGCCCCAGGCGACCGCATTCCCCCGTGTTCACAATAACGTCAGGCACTTAGCCTTTCTCACAACTTGAAAGGCCTGGAGGATCGGAGCACAACCCGATCCACATCCGGGCTGCCGGACATTCCGTCGCTACGCCACAAGCCGCGACGGGTCGACGATTGGTTGAGATGAGGACCACTACCCATGGCGCGTAACAAGATTGCTCTGATCGGGGCCGGACAGATCGGCGGAACTCTGGCTCTTTTGGCCGGGCTCAAGGAACTCGGCGACATCGTCATGTTCGACATCGCCGAAGGCACGCCCCAGGGCAAGGGCCTCGATATCGTCCAATCCTCGCCGGTCGAAGGCTTCGACGCGAAAATCGCCGGCGCCAATGATTATTCGGCCATCGCCGGCGCCGACGTCGTCATCGTCACCGCCGGCGTGCCGCGCAAGCCCGGCATGAGCCGCGACGACTTGCTCGGCATCAATCTCAAGGTGATGGAATCGGTCGGCAAGGGCATCAAGGACAACGCCCCCGACGCCTTCGTCGTCTGCATCACCAATCCGCTCGACGCCATGGTCTGGGCGCTGCAGAAGTCGTCCGGCCTGCCCGCGCACATGGTCGTCGGCATGGCCGGCGTGCTCGATTCCGCCCGCTTCCGCTATTTCCTCTCCGAGGCCACCGGCGTCTCGGTCCAGGACATTCACGCCATGACGCTGGGCGGCCATGGCGACGACATGGTTCCCCTGGTGCGCTACGCCACCGTCGGCGGCGTGCCGCTGCCGGAACTGGTCAAGTCCGGCTGGCTGACCCAGGAAAAGCTCGACGCTCTGGTCGAGCGCACCCGCAAAGGCGGCGGCGAAATCGTCGGCCTGCTCAAGACCGGCTCGGCCTTCTACGCCCCGGCGGCTTCCGGCATCGCCATGGCCGAAGCTTACCTCAAGGACCAGAAGCGCGTCATGCCGATCGCCGCTTATCTCAATGGCCCCTATGGCGTGAAGGACACCTATGTCGGCGTGCCGGCCTTGATCGGCGCGAAGGGCGTCGAGAAGATCATCGAGGTCGATTTCGACGCCGCCGAGCGGGCGATGTTCGACAAGTCGGTGGTCTCGGTCCAGACTCTGATCGAGGCCTGCAAGAAGATCAACCCGGCGCTCGCCTGACCGCCCCGCCCCATCAAGGGTCCGCGCCCACCCGCCCAAGGCGCGGGAGCGCGCGGAAAACGCTTTCTCACGAGGATTGCCCATGAATATTCATGAGTATCAGGCCAAAGCCGTTCTCAAGGAATTTGGAGTTCCTGTCTCGCGCGGCGTCGCCGTGTTCAAGGCCGAAGAGGCCGAGGCCGCCGCGAAGGAGCTTGGCGGCCCGCTTTGGGTGGTCAAGTCCCAGATTCACGCCGGCGGCCGCGGCAAGGGCAAGTTCAAGGAGGCGGCGGCGGGCGACAAGGGCGGCGTTCGCCTCGCCAAATCCGTCGATGAGGTCAAGCTCAACGCCCAGCAGATGCTCGGCCACACGCTGGTGACGGCGCAGACCGGGCCGGCCGGCAAGCAGGTCAATCGCCTCTATATCGAGGAAGGCTCGGACATAGCGGCGGAGTTCTATCTCTCGGCCCTCGTCGATCGCGTCACCTCGCGCGTCGCCTTCGTCGTTTCGACCGAAGGCGGCATGAACATCGAGGACGTCGCCCACGCCACGCCGGAAAAGATCAAGACCTTCTCGGTCGATCCCGCGACCGGGATCATGCCGCATCACGGCCGCACCGTCGCCAAGGCGCTCGGCCTTTCCGGCGATCTCGCCAAACAGGCAGGCGAGCTTGTCGCCAATCTCTACAGGGCCTTCGTCGCCAAGGACATGGCGATGCTGGAGATCAACCCGCTGATCGTCACCCGTCGCGACGAGCTGAAATGCCTCGACGCCAAGGTGTCCTTCGACTCCAACGCGCTGTTCCGCCATCCCGACATCGCGGCTCTGCGCGACGAGACCGAGGAGGACGCCAAGGAGATCGAGGCGTCGAAACACGACCTGTCCTATATCGCGCTCGACGGAACGATCGGCTGCATGGTCAATGGCGCCGGCCTCGCCATGGCGACCATGGACATCATCAAGCTCTACGGCATGGAGCCCGCCAATTTCCTCGACGTCGGCGGCGGCGCCAGCAAGGAGAAGGTGACGGCGGCGTTCAAGATCATCACCGCCGATCCCAATGTCAAAGGCGTTCTGGTCAATATTTTCGGCGGCATCATGCGCTGCGAAGTCATCGCCGAAGGCGTGATCGCGGCGGTGAAGGAAGTCGGCCTCAAGGTTCCGCTGGTGGTGCGTCTCGAAGGCACCAATGTCGATCTCGGCAAGACGATCATCGGCGAATCGGGCCTCAATGTCATTTCGGCGGACGATCTCGACGACGCCGCCCAGAAGATCGTCAAGGCCGTGAAGGAGGCTGCGTAATGTCCATCCTGATCGACAACAACACCAGGATCATCGTCCAGGGCTTTACCGGCAAGAACGGCACCTTCCATTCCGAACAGGCCCTCGCCTATTGCGGGACCAAGGTGGTCGGCGGCGTTTCGCCGGGCAAGGGCGGCTCGACCAATATCGGGCTTCCCGTCTTCGACACGGTTTCCGAGGCCCGCGAGGCCACCCAGGCCGACGCCTCGGTGATCTATGTGCCGCCGGCGGGCGCGGCCGACGCCATCTGCGAGGCGATCTCGGCGGAGGTTCCGTTGATCGTCTGCATCACCGAAGGCATTCCGGTCCAGGACATGATCAAGGTGAAGCGCGCGCTCTCTGGCTCGAAGTCGCGCCTGATCGGGCCGAACTGCCCCGGCGTCATGACCTCCGGCGAATGCAAGATCGGCATCATGCCCGGCAATATTTTCAAGCCCGGCAATGTCGGAATCGTGTCGCGCTCGGGAACCTTGACCTATGAAGCCGTGTTTCAGACCACGCGGGCGGGCCTCGGCCAGACCACGGCGGTCGGCATCGGCGGCGACCCGGTCAAGGGCACGGAATTCATCGACATGCTGGAATTGTTCCTCGCCGACGAAAAGACCGAATCGATCATCATGATCGGCGAGATCGGCGGCTCGGCGGAAGAGGACGCCGCCCAGTTCATCGCCGACGAGGCCAGGCGCGGGCGAGCCAAACCGACGGTCGGCTTCATCGCCGGCCGCACCGCGCCGCCCGGCCGCCGCATGGGCCATGCCGGCGCCATCATCTCCGGCGGCAAGGGCGGGGCCGAGGACAAGATCGCGGCGATGCTGGCGGCGGGCGTCCACGTTTCGCCCTCGCCGGCGCGGCTCGGCTCGACCCTGGTCGAGGTGCTGAAAGGCCATTGATCCGGCGGGCGCGGGCGCTTCCAGGCCCGCGCCGCGATCGGACGGGAAAACTCAGGTCCGCGAGCGCCGCAGGAGCCGGCCTCACGGAGCGAAAGGACATAGAGATGGCGCGTCGAGACAGCAATGGATCCAATGGCGGCGGCGGATCGGGACGTTCGCCGCAGAACGCCGCTTTCGCGGATTCGTCCTTCCTGTTCGGCGGCAACGCCGCCTATATCGAACAGCTTTACGCCGCCTACAAATCAAACCCCGCCGGGGTCGATCCCGAATGGCGCGAATTCTTCGCCGCCCTCAACGACGACGACCAGTCGGTCGCGGCCAACGCCCGCGGCGCGTCGTGGACGAAGCCCAACTGGCCGGCTCCGCCCCAGGGCGACCTGGTCGCCGCGCTCGACGGCCAGTGGCCGGTCAACGAAAAGGCCATCGCCGACAAGATCAAGGGCAAGCTGGCGCAGGACGGAAAGGGCGAAATTACGCCGGCCGACGTCCGCCGCGCCACCCATGACTCGGTGCGCGCGATCATGATGATCCGCGCCTATCGCATCCGCGGCCATCTCCACGCCAATCTCGATCCGCTCGGGCTCGATCCGCAGAAGGACCACGAGGAGCTGCATCCGGCGAGCTACGGCTTCACCGAAGCCGATTACGACCGCAAGATCTTCATCGACGGCGTCCTCGGCCTGGAATACGCCAGCATCCGGGAGATGCTGGCGATCCTGCGCCGGACCTATTGCTCGACCATCGGCTGGGAATTCATGCATATTTCCGATCCGGCGGAAAAAGCCTGGATCCAGGAGCGCATCGAAGGGCCGGCCAAGGAAGTCTCCTTCACCAAGGAAGGCAAGCGGGCCATCCTGCAGAAGCTGGTCGAGGCCGAAGGCTTCGAGAAATTCCTCGACATCCGCTACACCGGCACCAAGCGCTTCGGCCTGGACGGCGGCGAATCGATGATTCCGGCGCTGGAGCAGATCATCAAGCGCGGCGGCGCGCTCGGCGCCAAGGAAATCGTGCTCGGCATGGCCCATCGCGGCCGCCTGAACGTGCTGTGCCAGGTGATGGGCAAGCCGCATCGCGCCCTGTTCAACGAATTCAAGGGCGGCTCCTTCATGCCGGAGGAGGTCGAAGGCTCCGGCGACGTGAAATACCACCTCGGCGCCTCGTCAGACCGCGAATTCGACAACAACAACGTCCATCTGTCGCTGACCGCCAATCCCTCGCATCTCGAAATCGTCGATCCCGTCGTTTTGGGCAAGGTGCGCGCCAAACTCGATCAGAATCTCGACCGCGCGCCCGAGGACCGCCGCCCGGTCATGCCGCTGCTGATCCACGGCGACGCCTCTTTCGCCGGCCAGGGCGTGGTGGCGGAATTCTTCGGCCTGTCCGGCCTGAAAGGTCACAAGACCGGCGGCTCGATCCATTTCATCATCAACAACCAGATCGGCTTCACCACCTATCCGCGTTATTCGCGCTCCTCGCCCTATCCGTCAGACGTGGCGAAAACCGTCGGGGCGCCGATCCTGCACTGCAACGGCGACGACCCGGAAGCTGTGACCTTCTGCGCCAAGGTCGCGACCGAATTCCGGCAGAAATTCCAGAAACCCGTCGTCATCGACATGTGGTGCTATCGCCGTTTCGGCCATAACGAGGGCGACGAGCCGTCCTTCACCCAGCCGCTGATGTACAAGAAAATCCGGACGCACCGGACGACGCTCGAACTCTATACGGAAAAGCTGATCGCCGAGGGCCTGGTGACCCAGGGCGAAGTCGAGAAGATGAAGGCCGACTGGCGCACCCGCCTCGACGCCGAACATGAGGCAGGGCACGCGTTCAAGCCGAACAGGGCCGACTGGCTCGACGGCCGCTGGTCCGGCCTGAAATCCGTGCCCTCCGCCGATCAGGACAATCCGCGGCGCGGCAAGACCGCCGTGGAGGCCGAAAAGCTGCGCGAATATGGCGAGAAGCTGTGCAAGGTTCCGGACGACTTCCATCTCCACAAGACGATCCAGCGCTTCCTCGACAACCGCCGCAAGGCGATCGAAACCGGCGAGGGAATCGACTGGGCGACCGCCGAGGCCCTGGCCTTCGCCTCGCTGGTCGACGAAGGTTACCGGGTTCGGCTCTCCGGCCAGGATAGCGAGCGCGGCACTTTCTCCCAGCGCCATTCGGTGCTGATCGATCAGGAGAACGAGGCGCGCTACATCCCGCTGAACCATATTCGCGAAGGTCAAGGCCATTACGAGGTCATCAATTCGATGCTCTCGGAGGAAGCCGTGCTCGGCTTCGAATACGGCTATTCGCTGGCCGAGCCGGACGCGATGGTCATGTGGGAGGCGCAGTTCGGCGATTTCGCCAATGGCGCCCAGGTCCTGTTCGACCAGTTCATCTCCTCGGGCGAGCGCAAATGGCTGCGCATGTCCGGCCTCGTCTGCCTCCTGCCGCATGGCTATGAAGGCCAGGGTCCGGAACATTCCTCGGCGCGGCTCGAGCGCTATCTGCAACTCTGCGCCGAAGACAATATGCAGGTGGCGAATTGCTCCAGCCCGGCGAACTATTTCCATATCCTGCGCCGCCAGCTCAAGCGCGACATCCGCAAGCCTCTGGTGCTGATGACGCCGAAATCGCTGCTGCGCCACAAGCGCGCCGTTTCGAGGCTCGACGAATTCTATGGCGACAGCCATTTCAAGCGCCTGCGCTCGGATCGCGCGGAAAAGGACCCCAACAGCCCGATCAAGCTCGTCAGGGACGACAAGATCCGGCGGGTGATCCTGTGCAGCGGCAAGGTCTATTACGACCTTTACGAGGAGCGCGAGACGCGCGGCATAGACGACATCTATCTGCTGCGCGTCGAGCAGCTTTACCCCATGCCGCTCAAGGCGCTGGTCGCCCGTTTCCAGGGCTGGAAAAAGGCCGACGTGGTGTGGTGCCAGGAAGAGCCCAAGAACATGGGCGCCTGGTTCTTCGTCGAGCCCTATCTCGAATGGGTGCTCAACCAGGCCGGCTGCAGGACCAAAAGGGCGCGCTATGTCGGCCGGCCCGCTTCGGCGGCGACCGCCGTCGGCACCATGGCGCGCCATCTCGCCCAGCTCAAGTCCTTCCTCGACGACGCCTTCGCAAGCTGAATGTCTTTCCGCCACAGGCTCCGGCGGCGCCTGCCGGAGCCCTTCCTTCCCCTCGATGAGCCGCGCAGGCGGCGGATGTGATCCCGATGTCCACAGAAATCCGCGTTCCCACCCTCGGCGAATCCGTCGCCGAAGCCACCATCGGCCGCTGGTTCAAGAAGCCCGGCGACGCCGTGAAGGCCGACGAGCCTTTGCTGGAGCTTGAAACCGACAAGGTGACGCTGGAAGTCAACGCCCCCGCCGCCGGCTCTTTGGCCGAAATCGTCGCCAAGGAGGGCGATACCGTCACGCCCGGCGCTGTGCTCGGCCATATCGCCGAAGGCGCCGTGACCGCCGCGGCCGTCCCCGCCGCCGCGCCGGCCGAGGCCGCCCAAAAAACGCCGGCGCCGCGCCCGCGCCTGCCGCAGCGCCCGCCGTCGCGCCGCCGCCGCCCTCGCCCGCCGCCGCCAAGAACGCCGCCGACCGCGGCGTCGAAGTGCATGACGTGCCCGGCTCCGGCAAGCGCGGCCAGGTGCTGAAGGGCGACGTGCTCGCCTTCGCCGCCAATCCCCCGGCCCCCGCGCCCGCCGTTCCGGCCGCCGCCCGCGCGCCCTCCCCCGCCGAGGACTCCTCGCGCGAGGAACGGGTGAAAATGACCAAGCTGCGCCAGACCATCGCGCGGCGCCTGAAGGAAGCGCAGGCCGCCGCCGCCATGCTGACCACTTTCAACGAAGTGGACATGCAGGCGCTGATGGGCCTGCGCGCCCAGTACAAGGATCTGTTCGAGAAAAGGCATGGCGTGAAGCTCGGCTTCATGGGCTTTTTCGTGAAGGCCTGCACCCATGCGCTCAAGGAAGTCCCGGCGGTCAACGCCGAGATCGACGGGACCGACATCATCTACAAGAATTTCTGCCATGTCGGCGTGGCGGTGGGCACCGACAAGGGCCTGGTGGTCCCGGTGGTGCGCGACGCCGACCGGCTGTCGATCGCCGGCGTCGAAAAGGCGATCTCCGATCTCGGCAAGCGCGCCCGCGACGGCCAGCTCAAGATCGAGGAGATGCAGGGCGGCACCTTCACCATTTCCAACGGCGGCGTCTATGGCTCGCTGATGTCCACGCCGATCCTCAACGCGCCGCAATCCGGCATCCTCGGCATGCACAAGATCCAGGAGCGCCCGGTCGTCGTCGCCGGCAAGATCGAAATCCGCCCGATGATGTATCTCGCGCTGTCCTACGATCACCGCATCGTCGACGGCAAGGAGGCCGTGACCTTCCTCGTCCGGGTCAAGGAAGCCCTGGAAGATCCGGCGCGTCTCGTTCTCGATCTTTGATCCGGCGCTTCCCTTCGGAGTCATCCATGTCCTACGATCTCATTGTCATCGGCTCCGGCCCGGGCGGCTATGTCTGCGCCATCCGCGCGGCGCAACTCGGCCTGAAGACCGCCATTGTCGAAAAGCGCAAGACCCATGGCGGGACCTGCCTCAACATCGGCTGCATTCCTTCAAAAGCCCTGCTCCACGCTTCCGAGATGTTCGAGGAGGCCGCGCATGGCCTTGGCGCGCTTGGAATCAATGTCGGCAAGCCCAAGCTCGACCTTGCCGCGATGATGAAGCACAAGGACGAGACGGTCGGCGCCAATGTCAATGGCGTCGCCTTCCTGCTCAAGAAGAACAAGATCGACGCCTTCCTTGGAACGGCTTCGATTCCCGCCGCCGGCAAGGTCGAAGTGACCGCCGCGGACGGCGCCAAACAGGTGCTCGAAACCAAAAATATCGTCATCGCCACCGGCTCCGATGTCGCCAATCTGCCGGGCGTGACCATCGACGAAAAGATCGTGGTCTCCTCGACCGGCGCGCTGGAGCTTGCCAAAGTTCCGGGAAGGATGATCGTGGTCGGCGCCGGGGTGATCGGCCTCGAACTCGGCTCGCACTGGCGCCGTCTCGGCGCCGAGGTCACGGTGGTCGAATATCTCGACCGCATCCTGCCGGGCATGGACCTTGAGACCACGAAGCAGTTCCAGCGCCTGCTGGAGAAGCAGGGCGTGAAATTCCTGCTCGGCTCCAAGGTCGCCAAGGTCGAGACCGCGAAAAATGCGGCCAAGGTCACGGTCGAGCCCGCCGCCGGCGGCGAAGCCAGGACCCTCGACGCCGATATCGTTCTGGTCGCGATCGGCCGGCGCCCCTATACGCAGGACCTCGGCCTGGAGGCGCTTGGCGTCGCGATGGAGCGCGGCCAGGTGGTCATAGATGACCACTTTCAGACCAGCATCCCCGGCGTCTACGCCATCGGCGACGTCGTGCGCGGTCCGATGCTGGCCCATAAAGCGGAGGATGAGGGCGTCGCCGTCGCCGAAATCCTGGCCGGACAGCACGGCCATGTGAATTACGAAGTGATTCCGGGCGTCGTCTATACCTCGCCGGAAATCGCCAGCGTCGGCGCGACCGAGGAAGAGCTCAAGGCCAAGGGCGTCGCTTATCGCAGCGGCAAATTCCCCTTCACCGCCAATGGCCGCGCCCGCGCCATGCGCCAGACCGACGGCTTCGTCAAGGTTCTGGCCGACGCAACGACCGACCGCGTCCTCGGCGTCCATATTCTTGGACATGGCGCCGGCGAAATGATCCACGAAGCCGCCGTTCTGATGGAATTCGGCGGCTCGTCCGAAGACCTCGCCCGCACCTGCCACGCCCATCCGACCATGTCGGAGGCGGTCAAGGAAGCGGCGCTCGCCGTCGAGAAGCGCTCGATCCATAGCTGACCGACGGCGCGGCGGAAAAATTCTTTCACTCAGGCCCGGGCTCCCGGGCCTTTGCTTTTCCGCGGCGCATCGGCAAATCTGGGCCCGCGGGCGATGGGTGCGACCGCGATCGACGGGAGGGGCGATGTCGTCGGAAACGGAGTTCTTGATCAAGGGGCATTCCGGCGCGGCCAGGGCCATGAGGCGCTTGCGCGCCCTGATCCGGTCGCATGAACTGGCGCTGGTCTTCCCCTCCGCCCTGATCGGAATCGCCGCTTCGGTCGGCGTCACCTTGATGACCAAGGCGGCGATGCTCACTCATGTCCTGGCTTTCGATCTGCCTTTCGACGTGCGTCTCAGCGCCACCGACCGTGTCGCCCCTTGGGCGGCTTTCACGGCCTTGATGACCGGCGGGCTGATCCTCGGCCTGATGGAGACCTATCGTTTACGCAAGGGCATTCGCAGCCCGGTGGACCCGATCGAAGCCAACGCCCTGCGCGGCGGCCGGATGTCGCTGCGCGAAAGCGCCGTCGTCAGCCTTCAGACCGTGATTTCCAATTCCGTCGGCGCATCGGTCGGGCTTGAGGCCGGCTACGCCCAGATCGGTTCCGGGCTCGGGTCTTTTCTCGGCCTGAAACTGCGCCTGCGGCGCGGCGACCTGCGGCAACTCGTCGCGGCCGGCGCGGCCGCCGCGATCAGCAGCGCCTTCGGCGCGCCGCTCGCCGGCGCCTTCTACGCCTTCGAACTCATCCTCGGCAATTATTCCATCGCCTCCGCCGGGCCGGTCCTCACCGGCTCGATTGTCGGCGTGCTCTTCACCCGCCTTCTGGCCGGCGCTCCCTATCAGATCGACACGCCGCCCGTTACCGCGCTGACGCTCGCGAATTATCCGGTTCTGCTGGGAATCGCCGTCGTTTCCGTCCTGATCGGCGTGACCGCGATGCGTCTGTCCGACGTATCCGAACGCTTCGTCCAGTCCACGCCGATTCCCGTCTGGGCGCGTCCGGTCCTCGGCGGCGCCGTCGTCGCCGCCCTCGCCGTGATCACGCCGCAAATTCTTGGAGCCGGCCATGGCGCCCTCCGCCTGAACGTCGCCCACGATTTTCCTCTGTCGGTTCTTGCCGCGCTCCTGATCCTGAAACTGGCCGCCGCGCTGATTTCGCTCGCGACCGGCTTTCGCGGCGGCCTTTTCTTCGCCTCGCTGTTCATGGGCGCGCTGATCGGCAAAATCTACGGCCTCGCCGTGGCGGCCTGGCTTCCGGCGATCGCTCCCGATCTCACCGTCTGCGCCTTGGCCGGAATGGCCACGCTCGGGGTCACGATCGTCGGCGGGCCGCTGACCATGTCCTTCATCGTTCTCGAAAACACCACCGATTATTCGGTCACCGCCGGCGTGGTCGCGGCCTCCATCGCCGCCAGCCTGCTGGTCCGCGCAACCTTCGGCTATTCCTTCTCGACCTGGCGGCTGCATCTGCGCGGCGAAAACATCCGCAGCGCCAATGACATTGGCTGGATTCACGACCTCAAGGTCGGCAAGCTGATGCGGCGCGACCCGCCGACCGCGCCCGATTCGCTCGACATTGAGGCGTTTTGCGCCAGCCATCCCCTGGGCTCGGCGCATTTCGTGGTCTTGCTCGACTCGAACGGGCGTTACGCCGGATTGGTCAATCTCAGCGACGCCCATGTACAGGCCCGCCGCGTCACGGGACCGATCGCGGATCTGGCGCTGGACAAGAATGTCTGGCTGGCCCCCGAGATGAACGCCAAGTCGGCGATGGCGTTGTTCGACCAGACCGAAACCGACCAGCTTGCAGTGCTCGACCCCGACACCAAGGCCCCCCTTGGCCTGCTCGACGAAGCCTATCTCGCGCGGCGTTATGCGGAACAGGCCGCGGCGGCTTTCCACAGCGCCTTCGGGGATTGAACCGCAGCCCCAAGCAGCCATTCGTCGGCGCGCCGACGAATGGCTGCTCAGGCTTTTTGATTTGGCAGGATTTTTGTCCGAAAACCGGCGGCCACTTTTCGGAAATCCTGCTTAGCCGGCGCGCGGATGGGCTGCGCGATAGGCCTCGAACAGCCGCGACTTGTCCACGGCGGTATAGATCTGGGTGGTGGAAAGGCTGGCGTGGCCGAGCAATTCCTGGATCGAGCGCAAATCTCCGCCGCGGCTGAGCAGATGGGTGGCGAAGGAATGCCGCAACGCATGAGGCGTCGCGGAATCCGGCAGCCCGAGCGCGCCGCGCAGGCGTTCGACCGTCAACTGGACGATGCGCGGCGAGAGCGGGCCGCCCCGCGCGCCGACGAACAGGGGTCCGTTCTTGGCCAGAGGATGCGGACAAAGCTCCAGATAGGTCTCGATCGCCTTTCGCGCCGGCAGGATCACCGGAACGGCGCGCGCCTTGCCGCCCTTGCCGACAATCGTCAGAACTCTCGACCGCGCCGACCGGCGCGTCGCCGCGCCGGATCGAAAGAGCTTCGGCGATGCGCAGGCCCGCGCCATAGAGCAAAGCGAGCACCGCGGCGTCGCGCGCGAGAATCCAGGGCGCGCGATGCGAATCGTCCGCCTCGCCCCGCGCCATTTCACGGGCCGCTTCGGTGGGCAGCGCCTTGGGCAGGACGCGGGCCGCCTTGGGCGAACGGATTTTGTCGAGCGCATCGACGCGGGCCAGATTCTCGCGCGCCAGATGGTGGGCAAAGGAGCGTAGTGCGGCCAACTGCCGCAGCAAGGAGCGCGAGGCGACGCCGTCGGCGCGGCGGCGGGCGAGAAAGGCGCGAATATCGGCGGGTTTCAGCGCGTCGAGCGTGGCGAAATCGGGCGGCGGCTCGCCTTGCTCGCAGAGAAAGGCAAAAAATTGCCTCACGTCGCGCGCATAGGCCTCGACGGTGAGCGGCGACGCGCGCCGCACGCCGGCGAGACGACGCAGCCAAGCCCTGGCTTCCCCCGCCAGCCGGGCGGCGACGCCGGGAAAGACAAGTTGATCGGGTCCTGGCGCGCTTTGCGCCGCATTTTCCGCCATGGCGAAAAACTAGCCTCAAATCGTCAAGAATTCTTTGTTCGCGCCGCCGAACCGGGCGTCAGCGCTTGACGTCCCTTTCAGCGGCGGCGCGGAATTCCTCGAAATGGCGCGCGATTTGATGCTCGGACTGGGCGACGCCCGCGTCGGCCAAATCTTTCTGGATCCGGCACAGCACGCCGGCCTTGGCGTGCGCCGCCAGGTCCTGCTCGATCAGCGCCCTGGCGTAAGCCTCGGCTTCCGCCCCGGACTTGCCGAGTTTACCGGCGGCCCAGAGCCCCAGCATCTTGTGGGCGCGGGCGAGGGCCCTGAAATGGAGTTCCTCGTCGTGCGCGAATTTCAGTTCGAAGGATTCCTCGCGCTTGTCGAACTCGGACATATGCAACTCCTTCGCATTTCGAAGCCTGACGTGGCGCTTATATATAGCCTCAAGGTGGGCGCGCCTAGCCTTCGTCGACCGATCCGAGGCTCCTACCTAAGGCGGTCTCCAAGGATTTTCCGCGTCCGACGGGACCGATCGACCGAAACCGGTTGTATAAAGACTCGGAACGGGCTACGTACCTCGATAAATATGGCCCAAGGCGTCGAAGCCGCGCGCCAGAATCGCTGGAAGCCCGGCGCAGCAAGGCCGGGCGTCCGTGGATCGTCTCGAAGTTCGGTTATTTCCCATGAATTGGCGCCGCCGCATATACGAAGGCAAGGCCAAGGTGCTCTATGAGGGCCCGGAGCCTGGAACCCTGGTCCAGCACTTCAAGGACGACGCGACCGCTTTCAACGCCAAGAAGCATGAAGTGATCGACGGCAAGGGCGTCCTGAATAACCGGATTTCGGAATATATCTTCCAGAATCTGAACGATATCGGCGTCCCGACCCATTTCATCCGCCGCCTCAACATGCGCGAGCAGTTGATCCGCGAAGTCGAGATCATTCCGCTCGAAGTCGTCGTGCGCAATGTCGCGGCCGGATCGCTGTCGCAGCGGCTTGGCATCGAGGAAGGCTCGCAGCTGCCGCGCTCGATCATCGAGTTCTATTACAAGAACGACGCGCTCAACGATCCGATGGTTTCGGAAGAGCACATCACCGCTTTCGGCTGGGCGACGCCGCAGGAAATCGACGACATCATGGCGCTGGCGATTCGGGTCAACGATTTCCTGACCGGCCTGTTCCTCGGCGTCGGCATCCGCCTCGTCGATTTCAAGATGGAATGCGGAAGGCTGTGGGAAGGCGACATGATGCGCATCGTCGTCGCCGACGAGATTTCCCCCGATTCCTGCCGCCTGTGGGACATCAAGTCGAACGACAAGCTCGACAAGGACCGTTTCCGCCGCGATCTCGGCGGGCTGGTCGAGGCCTATTCCGAAGTCGCGCGCCGACTCGGCATCATGCAGGAAAACGAAAAGCCGATTACCGGCGGCCCCAAACTGGTCCAGTAATCCATCCGCCCGAGGCGATGGCGCAAAAAGGAAAGTCCCGCCATGAAGGCGCGCGTTACCGTGACCTTGAAAAACGGCGTCCTGGACCCGCAGGGCAAGGCGATCGAAGGCGCCCTGCATTCGCTGGGCGTCGAGGGAATCGCCTCGGTGCGCCAAGGCAAGATTTTCGAGATCGAGGTCGAAGGATCGAACGCGGAAGCCGCCAAGGCGGCTCTCGTCGCCGCCAGCGAGAAGCTGTTGGCCAATACGGTCGTCGAGAATTACCGCGTCGAACTGCTCTGACGCGATCGCTTGAACAAACTCGGGAGAGCGCGATGAAAGCAGCCGTTGTGCTGTTCCCTGGATCGAATCGCGAGGGCGACGCCGCGCGCGCCTTGCGTCAGGCCGGCGCGCAGACGTCCATCGTCTGGCACGCCGATTACGATCTGCCCGCGGGAACCGACCTCGTGGTCCTGCCCGGCGGCTTCAGCTATGGCGATTACCTGCGCTGCGGCGCCATCGCCGGCCGCGCCCATATCATGGAGGCGGTGCGCCGCCACGCAGCAGCCGGCGGGATGGTGCTCGGCATCTGCAACGGCTTCCAGATCCTGTGCGAAAGCGGCCTGCTGCCGGGCGTGCTGATGCGCAACCGCGACCTGCGCTTCATCTGCAAACGCCAGCATTTGCGCGTCGAGCGCAACGACACCGCCTTCACCCGCGCTTATCGGCTGCATCAGGCGATCGACGTCGCCATCGCCCACGGCGAAGGCAATTACGAGGCCGAGGCGGAGACGATCGAGCGTCTGGAAGGCGAGGGCCGTGTGGCCTTCCGTTATTGCGACGCCGGCGGCAAGGTCGGCGGCGCCGCCAATCCCAATGGCTCGACCAACGACATTGCCGGGATCTATTCCGAAAAGTTCAATGTCCTGGGCATGATGCCGCATCCGGAAAACCTGATCGACCCCCTGGTCGGCGGCATTGACGGGCGCGGCCTGTTCGCGAGCCTGACCCGGGCGGCCTGAACGGTTCGGCGGAAGATTTCGTCGGGCGCCCGGTCGTCGCGCGCGTCTTCTTGCCAAGCCCGGCGCGAGGATTTATCGAACGCCATGCGCCATTTCGCGGCTTTGGCGCGACTTGCCGCATGTCTCCATCGGGGCCGGATTCCTTGACCGTTCAAACCCATTCCCAAGAGCCGGCAAATGAGCCGGCGATCACGCCGGAACTCGTCGCCCAGCACGGCCTCAAGCCGGACGAATATCAACGCATCCTCGATCTGATCGGCCGCGCGCCGACCTTTACCGAGCTCGGCATTTTCTCGGCGATGTGGAACGAGCATTGCTCCTACAAGTCGTCGCGGCTTCACCTGAAGAAATTGCCGACCAAGGCGCCCTGGGTCATCCAGGGACCGGGCGAGAACGCCGGCGTGATCGACATCGGCGACGGGCAGGCCTGCATCTTCAAGATGGAGAGCCACAACCACCCCTCCTATATCGAGCCCTATCAGGGCGCGGCGACCGGCGTCGGCGGAATCCTGCGCGACGTGTTCACCATGGGCGCGCGGCCGATCGCCTGCCTCAATCTTTTGCGCTTCGGCTCGACCGACCATCCCAAGACCCGCCATCTGGTATCCGGCGTCGTCGCCGGCATCGGCGGCTACGGCAACAGTTTCGGCGTGCCGACCGTCGGCGGCTCCACCGCCTTCCATGCGAGTTACGATGGCAACATCCTGGTCAACGCCATGGCGGTCGGCCTCGCGCGCACGAACGAGATTTTCTACGCCGCGGCGACCGGCGTCGGCCGCCCCATCGTCTATCTCGGCTCCAAGACCGGGCGCGACGGCATCCATGGCGCGACCATGGCTTCCGCCGAATTCGACGAGAATTCTGACGAGAAACGCCCCACGGTCCAGGTCGGCGATCCTTTCTCGGAAAAACTTCTGCTCGAAGCCTGCCTGGAGATCATGGCCAAGGGCTGCGTCGTCGCCATTCAGGACATGGGCGCGGCGGGCCTGACCAGTTCGGCGGTCGAAATGGGCGCCAAGGGCAATCTCGGCGTGGAACTCGATCTCGACCGCGTGCCCTGCCGCGAGCCGGGCATGACCGCCTATGAAATGATGCTTTCGGAGAGCCAGGAGCGCATGCTCATGGTGCTTCACCCCGAAAAGGAGGAGGAAGCCGAGGCGATCTTCCGCAAATGGGGGCTCGATTTCGCCGTCATCGGCAAGACCACCGACACGCTGCGCTTCGTCATCAAGCGCCGGGGCGAGGTCAAGGTCGACCTGCCGATCAAGGAGCTCGGCGACGAGGCGCCGCTTTACGACCGGCCCCATGTCGCGCCGACCAAGCCGCAAAAACTCAATTCGGCGAGCCTGCCGGCGCCGCTCGCGCTCGACGCGGCGCTCAAGAAAATGGTCTCCTGTCCCGATCTCGCCTCCAAACGCTGGGTCTGGGAACAATATGACCATTTGATCCTGGGCAATTCCGCCCAGCCGCCCGGCGGCGACGCCGCCGTGGTGCGCATCGAGGACGGGCCGAAGGGACTGGCGCTGACGACCGACGTCACCCCGCGCTATTGCTACGCCGATCCCTTCGAGGGCGGCAAACAGGCGGTCGCCGAAGCCTGGCGCAACATCACCGCCGTCGGCGGCAAGCCGCTGGCGCTCACCGACAATCTCAATTTCGGCAATCCGGAAAAGCCGGAAATCATGGGCCAGTTCGTCGCCTGTCTCGACGGCGTCGGCGAAGCCTGCCGGGCGCTCGATTTCCCGATCGTCTCCGGCAATGTCTCGCTTTATAACGAGACCCAGGGCAAGGGCATTCTGCCGACCCCGGCGATCGGCGGCGTCGGCCTCTTGGCTGACGTGAGCAAAAGCGTCGGCCTCGCCTTCCGTGCGGCGGGCGAGAAGATCCTGCTGGTCGGCGCGGGCGAAGGCTGGCTCGGCCAGTCCATTTATCTGCGGGAAATCCTCGGCCGCGAGGACGGCGCGCCGCCGCCGGTCGATCTGGCCAAGGAAAAGGCTCATGGCGATTTCGTCCGCGCGCTGATCGACGACCGGATGGTCAGCGCCGTCCACGACCTGTCGGACGGCGGCCTCGCCGTCGCGCTGGCCGAAATGGCGATGGCCGGCGGAATCGGCGCGACGGTTTCGCCGCCCGGCGGCGACAATGCCGCGGCCTGGTTCGGCGAGGACCAGGGGCGCTATCTGCTCGCCGCGCCAAAGGACAAGGCCGACGAAATTCTGCGCCGGGCCGCGCAGGCGGGCGTTCCGGCGGCGTTCATCGGCGAGACCGGCGGCGACAGCCTGCGCCTGGGCGCGGCGGCGCCTGTTCTGGTACAGGATTTGCTTGAAGCCCATGAAGGCTGGATGCCGGCCTATATGGCTGGCGGAGGCAAGACCGCGTAACTATCTAAGCGATGGACCTCTCCAACCCATCAAGGAACCGCCCATGCCCATGGAAGCCTCCGAAATCGAGCGCATGATCAAGAAGGCCCTGCCCGACGCCGATATCGTCATCTCCGACCTTGCCGGCGACGGCGATCATTACAGCGCTCGCGTGGTTTCCGAGTCCTTCCGGGGACTGAGCCGGGTGCGCCAGCATCAACTGGTCTATGAGGCGCTCGGCGGACAGATGGGCGGCGCGCTTCACGCTTTGGCGCTCGAAACCGCGACGCCCTGAACGGCTTGAACCGCGACGCGACGCAGCTTAATTATGTTCCATCGCGGAGCCTTGACCTCCGTGTGAAAGGAAAAATCATGTCAGACGCCATACTCTCCAACGCCATCGAACGCATCAAGCAGGATGTGACGGACAACGACGTCGTGCTTTTCATGAAGGGCACGCCGAATTTCCCGCAATGCGGCTTTTCCGGCCAGGTCGCGAAAATCCTGAGCTTCCTGGAAGTGCCCTACAAGGGCGTGAATGTGCTCGAAGACCCCGACGTCCGCGAGGGCGTGAAGCGCTACGCCAATTGGCCGACCATTCCGCAGCTTTATATCAAGGGTGAATTGGTCGGCGGCGCCGACATCGTGCGCGAGCTTTTCCAGTCCGGCGAACTGATGGACCAGCTCAAGGCGGCGGGCGTTCCGGTCAAGGACCCGCGCCAGCCGCAATAAGGATCACTTTCCCGCCGCCGCCCGGATCAGAGCCTGGGCGTCGGCGCTGTCCCATTTGGCCGGACCGGCCATGGCGCCGATCTCGCACCCATCCGGCCCGATCAAGAATGTCGTCGGCAGGCCGACCAGTTTGCCGGCCTGCTGCAGGGTCTCGATGACCTTGCCGTGGGGATCAGCGTAAAAGCCGAGATTTTTCGCCCCGATTTCGTGGAGGAAAGCCTTGGGCCGGTCGAGCCGGGCGCTGTCCATATTGACCGTGACGACGCTGAAGGACGAATTGCCGGCAAGGCCCTGAAGGCGGTCGAGGCCTGGCATTTCCTCGCGGCAGGGCGGGCACCAGGTGGCCCAGAAATTCAGCAGAATCGTCCGGCCCCTGAAGGCGGCGACATCGGTCGCTGCGCCGTCATGCTCGAAGCCAAGATTTTCCATCGGCTTGGGATGGGCGCGGATGGCGAGCGCCGCCAGCTCGCCCGTGGCGAGCGGCGCGAGTTTCCGGGCCAGCGCGGTCGAGACCGGGCATTGCGCCGAGGCGGGCGCGGCTTCCTTGCTCCGGGGCCCGTTCATCACGTATAGGACGAACCACAGACTCGCGGCGACCCCCGCCGCGACGAGAAAGACATGCGGCAGGATCAGCCGGCGGGCGATGGCGCGCATCTGCGCGGGAGTGGCCTGAACCGGCGGGTTCTGCTCGTCATCCATCCTTTGGCCTCCAACCTTTGACGTCGTTTTTGGAGCGGTCATGAGCAATCAGATGTGGGGCGGCCGTTTCACCAGCGGCCCCGACGCGATCATGGAGGAGATCAACGCCTCCATCGGTTTCGATTATCGCCTTGCCCGACAGGACATCGCCGGCTCCAAGGCGCATGTGGCCATGCTGGCCGCGACGGGCATCGTGTCCCAGGCGGACGCCGACGCCATCGCCAGGGGTTTAGACGAGGTCGGCGCCGAAATCGAGGCCGGCGCCTTCAACTTTTCCCGGGCCCTGGAAGACATTCACATGAATGTCGAATCGCGGCTCGCCGAAAAGATCGGCCCGGCGGCGGGGCGGCTGCATACCGCGCGCTCGCGCAACGATCAAGTCGCGGTCGATTTCAGGCTCTGGGTCCGCGAAACGATCGACGAACTCGACGGCCAGTTGCGCGACCTCCAGACCGCCCTGGTCGAAAAGGCCGAAAAACACGCCGACGCGGTCATGCCGGGCTTCACCCATCTGCAATCCGCCCAGCCGGTGACCTTCGGCCATCATCTCCTCGCCTATGTCGAGATGATCGCGCGCGACCGCGGCCGTTTCCGCGACGCCCGCGCCCGGCTCAACCAATGTCCGCTCGGCGCCGCCGCGCTCGCCGGAACCTCCTTCCCCATCGACCGCGCGATGACGGCGCGCGCGCTCGGCTTCGACCGCCCGACCGCCAATTCGCTCGACAGCGTCTCGGATCGCGATTTCGTGCTCGAAACGCTGGCGGCGGCGGCGATCGCGGCGACCCATCTGTCGCGATTCGCCGAGGAAATCGTGCTGTGGACGACGCCGCAATTCGGCTTCGTCAGCCTGTCGGACAAATTCACCACCGGCTCCTCGATCATGCCGCAGAAGCGCAATCCGGACGCCGCCGAACTGGTGCGCGGCAAGTCGGGCCGCATCATCGGCGACCTCGCCGGGCTGCTGATCGTCATGAAGGGCCTGCCGCTCGCCTATTCGAAGGACATGCAGGAAGACAAGGAAGGCTGTTTCGATTCGCTCCAGTCGCTGTCGCTGTGCATCGCCGCCATGGCCGGCATGGTCCGCGACATGACGCCGCGCGTGGAAAAGATGAAGGCGGCGGCGGGATCGGGTTTTTCCACCGCCACCGACCTCGCCGACTGGCTGGTGCGGACCCTCGGCATGCCGTTCCGCCAGGCCCATCACGTCACCGGACGCATTGTCGCGCTCGCCGCCGAAAAGGGCGTCGAGCTGGAACAGCTCACGCTCGATCAGATGCAGGCGGTCGAGCCGGCGATCACCAAGGCGGTTTTCGAGGTTCTGGGGGTCGAGAATTCGGTGCGCAGCCGCTTGAGCTACGGCGGCACGGCGCCGGACAATGTCCGCGCGCAGGCGAGGGCGTGGCGCGAGCGCCTGAACAGCGAGAAAAGCGCTTGATAAGCTGGAATTTCGACCGAACCCTCGGCTATAGTCCCGCGCGAAACGCGCATATTTCGGGAGCAGCGCCATTGACCTGTCACAGCCTCTTCAAGGCGGCGTTGCTCATGTCGGTCCTTTCGGGCGCGCTTCTGCTCGATGGATGCGGCCGGCGCGGGCCGCCGGTTCCGATCAATTCCGTCGCCGCGCAAAAACCCGCCGACAAGAACAATCCGAACGCGCCGCCGGCAAAGAACCTGCCGACCGGCCTCGACAGCAAATCCCTGAAGGCCGGCGCGCCCAAGACGCCGACGCCCTTCGACTTTCTTCTCTAGGCCCCGGGATGCATTTCTTCGACTATCGCGACGGCGTGCTGCATGCCGAGGGCGTCGCCGTGCCGGACCTGGCGCGGTTCGTCGAGACTCCGTTCTATTGCTATAGCGCGGCGACGATCCGCCGGCATTTCGAGGTCTTCTCGCAGGCGATGAGCGATTTCGACGCTTTGGTCTGCTATGCGATGAAGGCCAATTCCAATCAGGCGGTGCTGAGCCTGCTCGCTGGTCTCGGCGCCGGCATGGACGTCGTGTCCGAGGGCGAATTGCGCCGGGCGCAAGCGGCAAAAGTTCCGGGTCCGCGCGTCACCTTTTCCGGCGTCGGCAAGACCGACCGCGAGATCGCGCTTGCGCTCGACTACGGCATCCTCTGTTTCAATGTCGAATCCGAGCCCGAACTGGAGCGCATCGCCCAGATCGCATTTTCACGCGGCCAGACCGCCAAAATCGCGCTGCGCGTCAATCCGGACGTCGACGCCAAGACCCACGCCAAGATTTCGACCGGAAAATCGGAAAACAAGTTCGGCGTGCCCCTTTCCGTCGCCCGCGAGGTTTACGCGCGGGCCGCCAAACTGCCCGGTATCGGGATCGCCGGCGTGGACATGCATATCGGCTCGCAGATCACCGATCTCGCGCCTTTCGCCAACGCCTTCGCGCTGCTGGCGGATTTCGTGCGGCAATTGCGCGCCGACGGCCATGCCATCCATCACGTCGATCTCGGCGGTGGGCTTGGCATTCCCTATTCCGAGCGCGACGATCCGGCGAGCTATCATCCCCGGCTCTATGCCGAAATCGTGCGCCGCCACATCAAGCCGCTGGGAACGAAGATGATCTTCGAGCCGGGGCGCCTGATCGTCGGCAACGCCGGGATCCTGGTGACCCGCGTCCTCTATGTGAAACATGGCGCGGCGAAGAATTTCATCATCGTGGACGCGGCGATGAACGATCTGGTCCGCCCGACGCTCTATGAAGCGCATCACGACATTTTCCCGGTCGTCGCTGCGAACGAAAGCGCCCGGCGCATCACGGCCGATCTCGTCGGCCCGGTCTGCGAAACCGGGGATTTCCTCGCCCGCAGCCGCGATCTGCCCGAGCCCAAGCCCGGCGACCTGCTGGCGGTGATGTCGGCGGGCGCCTATGGCGCGGTTCAGGCCGGCACCTATAATTCGCGCCTGCTGGTTCCCGAAATCATGGTCGAGGGCGAAAAACACGCGGTGATCCGGCCGCGCGGCGATTACGAGAGTTTGATCGGCCTCGACAAAGTTCCGCCCTGGTTGACATGAAGCCTCCCTTCGGCGCGAAATCTTTTGGCATCAATCGAGGCGCCGGCGGGTGAAGGACTTTTTTCTGGTTTGGCGTGAAGCTTTCCGCTCTGGAGGCGCGGCTTGGCGCAACGCGCGTCCGCGCCGGCTTGAGCTCCTCGCCCGGGGCGCGCTCGCCTTCGAGCGCCTTGCCCGCGCCTTGCTCCCCGCCGCGATCGTCGTCGCCTTTTTCGTCGCGCTGAGCTGGACCGGGCTCTGGCTCGGCGCCCCGTCGCTCATCCGCATTCTCGGCGTTTCGGCGCTGTCCGTCGCGCTGACCGGGGCGCTTTACCGTCTGCGAGGCTTTTCCTGGCCGCGCGCCGGGGAGGCGCGGGACGCCCTGGACGCCGGCGACCCGGCGGCGCCCGCCGCCGCCCTGGCCGACCAATTGGCCAATGACGGGGATCCGCGCACGCAGGGCCTGTGGCGGCTCCATCAGCGCCGCGCCGCCCGGCGCGCCGCCCGGTTGCGGCCGGTCGCGCCTGCGCCGCGGCTCTGGCGCGAAGACCCTTACGCCTTGGGCGCCCTGGCCGTCCTCGCCCTGGTCGTGACGGGCTTCATGGCGGGGCCGGAAAAATATGCGCGACTCGCCGCCGCCTTCGACTGGCGGCTCCAGAGGGAAGAAGGCGGTCCTTCGCGCATCGACGCCTGGATCGATCCGCCATCCTATACGGGACGCCCGCCCATCGTCGTGGCGCTGAAAAACAACGCCAGGATTTCCGCGCCGATCGACTCCACCATCATCGTGCGCGCCGTCAACGCGACAAACCTGCGCGTCGCCGTTCAGGGCGGCGTCACCGCCTTGAAGCCGGCGGCGAATCACGACGAAACCTCCCGCGAGCGCCGCTTCCAACTGCGCGGCGACGGGCGCCTGCGACTTGGGCTGGGCGGTGAAGAAATCGCCAGTCTGGCCTTGAGGGCGATCCCCGACGCGCCTCCGACGATCACCCCGACCGCCGCGCCGAAAGCCAATCTTCATGGCTCGTTCGAGCTGCGCTATCGGATCGAGGACGATTATGGCGCCCATGACGCCGAAGCCTTCGCCACGCCGATCGAAGCGGAAACGTCGGCGACGACCCATCCGCTCGTGAAACCGCCCGGCGGATCGCTCGAACTGCCGGCGGGTCCCGGCGGCTTGGGCGCGGGCGCGACCATTCTCGACTGGAGCGACAGCCCCTATGCCGGCGCCCCGGTCGACCTGACTCTGGCCGTCCATGACGACGCGGGCCAGGAAGGCCACGCCGTCATCAGCGATTATGTCCTGCCGGGCAAGGTTTTCACCAATCCGCTGGCGCGGGCGCTCGTCGAGCAAAGGCGAATCCTCGCCCTCGACGCCTGGCAAAAGGACAAGGTTCTGACGGCGACCGACGCGCTGATGCTGTCGCCTGAAGTTTTCATGCCCGATTCCGGCGTTTATCTCGGACTTCGCGTCGTCCACGACTCGCTTCGCCACGCCCGCAACGACGCCGATCTTGTGGCGGTGGTCGATCTGCTTTGGGAAATGGCCCTGCAAATCGAGGAAGGCGGCGTTCCGCAGGCCGAGCGCGACCTCAAGGCGGCGGAGCAAGCCCTGCGCGACGCGCTCAGGAACGGCGCCTCGAACGAGGAAATCGCGCGGCTGACCGCGCAATTGCAAAAGGCGCTCGATCGCTACCTCGCGGCGATGCAGGAAAGGGCCGCGAAACAGCGGCAGGCGCATGGAGCCGAGGGCGACGACAGCCATCTGGTCACGCCGAAGGATTTCAAATCCATGCTCGACCGCATGGCGGAAGCGGCCCGGGAAGGGGACAAGGACGCCGCGATGCGCATGCTCGACCGCGTCCAGGACATGCTCGAAAACTTGCGCAACGCGCGGCCTTCGCAGGCCGCGGGCGCCCGCCGGACGATGCGCGACATCGACAATCTGATGCGCGAGCAGCAAAAGCTGCGCGACGACACTTTCGCGCAGGATCGCGCGAACCGGAACGCATCCGAGGCCCAGCAGCCCGGCGAGCAGCCTTCCAACCCCGGACAGCAAGGGCAAGCGGCTCCGGGGCAGGACGGACAGGGACAGCCGTCCGAGGACGAACTTGCGCAACATCAGGAGCAATTGCGCGCAAAGCTCGATTCCCTGAAGCGACAGGCGGAAGGCGCTCAAGGCGGAAAAGCCGAGGGCCTGAGCGAGGCCGAGGACGCCATGAAACAGGCCGGAAACGCGCTGCGCAACGGCGACAACGCCTCCGCCCTGGACGCGCAGCGTCGCGCCCTGGAAGGATTACGCAAGGGCGCCGCCGAAGCGGCCGCCCAGGCCGAAGCGAGCGGCCAGGACGGCGAGAAACGGCAAAACGGCCGGGGCTACCAGGGCCGGGAGAGCGAGGGATCGGCCGGCAACGCCAGCCATCTGCAGGGCGTCGACGCGACTGCGACGCAAAGGGCGCGCAAGGTGCTCGAAGAATTGCGCCGCCGCCTCGCCGACCCCAGCCGCGCCCGCGAGGAACTCGATTATCTCGAACGCCTGATCAAGCCCAATTGATCGCAGCCGCGGCAGGGTTTTCGCTAGATGAGCAAATTTTCCAATTTACTTTCCGGCGCGGCCCTGTTTGCTGTCGCGCGGCTGATGCGATTGGCGCCGGTCGGCGCGGATTTGATCGGTTCTTTTGCAGGACCGATCATATCAGACCCTGAGAAAGCAGCGTCTTCATGGTCAAACTGAACAAGATTTACACCAGGACCGGCGACGACGGCTCGACCGGCCTCGCCAATGGCGAACGACGCGCCAAATGCGACGCGCGCGTCGAAGCCTATGGCGACGTGGACGAGACCAATTCCGCCATCGGCCTGGCGCGACTGTCCACGGCGACCATCCCCGAACTCGACGCCATGCTGGAGCGCATCCAGAACGATCTGTTCGATCTCGGCGCCGACCTGGCGACGCCGCCCTCCGAAAAGCCGCTCGGCTATGAGCCTTTGCGGATCGCGCCGGTACAGGTCGCCCGGCTGGAGCAGGAGATCGACGCCCTCAACGCCCGCCTGAGCCCGCTTCGGTCTTTCGTCCTGCCCGGCGGCTCCGCCGCGGCCGCTGCGCTGCATCTGGCCCGCGTCATCGCCCGCCGCGCCGAGCGGCGAATGGTCGCGCTCGCCGCCTCGGGCGAGAGCGTCGGCGAGCCCGCCCTGCATTTCATCAACCGCCTTTCGGATTTCCTTTTCGTCGCCGCGCGAGTCGCCAACAATGACGGCGCCGGCGACATTCTCTGGAAGCCTGGACAGAACCGCTAGAGCATATTCCCAAAAAGTTGCAGACTTTTTGGACAAGAATATGCGTTAAAACAATGAATTAGAGACTTATTCCGATTCCGAAGGAACGGAAAAGGCTCTAGCCCGCACGGATCTTGGACAGAGTCATTACGGCGACGCCGTTGACTTGCTGCAATGCGGCGACTACCAGATGGTTCAGTTGTCACCCTGCGCCTGGAGCCGGCCGGCGGCCAAACGCCTTGCTCCTTTTCAGGCGAAAGCATAACGCCTGTTTCCGGCGCGTCCGGCGACGGGCTGTTGGAGGCCGAAGCCGATGAAAATCCTCGTGCCCGTGAAGCGGGTTGTCGATTATAACGTCAAGATCAGGGTCAAGACGGACGGGACGGGCGTCGAACTCGCCAATGTCAAAATGTCGATGAACCCGTTCGACGAGATCGCGGTCGAAGAGGCGCTCCGGCTGAAGGAAGCCGGAAAGGCCAGCGAGATTATCGTCGTCTCGATCGGCCCGCAGCAGGCCACCGAGACCTTGCGCACCGGCCTCGCCATGGGCGCCGACCGCGGCGTGCTGGTCAAGACCGACGAGACCGTCGAACCTCTGGCGGTCGCCAAGATCCTCAAGGCCGTCGCGCTCGAAGAACAGCCCGGCCTGATCATCCTCGGCAAGCAGGCGATCGACGACGATTCCAACCAGACCGGCCAGATGCTCGCCGCTCTGCTGGGCTGGGGCCAGGGCGCCTTCGCCTCCAAGGTCGAACTCGCCGACGGCTCCGTGGACGTGACCCGCGAAGTCGATGGCGGCTTGCAGACCGTGACGCTCAGGCTGCCGGCGGTGGTGACCACCGACCTGCGCCTGAACGAGCCGCGCTACGCCTCCCTGCCCAATATCATGAAGGCCAAGAAGAAGCCGATCGCCGAAAAGACCCCGGCGGATTACGGGGTGGACGTCGCGCCGCGCCTGAAAGTGCTCAAGACCGCCGAGCCGCCGACCCGCAAGGCCGGCGTCAAAGTGGGCTCGGTCGCCGAACTGGTCGCGAAACTGAAAGATGTGGGGGCGCTCTGATGACCACTCTTCTCCTTGCCGAAGTGCATAACGGCCATCTCAACGACGCAACCGCCAAGGCCTTGACCGCGGCTGCCGCGCTTGGCGGCCCGGTTCATATTCTGGTGGCCGGCGGCGACGAATCCGGAAACCTGGCCGCGCAAGCCGCCTCGAAGCTCGCGGGCGTCGAAAAGGTGCTGACCATTTCCGGCGACGCCTTTTCCCATGGCATGGCCGAGCCGCTCGCCGATCTCATCGTCTCGCTCGCGCCCGATTATGACGCGATCGTCGCGCCGGCGACCTCGACCGGCAAGAATGTGCTGCCGCGCGTCGCGGCGCTGCTCGACGTCGCGCAGGTGTCGGAAGTCATCAGGGTGATTTCGCCCGACACGTTCGAGCGGCCGATCTACGCCGGCAACGCCGTCCAGACGGTTCAGGCGAGCGACGCCAAAAAGGTCATCACCGTGCGGACCTCGACTTTCGCCGCGACCGCGGAAGGCGGTTCGGCCCCGATCGAGGCGGTCAAGCCGCCCGCGGACTCCGGCCTGTCGGCGTTCAAGAGCGAGACCCTGGCGGTTTCGGACCGCCCGGAGCTGACCTCGGCGAAAATCATCATTTCCGGCGGCCGCGCGATGCAGAACGCCGAGAATTTCAAGACCTATATCGAGCCGATCGCCGACCAGCTCGGCGCGGCCATGGGCGCCTCGCGCGCCGCCGTCGACGCGGGCTATGCGCCGAACGACTGGCAGGTCGGGCAGACCGGCAAGGTGGTGGCGCCCGATCTCTATATCGCGGTCGGCATTTCGGGCGCGATCCAGCATCTCGCCGGCATGAAGGATTCCAAGGTCATCGTCGCCATCAACAAGGACGAAGACGCCCCGATCTTCCAGGTCGCCGATTACGGCCTCGTCGCCGATCTCTATGCGGCCCTGCCTGAACTGAAGGAAGAACTCGCAAGGATCAGCAAATAGAATCAATGCGCCGGCGCCGATTGTGGCTTATGATCGCGGCCGGCTCCTCACGCCGCTTGGGAAAAGGTCATGACTTTCGAAATTCGTAAAATCGGCGTGGTCGGAGCAGGCCAGATGGGCAGCGGGATCTCGCAGGTCAGCGCGTCGGGCGGCTTCGAAGTCCTGCTGAACGACATTTCCGAAAGCCGGATTCACGCGGCGATCGGCAAGGTCGACGCGAACCTCGGCCGCCTGGTCGAGCGCGACGCCATGACGGCGGCCGACAAGGCGGCGGCGCTCGCCCTGATCAAGCCGGCCAAGACCTTCGAGGATCTCGCCTCCTGCGATCTCGTCATCGAGGCCGCGACCGAGGATGAAGAGGTCAAGCGCAAGATCCTGTCGGACGTCTGCCTGCCGCTCAAGGAAGGCGCGATCATCGCGACCAATACGTCGTCGATCTCGATCACCCGCCTCGCCTCGACGACCAACCGGCCGAATCGCTTCATCGGCATACATTTCATGAATCCGGTGCCCCGGATGCAGCTCGTCGAGCTGATTCGCGGCATTGCGACCGACGACGAAACCTTCACCGCGGCCCGGACCTATATCGAGTCGCTGCACAAGACGGTGACGGTGTCGGAGGACTTCCCCGCCTTCATCGTCAACCGCATCCTGCTGCCGATGATCAACGAGGCGATCTACACGCTCTATGAGGGCGTCGGGACGGTCGACGCCATCGACACCGCCATGCGCCTGGGCGCCAATCATCCGATGGGGCCGTTGCAGCTCGCCGATTTCATCGGCCTCGACACCTGCCTGTCGATCATGCAGGTCCTGCATGAAGGTCTCGCCGATTCGAAATACCGGCCCTGTCCCCTGCTGGTGAAATATGTCGAGGCGGGCTGGCTCGGCCGGAAAACCCAGCGCGGCTTCTACGACTATCGCAGCGGAACGCCGATCCCGACGCGATAAGACGCCGGTCTTGTGAAAAAGACCGGGGGCGCCTTCACAAGGGCGTCATCCGGCGTATAGATTATGCGTGCTTGAAAATCGGCTCGCGCGCGCTTTGAGTCGTTTTCCTGGAGATGGCGGATGAAGGGTCAAGCTCGGCCGGAACATTCGCGGCGGCTCCCGCCCGGAGCCGCGCGCCTGGAGTTCGATTCGACCCCTCCGCTTGTGCATCGCAGGAAAGGGAGGGCGGCGTGACCGCCGCGTTTCTGCATAGGCGCCTTGTGGCGTTCGATGCGGAAACGGCGGGCTCCGGCGCCGCGCCCCGACAAGCCCTTTCTCTCTCCGAATGTCGCTTCGGCCCTTGCGCGCCGCACACGGACGGCTTGCGGTTCGCGCCGGCTTCGCGGGGGCGCGCATGAACGCCGCCGTCGCCAACCTGCGCACCCTTGTCCTCAACGCCGACATGCAGCCGGTGAGCTGGGCGCCCCTGTCGATCTGGAGCTGGCAGGACGCCCTGGTCGCGCTGATCAAGGGCCGGGTCAATCCGATCGCGAGCTATGAAGACGTGGTCGTGCGCTCGGCCAACCAATCCTTCGAGGTCCCCTCCGTCGTCGCGCTCAAAACCTATCACCGGCGCAAGACCGTGGCCTTTACCCGCTATCATGTCTTCCTGCGCGACGAATTCACCTGCCAATATTGCGGCGGCAGGGGCCTGGCCAGGGATCTGACCTTCGATCACGTCCTTCCCCGCTCCAAAGGCGGCGCGACGACCTGGGCCAATATCGTGACCTGCTGCCAGCGCGACAACCTGCTCAAGGCCGACATGACCGCGAAACAGGCCGGCCTGAAACTGAGGCGCGCGCCTTTCGAGCCGGCGCCCTATCAGCTGGACATGATCGCGCGCCGGCTGCCCCAGGCCAACAGCGAATTGCACAAGACGTGGAACGATTTCCTGTACTGGGATTCCGAACTGGAGCGTTGAGCGCGGCGCGCCTCTGCCGGCTCGCGCCAAAGAACAGCGCTTTCCGTGTTGAAACGGATTGACAGCGCATCGCCACGCGAATAACCCCACCGTCCGATAGTTCTCGACCGCGCAGCCCGCTGGCGGAAAACGATCAAGGGGATACCAAACGTGGCGAAACCGGAACTGGGCAGCAAAAGGCAGTGTCAGAATTGCGGCGCGAAATTCTTCGATCTCAACCGCGATCCCATCCGTTGTCCGAAATGCGGCGCGACCTTCCAGCCGCCGGTCGCCGCCCGAGCGGCGGCGCGCGCGGCGGTGGCTGACGACGAAGAGGCCGATCTGCCCGAGGCGGGGCCGGAACTTGTCTCGCTTGAAGCCGTCGAAGTCGCGGACGACAAGGCCGTCGTCGCAACCGAAGACGAAGTCGATCTCGGCGACGATTCGGTCGACGACACCTTCCTCGAAGAAGAGGAGGAAGATAATGACGACGTGGCCGACCTGATCGACGGCGACCTCGAGACGGACGAAGAGGGCTGATCCCGACCGCCGGCGCGTAGAATTTGCCCGGCGCGGAAATCCTCAAGGGATTTTCGCGCCGGCGCCTTTTTGCGGATCGCCGAAAAAAGGATCAGTTGGCGAAGCGGAAGTGGAGCACGTCGCCGTCCGCCACCGTGTAATCCTTGCCTTCGAGCCGGAATTTCCCGGCCTCGCGCGCACCCGCCTCGCCCTTGCAGGCGACATAATCGTCGAAAGCGATGGTTTCGGCGCGAATGAAACCCTTTTCAAAATCGCTGTGGATCACGCCCGCCGCCGCCGGGGCTTTTGTGCCCTTTTCGATGGTCCAGGCGCGCGCCTCCTTGGGGCCGACGGTGAAATAAGTGATCAGATGAAGGAGGCCATAGCCCGCGCGGATCACGCGATTGAGGCCGGGCTCCTGAAGCCCCACGGCTTCGAGAAAATCCGTCTGGTCCTCGACCGCCATGACCGCGATCTCGCTTTCGATCTTGGCCGAGACCACCACCGCCACCGCGCCTTCCTCCGCCGCGCGCGCAAAGACTTTTTGGGAAAAGTCGTTGCCGTTGTCAGCGGAAGCTTCCTCGACATTGCAGACATAAAGCACCGGCTTGGACGACAGCAGGCCGAGCTGGGCGAAAGTCCTGCGCTCGTCGGCCGAAACGTCCGCCATGCGCGCCGGCCTGCCCTCGCGCAACAGGACGAGGCAGCGGTTGACGAGGTCGAGCAGCTCTTTCGATTCCTTGTCGCCGCCGCGCGCCTTCTTTTCCAGATTGACCACGCGCTTTTCGAGCGAGTTCGAGATCGGCCAGCATCAACTCGGTCTCGATGGTCTCGATGTCGCGGATCGGATCGACGTCGCCTTCGACATGGGTGATGTCGCCATCCTCGAAGCAGCGCACGACATGGGCGATGGCGTCGCATTCGCGGATATTGGCGAGAAACTGGTTACCGAGGCCTTCGCCCCTGGAGGCGCCGCGCACCAATCCGGCGATATCGACGAAGGTCAGCCGGGTCGGGATGATCTCCCTGGAGCCGGCGATTTTCGCCAGCGTGTCGAGGCGCTCATCGGGCACCGCGACGTCGCCGACATTGGGCTCGATGGTGCAGAAGGGATAATTGGCGGCCTGCGCCGCAGCGGTCTGCGTCAGCGCGTTGAACAAGGTCGACTTGCCGACATTGGGCAGGCCGACGATGCCGCATTTGAAACCCATGGGAGAAGCTCGCTTTCGGAGAGGCGGGATTTGACGCGCCCTATGCGGCCCGCGCGGCGAAAAGGCAAGGGCGGGCGGCGCGAATTGCTTGACGAAGCGGCCACATTTCGGTCACGTCGAATTGCGACAAGCTGCCGCTTAATCGGTTTCGGATCGGATGAGACAAGCTTTTTATCATTCCCCGGCGCATCGCCGCCGCTTCTGGACCCTGGCCGCGGCCTCGGGCCTGGTCCTGGCGCTCGCGGCGCCCGGCTCGGCGATGCAATGCCCGCGCAGCCAGGTTTTCTGGAAGTCGAAAAACAAATGCATCGAAAAGGCCGAGGCCGCCAAGCTCGGTTTTTTCCACGGGCCGATTCCCAAACAGGACCAGACCAAGCCCGCGCCGGAGCAACCCGCCGCCGAAACCGCCGCGCCGCCGGCGCCAGACGCCCCGGCCGCGCCGCAACAGCCCGCAGCGCCCGAACCGGCCGCCCTGCAGCCGTTCGCCGCGCCGGCGGCCGCCGCGCCGCCGTCCCGCCGCGCCGTCTCCCTATGGCGCCCTGCCGACCGACGCCTTCAACAAGACGAAATGAGCCGTTTCGCTCGTTCTCCTGATTGCATGACGCGGAAAATCGGCTAAAAGCCGCGTCATGACCGAGGAAATCTGCCCCTGCCGCGCCGGCGCGCAAGACAAGCTGGCCTTTACCGCCTGCTGTGGCCCCTATCTCGCGGGCGAAAAGAACCCGCCGACGGCGGAAGCCCTGATGCGTTCGCGCTACAGCGCCTTCGTGACAGCCGACATCGACTATCTTTTCGAGACCCTCGCCGAGGACCAGCGCCACGATTTCGACCGCGCCGCGAACAGCGACTGGGCGAAGAAATCGGAATGGCTCGGCCTCGACATCGTCGCGACCGAAGGCGGCGGCGAGAACGATTCGACCGGCACGGTGACCTTCACCGCCCATTTCAACCGCGACGGCAAGAAACTTGCCCATCGCGAGCGCTCGCTGTTCCAGCGTGACGGCGAAGGCCGCTGGCGCTTCGCCAAGGAATTGGCGATGAAGGGCGAGACCATCGTGCGCGGACCCCAACCGGGCCGCAACGACCCCTGCCCCTGCGGATCGGGCAAGAAATACAAGAAGTGCTGCGGCGCCGCCGCCTGATTTCAAGCGGACGTCATGTCAAAGCGCGTGCCGGCGGCGGAATTCGTCGGCCGCCTCGCGCGCCAGCGCCGCCTGGACCGACAGCGAGAGATAATCGCCGAACAGGTCGAAGACCGCGCGTTCGTCGATCGTCATGTTTCGCGCGGCGCGGTCATGGGCGAGCAAAACGCCCCATAACTCGCCTTCGACGCAAATCGGCAGCGCCAGCGATGCGGCGAAGCCGGCCGCGCGGGCGCGCGAAGCTTCGTCCGGGGTTGCGGCGCGCAGAAAAGCCATGCCGAGGTCCGGCCTGCTCTCGCCGGCCAGGCCGACCGGCGCGGCGGCGATGTCGGCGATGAACCGCAACCGCGCGGCGCGAAGACCCGCCCGCGCCTGTTCCGGAAAATCGGCGCATAGACTTGCATTGGCCTCGGCGTCCGGCCAGGTCAGCCGCTTCTGCTGGGCGAGGACGCGAGGGCCGTCGGGGTCCAGCCGCAGGATGGTGACGCAATCCCATTGCAGCAGGGCCTGGATGAGCCGCGCCGCCATCGTCATCAGCCGGTTCAGCCCCCCCGCCAGCGCCAGTCGGTCGATCAGGGCGCGAAGGCGGTCCAGTGCGAAAGGATCGGCCTCGACGGCGGTCTCGAATTCGATGATGGTCAAGTCCCCGGCCGCATGAACCGCGAAATCGTAAAGGCCGGGAAGGCCGGCGATGGGCTGGCGCGGCATCAGGATCGGACGCGGGGCCTCGCCCGCGCGCGACAGACCGTTGCGCAGAAGATGGGCGGTGGCGGCGCCGACGAGATCGCGCAAGGCGAGGCCGAAAAAGCCGCCCCCGCGCGCCGGGAACAGGTCGGCAAGATTGACCGAATGGTCGAGGATGCGCGCCGCATGGTCGTCGCAAACCGTCATCCAGCCGCGCGACTGAATCGCCGAATTCACTTTTCCTGTTGTTTTAACAGCGTCTTCTGGCGTCATTCGCTTGCTCCGGCCCTCGCCGATTCGAGCCGCCGTGAGCATAATGGTTAAAAAAGCGTTGCAAATAGACCACGACGAAATTTTTTTTGAACCTTTTTTGCAGTTCGTGCGTTTTAACCCCGAAGGTTCGTGTTCAGGGAGCTTGGCCATGCAGGGGTTGGAACGGCAGATGCTTCGCTTTGGTCTGGTGCTGGGGTTGGCCTCGGGCTTGGCTTTTGCCGCCGCCCATGCCGCAGCGCCGAAAGTCGCCGCGCGCCACGATCAGGCGCCGATCGTGCTCGCAGTCGCCCTGGAGCAGAACGCCTTGCCGACGCAGGACTTCGCGCCCGACGAACAATCGGCGCAGCAGGAGGCGCGCGTCGATCAATGCGAGTCCAACCCGCATGCAATTTCCGACAATCACCTGATCGGCGGCAAATCCGCGCAAGGCGCGAAGAGAAGGAAGATCGTCGTTTGCGGCTGATCCCCGTCCGGGGATGGAAACGGAAAGGACCGGCCTTTTGGCGGGTCCTTTTTTTATGGCGCCTCGCTGATCGGGCGGTAGGGCGCGGGCAGTTTCCCGGCGTGGCGCAGACGCTCGAAAACATACAGGCCGAAAGGCTCGTTGCCATTGGGATGAACCAGGATGATCGCGCCCTGCGGCGCGACCGGCGTCAAGGCGAGCCAGGATTGCGCGCCCAGGGGGATCAGATAAGCGTCGCGCACGGCGTCCATCGTGGCGCGGTCGGAGATCAGGCCCGGAAAGCGGAAAAAGACGCTGGGGACTTCGCCATTGGCGATCAGCAGCCGTTCGACCTCCAGAATTTCCTCCTTCATGTCCACGCCCGGCATGAGCAGAAAATTATGAGCGTCGGCCAGTCCCGGACGGTAGGGATGGTGGAAGGAATGATTGACGAAGGCGATGTCGAGCCGGCCTTGCGCCTTCTCGCGCCGCAGCCAGAGAAAATCTTCCGCGTGCTGTCCGATCCATAGCCCGCTGATCGAGAGCGCGATCGGGGTCGCGGCGCCGGCGCCTTCGAGCGATTTCAGAAAGGCGCGGTCGAGCGGGAGATGCGACGGGCAAAGATCGCCGGTCAGAAAAACGCCGCCGCGCCCAGCCCTGTCGCGTCCAGCCCCATCACCACCATGCGTCAGCCCGGCATTGTCGAACCAGGTCGCGCCCTCGGGAAGTCTCTTGCCCGGCGCCTTCGAGAACGCGTCCAGGGCGCGCAGGAAGCGGGTCTGCGCCTGAGCCTCGGGCGTGGTCGGCGCGCAGGTCCAGCAGGCGGCGCGCTCCAGACGCGTGGTCAGCTTTTCCGGGTCGACCGCCAGAAACAGATCCTCGCCGTCCACGCTAAAAGTTCGCGTCGCCAGAACCTCTTGGGCCTCTTGGCCGTCCGCGCGGCGGCAGTCCTGCAGCGCGACGCGCAAGTCCTTGACCCGGCTCGCGGGCTGTACGGGACCGTCGAGCGGCGCGGCGACCGAAACCGGCGCGGCGCAATCGGGCGCCGCGCTTGCGCTCGAAGGCGCCAGCAGCCAGACTGACAAGGCAAGAAAGAAGATTTCTTTCATTCCGGGATCAATGACCCAAACCGCGCGGGAACCCAAATTGTTTCGCGTCGCCCGCGAGACCGGACCAGGCGCGGGCGCCGTGACCGCGGCGCGTCTGGCCGAAGACGTCGCCGCCACCTTCGGCCCGCGCGACGAAAGTCCTTTCGCGCTCGCCGCCCATGACGCCTCGGGCGGCTGGATTGGCGGGATCAAGGGCGTGATCCATTGGCGCTGGCTCTATGTCGCGCAATTTTTCGTCGCGCCCGATTGGCGCGGCAAAGGCGTCGGCCGCGCTTTGCTGGCCGAGGCCGAGGCCTTGGCGCGCGAGAAAAATTGCGTCGGGCTCTATCTCGACACGTTCAGCCCGGCGGCGGAAAATTTCTACCGCGCCCAGGGCTTTGCCGTGGCCGGACGGATCGACAATCTGCCGCCGGGCGCCAGTAGGACGTTTTTGTCCAAGCCTCTTTAACCCGCATTTCTTACACGGGGCCGACCTGCGTTGCGATTTCGACGAGTCGAACGCAAGGAGGGCGGCGAAAAGCGTATGGCGTCATACGGTTGAGCCGCCCGACGCGGCGGGCGACCGTCGAAATGCAACCCGGAGGGCCAGCTCAACAGTGCGTCCCTGCTGACGCCCTGTTGAGCTGGCGCAGGCCGACCCCGTGTGGAAATGCGGGTTAATGCGCCTCGTCCCAATTGACGGCGGCGCGCGCGTCGACCAGCAGCGGAACCGAGAGCTGTACGGCCGGCAGCGCCGCCTGCTCCATCACCTCGCGCACGACTTCGATCGTCGCCTCGACCTCGGACTCCGGCGCTTCGAACACCAGTTCGTCATGGACCTGCAACAGCATTTGCGCGCGCAGTTTCGCCCGCTCCAGCGCCGCGTCCATGCGGATCATGGCGCGACGGATGATGTCGGCGGCGCTTCCCTGAAGCGGGGCGTTGATCGCGGCGCGCTCGTTGAAGGCGCGTTCCGAGGCGTTGCTCGACGCGATGCGCGGATAATGGCATTTGCGGCCGAAAAGCGTAGTCACATAGCCCTGGTCGCGGCAGAGCTTCTTGGTTGCGTCCATATAGGCGCGTATGCCGGGAAAACGCTCGAAATAGAGCTTGATGAAGGCGCCCGCCTCCTCGCGCGAAATGCCGAGCTGGTTGGCGAGGCCGAAGGCGGAAATGCCATAGATGATGCCGAAGTTGATCGCCTTGGCGCGGCGGCGGATTTCCGCCGGCATGCCCTCGACCGGAACGCCGAAAATCTCCGACGCCGTCAGCGCGTGAATGTCCTTGCCCTCGGCGAAAGCCTGTTTGAGCTGAGGAATATCGGCGACATGGGCGAGCAGGCGCAGCTCGATCTGGGAATAATCCGCCGAGATCAGCTTTTGGCCGGGGCCGGCGATGAAGGCGCGCCGGATCTTGCGCCCGGCCTCGTTGCGCACCGGAATATTCTGCAAATTCGGCTCGGACGACGACAGCCGCCCGGTCGAGGTCGCCGCCAAAGCATAGGACGTATGGACCCGACCGGTGCGTGGATTGACGAAGCGCGGCAGGGCCTCGGCATAGGTCGAGCGCAGTTTCTGGACCTGACGCCAGTCCAGCACCCGCGCGGCAAGCTCATTGCCCTGTTCGGCAAGATCGTCCAGAACGCTCGCCGACGTGGACCATGCCCCCGTCGCGGTTTTCTTGGCCCCGGGCAGGCCCAATTTGCCGAACAGAATATCGCCGAGTTGCTTTGGCGAGCCGGGATTGAAATTCTCGCCGGCAAGCTCCTGGATCGCCGCCTCCAGCCGCGCCATGTCCTGGGCGAATTCGCCCGAAAGCCGCGACAGGATCGCGCGGTCGATGCAAATCCCGCGCTGCTCCATGCGCGCCAGCACGACCGGCATCGGCCGCTCCAGCGTCTCGTAGACATTGGTCATGGCCTCCGCGACGAGGCGCGGCCGCAGCACGTCCCACAGGCGCAGGGTCACGTCGGCGTCTTCCGCCGAATATTCGGTCGCCTTGTCGAGCGGGACGCGGGCGAAGCCGATGAAGCTCTTGCCCTGCCCGGCGACCTCGCCGAAAGAAATCGGCTTGTGGCCGAGATGTTTGACCGACAATTCGTCCATGCCGTGGCCGTTGAGCCCGGCGTCGAGCGCATAGGAGGCCAGCATCGTGTCCTCGACCGGCGCGACCTCGATGCCGTGCTGGGCAAGCACCAGCCAGTCAAATTTGACGTTCTGCGCGATCTTGACCACTCCGTGCGCGGTCAGGAGCGGGCGCAGCAGGTCGAGCGTTTCGCTCAAGGCAAGCTGGCCCGGCGCCGGATCGCCGCCGCCGAACAGGTCCTGCGCCCCCGGCGTCCGGTGTCCGAGCGGGACATAGCAGGCGCGGTTGGGCGCCAGCGCCAGCGAAACGCCGACCAGATTGGCCTGCATCGGATCGAGCGAATCGGTCTCGGTGTCGAAACAGACGAAGCCGGCGTCGAAGGCTTGGGAAATCCAGGTCTTCAGCTCCTCGGCTGAGGAAACGCAGACATATTTGTCGCGCTCCACCGGCGTCGTCGTGGCCTTTTCGGCGCGGGCCCGGGCCAAGGCTTCGGGCGTCAAGGCCGGCGCATCCGGGCGCGGCGCGGGCGCCTTTTCCGGCTCTTCGGCCCCCGCCGGCGCGACTTCGCCGTCGCGGCCGCGCCAGCCATTGGCCCCGACGAAAGCGGGGTCGGGATCGACGGCCGCGACATCGACATCGAACAATTCACCGACCCGGCGGGTGATGGTTGTGAACTCCATCGCCTTGAGGAAGGCGACCAGGGTCTTGCCGTCCGGCTGATGGAGGCGCAGGTCTTCCAGCGGCGTCTTGATCTTCACGTCATCGACCAGCCGCACCAGTTTCCTGGACAGGCGCACCTTCTCGATCACCTCCGGGTCGGTCAGGGTCTCGCGGCGCTTGTTCTGTTTGATCTCGCCGGCGCGGGCGATCAATGCGTCGAGATCGCCATATTCATTGATGAGCTGGGCGGCGGTCTTGACGCCAATGCCGGGCGCGCCAGGCACATTGTCGGTCGAATCGCCGGCGAGCGCCTGAATGTCCACGACCTTTTCCGGCGGCGCGCCGAAATAGGCGACAACCTCGTCGCGGCCGATCCTGCGTTCCTCGCGCTCGCCCGACGCCGGGTCGTACATGGAGACGCCGGGACGCACGAGCTGCATCAGGTCCTTGTCGGCGGAAATGATGGTCACGTCGGCGCCGGCCTGATTGGCCTGTCTGGCATAAGTCGCGATCAGGTCGTCGGCCTCGTAGACATCCTGCTCCACCGGCTCCAGGCCGAAGGCGCGCACCGCCGCGCGAAACAGGGGAAACTGGGGAACAAGGTCTTCCGGCGGCTCGGCGCGATTGGCCTTGTAGGGGGGGTAGATTTCCTTGCGGAAGGAATTCTCGCTCTTGTCGAAAATGATGGCGAGATGGCTCGGATGGACCCCTGCCGCCCCGTCGCGGACGAATTGCAGCAATTTGGCGCAGAACAGCCGCACCGCGCCGGTCGGGAGCTGGTCGGCGCGGTAATTATATTTCCGGTCCTGGCGGATCGACTGGAAAAAAGCGCGAAAGATGAAGTTCGAGCCATCGACGAGAAAGACATGGTCGCCGGGAACGAGAGAGCGGGGAGCGTCGGTCATGCGCATCGATTCGAGAGAGCCGCATTCGCGCGACAGAAAGCTTTTATAAGCCAAGCCCCGCGCCGCCCCAAGGGGCAGGTTCAAGACGCCGGCAGGCCGCGCAAATTTGCTTTGCCGAAGCGCAAGCCATCGGCTAAACAAGTCGCCAGGCACCCGTAGCTCAGCTGGATAGAGCGCTGCCCTCCGAAGGCAGAGGCCAGGGGTTCGAATCCCTTCGGGTGCGCCAGTTAAATCAATGGGTTACCTAGATTTTTGATGCCGCATTTTCTCGCCCGCGGCAACACATAGGCAGCGGCAACTCATTTCTCGAGCTCTATTCCTCAGGCGTCAGCTTAACTATCCGACCCATAAGGCGGTTGCGGCGGCTGCAACAAAATCGAAGTGAGCGCCCCGGGTAGCGCTCGAAACCACCGCCGTATTGTCTGGCGGCGACGCGAGGCAGGCTATCAGGGCGCTTCTTCACGACCTGACACAAATCGCCCTGGACTCCGAGGCAGCCGTCTCACGCGGCTATGTCCGGGGAAATCTGCCGCCTTTCAAGCTCCGCGCGTCTGTCGATCCTTAATCAACATTCGGCCTCGCCGGGCGCCGCTGTCTTGCCCGCGCAACCGGAACTTGTGTGTTTTTCACTCGCTGACGGGTTCCTTTACCGCTTTGACCGCCTTTGCAGGCTTACGCGCGGGCTTAGATGGCTTTTCGTCCACGGCTGCGGTCTTATTACCCTTGCGCTGTTGGCCAAGCCCGCTGTTCCTCGCCAATGCGGACCGCTGTGCAGCATAGTTCGGCGCAACCATGGGATAGTCGGAAGCCAAGCCCCATTTTTCGCGATATTGTTGCGGCGTCATGTCGTAAGCTGTGCTGAGATGACGCTTTAAGGACTTGAATTTCTTTCCGTCTTCCAAGCAGATAATAAAATCAGGCAAAACTGATTTTTTGATCGGAACGGCTGGCTTTTGGGCCTCGACCACCACCGGATCGGCGCCAGCGGAAACACGAACAAGGGCGCCGTGGACTTCGGCGATCAGGTCGGGAAGGTCAGCCGGGCGCACAGCATTTTTGCGCACGTATGCAGAAATAATATCAGCGGCGAGTTCAATCTCGTTGGATTCGGCCATGGCGCCCTCTTGCTTTTCGCTTGCTGTGCTCTGACGCACATTCTATTTCTTTATCACATTACAAACCCGGCGAGCGTGATCGACGGACTTTATGCCAACAAAATCGACTGGCGAAGTCAGGTCGCGGGCGACGCGGAACATCGATCGAACCGCCGCTTAGGGCTTGGTCATTGAATTCAGGTCGCACATCGGCAAATTATGGAGGACGAAGCGGCTGGCGGCAAACTGGAGCCGCTTTCTACCAAGCCTCGGAAAATGTCGCAGCGCCGGATCAGCAAATATGTCGCCCCTGACCATCTTTCTCGGAAAGCTTCTCGGACTCGCCTACTTTCTGACGTGCGTGGTCTGCATGGCGCGTCCCAAGGCGACCTTGGACGCGGCTAATTCTATAGCCGCGAACACTGGCCTGCTTCTTGTTTCCGGCATCTTCACGATGGCTGCGGGCGTCGCGGTGGTGATCGGTCACAATGTCTGGTCGGGCGGCGCCCTGCCGCTGGCCGTCACGGTGCTGGGGTGGATGATGCTCGTCAAGGGCATTGCACTGATGGCGATGCCGCCCCGGATGCTGTTGGCCTCATATAGCTTCCTGAACTCCCCGCAACGCTTCCGCCTCCTCATCGTCCCGGCCACGATTTTCAGCGCATGGGTGACGGTCATGGCGTTCACCGGTTGAACCAAATTGCCGCCGCCGAAGCGGCGATCAAACCACCGTTCGAAGCAGTACGACGAAGCCCCCGGAAAGATCACCTGCCCTATCGCGTACCTGATCTCGCTCAGGCCGTTGATCAACCAGTTGGGGGAAGATGGGAATTTTCCTTTATCCCTTAGACCTCTCCGTCGGCATGCGCTTCGTTTCCGCGACGCATGACCGTTCAGACGCACCTGTCGCCTCGTTGCGGCCGAGCCGATCTGCGCGGGAAGCCAGGTTGACAAAGCGCCAGGCGCGGGCCAGCTTTTGGAGCCACATTCCTGAGCAAGTCAGGTCCCAGGCCAGGTTGAACGTTTCGATCAAGGAGCCAAACATGGTCCAAGAATCCTTCGACATCAACGCGCTCACCCGAGAAGGCGCCAAGAACCCCGACTTTCCCGATGCGCCGCTCACTTGGACGCCGCAGGTGGCGGAAGTCGCTGCGGCCGAGGAAAAATTGACGCTCACGGTCGAACATTGGGAAGTGATCCGCGCGTTGCAGCATTTTTTCGCGCGCCATCCCGAAGGGGTCGTCAATCTGCGCGAACTGCATGACGCGCTGGACGAAAAATTCCACATCGTCGGCGGCCTGAAACAACTCTATCAGCTCTTCCCCGGCGGGCCTGTCGCCCAGGGATGCAAACTGGCGGGGCTGAAGGCGCCGTTCGTGGCGTCAGACCCAAGCTTCGGCAGCGTGGCCTGACTGTTCTCCTATCCGCGAAAAATTGCGGACTTTTCGCACCAGGACGAGCCAAATTCGTCATTTGGTTCAGGGCCGTGTTGCGCCCTTTGCCGACGGATACCCGTCCGATTCGGAATTTCCGCCGTGGCTCATGATGAATATCCAGCGATGGAGCGATGACGGTCCCCTCGGCGCCATTCGCCGGCTTCTTCGCCGGCCCGAAAAGCTTGTCTTGCGTCTGGCATGAGTCGAGGGTGACGTTCCGTTGTCACATCGCTGTAACAATCGCCCTGATATTGCGCTGCGTGGACTGCCGCTTCAATTTTCGATAGCGCTAGACAGCAACCAGCCATAACGCGACCGAGCGAAGCGAGACGGCGTAATGACCCATCCTGTCTTCATCGTTGGCGGCGGCCTCGCCGGTCTGGCCGCAGCGCGCATTCTCAATCAAGCCGGCATCTGCTTTCAGGTTCTGGAGGGCCGGCGTCGGCTGGGAGGCCGCATTCTTTCGCTCGATGCCGCCGGCGAAGAATCGGATGACGGCTTCGACCTTGGCCCTTCCTGGTTCTGGCCCGTCATGCAGCCGGCGATGGCCGTGCTGGTTCAGGACCTGGGGCTTGCCGCCTTTCCGCAATACAGCGATGGCGACATGATCGTTCAGGGATTGTCTCCTGAAGCGCCACGGCGTTATCGCGGTATGACGCAGGAGCCGCAGTCGATGCGGCTCGTCGGAGGCGCCGCCGCCATCATTTCCGCCCTTGCCGCCGGTCTCCCGAACGAAAGCATCCGGCTTGGCGCGAGGGTGACGAATGTCGCGGTCAGCGGGCAAGATTTGGACGTTGGTTATATCGAAGCGAACGGAGCCCAGCACCGGGCGAAGGCGTCGCATGTCATCTTTGCGCTGCCGCCGCGCTTGCTCGAAGCGACGGTCTCTTTCTCGCCCACGCTCGACGAGAAAACGGCGAGGCTCTGGCGCGACACATCGACGTGGATGGCGCCGCATGCGAAGTTCTTTGCGATCTACGACCGACCGTTTTGGCGTGACGCCGGTCTCTCCGGCTCGGCGCAAAGCATGGTCGGCCCGCTCGTCGAGATTCATGACGCGACGACCGCTTCAGGACAGGCCGCTTTGTTCGGCTTCATCGGCGTTCCTGCGCTGCAGCGCGCCGCAGTTGGGCGCGAGGCGATCATCGGCGCTTGCATTCAGCAACTCACCCGCTTGTTTGGGCCGCAGGCCGGCGAGCTTCGCGCGACTTTATACAAAGACTGGGCTGCGGATCCACTGACCGCGACTGTGGGCGACAGGCAAGGCGGCGTCCATCCAGATACATATCAAGGGCCTTGGGTCGTGGGAGAATGGCGGGATCGCATTTCACTGGCCGGGAGCGAAACCAGTCATAGCGAACCCGGCTATCTCGCGGGCGCTGTCGCAGCGGCGGAGCGCGCCGTTGCGGAAGTCATGCGCCGTCGGCGCTAAAAAAGCGAAAAGACGCGCGGCGACCATTCTCGCGCGCTTTGAGATGAAGCTGAGCCGTGAAGTCACGCACCAGTTCGGACAAAACATTGCGCGCGGTGCGGTTTGAGGTTTTCAGCACGAACCCTGCGTCGCCGCGCTCGATCTGGCCGTATTGCAAGACTGCCGCAACCAGGGCCGCGGACCGCTTGTCGCGACCGAGAGCATCAAGCAGACGGACATACCGCGCCTTGAGCGTCTCCAATTTGAACGCCGCCTCGGCGAAGCGGATCTAGCCACCGCACAAATCTTGGGCGTTGTTGGATTATTACCGCTGCAGAACGTGGTAGTTGGGCCGGATCGATCGTGGCTGCGCCGGTTTACCGCCGCGGCTTTTTCATGGCGCGCCGGGCATGGGCGAGCCCTTGAGTGTGGGAATCCTTCGTGACGCCGTGTCTCCTTCGCGGCCGGCGGCGCGCGGGGCGCATCGCGTCAGTGCCGACCGAAAGACTTGATTTCCCGTCGCCGCAATCGGCTGTCGACCGTCATGGCCTCGACAATTGCGGCGATTCTTTCCTCGGCCATGCGCTCTTCCAGGCGTTCGGCCAGTCCGTCGCGGACCTTGGCGACGAAATGTTCGAGCCCACGTTCGAAAACGTCATCGGGCGTATGGGCGAAAAGAAGCGCCAGGCCAGCGCCGGCGGCCTCGCAACGCGCAACAAATTCCTCTGGCTTCATTTGTCGTCCTCCCCTTCGGCGCAAAACGATTCTGCGCCTGTTGCGCGGGATGGCGCGGTCCTGGAAACCCGCTGCGGATATCCGCTCCGATTTCATGGCCGCGCCCCGCAGGCGGGGCGTGAGGACTTAACGCGGCACAACGCCTGACGTTCCCAAATCGCGCCGGGCTGCCTTTGGAAAAAGGGCCCGTCCTCGTCGCGCCAATTCGTTCCGAGCGGAGTGGCGGCACAAGCCACTGGAAAATCACGACGACAATCCGCAACCTGCAGGGGGGGATGGACGTTGAATCGGCGCGAAAGGAAGGCGCCCATGCCTTTGCTGGCCTTTCTCCTCCCTTACGAGCCGTCGCCGACGGTGATCGCCGCCTGTGGTCTCGCCGCATTGGCCTATTTGCGCGGCCAGGCGCGCGGGGCCGGCGGCGGCGCGGCGCGTTCGGCGGCCTTCTGGATCGGCCTGGCGCTGATCTATGTCGCCTTGCAGACCCGATACGATTATTACGCCCTGCACACGTTCTTCCTGCACCGGCTCCAGCATTTGGCGCTCCACCACGTCGCCCCGTTCCTGATCGTTTTGGCGGCGCCGGGCGGCGCGCTGCTCGCAGGCGCGCCGGAGCCCGTGCGCCGCCATATCGTCGCCCCGCTCGCGCGCAGCCGGACGCTGCGGGCCGCTTATCGCGGGGTGCAGCAGCCGGCGGTCGCGGGGCTGCTGTTCGTCGGCCTGATCTATCTGTGGCTGATTCCGCCGCTGCATTTCATCGCCATGCTGAACGTGCCGCTGTACAACGCGATGAACTGGGGCATGGCGATCGATGGGCTGCTGTTCTGGGGGGTGGCGCTCGGCGCGCGTCCGCAGCGAACGAGCGCAAGCCGCCACTACGGCGGGCGCGGGCTGTTGCTGGCGCTGGTCATGCTGGCCCAGGTTCCGATCGGCGCCGCCATCACCCTGAGCCGCCACGACCTTTTCTCGGTTTACGACGCCTGCGGCCGCGTGTGGCCAATCAGCACATTGGTCGATCAGCAGATCGGCGGCCTGATCACCTGGATTCCGCCGGGGATGATGTGCGTCATCGGTTTTCTGGTCTTGCTGCGCCGCTGGGCGCTGGAGGAAGTTCCAATCGTTCAGGGAGAAAAGCCGTGCCGC
>CAVSEY010000029.1:0-335377 GCA_963727035.1 uncultured Pseudomonadota bacterium | reverse complement strand
GCGATCGAACCGCGCTTCGGCGCGGTTCAATCATTTTGACAACGCCGGCAACGCGCCCTTCTGTAACGGCTTGATCGGGCAGGAGGCGCCCGAGAAAGGCGAACCGCTCGTCGCCCCACAGCCTGATTTCAACGAAGTCCGCCATGCCCGAAAGCGTGGCGCAAAGCACCAGCAACGATTTCTCAGGCAGTGGACACAGAACCCGCCAGCGTTGGCGGGGGGGGGGCGGCGATGAGCGGCATGGAGCGTTCCGAATCATCGAAGCCTCCCATGAAGCATGTTTTCTCGGCCCACGCCCCGTCGCGTTAACCTGAAGCGATTGCCCTGCCCGGTGACTTCTGTCGCCTTGACGGGCTCCCGAACGCAACTAAACTCCGCGGCCACGCATCCGGGCCTTATCGCGCTGATAGAGACCCCCGGCTGCTCAGGACTGTCACGTATGTTTGAAAAAAAACCAGGAACTGAAAACTTGCCCTCGACCGGGTCATTTACCCCACTCATTTCCGCTTTGGATGGCGCGATCGATTTCTGTAGCAGCGATATCATTAGTGGCTGGGTCTGCGACACCTCTCACTCAGATCAGCCTATCGCAATAGATATATGCAAAGGAGAGGAAATATTAATAAATTCGATCCCCGCGGACCGAATACGCCGCGATCTCGAAGCGACTTTGGGAGACAACATCGCACACGGGTTCGAACTGAAGCTCAGAGATTACATCGATGACCACAATTTAAATGAACTTAATATTTTTGTATCTGGAACAGATATTCATATTCCTGGATCTCCTGTTACTATTAATAAGTCTGATTCCGCTGAGCGGCCTATTGTTACATCTCCTGGTCAGCCCGACGCGACCATAAGAGCGCATATCGACAACGTGACTTCAGGCTCAATCACTGGCTGGGCGCTTTCTACTCACGATCCGAGCTACCCATGCGTTCTCTCCTTGCGCAGCGGCGAAACAGTCTTGAGCAAAACGGTCGCCAATAAATTTCGGCGGGATTTGGTCAAAAGCGGCATAGGAAACGGCCGGCACGGCTTTTCCATCCCTCTGACGCCGGCGTTGAGGCCTTTTTTGAATGGGCCTCTGCACATCTATGAGGAATTTACCGGCCTGCCGGTGACCCGGCACCCGCTCTCGATCCCCTGGGCCACGGAAGGCGGAGGCCTGCAACTCGATCCATGCAACAAGATTTTTGCCGAGTCCGGGATCCCTGATCCCGTCCGGCCACAATATGATGACGCTTTATGCGTTATGCGGACGGCCTCTCCCCGGCGCCTTAAACCAGCCAAATATTGTCTGGCCATGATCGCCTCACGGAATTACATTCCTTATGCCAGAGTTCTTGAGCGTAGCTTTGTCGAGCATCATCCCGAATTCGCGGTCACGATTTCTGATCCCTGACGGGACGCGGGACGATTTTAAGTTTTTTCCCAATGCTGAAGTTTGTCTTATGGAAGACATTGGATTGAGTGACTGGGAGTGGTATGCCGCGAAATTCTCAGCGAGCGAGTTTTGCAACGCCTTGAAGCCCGCCTTCCTGAAATACCTTTCGCAATTTTACGACCGTGCGATCTATTTGGATACGGATATTGCAGTTTTTAGTCCGCTAACAGAAATGATTGACCTTTTAGATGTTTACAACTTAGTCCTGATTCCACACATGCATTCTCCCTTCCCTCGTCCAGAACAATATTGGGTTCAGCCAAATCGAGGAGATATATTCAACGCCGGCCTCATAAATGGGGGATGCTTCGCCCTGCGATTGAAAGACTGCGATGCGTTTTTAACTCAATGGGCAGAGATGAACCTGGCGGTCGGCTCCTTTTTTGACGGCGCAGGTTATCAGACCGATCAGCAAAATTTGAATTGGGCCTTGGTGTCGATGGACGGAGTTCACGTTCTTCGCTGCGAACGATTTAATATTGCCTACTGGAATATCCACGAGCGTGATCTCCGCGTTCACGAAAGTGATGGCTCGACATCTTTTACGGTTGGCCCCTCTCCTCTTGGTTTTTTCCATTTCAGCGGTTACGACATAGGCGACCCATTACAGTTTTCGCAACATGACCGCAGGAATTCGGTCTATAACTTGCCAGCAGTAGCAACCTTGCTTAACTGGTACTCCAACGAAGTCTCCAACGACAGCTCGGCGTCTCTGCTCAATACTGAATATAGGTTCGATCGGCTTCCGAACGGGTTCCCTTTGAACAAGTCAATTCGGCAGAGCCTGAAACGATACGAATCCTTCATTCCGAGGTTCGATGTTCGGACGGTGCTGGGCTCCCAAGCGCTTTGTGCGTTTCTGATGGACCCTCTCCCCGCAACCAAATCACTTCTGCCTTTCGCCTTCGCGGATTTGCTCAATCACCGCCCGGACCTGATTCCTCTTTGTTCGGATGCGCACACGTCGACCAATCCCCAAGGCTTCTGGAGTTGGCTCGTCAGACATGGAGCATCGGAACACGGCATTGGGATCGATTTTTTGCTGAATTGGTACCGCCGGCTTTTGATTTCGGCTTCGATGCGGGATTTGTATTCCAAGGTCATCCAACTGGTCCCCGTGGCTCAATCGGAATTTTTGGGCGACGACAGGCTTGGCGCAGGAGAACTGCTCCTTCAGTCGGGACGCCAAGTCCTGGCTAGCGAGCATATTGAGGGCAAATGGGAGTGGAGGTTTACCTCGGAGCTCGATGCGATCCTGAGGATTTATACCGAAAGGGATGACGTGCGGGCTGCTTTCCCGGATGTCTTTGGGCGAGATCGCGGGACCTTTACCAACTGGCTTCTCGAACACGGCCGCAAGGAGCACGGCCTTCCAAAGTCCTTTGTTGAAAGGTTCAAGAAATCTGATCTGAACCGTAGTCTGTCTGGTATATTTACTTACGTGTGTCGACAGTCGTTCATATGGGACACTGCGCGCAATCATTTTCTGGACGATGATATAGGTCCATTCTTGAAAGAAATATTGAGGGATGCGGGTGAAAACCTTGAGTATGACATCGATGATGTCGTTATTCTCAGGTTTGTGCACGCGACAGCACGGCATGTTCTAGTTCCGTTTTACCTCGAAATGCCGTTCATTCGGCGCGATGATGGCGCGTCAAGGAGCGCCAAGCGCAACTCGACGCTTTTGCCAATCCACATTCGTGATCACGGCTGGGCTCGGAAAGGTTGCGCGGATCATGCCGCGATGTTCGATGTCGTGGATTTGGCAATTGAGGACGAGGTGCGCGCTTGGGGGGCGAAAACCCTGGGCTCCACGAACGATGTGCTCGATTTCCTGCGTGGGCCCAAGACGATCGGAAGCGCGATCCGCTGGGTGGAGCCGCTGGCGAGGCGGACGGCCGTGAAACTTCGAACCCAAGGCTGTGACGTCGGCGATATCGAGGACCGCCTGAGCCGGAGAATGGAAACGCCCGGCGTCAACGTCTTCGGATATTTCGCATCGGACATTGGCATAGGCGAGTCGTCGCGCGGATTAGCCTGCGCGATCGATTTGATTCGGGAGGTGCGGCGAGTTCCCTTTTATACCGCACAAATGCAGCCTGGCGCCAGCTTGAGGGACCTGGTTCAAAATTTTGATCATCTGACCGATACGAATGTTTTCGTCACCTATCCGCATCAGCGGGAAGACGTGTTGTCACGCTTGCGACCTGAACAGACGGCGGGCCGACGGAATATCGCGCACCTTGCCTGGGAGCAGAAAGACGCCAATCCCTGGTGGCAGCATGTCTACGATCGCTACGACGAGATCTGGACGATTTCGGAATTCGCAGCAATTCCCTTCCGCAAGATGTTTCCGAACCGAGTCCGCGTGGCGCCGAATGTGCTTGACTTCGATCGGTTCCCCGAGGTGGAGCGGCGAGAAAGACTTCAGGGCGATCAGGTCAACTTCCTCTTCGTTTTCGATGCGGCAAGCTCGATGGAGCGCAAGAACCCTGAGGGAGTGATCGAAGCTTTCGTCAAGGCCTTTGCCGACACGCCGTACAAGGATCGTGTGAAGCTCACGCTGAAAATCGGCGGACTGTATACGCCGTACCATTCCACGCGCGTCAATCGACTCCGGCAGCAGGCGAACCGGTCCGGCTTGAATATTGCCTTCGATGGACGCGATTTAAGTCGTGACGAAATCCTCCGGCTCATTGCATCGGCAGATTGCTACATATCGCTGCACCGTTCCGAAGGGTTTGGGTATACGCTGGCCGAGGCCATGGCTTACGGCATCCCGGTCGTCGGGACTGGATATTCCGGCAATCTCGATTTCATGGACGAGTCGAACAGCTATCTTGTTCCAGCACGCGAAGTTTTCGTCGAGGTCCCGGACGGCCCCTTCCAACGCGGCTCCGTATGGGGAGATCCCGACATTGATCAGGCCGCCGATGTTCTAAGACATATCATGGACCATCCCGGTGACGCGATTGAGGTCGGCGCCAAAGGCGCTGCATCTGTCAAACATAAACTTAGCGCCAGGACGGTGGCAAACCATCTTCGCGATGCTTTTGACGGCCCACGTCCCATTCCGGAAACAGCCACAGAGAGCTGACGCGCGCCCGAAATCGGACCACGCCGAAAACGCGCGCCATCGCGCCTCGCCGTGAATTGGACGGGCTGATACCATTGGCCCTTGTTTCCACCTCGTCGGAAACAAGGGCGCCGCGCCGGTCGGCGCGGAGACCATTGGCCCTTTTCAAGGGCCGATGGCGTCATCCGGCAACTCATCGACCCACACCCGGAATTCGCGCAAAAGCTGCTGGCCGAAGAAATGGACCAGCGGCACATCCGCCGCGTCGCGTCCCTGAACCATCAGGATGCGGCCGATGCGCGGGGCGTTGTTGCGTGGATCGAACACCCACCAGCGGCCGCCCAAAAACACTTCCATCCAGGCGCTGAAATCCTGCGGCTCATAGGGCGGCGGCAAGCCGACGTCGCTGATGTAGCCGCTGCAATAGCGCGCCGGGATATTGAGGCCGCGCGCGAAGGCGATGGCGAGATGGGTGTAATCGCGGCAGACGCCGCTGCGCCTTTCATAGGCCTGCAGCGCGGTGCGGGTCGGATTGGCCTGGTCGTAGGCGAAGCGGATGTGGTTATGGACGAAATCGCAGATCGCCTGGACGCGCGCCCAGCCCGGCGCGAAGGCGCCGAACAGGCGCCATGCTTCGTTGGAGAGCAGATCGGTCTCGCAATAGCGGCTACCGAGCAGGAACTCCAAGGTATCCGGCGGCAAATCCGCCACCTCGTGCTGGATCGCCTCGGTATTGACGGCGTCATAGGCGCGCACGGCGTGGAACACACTATCCGATTTCATCCGGATCAGGCCGCGCGGCGCGACAAGCCGGGTGCACAGATTGCCGAAGCCGTCGATATAGGTGTGCAACGGCAGGATCGGTTCGGTGTGAAGATAATCGGGCTGTTCGAGTTGCGCCGCCTGGCGCTGGTGAACATTGAGCAGACAGATCATCGGCGTGACCGCCGCCGTTTCGTAGGCCATGTCGTAGCCGATGCGAAGGCGCATGAAAATTCCTGACGTTGACGCTCTCAAGAGCGATGAATTGCTGAACGCCTTGGCCGTCTTCGCCGCCGCGTCCGTCGAATGTCCAAGACCCTTCACGGAGAAACGCGGCGCGACATCGCCGCGCCCGAGTTGTTTTATCCGTGGCAATCTTGTCGAAAGAACGATTCTCTAGCAGGATTTATGCCATCGGCCCTTGAAAAGGACCGATGGCTCGCGCCGACCGGCCGGATGAACCAAAACCTGGCCGGCTGACGCCGGCTTGGTTTCCGACGAGTCGGAAACAAGGGCCAATGGTATTATGCCGCAAGGTGGAAACCTCCAAAAACCTCCATCGGCTCCGTCATTGCGAGCGGAGCGAAGCAATCCATTCCTGCGACGTGCTTGATGCGGCGCCGTTTTTTGGATTGCGTCGTCGCCTGCGGCTCCTCGCAACGACGGTTTTTGGAGGTTCCCAGGTCGATCATGGATTTCCAGACACGCCAAACGGAAAAAACCGATGGCGGACCGGGGTCCGCCATCGGCTTGTTCAATCCCTTGCGTCGCGCCGGGCGTCAGGAATTCAGCTTCCAGCCGCCGTTGGCCCGACAGGCCGTGCCCTTGGCGACCTGTGGCCGGCCGTTGATGTAAACCGTGTGGGTGAAGTCGCGGCAATCGCCATTGGCCGCGCCGGGGGCGACATAGCCATAGGTCCCGTCGTCGCCGCGCCAGGTCTTGCGGTCGCCGGAAGCGAGCGCTGCGAGTTCCGCATTATTGGCGGCGGTCCTGTCGGCCTCGTCGAGGCTGGCGCCGAGGGTGCGGCTGGCCAGGCCCGCATAGGGCGGCGGAGGCGGCGCCATGGCGGCGGGCGGCGGCGGCGCCGATCCACCCATCTGAGCGCAGCCCGCAAGAGAAAGCATCATCGCGCCGGCAGCACCGGCGCGGGCCAGAATCTTCACGGCAAACCTCCAGACTCGATCATCGTAACCTTGAGCGATCTTAGCGGCGGACGACGCGCCGCGAAAGGCGAAAGGACGACAGGCGGCGTCGCGGCTTCAATTCCTGGGCTCGGCCTCGTGGCGACGAGCCGCCCTCGCCGCCGGGAATCCCCAGTTCCGGGCGAAACGGACATTCCTCAAACCGCTCCAGCGCATCATCCCGACGCTGGCGGCCGGCGCCTCAGGCCGATCGAGGCGGGTCGGCCGACGAGATATCGTCCGCTCTCCCGCCTTTCAGCGCGCCGCCTTTCGAAACCAGACTCCCGTGTTCGCATCGACGAAAACGGGCTCCGCGCGGACCTGGGAGCGCGCCGGCTCGACAAATCTTGCATTGAACCAGGCGGCGAGCATGGAAAACAGCACGATGATCGGCGTCGTCGCCGCCACGAGACTCCAGCTCCGCCATTCATGGATCGGCAAGAATTGCGCGGCGACGAAAGCCGCGGTCCACTGGAACAGGAAGACGGGATAGCTGAGTTCGCCGAGATATTTGTCCAGCGACCCGAGCAGCGCGCCGCCGATGCGGCGCGGCGTCGTCATCACGACCGCCGCGGCCAGGACGGTGTCGAGATAATAGCCGAGGTTTTCGACGTAGGTCTGCGGCATCAGGACATTGGCGACGACGAGATGCCCAAACCACAAGATGGCGATGGGGATGAAGGCGCGCGGATTTCGCCAATCGAACTTTTTGGTCAGAAAGTAGATCGAGGCTCCGATCGCGTAACTCAGCAACGCGCTGGGAATCGCGAAATATCGGTACGCAAAACCCGTTCCGGCGACCAGTTGCAGCAGGTGATAGGCAATGCCGCCGGCGAGGAAGATCAAGGCATGGCGCGGCGAGCGCGCCATGCCGAGATAGAGCAACGCATACATGATTGTCTCGACGGCAACCGACCATGCGGGCTCGATGAGACGAAAACTCGGCTCGCTGAAGGCGAGCGGAAAAAGCGCGAAATTCGCCAGGACGTTTTCGCCGGTCATCTGGAAATTCCATCGCGACATGAAAAGCCCGGCGTGGGGCAGGAGGCGGATCAACAGGAAAGTCACGCCGCAAGCGAGGAAATAAAGCGGCGCGATGCGCATCAGCCGGGTTCTGAAAAATCGAGCGCCATCGAAGAAATAAATTTCATTCAGCGCCGCCGTGATGGCGTAACCCGAGAGGACAAAAAAGGCGCGAACGGCATAGTCGCCGGCATGGCCAAGGCGGGCGACGCCGGAAAGATGCGAAACCAGCACGGTATAGGCCAGCAGGAAGCGGAAAATTCCAGACATGAACATCACCGGCGTCTTGAAGCGCGAAAAGGCGCCTTCAAGACTTACCAAGGTTAGGTCTGGGCTCCTTTCGAACCCGTTGCATTTGGCGGTAAAATTTGCATTCGGCGAAGCCCGGGCGCAGGGTGCGTTTCCGCTCCCGCCGTCGGGCTCGCTCCTGCGCTCGCTGGCGCTACCCGTGCAAGTCGCAACGCCGACCGAGGCGCGCCGCGCCGGCGCCGCGTCGTCTCAATCCCGAGGCAAGGCCGGCAGGACCAGAAGGGCGCGCAGGCCGCCGAGCGGCGAATTGTCGAGCGTCAGCCTTCCGCCATAGGCCGCCGCGAGGTCGGCGACGATCGACAGGCCGAGGCCCGAGCCTGGTTTGCCCTCGTCGAGCCGCCGCCCCCGACGCAGCACATCTTCGCGCCGCCCGGCGGCTAGGCCCGGCCCGTCGTCGTCGATGGCGAGACGGAAGAACAGACGGTCGCCGTCGCCCGAGGCCAGGGGCTGCGCCGTCACCCGCACCGCGCCGCGCGCCCATTTGCAGGCGTTGTCGATCAGGTTGCCCGCCATATCGTCGAAATCCTGCCTTTCGCCGCGAAAACGCAAATCGGGCGGGCAGTCCACGGCGAGGTCGATCGCCGGATAGATCTTGGCGAAGGCGCGCGCCATCGCCGCCAGGGCGGAAGCCGGATCGGCGGAGGCCCCGATCGCCCCGGCGCGGGTCGCCGCGCGGGCGCGGTCGAGATAGAATTTCACCTGGTCGCGCATGACCTCGGCCTGTTCCGCGACCTTGCGCGCGAGGCCGGACGGCTCGGCGTCGGCGTCGTTGACGATGACGCTCAGCGGCGTTTTCAGGGCGTGGGCGAGATTGCCGACCTGAATCCGCGCCTGTTCGACGATTTCGCGATTTTGCGCGATCAGCAGGTTCAATTCCTCGGCGAGCGGAGCGACCTCGCGCGGAAACTGGCCCGAAACCGCTTCCGCCCTGCCCCGACGCACCGCGACGACCTCTCGGCGCAACTGGCGCAACGGGCGCAGGCCGAAACGCACCTGGATCGCCACGGCCACGACCAGCAGCACCGCCAGGACCACGAAAGTGACGCCGAGATCGATGGCGAAGGCCGTCACCTCCTGGTCCACGCTCTGGGTGGTCCCCGCCACCTGCACCAGGAAACGCCCCTGGTCCCCGGCGTCGATCACCCGTTCGAGCATTCTCAGGGGCTTTTTGTCCGGCCCCAGGACATTGCCGCGCCGCGGACCTTCCCCGTCCGGCGCCGCGTCGGCGTCGGGCAGACGCGGCAGGCGCGAGGCGAACAGGGAGCGCGAGGCGCGAATGTCCGGCGGATTCACGTCTGTCCGGGTGATCTGCCAGTACCAGCCGGAAAAAGGCAGGTCGAATTGAGGATCGGCGAGCTTTTCCGCGTCCGGGAACTCGTCCCGAGACACGGCGATATCGGCGACGAGGGCCCGCATATAGACGCCGAGCTGGTCGTCGAGCCCGGCCTGGGCGTCGCCGCGGTACAGCGCGGTCAGCACCAGACCCGCGACGGTCAGCACCACCACGCTGGAAAACACGGAGGCCAGAAACAGCCGCCGCGCGATCGATGGCGAGCCGAGGCGCGACAGCCGCGCGAGACCGCCGAGCAACGAAGCGGAGCCCCATGCCGGACGTCTGGAAGGAACTTTCATCCTACTGCGCTTGATGGGCCGGCTTTTCGCCGTCAGCCGGTTGCGGCTCCAGCACATAGCCGAGCCCGCGCACCGTATGCAGCACGTCCACGCCGAGCTTCTTGCGCAACCGGCCGATGAAAACCTCGATCGTATTGGAGTCGCGGTCGAAATCCTGATCGTAGAGATGTTCGACGATCTCGGTGCGCGACACCACGCGCCCCGCATGGTGCATCAGATAGGCGAGCAGGCGATATTCATGCGAGGTCAGCTTGACGTGGGCGCCGTCCACCGTGACCCGCCCGTTGCGGGTGTCGAGCGCCACCGGCCCGCAGGTCAGTTCGCTCGACGCGTGGCCGGCGGCGCGGCGCAGCAGCGCGCGCAGGCGGGCGAGGACCTCCTCGACATGGAAGGGCTTGGCGACGTAATCGTCGGCGCCGGCGTCGAAGCCGCGCACCTTTTCGCTCCAGCCGTCGCGCGCGGTGAGGATCAGCACCGGCATGGCGCGTCCGGCCCTGCGCCAGGCGGTGAGCGCGGAAATCCCGTCCATCTTGGGCAGGCCGATATCGAGCACCACCGCGTCGTAGGGCTCGGTGTCGCCAAGGAAATGGCCTTCCTCGCCGTCGAAGGCCGAATCGACGGCATAGCCCGCCGATTCCAGCGCCGCGACGAGCTGGCGGTTGAGGTTCTTGTCGTCCTCGATCACGAGAAGGCGCAAAGTCGTCTCCCATCAATGCAGGTTCCGGGCGCCGACAACCCGGCCGGTCACGGCGTTCATGAAAACGCGAACCAGGGCGCCGTTATGGCGCAACAGGCTGATCACATAGATATCGTCGTTGCCCCAGCGGCACAATTTTCCGGCCATGACCTCGGCGCCGGTGAGGGACGAGGCCTTGAGCATCATTTCGAAGGCGGGGCGCAGTTTCTGGCTGGCGACGCGCTCGCGGGTTTCCGCCGCCGAATAGCATTTGCTCGGACCCGGCGGCGGCCCGGCGGGCGCGACAATGCGCTCGCCGGGCGGCGCCGGCGCGCCGGCGAGATAGGGATAGGGTCCGAAATAGCGCGGGCCGACGAATCGGGGCGCGCCGAAATGAGGCCCGCCGAGCTCCCAGCCGCCGAAATGCGATCCGTCCGCGCGCGCCGCGCCCGCGCCCGCGCCCGGCGCGACGGCGCCGAGGAGGCAGAACAGCAACGCCAGCGCGGGCCATTTGGACATGCCACAGTTTGGACATGGGAATCTGAACGCGGCGTGAACCATTATGGCCTTTTTGCGGCTCCCGTTCAGCCACTGGAAAAGCCAGATCCAGTCGAGCTTTGGCCGCAATCGCCGCATTGAATGGCGCCATTGAAGCCGTCAACGCGAGAGACGGGCATGAAGGCGAATCTGGCCGTGGATTTTCAAGCTTTGCCGTCGCGGTTGAAAATATTCGGCGCCCTCGCCTTCGGGGCGCTGGCCCTTGTGGCGCTCGACGCCGGCCGGGCCCGCTTGCCTTCACCCGATCCGCCGCGCGCCGCGCCGACGCACGTCGAAGCCCCTCCGCCGGCCGGTCTGCGCAACCTCGCCTATTATCCCGAACAGCTTGCGGCGCTGGCCAGCATGGCCGATTTCGAGCCCAGGGCGGACAGCGGCGCCGTGGCCATCCCGGCCGCCGAACCGGCCGCGCCGGTCGCGCGCAAACCGATTCGCCACGTCGCGGCCAGGGCGCACGCGCCGGCGCCGGCGGTCGCAGCGCCCTCGACGGCCGATCCCCCGGTCGAGAGTCGGATCAAGATCCTTGGCGTCTCGATTCCCCAGGCCTCCGCCATCGGCGCGCGCGTCGTCGCGGTCCGCAACTCCGCGTCCCATCTGGGCGAGGCGGCCAGGGACCTGGGCGGCCGGATCGCGACATTCTGGCGATAAAGGCCAGCCGAATGTTCGTCCCACGCGCGGTCGGCGCGGACGGAGCGCGCAAAAAGCCGTGCGCGATCGCCTGATCGCGCTTGCCCGCTTGTCAGCCGATCGGGCTTTGTGCCACCAATGGATGGAGGAGCGGCGCGCGGGCGCCAGGTTGGGCGCCGCGCGTCCGAGGATTGAGCATTGAGCAGTTCGAAAGCCTTGCCCCTTGCGACGATCGCGGCGCTGGCGTTGGGCTCGGCGGCGACGCTGATCTCGCTGCAGGGCGGCCCCGGCTTCGGCGCCGTCCGCCTTGGCGCCTGGACGAGCTGGCCGCAGATCGGCGATTCCGACATCGATCCCTATGCGCGCGCGAACCTCGCCGTGGACGGCGCGCTGCCCCTCGGCGCCCGGGAAGGCCTCGCCTTCATCGCCACGACCGACGACGCGGGCGCTCCGCTCGACGCGCGCTGCGACTACAGCATTTCCGGCGCGGCCCCCGCCGCCCGTTTCTGGACGTTGAGCGCCTATGACGTCGACGGCCATCTGCGGCCCAACCTCGCCCATCGTCATGGTCTGACCTCAGATTCCCTTTTGCGCGACTCCGACGGCGATTTCGTCGTCGAGGCGGCGCGCGACGCGCGGCCCGGCAACTGGCTGCCGCTGGGAGAAAAAAGCCGCTTTATCCTGATCTTGCGCGCTTATCAGGCGAGGACCAGCGCCATCGGCGACGCCCGCGAGGGCATGAGCGTCCCCGCGATCGCCCGGGGCGAATGCTCATGAGCGAAACGCTCTCCCGCTCCCCGCGCGCCGCAAGGACGCAAGGCCTGTCCTGGTCGCGCGGCCGCCGCGAGAAGTGGGTCAATCGCGCGATCTGCGCCATCCCCTGGGTCCTGGGCGCCTTGTTCGGCGCCGTCGCGTTCCATCTGCTGACGATCCTCGCCTTGCCGACGCTATGGCGCGGCGCTCCGTACCGTGCGCTGGCGGCCGCGCTCCCACTCGGAGAAACCGCGATCCTGCCCCGTCCCGGCCCGGATAGCCGAGGGGCGGCCTTTCCCGATCCTTTCGCGGCCCTGGCCCTGTGCCGGTTCGATTTGTCCGAGGGCTCGACGCGGATTCGCGCCCAGGCCGATAGCGCCCACCCCTTCTCGATCTCGGTGCGGTTGCCCGACGGCACGATCATCTATTCGGGAAACGACCGCGACACGCCATCCGGGCGGTTCAACATCAGGATCGTCACCCAGAAACAGGCCGACGCGGAAGACGCTTCGCAGAATTCCGACGGCGGGGCGGAGCCGGATGCGGCGCCGGCCCTCGGCAATGAGGGCGCGACGGATGACGAATTGCGGCTGACGTCGCCGAATCTGCGCGGCTTTGTGGTGTTTCGCGTCCTCGCTTTGCGCGGGGAAGATTATGACGCCGCCAGATCGGCGCTGACGACCGCGCGATGCGCGATGGAAAAGCAGTCGCCCTGAGGGCCAACGGGAAATATCTCAGGCGCGCTTCCTGCGACGCGTCTTGCGCAGGGGGCCGCCCTCGGACGTCCGGCCTTTCGGCCCGTCGGCGCCGTCGTCGTGGCGGACGTAGCGAACGCCGAGGAAGAACAGGATTCGCGCCGGACCCTCCGACGGAGTTGCGGCGGCGCGGGGTCGCCTGGCGATGCGGAATGGCACGATTTCGCCCATGTCCCTTACCTCTGCCCTATCCTCTGGCGCTCGCCACGCGAATCGCGTCGTCCGGCGAACCGCAGAAATTCAACAGGCGCATCCGTTAAATTTTTACCGACGAATTTCGCCTGCCCCATTAATGAGTCGTGATGGTTAATGTTGCGTCAATAAAGCTTGGCTAGGGTCGGCCGATCCAGAGATTTTCAGAGTCAGGCCGATGCCGACCGACATTTACGCCCGCCTGCGCGAACTCGCCGCCTCCGCCGACTCCAAGCCGGCGGAAATGCGCCCGGTGCTGTTGCGCGTCATCACCGACCTCTTCGCCCTGCATGGGCTGCACACCATCGAGGAGCTTCGCCTTTACGAGGAAATGGCGGGCAAGCTGATCGCCGGCGCCGGCGAATCGGTCCTGACCCATGTGGCGCGCAAATTGTCGCGCTGCCTCGACGCCCCGCCCGCCGTGCTGGAGCGCATTCGCGCGCGCGGCGGCGAACCGGCTCGCGAACTCCTGCTCAAAAGCCCGCTGATCGAACGCCGCGACCTGCGGGAGATCGCGGCGGCCGGCGCCTGCGACCAGGCCTGCGCGGTGGCCGGCCGGGACGATCTCGACCGCGAAACCGCCCGCATTCTCGCCGCCCGGCCGGAGCGCGAAATCTTGCGCGCGCTGGCCGCCAACCGGGGGGCGCCGCTCGGGCCGCAGGACATCCGCCTGCTTGCCGCGCGCGGCCGTTTCGACCCCGAACTGGCGCGCGCCCTGCTTGGGCGCGGCGAGCCGACGATCGACGAACTGCCGCTCTATCTTTTCGCCGACGCGCCGGCGCGCGCGGCGCTGGTGCTGCTGGCGCTGGAAGCCAATCTCATCCATGCCGGCCGGCCGGAACCCGGAGCCCCGCTCGATCCCGAAGCGCAAGAACGCATCGAGGCGGCGGCTTTCGATGGCAAGCGCGCCGCCTTCACCAAAATACTGGCCGAAAGGCTGCACTGCGACCATATCCTGGCGCGGCGGATCGTGGACGACGAGGAGGGCGACGCGCTCGCCCTCGCCTTCGTCGCCATCGGCCTGCCCAAGGAGGCCGCCGCGCGCATCCTGCTCGGCGCCTTCGCCCGCATCGCCGCGTCGCCCGAGGCCTTCGACCATGTCATGCGCCTGGTCAGGACGGTTCCGCGCCGCGTCGCCCTGCGCATGATCGAAGCCATGGCCGGCCCGTCGGCCGCTCAGGCCCCCGGCGCGCCCCGCGCCCCCCTGCCCCGACCCGCGCCGACGACGGACGGAAGCCGGAACGTCAGCGAGCCGACTCCAGAGCAAGCGGTGAACAAAAGCCGCGCCTGAACGCGCCTCGCGGACGGAAACCGCCAAACCGTCGCCCGCTCGCGGATCGGTGGGACGGGCGGACAACGGTCGAAGGCGGAAGGGCTGGTCGCGGGGGCAAACCAGTCAACCCGCATGAGCCGTCGTTCGCCAAGTTCAGGAATCCCGCGCCGGGAATTTGAGGGCCCATCAACCGCCCGCGCTCTTCGAGACGCGCTGGTAGCCCGTCGCCAGACGGGTGTTCCTCAGCAGTGGGGCAACTTCAAATAGTCATCAGTAAAGAAAGGCTGGAATGGCAAGAAACAACCGGGCTACACGCCGAAATTCACGGTTGCTCGCCTTCACTTTTCCGTCACGCCCGAGGCGCAATCCGATCTCACGTCGCGAGCGACTTACATTGGCGACCGTTCGCCGCAAGCGTTTCCAGATCAAGCCATGCACTCCGGGCCGTCCGCTGGAGGTAACGAAAATTCAACGGTTCGGGATGCAGCCAAGCATATACGTCCTGAGCGATATCGAGGATCGTGTTGCCGGACCCTGGAACATTATGTCTCAACTCGCTGATTATGGACCGTTCAGCTTCGTCGATCGCTCCCATCGCATCAATGCCGATCGCGCGCGCGAGATCATTGAGTTGGTGGCGAGGAGAAGTGAACCATTTCTCGTAATGAACGACGCATGAAATGCACGGACCGAGATGCCGAAGCGCATTGAGGTAATGTTCCGACCAAAGCAGCTCCGCGATTTCAACCGGCAGACGATTGCGCGCGTGAAGCGAAGCGGCGACGGCGCGTGGATCGCGCACAGCAAGTATCCATATGGGCTCTACACCGAGATCCTTGAATAGGCTTGTCCACAGAGGAAGGAAGCAAGCCGTCCGAGGATCCTTGAACGCCCATACGCCGCCTGAAGTCTGCAATTGTTCGACGATGACTGCTTTCATTCGAATGATGATCGAACGCGCCGCTTCATTCTGAAGGTCTTCGTTAATAGCTGGTCGAACAGACCAGATTGTATCCCAGCAAGCTCCCAGGTACTCAAGAAGAGCCTCATGACATTCCATGATTTCCCTGTGTTCCCAAAAACCATCGGGATTATCAACACTGGGCAGCAACAAAGGACTGCCCAATTCGACGCCCAGCCTGTTGATGATCTTCGCGCAAAGCGAAGTGCCCGCTCGGTGCATGCCTACAATGACCACCACCTTATCAAGGGCGCCGGAGTCAGGCTTTTCAGGGCGCGCAAGATTTGGCGTCCCGCCACCAAGTGCTTCGATGAGACTTTCCGCCTTGGCGCGATTGACCCGCAGATGACCGATCTCCGCAGAGCGGCGCGCGTACCAAGGCGTAGAGGAAAATCCTGGCTTGGCCTCTCGAAGAACCTCTTCCGCCTCCGCAAGCCGATTTTGAAGCTGAAGCATTCTTGCGCCCAGGTCGTAGCCGCTTTCCGCAGTCGGGTGGCGAAGGCGCAATTCAGCCGCCAGCTGGATGGCTTGGTCCAGATCTCCGCGAGCGCAGGCATTCGTTGCCCTCAAAGCGGTCGGCCAACTCTCGGTCGGAAATCTGGCGTCCGCAGCAAGCACGACCGCATCCGCCTCATCGAAACGTTGGAGGGATCGCGCAGCGGCGGCGCCGACGTGGTAGCCATCGCCCACATCGGGAAACCGGTCTCGCAATTCGGCCCCAAGTCGTCGGGCTTCGTCGAAATCGTTGAGCGCCTGAGCCGTCCAGGCCTGCTCGGAAATGACCCATGGACGATCGGGGAAGCGGCTGGCGGCCTCGGCCAAAATAGCTTTCGCCTCATCGAAACGCCGCAGGGATCGCGCAGCGGCGGCGCCGACGTGGTAGCCATCGCCCACATCGGGAAACCGGTCTCGCAATTCGGCCCCCAGTCGTCGGGCTTCGTCGAAATCATTGAGCGCCTGAGCCGTCCAGGCTTGCTCGGAAATGACCCGCGGACGATCGGGGAAGCGGCTGGCGTCAACGAGATCGTTTATCGCCTGATCTGTCGCCGCTCGCTCGGAAATGACCCATGGACGATCGGGGAAACGGCTGGCGGCCTCAGCCAAAATAGCTTTCGCCTCATCGAAGCGCCGGAGGGATCGCGCCGCGGCCACGCCGACGTGGTAGCCATCGCCCACATCGGGAAACCGGTCTCGCAATTCGGCCCCAAGTCGCCGGGCTTCGTGGAAATCGTCGAGCGCCTGAGCCGTCCAGGCTTGCTCGGAAATGACCCATGCACGATCGGGGAAGCGGCTGGCTGCCTCAGCCAAAATAGCTTTCGCCTCTTCGAAACGGAGCAAGGATCGCGCAGCGGCGGCGCCGACGTGGTATCCAGCGCCGACTTCAGGAAATCGATCCCGCAATTCAGCCGCCAGTCGCCGGGTTTCGTCGAAATCGTTGAGCGCCTGGGTCGTCCAGGCTTGCTCGGAAATGACCCATGGACGATCGGGGAAACGGCTGGCGGCCTCGGTCAAAATAGCGCTCGCCTCTTCGAAACGGCGCAGGGATCGCGCAGCGGCGGCGCCGATTTCATACCCGATGGGCATATCGGGAAATTGGTTCCGAAGCGCAGCAGTCGCTTCGGCTGCGCGAGGCCAGTCGCGCCCGCGAGCGTTCCGGGCTTGTTCGATGAGTTCGTCTGGCGAAATGGGAGCGTTCATATCGTCTGCCTCGTCGCTTCTTCTGCACGGCTTGTAAGCAGGGGAAATGGATTCGAATCAAACCTTACGCATTCGCGGAACGTGAAATCGCCTCATAAATAGCGTAATGGCGCTCGTTACGATATAGTCACGGCCGTAGGCCAAATCGATTTATCCGGGGCGATCCACACAGCCAGTGGCGGAACGCCGCGAAGCTCATCGCTTCCGAGCCTCTGCGAGACGACGGGAAATCGTTGGTCTTGTCCGACATTCTCCAGATGAACGCCGATTCGAGGGCCAATCTGTCCGGATTTGCGGATTTTGACAAGCCCATGCTGACGCAGCCGGGCTTCGGCCTTTGTCCGAACGCTCGCTTGAGTTGCCGAGTAGGGTAAATACCGAATTGGCCGTCATCGAGACGCAGTTCTCCTCTCATTTTCTCTCGGGCGCCTGGCAACCAAACTCACTGAGCCGTTGACGCGACCGGCGTCGGCCAACGGTCGAAGGCGGAAGGGCTGGTCGCGGAGGCAGACCAGTCAAAGGTCAAACGGCATGGATGCGCCATCAGTTCGCGTTGGATTAGCCCCCTGAACGGGCGCCGACGGCGTCGCCGTGACGTTGCGAGGAAAGCGCGAAAGGCCCCTTGGGGTCGCCAGCAGACCGCCGGGCATAGCGGAAGCGGGCGACGCGTGGACAATTTGGATGCACGGATTTTTCGTTTCGTGCTGTAGGCGCCTGACGTCGGAGTCCGCTTCCTCACCGCCGCTTCACACCAGATCGAGAAAATTGCGGCCGGCGCGGTCTTCGACCTCGACGATCCACAGGTCCGGATCGAAGGCGATTTCCTTGACCAGGCGCGCTTCGACGGCGGCTCCGTCGATCCATTCGTCGCGATGGGCGCGAGAAAACAGCCGCGCCACGTCGTCGCGCGCCTCGCTTTGCGGCGCGGGCGCGAACAGGGCCGCGCTGCCGTCGAGCCGGTCGATCTTGATGAAAATCGCGCCCGCTTCCGCCGCGCCGCGCCGCCGCAGATAAGCGGCGACATTGGCGCTTCCGCAGCGGCGCAGATAGGCCGCGACCCAGATGTCGGAGCGAAGGCGCATCGCGTCGCGGGCCCCCGCCCCTAGTCCACCCGCAGGCCGGAGCGCGCCGACAAGGCGTGGCGCGTCCTTGCGGTCAACTCGCCGGTGGCCGGCAGGTGATTGGCGCGCTGGAAGGCTTCCACCGCCCGCCGGGTCGCGGCGCCGTAATCGCCGTCGGGTTTGACCGGCAGGCCGAGCTTCGCCAGCGCCTTTTGCGCCGACAGCACGCCATGCGAACCGGCGCGCGCGGCGTTGGCGGCGCGCATATCGGCGGTCACCACGCCATCGTCGGCGATCAGCGCGCCGAGCATGTCGCCGGCCGGCCGGGTCGCGGCGACGGGCGCCGGCGCCGGGCGCGGCGCCTCGGCGGCGGGGGCTTGCTCGCCCGCCTGCGGCGCGGCGAAGGCGGCCTCCTGCCTGGGATCGACCGGCTTCAGAGCGCCTTGCGGGATTTCCTCGTTCAGAAGCGAGTCGAACGAGCTCGGGCGAGCCGGCGGCGTCGGCGGGGCGACCTTGAAAGTGGCGCCGAACAAGGGCGCCGGGTGGCGGCCATGCTGAAGGAACAGGGCGTTGACCACCACCGCCGCCAGCAATGCGCTCAGCAGGGCGGCGCCCAGGGTTGGCGTGCGATAGCGCCACAGCGCGGCGAACCGCGAAGGCGCGGCGGAGGCGGCCTTTTTCGAGTGCTCGGCCCTGGCCCCGGCGCCCTTGCGCGCCGCGCCTTTTTCAGGGCGGCGCGGCTCCAGGGCGACGAAATCGAAATCGGAAGCGGCGGCGATTTCACGCAATTTTCTTCACCTGGTCGTTGGAGCGGGGAAGGTCGGACGACGCCGGCGGCAAGCCGCGGCGGGCCAAGGTTTCGATGTTCACGTTTTTCTCGATCGGCGCATGGCGCAGGCGGCAATCGCGCGGCAGGCGAACGGTGACGCAGGCGCCCTGGTTGGGGGCGCTTTCGAAGGAGAGCGTCCCGCCATGCAGGCCGACAAGGCCCCGCACGATGGAAAGGCCCAGGCCCGCGCCCTCATAGGGCCGGTCATAGGTCGCGCGCGCCTGGAAAAATGGATCGCCAAGGCGCGGCAGGTCGGCCGGACTCACGCCGATTCCAGTGTCCATGACGGCGATCTCGACGAAGGCGCCGTCCGGGCGGGCGTGGATCGCGACGCTGCCGCGCTCGGGGGTGAATTTGATCGCGTTGGACAGCAGGTTGAGCAGGATCTGCTTGCAGGCGCGCCTGTCGGCGACGATCTCGCCGACCTCCAGCGGGCAGGCGCGCGACAGGGCGATGCTCTTTTCCTCGGCCTTCAACCGCAGGACATCGCTGCAGAAATCGATCAGGCCGCCAAGGTCGAAACTCTCGGGCGCGATGTCGAAATTGCCGGTCTCGATTTTCGACATGTCGAGAATCGTGTTCACCAGGCTGAGCAGATGCTGGCCGGACTGGTTGATGATCCCGGCATATTCGCGCGCGCGCGCCGGGTCCTTCGGCGCCATCGATGGATTGGCGAGCATCTCGGAAAAGCCGATGATCGCGTTCAGCGGCGTGCGCAATTCATGGCTGATATTGGCGAGAAAGCGGTCTTTCCAGGCCATGGCCTGTTCGCTCTCCGCCTGCGCCCGCTCCGCGGCCTCGCGCGCCTCCTTCATCGGCGTCACGTCGCGCAGGATCGCCATGACGACGCTCCCGGCCGCGCGCGAGCGATGGGCCCGCATCTCGACCCAGATGAAGCGCGGAACGGCCGACACATTGTCTTGCTCGTCCCCCGCCCCGGCCCGCAGCCGGAATTCGGCCTCGACGACATCGTCGCTCATGGCCGCGTCAGCCAGGGTCTTGAGAAAGGCCGGGCGATCGGCGACCTGAATGCGCTCGAACAGGCCGCGGCCCATCAGTTCGCGGCGCGGGTGGCGGAAGGCGTTGGCGGGATCGGTCACCAGTTCGAGCACCGAGCCGCCGCGGTCGAACTCGATCACCAGATCGCCGACGGTCGCGGTCAGTTCGCGATAGGCGGCCGCGGCAGCAATGGCGCAACGATCGCGCATCTCGGCGACCCGGGCGCTCCATGCCGCCAGCAGGGCGCCATAGATCATGGCCGCGATCACCGTCGCATAATCGACCAGTCCGACGCCGGGCATGGGATGCAGCCAGCCCAGCGCGGTGGCGGCGAAGAGGACGGCCATGGCGGCGAACGACGCCGCCGCGCCGCCATAGGCGAGCCGCGGCAGGCCGCCGAGCGTCGCCTCCAGCGGGCCAAGCAGGAAACAGGCGAGCGCGCCGACCGTGACCCCGCCGTCGGCAAGGGTCAGCGCCACCCCGACGAGCGGTATGGCGGCCGCGCTGATCGCTCGCGCCAGATCGAAACGATTCCAGCGGTGCAGGACATAAACCCCGGCGAGCGGGGTCAGCAGGAAGCCGAAGGCCGCCGCGTCCCAGGGGCTCGGCGCGCCGCGCAGAAGAAGATAGACCGGCGCGAGCGCCATGAACGGGAGGCTCAGGGCCAGGCGAAGCGCGATGTAATGATCGCGCCGCCAGCGTTCGAAATCGACCGGCCGCGCGCCGTGTTCGGCCTTGGCTGACTTTTGCCCGAAGAGGCGCGGCATGGATGGCTACTCAACGCATGAAAACTCGGATCGACCCTCACATTGCGCTCGTCGCGTTAAGCAGCTTCTAAAGCCGGAGCGCCCCTGCGCCCTACGCCGGGCCTCATTGTTCCCTTATGGTTTCATCTTCCTTTCCGGCGCTGTCGCGCCGAAGCAGGGTTTTGAAACGCCGCGCCCGGCCTTCGGGCGGAAATACCGCCCAATCGACAGGGCGCTTTCCCGCTTGGTTAAATTTTCGCGACTTGGCGCCAGCGCATTTGAGCGAAGATTTTGAATTAATCTCGACGCATCGGCCTTAGCCTGCAAGCCGATGACGCCATCTGCTCCCGCTCGGAGCACTGGCGGGCGGGTCCAACAACTCCCGCCCCGCGTGGACGATGTTTTTCGCGGGTCGGAAGCGGGAGTGAAAGACCAGATGTCGAAGGCGGATTGAAATGTTTCTGCTGCGCTGCCTGTTTTGGCTTGGACTTGTGTTTTTCCAGATCGCTCAGCGCGAGGGGGCCAATCCGTCGGCCTTTGTGGATCCCGCAGCCGCAAGCCAGACCGCGAGCCTTGGCCAAATGGCGGCGAATGCGGCGGCGCGCCATTGCCAGGCCCGACCGGACGCCTGCGTCGCGATTGCCGCCGCGGCCACGAAACTCGACGTCTCGGCGCGCAGTCGCGACACGCTGACGCGGCGCGACCGCACGACCGCGTGGCGCGAAAGCCAATAAAAAAAACCCGAAGCGGCAGGCCGCTCCGGGCTGAGTAGGCTTTGCTTGCCGCGAACCGAAAATTCGATCCGCGCAAACCCTCGATTACTTGCGGCCGCGACGGCGCTGCTGGCCGAGACCCATCTGTTTGGCCAGATGAGAACGCGCCTTGGCGTAATTGGGCGCGACCATCGGATAATCGGCGGCAAGACCCCATTTCTCGCGATAATCTTCGGGCGACATATTGTACTGGGTGCGCAAGTGCCGCTTCAAAGATTTGAACTGCTTTCCATCCTCAAGACAGATGATGAAATCGCTGGTGATGGATTTCTTGACCGGAACCGCCGGCTTGGGCGCCTCGGTTACAGTCGGCGCGACGCCGCTCGTCACCCGCAGAAGCGCGGCGTGGACATCATTGATCAGCCCCGGAAGGTCAGCCGTCGGGACAGAGTTATTGCTGACGTAGGCGGAGACGATGTCCGCCGCCAACTCAATGTAGTTCTGCGTGCCTGAGTCGCTCATCGCTTTTTGTATCTCCTTGGACGGTTTCCAATTTTACCAAAGACAGCGGGGCGACCGGTCCCATCGCCTCCAATAGCCTGCCTTGAGCTATTGAATCGCTCCTTAACCTTTTCAATAGGGCAGGCGTCCGGAATTTGCAATATCTCCCGAAGGGTTAGCGGCAAATTTATTCGCAAATATGTTTTTAGGGCCCAGCCTCAACTCACGAATTTGACCGAGGGCCCAAATAGAATTCCCGTCCACCTGGCGCTGCGACCCGTCAGCGCGTCGCCAATATTCGCCCGATCGCGCCGGAAAAATAATGGATCGCCAGAGATTTCAGCCTTTCCGGCCGCCACAAGCAAAAGGGCGCCGCACTGCAAGAAACCTGGCGCGATGAAATCCGCGAACATCATCGGAAAAACCCGCTTGGCGAAAGGCGAGGACCGCGAAATATTGGTTCGCCTCTCACGCGAACGATGATCGACGCCATGCCCACTTTTTTTTCGAAAGCCTTGAAGACCAAAGCGCCGCACGCGGAAAAGCGCCCGCTGCGCCTTGTCGCGCATGGCGTCGAGCGGATCGACGATTACGCATGGATTCGCGCGAAAAACTGGCGTGAGGCGATTCGCGACCCCGCGGCGCTGCCGCAGGAAATCCGCGCGCTGATCGAGGCGGAAAACGCTTTTTCCGAGGCGGCGCTGCGCGGACTCGAGCCGCTCGCCGATAAAATCTACGAGGAAATGGCCGCGCGCGTCGATGAAACCGATTCGGACCCGCCGGCGCGCGACGGCGACTGGCTCTATTACAGCCGCTTTCGCGCCGAGGGCCAGCATGAGCTGATTTGCCGCGCGCCGGTCGCTGGCGGCCCGGAGCGGATCCTGCTCGACGGCGACGCGCTTGCCGAGGGCAAGGACTTTTTCAGCCTCGGCGACGCCGTCCATTCGCCGGACCACCGCCTGCTCGCCTTCGCCAGCGACGAGCGCGGCAATGAGTTGCATCGGATCTACTGGCGCGACCTCGCCACGGGCGCATCGAGCGCGGATGTGGTCGAGAACAGCGACGGAACCATCGTCTGGACCAGCGATTCCTCCGGCTTCCTCTATACGCGGATGGACGAAGACTTCCGCTCGTCGGAAGTGTTCCTGCACCGGCTGGGCGCCGATCCTTCGACCGACCGGCTCGTCTTCGCCGAGAGGGATCCCACGTGGTTCGTCCATCTGCGCGCCGCGCGCTCGCGGAAAATGGCGATCGTCAAGGTCAGCGACCACGACTGCGGCGAAAACTGGCTGATCGATCTCGCCCGGCCGGAAGCGCCCGCGAGGATCGTCCTGCCGCGCCGCGCCGGGCTGCGCTATGAGGTCGAGCCCGGCCGCGACCGCCTGTTCATGCGCACCAACGCCGACGGCGCCTTCGACTACAAGCTGGTCAGCGCGCCGCTCGACGCGTTTGATTCGGGCGAATGGCGCGAGGAAGTTCCCCACCGGCCGGGCCGCATGATCTTCAACGCCTCGGTTTTCGCGGATTACCTCGTGTGGCTCGAGCGCGAGGATTGCGCGCCGCGCCTCGCCGTCAGACATCTCGGCGACGGCGGCGAGCATCGGCTCGATTTCGCCACGCCCTGCCATCATCTGCGCCTGCAGCCCAATTTCGAATTCGAACGGCCGATCCTTCGCTTTTCCTATTCATCGCTCGCCGAGCCGGAGGAAACCTTCGACTATGACCTGGCCGGGCGCGAAAAAACCCTGGTCAAGCGCCAGAACGTGCCGAGCGGGCACGATCCGGCCGATTACCAGATCCGGATGGCCTTCGCGCCCGCGCCGGATGGCGAGAAAGTGCCCATTTCCCTTGTGTGGCGGCGCGACCGCAAGCCCGGCCCCGGCCCGCTCCTGCTTTATGGCTATGGCGCTTATGGCGTCGCCTTGCCGGATACCTTCGACGAATCGCGTTTCAGCCTGATCGACCGGGGCTTCGTCTACGCCATCGCCCATGTGCGCGGCGGAACCGAAAAAGGCTCTCGCTGGTACGAGGCCGGCAAGCTGGAGCACAAGGCCAACAGCTTTTCGGATTTCATCGCCTGCGCCCGCCATCTTTGCGCGCTCGGCCTGACCGAGCCGAAAAAGATCGTCGCCGAGGGCGGCAGCGCCGGCGGCATGCTGATGGGCGCCGTCGCCAACATGGCGCCGGAGCTTTTCGGCGGAATCCTGGCCGAGGTGCCTTTCGTCGATGTCGTCAATACGATCATGGACGCCAGCCTGCCGCTGACCCCGCCCGAATGGAACGAATGGGGCAATCCGATCGAAGACGCCGAGGTTTTCCGCAGGCTCCTGTCTTTTTCGCCCTATGACAATGTCGCGGCGCAGGACTATCCGCCCATGCTGATCGAGGCCGGGCTGACCGATCCGCGCGTGACCTATTGGGAGCCGGCGAAATGGGCGCAGATTCTGCGCCAACGCATGACCGGCGGCGGCCCGATCCTGCTCAAGACCAACATGGAGGCGGGCCATGGCGGGGCGGCGGGGCGCTTCGACGAACTCGAGGAAGCCGCCCTGCGCCAGGCCTTCGCGATCGCCGCCGTGGGCGGGGACGTTGAAGTCTGATCAGGCGTTTTGCTCAAGGAACCGCTTCAGCTCGTCCATCGACGCGAAACGATAGACGCCATGCGCGGTTTCGGCGTCGATCGAACCGTCGACATACATCGTGTAGCGGGCGCCATTGGCGTCATATTGGCCGAGGATCGCCGGGGTCGAAGGCGGGGCGGGTTCTTCCGTCTCCTCGTAAGCGGCTTCGTCATGAGGCTCCGGCGCAGGTTCCGGAACCTGCTCGGGCTCATGCGGCGCCAAAAACGCGGCCGGCTCATGCTCAAGCGCCCCGATCTCCTGCGGCTCCTGCTCCTCGATCAGGTCCTCGACGGCGTTTTCCCAGCCGTAATCCGTGCTCGGGAGCGGCGGTTCGGCGATCGTCTCCTCGCGCTCTTCCTCGACGGGGAATTCATGGGCGCGACTTTCATGGGCGCGAGCTTCATGGGCGCGGGCTTCATGGTCGGACGCGTCCTGGGGGTGGACGTCATGAACGGCGCCCTCGGGAGCCATGGCCTCTTCGGCGGCCTCGTGAACCGCGGCCTCCCGGAACGAGCCTTGCTGAGCCGCGATTTCTTCGGCGACCGCCTTTTCGAGCCAATCCCTGTCCTCGTCCAGGACCTCGTCGGCAGGGGCGGCGTCCGGCTCGGCCACGCGGGCCGCGCTGAAGCCGGCGGCATAGGTTGAGGCGCGCCTCATCCAGGCCGGCGGCGGGGCGGCGAACTCTTCCGCCTGGGCCGGAGCCTGCTCGACGGGGGCGGCCTCCTCCGGGACGGGCTCCTGCTCGGCCATGGCCTCCGCCTCGGGGGCGGGCTCCGCCGGCGCGACCGGCTGGGCGGCGACGCCATTCTGGCTGGCCTTGGCGAGGAACAACGCCACCTGCGCGGCGGAAGCCGACAAGAACTTCAATTGCCGCAGGATCAGGCCGAGGGCGATCAGGATCAGCCCGGCGCTAAAGGCGATCGTGCCGGAAATCACCATCGACCAGCCGCGTTCGACCTCGATATAGCCATAACCGTTCCAGGCGACCGCAAGGCCGATCAGGAAGATGAAGACGCCGAAGACGATGACAGTGCGATCCGCTTTCACGCTGACGAAAACCTTTCTCCACGAGAGATCGTCAGGGCCGAGACGGCCTCCGAATCAAGAGTATAAGGGCAATTTGCTAAAAATAGATTCTACCTGCCGCGCCGGATTGCCCGATTTTTAAGTCCTTGCGCCCCGGAAACGATCTTTCTACCCTGCCGCCGCGCCGTCTCTCGCCGGCGCATGACAGTCTCAGGAGATACCAATGTCGTTCGTACTCGACCCCCTTCCCTACGCCTATGACGCGCTGGCGCCTCATATGTCCGCGGAAACGCTTGAGTTTCATCATGACAAGCATCATGCGGCCTATGTCAACAACGCCAACAATCTCATCAAGGGCACCGAATGGGAAGGCCTGCCGATGGGACAGGTCATCAAGGGCTCCCACGGCAAGAATCCCGCCGTTTTCAACAATGTCGCCCAGATCTACAACCATGCCGAATTCTGGAAATATCTGAAGCCGAATGGCGGCGGCAAGGTTCCCGGCAAGGTCGAAAAAGCCCTGGTCGAGGCCTTCGGCTCGGTGGACAAGGCTCTGGAAGAGCTCGCCAACGCCGGCGTGACCCAGTTCGGCTCCGGCTGGGCCTGGCTCCAGGTCAAGGACGGCAAGGTCTCCGTCTCCAAGACCCCCAATGCCGAGAACCCGCTGATCCACGGCGCGAGCCCGATCCTTACCGTGGACGTCTGGGAGCACGCCTATTACATCGACTTCCGCAACCGCCGTCCCGACTTCATCAAAACGGTGCTCAACCATCTGGTGAACTGGGAATATGTCGAAGCCCAGTTTGAAAAGGCGATGGGCTGATCCAACGCTCGCCGGGCCGCCCGATAGCCGTCTTCAGACGGGCTATGGGGCGGCCCCAAAACAGGTCAAGCCGCCCCGCGCGGCCGCTTCCAAGCCAGTCCGAATGTCGAAATCGCGGATTTCACTGTTCTTCAAGAGCCTGCAACCGGATGCGCCGGCCTGCCGCGCCGAGGCCTTCGCCCCGGACCTGCGTTACGACCTCGCGCTGTCGCTGGGCCAGGCCTGCGTCACGCGCTTTCAAATCGACCGCATTCAGCGCCAGCGGCATTTCCATCGCTATCGCCCGGTTTCCAGCTTTTTCGATTCGCTGGCGCGCGACAAGGGCCACCAGTGCATGGTCGAACTGGTGGCGTCGAATTTCGAATTGAACGCGGAGGATTTCGATCTCAAGAAAGACGATATGGACTGCTGGCGCGCCTATGCGCCCCGGCTTGGCATGTTTTTCATCCATGAATTCAAATTCTCGACCGAAGACAAGGAACAGTGCAGGATCGAGCTGAAACAGAAGGCGCCCAACGCCCTCAGGAAATATCGATACCTTGGCGACAAGTTCATCAATATCCTGCGAGGCGGCGAGAAACTCCTTCTTGTTCTGACGGACTCCACCCAGATTTCAGCCGATTGCGTCGAGGACCTCGCGCGCGCAATTCGCAACGTGAACAAGAACGTCGATTTTTCGATCCTGCAGGTCGCCTTTTCCAATGTCGGCGTGAAGACCGTCGATCACCCCGACGTCATCGGGGTTTCCATGGACAATAGCGCGGCGACGGACTGGACCGGCGTCAATGCCGGTTACGACGAGGCCTTCAGGAACATTTATGTCCGCCCGTCGTCCGACGCCGGGAGATAGGCGCGCCGGCTCGATCGCCTGCGCTATTCCGCGGCGGCCTTCGAATAGCCGAGGCGCTGGTTCAACTCGTCGATCAGTTTTCCAGCCGCTTCCGCGATGACCGTGCCGGGCGGGAAAATGGCTGAAGCTCCAGCCTGGTGGAGCGCCTCAAAATCCTGCGGCGGGATGACGCCGCCGACCACGATCATGATGTCGCCGCGCCCTTCCTTTTCCAGCGCCGCGCGCAATTCCGGCACCAGCGTCAGATGGCCCGCCGCCAGCGACGAAATGCCGACGATATGGACGTCGTTCTCGACCGCCTGGCGCGCCGCCTCCTCGGGCGTGGCGAAAAGCGGCCCGATGTCCACGTCGAAGCCCAGATCGGCGAAGGCCGAGGCGATGACTTTCTGGCCGCGATCATGGCCGTCCTGCCCAACCTTGGCGACGAGGATGCGCGGACGCCGGCCGTCGTTCTCGATAAAGGCCGCGACCTGACGCTGGACTTTGGCGATTGCCGTGGAATTCACGCCGGCCTCCCGCTTGTAAACCCCGGAAATGCTCTTGATCTCGGCGCGATGACGCCCGAAAACCTTTTCGAGCGCAAAGGAAATCTCGCCGACGGTCGCCTTTTTCCGCGCCGCCTCGATGGAAAGCGCAAGCAGATTGGCGCCGCCGGCTCCCGAACTTTTGGCGCCTTCGGTCAAGGCGTCGAGCGCTGCTTGCGTTTCGGCTTCGTTGCGCTCGGCGCGCAGCCGCTTCAGTTTTTCGATCTGCTGGGCGCGGACCGCCGCGTTCTCCACTTTCAGCACGTCGATCGGCTTTTCGCTCTCGGGCCGGAACTTGTTGACGCCGATCACCGCCTGCCTGCCGGAATCGATGCGCGCCTGGGTCTTGGCCGCCGCCTCCTCGATGCGCAGCTTGGGGATTCCGGCGTCGATCGCCTTGGCCATGCCGCCGAGCGCCTCGACCTCCTGGATATGGGCCCAGGCCTTCTGAGTGAGCTCATTGGTGAGCTTTTCGACATAATAGGAGCCGCCCCATGGGTCGATGATCCGGGTCGTGCCGGATTCCTGTTGCAGGAACAGCTGGGTGTTGCGGGCGATGCGCGCCGAAAAATCGGTCGGCAGGGCCAGGGCCTCGTCGAGCGCGTTGGTGTGCAGCGACTGGGTGTGCCCTTGAGTCGCCGCCATGGCCTCGATCTGGGTGCGGATGACATTGTTGAACACGTCCTGCGCGGTCAGCGACCAGCCCGAAGTCTGGCAATGGGTGCGCAAGGGCAGGCTCTTTTCCGATTTCGGATTGAAACCTTGCACCAGATTGGCCCACAGCAGGCGGGCCGCGCGGAGCTTGGCCACCTCCATGAAGAAATTCATGCCGATCGCCCAGAAGAACGACAGGCGCGGCGCGAACTGGTCCACCGTCAGGCCCGCGGCGATGCCCGCGCGCAAATATTCGACGCCATCCGCCAGAGTATAGGCGAGTTCGAGATCCTGTGTCGCGCCCGCCTCCTGCATGTGATAGCCGGAGATCGAGATCGAGTTGAACTTCGGCATATGCTGCGAGGTGAAGGCGAAAATATCGGAAATGATCCGCATCGAATGTTTAGGCGGATAAATATAAGTGTTCCGCACCATGAATTCTTTCAGAATGTCGTTCTGGATCGTGCCGGACAGCTTATCGGCGGACACGCCCTGCTCTTCCGCCGCCACGATATAAAGCGCGAGAACCGGCAGGACCGCGCCGTTCATGGTCATCGACACCGACATCTGGTCGAGCGGAATCCCGGAAAACAAGGTCCGCATGTCGTAGATCGAATCGATCGCCACGCCCGCCATGCCGACATCGCCGCCGACGCGGGGATGATCGGAATCGTAACCGCGATGGGTGGCGAGGTCGAAGGCGACCGACAGGCCCTTCTGGCCCGCCGCCAGATTGCGCCGGTAGAAGGCGTTGGAATCTTCCGCCGTGGAGAAGCCGGCATATTGCCGCACCGTCCAGGGCTGGTTGACATACATGGTCGGGTAAGGCCCGCGCAGGAAGGGCGCGACGCCGGGGAAGGAATTGATCGCCGGCAGGCCTTCGACATCTTTCGGCCCATAAACGCTTTTCACCTCGATGCCTTCCGGCGTCAGCCAGGGTTCTGGGGAAAAAACCGGCGCGGCGGCGCTCTGGTCTTCCGGCAAACGAAGAGTCGAGAAATCGGGGATGCGGCTCATTCGGGCTTCCAGCGTCCAGATTTTCCGCGCAAGGCGCGGTTTCGTCGCGCCTTTATACGCCTCGCGAAAATGCGGCGCCATTCGCCATCCGTCACAGGCGACGGGCCGCTTTTTTTGGCCCGCGAGGGCTCCATTTTCGGCATTGCGATTGAAACGAAATCGCCGACTTTGCGTTATTTTAGAAACGAGTTAACCTCGGCGGTGTAATCGCTTCACCCTACGGGGAACAAAAAGCCAGACGGGAGAGAACATCGCCTGAGGTCGCGCCGCCACGGAGGTCGATTGCCGACAACCGGGAAGCGGATACTTGTTATCAGAAGGTGGGAGAAGTCATGATCTCGCCGCACACGACATCAGGAACGAAAATCGTCTGCATCGACGCGTCGGGGCTCGGCCCCCACGCGCATATCGATAAGGGCGCCGTCTATACCGTCGCGACGATCGGCCTCGGCGTCCAGTGGAACACGGGAGAGACCGGCGTCGGAGTCTTCCTCGTCGAACATGACGAGTCGAATTGCTTCGATCTTTCGCGATTTCGCTACCTGGAGCTGCCGAGAAGCCTCACGTCGCTGCTGAACAGGATACCCGTTCGAACCCAAAAGTTCGCGCCGGCCTAGTCAGGCCAGGATGCGCGCAAAAACCCGCGGCGCCCCCTTCCGCGTCTCGGCCAGTTCGCGTTCCAGAAGGGCGAAATCGGGCAGGCCGGGATCAAATTGAGATGCGACGATGCGGCAATATATCGCTTTGATCCACAAGGACGCCGACAGCGATTTCGGCGTCAGCTTTCCCGATCTTCCCGGTTGCGTCACGGCCGGCGCGACGCTCGACGAGGCGCGCGACATGGCCGCCGAAGCCTTGGCCCTGCACCTTGAGGGCATGGCTGAAGATGGAATCGCCATCCCCGAGCCGTCGTCCCTCGAAGCCATCATGACTGAGGCGCAAAATCGCGACGGCGTCGCCATTCTAGTCGCCGCCCCGCCGGAGACGATCAAGTCGGTGCGGATCAACGTCACCCTGCCCGAGGATGTTTTGGCGAACGTGGACGCCTATGCCGCCGCCAACGGCTTTTCGCGCTCGGGCTTTTTGGCTTTTGCCGCCAAGAAGGCGATGGCGGCTTAGCGAAGGACGGGGCTGCGGCGGCCCGGAATTGAGGAATTCGCGCGCTGTCAGCGCAACGCCGATTTCGCTATCTGGAGCTGCCGAGAAGCCTCACGTCGCTGCTGAACAGGATACCCGTTCGAACCCAAAAGTTCGCGCCGCCTTAGTCAGACCAGGATGCGCGCAAAAACCCGCCGCACCCCCTTCCGCGTCTCGGCCAGTTCGCGTTCCAGAAAACCGAAATCCGGCAGGCCGGCGGCGGCGGCGATGCGGCGTTTCACGCCTTGGGCGGCGTGGCGCGGGTCGGCGGCTTGGCGTGGGTCGGCGCTCTCGCCCAGCGCCAGCCGCAGCCATTGCGTCACCTTGGTGTAGAGCGCCAGCGCGTTGAGCAGGAATTCCGTGGTTTCGGCGTCGAGAATTCCGGCCTTTCCGGCTTCGGCAAGAATATCCGCCGTCGCGGTCTGGCGCAGGCCCAAAAAGTCGGCGCCATAGCCCAGCGCAAGGTATTGCGCGATGAATTCGACGTCGAGCAGGCCGCCTGACGCGAGTTTCAGATTCCAGGGATCGTCCTCGCCCTTTTCCTTCGCGATCAGGACGCGCATGTCGCGCGCCGCCTGCGCCAGTTCGGCGCGATCGCGCGGGCGGAAAAGATTGTCCTCGATGGTCAGCATGGCTTCGGCGGCGAGGCTTTCGGCGCCGGCGACCGGACGGGCGCGGGTCAGCGCCATATGTTCCCAGATTTCGGCGTCGTCGGCCTGGTAGGCGCGGAAGGAGGCATATTGCGTCGCCAGCGGCCCCTGCCGGCCGGAAGGCCGCAGCCGCATGTCGACGTCATAAAGCTTGCCGCGCCGCGTCGGCGCCGTCAGCGCCGCGATCAGGCGCTGGGTCAGCCGCGTGTAATAGAGCGTGGCGGGCAGCGGCCTGCCGCCCTCGGATTCGGGACGGTCGTCATCGAAATCGTAGAGCAGCACCAGATCGAGGTCGGAGGTCGCGGTCAGCTCGCGGGAGCCCAGCTTGCCGACGCCCAGCACGACGCAGCGCCCGCCGACGACGACGCCATGTTCGGCGGCGAAGTGCTTTTCCACCCGCGCCAGACAGGCGCGGATCATCGCTTCGGCCAGCGCCGAAAAAGCCCGCGCCGCCTGATCCGGCTCGATCAGCCCGGCGAAAAGGCGCAGGCCGATCATGAAATTCTCTTCGCGGGCGAAATCGCGGGCGGCGTCGAGGAAGACCTCGAAACCCGAATCCGCGTCGCGGAAAGGCGCGAGGCGCGCGGAAAAATCGCCGACCTCCATCGGCGCGGCGGCCACGCCCCGGTCGATGGCGGCGTCGAGCACATGGGGCGATTGGGCGATCACTTGCGCGAGGCGCGGCGCGCCGCCGAGAATGTCGGCGAAAAGCTCCAGCATCGCCTCATGCGATTTGAGCAAGGCGAACAGTTCCGTCGCCGCCGGCATGAGCGCCAGCGCGGCGTCGAGCGCGGCGAGGCCGGAATTGGCGTCGCCCGACCTTGAAAAGGCTTCGAGCAGCGCCGGGACCAGTTCCGTCAGCGCCTCGCGGGCGCGGGGGCTGCGCACCGCCGGACGGCGCCCGAAATGCCAGCCGCGCACGGTTTCCGCGGCAAGGGCCGGATCGCGGAAGCCCATGTCGCGCAAGGTTTCCAGCGTTTCCGGGTCGTCGGCGGCGCCGGTGAAGACCAGGTTGCCGGCGCGCGAATCGAGCCCCGGCGCATGTTCGAACAGCCGCGCATAATGCCTTTCCACCGCATGGAAATGGCGCAGCAGGTCACGGGAGAAGCCGGCAGTCCCGGCGTAGCCGCAAAAGCGCGCGAAATTTTTCAAGCTCGCGTCGTCCTCGGGCAGGCGCTGGGTCTGCTGGTCGTCCACCATTTGCAGCCGGTGCTCGACCGCGCGCAGGTAGAGATAGGCGGCGCTCATGTCCTCGGCGGCGCGCGGCGTGATCCACGCGTCGGCGGCAAGCTGGCGCAGCATGTCGAGCGTGCGGGAGCCGCGCAATTGCTTGCGGCGGCCGCCAAAGATCAGTTGCTGGGTCTGGACGAAAAATTCGATCTCGCGGATGCCGCCGCGCCCGAGTTTCATGTCATGGCCGGCGACGGCGATCTCGGCATGACCCTTGGCGGCGTGGATCTGGCGCTTCATCGCATGAATGTCGGCGATGGTCGCGTAATCGAAATATTTGCGCCAGATGAAGGCGGCCATTTCATCGAGGAAATCGAAGCCCAGCGCGAGATCGCCCGCCACCGGGCGCGCCTTGATCATGGCGGCGCGCTCCCAGTTCTGGCCCAGCGTCTCGTAATAATGCCGCGCCGCGTCGAGCGAGACGGCGGGCGCGGTCGAGCCGGGGTCCGGGCGCAGGCGCAGATCGACGCGCAGGACATAGCCGTCGCCGGTGCGCTCCTGCAACAGTTTCACCAAATGCTGGGTCAGGCGCAGGGAATTGGCCTTGGCCCCCGGCCCGGCGGCGAGGACAGGCGAGCGCAGGTCGTAGAAGACGACGAGATCGACATCGGAGGAATAATTCAGCTCCTCCGCGCCATGTTTCCCAAGGGCGAGAATGACGAGGCCACAATCGCGCTCGGGCTCGCGCGGATCGACGAGCGCGAGCTTTTCGGCGGAAAGGCGCAGGGCGACGCGCAAGGCGGCGACGACGAAACGGTCCGCCGCCCGCGACAAGGCCCTGGTCGCCGCGACCACGTCATATTCCCCCAGGAGATCGGCCAGGGCGACGATCAGCGCCACGTCCCGCTTCGCCCGGCGCAACAGGCTCATGGCTTGGGCCTCCGCGCAATCGGGCGCGTGACAGCCGGCAAGGCCGCGCAAGGCGGCTTCGAGCGCCTCGTCGGGCTTTTTGTGGCGGATGCGCAGCAGCCGGGCCGGGTCGCGCCGCGCCAGCCCCCATAAAAAGGGCGATTGGTCGGCGATCCCGACCAGAACCTCTTCGAGCTTCGCCCAGTCCGGCAAGGCGCGCAAGGCGGCGGCGGTTTCCTCGCCCGCCTGCCCGAGAAATTCGGCGACCCGCGCGCGGGCGGCGCCGAGCTTCGCCGGGCGGGGAGTGGACGGCGCGCTGGTCGTCATGAAACGCCTTTCTCGCTGCGGCGCGGCAGCGACATGACGACGCGCAGGCCCGGCGCATTGTCCTCGACGCGCAACACGCCGTCATGGAGATGGGCGACGGCGGCGGCGAGCGACAGGCCGAGGCCAGAGCCGGGCCGGCTGCGCGAGGTCTCCAGCCGCACGAAACGCTCCAGCACCCGCTCGCGCTCCGGCGCGGGTATGCCCGGCCCATGATCGCCGACCCCAATTTCGATCCGATCGCCGACCTGTTCGGCTGTCACGGAAACCTCCGTCGACTCGCCCGGAACCTCGGGCGCGCCATATTTGAGGGCGTTGTCGATCAGATTGGCCAGGGCCAGGCCGATCAATTCGCGCTGGCCGTGGATCGGCGCCGGCGCCGGCGCCTCGACCCGCAAGGCGATCCCCGCTTCTTCCGCCGCAGGCTCGTAAAGCTCGGCCATGTCGCGCGCCAGTTCGGCGGCGTCGAGATCGCCGAAATTTTCGCGCGAGGCTTGCGATTCGGCCCGCGCGATCATCAGCAGGGCGTTGAAGATGCGGATCAGCCCGTCGGCCTCCTCGATCACCTGCTCCAGAGCGGCGCGGGCGCCTTCTTCGCCGGTTTCGAGCTGGAGGGCCTGTTCGGCATTGTTGCGCAGCCGCGTCAGGGGCGTGCGCAGGTCGTGGGCGATATTGTCGGAAACCTGCCTGATCCCCTCCATCAGGCGGGCGATCCGGTCGAGCATGGCGTTGAGATTGCGCGCCAGCCGGTCGAGTTCGTCGTCGGCGCCCGAGAGCGGCAGGCGGCCGGTCAGATCGCCCTGCAGAAAAATCGCGGCCTTGGCCCTCATCGCGTCCACCCGCTGCAACAGACGCCGCGCGACGAACAGGCCGCCGAAAGTCGCGATGCCCAGCAGCCACAGCAGCGACGTGAACAAAGCCGAATTGAGAATATGGCGCAGCCGTTCGCGGTCTTCGAGATCGTGGCCGATCAGCAGGCGGAAATTGCCCGGCAAGGTGAATACACGGGCGATGGCGCGGCGCTCGACATTGGGCTCGCCGAGGCGTTCATAGTCGATTTCGACCGCCGTCTTCTGGTCGAGCACGCCGGCCGGCAGCTGCAGCACATTGCCGGCGACGGCGACGCCGTTGGGCGCGGCGACCAGATAGATCGAGGCCCCCGGCGCGCGCGAGCGGCGCTCCACCACCGTGACGAGCTGGGTCAGGCCGCCGGCCTCATATTGATCTGCCAGCCCCTTGATCTCGGCGTTGATGGTCTGGCGGGTCTGGTCGTTGATCAGGTCGCGGATATTCTCGCCGACCCGCTCGATCACCAGAGTGAAGCCGAGGCCGACGATGACGAAATAGGCGATGGCCAGCTTGAAGGCGGTGGCCCCGAACAGCCGCCGCCAGCCCAGGCGCCGCCAGCCAAGGAATCTCCGCCAGCCCCGGCGCCGCTCCGCCCGCCTCATCCCGTTCCAGCCCTCGACCGCGTCCGTCGCGCCTCTCCCGGGCAGGATCGGCCAAGCCGGCGCGCGGGGCAAGTTACCGATTATCCACATCCCCGTCTGAATCCGACAAGCAGCGCGGGACGCCGCAAATCCCGCCTGTGGACGACCGCGAATCCATCGCCTTTGAAACGTGGCGTTAACCCAGCGGATAGCATGGTCGCGGTTGCGACGCCCTCGTCGAATTCCGGGATTCGTCCGGGGCGTCGCTTCAGTGATTTCAAGGCGAAGCGTTCATGTTGATGACCCTCGACCAGTGGCTTGCGCGATTCTTCGGCGCGGGCCGGCGCGCCGACCGAGCGGCGCCTCTTGCGCAGCGCGCTTCCTTCGGCCTCGACGGCGTGGAGATGCGCCAGATCGACGGCGAGTTCGACCTGCCGGAATGGGACGAGGACGACGGGCCTTCGCCCTATCGCCCCTATATCCGCCGGCCCCGCGCGGTCCTGCTCGACCCCGCCCCCGGCGCCGCGCCGCCGCAAGCCTTCGCCCGGCCGGAGATTTTCGCGCCCCCGGCCAAGGCGGCGCCCTTCGTCCCGCGCGCCGATCGCATCCGCCTTCGGGGACGAACGCGGCCGGCTTGAAGCCGAAGCGGCCCTGAAATCCCGCGCGATTCTCGCGGCCGCCCAATCTGCGTGGGCGCCGGAGCCCGAGCCCCTGCCGCAATTCCAGTCCGATGTCGTCACTGAGACGACCAGCGAAGCTGGCGCGGCGCAATTCTACCGCGCCGACCGGCCCCATGTCCGCTTCACCCGCACGCCGGAATCCTCGATCGCCCGCCGCATGGCCGAGGAGGAGACCCAGCGCCGCGCCGCCGAGGAGGAAACCCGGCGAATCGAGGAAGAAGCCCGGCTCAAGGCCGAAGAAACCGCCCGCAGCCTGGAGGAGGCCCGCCTCGCCCAGGCGCACACCATGAAACACGTGGTCGACGGCGCAAACGCGAAGTCCAAGCCGCGGGTGCGCTTCGCCCGCACGCCCGACCGCCCGCTGCCCGACCGCCGGAGCGAAGCGCCGGTCCAGCCGCCGGTGGCGCCGGCGAGGGCGCCGGCGCTCCTGCCCGCTTTCGGCGCCTTCGCCAGCATGGGCGCGCGCTTCTGCTTCAGCGTCGGCTTCGGCGGCTTTGCGACGCGCCCCGCGGCGCCCGCCCCCGCGGCGCCCGTCGCGCCGGCGCCCGTCGAGCCCGTGGAAAAGCCGGCGAAAATGCGCATTCGGGTCAAGGCGGTCGCGACGCCGAGCGAGCCGACGCCGGAGCCCGAGCCCACCCTCGCGCCGGCGCCGCCCAGGGCCGCCGAGCCCGTCCGCGCCGTCAAGCGCGCCAGAACGCCCGCCGGCGGCTTCCTCGAAAGGCTCGACGCGCCCGCCGCCGCATATGAGCCTTTCGCGCTCGACATGCTGGCGCCGCCGCCGCTTCGCCACGAGGAAGGCCAGCCGGAGGACGAACTCGAAGTCAACGCCGACTCGCTGGAAAAAACTCTTGAGGATTTCGGCGTGCGCGGCGACGTGCTCAACGCCCATCCCGGCCCTGTCGTCACCTTGTACGAATTCGAGCCTGCGCCGGGGATCAAGTCGTCGCGGGTGATCGGGCTGGCGGACGACATTGCGCGGTCGATGTCGGCGATTTCGGCCCGCGTTGCGGTGGTGCCGGGGCGCAACGCCATCGGCGTCGAACTGCCCAACCCGCGCCGCGAGACCGTTTTTTTGCGCGAGCTGCTCGCCTCGCCCGATTTCGTCGAGACCCGCCACAAGCTCGCCATCGCGCTCGGCAAGACCATCGGCGGCGAGCCGGTCATCGTCGATCTCGCCAAAATGCCGCATCTGCTCGTCGCCGGCACCACCGGTTCGGGCAAGTCGGTCGCCATCAACACCATGATCCTGTCGCTGCTCTACCGGCTCAAGCCCCAGGACTGCCGCCTGATCATGGTCGATCCCAAAATGCTCGAGCTGTCCGTCTATGACGGCGTCCCGCACCTGCTGACCCCCGTCGTCACCGACCCCAAAAAGGCGGTCGTCGCCCTCAAATGGGCGGTGCGCGAGATGGAGGACCGCTACAAGAAAATGTCCAAGCTCGGCGTGCGCAACATCGACGGTTTCAACGCCCGCGTGACCGAGGCCAGGGAAAAGGGCGAGATCATCTCGCGCACGGTGCAGACCGGCTTCGACCGCGAGACCGGCGAGGCGATCTACGAGCAGGAGCAGATGGACCTCTCGGTCCTGCCCTATATCGTGGTCATCGTCGATGAAATGGCCGACCTGATGATGGTCGCCGGCAAGGAGATCGAAGGCGCGATCCAGCGCCTGGCGCAGATGGCGCGCGCCGCCGGCATCCACCTGATCATGGCGACCCAGCGCCCCTCGGTCGATGTCATCACCGGCACGATCAAGGCCAATTTCCCGACCCGCATCTCGTTCCAGGTGACCTCCAAGATCGACAGCCGCACGATCCTGGGCGAGATGGGCGCGGAACAGCTGCTGGGCCAGGGCGACATGCTTTACATGCAGGGCGGCGGGCGGATTTCCCGCGTGCATGGGCCGTTCGTCTCCGATGTCGAGGTGGAGAAGGTGGTGGCGCATCTGAAGATGCAGGGCCAGCCGGAATATCTCGAACTCGGTGACGGTGGAGGACGAGCAGGACGACGAGGAAGCCGACGCCGCCTCCTTCAATGGCGACGACGAAGGCGGCGACCTCTACGACCGCGCGGTGTCGATCGTGCTGCGCGACAAGAAATGCTCGACATCTTATGTCCAGCGCCGGCTGTCGATCGGCTACAACAAGGCGGCGAGTCTGGTCGAGCGCATGGAGAAGGAAGGCGTCGTCGGCCCCGCCAACCATGCCGGAAAACGCCAGATTTTGGTGGGGGGCGGCATCGACCGGGGGGCCTTCGACGGGGAGTGAGAGTCCCCGTCATTGCGAGCGAAGCGAAGCAATCCACCTGTCGACCAGTTGAAAGGCTGCATGGATTGCTTCGCTTCGCTCGCAATGACGCAAAAGGAGGAGATTCGGAACGAATGTGGAGACACGACAACGAGTGCACACTAAACAACGGCGCGTTTTTTGCGCCAGCGGCAATCCGCTAAACGACCTCGCATTTCTCTCCTTTGCCGAGGTTACAATCAAAGCATAATGCTCTAAGGTTTTCTTCAGTATTTTTGCCTCCTTTCGACCACGGGATGATATGGTCAACATGTAGTTCGACGCCGATGTCTTTAGCGGGTGACCGTCCGCATATTTGGCAACGGAACCTGTCTCGGGCCAGAACCTTGTAACGCAATGCGAGGCTCAAACTTCGCGGCTCAGAGCTGGATGCGAGCGGAGTAGAGATTGAAGCGGGCGCAAGAGCGCGGGGCGTTTCGTCAGTGGACAAGGACGGAGCGTCATTGATGTAATTAATGAATGCACCGAGCGCGGCTCGCCATCCTCCCCACCTGAGCACATACGCCTTCGAGCCAACCCGCGACGGGGGCGCATTCAATTCGTGGAAACGAGGTTGTCGTCCATAATGCGTCCAGAGTTCGACGATGTTTTCGAAACACTCTTCGTCTGTATATCGCCGTCCCATCGGAACCGGCTGCAAATCTAATTCCTTAAGTAGAGTCGGCCATCTACCGAATTTATGCAATATCGTTGACCTGTGCACGTCAAGGCGTTCCGCAATTTCCTCAAGTGTTGGAGTTGTGCCAGTCTCATTCGTGTAAGCGTGGATTTCCGCCAGAACTTGAGCGCGCGTCACTTGTGGTTTAACGCGTGGCGCGAGCTCGGCACTGATCTCAGCCCGGTCCAAAGCATTGGACCATGAACCAAAACGTCTGGTCAGCGTGGTCGAACCAACCCGCGAGCGTTTGTCGAACTCCTGTCGAGTCAGTCGCGCCCCCCTGAACTCAGATGCAACACGCCGAATTTCCGCGATCAAAGATTCGTCCGAATAATCGGTAAGCGTCTTTAATTCGAACATGTTGCGATCCAGCTTCAGTGCATAACAACTCTTGGAAATAAGCGGGCATTCAAGCAGGGCTCAGACAAGGACGCAAGGCAGGAAAAACCTTGCTGGGATTTGTCGAAACGTAACCTCGACATTCTATCAAAATCATCACACCAATCACCCAGCCGCCACCAAATCCGTCCTCGAAAAATCCTCGCCGATAAAAAGAATCGGCGCATTCGCCGCCTTGGCCACGGCGTAGCCGAAGCAATCCCCCATGTTCAGCGCCGCCTTGTGGCGGCCTTTGCCGAAACGCTCCAGGGCGATCACGGCCAGTTCGCCGTGGGCGTCGTCGATTGGGACCACCCGGATTTCCGCCTCGCGGAGAAAATCCCGCACCAGCGCCTGTGCGTCCATCAGCGGACAGGCGCGAATTCTGGCGATGCCCGCAATCGCTTCGAAAATGGCGACAGGCGCGGTGATCCGTTCGGTTTCGGCGGCGTCCAGGATCTTGAGCAACCTGTCGGATTCCGGCTCCGCTGCGATGATGGCGACGATCGCCGAGGCGTCGACATACATCAGATGTCGCCGGAAAATTCGTCATAGAACGCCTTGTCGGCGGCAAGGCCCGTCGGCTCGTAGGCCCGCGCCCGCGCCTGAATGTCGCGGACGCGCTCGGCGAGCGGACGTTTCTTGCGGTTGAGGCGGTTCAATTCATTTTCCGCCGCTCGCCGGATGGCGTCAGTCAGGCTGAGGCCGGTTCGGGCGGCGAGTTCTCGCACCGCTTTGTCGGTCGCCGCATCGCGGACATGGAATGGCATTTTGGCCCTCGCTGTTTCCATGTCTAGATAATCCAAGCGCTAATCTAGATCAAGAAGCGTCTCGCAGCGCCGGAGGCGGAAAAATCATGATCAGGCCTTTTCGATCGGCTACAACAAGGCCGCCAGCCTCGTCGAGCGCATGGAGAAGGAAGGCGTCGTCGGCCCCGCCAACCATGCCGGAAAACGCCAGATTTTGGTCGGCGGCGGCATCGACCGGGGAGCGTTTGATGGGGAGTGACATTCCCCAATCGCGCCATGACGACAGGCGGCGCTACTTGAACTCGCAACATGCATGACCTAAGCTGCAGCTTGCATGGGGGGGCGGGCAGCCCTTTGGCAATCCATGCTTCAGTTCGTGCCGACAATACTGCGGAGAATGCATCGTGAGCTTGATCTCATACGGTTATCTGTGTAGCGACGTCCGCGATGCAAACAGCCGTTTCATCAGGATCGACGAAAATCGGCTGCGGGCGGCGCTCCGCGACTTGCTGGAATTGGTTGAAGTCGACGAAAAATGGTATCTGGAATTCAACAGCGACGTTCGCGTCGCGTTCAGGCAGGGAAAATTCGCTTCGGCGCGCGAACATTATCTCAATTCGGGTTATTTTGAAGACCGGCTTCCGCGCCCGATGAAAGTGGACGCGGATTGGTATCTCAAGACCTACCCTGACGTCGCCGAGGCCATTCGCAATAAGAAATGCGACTCCGCCCAGGAGCATTTCGAAAAGAATGGCTTCAAGGAGGGCAGGAAGGCCTTTTCGGGCTGGTCCCTGATTTCCGACGCCGCGAAAAAGCCTCAGGAACAGCAGAGCAGCTAGCGCGCATTTCCTCGCCGCCGGCATGCGTGCGCAACTGGCGTGAAGTCCCGGCGCATGTTAGCCGGAAGGCATGACCGAAACGCCGAAATTCACCGCTGTCACGATTCTGGAAGAGCTCGCCGGCCTTTTGCGCCGCAACGACAGGCTGATGGGGATCGACCTGGGCACGAAAACCATCGGCCTCGCCTTGTCCGATGTCGAGCGACGCCTCGCGACGCCGCTGGAGACCATCCGGCGGGTCAAATTTACGCCGGATGTCCAAAAAATGCTGGCGCTCGCCGACAACCACGGGGTTGCCGCTTTCGTGATCGGCCTGCCGCTCAACATGGACGGCACGGAAGGCCCACGCGCGCAATCGACCCGCGCCTTTGTCAGGCAAGTCGCGCCCTTGGCGCGGCGTCCTTTCGTGTTCTGGGACGAGCGGCTCTCGACCGCCGCGGTCACCCGCGAACTGATCGCCCAGGACGTCTCGCGTAAAACACGCGCGGAAGTTGTGGACCGGATGGCGGCGGCCTATATCCTGCAAGGCGCGCTGGACCGTCTCAATTGGCTCGGATGAGACGCCGAATTGGCGGACAGCGAAGGTGTTCTCGCCCAGTATAAGCATCGGGCGCACATGCGCTGATTTGGCGGTTGCCTCATCGCCTTTCTCCTCAATGAACGGCCCGCGGGCCGATGGACCGGCGGCGGCAGGAATCGTCACGCGCGGTCGCAACTTTTGGTTGCCATTCGGATGGCTTGGAGGCTAGCTTTCTCCATGTTGCGCCATCCGCTGGGCGTTGGAGGCGCAGGATGTGAAGGTCCCAGAAACCCCATGGCGAAAAGCTCGAAGCAAACAACATCCGCAGAATCCGGCGCGACGCGATATTCGCCCGAAAATCCCGCCGAGGACGCGGCGGTAGAAGATTTCTTCTATGGCGATGGCGACGTCGAGGAGGAGGACGCCCTGTCCCCGGCCGTTTCCACGGAAGAAACCGCCCGCTATATCGCCGAAATGGTCGCGTCCCTCGCTGCGATGGCGCGCGAGGCCAGGCTCGACCTCCTCAATTACCTGCTCGACATGGCCCATGTCGAAGCAGAATTGCAGGCGCGACACGGCGAGGGCCTCGACGAAGGCGCCTGATCACCCGATCAGCGCCACGCGGTCGCCGCCCTGGCGCTCGATCCGGCCCTCGATCTCCAGCTCCTGCAACGCGAACCTTATGTCCCCGATCGAACGGTCGCAGGCGCGGGCGAGATCATCCACGGCGACCGGCGCCGGCCCGAGCAGGCGCATGATTTTTTCCCGCGCGCCTTCCTCATCTCCTGTTTCGGGCGAACGAGGCTCGTCCGACGCGACATGCTCGTCCTCGACGGCGGAAGGCGCGACCGGCGCGTGGCCGACTGGCTTTTGGGCGACCGGTGCATGGGCGACTGGTTCTCGGGCTTCCGCCCAGTCCCATTCCTCCCACAGCTTCCCGTCATAGGGCGCGGGCTCCGGCTCGAACAGCAAGTCGTAACCCGTGGCGCCGCGCGCGGCCAAAGGCGCGACCGCGTCGATGACGTCCTGCGCGCGCGCGCAGAGCAGCGCGCCGTCGCGAATCAGGTCGTTGGTTCCTTCCGCGCGTGGATCGAGCGGCGAGCCGGGCACGGCGAAAACCTCGCGGCCCTGCTCCTGGGCAAAACGCGCGGTGATCAGCGAGCCCGAGCGCCGCGCCGCCTCGACCACCACCGTCGCCAGCGACAGGCCGGAAACGATGCGGTTGCGGCGAGGGAAATCGCGGCCGCGCGGCTCGTAGCCGAAAGGCATTTCCGCGATCACCGCGCCGCGCTCGGCCATCTGCTCCAGCAAGGCCAGATTTTCCGGCGGATAGGGCCGGTCGAGCCCGCCCGCCAGCACGCCGACGGCGCCGCTCGCGAGTGAAGCCTTATGCGCCGCGCCGTCGATGCCGCGCGCAAGGCCGGAAACCACGACATAGCCCGCCACGCCCAAGCCCAAAGCGAGCCTTTCGGTCATGGCGAGGCCCGCGGCGGACGCATTGCGCGAGCCGACCAGCGCCACCATCGGCTTGCGCAAGAGCTCCATGTCGCCGCGAACGGCGATCAGCGGCGGGGGCGAATCGATGGCGCGCAGGCCTGGCGGATAATCGGGTTCGGGCAAAGCGACGAACCGCGCGGAAAACTTTTGCGCCTGCTCCCATTCGCGCAAGGCGCTTTCGCGCGAGGCGAGCTTCACTGGACGGCCCCTGCCCTGGCGAATCAGGTCGGGAAGCGCCCGCAGGGCCGCGCCGGCGTCGCCATAGCGCCGCATGAGGGCGCGGAAGGTGCGAGGGCCGATATTCTCGCACCGGATGAGTTGCAGCCAGTCGAGCTTTTCCTCGTCGGCGAGCCGCCTCGCCTTCATTTCTTCTGTCCGATCTTGCCCTCGGTCCCCGCGCGCAGCCGGGCGATATTGTCCTTGTGCTTGAGCCACAGGATCACGGTCATGACCGCAAGCAGCGCGGCGTCAGCGGGCAGGCCGAGAAGCCACAGCACGATGGGCGACAAGGCGCTGGCGACCAGCGCCGACAGCGACGAAGTGCGCGACAGGAACGCGACCGAGAGCCAGATCGCGATGAAGGCGAGGCCTGCCGGCCAGGCGAAGCCGAACAGGCAGCCCAAAAAGGTCGCGACGCCCTTGCCGCCCTTGAAATTCAGCCAGACCGGGAAAATATGGCCGAGGAAGGCGGCAAAACCCGCAATGGCCCCCGCCCCGGGCGCGAAACGGGCCATGACCAGCACCGCCGCCGTCCCCTTCAGCGCGTCGAGCAGCAAAGTTGCGGCGGCGATGTCCTTGCGCCCGGCGCGCAGCACATTGGTCGCGCCGATATTGCCGGAGCCGATCGCGCGCACGTCGCCCAGCCCCGCCGCTTTGGTCAGCAGCAGGCCGAAGGGAATCGAGCCGAGCGCATAGCCGAAGGCGACGGAGGCGAGAAGAAGCGGAAGCGCGATCATGCGCGCTCCATCGGCGCGGCGACGCGATAGACGACCTTGCCGGCGACCATGGTCGCCTTGACCACGCCCTGCAATTTCGCCTCGTCGAAGGGCGTGTTCTTGCAGCGCGAGCGCAGGTCGTCCTTGTTGAGCACGAAGGGCTCGTCGGGGTCGAAGCGGATCAGATCGGCCGGCGCGCCGCGTTTCAGCCGCCCCTGCTCCAGCCGCAAGATATCGGCGGGACAGGTGGTCATGGCGCGCAGCAGATTGGCCAGCGGCAGATGGCCGGCGTGAACCAGCCGCAGCCCTGCGGCGAGCAGGGTTTCCAGGCCCACGGCGCCGAAATCGGCCTCGCCGAAGGGCAGGCGCTTGGTCTCGACATCCTGCGGATTATGGTCGGAGAAAATCACGTCGATCAGGCCGCTGGCGACCGCCTCGACCAGAGCCAGCCGCTCCTCCTCGCGCCGCAGCGGCGGCTTGAGTTTCAGGAAGGTGCGGTAGGAGCCGATGTCGTTCTCGTTCAGCGTCAGATGGTTGATGGTGACGCCGCAGGAAACGTCGAGACCTTCCGCCTTGGCCTTGGCGATGACGTCGAGCGCCAGGGTGGTGGAAATCGGCGCGGCGCAATAGCGCGCGCCGGTCATGCGCGCCAGACGGATGTCGCGGTCGAGCGCAATCGCCTCGGCCTCGCGCGGCACGCCGGACAGGCCGAGCCTTGTCGCCAGTTCGCCGGCGTTCATCACGCCCGAGCCGGCGAGGTCGCGGTCTTCGGGGAAATGCACGATCAGCGCGTCGAAATCCCGCGCGTAAGTCATGGCGCGGCGCAGGGTCTGGCTGTTGCGGATCGAGCGCGAGCCGTCGGTGAAGGCCACCGCGCCGGCCTCGCGCAACAGGCCGAATTCCGAGATTTCCTGGCCCTCCAGCGCCTTGGAGATCGCGGCGCTGGGCAGCACGCGCACCCGGCCGTGATCGCGCGCGCGGCGTTTCAGGAAATCGACCACGGCGGGGTCGTCGACCGGAGGATGGGTTTCGGGACTGGCGACCAGAGTGGTGACGCCGCCGGCCGCGGCGGCGGCGGTGGCGGTGGCGATGGTTTCGCGATGTTCGGCGCCCGGCTCGCCGACAAAGGCGCGCAGGTCGATCAGGCCGGGACAGACGACATCGCCGCCGCATTCGATCAGCGCGACCTCGGCGGGCAGCGCGCCGCCGGTGACGCCCGCGCCGAAATCCTTGATCCGCCCCTCGTCGACCAGAACGCCGCCGCGCGTCTCGGCCCCGCTTTCGGGATCGATCAGGCGGGCGTTGACGAAAGCCACCGGCGGATGGGACTTGATCTGCACCATGGCTTTCGATAGCGCGCGGCGCCCTTTTCGGCAATCTTTTGGTGGGGCCGGGGCCGAGGATTCTCTGCGAGGCATTGCGCCTCCTTCCGCTCAGCTTGCGCGGGCGCCCCTTCCCTGTTAGCTTTTCGCCTTCGAGCCATGGGGTGCTGTCCTTCGAGCGGCGGCTGAGAACATACCCATCGACCTGATCTGGATAATGCCAGCGCAGGGAAGGCGGGCGGCCGGGCCGCGTCTCTTTCTTGCGGAACAATCTTGCAAGCACGGGAGCGCGCGATGAACGTCCATTCCAAAACCGGACAGAAAACTTCCGCCGGCAGGCCGGAAAGCGTCACTTCCGGCCCGATCCCCGGCTCGCGCAAGCTCTATGTCTCGCCGGCCTGCGCGCCGGACATGCGCGTGCCGGTGCGCGAAATCGCGCTTGATCCGTCGTGCCGAGAGGCGGCTTTGCGCGTCTACGACCCCTCCGGCCCCTATACCGAGGCCAGTCCGCATATCGATCTTTCCGCCGGCCTGCCCCAAATACGCGAAAGCTGGGTCGCCGCACGCTCCGGGCTGGAAAGCTATCAAGGCCGCGCGGTGGCGCCTGAGGACAATGGCCATGTCTCGGGCGACGCCCTGGTCTCGCCCTGCCCTGCCCAACGAACCTTGCGCCGTGGGCGCGACGGCGGATTGCGTCACGCAATATGAATTCGCCCGCGCCGGGATCATCACCGAGGAGATGATCTATGTCGCGCATCGCGAAAACCTCGGCCGCGAGGTCGCGCTCGAAGGCGCCGCCGAGCGCCTCAAGGACGGCGAGAGCTTTGGCGCGGAAATCCCCGATTTCGTGACGCCCGAATTCGTGCGCCAGCAGATCGCGCGTGGAAAAGCGATCATTCCCGCCAATATCAACCACACCGAACTGGAGCCGATGATCATCGGCCGGAATTTCCTGGTGAAGGTCAATTCCAATATCGGCAACAGCGCCGTCACTTCCTCGGTCGCCGAGGAAGTGGAAAAGATGGTCTGGTCGATCCGCTGGGGCGCGGACACGGTGATGGACCTCTCGACGGGACGCAACATCCACAATATCCGCGACTGGATCCTGCGCAATTCGCCGGTTCCGATCGGCACCGTGCCGATCTATCAGGCGCTGGAAAAGGTCGGCGGCGACGCCCTCAAACTCGACTGGGAAGTGTTCAAGGACACGCTGATCGAACAGGCCGAACAGGGCGTCGATTATTTCACCATCCATGCCGGCGTGCGCCTCGGCTATGTGCCGCTGACCGCGAAGCGCGTCACCGGCATCGTTTCGCGCGGCGGCTCGATCATGGCGCGTTGGTGCCTGTCGAAACACAAGGAAAGCTTCCTCTACGAGCGCTTCGACGAGATTTGCGACATCATGCGCAAATATGACGTCTCGTTCTCGCTCGGCGACGGATTGCGCCCCGGCTCGATCGCCGACGCCAATGACGCCGCCCAGTTCGCGGAACTGGAGACGCTCGGCGAACTGACCAAGATCGCCTGGGACAAGGGCTGCCAGGTGATGATCGAGGGTCCCGGCCATGTGCCGATGCACAAGATCAAGGAGAACATGGACAAGCAATTGCGCGAATGCGGCGAGGCGCCCTTCTATACGCTCGGCCCGCTGACCACCGACATCGCGCCGGGCTATGACCATATCACTTCAGGCATAGGCGCGGCGATGATCGGCTGGTTCGGCACCGCCATGCTTTGCTATGTCACGCCGAAGGAGCATCTCGGCCTGCCTGACCGCGACGACGTCAAGACCGGCGTCATCACCTATCGCATCGCCGCCCATGCCGCCGACCTCGCCAAGGGCCATCCCGGCGCGCGACTGCGCGACGACGCCATGAGCCGCGCGCGCTTCGACTTCCGCTGGCAGGACCAGTTCCACATCGGCCTCGATCCCGAGACCGCCCTGAAATATCACGACGAGACCCTGCCCAAGGAGGCGCACAAGGTCGCGCATTTCTGCTCGATGTGCGGGCCGAAATTCTGCTCGATGAAGATCACGCAGGATCTGCGCGTCGAAGCCGCCGCGCTGGCCGAAAAGGGTATGGCGGAAAAGAGCGCGGAATTTCTGGAAAAGGGCGGCAAGCTCTATCTGGAGTTGTGAATCTGGCTGGCGCTCGCCCCGAATAGTCATTGCGAGGAGCGGAAGCGACGAAGCAATCCATGTTGCGGTTCACAACCGAGGTGGATTGCTTCGCTTCGCTCGCAATGACGTTGCCCGAAAGCAAGTGAATTCAACCATTATCAGGCGATCTCGACTTCGGCCTCTTCGGCCTCGGCCATGACGCCGCCGTCGCGCAGCGCGTAATCGTGTCCGCGCCAGTGGACCTGGCCGGGCAGGAAACTGGCGGCGAAAACGGCGAAGCTGAACAGGTCGCGCACGGGACCGAGCCAGACCGCGTGATCGTGGCCCGGGAAGCGCTGGTCGATCTCGAATTGCAGGATCATCCGGGCGAGCACGGCGGCGCCGGCGAGCCCAACCGTCGCCGGCGCAAAGCCGCTGGCCAGGACGGCGAGCAAGGCCCAGGCCACCGGAAAAGTCACCGCCGAGCCGATATGGCCGAGGGGATCGAGCGAGTGGATGGTGCGCGCCCAGCGCAGGTCGCGCCGCCACACCTCGCCAAAACTGCGCTCGGAATGGGCGTGGCCGACGACGAAATCGGCGACCGCGATTTTCTGGCCCAGTTCGCGCACCGCCTCGCCGAGCATGTAATCGTCCGCGAGCTGGTCCTTGATCCGCTCGAAGCCGCCAATGGCTTCGAGCGTGTCCCGGCGCAGGGCGATGGTCGCGCCGACGCAGGGCTCGGCCATATTGAGCGCCATGCCGGTCAGGACATTGGGCAAAAAACCGTAATCCACCCCCATGGCGCCGAGCCGCGACCAGAAGCCGGCGAGCGGCCGTCCGCGATAGAGACAGGTGACGAGGCCGACGTTCGGGCGCTCGATCGCCGCCGCCAGCCGGTCGAGATAATCCGGCTCGACCGAAATGTCGCTGTCGGCCAGCACGACAAAAGGATGTTCGATGCGGCGCGACAGATTGATCAGATTGGAGACCTTGCCATTGGTCCCGTGGACCGTGGCGTCCGCCACCATCTCCACGCTGAGCCCCGCCGGCGCCCCGTCGATCTTTCCGGCGCGCGCCAGCGCGACAATGCGCCGCGCGACCGCCGCGGCGGAATTGTCGTGATGGTGGACCCCGAAGATAATCTGCACCGGCCCGGCATAGGTCTGGCGGCAGAAGCTGAGCAAGTGATCGTAAAGCCCTGTTTCAGAGCCATAAAGTGGTTTAAGCACCGTCACACCCGAGGCGTGCGCCGGCGCGGCGCCGGCGGGGGGCGCAAAACGCTTCAGGCTGACGAGCGCGAGAAAGGTATAGAGGACCGCCGCGAACGCGACGGCGGTCGCAGCCGCCGCGACAGGCGCCGCGACGATCCAATTCCCCACCGCGCTGAACAAGGAGCCGGCCATCGTCCTTCCTGTCGTTCAGGGCGTCAGATAGTTTTGGGTGCGCTCGCCCAGCGCCTTCAAGGCGGCGTCGAAGCCGTCCTGGCTCAACCCGCGTAGCGCGCGGCGCCATTGCGCCAGCTCGCTGATCGAGCCTTCCGCGAGAATGTCGCCGATCTTCCAGCCCTTGGGCGTCTTGCGCACGACGTAATCGACGGCCATCGGCGGCCCCTTGTCAAGCACGATCCGCGTCGTCACCACCAGATCGCCGTCGCGCGCGACGGTCTTGTCGTCGCGCTCGAACCCCTTGCCGTTGAAACCTTCGAGATGGACGGCGTAGGACGCGGCGATGTAATCGGCAAGGGCATTGGTCCATGCCGCCTTCTGGGCGTCGGTCAGGGCGTCCCAGCCGGCGCCATAGACCATGCGCGCCATGGCGGGCAGGTCGAACGTCGCGCCGATCGCCGGCCGCAGGGCGTCATAGCGCTGCTTGACGTTCATCTGGCCGAGCTTCTGGATGATTCCGAGCTGGCCGTCCTGGAATTGCTTGACCGCGGCGACCGCGTCGGCGGAATCGTCCGCCCGCGCCGCGGAGAGAGCGGGCAGGACGGCAAGGGCGGCGAGAACCATACGGCGATCAAAGACCATGAGACTCCTCCCGAGGCGCAAATTTCTCGCGGAAAAAAATCTCGCGCAGGCTCGATCCCTCCATCCGCCGCCACAGCCACAGGCCCGGCGCGCCGAGGACGAAATCCGGCAGGCGCTTGATCAGCGACAGGGCGATGGCGGTGGGCGAACCGATGCCGAATGCGGCGCAGAGCGCGATATAACCGCCCTCCTGCACCCCCCAGGCGCCGGGAATGAGGAAACCCGTCGCCCTCACCGCATGGCCGAGGCTCTCGATGGCCAGGGCGGCGCCATAAGAGCGCGGATCGCCGAGCAGGTATAGCGCCAGCCAGATTTCAAGCACGCCGACGAACCAGGCGCCGAGATGGAGCGCCAGCGACAGGGTCAGGCCGGAACGCCGGCGCAACATGCCGTCGAAGGCCGTGCGCAGGGCCGGCAGGCCGCTCACCGACGCCCAGCCGGCGCGCTGCTCGACAAAGGCGGCGAGCCGGTCGAGCCAGCCCATGGCGAGCAGGCGCGGCGCCAGCCAGAAGCCGGCGAGCGCCGGGGCCATGATGACGAGACCGGCGACGATGGCGAAAGTCAGATCGGCGTTGACGCCGTGATCGGCCAGGAAAAAGACGCCCAGCAGCGTGAACAGGACTTGAGTTGCGGTCAGCGCCAGCAAATCCCCGATCACGCTTGCGGCGGCGGCGCCGCCGGCGACGCCGCTATTGCGCAGCAGGCGGGCCCCGATCACCTCGCCGCCGATCTGCGCGACGGGAAGCAGGTTATTGATGGATTCCCGCACCCAGCGCAATTGCGCCGTCAGCCACGGGCGCGGGCGCGGGCGCGGCAGCAGGGCGCGCCAGGCGAAAGAGGCCAGAAAAGTCTGCGCGAGGCGGATGACCACGACCCACAGCACGCCGAAGCCGACCGAGGAAATGGCGTGCGCGACATCGCCCGCGCCCTCATACAGAGTCAGGGCGGCGAACAGGCTGAGTCCCATCAGCAGGGCGAATCCGGCGGCGGCTTTCATCGGAAAGCACTTAAACGCATTTCGCCGTCCTGTCAGCCCGAACCGCCGCGCTTGCGTGCAATATGCTGAATGTGTGGCCGCAAGGGAACGCTGGCTAACGCCCCTTGGGCCGGTCGCGCGCGGCGCGGGCGAAGGCCTCGGCGAAAGCATTGCCCGCGGCGGGTTCCGGTTTGTCGGCGCGCGGCGCCGGACCACGACTCGCTTGCGGGGCCTTTCCTGCCTGCGGCGCCCGGCCAGCCTGATTGGACTGGCGCGGTTCGGCTGCGTCGTCGAGTTGCATGGTCAGGGCGATCCGCTTGCGCGGCGCATCGACCTCCATAACCTTGACCTTGACCACGTCGCCCGGCTTGGCGACGTCGCGCGGGTCCTTGATGAAATTTTTCGACATGGCCGAAATATGGACCAGCCCGTCCTGATGCACGCCGATGTCGACAAAGGCGCCGAAGGCCGCGACATTGGTCACCACGCCTTCCAGAATCATGCCGGGCCTGAGGTCGGACAGGCTTTCGACGCCCTCCTGGAAGCTCGCGGTCTTGAATTCCGGGCGCGGGTCGCGGCCGGGCTTTTCCAGTTCGCGCAGGACGTCGGTCACGGTCGGCGCGCCGAACGTCTCATCGACGAAGGTCTTGGCGTTCAGGCCGCGCAAAATCTTGGCATTGCCGATCAGGACGTGGATGTCGCTCCTGGTCGCGGCGAGAATCCTGCGCACCAGGGGATAGGCCTCGGGATGCACGCCGGAGGCGTCGAGCGGGTCCTCGCCGCCGCGAATGCGCAAGAAACCGGCGCATTGCTCGAAAGCCTTGGCGCCGAGCCGCGGCACTTTCTTCAAGGCGTCGCGCGAGCGGAACGGCCCGTTGGCGTCGCGATGGGCGACGACATGGGCGGCAAGGCTCGATCCAAGGCCGGAAACCCGCGCCAGCAAGGGCGCGGAGGCGGTGTTGAGATCGACGCCGACCCCGTTGACGCAATCCTCGACCACGGCGTCGAGCGCGCGCGACAATTTCCCCTCGGCGAGATCGTGCTGATATTGCCCGACGCCGATCGATTTCGGGTCGATCTTGACCAGTTCCGCCAGCGGATCCTGAAGGCGCCGCGCGATCGAGACGGCGCCGCGCAAAGTCACGTCGAGGTCGGGCAACTCGCCCGCCGCAAAGGCGGAAGCCGAATAGATCGAAGCCCCCGCCTCCGACACCACGATCTTGGTCATCTTCTGTTCGGGCAGCTTGGCGACCAGTTCGGCGGCGAGCCTGTCGGTTTCGCGCGAGGCCGTGCCGTTGCCGATGGCGATCAGTTCGACCTTGTGCAGCCGGCACAGCCGCGCCAGCGCCAGCAGCGCGTCATCCCAGCGCCGCTGCGGCTCGTGGGGATAGATCACGCCCGTGTCCACCACCTTGCCGGTGGCGTCGACCACCGCGACCTTGACGCCGGTGCGAAACCCCGGATCGAGCCCCATGGTCGGGCGCGGGCCGGCGGGGGCGGCGAGCAGAAGGTCGCGCAGATTGCCGGCGAAAACTTTGACGGCCTGATCCTCGGCGTTCTGCCACAGCCGCGCGCGCAGATCGACGGCGAGCGAAATTTTTATCCGCGTGCGCCAGGCCCAGCGCGCGCAATCCATCAGCCATTTGTCCGCCGGCCGGCCGCGATCGGCGATGCCGGCGCTGGCGGCGACCGCCAGCTCATAGGCCTTTTCGCCTTGCGCGGCGGCCTCGGCGGCGCCTTCCGGCTCCAGGGCAAGGTCGAGGATTTCCTCCTTCTCGGCCCGTAAAAGGGCCAGGATGCGGTGGGACGGCAGTTTGGTCAGCGGCTCGAAGAAATCGAAATAATCGGCATATTTGGCCCCTTCCTGGGCCTTGCCGTCGCGGACTTTCGAGACCATCCGGCCGCGCGTCCAGAAATTCTCGCGCAAGGTCCCGATCAGAGCTGCATTTTCCGAAAATTGCTCCACCAGAATCGCGCGGGCGCCCTCCAGCGCCTCCTCCACCGTCTTGACGCCCTTGGCTTCATCCACGAATTTCGCCGCTTCGACGCGCGGGTCGCGAGCCGGCTCGGCGAGCAGGCCGGCGGCGAGCGGCGCGAGGCCGGCCTCGCGGGCGATGGTCGCCTTGGTGCGGCGTTTGGGCTTGTAAGGCAGGTAGATGTCTTCGAGCTTGGCCTTGGACTCGGCGCCGAGAATTTCGGCTTCGAGCTGGGGCGTCAGCTTGTCCTGCGATTTGACCGAGTTCGAGAATCGCCTTGCGGCGCTCCTCCAGCTCGCGCAGATAGCGCAGCCGCTCGTCGAGCGTGCGCAATTGCGTATCGTCCAGCGCGCCGGTCGCCTCCTTGCGGTAGCGGGCGATGAAGGGCACGGTCGAGCCGGAGTCCAGCAGTTCGACCGCCGCGGCGACCTGTCGCTCCTCGACCTTCAGTTCCTCGGCGATGCGGCGGACGATTGAGACCATGCGCGATTCCTCAGACAGCGGGCCGCGCTTGTACCGCCGTAGCGCCGAACCTTGCAAGCGGCTGCGGCAAGGACCTGCGAAATTGTCCGCGTCAAGGCTGCAGCGCGGCTTCGCGCGGTTCCGGGATCACGTGCTATTCGGGCAGCGCAATGGCCGCGACGAGGCGGCCGTAATCCGGCTCGCTGCGGTGGGTCGTGCGGCGGTAGGAAAAAAACCGCGCCTCGTCCGCATAGGTGTCGAGGCCAAGGTTTTCGAATCGGCCGAGTCCCGCCCGATCGGCGCGCATTTCGAGAAATCCCGGCAGGTCGAAGAAATGATGGCCGGGCTTGCCGGAGGGCGCGAAAAATTTGGCAAAGCCTTTGTCCTCGACCTCGAAGCGCGCGAAAAACTCCGGCCCGACCTCATAGCTCCCGGGCCCGATGGTCGGACCCAATGCGCCGGAGATATTGGCGCGCCGCGCGCCGAGCGCCTCCATGGCCGCGACCAGCGCCTCGACCATGCCGGTCAGCGCGCCCTTCCATCCCGCGTGCGCGGCGCCGATCACGCCGGCGCCCATGTCGGCGAACAGCAGCACGCCGCAATCGGCCCCGGTGACGCCGAGCGCGAGGCCGGGCGCGGCGGTGACCAGTCCGTCGCAGCGCGGCCTCATCCCTTCCGCCCAGGGCGCGAACAACGGCCAGGGCGTCGGCGGAATGGATCTGGTAGGGCACGAGGAAATTCTGCGCCGCCACGCCGAGAACCCGCGCCATGCGGGCGCGGTTTTCCGCCACCGCCGCGGCGTCGTCCTTCGAGCCGACCCCGCCGTTGAGGCTCGCATAGACGCCCTCCGACACGCCGCCCTGGCGGGTGAAGAAGGCGTGCGCCGCGCCTTGAAGCGCGGGGGCGCGGATCGCCGCGCGCGCGATTTCCGTGTCGCTCACGCGGGAGCCGCCGGCGGAAAGCCCGGCGTCTCCTTCAGGCTGCGCCGCGTGACGGCCATCGCCTTGAACAGGGCGCCCATCTCGCCCTCGCCGTCGCCGGTGAGCCGCGCCAGGGCGGAATTGACCTCCGCCGCCTGCTGCGGCGTGGCGTTGCGCTTGAGCATTTCGGCGCGCTGGAAAACGCCCAGCTCCTTCAGCAATTCGCCCTGCTCGACCGGCCCGTGGACGCGGGCGTTGGTGGAGGCGGCGGCGCGCGCCAGCGCCGAGAAATCGACATGGGTGGTCAGATCGGCAAGGCCGGGCTCGGCGAGCGGATCGACGAATTGATGGGCCTTGACCGCCTGGAGGGTCTCGCCGAAATCGGTGCGCCCATAGCCATAGTCGATGACCAGAGCCGCGCCGTTGTCGGTCATGATGCGCGCGGCGATCCGGGTCATCAGCCTGTGCGCGGCGGCGCCGAGCTCGAGAATGGCGCCAAGCGGCGCTTCCGCCTTGATATAGGGCTCGACCTCCGCCTTGAGGCCGAAGGCGAGCTGTCCGTCGGGATCGAGGCCGACCAGCCTTTCGCGCCAGCCCTGCGCGGTCTTGAGGAACTGGCGGACCGGAAGCGCGTCGAAAAATTCATTGGCGATGAAGATCGCCGGGCCGGGGGGAATCTCGTCGAGGCTCTTGCGCCAGGACGCCGTCTTGCCGCTGTCGGCGAGCTCGGCGCTCTGCTGCGCGGCGAGCAGGTCGCTGGCTTCGACCATTTCGACCTCGATCGCGGCGAAAAAGTCGGGCGCGGCGCGGGCGGCGCGCAGGGCGTCGGCCATCAGCACGCCGCGTCCCGGCCCCAGCTCGACCAGACGGATACGGGGCGGCGCGCCGATCAGGCTCCAGATTTCCGCCGCCCACAGGCCGATCAATTCGCCGAACATCTGCGAGATTTCCGGCGCGGTGATGAAATCGCCGTCCGCGCCAAAGGGATTGCGGCTGGTGTAATAGCCCTTGGTGGGATGGGTCAGCGCGAGCGCCATGTAGCGTTCGAGCGAGATCGGCCCTTCGTCGGCGATGATCTCGCTGATGTCGTCCTTGAGCGTCCGCTCCCGCGCCTCGGTCATCGCCCCTCCGCCGTCAGATGATCCGCCGCGCGCGGGGCGCGGCGCAAGGAATAAACAACCAGAAGCGCCCCCAGCACGACGAGCGGCGCGGAAAGAATCATGCCCATGGTCGCGCCGCCGAACAGAAAGCCCAGCTGCGGGTCGGGCTCGCGAAAAAATTCCGAGAAAATCCGCGCCAGACCATAAAGGCCGATGAACAGGCCCGAGGTCAAGCCGGGCCGGCGGAAGGCGCCGGCGCGCACCGCCAGGATCATGACGATCCCCAGCGCGACGCCTTCGAGCCCGGCTTCGTAAAGCTGGCTCGGATGACGCGGCAGCGGCCCCGCGCCGGGAAAGACCATCGCCCAGGGAACGTCGCTCGGCCGGCCCCATAATTCGGGTTTGATGAAATTGGCGAGGCGCACCAGGAACAGGCCGAGCGGCGCGACCGAACAGGACAGGTCGGCGACGCTGAAAAAGGGGATTTTCTCGCGGCGGGCGAAAAGCCAGGCGCCCAGCGCCGCGCCGGCCAGTCCGCCGTGGAACGACATGCCGCCATTCCAGACCTGCGGAATTTCCAACGGATGCTGGAGAAAAAAGGGCAGATTGTAGAACAGCACATAGCCTGTGCGCCCGCCCAGAACCGCGCCGAAGGCGACATAGACCAGAAGGTCGTCGAGGCTGTCGGGCGAAGGCCGCGGGACGGCGCCCCACAGCGAGTCGCGGCCCGCCAGGCGCCCGGCGATCAGCCAGCCCAGGATCAGCGAGACGATATAGCCCATGGCGTACCAGCGGATCGGAAAGGGTCCGAGATGGACCATCACCGGATCGATCACCGGAAAGGGCAGCAGGAAAAGCGGCATGTCGGCGTTTCTCGGCCAGATGGGTCGGCGGCGATTTGGCGGAATCGCCCTTGTGACCCAGCTTTCTATCGCGTTCCCGGCGCTTTTGGCCAAGGCGTTCTAAAGAGTTCGGTGAACAAAATTCTTGCGCCGCCGCTCTCTTGCGCCCATTTCTCGGCGGCACGCATCCTTCGGAGCCCCGACCATGAGCGCCTCGCCCAACCGTTTTTTCGATGACATGTCGCGCCTGTTCAGCGACGCCGCCGGCGCCGCCCGCAACCTCGGCCGCGAGGCCGAGATGGCGATCAAGACCCAGGTGGAGCGCCTGCTGGCGGGCATGGATGTGGTGACGCGCGAGGAATTCGAGGCTTTGCGCGACATGACGGTGGCCGCGCGCAACGCCAATGACGCGCTGGAGCGCCGCATCGGCGAGCTCGAAGCGAAAATCGCCGAGCTGGAAAAGAAAGCCTGAACAAGTCCGATTAGCTGTGGACGCAGCCTGCCGCGCGGATGGACGAGGCCATGCGAATCCCGCACCTTGCCGAGGGGTCGCGGACGGGATTCCGTCGCCGGACAAATCCGATTATATTCGGCTTGTGCGGTGATTCGGTTGAGGACTCAGCGGGTTGAGGGTCCCGGCGCCGCACAAGTGCAGTCCGCGTTCCCGAGATCTTCGCCGCGCCGCTCGCATCCCGCAGCGCCGCCTGGGATTGATTCATGCTGTTGTCTGGAATTGAAACGAACGAGAGGATCGAACACCCGGTCGATGTCGTCGAGCGGATCGCCCTCCTGCGCGACTGGGCCTTCGACCGCGACGATCCCGACGAAATATCGATCGGCGTGTCGGGGCGCTGGTCGGAATATACCGTCGCTTTCACCTGGCTATCGCAACATGAGGCGCTTCATCTCGGCTGCGCCTTCGATTTCAAGATTCCCGAACGCCGCCGCGCCGAGACCTCCCAGCTCGTCGCCCGCATCAATGAGCAATTGTGGATTGGCCATTTCGACGTCTGGTCGAAAGACAATGTCGTCATGTTCCGCCACGCCATGCTGCTGGCCGGCGGCGCCGAGCCCGGCGACGCCCAGTGCGAGGCCGCTCTGGCCAATGCGATCGAGGCTTGCGAGCGCTATTATCAGGCCTTTCAGTTCGTGGTCTGGGCCGGCAAGACGGCGGACGAGGCGCTGGAAGGCGCCCTGATCGACACCCGCGGCGAGGCGTGATGGAGCGCTCGCCGCCCCTGGTGCTGATCGGCGCGGGCAAGATGGGCGCCGCATTGCTCGGCGGCTGGCTCGTCGCCGGAATGGCGCCGCGCGATATCGCCGTCGTCGAGCCGCATCCGTCCGACGCGCTCAGGGATCTCGCGGCGGAAAAGGGTTTTGCGCTCAATGGCGCGCCGAAACCCGCGCAGGCGATCGTGCTGGCGATCAAGCCGCAGATGCTGGACCAGGCCGCGCCGAGCATCGCGCCCTGGCTCGACGCCGACAGCCTGCTGATTTCGATTCTCGCCGGCAAGACGATCGCCAATCTCAGCCGCCGCCTGCCGGCGCGAAACATCGTGCGCGCCATGCCCAACACGCCGGCGGCGATCGGGCGCGGAATCACCGGCGCCTTCGCCAATCCCGATGTCACGCCGGCGCAACGCGATATGGCGCAAAAACTGTTGTCGGGCGCCGGCGCGGTCGAATGGATCGACTCGGAACAGGCGATCGACGCCGTCACCGCCATTTCAGGCTCAGGGCCGGCCTATGTCTTCCTGCTGGTCGAGGCTTTGGCCCAGGGCGGCGAGGCGCTTGGCCTGCCGCCCGATCTCGCCATGCGTCTGGCGCGGGCGACCGTCGAGGGCGCGGGCGAACTTTTGCATCGCGCGCCCGAAACCCCCGCCGAGACCCTGCGCAAGAACGTCACCTCGCCCGGCGGCACCACCCAGGCGGCGCTCGACGTGCTGATGGCGCAAGACGGCCTCGCCGCGCTGATGGCCCGCGCGACGGCGGCGGCGGCGAAACGCGCCGGGGAATTGGCCGGCTAGCCTTGCAGCGCAGTTTCTTTTACCCCATTTGCGGGAAGGAAACAGGAGAGCGTGGCGATGGAAAAGGCCGGCAAGGACGACAAGGGCGCCCACAAGGGGGCGCCCCGAAACGACCCGCGCGAAAAGATCGTCGACGCCTTGATGGGGCTTGCCGCCGAAAGGCCGTGGGAGGAGATTTCGCTCGCCGACGTCGCCGACCGCGCCGGCGTGACCCTCGCCCAGTTCCGCGATTTGTTTCCGTCCAAGGGCGCGGTCCTCGGCGCCTTTTCCCGCCGCATTGACCGGCAGGTGCTCGAAGGCGGCGCGAGCGCGGGCGAAAGCGCGAAGGACCGGCTGTTCGACGTGCTGATGCGGCGCTTCGACGCCATGGCGCCCTACAAGGCCGCACTGGAAAACATCAACGCCTGGGCGATGCGCGACCCGCTCGCCCTGCCCTCGCTCAACCAGCTGGCGCTGAATTCGTTGCGCTTCATGGTGGAGGCGGCGGGGCTCTCCAGCGAGGCGCCTCTGGGCGCGCTGAAATTGCAGGGCCTCGCGCTGGTCTGGGCCCATGTCTTCCACATCTGGCTCGCCGACGACGGCGCGGACAATTCCAGAACCATGGCCGCGCTCGACCGCGAACTCGCGCGCGGCGAACTTCTGGTGGAACGCGCCGATGAAGCCCGGCGCAGGCTGGAGCCTTTGGCGAAGCCCTTGATCGGGCTGGTGGAACGGGTTTTCGGCGTCGCACGATCGCGATGACGGCGTTTTGAAACTGGGTCTATTCTTTCCCTAAACAACACTTCTTGTATTTCTTGCCGCTGCCGCACGGACAAGGATCGTTGCGGCCGACGTCTTTAAAGCGGTTTTCCGCCGGCTCGGCGGGCGCCTCGTCGTCCTCGTCGAAAACGGCCAAAGCGTCGAGCGCGTCCTCGATCGGTTTTATGCCGCGTTCCTCGAAGACATCGGCGAGGCTGGCGGCGGCGCGGCTGGCGCGCAGGTCGGTCTGGAAATCCTCGAAAGTCAGGACATTGCGGTCCACAAACCCCTGGCGGAAGGCGCGCGCCGCCAAAGGCTCCAGCTCAGAGAAGCCCAGCAGCGCGACGCAGCCCTGCCAGCCATACCAGACCGGGTGATTCTGGCGCGGCTGCAAGCTCTCGAAGCAATGGGCGAGATAAGCCTTGGCCTCCTCCATCGGGATTTCGCCCTTCGCGGCCAGCGCGCAAAAACATTCGAGCGCCGCGACGCGGCCCCATTCGTCAGCCTGCGGCGCCTCGACCAGTTTTTTCAGCCCGTCGAGATCGCCCGCATAGAGGCTGCACAGGATGGCGGGCAGCGTCGCCGAGGTGGCGTCGCCGATCATGTCGTAGAGAACTTCGCCCTCCATCGCGACCGCCAGCAAAGGCGCCCAGGCCTCGTCCTCGCGCTTTTCCGCCATCAGATGCAGGCCGAAAAAGACTTTTTCCGCATTTTCCGGGCCGCGGTCGGCGCCCGAGGCGAAGTTTTTCAACGCATCCAGCAAAGGCCCGCGCGCGTCAGGCCATTTCTGGCGCAAGGTCATCAAGGCGTCGAGCGGGAAAGTCTCGGCCCCGGAAAGGTCCTCCAGCGCCATTGCAACAAGATTTCATCGGAGCGTTCCTATACCGGCGCCCTCACGGTGGCGCGCAGGCCGCCAAGCGGGCTGGTGGAGAGATAGATTTCGCCGCCATGCGAGCGGGCGATGTCGCGGGCGATGGCGAGGCCGAGGCCGGTGCCGCCCTCGTCCTGGTTGCGGGCTTCGTCAAGCCGCACGAAAGGCCGGAACACTTCCTCGCGCTGTTCCAAGGGGATGCCCGGTCCGTCGTCATCGACGTGAATCTGCAGGAATTTCGTGTCGCAGAAGCCTTCGAGGCGAATGCGGCCGCCGTGGCGCGCCGCATTGATCAGCAGATTGGCGAGGCAGCGCTTGAAGGCGTCGGGGCGCACGGTGGCGATCGGCTCGCCGGCATAGACCACTTCGGTGGCGTGGCCCAGGCGCTCGCCCTCCTGGCGCAGGGTTTCGAGCATGGCCGGAATGTCGGTCGGCGCCGCGGCTTCGCCGATGTCGCCGCGGGCGAAGGCGAGATAGGCTTCGAGCATGCGCTGCATCTCGTCCACGTCGCCGGTCAGCTCGCGCGCCTCGTTCTTGTCGGACAGCAAGGCGAGGGACAGTTTGAAGCGGGTGAGGATGGTGCGCAGGTCGTGGCTCACGCCATTGAGCATGGTGGTGCGCTGCTCCATCGCGCGCTCGATGCGCCGCTTCATTTCGAGAAAGGCATAGGCCGCGCGCCGCACCTCGCGCGCGCCGCGCGGACGGAATTCGATTTCGCGGCCCTTGCCGAATTCCTCCGCGGCGTCGGCGAGCGCGAGAATCGGCCTGATCTGGTTGCGCAGGAACAGGATGGCGACCGTGATCAGCACCAGCGCGGCGCCGACCATCCAGACGATGAAGATCTGGCTGTTGGAGGCATAGGCCTGGCTGCGCAAGGCCACGACGCGCAGGACGGCGTCGCCCACGTCCACCCGCACCTCGATGAAGTTGGAGCGCCCCACCGTGTCGATCCAGAAGGGCCGGTGAATCTGCTTGGCGATCTCGCTCGACATGGCGCGATCGACCAGGGAAAAGAAGGGCTTCTTCAAAGCCGGCGGCAGCGGCCCGGGGGGCAGGACCTCGACGTCGAGATTGAGGCGCCGGCGCGCGATCGCCTCCAGTTTGCTGTTGTCGGGATCGAGCTTGTGGAAATCGCGATAGACGTCGATCAGCGCGGCGATGTCCTGGGTCACCGCATTGGAAAGGCGGAAGGTCACCATCTGCCAATGGCGCTCCATGAAGACCAGCGCCACCGCCGATTGCAGCAGGACCATGGGCAGGATGACGATGAGCAGCGAGCGCGCGTAAAGCCCCTTGGGCATGATCCCCGCAAGCGCGCGGCCGAAAGCCCGCCACAGGCGCAAAGCCGGAAGGAGGACGCTCGGCGCCGTTTTCATCTCTCGATCGCCAGCTTGTAGCCGAACCCGCGCACGGTCTGGAGATGCAGGGGATTGGCCGGATCGGTCTCGATCTTGCGCCGCAGGCGGTTGACCTGGACGTCCACGGTGCGCTCGTTGGCCGCGCCGCCGCCGCCGCCCAGCGCCTCGCGCGACACCGGCTCGCCGGGCGTCTCCACCAGCAGGCGCAGCATGTCGCGCTCGCGCTCGGTGATGCGGATGACGTCGTCGCCCTGGCGCAAATCGCCACGATCCGGATCGAAGGCGAATTCGCCGAAGCGCACGACATTGGCGCCCAGCGCCGTCTGTGCTGGCGAGCGCGGCGCGGCGCGGCGCAGGATCGAGGCGACGCGCAGCGCCAGTTCGCGCGGCTCGAAGGGCTTGGCCATGTAATCGTCGGCGCCGGCTTCGAGCCCCTTGAGACGGTCGTCGATCTCGGAGCGCGCCGTCAGCATCAGGATCGGGGCCTCTGCGAGAGCGGTGTTTTCGGCGCGGATTTTGCGCGCGAAATCGACGCCGCTCTCGCCCGGCATCATCACGTCGAGAATGATCAGGTCGAAATGCAGCCCGCGCAGATGGGCGTAAGCGGCTTCCGCGCTTTCCGCCGCCGTCACCCGATAGCCCTCGCCCTGAAGGAAGCGTTTCAGCAACTCGCGGATGCGGCGGTCGTCGTCCACGATCAGGAGATGAAAGGCGTCATCCGCCGGGAGCTGGGCTTCCTCTTGGTTCATCGGGCGTCTCCGGAGGCGTCTTTCGGCGCGGGATCGCGCATGGCGGCGAGGAAGGTGGCGGCCTGCGCCCGCGCCCCCTCGGGCAGGTTGACCAGCGCCCGCGCGATGCGGCGCGATTGAAGCTGCGCCAGCTCCAGCGCCAGGCTCTTGCCGTTGACGGTCGGATACATCAGGCGCTGGCGGCGGTCGAGCAGGCCCGGCCTTTGTTCGATGTAATTCTGGTCGAGAAGGTCCTTCAGCACCCGCGACAGGCTTTGCTTGGTGATCTTGAGCAGGTCGAGCAATTCCGCCACCGACAGCCCGGGCCGGCGCTCCACGAAATAGAGCACGCGATGATGGGCCCGGCCGAAATTATAGCGCGTCAGCAGGCGGTCGGCGTCGCCGACGAAATCGCGATAGGCGAAAAACAGCAGTTCGATCAGGTCGAACATGGGTTCGGGCGTGGCCGGCTCCGGCGACGAACTTTTCGCATGCCGCTCCAAAGCTTCCGCCATTCGGCCCGCCTCCCGAACCCGGTCGAAAATATGTCAGGTCTATTGACATATTTCAGGTCGCGGTTTAGTCGTCAAGCCTTCCTTTCAAGGCGCTTTCGAGGATTCCCCCATGTCTGTGCTGCCTTTCGACCAACGCGACGGTTTTATCTGGATGAACGGCGCGCTCGTCGAATGGAAGGACGCCAAGCTCCACGTCCTCTCCCACGGTCTGCATTACGGCTCCTGCGTGTTCGAGGGCGAGCGCGCCTATGGCGGCGTGATCTTCAAGTCGCGCGAACATTCCGAGCGTTTCAAGAAATCGGCGCAATTGCTCGATTTCGAAATTCCCTACACGGTCGAAGAGCTGATGGCGGCCAAGGACCTCGTGGTGTCCAGGAACGGCCTCCAGAACTGCTATGTCCGGCCCTTCGCCTGGCGCGGCTCGGAAATGATGGCGGTCTCCGCCCAGCACGCGAAGATCCATGTCGCCATCGCGGTCTGGGACTGGCCGTCGATGTTCGACATCGCGACCAAGATGAAGGGCATCAAGCTCGACATCGCGGAATATCGCCGCCCCGATCCGATGACCGCGCCGAGCCATTCCAAGGCCGCCGGCCTCTACATGATCTGCACCATCTCCAAGCACCGCGCCGAGCGCCGCGGCTATGCCGACGCGTTGATGCTCGACTGGCAGGGCCGGGTCGCCGAATGCACCGGGGCCAACATTCTCTTTACCCGGAACGGCGAAATCCACACGCCGATCGCCGATTGCTTTCTGGACGGCATCACCCGGCAGACCGTGATCGCCCTCGCCAAGGCCAAGGGGATCAAGGTGATCGAGCGCCGGATCCTGCCCGAGGAGCTGGCGGATTTCGAGGAATGTTTCATCTGCGGCACCGGCGCCGAAGTGACGCCGGTCTCCGTCATCGGCCCCTATAATTTCGTCCCCGGCGCGATCTCGCGGACCTTGATCGAGGCCTATGCCGACGAAGTCCAGCCGAAAGTGGTCCAGCACGCCTGAGGCCGGAAAAATCCCTCTCCTTACATGTGGAGGGCGGCGAGCCATAGGGCGTCGAGAGCCGCCCGTCTCCCGACGCGCTGTGCGAGTCAGGGCGCCCGCCCTCCCCTTTCGTTGCCCGCTCGAAGCGGCCACCCCGATGGGCGGCCGCTTTTTTTTGCCTCTGCCCTTGATAATTCGTATCTAAGATATATCTTGATTGTTCAAGAGCGGAGTAAAACATTCTGCTCGGCTCGTGCGGGAATCGCGCGAGGTCCGGCCCCGCCACAGGTTGAAAATCGGATGGGTCCGGGTTTTTCGTCCATCTGGAAAAGATATATCGAAGATATTATATGTTCGTACATCACCAGGGACGCCGCCCCGGCTTGGGAGCCTTCGGCGAGAAAAGGGAGCCAGACATGAGCGAAGCGCCGTTCGGCCGTCATTTCCGGCGCGGCCGCCGCATGTTCGAGGGCGGCGACGAGTTGTTCAAGGGCCGCCATGGTTTCGGACGCGGCGAAAGGCGCCGCATGTTCGACGGCGGCGAATTGAAGCTGGTCTTTCTCGCCTTGATCGAGGTCGAGCCGCGCCACGGCTACGACCTGATCCGCGAGGTCGCGACCCGCAGCAACGGCGCCTATGCCCCAAGCCCCGGCATCGTCTATCCGACGCTGGCCCTGCTGGAAGAAACCGGCCAGATCGAAGCCCAGGCCGCGGAAGGCGCGAAAAAGCAATTCGCCCTGAGCGAAGCCGGCAAGGCTTTCCTCGATCAGAACCGCACGCAAGCCGATGCGGCGCTGGCGCGGCTCGACGAGGTCGGCGCGCGCGCCGCGCCGATGGAGGCCGGCCCCGTCGCCCGCGCCATGGGCAATCTGCGCACGGCCCTGCATCAGCGCCTCGCTGACGCCGCCGACAAGAAAACCCTGTTCGAAGTCGCCGACATCCTCGACGAGGCCGCGCGCAAGATCGAGCGGCTTTGAATTTTTTTAACGCTCCAGCACGGCTTGAAAGTCGCGGGCGCGCCGAGCCAGGCCGCCAGGGAGCTTCAGGCGCTGTGAAAATGACCTGCAAGATCAAGGAATATCCAATGCAACACCTCGAACAACGCGGTCCATACGGCCGCCAACGTCACATGGGCGATGCGCGTGACGCCCATCGGCGAGGCCATCTCGCTCGACTGCGCAACTCCATTGCCGCGAACGAAGCCGGGGAACTCAGCGAAGACGAGCGCAACGATCTTCTGCTGATGCGCGAGGAAGAAAAGATCGCGCGCGACGTTTACCTGCGCCTTTATGATCGCTGGGGCCTGCGGCCTTTCGGCAATATCAGCGGCTCCGAACAGGCGCATATGGACGCCATCCTGGCGCTGCTTCAGCATTTTGGCCTGCCGGATCCGGCGCAGGGCCTGGAGATCGGCGTGTTCCACGACCCGAAAATGCAGGCGCTCTACGACAGCCTCATCGAGCAGGGATTGAAAAGCCGGGAAGAGGCGGTGCGCGTCGGCTTGTCGATCGAAGAGCTCGACATTGCGGATCTGCGCGCCGCCGCCAGGCGCACAAGGAAGCCGGAAATCCTCGCCGTTTACACCGAACTCGAGCGGGGCTCGCGCAACCACCTGCGCGCCTTCCACCGCTGGAAGCGGCGACTTGGCGCCCATTATGCGCCGGAGCATTTAAGCCAGAGGGATTTCGACGCCATCGCCGCGTCGGGCCATGAAACCTGCCATTGAGAGGCCTATCGCCGCCAACGCTCCAGCGCCGTCTCGTCGGCGTCCTTCGCCGTGACCCAGTCGCCATGGCCGCCGTCGGCGCGATGTTCCTTCTTCCACAACGGCGCGCGGCTTTTGAGGAAATCCATCAGGAATTCGGCGGCCGAAAAAGCCGCCGCGCGATGGGCCGAGGCGCAGATCACCAGCACGATCTGCGCGCCGGGCGATATTTTGCCGGTGCGGTGGATCACGGTGACCCCAAGCAGGGGCCAGCGCCGCTCGGCCTCGGCGACGATGCGCGCGATCTCCTCCTCCGCCATGCCGGGATAATGCTCCAGCTCCAACGCTTGAAGGGTCCCGGCCTCGTCGCGGCACAGGCCGACGAAGCTGACCAGGGCGCCAATATCTTTTCGCCCCCGCGCGAGCGCCGCGGCTTCGGCGCCGGCGTCGAAATCTTCGGTCTGCACGCGGATTTTTGATAGGGACATCGGATTTCCGGACGCGGCTGGCCCGCGAGCGGCGGGCCGTCCGGCAATTTAGCTCCCGCCGCCGTTTCCGGAAAGGATTTTGGCGATCACGACGAAATGTCGAACGGCCCTTCGCCGCGGCCAGTTCCGCGCAAGATCCGAGGTTCAGGATGAGCGTGGGGCGGCGCGTCCGCGACGAGGGTGGAATGGCTGGTCTTTCGTTCAGGACGCCGGACGCGCGCGCCGAGAAAAAGCCGCGCGCCTCGGACGCGTTCGACCGGGCTGTGGCGAGCCGGAATGGCGCCGAGATCGACCTGGCGTCGAAATTTCTGCAAGAAATCGTCGATTTTGACGCCCAGGACGGCCAATCCGCGTTCCAGCTTGGCGTGCTCAACGTCATGCAGCGCCGTTACGAGGACGCACTGCGCGCTTTCGCGCAGGCCGCGCGCATCCTGCCGCAACAACCCGTCATTCACGCCAATCTCGCCGCCGTCGCTCTGGCGCTCGGGCGCGCCGAAGAGGCGATCTTCTGGTGCGACCAGTCCCTGGCGTTGAAGCCGGACGCCGCCAAGGTTTGGAACATGCGCGGGAACGCCCTGCGGGCGCTGCGCCGGGTTGAAGAGGCGGCAAGCTGTTTTGCGCAGGCGGCGACGCTGGAGCCTGGCTTCGTGGAGGCTTTGAGCAATTATGGCTGTACGCTCAATGAGACCGGGCGCCTCGACGAGGCCTTGGCGGCTTTGGACAGGGCGCTGGCGCTCCAGCCCGATTCCGGCCCGCTGCTTTGCAATCGCGGCGCCGTGCTGGTGAATCTCGAACGCCCCGGCGAAGCGCTGATCTCTCTGGACAAGGCCCTTGCGCGCGCGCCCGACAATGTCGTGGCGATCAATAATCGCGCGCTTGCGCTCAAAATGCTCAACCGCCCCGAGGAAGCCCTGCTGTGTTCGACGGCGGTTGTGGCGGCCGATCCGAAACAGGCGGCGATCTGGATGACGCGGGCGGGCGTTCTCGCCGATCTGGGCCGCGTCGAAGAGGCGCTGGCGAGCTATGACCAGGGTCTGGCGCTCGCGCCGCGCGACCCTGCCGGCCTCGCCAACAAGGCGCTCCTGCTCGGCGAGATCGGGCGTTTCGCGGAGGCCGAGTCCACGCTCCGCGAGGCCATCGCCCTCGCGCCGGGGCGCGCCCGCCTCTATTACAACCTGACCCAGATGACCAAACTGGCGCGCCGACGATCCCGCCGTCGCCGCAATGAACGCGCAGCTTTCGCAAGCCGAGGCGCTTCCCGCCGCCGAACGGGTTTTCCTGCATTTCGGCCTCGCCAAAGTTCACGAGGACCATGGCGCCTGGGACGAAAGTTTTGAGCATCTCTCGGCCGGAGCCGGTCTGAAACGCGGCCTCGTCCATTACGACGAAGCCGCGACGCTCGGCGAAATGGCGCGCACCGCGCAGGTTTTCGACCAAGCCATGGCGGCGCGGCTTGGCGGGCGCGGCGAAAGCGCGCTCGCCCCGATTTTCATTGTCGGCATGCCGCGCAGCGGCAGCACCCTGGTCGAGCAGATTCTTTCGAGCCACCAGGGCGTCAGCGGCCTTGGCGAAATCGGCGCCTTCGGCAAGGCCATGCGGGTGAACGGGCCGCATCACGTCGGCCCGCTTGCATTCCCCGAACTGGTCCAGTCCCTGTCGGCGCAAGACGCCGGCCGAATTGGCGCGGCCTATGCGAAAAATGTGCGGGAGCTGGCGCCGTGCGCCGGCCGCGTCGTCGACAAGATGCTCGACAACTTCCTCCATCTCGGCCTGATCGCCGCCGCCCTGCCGAAGGCGCGCATCATCCACATCCGGCGCAACCCGGTTGAATCCTGCCTGTCCTGCTATGCCAGATGGTTCGAGACCGGCTACGCCTTTTCCTACGATCTCGGCGAACTTGGCCGCTATTATCGCGCCCATGAAAGGCTGATGGACCACTGGCGCGCGATTCTGCCCGAGGCGCTTCTGATCACGGCCGATTATGAAGCCATCGTCGCCGATCTGGAGGGCCAGAGCCGGCGCCTCGCCGCATTCTGCGGGCTGGAATGGGATCCGCGCTGCCTCGAATTCCACAACAACGAACGGCAGGTGCGCACGGCAAGCAAGACCCAGGTCCGCCAGCCCCTGTTCGACGGCACGTCGCGGCGTCGCGGCGCCTTGGCGCGGCGTCTGGCGCCATTGCTGTCGGCCCTGGGAGCCGACGACGAAGCCAGGTCAGTCGATCGCGCCTGCACGGCCGCGCTCCGGCAGGCCGACGCCACAGATCAACCGAAACTGAATTCGGCAAAAGGGTTGCTTGGGGGCCCGGAGCCGGTGGCCGGAAGCTGACGCCTGGCTCCCGTCGGCCAACGACTTAAAACGGCGGATGGCGGTTATGCCGCTGGCGGAAGTTTTTGGCCCAAAGGGCGCTTTTTGCGGCGCCGACCCGTACGGAAGCCGCCTGTCCACGAAACATCGCGCCATTGTCGCGCCTGCGCGGCGGTCGGCGTCAGCACAATCGAAACGAAAGCTGCGACCGCGACCATGTCGCGATCGCATGTTTTTTCGGAGCGGCGCGCTTTTCGTCAGTGAAAACCACGCCGCCGTTTCAGTCCAGACTCACCAGCCGCCGGGACCCCAACCGCCGCGGCGGCCACGGTTGTAGCCGCTCATGTCGTTGTCGCCCCAGCCGTCGCCGCTCATGTCGGAGTCGCCGCCGAAGCTGAAGTTGCCGCTGCCATGGCCTCTGCCGGAGCCATAGCCACGACCATAGCCGCGACCGTAATAATCGTCGTCATAGCCATAGCGGCGGCCATAGTAACCCGGACCGGGGCCATAGCCGGGGCCAGGGCCATAGCCATAAGCCGCCGGCGGGGGAGCGCCGTAGCCAGCGGGCGGCGCCGCCTGCGGAGCCGCATTGGGGGCCGGCGCAGCCGCCTGCTGGGCGAAGGCCGTGCTGGCGACGACGCCCGCGCCGAGGACGAGCGCCAGTCTGATCAAGCTTTTCATATTTTTGCTCCCTTAGTTCTTGTACTTCAGGGCCGCGAAAGCGGCCCCACCAACAGGGCGGCTGAACGTTTCCCGTTCGCGCCGCCATTTCCAGGTTCGCGCATTGGTCGATCCCGGAAGAGGAACGCCCCACGGAGCAAACATGAAAGACGCGTTCCGAGCCCTCAGGACCGGAACGACCGGTTTGAGATACGGCATTTCAATTCCGGCGCTCATTTCCCGGCGCAAATCAGAAAGGGATACCCCTGCAAGAGAAAAACGAGTGACGGCGTTACGTAATCGATAGAAGCTTAGCGGCGCTGGCGGAGACCTGCGCTCGATTTGTCACGGCGGTTTAGAAATGAATGCACAAGCGGCGCCGCAACGTTCGTTTTCGTACTGCGCGGATGTCAATTTTCGTTAAAGCTAACCTCGAACGATATTTTCTTTTCGCGCTATAGCTTCCGCTTTATTCAAACATTCATACAGGACAATTTGTTCACACTAAAGTGGCAGTGGCAGATCTGTCAAGGCGCAATCCACGAAGAATCATTTCAGGTTAACGGATGTGTCTGGCGAATCGTCGCTCCGCGATAGTCCTGGTTGAGGTTTGCGCGTTTCCGGCAAACCATTTCGCTAGGCTTGTCTTTTGGATTGCGGACGAGGTTCGCGACCATGTGTTTGACGAGGCCATGTCGCGCGCCGTTGCTTTGGCTCACGGTCGCCGAATGAATGATTTGGGCCGGATTCCATCATCCTGACGAGGCGCCTGGCCTCTGATTTTGATCGCGGGCGCTCCGCCCTTCCCTAGCCCGCATTTCTCACACGGGGTCGTCCTGCGCCAGCTCAAGACGCCGACAGGGCAGGAGAATGGCGCGGGCCGATGCGCCACATCGGCCAAGCCGTTCGACGCACACTGTCGGCGTCTCCAGCTGGCCCTCCGGGTTGCATTTCGACGGCCGCCCGCGACGTCGGGCGGCTCAACCGTATGACGCCATACGCTTTTCGCCGCCCTCCTGGCGTTCGACTCGTCGAAATCGCAACGCAGGTCGGCCCCGTGTGAGAAATGCGGGCTAGCCCCCCGTCATCGGCGGAAAGAAGGCGACTTCCTGCGCGCCCAAAATGCTCGCGTCGGGCCTTGCGTGTTTCCTGTCGATGGCGGCGCGGACGATCGTTTGCGAAAAAGTCGCGGCATAGGCCTCGTCGCGGGCGCCGAGCCAGGCGATCAGTTCGGCGAGCGTGCGCACTGTCTCGGGGACTTCGACGTCCTCGGCGGATTTGCCGATGCGCTCGCGCAGCGAGGCGAAATAGACCAGCCTCATTCCTCGACCACATATTTGATCCCGGCGCGGAAATAATCCCAGCCGGTGTAGAGCGTCAGGACCGCGGCCAGCCACAACAAAGCGAGGCCGATCCGCACCGTGCCGGGCAGCACGGCTTCTCCCGCCCGTCCGGCGATGAGAAAGCCGAGCGCCAGCATCTGCAAGGTCGTCTTCCATTTGGCGACCTTGCTGACCGGCACCGAAACCTTCAGCTCGGCGAGGAATTCGCGCAAGCCGGAGACCAGAATCTCCCGGCACAGGATGACGATGGCCGCCCACAGCGACCAGCTCCTGATCGTGCCGTCGGCGACGAGAATCATCAAAACCGAGGACACCAGCAGCTTGTCGGCGATCGGGTCCAGCATCCGGCCGAGCGCCGATTGCTGCGCCCAGGCGCGGGCGAGGTAGCCGTCGAAGAAATCGGTGATTCCGGCCACGGCGAAAAGCCCGAGCGCGGTCCAGCGCAGAGCGAAATTATCCGGCCAGAACAGACAGGCCACCACCGCCGGCACGATCACGACCCGGCCGAACGTCAAAAGATTCGGCAGGTTGAAATTGCGACGGGCGCCTGAACGGGCGGGGCTGAGGGACATGATGCGAGGGAAGCGTTTTAAACGTGGCCCGTCAATGGATTTTTCGGCTTTCCCGCCGCGCCGGGCCTTTTGTCGCGCCCCAGCGGCCGGAACGCGCCACGCTTCATCGACCGAGCGTCAAGGCGCTCACCCCTTCTCATGAAAATGGTCGAACACCAGCTTGGCTGTCGCCGCCGAAAAACCCGGGGTTTTTTCGAGATCGGCCAGCGCCGCCGCCGCGACCGCCTTCGCGGTCCCGAAAGCCTGGAGCAGCGCCCTTTTGCGGGCCGGGCCAACGCCGGCGATTTCGTCCAGCGGGTTTTGCGCAAATTCCTTCTTGCGCCGCGCCCTATGGGTTCCGATGGCGAAGCGGTGGGCCTCGTCGCGCAGGCGCTGGACGAAATAGAGCGCGGGATCGCGCGGCGCCAATCTGAACGGCTCGCGCCCGGCGACGAAAAAACTCTCGCGGCCGGCGTTGCGGTCGGCCCCCTTGGCGATCGAGGCCAGCGTCACGCCGGTCACGCCCAGCTCCTCCAGCACGCCGCGCACCGCCTCGAACTGGCCGCGCCCGCCGTCGATCAGGATCAAGTCGGGAGCTTGCGGGAAGGCGTCGGGGCCTTCCGCGCCGGGCGTCTCGGCTTCCTTCAGCAGCCGCGCAAAACGCCGTGACAACACCTCGCGCATCATGGCGTAATCGTCGCCCGGCGTGACGGGGCCCTTGATATTGAAAGTCCGGTACTGGTTTTTCACAAAACCTTGCGGGCCGGCGACGATCATCGCGCCGATCGCCGAAGACCCCATGATGTGGGAATTGTCGTAGACCTCGACCCGGCGCGGCGGTTTTTCCATGCCGAAAGCGGCGCCGAGCGCCTCCAGCAGCTTCATCTGGCTGGCGCTGTCGGCGAGCCGTCGGCCCAGAGCCTCGCGCGCATTGTTCCGTGCGTCGGCGACCATTTCCTTCTTCTCGCCGCGCTGCGGCGCGACGATCTCGATTTTATAGCCTTCGCGCTCGGACAAAGCCTGTTCGAGCCAGGACGCCTCCTCAATGGCGTGGGACAGCAGGACCAGCCGCGCCGGCGGGCGTTCGGCGTAGAACTGGGCGACGAAAGGCCCCAAAACCTCGCCGGGCGAAAGAGTCTTGTCGGCGCGCGGAAAATAGGCGCGATTGCCCCAGTTCTGAAAGGCGCGGTAAAAAACCGCCTCGACGACAAACTGGCCGGCCTCCTCATGGAGCGCGAAGACATCGGCCTCGGGGACGGCGCGCGGATTGATCCCCTGCTGGCCCTGGATCGCGGCCAGAGCGGAAATGCGGTCGCGCAGCTGCGCCGCGCGCTCGAATTCGAGCTTTTCCGCCGCCACGTTCATTTCTTCGGCCAGCCGCTCGCGCACCGCGCGGGATTTTCCGGCCAGGAAATCGCGGGCCTCGCGCGCCAGCTCGGTGTAATTTTCCGGCGAGACTTCGCCGGTGCAAGGCCCGGCGCAGCGCTTGATCTGGTAAAGGAGGCAGGGCCGGCTGCGGTTGTCGTAAAAGGAATTCTCGCAGGAGCGCAGAAGAAAGGCGCGCTGGAGCACGTTGAGGGTGCGGTTGACCGCCCCCACATTGGCGAAAGGCCCGAAATAATCGCCCTTTCGACTCCGCGCGCCGCGATGTTTGGTCAGCTGCGCGCCGCGCTCGTCGCTGGTCAGCAGAATATAGGGAAAGCTCTTGTCGTCGCGCATCAAGACGTTGAAGCGCGGCTTGAGCTGCTTGATGAGATTGGCTTCGAGCAGCAAGGCCTCGACCTCGGTGCGGGTCGAGACGAAAACCATCGAGGCCGTGACGGCGATCATCCGCGCGATGCGATTGGCGTGGCCGGTCAGGCGGGTATAGGAGGCGACGCGCTTCTTGATGCTTTTCGCCTTGCCGACGTAAAGCACCGCGCCGTCCTCGCCGATCATGCGATAGACGCCCGGCCCCATCGGCGCATGTTTCCAATGCGCGCGGATCGCCCGCAGGCCCCGTTTGAACGAGGAGGCGGCGGGCTCGGAATCAAGATCGAGATCGACGCCGGAGCTTTCCTCGGCCTCATCGGAGAAAGACTCTTCGGGCCCGTCCGGCTCCAAGACGTCTTCCGGCGGCGCGTCGACCTGGTTTTTCGGGCGATTCATTGTGCTAATTTAAGCAGGATTTCCGAAAACCGGCGACCAATTTTCCGAAATCGCGCCATGCAGGGCCGAGGCCGAGCTTTTTGGCGCCCCCATTGCTCCGGCGGTCCGCGCCGCCGCCGCCGTCACGAAAATTCTCGATCCGCGGTCTTTTGCGACATCCGTCTCGGCCGCCCGACGCGAAGAAGCGGCGCGAGTTCCCGCCGTTCCGGCGCCCCTCCGGGACCGCCGTTTCAACCCGCGTGTCGAGCGCTGGCGCCGGATCGTCCATTCGCACCGCCATATGGACAATATCGGTATATGAGCGTCCAATAGCCTGGGCGTTCGGCAGCTTGACCTTGCCGTCCCAGCGGAGTTCTCCGCCCGAGATCGTCGCCCCTTGCCGACAATGGCTTCAGTCGCGCGCCGATGGCGAAAAATCACGCGATTTTTTCGGGCGCGCCGTACAAGACGCGTATCCGAGTGCTGGCGCCGGGTCATCGTCTATTCGAACACTTGGATTCAATATTGGATTCACTGGCAAGGGCGCCACGAGATCAGCAGCTTTTACTTGATAACTTGCCCCAAAATGAGGGTAGTTCAATTACGTCATTCCAGATGTATTCCATTTTTATTCGAGTGGCCATATCGTCTGTCGATCGCGCCTTCGTCGTGCATCGCTTTCGACGTGCGCCTCGCCGCTAGAATATAGAAAAAATTACGATATAAACAATCACTTAAACTGTTACGCATTCACTTTGAACAATTCATCTGTGATTCGCCTTACGCTGACGTCATCACTGTAACGTCATGCTAACGGATGACATTCCGCTTCGGCGGAGAGTGAGTAATTTCAAGGGCTGCGCCTCTGCTCTCTCAGAAAAATGGTCATGGAGTGAACGGGTTCTGATCAGAACCCACGCCAGGATGGGCGCGCCATCGAGATGAGTAGGGAATTGAGGGTTCCGAAGGAACGGAACCACGGGGAGAGGAGTGCATAACATGCCTATTAATCAAGTTCTCTCAAGCGCGGACAACGGCGGTATCTTTTCTGCGGACGCTCAGGACGATACCCAAACGGATTATATCGACTGATGGGCCCCAGCGGCGTAACAATTTAAAGCCAGGGCGGGAATCTGGATATCACTCCCATCACGTCGACTGACAGCAATACAACTATCCTTCTTACAACGAGCTGACCAATGTCGGCGCCGGCGGTGGTCCCATCACGGGCGTCAACGATAATTCTAACGGTCGACGGCGGCCCGCAACAGTTTGACGAACATAACGATCTGTTCAACTTCGGCCTACGGCGACGATCGGTGGTACCACCGTCGCTTCACGGCAGCAACTCGACAATGGACGTCAATATCGGTGTCGATCCTCGGGACCAGTCCTGCCAGTTCGACGATACCGTCGGGATCGACGATCCGGGCGGGACCAACACGGTCAACCTCGGCGGGCCGACAATATCAGTGCGGTCTGGACAAGGGTCGGCTTTAACACCGTCGACCACCGGCGGCGGGTCGTCACAACTCGGTGAGCTTGAATGGCGACGCCACGAACAATCTCACTTTCACCAGCGGCGCCGCGACGGCGGCCATCGGCTTCGCAATGACGACGATCTGTTTCGGCAATAGCAGCACGGTGACCTTCACCGGAACTGGCAACAAGCTCACGGGCGGCGACGAAAACTTCAAGGTCAGCGGGAGTACCGGCACCAGCACGGTGAGCGTGGGCGATGGCGAGAACACGATCTTGATGGCCGGAACCGGCAATTCCGGTGACGGTCTGGGGCGGCGACAACCTGATCAGCGCCGGCGGCAGCAACGCCACTGTCAAGATCCTTGGCCTGGACGGCGCGAACGCCGCAGCGGCAACGCGCTGGATCCGGATGACGCGCCTGTGCCGCTGAGCCCGATGGACTATCGTGGATATTGCCGGGAGCGAACGACAGCGTCAGCCGCAACCTACGAAAACGTCCATATCGACGGCGTATTCGTGACCTGTGCTGCGACCATCACGCTGGGCGACGGCAATAACGTCATCGTCCTCCGCGGCATCGGGGCAACATGGTGACTGTCGGCAACGGAGCGAACGTCCATCAGCGCCACCGGCGACGGCAGCATCTATAATTTGGGCGACGGCTCCAATGGGGTGACGCTGAGCGGCAACAGCAACACGATCAACGTGACTTCCCCGACCGCAGTCGGCCTGGACATTGTGCAGCTGGGCGCCGGCGCCGGCGAACATTGTCCACCTCGACCATGCCGGGGGCTCGGTGACCGGGAACGAGAGCCGGCTTGACCACGGTCACCCAATCCGGTCCCATGGCCGTCACCGTCAACCTGGGCAACGGCATTGGCGCCATCACGCTGGGCAACGGTAACGACACGGTCACCGCCAACGGCGCAGGAACGACAATCGCGGCAGGCAACGGCAGCGACACCGTCACGGCCAATGGCCCGGCACAGTCACCCTCGGAACGCGCCGACAGGTCACCGCCAACGGCACGGCGACAAGATAACCCTCGGGAACGGCAACAACACCGTCTTCGCCAACGGCGACACTGACATATTCACCTTCGGCAACGGCAACAACAAGGTCGGCGCAAACGGCGCCGACTGACCAATTCACCTTCGGCAACGGCAACAACGAGTTGACCGCCAACGGCAACGGTGACACCGGCACGTTCGGCACCCCTGGCGCAGGCGGCAATAACATCTTGATGGCCAAAGGTTCCGGGGATCACGTGGACGTTCAATGAGAATGCGAGCAGCACGGTGCAGGCCGTCTTGGGGTCGAATGACACGCTGACTCAGAACAACGGCTCCTTGAACGCGACGCTTGGCTGGCGCTGGAGACACCGCTCAATCTCAATAGCGTCAGATACACTTCGGCACGGTGATCATGACAAACGGAAACAACGAAACCTTTGATTTCTCGAATGACTCCGGCGGCGCACGTCACGCTCAATCCTGCGTCGACGGGCGACAGCCTGACATTCAATGGATCTTCGGAATCGTCGAACAACTTTGGATGGCAACGCCGTGGTTTGGGGCCTCAGCACCGGCGATACGGTTCACCTCGAAGATCTGTTACACTGCTGGCGGCGCGCATATCACCAGCTTCTTACAGATGGTGGGCGCGATGGCAGTTTACGCCCACAGGAGACGTACTGAACTCTCCAAGGCGGCGGAGAGGTCAATTTCGCAGCCCAATACGGTTCTAGCTCCGGCGAAGTTCTCGTTCTCGTGACAGCCAGGGGCAAACCAGAGGATCATACTCGAGGGCGAGCCAAGCCCGCCCTCGAGTTCATTTTCAAAAGCTACAATGATCAGCATCACATAATTGGCTTCAACCCGATGAGGGCGTGGGCGTGAATCAACCTCTTCTTGGGAAGGCTTCGGGCGAACCGATCACCCATTCCGGCCTCAGGGCCTTTGTGCGGCATCGCCGCCTATTATCGGATCGTCCGCAACCCGAGCATTTGGCCAGGGAACTCGCGCTGAGCGGCGACGAGGCCGGCGCGACGGACCTCGTGCGCGCCGCCAAGATGATCGGCCTCAAGGCGCGCGTCGTCTTGCGCCCGTCTCCGGAGCGCCTCGGCCAGCGCGCCCACCCCGGCGATCCTTAGGCTCAAGTCCGGCGGCTATCTCCTGCTTGCCGGGGAGACCGCGTCGGGCCTGTTGCGCGTCGTCGATCCCGTAACGCGGATGCCTCGCGAACTGTCGGTCGACCGGCTCGCGGCGGAAATCGAGCCGGCCCTCATCCTGGTCGCGCGCGATTTCCTCGGCGCGGGCGTCGATCCGCGCACCTTTGGCTTTCGCTGGTTCGCGCCGTCGCTGTGGCGCTACCGCAAGCCGCTCATCCATGTGCTGGTCGCCACTTTCTTCGTGCAGATTTTCGCCCTGGTGTCGCCCCTGTTCTTCCAGGTGGTGATCGACAAGGTCCTGACCCATCGCGGCTATTCGACCCTGTTCGTGCTGGTCGGCGGCCTGGCGGTCATCGGCCTGTTCGACGTGGCGCTGCAATATCTGCGCGCCTATGCCCTGTCGCACACCACCAACCGGATCGACGTCGAACTCGGTCAGCGCCTGTTCCGCCATCTGACCCGCCTGCCGGTCTCCTATTTCGAGACGCGCCCGACCGGCCAGACGGTCGCGCGCGTGCGCGAGCTCGAAACGATCCGCGCCTTCCTCACCGGCCAGGGTCTTTTCTCGGCGCTCGACCTGTTCTTCGCCTTCGTCTTCATCGCGGTCCTGTTCGCCTATTCGTGGAAGCTGACGCTGATCGTGCTCGCGACCATTCCGTTCTATCTCCTGATCGCCGGCGGTGACGCGCCCGCTGCTGCGCGAAAGGCTCAACGAAAAGTTCAACCGCGGCGCGGAGAGCCAGCAGTTCCTGGTCGAATCCATCGTCGGCATGCAGACGATCAAGGCGTCCGCGGTCGAGCCGGTGGTGGCGGCGCAGTGGGAGGAGCGGCTCGCCGCCTATGTCCGCGCGGCCTTCTCGACCACCATGCTCGGGGCCAAGGGCCAGAACGCCATCCAATATGTCAACAAGCTCTCGACCGCGGCTCTGCTGCTGTTCGGCGCCAAGGCCGTGATCGACGGCGAACTGACGATCGGCGAATTGGTCGCCTTCAACATGATCGCCGGCCAGGTCGCCCAGCCGATGCTGCGGCTGTCGCAGCTCTGGCAGGATTTCCAGCAGGTTCAGGTTTCGGTCGAGCGGCTCGGCGACATTCTCAACGCGCCGGTCGAGCCGGCGCCGGCCGTGCGCACGCACCTGCCGCCGCCGCGCGGCAAGATCGAATTCCGCAATGTGTCCTTCCGCTATCGGCCCGGCGCGCCGCTGGTGCTCAAGCAGATTTCGATGAGCATCAATCCCGGCGCGGTCGTCGGCATCGTCGGGCCGTCGGGTTCGGGCAAATCGACGCTGACCAAGCTGATCCAGCGCTTCTACATCCCCGAGGAAGGCCAGGTTCTCCTCGACGACGTCGACCTTTCGCAACGCGATCCGGCCTGGCTGCGCAGCCACATCGGCGTGGTGCTTCAGGACAACCTGCTGTTCAACCGCACGATCCACGAGAACATCGCGCTGTCCCGTCCGGCCATGCCGCGCGCACAGGTGATGGCCGTCGCCAGGCTCGCCGGCGCCGACGAATTCATCGACAAGCTGCCGCAGGGCTATGACACGATGATCGAGGAGCGCGGCGCCAATCTTTCCGGCGGCCAGCGCCAGCGCATCGCCATCGCCCGGGCGCTCGCCACCAATCCGCCGATCCTGATCTTCGACGAGGCGACCTCCGCGCTCGATTACGAGAGCGAGCGCATCATCCAGCACAACATGCGCCAGATCGTGCGGAACCGGACGGTCTTCATCATCGCCCACCGGCTGGCGGCGGTGCGCGACTGCGACATCATCATCGGGATGGTCGACGGCCGCCTGGTCGAGGCCGGATCGCATGACGAACTGCTGAGACACCCCAAGGGGCTGTATGCGCGGCTGTGGGCGATGCAGAGCGAGCGGGCCGAAGCATGATCGTCGTCGACGCAGCGCCGCGCCTGCCGGAAAAAGTCGAATCGCAAGCCGAGGAAATTGCCCGTCGTCGCCGACCGCGAATTCCTGCCGGCCGATCTGGAAATCCTGGAGACGCCGCCTTCGCCGGTGCGTCTCGCCCTGATCCTGATCATCTGCGGCTTCGTCGTCGTGGCCCTGGCCTGGAGCTGGTTCGGGCGGATCGACATCGTCGCCGTGGCCCAGGGCAAGTTCCAGCCGACCGGCCATGTCAAGGTCATCGAGCCGCTCGAGACCGGCAGGGTCGCGGCGATCGAGGTCGAAAACGGCCAGCATGTGAAGGCCGGCGAGGTTCTGCTCGAAATTCGACCAGGGCGACGCCACGGCGGAAGACGACGCCGCCCGCGCCGCCTATGACGGCTTCCGGGCGGAGGTGACGCGGCGCAAGTGGCGGTCGAGGCGGCGCAGACGCCAAGCTTGACGCCGCCGGGGATCGCCTGGGACGCCGATCTGCCGCCGCCGAATCCGGGCGCGCGAAGAACACGTCCTCGCCGGCGATCTGGCGCACTCGGCGATGTCGGTGGCCGATTACGACGCCCAGATCCACCAGAAAGAGGTCCAGCGGGACCGTTGGAGCGACACGGTGGCCGCGCAGGAAAAGCTGGTCGCGACCTTGCAGGAACGCGTCAACATGCGGTCGAGCTCTGGCTCAAGATGGGCGCCGGGGCGAAATCGTCCTTGATCGACGCCGAGGAGACGCTGCAATTTCATCTGACCCAATTGGCGCAGCTAAGGGAGCAGCGCGACACCGCCGCGGCCAATCTCGACGTGCTGGCGCGCGAGCGCGAAAAAGCCTTCGCCGATTTCGTCGCCGACAACGAGCAGAAACGCGCCGAAGCCCAAAGGGAAGCAGAGGATTGGCGCGAAAAACTGATCAAGACCGAGTTGAAGCGGGCCCGGCTGAACCTGACCAGCCCGATCGACGGCACGGTCTATGGCTTGTCGGTGACGACGATCGGCCAGGTGATCGGCAGCGGCGAGGAAGTCATGCGGATCGTACCGAAAGGCGCGAAGCTGGAGATCGAATGCTATCTCGCCAACCAGGACGTCGGTTTCGTCAAGCCGGGCCAGAAGGCGGTGGTCAAGGTCGAGAGCTTCCCCTTCACCCGCTATGGCACGATCCCCGCGATTGTCGAGCGCGTTTCGAGCGACGCGATCCCGGAGCCCGAGGCGCAGCAGCGGGAGGCCGACGCTGCCCGGATGCCGCGGGACAGGACATTCGCCGGCGGCGAGCGCACCCAGAATCTTGTCTATCCGGTGACCTTGACGACAAACGTCATCCCGATGAACGTGGACGGCCAGCTCGCGCCGCTGAAGCCGGGCATGGCGGTGACCGTCGAGATCGCCACCGGCCGCCGCCGCATCCTCGAATATGTGTTCTCGCCCTTGGTCGAAACCGCTTCACGCGCGATGAAGGAAAGGTGAAGACGCGGCGTCCCCGCGCCAAGCCGAACCGCGCCGGGGTCTTTTAACAGGATTTTTTCCGATACGCGGCGACCGTTTTTGGAAATTCTGTTGAGCGCCTCGGCCTTCCGCTGAAGGCCGCCGCCCACCAAAGCCGAAATTCAAACCGACACCCGATCAAAATCGCCTGGCGCTGGACCTTCGCTGCAATTGCGGCTAGCTATGGCGTTAACGAGACCTCAATGAATCGCGGGGCGAGACTTCATGGCGGGCTTTACGGCGGCTCTTCGCGGCTTGATTCCCCTCACCGGCGCATGCGCCGTCGCGCTGCTGCTTGCGGGCTGCAACGATCAGGCGGCCCCCAGAATCTCGGCTGCTTCCGCCGATGGCGCGCAGATCGTTCCCTCGGGTTACAGCCCGCGCCCCGCGACCCTCGCAGTGACCGCCGTTCAGGGCGCGCCCTCGCCGTTCCAGACTCAGTTCATGGCTTATTTCGACGCCGACGCGGCCAGGGCGGACGTGGCGCTGACCGATTCGGCCGGCGCGCATTATCTCGCCAAGGGCTATCTTTCGGCCTTTCCGGTCGATGGCGGCGCCCGGCTGACCTATGTCTGGGACATCTACGACCGCGACAACCATCGCGCGCAAAGGCTGAACAACGAAATCGCTATTCCTGGCTCGGCCGACGATCCCTGGCGTCTGGTCGATGCGCAAGCTCTCGCGGCGCTCGCCGCGCGCAGCGCCAGCGACCTCGCCGCTTTTCTCTCCAATACGCCGGAAGCGCTCGCCGCCGCGCCCAAGCCCGCGTCCGTCGCCGCGCAGAACGCCGACGACGCCGCGAGGTCGGTCGCGGCCCCCGCCGCGCCGGCCCCGGCCGCGAGTCAGGCGCTCTCCTACGCCGCCGACCGCTGAAACCTCCCGTCTTTTTGACAAAAACGCGACAAGTTTCGCCGTTCGTATTGTTCATCGCTTACCCCCCTGCTAAGACGCGCGCCAAATGGTTCAGGCGAAGGCGGCGTAATGGCTGGCGCAATGAAAATTCTGGCAGGCAATTCCAATCGGCCCCTGACCGAAGCGATCGCCGCCTATCTCGGCTTGCCGCTGACGAAATGCCAGGTGCGGCGCTTCGCCGACATGGAGATTTTCGTCGAAATCCTCGAGAATGTGCGCGGACAGGACACTTTCGTCATCCAGTCCACCTCCGCGCCGACCAATGACCATCTGATGGAGGCGTTGATCATGTTCGACGCCTTGCGGCGCGCCTCGGCGCGGCGCATCACCGCGGTCGTGCCCTATTTCGGCTATGCGCGGCAGGACCGCAAACCGGGGCCCCGCACCCCGATCTCGGCCAAGCTGGTGGCCAATCTGATCACCCGCGCCGGCGCCGACCGCGTGCTGACGGTCGATCTCCACGCCGGGCAGATCCAGGGCTTTTTCGACATCCCGACCGACAATCTCTACGCCGCCCCGGTGCTGGTGCGCGACATCCAGGAAAAGCTCAAGCTTTCCAATATCATGGTGGTGTCGCCCGACGTCGGCGGCGTGATCCGCGCCCGCGCCTTGGCCAAGCGCATCAATGCGCCGCTGGCCATTGTCGACAAGCGACGCGAAAGACCCGGCGATTCGGAAGTGATGAACATCATCGGCGAGGTGAAGGGCAAGAACTGCATCATGATCGACGACATTGTCGATTCCGGCGGCACCTTGTGCAACGCCGCCGACGCCCTGATCCAGGCCGGCGCGGCGGACGTGCGCGCCTATATCACCCATGGCGTGCTTTCGGGCGGCGCGGTGGCGCGCATCGCCGCCTCGCGGCTCAAGGAGCTGGTGATCACCGATTCCATCCAGCCGACGGAGGCCGTGCGGGTCGCCAAGAACATCCGGGTCATCACCGTCGCGCCGCTGATCGGCGAGGCCATCGCCCGCATCGCCAAGGAAGAAAGCGTCTCCAGCCTCTTCGATTGAGGGCGCCGCCACCCGTCCAATTTCAAGAAAGCCGCCGCCATGAGCTTCGAAACCGACCTCAAGAACATCATCCGCTCGATTCCCGATTATCCCAAGAAGGGAATCATGTTCCGCGACATCACCACCCTGCTTGGCGACGCCCGCGGCTTCCGCCGCGCGGTGGACGAACTGGTGCAGCCCTTCGCCGGCGCCAAGATCGATCAGGTCGCGGGCATGGAGGCGCGCGGCTTCATCCTCGGCGGCGCGGTCGCCCATCAGCTTTCGGCCGGCTTCATTCCGATCCGCAAGAAGGGCAAGCTGCCCCACCAGACGGTTTCCATCGCCTATAGCCTGGAATATGGCGTGGACGAGATGGAAATGCATGAAGACGCCGTGAAACGCGGCGAGAAGGTCATTCTGGTGGACGATCTGATCGCCACCGGCGGCACGGCGGAAGGCGCGGTGAAACTGCTGCGCCAGGTGGGCGCCGAAATCGTCGCCGCCTGTTTCGTGATCGACCTGCCGGAACTCGGCGGCTCCCAGAAAATCCGCGACCTCGGCGTGCCGATCCGTTCGCTGATCGCCTTCGAGGGGCAACTTGGTTGTCAACTCGTCGGCGGAGCCGGCCAAGTTTTGGTTCATCCGGCCGGTCGGCGCGCAGACCATCGGCCCTTTCAAGGGCGATGGCGTCAAGTCTCTGGCGTCATCGCTTGCGCGCCTGCTGAACGCAGCGCTCCAAGGCCGACAGGAAGTCCGAGCGGTCGCGCGGCGAAAATCCCTTCGGTCCGCCGGCGATCGCGCCGCCGGAGCGCAAATCCTCCATCAGATTGCGCATCGCCAGCGCCATGCCGATCGACGCATCGTCGAAAATCTTGCCGTTGGGCGCCAGCACCAAGGCCCCCGCTTTGACGCAGCGCGCGGCGAGCGGAATATCGGCGGTGACGACGATTTTGTCCACGTCGGCGCGCGCCGCGATCCAGTCATCCGCCACATCCGGCCCCTGCGGCACAAGCACGCGCTCGATCATGGGATGGCGCGGCGCCTGCAACAGCCGATTGGCGACCAGAAAAACCTTCAGTCCATGCCGCGCGGCGACCTTGTAGCATTCGTCCTTCACCGGACAGGCGTCGGCGTCGATCAGGATTACCGGGTCCATGCGCCTACCAGCAGGATGCGAGGCGCCATCGGCCAATTGTTTCGACCGGGTGTCATTTTGCGCATGTGACGCCTTTAGCGGCTAATATCATTGGCGCTTGTTTCCGACTGGTCGCCCGCCGGCGACGCTGCCATCGGCCCTTTTCCAGGGCCGATGATATAAGTCGCGCGCGGTCCTGACGCTCATAGCGACGACGACCATTGTGTGAATAGCGAAAGATCGAACGCCGCGCATTCGTCAGGCCGTCAAGGGTGGAAATGAAACGGAACGACCGCTTTGATCGCCCCCTGACGCTCCGTGTGACCGGCGACTGTCTCTGACGGGTCAAAAGAGGCCGGCGCCGGCGCCGGCAGCTTCAAGCCCAAAAGGATCGACGCAGAGGGCGCCAGGTTTCAGATTTCGACCTAGCCCCGCGGGCCGTTGCGCGAGGCGCCCTTGCGCGCGTCTGCGCCGTTGCGCGCCGGGCGCTTGTCGCCGCCGGTGGGACGCGGGCTCGCATTACGGTGGGCCTCCTGGCGATTGGCCTCGTGGCGGCTGCCGTGTTCGCGCCGCGCGTCGCCGTGGCGGCTCGGGGCCGGGCCGCGTCGTTCGTCGGGGCGATGCGCCGGGCGGCCTTGCGGTTTTCCGCGCGCGGGCGGCGCCTCTTCCGGCGCATGAGGGTTGAGGCGCAGGTCGGTGACGGGAATGCTCTGTCGGGTCAGCTTCTCGATGGCGCGCAGATAGGCGCGCTCGCTGTTGTCGCACAGCGAAATCGCCTCGCCCTCGAGCCCGGCGCGCGCCGTGCGGCCGATGCGGTGGACATAGCTCTCCGGCACTTCCGGCAGTTCGAAATTCACCACATGGCTGACAGAATCGACGTCGATGCCGCGCGCGGCGATATCGGTGGCCACCAGCACGCCGACCGCGCCCTTCTTGAAGCCGTCAAGCGCCCTTGTGCGCTGGTTCTGGCTCTTGTTGCCGTGGATGGCGTCGGCGGAAAAACCGGCGTCGTTCAGAAAGCCGGCGACGCGATCGGCGCCGCGCTTGGTGCGGGTGAACACGATCGAACGGCTGAATTGCGGATTCTTCATCAGGTCGATCAGCGCGTCGCGCTTGCCCGCGCCCTCGACCAGGATCACCCTTTGCGCCACGCGATCGGCGGTCTGTGTGACCGGCGCGACCGAAACCCTGACCGGATTGTGCAGCATCTCATTGGCGAGCGTCGCGATCTCGCCCGGCATGGTGGCCGAGAAGAACAAGGTCTGGCGGGTCTTCGGCAATTTGGCGAAAATCTTGCGAATCGGAACCAGAAAGCCGAGGTCGAGCATATGGTCGGCCTCGTCGAGCACGACGGCGGTGGTGGCGTCGAGCCGGAGCGTGCCCTGGGACAGGTGGTCGAGCAGGCGGCCCGGCGTGGCGACCAGCACGTCGAGGCCGCCTTGCAGCGCCTTGAGCTGCGGCCCGAAGCCGACGCCGCCGAAGATCGTCGCGACGCGGAAATTGGTGTGTCGGCCATAGGCGCGAAAGCTTTCGCCGATCTGCGCCGCGAGTTCGCGGGTCGGGGCGAGCACCAGCGCGCGGGCCGTTCTGGGCCTCAAGGGCTGCGGGAATTTTTGCAGCCGGGTCAGCAGCGGCGTGGCGAAGGCGCAGGTCTTGCCGGTGCCGGTCTGGGCGATGCCGAGCAGGTCGCGGCCTTCAAGCAGCGGCGGGATGGCTTGTTGCTGGATCGGGGTGGGATGGACATAGCCCTCGGCGTTGAGGGCGCGCAAAACGTTCTCGGCAAGGCCGAGTTCAGAAAAATTGGTCACGTGGCTTCTTACAATCGGGTCCGCAACGCCGCGCGCTTTTTGCAACGCGACGTTGTCGACGAAAGCCCCGCATAGATTGGGCTGTCAGCGAAAATGGCGGATTTGGGACCGGGCGACGCTTTGGGTTGCGTTCCTATGCGCCGGCGCCTCTTCTTGCTGCGGTGCAGCGCCATCTCGATAACCCATCGCGCCGGAAATAGCAAATCGGCGACGCAGGCTTGGCGCAATCCTGGCGGCCGAGAACATCCGACGCCTGCGCCGCGATCCCGGCGGCGCGCGAGAGATGACGCGCCATGAAAGCAAGATTGCTCTTCGCCCTCGCCATCGCATTTGCCCCCGTTTCCCAGGCGCGCGCGCTGGCCACCAAGGGCTGCCGGATCGGCGACATCTGCGTCATGCAGAGCCCGCTGTTCGGCTGCAAGGATCAGAGCGACATCAAGCGCTGGATCGACACCTATGTCGATCAGGACCGCGACGCGGCGGAAAAATATGTCGACGATCAGGTCGCAACCGGCGAATGCGCGCGCTTCCAGACCGGCGACAAGCTGCGCCTCGTGCGCTATCTCGGCCTGCGCCGGCTTGAGGTCCGCCGGCCCGGCGAGAGCCAGAGCTTTATCATGCTGCTGAAGTGAATTATACGAATTCCGCATCATCCATGCGGGACCAGGGCGCCATGTCGAGCACGCTTTGCGCCATCGTCAAGAACGAGGCGCCCTATCTCGCCGAATGGGCTTTGTTCCACCGCATGATCGGCTTCGACCGCATCGTCGTCTACGAGAACGACAGCGACGACTCCACCCCAGGAGTCCTCGAGCGGCTGAAACGGGCCGGAATCATCGACGAACATATAAGCTGGGCCAATATCCCGATCTCGCCGCAGTTCAGCGCCTATTTGGACGCGACGCGGAAATGCCCGACCGACTGGATCATGTTCCTCGACGCCGACGAATTCCTCAACATTTTTTCGCGCGCGCCGGTCAACGATTTCCTCGCCCGCTTCGCGCCGGATGTCTCGTGCGTCGCGGTGAACTGGCGCATTTTCGGCTCCTCCGGCCACAAGACTTTCGCGCCCGGCCTGGTGCTGGAGCGCTTTACCCACGCTTCCGCCCCGCATCGCGCGGTCAACCGCCATGTCAAATCCTTGTTCCGGCCGCGCTACGCGAGCGCCGTGCATATGCACGCCCCGGCCATGGCGCAGGGCCGCTCGGTGCTCGCCTCGGGCGCGCCGCTGACCATGACGGATCACGGCATTTCCGACCGGCTGGACTGGTCGGCGGCCCGGGTGAACCATTATTTCGGCAAGTCTTTCGAGGAATATGCCGCCAAGCGCGGGCGCGGCGATGTGCTTCTGCCCGGAAACGACCCCGCGAAATTCGCCAAATATACCGACCAACATGTTCCGCGCCCACGACCTCAACGACGAGCTGGACGACGGCCTCGCCTGGGCCCTGCCCGAACTCAAACGCCGGCTTGCGGCCTTCGAGACGATTTGACGCCCTTTTCAACCGGCCGATCCGCCCATAAAACCTCCTCAATCGGATTTGGGGCCTGAACAGGGAATGTCATGGAGCAGTTGCTCGCCTCGCCCTTGCGTAATCTCGTCGGCGTCGTCGCTTTCATGCTCGTCGTGGCGGCGATCGGCGCGCTCGCCTATGTGGCCGAGGGATGGAGTCCGGGCGACGCGCTTTATATGGTGATCCTGACGGTCTATTCGGTTGGCTATGGCGAGGTTCGTCCGGTCGACACGCCGGCGCTTCGCGCCATCACCGAGGTATTGATCGTCACCGGCTGCACGGGCATGATTTTCCTGACCGGCAGCATGTTCCAGTTGATCGCCGCCAGCCAGATTCAACAGTTCTTGGGAACGCGCCGCATGCAGAAGGACATCGACAAGCTTTCCAACCATGTCGTGGTCTGCGGTTTTGGCCGGATCGGGCAGATGCTGTGCCACCAGCTCAGCGCGGGCCGGACCGACTTCGTCGTCATAGACCACGCCGAAGAGCGCATCGGCGCCGCGCGCAAGGCCGGCCTCAACTTCATCCAGGGGAACGCGACGGACGAGGACATCATGCGGCAGGCGGGCATCACCCGCGCCCGCGCGCTCGCGACCGTGCTGCCCGACGACGCCGCCAATGTCTTCATCACCTTGAGCGCGCGCAGCCTCAACCGTGAACTGACGATCATAGCGCGCGGCGAATTGCCCACGACCGAGGGCAAATTGCTTCAGGCGGGGGCCAATCGCGTCGTCCTGCCCGCCCGGATCGGCGCCGAACGCGTCGCCGAGCTTTTGCTGCATCAGGACGTGGCGCGGCTGATCTCGAGGGCGCGCGGCGGCAATCTCGACCGCCTCGCCTTCGACCTCCAGGGGCTTGGGCTCGACATTGAGGTCGCGACGGTCGAAGCCGGAAGCCGCTGCGCCGGCCTGACGATCGATGGCGTCGAACGCCTCGGCGCCGGCGCCTTTCTTGTCGTCGCGCTGGAAAGAACGGACGGCGGGACTCTGCTGCAACCCGATCCGGACACGCAGGTTCACGACGGCGACGGCCTCGCCTTGGTGCGCCGGCCGGAAAAATCGCAGAAAATCGAAGAGCTTTTCGCCGCGCCGGCGCCGCAATCATAGCCCGCGCCTTGACGACGAGAGCTTCGCCCCGGCAATTGATTGTCGGCGCGAGGCGGTGGATCATGGCGCAGCCGGAAGCGCGGGGGACTGCGGAAAATGATGCGATGGGGCCGATGGGCGGGCGCGGTTTTTCTGGCGCTGGGACTGGCTGGCGGCGCGCAGGCGCAGCCAAAAATCGTCAACGTCTATAACTGGACCGATTATATCGGCCCCGATGTCATTCCGGGCTTCGAGAAAGAGACGGGAACTCAAGGTCAATTACGACACCTACGACCAGAATGAGACCCTGGAGGCGAAACTTTCCGCCGGCAATTCGGGCTATGACATCGCCGTTCCCACTTTTACGCCTTTCCTGGTGCGCGGCGCCAGAAACGGCCTCTACCAGCCTCTGAACAAGGCGCTGCTGAAGAATTGGGGCAATCTCGACCCGGACATCCTGGAGCTTATGGCCAAATCCGATCCCGGCAACCGCTATGCCGTCCCCTGGATCGTCGCCACCGACGGCATCGCGGTCAATGTCGAGAAGGTCAAGGCGATCATGCCCGACGCCCCGCTCGACAGCTACGACCTGATCTTCAAGCCGGAGATTCTTAGCCATTTCAAGGATTGCGGCGTCGAGATGATCGACAGCCCGACCGACGAGCTGCCGGTGATCCTGAACTGGCTCAAGCTCGACCCCAATTCCGAAAAGCCGGAAGACCTCGCGCGGGCGGCGGGGGTGATGAGCTCCATCCGCCCCTTCATCCGCAAGTTCGAATCCTCGGGCTATATCAATGATCTCGCCAATGGCGACATCTGCGTCGCCTTCGGCTATTCGACCGATATCAAGATCGCCGCCAAGCGCGCGCAGGAAGCGAAAAAACCCTTCCACATCCAATATGTCATCCCGAAGGAAGGCACATTGCTTTATCTCGACGCGCTCGCCATTCCCGCCGGCGCGCCCCATGTCGCCGAGGCCCATGCTTTTCTCGACTATATTATGCGCCCCGAAGTCATGGCCGACACCGCCAATCTGGTCGGCGGGCGCAGCGGCAACGCCGCCGCCCTGGCTTTCATCAAGCCGGACATCGCCAACGACCCGACGATCTATCCGCCGCCGGCGGTGAGAAAGACTTTTTTCGTCCTGACCGTGCCGAGCCGCCAGACCGACAAGCTGCGCACCCGGCTGTGGACCAAGATCAAGACCGGCCTGTGATGATCCGGGTCGAGGGCCTCACCAAGAGTTTCGGCGACGATGTCGCCGTCGCGGACGTCGATCTGGCGATCGCGCGAGAGCGAATTCTTCGCCATTCTCGGCGGTTCGGGCTCGGGCAAGACCACGCTGCTGCGGATGATCGCCGGCTTCGAGCGGCCGGACCACGGGCGCATCCTGATCGACGGCGCCGACATGACCGCCGCGCCGCCGCACCGGCGCCCGGTCAATATGATGTTCCAGTCCTATGCGCTCTTTCCCCATATGAGCGTTGCGAAAAATGTCGAATTCGGCCTGCGTCAGGAGGGCCTTCGCGGGGCCGAGCTGCGCCGGCGCGCCGATGAGGCGCTCGACCTCGTCGCCATGCGCGATTATGCGGAACGCAAGCCGCACCAGCTTTCCGGCGGCCAGAAACAGCGCGTGGCTCTGGCGCGGGCGATCGTGAAAAGGCCGAAGGTGCTGCTGCTCGACGAGCCCCTGTCCGCGCTCGACCGCAAATTGCGCGAGACGACCCAGCTGCATCTGCTCGACGTGCAGAAGAAGACCGGCGTCACCTTCGTCGTCGTCACCCATGACCAGGACGAGGCGATGGCGCTGGCTTCGCGAGTCGCGGTGATGAACCATGGCCGGATCGAACAGGTCGATACGCCGCGCGCGCTCTATGCCCAGCCGGCAAATCGCTTCGTCGCCGGCTTCGTCGGCGCGACCAACCTGCTGGCCGCGGAGGCCAGCGGCGAGGGCCTTCTGGGCGAAGGCGTGACCGGCTTTCTCGTCGCGGCCGCGCCGGTCGCGGGCGCCGGGCCGTTCTGGGTCTCGATCCGGCCGGAGAACATCGGCATCGCGGCGCGCAACGGCCATCTGCCGCGCAGCAATGCGGAAAACGGGCTGGTCGAAGGCCTGTCCTATTACGGCGACCACACCGTCTATTTCGTGCGCGCGGAAGGCGGCGCCCTGCTGCGCGCCGCCCAGTTCAACGCCGTTCACGCGGCGCCCGCTTTCCACATCGGCGACGCCGTGACCCTGTCCTGGCCGCCCGAAGCCGTGACGGTGCTGCGATCATGACGCCCGCAACAAATCGCGCGAGCGGTTCGCGACCTCCGGGACCGGTCGGCGAACGCCGGAGCGACCGGCGTTTAACGCCAGAGCCAACGCTAAAAAAAGCCTTTCCATCCGCCGCCCTGCCCTATGCGTGGCTTCTGGCCTTTTTCCTGGCGCCGCTTCTGGTCTCTCTGGCGATCAGCCTCACCCATGCGGTGGACGGCGTCCCGCCCTACAGCAATCCGCTCGACTGGCGCGCGCTCAATCTCGACAATTACCGCGCGATCCTGGGCGACGACCTCTACGCCGTCGCCTTGTGGAACTCGGTCCGCATCGCCGCGACCACATCCGTGCTGTGTCTGGCGCTCGGCTATCCGATGGCTTACGCCATGGCGCTGGAGCCGCCGCGCCGCCGGCAATTGCTGCTGATGGCGATCATCCTGCCCTTCTTCACCTCGTCGCTGATCCGCACGTTCGCGATGATCAACCTGTTGAAGGAGACCGGGCTGATCAATCAGGCTCTGATCTCGCTCGGGCTGATCGACCCCGCCCATCCGCCGAGCCTTCTCTATACCGACGCGGCGGTGCAGATCGGCATGGTCTATAATTACCTGCCGTTCATGGCGCTGCCGCTCTACGCCAATCTGGTGAAGATCGACTGGTCGCTGGCCGAGGCCGCGCGCGATCTCGGCGCCCCGCCGTGGAAGGCTTTTGCGCGCATCGTCCTGCCGCTGTCCTGGCCTGGGATTCTGTCCGGCCTTCTGCTCGTCTTCATTCCGGCCTGCGGCGAATATGTCGTGCCCACCCTGCTCGGGGGCCAGAATTATGTGATGCTCGGGACGCAGCTCGCGAATGAATTTTTCCACAATCGCGACTGGCCGACGGCTTCCGCCGTGGCGATCTTGCTGCTGGCGATCCTGGTCGCGCCGCTGCTGCTGCTGCAATGGATGGCGCGCCGGATGGAGGCGGCGTCATGAGCGGGCGCGGTCTCTTCCGCCGTTCGGCGCTGGCGCTTGGCCTCGCCTTTCTTTACGCGCCGCTGGTTCTGGTGGTGGTCTATTCCTTCACCGCCTCGAAACTCGCCACCGTCTGGGCGGGCTTTTCGACGCGCTGGTATGCAGAGCTTGCCTGCGACGAGGCGCTGCTCGGCGCGGCCTGGCTCAGCCTCAAGCTCGCATTCTTCTCGGCCTCGATCGCTTTGGCGCTCGGTGCGCTCGCCGGCTTCGCGCTTGCCCGTTTCCCACGCTTTTTCGGCCGAACCTTGTTCTCGGGCCTGGTCTTCGCCCCGCTCGCCATGCCGGAAATCGTCATGGCGATTTCGCTGCTGCTGCTTTTCGTCAATATGGGGAATATTCTGGGCTGGCCGTCGCAGCGCGGGTTCTGGACGCTGGTCATCGCCCATGTCAGCTTCACCCTGTCCTATGTCGCGGTGATCGTCGTCGGGCGGCTCGCCGATTTCGACCGCTCGATCGAGGAGGCGGCGCTCGACCTCGGGGCTTCGCCCTTGAAAACCTTTTTTGTCATCACCCTGCCGGTGATCTCGCCGGCGCTTGCGGCCGGCTGGCTGCTCGCCTTTTCGCTCAGCCTCGACGATGTGGTCACCAGCCAGTTCGTCTCCGCCCCCGGCGCCACACCGCTGCCGGTGGTGGTGCTCGGCAGCGTCAAGCTCGGCGTCAGCCCCAAGATCAATGCGCTGGGCGCCCTCGCCATCGCCCTGGTGTCGATGGCGACGCTCGCCGCTTATATGTGGCAGAGGCGGCTCGAGGAAATCAGCGCTCCGGCGCGAACACCTGATTGGAAAAAGGCGAAAGCGTCGGAACCCTGATCTTGATATAGCCCATCCCGGCCGCCTGATGGCAGGAATTGCAGGCCTCGGTCAGGCGGGCGAAGGATTTCTTGAACGCCTCATCGTCCTTGGCCTTGACGCTCGCCGCGATCTCGTCCAGCGCCGGCTCGCTGATCTCCTTGATCAGCTTTGCGAGCGCCACGTTGCCGAATTCGGGATAAAATTTCGCAGAGGCGGCGAAACTCCTGCGCATCTGGCCGATTTCGAATTCCGCCAGCGGCCAGTTTCGTTGCGAGCCGGCGAAGGACAATTTGAGCTGGCGCCATTGCGCGCCCGCCATGATGTCGGCGAGCACGGGCTTGTAGGGGGCAGGCGCGGCGCTTTCCTGCGCGCGCGCAGAGCCTAAAGCCAGACAAGACAGCACAAGGCCAAGGATCAAACGCATTTTTTTCTCCTGCGCCCATTGCGGCGGCTTTCCCGCCGCATCAACTCGCACTCATCAAGCCTATGCCAAGCCGCAACGAATGACAAAGCGTCCGTTCCCGTGCCGCAAGCCGCCCCCTTGCGGCGCCGACGGCGCCAGGCGACGGCCTCAATTACTGACACCGATATGTTTTCATTCATTATTTCACATTTTGTTTATATGTAAACTTTTTCGTTGACAGAGCCAAACAGCGTCATTACGTATAGGTCAACATCACGACGCCGCGTGGAAAAATTCGCGCGCAGGGAGGGTTTCGCGTGACGACGCCCCATCATTCATCAGAAACGCCGGGCGCGTGCGCCGGCCGGGCCGGCATGGCGACGGACAAGCCGACGACGGCCGCGAAGACCTTTTCGATCGCCCAGCTGGCGGGCGAGCTGGGCCTGACGCTGCGCGCCATCCGCTTCTATGAGGCCAAGGGTCTCATCGCGCCGCGTCGCGTCGGGCTGTCGCGGCTTTACAGCCCGCGCGACCGCGCCCGGCTGATCCTGATCCTGCGCGGCAAGCGCATGGGCTTCAGCCTGAGGGACATCAAGGAATTCCTCGACCTCTATGAGGCCGATCCCACCCGGGTGGCCCAGATGAAGAGCCTGCTCGGCAAGGCGCACGAACGAATCGAACGGCTGGAGACCCAGTTGCAGGACGTGAAAACGAGTTTGGCCGAATTGCGCGACGTCGAACGCGCGACGCGCGACCTGCTGGCCGCCAAGGGAGTCAAGGTTTCGTGAGCGGGCGAAGGCCCACGTTTCATTTTCTCGGGAGACAAGTATGACCAGGACCGTCATCGCAGGCTATGCCCGCTCGCCTTTCACCCCCGCCAAAAGGGGGGAACTCGCCTCCGTCCGGCCCGACGACATGGCCGCGCAGGTCATCGTCGGCCTCGTCAGGAAGACCGGCGTGAAGCCGGAGGACATCGAAGATCTGATCCTCGGCTGCGCCTTCCCGGAGGGCGAGCAGGGCTTCAACGTCGCGCGCCTGGTCAGCTTCCTCGCCGGCCTGCCCAAATCGCTCGGGGGCGTCACGGTCAACCGCTTCTGCGGTTCGTCCATGACCGCCGTTCATATGGCGGCGGGCGCCATCGCTTGCGGCGCGGGCGAGGTTTTCATCTGCGCCGGCGTCGAAAGCATGAGCCGCGTGCCGATGACCGGCTTCAATCCGATGCCGAACCCCGACCTCTATGCGAAAATGCCCGCCGCCTATATGGGCATGGGCGACACGGCCGAGAATGTCGCCGCGCAATGGAAAATTTCGCGCAAGGAACAGGAAGAATTCGCCCTTCGCTCCCAGCAGAAGACCGCCGCCGCGCAGAAGGCCGGCAAGTTCGTCGATGAGATCATTCCCATAATTGGCCGCAAGGGCACGGTGTCGGTCGACGGCTGCCCGCGCCCCGAGACCACGCTCGACGGCCTCGCCGAACTCAAGCCCGCCTTCAGCGCCGACGGCGTGGTGACGGCGGGAACCTCCTCGCCCCTCACCGACGGCGCCTCCGCCCTGCTGGTGTGCAGCGAGGATTATGCGCGCAAGAACGGTTTCGACATTCTCGCCGCGGTCAAGTCGATGGCGGTTTCCGGCTGCGAGCCGTCGATCATGGGCATCGGCCCCGTCGGCGCCAGCCGCAAGGCGCTGAAACGCGCCGGACTCGAGGCGAAGGACATCGATATCGTCGAGCTCAACGAAGCCTTTTCCAGCCAGTCGATCGCCTCGATGCGCGACCTCGGCCTTCGCCGAGAGCAAGGTCAATTTCGACGGCGGCGCCATCGCGCTTGGCCATCCGCTCGGCGCGACCGGCGCCCGCATCGTCGGCAAGGCCGCGCAATTGCTCAAGCGCGAAAAAGGCAAGTACGCGCTCGCTACCCAATGTATCGGCGGCGGCCAGGGCATCGCCACCATTCTGGAGGCGGTGTGATGGCCGAGATCAAAAAAGTCGCCGTCATCGGCGCCGGCGTCATGGGCGCCGGCATCGCCGCCCAGGTCGCCAATTCGGGCGCGCCCGTCGTGCTGCTCGACATCGTGCCGGCCGGCGCTTCGAACCGCAACGCCATCGCCGAAGGCGCGGTGGCGAAGATGCTGAAAACCGAGCCCGCGCCCTTCATGAGCAAGGCGGCGGCCAAACTGGTCACGACCGGCAATATCGAGGACAATCTCGACCTCCTGGCCGATTGCGACTGGATCGTCGAGGCAGTGATCGAGCGGCTCGACATCAAGCAGACGCTCTATGCGAAAATCGAGGCGCACCGCAAGCAAGGCAGCGTCGTCTCCTCCAACACTTCGACCATTCCGCTGGCGAAACTGACGGAAAACCTGCCGGAGAGCTTTGCGCGCGATTTCGTCATCACCCATTTCTTCAACCCGCCGCGCTATATGCGGCTGCTGGAGCTGGTGACGAGCGAGAAGAACGATCCGGCTGCTGTCAAGACCCTGACAGAATTCTGTGACTTTCGCCTCGGCAAGGGCGTCGTGCCCTGCAAGGACCGGCCCGGATTCATCGCCAACCGCCTCGGCGTCTACTGGCTGCAAACGGCGGTGGTCACGGCTTTCGACTTGGGGCTCGACGTCGAGGACGCCGACGCCATCATCGGCAAGCCGTTCGGCATCCCCAAGACCGGCGTGTTCGGCCTGCTCGACCTGATCGGCCTTGACCTGATGCCGCATATCAACGCCAGCATGGCGGCCTCCCTGCCGCCGGAAGACCCGTTCCACGCCATGAACCGGCCGGCGCCCCTGATCGAGCGCATGATCAAGGACGGTTACACCGGGCGCAAGGGCAAGGGCGGCTTCTACCGCGTCAATCGCGAGATGAACAAGCGCCGGGAGACGATCGACCTCAAGAGCGGGGATTATCGCGTCCAGAAGAAGGCGCAGGTCGAGGCGGTCAAGGACGCCGGCAAGGATCTGCGCAAGCTGTTCGAACATGACAGCGTTTCTGGCCGCTACGCCTGGACCGTCATGAGCGAAACGCTCAGCTACGCCGCTCTGCTGGTCGGCGACGCGGCGGATGAGATCGACCCGATCGACGAGGCGATGCGGCTCGGCTACGCCTGGAAGAGCGGACCGTTCGAACTCATCGACAAGATCGGCGTCGACTGGTTCGTCGCCCGTCTGGAAAAGGAAGGCCGCCCCGTCCCGCCGATCCTGCGCACGGCGCAGGGCAAGAGTTTCTACCGCATCGAGGACGGCAAGCGTCAGGCCTTGACCCTCGCCGGCGATTACCAGACGCTGCATCGCCCCGAGGGCGTGCTGCTGCTCGCCGACATCAAGCTGACCTCCAGGCCGGTGCTTAAAAATGGCTCCGCATCGGTCTGGGACATCGGCGACGGCGTGCTCTGTTTCGAATTCACCAGCATGATGAATTCGCTCGACGCCGACATCGTGCTGCTGCTCAACCAGACCATCGAACTGGTGAAGAAGCAGTACAAGGCGCTGGTCGTCTATAACGAAGGCTCGAATTTCTCGGTCGGCGCCAATCTCGGCCTGGCGCTGTTCGCCGCCAATATCGCCGGCTGGAACGAAATCCAGGGCCTCGTCGGCCTCGGCCAGCATGCCTACAAGAGCCTGAAATACGCGCCCTTCCCCGTCGTGGCGGCGCCTGCCGGCATGGCGCTCGGCGGGGGCTGCGAAATCCTGCTCCATTCCGACGCCATCCAGGCCCATGCCGAGACCTATACCGGTCTCGTCGAGGTCGGCGTCGGCCTCATTCCCGGCTGGGGCGGCTGCAAGGAAATGCTGGCGCGCTGGCAGAGCCTCGGCAGGATCCCGAAAGGCCCGATGCCCGCCGTCAGCCAGGTTTTCGAATATATCAGCACGGCGCGGGTCGCCAAATCTGCCGCCGAGGCGCAGGAGATGCTGATCCTGCGACCCGGCGACGCGATCACCATGAACCGCACCCGGCTGCTGGCCGACGCCAAGGCCAAGGCGCTGAAGCTGGCCGAGGACTACAAGCCGCCGGAGCCGCCGACCTACGTGCTGCCCGGCCCGTCCGGCAAGGTCGCGCTCGACATGGCGGTCGACACCTTCGTCAGCCTCGGCAAGGCGACGAAACACGACAAGGTCGTCTCGGGCGTTCTCGCGGAAATCCTCACCGGCGACGGGACGGACCCGACCGAGACCGTCACCGAAGACCGCATGTCCGAACTGGAGCGGGTCGGCTTCATGAAACTCATCCGCACCGCCGACACCCTGGCCCGGATCGAGCACATGCTCGAAACCGGCAAGCCGCTCCGCAACTGAACCGCCCAACGGATTCGCAACGGAGAGGAGAAATCTCCATGCCCGCCTATAAGGCTCCCCTGCGCGACATGCGCTATGTGCTCTTCGAACTTCTCGGCGGCGACGCTCTCACGTCACTGCCGGGCTTCGAGGATTTTTCCCGCGACACCATCGACGCGGTGCTCGAGGAAGCCGCCAAGATCTGCGAGCAGGTGCTGCAGCCGCTCAACCGCTCCGGCGACGAGGAGGGCTGCGCTTTCGAGAACGGCGTGGTCCGCACGCCCAAAGGCTTCAAGGAAGCCTATGACACGTTCCGCGAGGGCGGCTGGACCGGAATCGCCTGCGATCCCGCATACGGCGGCCAGGGCCTGCCGGCGGCGGTCAATACGCTGGTCGAGGAAATGATCTGCGCCTCCAACCTGTCCTTCGGCATGTATCCGGGCCTGTCGCATGGCGCCTATGTCTCGGTCCACGGCTATGGCGCGGACGAGCTGAAGGAAACCTACCTGCCGAAACTGGTGGACGGGACCTGGTCCGGCACCATGTGCCTGACCGAGCCCCAGTGCGGCACCGATCTCGGCCTGTTGCGCACCCGCGCGGCTCCCAACGGCGACGGCTCCTATAAAATCACCGGCACGAAAATCTTCATCTCGGCCGGCGAGCATGATCTCACCGAGAACATCATCCATCTGGTGCTGGCCAGGCTGCCCGACGCGCCCAAGGGGGTGAAGGGCATCAGCCTGTTCCTCGCGCCGAAATTCCTGGTCAAGCCCGACGGATCGCTCGGACCCCGCAACGGCGTCGCCTGCGGCTCGATCGAGCACAAGATGGGCATCAAGGCTTCCTCCACCTGCGTCATGAATTTCGACGGCGCCCAGGGCTGGCTGATCGGCGAGCCCCACAAGGGCATGCAGGCCATGTTCGCGATGATGAACGCCGAACGCCTCGCGGTCGGCGTCCAGGGCCTCGGCCTTGCCGAAGCCTCCTATCAGGGCGCCGCGGCCTATGCCCGCGAGCGCCTCCAGGGCCGCGCGCTGTCAGGGCCGAAATATCCCGACAAGCCGGCCGATCCTCTGCTCGTCCATCCGGATATCCGGCGCATGCTGCTCACCCAGCGGGCTTATATCGAAGGTTCGCGCGCTTTGGCGGTCTGGGCGGCGAAAAGCCTCGACATCGCCAAGCGCCATCCCGATCCGGCCGAGCGGGCCAAGGCGGAAGATTTCATCGCCGTCGTCACCCCGGTGGTGAAGGCGCTGATGACCGATCTCGGCTTCGAGGCGACCAATCTCGGCGTGCAGGTTTTCGGCGGCCACGGCTATATCCGCGAGAACGGCATGGAGCAGTTCGTGCGCGACTGCCGCATCGCCCAGATTTATGAGGGCGCCAACGGCATTCAGGCGCTCGATCTCGTCGGCCGCAAGATGCCGGCCCATGCCGGGCGTTTCCTGCGCTCGCGTCTTCCATCCGATCTCGGACCATATCGCCGCCAAAAAGTCCGATCCGGCGCTCGCGGAATTCGTCGCTCCGCTGGAAAAAGCCTTCGTCCGCCTGCAACAGGCGACGACTTTCGTCGCCCAGAAGGGCATGGCCCGGCCCGACGAGGCCGGCGCGGCGGCGAGCGACTATCTGCGGCTGTTCGGCCTGACGGTGATGGCTTATCTCTGGGCCAAAATGGCCGAAGACTCCTTGGCCAAGGCCGAGCAGGACGGTTTCTACCGCGCCAAGATCGGCACGGCGCGCTTCTTCATGGAGCGCCTGCTGCCGCAGACCAGCGCCCTGCTCCAGGCGATCACCTCCGGCGCCAAAACCATGATGGCGTTCGAGGACGCGGCGTTCTGAGCGAAAGGCGGACGAACGAGGCCTGAACCCATGGGCGCGAGTTCCTTCTCCCCTCGCGGGAGAAGGTGGCGCGACAGCGCCGGATGAGCGGGGCTACCGTTATTCCCCGTAATGATAGCGGCACTGCGCAATCTGCAGGGCGTCGTCGGAAATGCGATAGACCAGGCGATGTTCGAGCGTCAGGCGACGCGACCACCAGCCGGACAGGGCGCCGCGCAAGGGCTCCGGCTTGCCGGTCCCCGCGAAGGGCGTGCGCGCGCATTCCTTGATCAGCGCGTTGAGCCGCGCCAGCAGCTTTTTGTCCTGGGCCTGCCAATAGAGATAATCTTCCCAGGCTGTTTCGCTGAAGACGATTTTCACACGCTCTGATCCGGCTCTTGCAGATCGCGCTCGACGCCCTTGCCGGACTCCAGTTCCTCAATGGCGCGAGCGAGGCGCCTCGCATTTTTCGGGCTGCGCAGCAGATAGCGGGTTTCCTCGAAGGAGGCGTAATCTTCGAGCGACATCAGAACCGCCGCCGGCTTGCCCCGATCGCGAGTGATCACCACCGGCTCATGATCGGCGTTGACGCGATCGATCATGCCGGCAAGGTTGCGACGCAATTCGCTGTAGGAGGTGGTTTTCATAAGCACAATGTACGCGAAAACGTACGTGCTGGCAATTTTTTTGTCGTGACGGGTCAAAGCCTCGGTCGCGGCTGCGGCCGGGCGCCTTCTATGGCCCGGGCGCCTAATATGGATAAACCCGCGCTCCTCATCGGCGGCCGGCGCGCGTTCGCGGGCATGACCAAAAAAATCCCCGGGTCGAGCCCGGGGATGGTCACGACATGAGGCATTGCCGCTCACGCCGCGCGCGGCGGCTCGCCGAGCGCCTCCAGTTGTTCGACTTCGGCGTCGGTGAAAACGCGTGAGCGCGTGTGGAAGCTGATTCCTTCCGGCCCTTCGAGCGAAAAGGCGTTGCCGCCGCCGGGAACCACGTCGATGACGAGCTGGGTGTGGCGCCAATATTCGAACAGGTTGGCGCGGATATAGAAGGGGCAGCCGCCGATTTCCCCGAGCAGGATGTCTTCGCGGCTCGGGTAGTAATCCGCGGCGGGATTGCACAGGGGCGCCGAGCCTTCGCAGCAGCCGCTGGACTGATTGAACACCAGCGGGCCATGCTTGGCCTTGAGACGAACGATCCAGAGCAGGGTCTCGGCAGTGGCGTCGACGCGTTTGGGCGCAGGCATCCAATCCTCCTCTTTCCTCGGCATTCAACATTGCGACGGCAAAAAATTGCGCGGCGCTTTTTTGGCGCCGCGCAAAAGACGTGCATTTTCCGAAAAGACCGCCCGGCTCGCGCCGGGCGGAAAATTCTCAGAAGAAGCCGAGAGCCTTCGGGCTGTACGACACTAGCAGGTTCTTGGTCTGCTGGTAATGGTCCAGCATCATCTTGTGGGTTTCGCGGCCGATGCCGGATTCCTTGTAGCCGCCGAAGGCGGCGTGAGCCGGATAGGCATGGTAGCAATTGGTCCAGACGCGGCCGGCCTTGATGCCGCGGCCCATGCGATAGGCGCGGCTGCCGTCGCGGGACCACACGCCGGCGCCGAGGCCGAAGATCGTGTCATTGGCGATCGCCAGGGCTTCGGCTTCGTCCTTGAAGGTGGTGACCGCCAGAACCGGGCCGAAGATTTCTTCCTGGAAGATGCGCTGCTTGTTGTTGCCCTTGAAGACGGTCGGATTGATGTAATAGCCGCCCTCCAGCTCGCCGCTGAGCATGTTGCGCGAGCCGCCGGTCAGGCATTGCGCGCCTTCCTGCTTGCCGATGTCGATATAGGACAGGATCTTTTCCATCTGCTGGCTGGACGCCTGGGCGCCGAGCATCGTGGACATGTCGAGCGGGTTGCCCTGCTTGATCGCCTGGACGCGCTTGACGGCGCGCTCCATGAACTTCTCGTAAATCGATTCCTGGATCAGCGCGCGCGAGGGACAGGTGCAGACTTCGCCCTGGTTGAAAGCGAAAAGCGCGAAGCCTTCGAGCGCCTTGTCGAAGAATTCGTCATCGGCCTGCATCACGTCGGCGAAGAAGATGTTCGGCGACTTGCCGCCCAGCTCCAGGGTCGCGGGGATCAGGTTGTCGGCGGCGTAATGGGCGATCGTGCGGCCGGTGACCGTCGAGCCGGTGAAGGCGATCTTGGCGATGCGCTTGCTGCTGCCAAGGGCCCGGCCCGCTTCGGCGCCAAAGCCGTTGACGACGTTCAGGACGCCCGGCGGAAGCAGGTCGCCGATCAGCTCCATCAGGACCATGATGCTGATGGGAGTTTGTTCGGCGGGCTTCAGCACGACGCAATTGCCGGCGGCGATCGCCGGGGCGAGCTTCCATCCGGCCATCAGCAGCGGGAAGTTCCAGGGAATGATCTGGCCGACGACGCCCAGCGGCTCATGGAAATGATAGGCGACGGTGTCGTGGTCGATTTCCGAGAGCGCGCCTTCCTGGGCGCGCAGGCAGCCGGCGAAATAGCGGAAATGGTCCGCCAGGAGCGGAACGTCGGCATAGGTCGTCTCGCGGAGCGGCTTGCCGTTGTCGAGCGTCTCGACCAGCGCCAGGGTGGAGAGATTGCTTTCGATGCGATCGGCGATCTTGAGCAGCACGTTGGCGCGATCGGAGGCGGGCGTGAGTCCCCAGGCGTCCTTGGCGGCGTGGGCGGCGTCGAGCGCCAGTTCGACGTCTTCCGCGGTCGAGCGGGCGACCTTGCTCAGCAATTGTCCGCTGATCGGCGAAACCTTGTCGAAATACTGACCCTGCACCGGCGCGACCCATTTGCCGCCGATGAAATTGTCCAACTTAGACTTGATCAGGTTTTCACCCGTCAATTTTGCCACTGCTTCCTGATACATAGACTTTTCTCCATGACCCTGCGCCTCGCGGCGCTTATCGCAAACGATCCGGGACGACCCGCCTCCCGCCTTGGAAGCGGGCGGCCCGGCGCCGGGACGTTCAAGCTTTCGTCGGATTTACTCGCGACCGTCCTGTTTCCGCGCGCACAGCGAGCCGACTGCTTCGGGCATGATAGAGCCCAAGCGAGCACGCCGCCGCGCGATAAGATCGGGAATTCTGCATGACCTCCCCAGGACATGATCCGAAGCAGCCAATCCGCCGCTTTCGACGGACGCACATTAGGACGCCCCTGGCAAATTGATACTGCCCTTTAGTGGGATTGACCCTGAGCGCGGCGGAAACAAAACGCGCCAGATCTTGCGCTGCAAACAAAATGCTGCGCTGCAACAATATTGAGCGGAATTTAAGGACGCTCCTACTTTGGCGCCGTGGACGCGGCAAATAGGCGCCCTATCTTGGAAGTGGATGTTCTGATGACAATCCAAACCGCGGGCCGACGGATCTCTCCCCAGATGCGTCGGCCCGCCAGAAACCCAAACGGAGGAAATCATGACGGAAGTGATCTGGACGGCTCCTGAAGCCTGCGAAGTGTGCGTGGGCATGGAAGTCACCAGCTATATGTCGGCTGAAATCTGATCGCCTGATCTTCCCGACCGAATTTCGCCCTGTCGGACGCTTTCGCGGCCGGCGGGGTCGTTGCGTTTGGCCCGCAGCGCCTCGCGCGCGCCGCCGGCGCGCGCGGTGACGAAAAGCGGTGACGAAAATCTGACGATTTTCTCGCGGCGGTCTGACCAGCGCGAAAACGAAAACGATTAAAGTGTAAGATCGCTCCAGTTGTCCGCGCGCGGCGAAAATGCTGGCGCGGCGACGGCAAGATGAGGAATTCGCCTCGTCCGGCGAACGCGCCGGGGCGACGGCGGGAATGGGGTCGTTTAAGTGCAATTTCTTGTGCTTGGAGCCGGAGCCGGCGGCGGCGTCCCGCAATGGAACTGTTTTTGCGAGAACTGCCGCCTTGCCTATGCGCGCGATGGACGCATCGCGCAAAGGACGCAGGCCAGCGTCGCCGTCAGCGCCGATGGCGACAATTGGGTCCTGCTTTCCGCGACCCCCGACCTGCGCCAGCAGATCATCGCCAATCCCGAGCTGCATCCGAAAATCGCGCCGCGCCATTCGCCGATCAAGGCGGTGTTCGCGCCCAATGGCGATGTCGACAATATCGCCGGCCTGCTGGTGATGCGCGAGGTTCAGCCTTTTACGCTCTGGGCGACCGGAAGCGTCATGGCCAATACGATGGGCGGCGTGTTCGGCGTGCTCAATCCGGATGTCGTCAAGCGCCAGACGGTCGAACTCGAACAGGTCGTCGACACCGGCTTCGGCTTTACCCTCACGCCCTTCGTCACGCCGGGAAAAATCCCGCTCTATCTCGAATCCGCCGACGAAACGCAGATCGAATTCGGCGCGGAAGGCGAAAACACGGTCGGCGTCGAGATCCGCCAGGGCGACCGGCGCTTCTATTACATGCCCTCGGTCGCGCGCATGACCGACGCCCTGCGCCAGAGGCTTCACGGCGCGGAACTGGTTTTCTTCGACGGCACGACTTTTGAAGACGACGAGATGATCCGTCTCGGCCTGCTCAACAAGACGGCCTGGCGCATGGGCCATATGGCGATGAACGGCGAGAAGGGAACCCTCGCTTCGCTCGCGCCGCTCGCCATCAAGCGGCGGGTCTTCGTCCACATCAACAATTCCAATCCGGCGCTCCGCCACGATTTGCCGGAGCGCGCGCAGGTCGAGGCCGCCGGCTGGGAAATCGGCTTCGACGGCATGCGCATCGAAATTCCGGAGGCGCGGGCGTGACGACCGAACCGATCACCGACGTATCGCGGCCGCATCTGCTGCGCGGGGTCAAGCTCAAGGACGACCCCGTGCGCAAGACCTGGGTGCTGCTGGCGCCCGAGCGCTACCTGCGCCTCAACGCCGTCAGCGTGGATATCTTGCAGCGTTGCGACGGCGTCGCCGCGCTCGCGTCGATCGTCGACGATCTGGCGAAAAAATATGGCGCGGATCGCGCGATGATCGAACGCGACGTGCGCGGACTGCTCGCCAACCTGCTCGAAAAGCGGATGCTCGGCCTATGACCACCAAGCCCCCCCTCGCGCCGCCTTCCGCCCTGCTGGCGGAGCTGACCTATCGCTGCCCGCTGGCCTGCCCCTATTGCTCCAATCCGCTCGCCATGGGCGGGCGCGACACGGAAATGTCCACGCAGGATTGGAAGGACATTTTTACCCAGGCCGCGGAGATCGGCGTGCTCCACGTCCACATGTCCGGCGGCGAGCCGGCGTCGCGGCGCGACCTGCGCGAACTGGTCGAGCATTGCGCGAAGCTCGACCTCTACACCAATCTGATCACCTCCGGCGTCGGCCTGACCCGGGCCTCGCTGAAGGAGCTCGCGGCGAGCGGCCTCGACCATGTGCAATTGTCGATTCAAGATGCGGAAGCGACCAGCGCCGACTGGATCGCCGGCTATGACGGCGGCTTCGCGAAAAAGATGGAGGTCGCCGAGCTGGATCGCCGAGGAAGGCCTGCCGCTCACCGTCAATGCGGTCATCCATCGCGCCAATGTCGAGCGCGCCGCCGACATGGTCGATTTCGCGGTGCGGCTCGGCGCGCGGCGAATCGAGATCGCCCATACCCAATATTACGGCTGGGCCCTGCTCAACCGCTCGCACCTGATGCCGACCCGCGCCCAGAGCGAAAAGGCCTATACGCAAGTCGAGGAGCGGCGCGAGCGCTACAAGGGCCAGATCGTCGTCGATCACGTGGCTCCCGATTACCACGCGAAATATCCGAAGGCCTGCATGAGCGGCTGGGGCCGTCTCAGCATGAATGTCACCCCCCAGGGCAAGGTGCTGCCCTGCCATGCGGCGGAGACCATTCCCGGCCTCGAATTCTGGAACGCGCGCGAAAGGCGCCTCGCCGACATCTGGGCGGATTCGCCCGGCTTCAACGCCTTCCGCGGCTTTGACTGGATGCAGGAGCCCTGCCGCTCCTGCGAGCGCAAGGAGATCGATTTCGGCGGCTGCCGCTGCCAGGCCCTGGCGCTCGCCGGCGACGCCGCCGCCTGCGATCCGATTTGCGTCAAGTCGCCCCGCCACGGTTTGATCGCCGAAATCGCCGCCCGCGACTCCGCCGAAAAGATCGAAGGATTCATCCCGCGCCGCATCGAACGCGGACGCGAGAAAAGCGACGCCTGAAGCGTCGCCCGGCGCGGCGACACGGCCGAGCGGGCCGACGAGCCGACGGCGCGAAAGCGCCTGCCCGGCGAACCGCGATCTTTCCCGGTTCGCCATCCCAAGACGAGCGCGAACAGGGTCGGACAACGCTTGGGCGACGCCTTCTCCTTCAAGGGCGCCAAAGTACAATTCCCCTCCCCGAGCCGCGCTCTAAGATCGTTCCAAAATTTGGAGGAAAACGTGGCGCTGACCCCCCGAACTCTTGGCCTTTCCCTCGTTGTCTGTCTCTCTCTCCTCGGCGCCGAACGCGCTTTTGCGCACGGCAATGTGACACCCCAGCCGGTCGACACGACCGGCCTGCCGGATGTCGGCAAGGACTGGCTGGAAAAGAATCCCTATCGCGGCACGAAATTCCAGGATCTGGCGACCAAGATCGGCGCCTCCGGCTTCAACCAGAACTGCGCGCGCTGCCATGGCATCGAGGCGATCTCGGGCGGCCTCGCCCCCGACCTGCGCTATCTCGACAAGGCCACGGACGGCGACGCCTGGTTCATCAACCGCATCCGCCACGGCTATACCCAGAACGGCGTCACCAAGATGCCGGCATTCGAGGGCATCCTGTCGCAGGAAGCCATGTGGGCGATCCGCACCTATCTCGATTCCCGCTTTCAGGGCGACAACTGATCTATGGGCGCGACCTTACGCGCGCTTCTTCTTTTCATGACGTTCGGCGCGGCGACGTCCGCCTGGGCGCGTCCGCTCCATGACGTGCAATCGAGCGGCCTGCTGCGGGTTTCCGTCTATCGCGACTACAAGCCGTGGTCATGGGAGGAAAACGGGACGCTCAAGGGCGTCGACGTCGAGATCGGGGCGGCGCTTGCCAAGGCGCTTGGCGTCAAGGTCGATTACTTCCTGGTGCGCGCCGACGACAGCATCAATGACGATCTGCGCAATGGCGTGTGGAAGGGCACGGTGCTGGGCGAACAGCCAGGCGACGTGATGCTGCATGTTCCCCACGACAGCAAGATCGAAGCCGACAACGACAAGGTCAAGCTGACGGCGCCCTATCAGATGGAGGGCCTGGCTCTGGCGGTCGATCCCGCCAAGGCCGACGCCGCCAAGGATTTCGCGCTGTTCGAGCGAGAAAAGGTGGCCGTGGACATGGAGACGCTGTCCGACATCATCCTGCTTTCGGCGCGCGACCACAGGCTGATACCGAATGTCGTCCATGTGCATGGCGAGGACAAGGCCGCCGAGGCCTACGACAAGGGTCAGGTGGTCGCCTTCTATGGCGAGGCGGCGATGGTCGAGACTCTCGCCCATCAGACGTCGCGCCCGGTGACGATCGTCTATCCGCAGCACCCCCTGGCCAGGACGTGGCCGGTCGGCGGCGCGGTCAAGGCCGATTCCATCGATCTCGCCGACGCAATCGACCAGGCCGTCGCCGACCTGTCGAAATCCGGCGAACTGAAGAAGATTTTTGCGTCGTATGGCGTCGCCTGGCGCCCTCCGCCGCAAGAAAATTGACCGCACGCGGTCGTTGCGCGCGACGGGGCTCCCCGCCGCGAGCGTTGGAATGGCGCAGGCTACGCCCGCGCATGTCTCTGGGAGGAATGAGAATGATGAAGAGCACTCTTCTGGCTGGCGTCTCCGCTGTGGGGATCGCCTTCGCCGGCGCCGCTCAGGCGGCCGGCGTCACCGACGCGGATCTGCTGAACGACGCCACCAACACCAAGCAGATCGTCACCAACGGCCTTGGCCTGCAGGGGCATCGCTTCAGCCCGCTGAAACAGATCAACACCACCAACGTCAAGGACCTCGTCCCGGCCTGGTCCTTCTCCTTCGGCGGTGAAAAGCAGCGCGGCCAGGAAGCCCAGGCCCTGGTGCATGACGGCGTCGTTTATGTCACCGGCTCCTACAGCCGTCTTTATGCGATGGACGCCAAGACCGGCGAAAAGCTCTGGGAATTCGACGCCCGTCTGCCCGAAGGCATCATGCCCTGCTGCGACGTGATCAACCGCGGTCCGGCGCTTTACGGCGACAAGGTCTTCTTCGGCACGCTCGACGCCCAGATCTACGCGCTCGACGCCAAGACCGGCAAGAAGGTCTGGCATCAGGCGATCGACGATTTCAAGGCCGGCTATTCCTATTCCGCCGCGCCGCTGATCGTCCCGACCAAGGCGAATGGCGCGCTGCTGATCACCGGCGTGTCCGGCGGCGAATTCGGCGTCGTCGGCCGCGTCGAGGCGCGCAATGTCGACACCGGCGACCTGGTGTGGAGCCGTCCTGTCCTTGAAGGCCTGACGGGCACTTACCAGGGCAAGGAAACCACCATGACCGGCAAGGCCAACGAGACCTGGCCGGGCGACATGTACAAGACCGGCGGCGGCGCGACCTGGCTCGGCGGCACCTACGATCCGGAAACCAAGCTGATCTTCATCGGCACCGGCAATCCGGCCCCGTGGAACTCCTGGCTGCGTCCCGGCGACAACCGCTGGACTGCGTCGCGTCTCGCGATCAATCCGGAAAACGGCGACCTGGTTTGGGGTTTCCAGACCACGCCGCATGACGGCTGGGACTTCGACGGCGTGAACGAATTCATTCCGTTCGACGCCAAGGTCAATGGCAAGGAGATGAAGCTCGGCGGCACCGCCGATCGCAATGGCTTCTTCTATGTGCTTGACCGCACCAACGGCAAGTTCGTGCACGCCATGCCCTTCGTGAGCCAGATCAACTGGGCCAAGGGCATCGACAAGAACGGCCGCCCGATCTACAACGAAGACAATCGTCCGGGCGACCCGTCCAAGTCGGCCGACGGCAAGGAAGGCAAGTCGGTGTTCTCGGTTCCCTCCTTCCTCGGCGGCAAGAACCAGATGCCGGTCTCCTACGACGACCAGACGCATCTGTTCTATGTCCCGTCGAACGAATGGGGCATGGACATCCACAACGAACCGGTCGTCTACAAGAAGGGCGCGGCCTATCTCGGCGCCGGCTTCAACATCAAGCCGATCTTCGAAGATCATATCGGCTCGCTGAAGGCGATCGATCCGATCGCGCAGAAGGTGGTGTGGGAATACAAGAACAAGGCTCCGCTGTGGGGCGGCGTTCTCTCCACCGCCGGCGGCCTGGTCTTCACCGGCACGCCCGAAGGCTACCTGATGGCCTTCGACGCCAAGACCGGCGCGATCCTGTGGAAGTTCAACGTCGGCACCGGCATCGTCGCGCCGCCGATCACCTGGGACCAGGACGGCACGCAGATGGTCGGCGTGGCCGCGGGCTGGGGCGGCGCCGTGCCTCTGTGGGGCGGCGAAGTCGCCAAGACCTTCAAGGGCATCAACCAGGGCGGCTCCTACTGGACCTTCAAGCTGGCGTCGCACACCGCCGGCAAATGAGCCATCCGGCCTGACCCCGGGCTCGATCCGGGGTTGAGCCCCCGATGATTTCGGAAGGCGGCCGTGCGATGTGCGGCCGCCTTTTGGTTTCGACGCCTTGCGCGCGGCGGCGCCAGGGCGCAAAATTCGATCAACGAAACCCGTGCGACTCCGCGGACCCATCGCAGGGCGGCGGCGTTCCCGCGCGAGGAAAAAGACATTTCGGCGGAGGAAGGCCAGGATGACGCGGATCTTGATCGTGGACGATCATCCCCTGTTTCGCGAGGCGCTCGAAAGCGCGGTGCGGCTGGAGCGTCCGAATTGCGAAATCTTCGAGGCGACGTCGATCGACGACGCGATGAACGTGCTGGCGCGCGAGAAAAACATCGATCTCGGCCTGTTCGACCTCTTCCTGCCGGGCACCACCGGCCTGTCCGGCCTGGTGCGGGTGCGCGCCGCCTATCCGCACCTGCCGATCATGGTGGTCTCGGCCCATGAGGACCCGCGCGTGGTGCGCGACCTGCTCGCCCTCGGCGCCGCCGGCTTCGTCTCCAAGGCGACGTCGAAGAGCGAACTCGCCCACGCCATCAGCGAAGTGCTCAACGGCTCGGTCTATCTGCCGGAGCGCTTCCGCGACCTCGACCAGCCGCAACCCTCCGAGATCCAGCGCGAGGACATGCTGCGCCGCCTGCAGGATCTGACCCCCCAGCAATTGCGCGTGCTCGAAATGATCCGCGCCGGCTTGCAGAACAAGCAGATCGCCTATGAGCTCGGCGTCGCCGAAACCACGGTCAAGGCCCATGTCTCGGAAATCCTGCGCAAGCTGAACGTCTACAGCCGCACCAAGGCGGCGATCGAGGTCGGCAAGATGGATTTCGCGCGCAATGCGGCCGAGGGCCATGCCGGCGGCGACAAGAACTCGTCCCACTAAGGCTCTTGCGAAGGCGCTCCGCCATGCGTTCCCTTTCCCGCCGCCTTTTCCTCGCCGCGAGCGCCGCCGCTCTCGCCTTGCCTTCTTCCGTGCGCGCGGCCGAAAAGCTGCGCCTCGCGGTCCAGGCGACCGGAAGTTTCGCCTGGGAGCTGGCGACCGCCCGCGCCTATGGCCTCGACAAGGCGGAGGGAATTGATTTCGAGACGACGCAACTGGCGACGACGGAGGCCGGCAAGGTCGCGCTGATCGGCGGCGGCGCCGACATCATCCTCTCCGACTGGCTATGGGTCGCGCGCGAGCGCGGGCTGGGAACGCCTCTCGTCTTCTATCCCCATTCGACCGCGCTCGGCGCCGTCATGGCGAAATCCGCTGCGGCTCCATGGAAGGCCTCGGACCTCGTCGGCAAGAAGATCGGCGTCGCCGGCGGCTCTCTCGACAAGAGCTGGCTGCTGCTTCAGGCCTGGGCGCTGAAACAGGGCGTCGATCTCAAGACGCAGGCCCAGCCTGCGTTCGGCGCGCCGCCGCTGCTCGCCGAAAAGCTGGCGCAGGGCGAACTCGACGCGGCGCTGGAATTCTTCACCTTCGCCGCCAGGCTCGAAGGCAAAGGCTTCGCCCGCGCCATCGACATGGCGGATGTCGAGCGCGACCTCGGCGCCAAACATCCGCTCATCGTCACCGGCTATGTCTTCACGGAAGACTACGGCGCGAAGAACGCCGATCGCCTGAAGCGCTTTTTCGCCATGATGACCAAGGCGAAGCAACTGCTCGCCGACAATGACGAGGCTTTCAGCAAAATCGCGCCGATGACCGGCGTTTCCGATCCTAAAACTCTGGCGATCCTGCGCCAATACTACCGCCAGGGCGTCCCGAGCGCGACGCCCGCGCAATATCAGGCCGACGCCGCCGCGATCTACAAGGTTCTGGCCGCGGTCGGCGGCCCGCAGCTCGTCGGCGCGGCGACGGCGCTCGATCCCGGCGTGTTCTACCATCCATGATGCGGCTGATTTCGATCGTCCTGTTCCTGGCGCTGTGGCAGTTCGGCGCGCGGCTTCTCGGCCCGCATTATCTTCCCGCGCCGGCGGCGGTGGTCGAAACCATGGTCGCGGAGGCGCGCAGCGGCGCGCTCGCGTTCAATCTCGGCGTCACTTTGGCGCGCGTGCTCGCCGGCTTTTCCCTCGCCATGGTCGCCGGCTCGGCGCTCGGCGTCGCGCTCGGCCGCCTGCCCTGGCTCGACCGGCTGGTCGATCCCTGGGTGGTGATCCTGCTGAACACGCCGGCCTTGGTCGTCATCATGCTCGCCTATGTCTGGGGCGGGTTGAACGAAGTCTCGGCTTTGGCGGCGATCGCGCTCAACAAATTGCCCAACGCCGTCGTCACCTTGCGCGAGGGCGCCCGCGCGCTCGACCCCGCGCTCGACGAAATGGCGCAGGTTTTCGCCTTTTCGCGCTGGCGGCGCTGGCGCCATGTGGTCGCGCCGCAGCTCGCGCCCTTTTTCGCGGCGGCCGCGCGCGGCGGCCTGGCTCTGGTATGGAAGATCGTGCTGGTGGTCGAACTGCTCGGCCGTCCCAATGGCGTCGGCTTCAAGATGAACGAGGCGTTCCAGCTGTTCGACCTCAGGCTGCTGCTCGCCTATGCCCTGCCCTTCGTCGCGCTGATGATGCTGGTCGAGACTTTTGTGCTTCGGCCGGCGGAAAAGGCCGCGAGCTGGTGGCGCCGCCATGGCGCTTGAAATCGACATTTCACGCAAAGCCTATCGCCTCGCCGGCGGCGACGAGCGGCTGGTGTTCGAGAATTTCGCGCTTGAGGTCGCGGAAGGCGCGATTGTCGCCTTGCTCGGCCCCTCGGGCTGCGGCAAGAGCAGCCTGTTGCGCATCGTCGCCGGGCTTGACCGCGACTTTTCCGGCGCGGTGAGGCGTGCGCCGCGCCGCCTCGGCATGGTGTTCCAGGAGCCGCGCCTGCTGCCGTGGCGCCATGTCGCCGACAATCTCCGCCTCGCCGCGCCCAAGCTGGACGGGTCCAGGCTGGCAGAGCTGCTCGCGGCCTTCGAGCTGGAAGGCCATGGCGGCGATTATCCGGGCCAGCTTTCGCTCGGTCTCGCGCGCCGCGCCGCGCTGGCGCGCGCCTTCGCGACCGAACCCGAGCTTCTTCTGCTCGACGAGCCTTTCGCTTCGCTCGACCGCGCGCTGCACCAGCGCCTGCGCGCTCTGCTCGCGCAGCGCATCGCCGAGCGAAAAATGACGGCGCTGATGGCCACCCACGATCTCGACGACGCGCTGCTGCTGGCCGACGAAATCATCTTCCTCGACCGCGCGCCGGCGCGCATCCGGGGCCGCCTGCCCATCGCCGCGCCGCGCGGGGCGCGTGACGAAATTCTTACAAAACTGAGGGCTTCCGCAGAGATTTATTACATGATCGAGACGCCCGGAAATGGTAATTTCGAAGGCGCGTCATGACGCGAAAACGATAACGGGAGCAAGACGATGGGCAGCGCCGCTGTGGCCGAAAAGACCCCTGGACCGAGCGATCTTCTGACGCCGGAAGAATTCGAAGCCGCCATCCGCGCCGTGGGCGCCGAGCGCTATCATGACAAGCATATTTTCCACAAGATGCTGCATGGCGGCCAGATGAACAAGGGCCAGGTCCAGGCCTGGGCGCTCAACCGCTATTGCTATCAGGAAGCCGTGCCGCGCAAGGACGCCGCGCTGATGGCGCGCACCCACGACCGCGCGTTGCGCCGCGAATGGATCCACCGCATCCACGACCATGACGGGCTCGGCGAGGAACAAGGCGGCATCGAACGCTGGCTGGTCCTTACCGACGGACTCGGACTCGACCGCGGCTATGTCATGTCCAGGGAAGGCGCCCTGCCCGCCACCCGCTTCGCGGTCGAGGCCTATGTGCGCTATGTGACCGAACAGCCTCTGGTGGTCGCGGTGGCCTCTTCGCTCACCGAACTTTTCGCGCCGAAAATCCATCGCGAGCGCATCGCCGGCATGCTGGAGAACTACAGCTTCATCAGCGACGACGTGATGGCCTATTTCAAGCGCCGCCTGACCCAGGCCCCGCGCGACGCCGATTTCGCGCTCGACTATATCAAGACCCACGCCGGAACCCGCGCCGAGCAGGACGCCTGCGTCGAGGCGGTGCGGTTCAAATGCAACGTCCTCTGGGCGCAGCTCGACGCGCTCTATCTCGCCTATGTCGAGGGCATGATCCCGCCGGGCGCTTTCGTTCCGCAGGCGTGACCGAATCGCTGCTTTTTTTCGGAGGCGCGCGCAAAAAAACGCGCGCCTTTTTTCATTTCCCGATTGACGCACGGCGCTGAAAAACGGCTTGCCGCAACGACGCAGGCCGTGCGAGCTTTTTTGCAGCTCCGCGGTTGGCCTTTTTGGAAAGGCCGTTGGCGGCGGGCAAAGGGCGTTTTCATGACAGCGAGAGTGCGGATTTTCGATGTGTTGCGCGACGCCGCCCAGGGCTTTGTCGAAGACAAGGCGATGACGCGCGGCGCCGCCATCGCGTTTTATCTCGTGACGTCGCTCGCGCCGACCACCATGATCGTGGTCGCGGTCGCCGGACTGATTTTCGGCCAGGACGCAGCCAAAGGCGACCTTCTGGCGCAAATCGACGCGGCGATGGGAAGCGCGGCCGCCGGCATTTTCCGCAGCGCGCTCGAAGCCGCGCACAAGAGCGGCGGCGGCTGGCTCGCGACCGCGACGGGCCTCTCCGTGCTGTTCGTCGGCGCCACCGGGGCCTTCAGCGAAATCCATGCCGCGCTCAACACGATCTGGCGCGCCAAGCCGCCCGGGTCGAGCGCGTGGGAAATCGCCCGGACCCGCCTGCTCGGCATTGCGCTGCTGATCCTGCTCGGCGTCCTGCTTTGCGCCTCCGTCGCCGCGACCACAGCGATCACCGTGCTCCAGCATTATGTCGATGGCGCGCGCGCGTCCTCCCTCAACCTGCTGCCCTTCGTGAACGGGGGTCTTTCGCTGATTCTGCTGACGCTGCTTTTCGCCGCCTTGTTCAAAATCCTGCCCGACCGGCCGTTGCACTGGGGCGACGTTTTCCTCGGCGCCTTCTTCACCGCCTGCCTGTTCACCATCGGCAAGTCGTTGATCGGCTGGTATATGGCGGTTGGCGCGATCGGCTCGGCTTATGGCGCGGCCGGCGCTTTGATCGTCATTCTGCTGTGGGTCTATTATTCCACCCAGATTTTCCTGTTCGGCGCCGAATGCACCAAGGCCTATGCGTTGCTCCGCGGCAGCCTGGTGATCGCCGAGGATCATGCGCCCGAGCCGAAGGCCGACGCGACAAAACCCAAACCGGACAATACAGATGGCCCCGCGCCGGCTGTGTTCATGATCGCCGCCGCCGTGCTGATCTCTGACTTTGTGAGCCGGCGGCTGTCATAGATCGGTCGTTTTCCGGGAGCGAACAAGAACCTCATGCCATCGGCCCGGCCGGCGCGGAGACCATCGGCCCCCGTCAAGGGCCGATGGCGCCAATTGCGCCGACGTTTCGGCCCTGCGGCCTATCGCATGTGGCTTTCGCTGAAGAAATACATCGCCTCATGGTCGTGGGCGCGAAACAATTCTGCGCGTTCCTGCGGCCACGCTCTCGCGTCGCGCCGCTGAGAATTCGCTGGCGTAGGTCGGTGTGATTTCCCGCATATAGTTTTCGAAATGGGCGGTGAAGACGTTCGGCCCGATCGGCCGGGAGTCTGCCGCAACGCGCCGCCGGTCGGGATTTTGAGAGCCCATCGCATTTCCCCTTGATATCGCCAAACGGCGTGACACAAAGCCGCCCGCCGTTGAACGGAGCGCGACCGGCCCCGCTTCCGCGCGCCGGCGCAAAACGCGCCCCTGCATTTTCACCAAAATCGCAAATATTCTGTAAAATTGGTTTTGTGCTTTTTCATGACGCATTCGTCTTAATTCTTCAATCCGCCGAAAAACCTGACATTTTTCGTGTGCGAACACAGTTTTTTGAACAGGCATTGTGTCACAAGGACCAAGTTTGACTTGCCAAGGCCGAGCCGTGCGACTCCGAACATGAGCAGCGGCGCCCTTGCCGTCGGGACAAGTTTCGTTCATCGCTGTGTCCACGACGGCGCGCCATCCGCTTCAGCCCCTTCCGCTCGCGCGAAATCTTGACCAAAATGATTTCGCATTTTTCCTGAAGCCGCCGCGCCCAAAGGTGGTTTCCTGTCTGGGTCGAACCGAACGAAAAGGACGCGCGCATGGCCGACAATGCTTACGATGTCCTGATCATCGGCTCCGGTCCTGGCGGCGCCTCCGTGGCGTGGCGACTCGCCCAGACCGGCAAGCGCATCCTGCTCGTCGAGCGCGGCGCCTATCTGAAGCGCGAACGGCAGAACTGGGACACGAACGAGGTCTTCGGCAAGGGCCGCTACCAGGCGAAGGAAACCTGGCGCTCGCAATCGGGCGAGACCTTCCAGCCCGGCCTGCATTATTTCGTCGGCGGCAATTCCAAGCTTTACGGCGCGGCTTTGTTGCGGCTGCGCGACAGCGATTTCCACATCGTGCGCCATCCCGACGGGGTTTCGCCGGAATGGCCGCTGAAATATGACGTGTTCGAGCCCTATTACCAGGCGGCCGAGAACCTGTTCCAGGTCCATGGCCTGCGCGGCGAGGACCCGACCGAGCCGCCGGCCAGCGGTCCCTACCCGCACCCGCCGGTGAAGCACGAGAAGCGCATCGCCGAAATCGCCGAAGCCTGGTCGCGCGAAGGTTTGCATCCGTTTCATCTGCCGATCGGCGCGATGATCGAGGAAAATGGCGCGGGCGAAACCCTGCCCCATTCCCCCTGCCTGCGCTGCGATCCCTTCGACGGCTATCCCAGCCTGACCAACGGCAAGGCCGACGCCCAGATCGTCTGCGTCGATCCCGCCCTCGCCGCCCATGAAAACCTGACCCTGCTGACCAGCGCCTATGTCGAAAAGCTGGTCACCGATTCCGGCGGCGGCAGAATCGTCGGCGTCGAGGCCTTGATCGAGGGCCGGCGCCAGACCCTGACCGCCGATATCGTCGTCGTCGCCTGCGGCGCCCTGTCCTCGGCGCTGCTCTTCCTGCGCTCAGGCAACGACGCCCATCCCGACGGGCTCGCCAACCATTCGGGACAGGTCGGCCGCAACTACATGCGCCACAACAATGCGGCCTTGCTCGCCATTTCGCGCACGCCCAACCCGACCGAATTCCAGAAGACCCTCGCGCTCAACGATTTCTATCACGGCGCTGCGCTGTCGCCCGCCAATGACTGGGAATTTCCGCTCGGCCATATCCAGATGGTCGGCAAGTCGGACGGCGCGCAGATCGAACTCGAAGGCCTGCCCGCCCTGCTGCATTGGCTGCCGCAACAGCCCTTCGACCGGATCGCCCGCCACTCGGTCGATTTCTGGCTGACTTCGGAAGATCTGCCGAGCCCGGAAAACCGCATCTATTACCGGGGCGGCGAAGTCTATCTCGATCTCGCCCTCTCCAATATGGAGGGCTGCCGGCGGCTTCGCGACAAGCTCAGGTCGATCTGCGAAAAGGCCGATATCCACCCCCACCTGGTCGACCGCAGCCTTTATCTGGGCAAGAACGTGCCGATCGGCGGGACCGCGCATCAGGCCGGAACCTTGCGCTTCGGCGAGGACCCGGCGACTTCCGTCCTCGATCTCGATTGCCGCGCGCATGGGATCGACAATCTCTATGTGACCGACGCCAGCTTTTTCCCCTCGATCGGCGCGGTCAATCCGACCCTGACCATCATCGCCAACGCCCTGCGGGTCGCGGATGTCATCGCGAACCGCCTTGGGGCGGCGCTCCCCGCCCTGAATTGAGGAGCAAAAAAAGCGAAGTTCGCGTTTCCCCGTCCACAGCGCGAGGCTCGATTTTGCACGATCCCGCGAATCGCCCCACTCTCGCCCCGACCCCGCGCCGAATCGCTGAATGCGAGGTCGATCAGCACGCTGCCAGATCACAGCCAGGCCACCCATGAAGACGGAAACCGCCAACGCCGAATGCGCCGCCTGCGCCGACACCGCCGAGGGGCGGCGCCTGGCGCAGATCGGCGAGGGCGTCGACTGGCGGCGCTGGGGCCCCTATCTCGCCGAGCGCCAATGGGGCGTGGTGCGCGAGGATTACTCGGCCGATGGCGACGCCTGGGCCTATTTTCCGCACGACCACGCGCGCAGCCGCGCCTATCGCTGGGGCGAGGACGGGCTCGGCGGATTCGCCGATTCCCGGCTGGAGACGTGCATGGCGCTGGCCTTGTGGAACGGGCGCGACCCCATCCTCAAGGAGCGGATGTTCGGCCTCACCAACGCCCAGGGCAATCACGGCGAGGACGTCAAGGAGCTTTATTATTACCTCGACGGCGTCCCGAGCCACGCTTACATGCGGATGCTGTACAAATATCCGCAGGCGGCCTTTCCCTATGAAGAGCTGATCGAGAAAAACGCCGGGCGCGGCCTCGACCAGCCGGAATTCGAGCTGATCGACACCGGCGTCTTCGACGAGAACCGCTATTTCGACGTCCTCATCGAATACGCCAAGGCCGACGTCGACGACATCTTGCTGCGCGTCACCGTCACCAATCGCGGGCCTGACGCCGCGGTTCTCCACGTCCTGCCGCACATCTGGTTTCGCAACCGCTGGTCATGGTCGGGCGCGGCGAAAAAGCCGGTCCTGCGCGCCGGCGCCAACGGCCGGATCGCGCTGACCACCGCCAAGGGCGAAGAATTCGAATTCGCCTGCGATGGCGTCGAAGCCGCGCTGTTCTGCGACAACGAAACCAACGCCCGGCGCCTCCATGGCGCCGCCATGCAGGGCCATCCCAAGGACGCGATCAACGATTTTGTCGTCGGCGGCCGCGCGGAGGCCGTCAATCCCGACAGGACCGGCACCAAGGCGGCCTTCCACGCGAATTTGGAGATCGCGCCCGGCGGCTCGACCGTCCTGCGCGCGCGGCTGCGCAAGCCGGCAAAGAACGACCCTTTCGCCGATTTCGACGCATGCTTCGCCGACCGCATCGCCGAGACCGGCGAATTCTACGCCGCGCGTCAATCGGGCGTCGCCGGCGCCGACCAGCGCCTCGTGCAGCGTCAGGCCTTCGCGGGCATGCTGTGGTGCAAGCAATACTATGGCTATGACGTGCGGCGCTGGCTGGAGGGCGACCCCACCCAGCCCGCCGCCGCCGCCGGCGCGCCGCGACGGCCGCAATAGCGACTGGCGGCACCTCGTGCTCGGCGACGTCGATCCCGACCAGCCCGGCGACATCCTGTCCATGCCCGATTCCTGGGAATATCCCTGGTTCGCCGCCTGGGATCTCGCCTTCCACGCCGTCACGTTCGCGCTGATCGACCCCGCCTTCGCCAAGAGCCAGCTCACGCTCCTCACCCAGTCGCGCTGCCAGCATCCCAACGGCCGGCTGGCCGCCTATGAATGGGATTTCAACGACATCAATCCGCCCGTCCACGCCTGGGCCGCACTGCAAATCTACGAGATCGACCGCAAGGCGACCGGGATCGGCGACATCGTCTTTCTCGAACGCATCTTCCACAAGCTGCTTCTGAACTTTACCTGGTGGGTCAACAGCGTGGACGCCGGCGGACGCAACATCTTCCAGGGCGGCTTCCTGGGCCTCGACAATATCGGCCTGTTCGACATGCGCGAGAAGCTGCCCGACGACGCCCAGCTCGACCAGTGCGACGGCACCGCCTGGGCCGCCGCCTTTTCGCTGTCGATGATGCGCATCGCGCTCGAAATCGCTCTGGTCAATCCCGTCTATGAAGACCTCGCGACAAAATTCTTCGAGCATTTCCTGGAGATCGCCGCCGCGCTCCATGGCGCGCCCGACCGCGGCGACAACGGCCTGTGGGACGACGAAGAGCAGTTCTATTTCGACATGCTGCGGCTGCCCGGACAGAAGCCGCGGCCAATCCGCATTTTCTCGGTGGTGGGCCTCATTCCGATCTTTGCGACCGAGGTCGTGCACGAGGACTTCCTCAAACGCCTGCCGCAGTTCAGGCGGCGCATGGACTGGTATTTCGAACATAGGCCCGACCTCGCGCGGCTGGTGTCGGATTGGCGCGCGCCCAACGACAAGGGCTACCGCCTGCTGTCGCTGCTGCGCTGGCGCCGCCTGACCGCCACGCTCGAACGCGCGCTGAGCGAGGACGAGTTCCTGTCGCCCTATGGCCTGCGATCGGTCTCGAAAATTCACGCGGCCCACCCGTTCACCATGGAGCTCGCCGGCCACGCCTTCACCCTGGATTACGAGCCGGGCGAAGGACGGACCCGCATTTACGGCGGCAATTCCAACTGGCGCGGGCCGGTCTGGATGCCGATAAACGCCCTGTTGATTCAGGCCTTGCGCAAACTCGACCTCTATTACGGCGACCAGTTCCGCATCGAGGCGCCGACCGGATCGGGCGTCGTCACCGACCTGTGCGGCGCGGCCGATGAACTGACCCGCCGCCTGCAAGCCCTGTTCCTGCGCGGCGCCGACGGCAAGCGGCCCTACCAGCGCGCCTATCCGCGTTTCGACGAGGATCCGGCGTTCCGCGACCTGAATCTTTTCTACGAATATTTCCATGGCGACAACGGACGCGGCCTTGGCGCGTCGCACCAGACCGGCTGGACCGGACTGGCCGCCGTGCTGTTCGCCCCGCTCGCCCGGGGCAGCGGCGCGCGGGCCGAGCCGGCCTCGGCGACCAACGCGCGCCTGACCACGACGAAAACCGCAGACCCGGACGCCTGAACAGTCGAGCCCGGCAACGAAGCCTGCTTCAATCCGCCAACACAAGCCTCAGGAGGCCCATTCATGAATTCCTCATCGACGACCCAGGCGCCGCCGCTGCCGAAGCTTCCCAAGCTGCTCGCCGGCCAGAAGGCGCTCGTCACCGGCGCCAATTCGGGCATCGGCAAGGCGGTCGCCTTCGCCTTCGCCGACGCCGGCGCGGATGTCGCGATCAATTATGTCGTCGGCGACGACGAAGCCAATGAAGTCGTGGAAGGCTTGAAAAAGGCGGGCGTGAAAGCCGCCGCCTACAAGGCCGACGTCGCCGACGAGGGCGAGGTCGATGCCATGTTCAAACAGGCGATCGCCGATTTCGGCACGCTCGACATCGTCGTCGCCAACGCCGGCCTGCAACGCGATTCCTCGATCGACGCGATGACGCTGGAGCAATGGAACAAGGTGATCGGCGTCAACCTCACCGGGCAATTCCTCTGCGCCCGCGAGGCGATCCGCGAGTTCAAGCGCCGCGGCGTCAGGCCCGAAATCTCGCGCTCCGCCGGCAAGATCATCTGCATGAGTTCGGTCCACCAGACGATCCCCTGGGCGGGCCATGTCAATTACGCCTCGTCGAAAGGCGGGATCATGCAATTGATGGAAAGCCTCGCCCAGGAATGCGCGCCGCATCGCATCCGCGTCAACTCCATCGCGCCGGGCGCGATCCGCACGCCGATCAACACCTCGGCGTGGGACACGCAGGACGCCTATGACAAGCTGATGGAGCTCGTCCCCTATGGCCGCATCGGCGAGCCGGAGGACATCGGCCATGTCGCGGTCTGGCTGGCGTCGGACCATACCGACTATATCGTCGGATCGACCATTTTCGTCGATGGCGGCATGACGCTCTATCCGGGTTTTTCCACCAACGGGTAGAGCATATTCCCGAAAAGTTGATCGACTTTTCAGACCAGAATATGCGTCAAGACAATGAAACAACAGGGCGCGTTCGATTCCGTGATTTCCGAACGCGCTCTAAAGGCGTGAAGGCGGCGGATCGGCCGTTTTCATTGCTGGGTCTGCCAGCTCGCCTGGCGGCCGGCGTCCACGGTCAGGGCGACGCGCTTTTCCTCGCGGGCGGCGGTGAGGCCGACGGCGCGCCGCGGCGCCGCGGCGAAATAATCGAGCCCTGTGGCAAGGCGCAGATGCTGATCGCGCGGACAAAAGCCGACCGCGGGATCGAAGCCGATCCAGCCGATCGGATCGACGAAGGCTTCCGCCCAGGCGTGATGCGGGCCTGCCTCGCCCACCTCGTCGGCGCCGAGGTAGAAGCCGGAAACGAAGCGCGCCGGAACGCTTAAGTCCCGCGCCGCCGCGACAAAGACCTGCGCCAGTTCGCGCGCCGAACCGGCGCGCGCCTTGAAAACCTCAGCCGCCGGCCGCGGGGCCTCGGTCTCGCCCGGCGCGAAGGCCAGGGTCTTGTGCAGCGCGCCCATCAGAAGATGCATGCGCCCGAGCGGATCGTCTTCATTGGCCATCGCGTCGCGCGCAAAGGCGGCGAGTTCCTCGTCGGCGTGCGTCGGCGGCGCATCGCGCAGGAAGACGTCGAGCGGGAATTTTTCGGCCAGTCCGCGCAGGACGCCGGCGGCGTCATGGGTTTCGACGACGCCTTCCGCCGTGACCGTCACGCTGTCGAGCGGGCCGTCGTGCGAACAGGCGTGGACGATATTGCCGAAGGCGTCCTCGCCGCGCCGCAGAGTGGCGTCCGGCAGCACGTCGACCTGCCAGTCCCTGACCTCCTGGCTGTCGAAGCCGCGCGGCGTGAGCCGCAGAATCTGGTTCAGGCCGCGAACCGGCTCGGCATAGGCGACATGGAGCCGAAATTGAATTGAAGCGCGCATGGAGCGGAATTTTCCCCGAAACGGAAGCGGAAGTCTATCCGATCAGATATTGCTCGGTGATTTCCGAACCGAGCCGGTTGTTCTCGTTCACGAACTCGTCCACGAATTCGTGGAGGCCGGACTGGAAGACCTCGCCGATCGAGGCGCCCTCCAGCCGGCGCTTCACGTTGCGGGCGTGGCGCTGGGAGGCGCCCTGGCGGCCATACTGGGCCGCTATGGCGTCGAGGAAGCGCACGATATTGTCGTAGCAGGCGATGAGCGAGCGCGGCATTTCCGGGCGCAGGATCAGGAGGTCCGCGACATTCCACGGCTTGATGCTCTCGCGATAGACCCAATGATAGGCGGTGTGCGCCGAAACCGAGCGCAGGATCGCCGACCACTGGAAATAATCGACCGTGCCGCCGACCGTCTCCTGCTCGGGCAGCAGGACGTGATATTTCACGTCGAGCACGCGGGCGGTGTTGTCGGCGCGTTCGACATAGACGCCGAGCCGCGAGAAATAATAGGCGTCGTTGCGCAGCATGGAGCGATAGCCCGAGCCGTCATAGAGGCTCGACGTGGTCTTGACGTAATCGAGGAAGCCGATCATCTCCTCGCGGTCGATGCGGCCGTGTTCTTCATGCGCCGCCTCGAATTTCTTCAGCTCCAGCCAGGCGCTGTTGATCCCCTCCCACATTTCGACGGTGAGCGCCGTGCGCACCGCGCGGGCGTTGGTGCGCGCGAATTCGATGCAATTGCGGATGCTCGACAGATTGCGCTCGTCGAAAGCGAGATAGGCGACGACATTGGCCTCGTCCGCGGTGTCGAAATGGTCGAAAAAGGTCTCGTCGGCGCCGGAGGACATCAGCACGCTTTTCCACTCGTCCTGCGCCGCGGCATAGGCCGTGGGCAGGGCCGCGATGCGGCTGGAGGCCTCGATCAGGCGGGCGAGGAAATCGGCGCGCTCCAGATAGCGCGAGACCCAGAAGAGATTGTCGGCGGTGCGGGCGAGCATGGGCGGTCTCAGGCGAAAAGGCTGCGGGGCTTACGTTCCGGCTTCAGTGCGTGGCGGCGTCGGTCTCAAGAACCCAGGTGTCCTTGGTGCCGCCGCCCTGGCTCGAATTGACCACCAGCGAGCCCTCCTTGAGCGCGACGCGGGTGAGGCCGCCGGGCACGATGCGCACGCCATCGGCGCCCGAAAGCACGAAAGGCCGAAGATCGACGTGGCGCGGCGCGACGCCGTTGGAAAACGAGGTCGGGCAGGTCGAAAGCGACAGGGTCGGCTGGGCGATGAAGCCTTCCGGCGCGGCCTTGAGTTTCCGGCGGAAGACCTCGATCTGCTCCTTGCTCGCGTGGGGTCCCGACCAGCATGCCATAGCCCCCGGAGCCGTTGACCTCCTTGACCACCAGTTCGGACAGGTGGTCGAGCACATATTTCAACGCGTCCGGCTCGCGGCAGCGCCAGGTCGCGACATTCTTGAGCTTCGGCTCCTCGCCGAGATAGAAGCGGATGATCTCCGGCATGTAAGTATAGATCGCCTTGTCGTCGGCGACGCCCGCGCCGATGGCGTTGGCGAGCGTGACATTGCCGGCGAGATAGGCGCCCATGAGCCCCGCCGCGCCGAGCGCGGAATTGGGGCGGAACGCCAGCGGATCGATGAAATCGTCGTCCACCCGGCGATAGATCACGTCCACCCTTTTCAGCCCTTCGGTGGTCCTCATATAGACCACGTCGTCCGTGACCACGAGGTCGCGGCCTTCGACCAGTTCCACGCCGAGCTTGTCGGCAAGGAAGGAATGTTCGTAATAGGCCGAATTGTACTGGCCGGGCGTCAGCACCACGATACTGGGCTCGCCCGGGCAATGGGGCGGCGCGACCGAGCGCAGCGAGGCGAGCAGCGCGTCGGGATAATTCTCGACCGGCAGGACACGATGATCGGCGAAGAGATCCGGCGCGAGCCGGATCATCATCTCGCGGTTCTCGAGCATGTAGGAGACGCCGGAGGGCGTGCGGCAATTGTCCTCCAGGACATAGAAATCCTGGTCGTCCAGGCGGATGACGTCGATGCCGGCGATATGGGTCCAGATGTCGTGCGGGACGCGGCGGCCCTGCATTTCCGGGCGATAGGCCGGATTGCGGAACACCAGGTCCTCCGGCACGAGGCCGGCGCGGATGATTTCCTGCGCGCCATAGACATCGGTCAGGAACATGTTCAGCGCCTTGACGCGCTGGATCAGCCCGGCCTCGAGCCGCCGCCATTCGTCGTGGCCGAGCAGGCGGGGAATGATATCGAAGGGGATCAGCCGCTCGGCGGCCTCCTTGTCGCCATAGACGGCGAAGGTGATGCCGATGCGGCGGAACAGCAATTCCGCCTGCTGGCGGCGGGAATCGAGCAGTCCGGGCGGCGAGCTTTCCAGCCAGCGCGCGATGCGGCTGTAAAGCGCGCGCGGCGCCTCGTGGCGCCCGAATTCTGCGCCATTCATTTCGTCGAAACAGGGCGCGGTCATCGGCTCGATCGCCTTTTGGAAAGTCATGTCCGGCAGTCTCCGCAGCGCTCGCGCGCAGGCCGTCCAACTCTGTCCCGACAGACGGAAAGCCCGGATCGCCTGCGCTTTAGAATAGAGTAAATGCCGCCGAGCGCCATTTGACAGCCCAAATTTTTTGCGTCGCGCCCCATAAGAGGCGAATGGACGATTAGTTTGCCGAGGTTGCACAAAAATTAAGCACGAATGGTCGAAAGTCTATCGTCCGGCAGCCTGCGGGCCTTCGACCGGCCCCTGCCTCGGAACCCTTCTTTCCGCCCTTGCGGCCTGCGCCGAGTCGGGCGTCGGCAGCCGGCCCGACAGGCCGCGACTTTGTCAAAACGGTCGAGCCGGCTAAAAATATGGGCTGGAGCGCTGCTTTTTAATTCTGGATTTTTGCGGCCAACCGTTATCATCCTGCGCGCCGACAGCCGGAATTCGCCGCCGGTGGAGCGCAATCAGGGGGAGCGATGCCTGGACCGACGCCGGTGAGCGCGGCGAAAGCCAAGGCGAAAAGACTGGTGGAGATGACCGCGGCCTATCGGCCGCTCGTCGGCGTTCCGGACGAGTTCATCGGCGCCGACGGACGCCCGCGCGGCCATTGGCTGGAGTTTTTCGCCAAGCTCGCGGAGCTTGGCGGCGAGGATGTCGCGCGGCGTTTCGAGACCGTCGAGCGCAATATCCGCGAACAGGGCGTCTCCTATCGCGCCTATGGCGAAACGGTGGACCGCGCCTGGCCGCTCAGCCATCTGCCGCTGCTGATCTCCGAGCAGGACTGGGCGGTGATCGAAGCCGGCGTCACCCAGCGCGCCGAAGTTTTCGAGAGCCTGCTCGCCGATCTTTACGGCAAGGCCGAACTGATCTCCGGCGGCGTGCTGCCCGCCGCGGCGGTGACCGGCAGCGCCGATTTCCTCCATCCGATGATCGGCGTGCGCCCGCCCGGCGGCCGATATTTGAGCCTTTACGCCGCCGATATCGGCCGCGGGCCGGACGGCCAATGGTGGATCTTGAACGATCGCGCCCAGGCGCCGTCGGGCCTGGGCTATGCGCTGGAAAGCCGCCTCAACCTGTCGCGCGCCTTCCAGAACATCTATCGCGAGTTGAACGTGCGGCGCCTCGCGCCCTTCTTCCAGGAATTCCAGGCCGGCCTCGCCGCTTTGGCCAACCGCTCCGATCCGCGCATCTGCCTGCATACGCCCGGCCCCTACAGCGAGACCTATTACGAACAGGCCTATCTCGCCCGCTATCTCGGCTTCGTCCTGGTCGAGGGCGCCGACCTCGTCGCGCGCGACGGCCAGGTCCATATCCGCACCATCGCCGGCCTCAAGCGCGCCGACGTGATCTGGCGGCGCATCGATTCCGACTTCGCCGATCCGCTGGAGCTGAAAGGCGGCTCGCGGCTCGGCGTGCCGGGCCTGATCGAAACCATCCGCCGAGGGCAATGTGGCGGTCGCCAACGCCATTGGCGCGGGCGTCGCCGAGACGCCCGCGCTGCTCGGCTTCATGGCCAATCTCGCCGGCCGCCTGCTCGGCGAGAAGCTGATCCTGCCCAATATCGCGACCTGGTGGTGCGGGCAGGAGGCGGAGCGCGAATATGTGCTCGACCGCCTGCAGGACATGGCGATCGCGCCGGCCTTCAATGGCGCGCGGTCGCGCGCTTTCCTCGGCCGCTCGGTCATCGCCGGCGAACTGAGCGAAGGGCGCCGCGCCGCGCTCGCCGCCGCGATCCGCGAGCGCGGCGCGGATTTCGTCGGCCAGGAGGTGGTCCGGCTCTCGACCACGCCGGTCTGGACGGAGGACAGGCTGGAGCCGCGCCCCTTCGTGCTGCGCGTCTATGCCGCGGTCGGGGCGGATGGCAGGTTCCACGTCATGCCGGGGGGCTTCTGCCGCGTTTCCGACCGCGTGGATTCTCGCGCGGTCGCCATGGGCGCGGGCGTGCAGACCGCCGACGTCTGGATCGCCGCCAACCGCCCGGTCGAGCAGACGACCCTGCTGCCGCGCGCCGACGCGGTCTCGATCCGGCGCATCATGGGCAACCTGCCGAGCCGCGCCGCCGACAATCTGTTCTGGCTCGGCCGCTACATCGAACGCGCCGAGGCGACCCTGCGTCTCGTCCGCTGCCTGGCGCGCCGCGCCATCGAGAACGAGGACCTCTATCGGGAAGGCGCGGCGACCATCCAGCGCCTGCGCAAATTTCTTACCGACTGGGGCGCGGTCCCCGCCAAGCCCAAGACCGCGCTGACGGCGCAGGCTTTTCTCAACGCCGCCATGTTCAATGTGGACGAGAACGGCTCGGCGGTCGCGCTCGCCCGCGCCTCCCAGCGCACGGCCTCCACCATTCGCGAGCGCCTGTCGAGCGACGCCTGGCGCATCATCGTCGATCTCAGCCAGAAACTCGAAGACGGCCGCGCGCCGCTCGACGAGCCGGAGATTTTGGAGTTGACGGACAAGGCCTTGCAGGCGGTGGCGAGCATCTCCGGCCTCGCGCAGGAGAACATGAACCGCGTCGCCGGCTGGCGTTTTCTGGAAATGGGCCGGCGGCTGGAGCGCAGCGTCAACACCTGCGCCTACGTGCGGTTCTTCGGCATGGAGCAGGCCCAGGCCTCCGATTTCGACGTGCTGCTCGAACTGATCGATTCCCAGATCACCTATCGCTCGCGCTATATCGTGGGCGTCGCGCCCAATCCCCTGCGCGACATGGCCCTGCTCGATCCCTTCAACCCGCGCTCGGTCGCCTTCCAGACCGAAAGGCTCGCCGAACATATCGCGACTTTGCCGGTGCTGAAATTCGACGGCATGCTGGAGGCGCCGAGCCGCATCGCGATCGAGGTTCAGGCCGATCTGCAGACCAGGGTGGCGTCCAGCGTCACCAGCTGATTTCGTCCTGTCGATCGAGCGCCGGTTGATGGCCCTCGCCGACGCGATCGCCGCGCGCTATTTCCTGCAAGGCGCCAACGCCGCGCGGGCCGAGAAGCAAGTGGGGCTCGCGTGATCTACGACATCAGGCACGTCACCACCTACAGCTACGAGGCGCCGGTCGCCTATTCGCTCTGCGCCCTGCGCCTGCGGCCGACCAGCCGCGCCGGGCAGAAGGTGATCGACGTATCGATCGACATCGATCCGCCGGCCGCCCGTCGCATCCGGCGCCAGGACTTCTTCGGCAACGATTTCGAGATCGTCCGCGTCGAATCCGAACATCGGGAGCTTGCGGTGACGGCGCGGGCGCGCATCGCCGTGTCCCGGCCCGTGACGCCGGCGGCGACGGCGATCTGGGAGGACGTGCGCGAGTACGCTTTTTCCGTCAACGATCTCGGGCCGCAATCGCCCGCCCATTTCGTCTATGCGAGCCGGGTGGTCACGCTCGACGAGCAGGTGGTCGCCTATGCGCAAAAAAGTTTCGCCCCCGGTCGGCAGATTCTCGACGGCGCGAGCGAGCTGATGGAGCGCATCTGGGAGGATTTCGATTACGATCCCAAGGCGACTTTGGTTTCGACTCCGCTCGGCGAGGCTTTTGCGAAGAAGAAGGGCGTCTGCCAGGATTTCGCCCACATCATGATCGCCGGCCTGCGCGGAATCGGCCTGCCGGCGCGCTATGTCAGCGGCTATCTGCGCACCGTGCCGCCGCCGGGAAAGGAACGGCTGGAGGGCGCCGACGCCACCCACGCCTGGGTCGCGGTCTGGTGCGGCCCGCTCGACGGCTGGGTCGGCCTCGACCCGACCAACAAGATCGCGGTCGGGGACGACCATATCATTCTGGCGGAGGGCCGCGATTACGCCGACATTTCCCCAATCGACGGCGTTATCCTGTCCTCGGGCGACCAGGACGTCGATGTCGCCGTGGACGTCATCCCCGTCCCTTCCGAATCCGCGCCGCCGACCTTCGGATGAGGCGACCGTTTCCTGGGCGGCGCGCCTTTCCGCAAGGCGAAAAGGCTGCTTTAAAGACGTGACAGGCATGCGCTGACGCCTTCATAAAGGGCACAGCCGCCATACCGAAAAGGCTTTCGCCGCCATGGCCATTCTCGCCAAGCTTCACCATTCCACCCGCTATTCCTACGACCGTCCGGTTTCGCTCGGGCCGCAGATCGTCCGGCTGCGTCCGGCGCCGCATTGCCGGACGCCGGTCACGGCTTATTCGTTGAAGATCGAGCCGCACAACCATTTCATCAACTGGCAGCAGGACCCGCACGGCAATTATCTGGCGCGGCTGGTCTTTCCCGAGCCGACCGACGTGTTTTCGATCACAGTCGATCTGATCGCCGAAATGGCGGTCTATAATCCGTTCGACTTCTTCATCGAGGAATACGCCCAGACCTTCCCCTTTGCTTATGCGGAGTCGCTCACCAAGGACATTTCGGCCTATGTCGGCGCCGAACCGGCCGGGCCGCTGCTGCAAAAATACCTCGATACGATCCCGCGCGAAAAGAGCGCCACGGTCGATTTCCTGGTCTGGCTGAACCAGGACCTGCATCAGAAGACCACCTATGTCGTGCGCATGGAGCCTGGCGTGCAGACGCCGGAAGAGACGCTCAGCCTCGCCTCGGGCTCGTGCCGCGACAGCGGCTGGCTGCTGGTCCAGGTCCTGCGCCATCTCGGCTTCGCCGCGCGTTTCGTCTCCGGCTATCTGATCCAGTTGCGCGCCCGACGTGAAATCGCTCGACGGGCCTTCGGGAACCGATCACGATTTCACCGATCTGCACGCCTGGGCCGAAGTCTATATTCCCGGCGCCGGCTGGATCGGCCTCGATCCGACGGCCGGCCTGTTCGCCGGCGAAGGTCATCTGCCGCTCGCCGCCACGCCGCATTATTCCTCAGCCGCGCCGATCGAAGGTTCTTATACCGGCGACGCCCGCGGAGATTTCGCTTTCGAAATGACGGTCGAACGTCTCGACGAAAAGCCGCGCGTCACCGCGCCTTTCTCGGACGAGGCCTGGCATGCGCTCGACGCGCTCGGCAAAAAGGTCGACGCCGATCTGCGCGCGCAGGACGTGCGCCTGACCATGGGTGGCGAGCCGACCTTCGTCTCGATCGACGATTACCAGGCGCCGGAATGGAACACCGAAGCCGTCGGCCCGACCAAGCGCGCCGTCGCCGACAACCTGACGCGGCGCCTGCGCGAAAAATTCGCGCCAAATGGCTTTCTGCATTATGGCCAGGGCAAATGGTATCCGGGCGAGAGCCTGCCGCGCTGGACCTTTTCCATTTACTGGCGCAAGGACGGCGAACCGATCTGGCGCGACGTCAATCTGATCGCGCGCGAAAATCCGGAAAAAACGGCGACGCCGGAACAGGCGCGACTCTTCTGCGCCACCGTTGCCGAAAAGCTCATGATTCCAGAAGACTACGTCACGCCGGCCTATGAGGATCCGGCGCAATGGATTCTCAAGGAATCGGACCTGCCGATGAATGTCACGCCCGGCGACAGCAAGCTCGCCGAGCCGGAGGAGCGCGCCCGCTTCGCGAAAGTGTTCAACCACGGCCTGAACGTACCCGCCGGATTCGTCCTGCCGGTGCAGCGCTGGAACGCGCCAACCCAGACCCGCAGCTGGATCAGCCAGAAATGGCCGTTGCGGCGCGGCGCGATTTTTCTGACCCCCGGCGATTCGCCGGTCGGCTTCCGCCTGCCGCTGTCGTCGCTGCCCTATGTGCCTCAGAGCGCCTATCCCTTCGTCGTGGAACAGGACCCGACCGAGCCGCGCCTGCCTTTGCCCAAGGCCGAGGCCATCGCCCAGAAATACCGGCGCGGCGCGGTGACGCCCGACCAGCAGGTCTGGAGCCAGCAGCTTCAAAACACTTCGTCCGAAGTGCGCACGGCGATCAGCGTCGAGCCGCGCGACGGGCGCTTGCATGTCTTCATGCCGCCGGTCGGTTTTCTGGAGGATTATCTCGAATTGCTGGCGGCGGTCGAGGAGACGGCGAAAGACCTCGACCTGCCGGTCCATGTCGAAGGCTATCCGCCGCCGCTCGACTGGCGTCTGCAAGTCATCCGCGTCGCGCCCGATCCCGGCGTGATCGAGGTCAATGTCCATCCATCCGACAATTGGGACGAACTGGTCGAGATCAGCACGACGCTCTACGAAGAGGCGCGGCTGACGCGGCTCGGCACGGAAAAATTCATGATCGACGGGCGCCATGTCGGCACCGGCGGCGGCAATCATGTCGTCATCGGCGGCGCCACGCCCGACGATTCGCCGTTCTTGCGCCGGCCGGACCTGCTCAAAAGCCTCATCGTCTATTGGCAGCGCCACCCCTCGTTGTCCTATCTGTTCTCCGGCCTGTTCATCGGCCCGACCTCGCAATCGCCGCGCATCGACGAGGCGCGCCACGACACGATCTACGAGATGGAGATCGCGCTCAGCCATACGCCCGGGCCGGGCCAGGGTTTCATTCCGCCCTGGCTGGTGGACCGGCTCTACCGGAACCTGCTGACAGACGTCACCGGCAACACCCATCGCGCCGAAATCTGCATCGACAAGCTCTATTCGCCCTCCGGCCCGACCGGGCGGCTGGGCCTCGTCGAATTCCGCTCCTTCGAAATGCCGCCCGACGCGCGCATGTCGCTCGCCCAGCAGCTTCTGCTGCGCGCCCTGGTGGCGTGGTTCTGGCGCGAGCCGCAGGAGGGCGAACTGGCGCGCTGGGGCACGAGCCTGCACGACCGCTTCATGCTGCCGCATTATGTCCGGGAAGATTTTCTCGACGTGCTCGAAGACCTGCGCCGCGCCGGCTATGACTTCGACGAGGAATGGTATCGCGCCCAATATGAATTCCGCTTCCCCTTCTACGGCCAGGTCGAACATTCCGGCGTGAAGCTCGAGATCCGGCAGGCTCTGGAGCCTTGGCATGTCATGGGCGAGGAGGGCGCGGTCGGCGGCACGGTGCGCTATGTCGATTCTTCGGTCGAGCGCTTGCAGGTCCGCGTCGAAGGCTTCAACGAAGCCCGCCATGTCGTGACCTGCAACGGCCGACCCCTGCCGCTCAATTCCACCGGCAGACGCGGCGAGGCGGTGGCCGGCGTGCGCTTCAAGGCGTGGCAGCCCCATTCCGGCTACCACCCGACGATCTGGCCCCATGCGCCCCTGACCTTCGACATCATCGACAAATGGAGCAAGAGATCGCTTGGCGGCTGCGTCTATTATTCGGCCCATCCCGGCGGGCGCAATTACGAGACCTTCCCGGTGAACAGCTACGAAGCCGAGGCCCGCCGCCTCGCCCGCTTCCAGGACCACGGCCACACGCCGGGACGCATCTGGCTCCCGGCGCAGGAAGCGACCGGCGATTTCCCGACCACGCTGGATTTACGCCGGCCGATCGGCGTATGAAGGCGGCGCGGCAGGAAGACGCCGACGAAAAACGCGCGTGATGTCAGTGTGAGCGGCCCGAGACGCGGGGGACAGTCCGCGCCGGCCAAGATGGGGGACGCTTCCCGTCTTTCCCGGGCCGTGTGACCTTCGCGGAAGGCAAAATGACGACCAGGCCATAGGGCGCGAGCGGGCGGCCAGCTCCGCGTCCATTTGATCAGCCGGCTTTACGAGCGCGCCTTGACCATCGTCACGGCCAATCTCGCCCTTGGCGAACGGCCGAGCGTCCTGGGCGACGTCCGGATGACGACGGCGCAGCCCTTGCCGGCGTTGAATCCGTCGACGGTTCCCGGATTCATGGACCGTTCTTTCCTGCACGCGCGATGAATGCAGAGCGCGGACGCGCTCTGTCGGGTGTTGATCGATATCGTGGAGTTCATAAAAAAAGGACGCGGGAGCATTAAACCGCCCGCCTGCGCGCCAACCGCCGGGCGAAAACTCGATTTTCTCTTGTCAGCGTTCAAGAACGTCTCAAACCGGGCGAGGTTTTATTTTCGTCGCTGGCCAATCCCCACGCCATACCGTATAGGACGACGATAGGGTCGTTCGACGGTCGAACACGGAGTTCCCTGCGCATCTCCAAATAATCGTTTTTCGCTGCGGCGGCAGTCGTTCTGGCGGCTGTTCGCGCGCTTCGCATCGCCGTCATCGGGCCGGTAGCGCATCCCTCGAATGCAAAGATCGGATAATTCGTGCAGGTATTGGTTCGCGACAACAATGTCGAGCAGGCGCTTCGCGTGCTGAAGAAGAAAATGCAGCGTGAAGGTCTCTTTCGTGAAATGAAACAGCGACGCTCTTACGAGAAGCCCTCGGAGAAGCGCGTGCGCGAAGACGCCGAAGCCATTCGGCGGGCGCGCAAGCTGGCGCGCAAGAAAGCGCAGCATGAAGGCCTGCTGCCAAAGCCCAAGCGCAAGGCCCCGCGCGCTTCGCAGCGGCCTGCGGCGACGGCCTTCGGCGCAGCGAAGCCATCTCCTTGAGTTTGAAACGCGCGGCGTTCCGTCGCGATGAACTTCTCGGTCGAATCTGCCTTCGGCGAAGCGGAGATCTGAAAATATGGCGCGCAAAAATGCTTCGAAGAGCGAATTTGTGTTGTTCGACGTCACATACGAAGATGGCGCCGCACGTTCAAACCGGCGCGTTCCGAAGGAAATTCTTGGCGGCCTCGATGGCGACGAACCGGCCCGGGCCTTTCTTGAAGCGCAGGATCGGGAAATCGCCCTGCGCTCGGGTCACCCGATGGCGCCGATCAAAATCGTGCGTCGCTCATGAGCCATGAACAGACCGAAACTTAGACGAAACGCGTGACGCCTGCGGGCGTTCTGCCGGAATTGAAAAACAGACTGCAGAGCGCGAACGCGAAAGGTGGGGCGGCTTCGACCCCCATCGACAGCGCCAACCCATCGAAGCCGGCGACCTAAACGCCACCAGAACATTCTTCGGGACTTTTCCGGGACTTTTCGCGCACGATCCGGAATTCCGGCTCCCTTTCGTTCCCAAAACAGCAAAAAGCCGCCCCACAAGGAGCGGCTTTTTTTACAACCAAATCAAACAGATGAATGGTCGGAGTGGCGGGATTCGAACCCACGACCCCTAGTCCCCCAGACTAGTGCGCTAACCGGACTGCGCCACACTCCGACTGCCCGCCTTATAGAGAAGGCTTTCGGGGCTGGCAACGCCACGGCGGCAAAAAAACGGCGCCGCGCAGTCAGCATTCGCCGCGCGGCTTCGAGGATGCGCGCGCCCTCGACCAGTTCGGCCAGAATGGCTTCCATGCGATGGCGGTCCTGCGGTGAAAGTCTGGTCGGGACCGAGAATTCAGCGTCGCCGGCGAATTCCTCGGCCAATTCCGCTGGCGTGGGCTCCAGCTCCGGCCTGTGCTCGGCGCTGTCCGCGGGGGGCGGCGGCAGGCCGCGCCCGCCGGCCCGCGACGCCGCGATCAGGGCCTTCGCGCCCTGCTCTTTCAGCAGGCGCTGGACGCCGCGTATCGTATAACCCTCGCTGTAGAGCAGGACCCGGATCGCGGCGACGAGGCGCACATCATCGGGCCGGTAATAGCGCCGGCCGCCGGCGCGCTTGACCGGGCGGATCTGATTGAACTTGGTTTCCCAGAAGCGGAGGACGTGCTGGGGAAGATCCAACTCCTCCGCGACTTCGCCGATGGTGCGAAAGGCGTCCTGCGTCTTGTCCATCGCCGACTCCGGCAAAGCGACGGCCCGTCCGAGTCAGGCCTCAACCCTGGTTTATGCGATTGCGCATGATATGGGAAGCCTTGAACACCAGCACCTTGCGCGGCGATATCGTCGCCTCCACGCCGGTCTTGGGATTACGCCCGACGCGTTCCCGCTTCGACCGCTGGATGAAGGCTCCGAAACCGGAAAGCTTCACGTTTTCTCCGCGCAGCACCGCGTCGCTGATCTCGTCGATCACCATTTCCACCAGTTGAGCGGATTCGAGACGCGACAAGCCGATGCGGTGGAACAGGGCCTCGGCCAGTTCGGCGCGGGTCACTGTATGCTTGCGAAGCTCATCTCCGCCGTCTTCCACCCGATGAGCAAGAATCTCAACTGCTTTTGCCTGCAAAATTTCTGTCGCCATTGAACGAGCCCCCGGAAAAAATTTCGCTTTCCGATCCCCAGCCGCCCGGGCCAAGCGCCTATGCTGGACATTATAATCCGATAAACAAAGGTTTTCTAACGTAATTTTGGAAATTGCGGATGTTACGTAGACGGCCTTTCCCTCCTGCCGCCTCCAGGACCGCCCTCACCACCGGATCAGCGCCGCGCCCCAGGTGAAGCCGCCGCCGATCGCCTCGATCATCACCAGGTCGCCGGTCTTGATTCGACCGTCCTCGCAAGCCGCGTTGAGCGCGAGCGGGATCGAGGCCGCCGAGGTGTTGCCGTGCAACTGCACCGTCTTCACCACTTTTTGCGGCGCGATCCCGAGCTTTTGCGCCGAGGCGTCGATGATGCGCTGGTTGGCCTGGTGCGGCACGAACCAGTCGAGATCTTCCGCCGTCAGCCCGGCGTCGGCGAAGGAATCGACCATGACATCCGTGACATTGCCGACGGCGAAACGGAAAACCTCCTTGCCCTCCATGCGCACACAGCCGGCGGTTCCGGTGGTCGAGGGTCCGCCATCGACATAGAGTTTCGACTTGTGCCGCCCGTCCGAGCGCAGCCTTGCGGCGAGGACGCCGCGATCCGCACTGGTCCCCTCGCCTTCCTGGGCCTCCAGCACCAGCGCGCCGGCGCCGTCGCCGAACAGGACGCAGGTGGTGCGGTCATGCCAGTCGAGGATGCGCGAAAAGGTCTCCGCGCCGATCACCAAGGCGCGCTTGTGCGAACCGGAGGTCAGGAACTTGTCGGCGGTCGCGACAGCGAAGACAAAGCCGGCGCAGACCGCCTGGAGATCGAAGGCGACGCCGCCATGAACGCCCAGCTCCGCCTGGATCATGGTCGCAACCGAGGGAAAGGTCAGGTCGGGCGTCGAGGTGGCGCAGATGATGAGGTCGATGTCCTCGGGCGCGCAGCCGGCGCGGGCCATGGCCGCGCGCGCCGCCTCGGCGCCGAGGCTCGCCGTGGTCTCGCCCTCGCCCGCGATATAGCGCTGGGTGATGCCGGTGCGCTGGACGATCCACGCGTCCGAGGTGTCGACCCGGCTTTCCAGCTCCTTGTTCGTCACACAGTGGCGCGGCAGCGCCGAGCCGACGCCCTTCACCACCGAGCGCAGTTTTCTTGTCTGTTGCGTCAATTGGGGGGTTCCAATCCTCGTCTCAAGCCGCGTCGGGCGGCGGCGCGTCCGCGCGCTCCGCCTCCGAGACGCCCTCAAGCGCGGCGGCGTGTTCATCGGCGAGCGTCATCATGTCGCGGATCTTTTCCAATAATCCGTGGCGGACCATGTTGGAGCCGAGTTCGATCGCGCCGGAGAAGCTGTCGGCGTCCACGCCGCCATGGGCTTTGATCACCACGCCGTCCAGGCCGAGAAACACCGCGCCGCTGGCTTCGCGCGGCGACAATTTCGCCTTCAGGTCCTCGAAGGCCTCGCGCGCCAGGAAGGCGCCGAGCTTGTTCTTCAAATTGCGGGTCAAGGACTGCTTGAGATAGGCGCGGATCTGCTTCGCGGTGCCCTCGGCCGTCTTGAGGGCGATATTGCCGGAAAAACCTTCGGTCACCACGACATCGACCGTGCCGCGCCCGATGTCGTCGCCCTCGACGAAGCCGCGATAGTCGAGCAGCGGCGAGTCGATCGCCTGCAACAGGCGGGAGGCGGCCTTGACCTCCTCGATGCCCTTGACCTCCTCGACCCCGACATTGAGCAGGCCGACGGTCGGCCGCTCGACCTCGAACAGGCTGCGCGCCATGGCCGCGCCCATGATGGCGAGATCGACATAATGCTGGGCGTCGGCGCCGATGGTCGCGCCGACGTCGAGAACGATGGAGCGGCCGCGCAGGGTGGGCCACAGCGCCGCGAGCGCGGGGCGGTCGATCTGGGTCATGGTGCGCAGGCAGATTTTCGACATGGCCATCAGCGCGCCGGTATTGCCGGCCGAAACCGCGCAATCGGCGGCGCCGTTGCGCGCCGCCTCGACCGCCATCCACATCGAGGAATGGCGGCGGGTCGTGCGCAAAGCCTGGCTCGGCTTGTCCGCCATGCCCACGGCGACGCTGGTGTGGCGCAGTTCGGTCACCGCCTTCAGCCGCGGATGCTCATTCAGAAGGGGCGCGATCTTCGCCTCGTCGCCGAAGATCAGGAAACGAACGCCGGAATTGCGCTCCAGGAACATGGCGGCGCCCGGAACGACGACGGAGGGGCCGAAATCCCCTCCCATGGCGTCCAGCGCAATCCGCACAGGCTTTTCCATTTCCTTGTCAAACTCCGGGTCCGGCGGGGCTACATTGCAGTTCGGGCATGATTTTTCCCGAAAAACGGCATCCGGTTTCCGGGCTCATGCTCTGGCGCGCCGGACAATAGACGTTGCGCGGCGCTTGGCAAGCCCTTGGGCCTGAAACGGCAGGGGGTTCATTCCTTTTTCAGCTTCGCCAGGGCGGCGAAGGGCGAGGGCGGTTCGTCGGCGTCCTCGATCATCGGATCGAAACCGGCGCCGGGCTTGCGCGGATAAGGATCGAGCCCGAGCGCGAGGAATTCCGACGCCAGGGCGCCGAGGTCGATCCGGCCATTGACGATCGGGTCGGGCGGGTCGGGCTGGGCGGCGAGCGCCGCCGCCTTGTCCTGCGCCGCCTCGATCTCCGCCATGGCGCGGGCATAGGCCGCCTCGGCCTCGGCTTCCGGCGCGAATTCCACTTCGAACGACTCCACGACTTCGGCGTCGAACGGCTCCAGCGTCACCACGCAGTTCTGCGTCGCCACCGCCCGCACCCGGCCCTTGACCAGGAAGCGGTCGCGCCCGCGCCGCGTGACCTCGGCTTCGACGCGCAGATCGCGCAGCGCCGCCAGCCCGTCCTGTTGGGCGAGCGCGGCGCATTCCGCCGCGCTCGCTTGCCAATCGAGGCGCAGCCCCTTTTCGCCGACGGTCTCGACGGCGATCGGGCGGGAAAAGGGCGGCGGTCCCGCCGGAACACAGGCTTCTGTCATGGCTTTCCCTTTTGTCTTTCGTCGCCGGGCGTCAGGGCGCCGGAAAAGGCGCCTCGCCACGCATGAAGATGTCGAGCGGCGTTTCGTCAAGCAAGGCCCTGGCGCGCAGAAAATAAGCGGCGAGCGACGCGCCGTCGCCCTGGCCGGCGAGGACATTGCGCGCCAAGGCCTCGGCCAGCGCCGCCTCGCCCTGCGCATGAGCCTCCCAATAGGCCCCGCCGCGTCCCATGAAGGCGCGGGCGAGCTTCTTCATTTTCTTGGGCACGCCGACATCCGATATGCCGACTTCGCGCAAGGCGTCGTCGAAGCCCGTAAAAATGGCGTTGGACAGGGATTGGGCAAGCTCAGGCCCCGGCTCGGGCAGGAGACTCAAGCGCCGCAGGACCAGCCCGGCGTTGAGGGTGAGGATTTCGAAGCGTCCCTCGAACGTGTCGGCGACGCCATAGGGCGGCAGGAAAAAGGCCGGAAGGCGCGCTTGGGCGACGATCGCCCGGTGCAGGCCGGCGATCTGATCTTCCAGCGGATTTTTACGGAAAAGACCGAAAATCATGCTGCTCCCTCGCGCGAGACTTGTTGGCGGCCCGTTTCAATCGCGGCCTCGGACTTGCTTTTGCCGTCAGCGGGGGGTAGGCGTGTGCGCGGCTGGATGCAAGGGCAAATTTGCGGGAGCTTTTGGCGTCAGCCAGAGCCGACCGCGGCGGAGCTGCGCGCGCGTTTGTCATAGGCCAGGGCGACGGTTATAAACTTCCGGGACAGATGGAGAGTGCGAATGCGGGCGAAGATTGACGGGCGCAAGGGACGGGTCAAGCCGCGCGGGGCGCTTGCCGGCGGTCTTCTCGCTCTCGCCGTCGCCCTGCCCCTCGCCGCGCTTTCAGGCTGCTCCACGCTCGATGAGAACGTCATTCATCGCGGCTATGTCTTCGACGACCAGACCATCGCCCAGATCCGTCCCGGCTTGCCCGCCGAACAGGTGCTGGTCCTGCTCGGGACGCCGTCCACCACCTCGACGGTCGGCATGGAAGCCTGGTACTACATCAGCCAGCGGGTCGAGCGGATGTTACCGGCCATGCCGGCGAAGATCACCAAGCAGCGCGTCTTCGCAGTCTATTTCGACAGCAACAAGAAGGTCGTCCGCACCGCCAATTACGGACTTGAGGACGGCCGCGTGGTCGATTTCTCCACGCACAAGACCGTCACGGGCGGCGGCGAGAGCCGCCTGCTCCAGACCCTGATGAGCCAGATGGGCAAGTTCAAGTACCAGTTCTAAGGCTAAGCATAAGCAGCAATACATTGGCGCGCCAACGAATTGCCGCTGAGCGCCTTGACGCGATCCAAAGCGAAGGCGAGTTGAACTGGCGCGGCTTTTCGACCCAGAGCGCGCCGTCATTGTCGAAGGCGGCGATGCGCTCGTCGACCGGCGCAAAATCGGGCGAACATGGAGCGGCCAAGGCCCCCAGCGTCGACAGCAAGGCGCCGCGACTGATTGCGGTGAGAGGCATTTCGCGGGTCATGTGGAGTCCTGTCGCGCGGCGCAGGACGATTTTCGCGATCGTCGTTTCAGGGTTTCAGTGAAAAGGCCGCGAGCGGCTTGCGGGCCGCGCCGAAACTGCCGAGTTGGTAGATCGATACCGAGACCGGCGAAAACGTGAACGGCTCAAACGGCTCCGCGAGCATTTCGTCGAGGAATTTGATGGTGGCGACGCCCGTCGTCACATGCGGATTGAATTTCTCGCCGCTGCCGATCTGCACGAATTTGGCCACATAATCGAGCAGGAACGGCTGAATGTCGCGGCCGTCCTCGGCGCTGACGAAGGCCGCGGCGGTCCCGGTCGTGACTGTGTAGGGGGCCACGGCGGCGATGATTTTTTGTTGCAGGCGGCGCAAATCCGCGGTCGGTTCGACGACGATTCCCGCAAGGCCAATCGGCGGCGAGGGAATGTAGTAATATTTGAACGCCTCGAGTTTCCAGTCGGCTGGCTTTTCGCCTACCAGAGCCTGATTGATCGCTTCATAGACTTTATCAAGGTCGGCCGTCGCGACGAAAGCCTGCAACAGGGTCATGTGGGGCGTATGCGTCGCATCGAGCGCGAAGCCCTCCGGATATGCCTGCAACAGGCGGGCGTTCGCAGCCCGCGCATGCTGCAACATCGTCGCATCGGGCTCCAGCGCGACGTCGATCGCCACGACCGAGGGCTGCTGCGCCACAGTTGGCGCCACAAAGGCGACGAATAAAGCGCCGCAAAATCCGAACGCCGCAATGGATTTCAGCATCGACCCCATGACATGTTCCTCATTGCCGAGCGAATCACTGGATATTGCGCTTACGATAACGGCGCCCTTGTCTTTAGTTCCCTTCAGGCTTTGTGCGACCCCACATATTGCTGCAATGCGCGGGGCGACTGGCAGGCCAGCGCGTCATAACGATGATGGGTCAAATCGCATTCGCTGCCCGGTGTGAGCTTGCAACAGCCTGTCCATCCGGACCTAGCCCGCATTTCTCACACCGGGTCGTCCTGCGCCAGCTCAAGACGCCGACAGGGCAGGAGAATGGCGCGGGCCGATGCGCCACATCGGCCAAGCCGTTCGACGCACACTGTCGGCGTCTTCAGCTGGCCCTCCGGGTTGCATTTCGACGGCCGCCCGCTACGTCGGGCGGCTCAACCGTATGACGCGGACACGGCTAAGCCGCGCGACGCCGCGCCGGGGCAAAATCCCCTCGGCAGATTGCGCCAAGACGGGTGGGAAACGCTCTAACCGGGGAAAGTGGCGTTGCGACCGTCCGCCTTGGACCGTCGGGTCGACCAAGGCCGGCGTTCGGGCCAGGGCGGCATCCCGCACCATTGCGTCCTTGCCCGTCCGGCGACAAGGTTTCGATTCATCCGGCCGCAAAGCAAAACCCCGCGGAGGCGATCCGCGGGGTTTGTTTTTTATCGCGCTCGCTCTGGCATAGGCCAACCGCTCGCGTGATCTTGCGTCTTCACATGCCGCGATGGGCGAGGACGGCGAGCAGGAGCAGCGCGACGATATTGGTGATCTTGATCGCCGGGTTCACGGCCGGGCCGGCGGTGTCCTTGTAGGGGTCGCCGACGGTGTCGCCGGTCACCGAGGCCTTGTGGGCCTCGCTGCCCTTGAAGTGCTTGACGCCGTCCTTGTCGATGAAGCCGTCCTCGAAGCTCTTCTTGGCGTTGTCCCAGGCGCCGCCGCCCGAGGTCATCGAAATCGCCACGAACAGGCCGTTGACGATGACGCCCAGCAGCGAAGCGCCGAGCGCCGCGAAAGCCGAGGCCTTGCTGCCGGAAATCAGCAGCACGCCGAAATAGACCACCAGCGGCGCCAGAACCGGCAGCAGCGACGGGATGATCATCTCGCGAATCGCCGCCTTGGTCAGCATGTCCACCGCGCGGCCATAGTCCGGACGGGTCGTGCCTTCCATGATGCCGGGCATTTCCTTGAACTGGCGGCGGACTTCCTCGACCACCGAACCCGCCGCCCGGCCGACCGCGGTCATCGCGATGCCGCCGAACAGATAGGGGATCAGGCCGCCGAAGATCAGGCCCGCCACGACATAGGGATTGGAGAGGTCGAAGTTGACGTTGCCGACATCCTTGAAATAGGGCAGGCCCTGGTGGACGAAGTCGCGAAGGTCATTGGTATAGGCCGCGAACAGCACCAGCGCGCCGAGACCCGCCGAACCGATGGCGTAGCCCTTGGTGACCGCCTTGGTGGTGTTGCCGACCGCGTCGAGCGCGTCGGTGGCCTGGCGGACTTCCTTGGGCAGGCCAGCCATTTCCGCGATGCCGCCGGCGTTGTCGGTGACCGGGCCGAAGGCGTCGAGCGCGACGATCATGCCGGCGAGGCCGAGCATGGTGGTGACCGCGATCGCCGTCCCGAACAGGCCCGCGAGCTGATAGGTCGAGATGATGCCGGCGATGATCACCAGGGCCGGGAGCGCCGTCGATTCGAGCGACACCGCGAGACCCTGGATGACATTGGTGCCGTGGCCGGTGACCGAGGACTGGGCGATCGACACCACCGGACGCTTGCCGGTGCCGGTGTAATATTCGGTGATGACGACGATGGCGCCGGTCACCGCGAGGCCGACCAGGCCGCAATAGAAGAGATTGATGCCGGTGACGACCTGACCGGCGACCTGGCCGATCGGGCCCCAGCCGATGATCGTGTGGGTCGCGATCGCCAGACCGACAACCGACAGCGCGCCGGTGACGATCAGCCCCTTGTAGAGCGCGCCCATGATCGAATTATTGGCGCCGAGCTTGACGAATTGCGCGCCGGCGATCGAGGTCACGATGCAGGTTGCGCAGATCGCCAGCGGATAGAGCATGGTGGCGCTGAGCGCGCCCGAGCTCTTGAAGAAGATCGACGCCAGAACCATGGTCGCGACCACGGTGACCACATAAGTCTCGAACAGGTCGGCCGCCATGCCCGCGCAGTCGCCGACATTGTCGCCGACATTGTCCGCGATGGTCGCCGGATTGCGCGGATCGTCCTCGGGAATGCCCGCCTCGACCTTGCCGACGAGGTCGGCGCCGACGTCCGCGCCCTTGGTGAAGATGCCGCCGCCAAGACGGGCGAAGATCGAGATCAGCGAGGCGCCGAAACCGAGCGCCACCAGCGAATCGATGACTTCGCGATTATTGACCGAGAGGCCCATCGGCCCGGTGAGGACCCAGAAATAGACCGACACGCCGAGAAGGGCGAGACCCGCGACCAGAAGCCCGGTCACCGCGCCCGCCTTGAAGGCGATGTCGAGGCCGCCCGCCAGCGACTTGGTCGCGGCCTGGGCGGTGCGCACATTGGCGCGAACCGAAACGTTCATGCCGATGAAGCCGGCGGCGCCGGAAAGAAGCGCGCCGATCAGGAAGCCGATCGCCGTCTTCGTGCCGAGAAGGAAGAAGAGAATGATGAAAATGCCGACGCCGACGAGGCCGATCGTCGTATATTGCCGGCGCAGATAGGCCTGTGCGCCTTCCGCGATCGCCGCCGAGATTTCCTGCATCCGGGCCGAGCCCGCGTCCGCCGCCATCACCTTTTTGACCGTGACGACGCCATAGACGACGGACATAAGCCCGCCCAGAATGATAAGCCAAATCGCCATACTTTCCGCCCCTTCTTCATAATCCTTCACAAACTGGCGCCCTCTTCCGGGCGCAGTCATTGTCCAGGATCAATTTTTTGTGAGCGGCAATCTTTCACAAAGCCACGCTCACCGCAATGTCTCACCTGCTTAAAAAAATAGCGCGCTCCATGCGACAAAAATGTCGGCGAGTCAGAAATGGCTGAAGCGGTCGCGCCCGACAAAGATCGCCGCGCCGTCCGAACCGAGAATCGATTCCTCGCGCGCGATCCGGCCGATCCGGGCGACGGCGACGCCCGCCGCCCCGGCGCTCTGCTCGAACTCCGCCGCATGGTCCGGCGCCACCGCGCAGAGAATTTCGTAATCGTCGCCGCCGGTCAGGACCGCGTCGAACAAAGTCGGATCGGCGGAAAGCGCGGCCCCGGCGGCGGGCGAGAGCGGGACCTGGCCCAGGCGCAACTCGACCGCCGCGCCGCTCGCGCGCGCCAAGGCGCGGGCGTCGCCGATCAGCCCGTCGGACACGTCCATGGCGGCGCTGGCGCATTTTTGCAGCGCCGGGATCAGCGCCAGACGGGGCTGAGGGCGCCAATAGCGTTCGACGAGAAAATCGTCGGCCCAGCGGGGCGCCGGGCGCCCCTCGACCTGCGCGCGGCGCTGGATCAGGCCCAGGGCGGCGTCGCCAACGGTCCCGCTGACATAAAGCAGATCGCCCGGCCGCGCCCCCGAGCGGCGGATCATGCGGCCATGGGGGACGGCGCCGAGGGCGGTGATCGACAAGGTCAACGGCCCCGGCGTCGAAACCGTGTCGCCGCCATAAAGGGAGATTCCGGCCGCCTGGGCCGCCGCGCCAAGGCCGTTGGCGAAATCGCCGAGCCAATCCTCGGTCCAGCCCTCCGGCAAGGCCAAAGTCAGCAGGAATCCGAGCGGTTCGGCCCCTTTGGCCGCGAGATCGGACAGATTGACCGCCAAAGCCTTGGCGGCGATGGACTCCGGCTTGTCCGCGGCGAAGAAATGCCGGCCGGCGACCAATGCGTCCGCCGTCAGCACGAGATCGCAGCCCGCCGGCGGCGTCAGCAGCGCGGCGTCGTCGCCAAGCTTGAGCCCTTCCGGCCCGGCGAGCGGCGCGAAATAACGGGCGATGAGTTCGACCTCGTTCATGGGAGCCAGTCGCCAAGCCGCCGATACAACCAGACCAGAATGAAAGGTGTTTGCCAGACGACGACAAAAACGATCGCCATGACCAGATTCGCTTGCGCGCGCTGACCAATGTCCGCCGACGCCAGATAGTCCGCCGACCGGACATAAACATATAAGAGCGAACCGCTGCACAGCGCCGTCCAGCCGAACGCCAGCGCCTTGCCGAATCCGTTTTTCATCGCCGCCTCCGGTCCGATTCCGGGCAAACATGTCAGCCGGACGCTCAAGCGCCGCTGGCCCGCGATCCCTCAGGCCGAGAATTCCCCCGCGCGGACTTTTCGCGCCAGGGCGTCGAGGACGGCGTTGATCATGCCCAACTCGTCGCGATCGAAAAAGGCGCCCGCGACATCGACATATTCCTTGATCGCCACCCGCGCGGGAATGTCGGCGCGGCGCATCAGTTCGAAGGCCCCCGCCCGCAGGATGGCGCGCATGAGCGCCTCGACCCGGCGCAAGGGCCAGCCTTCAGCGAGAGTGTTGTCCACGGCGCGGTCGATCTCGACCTGATGTTCCACCACACCGCCGACGATCGAGCGAAAAAAGGCGATTTCGGCCGGCTTGTACTGGTCGCCGTCGACCTCGCGGCCGATCCACCAGGTTTCGAATTCGGCGAAAATGTCGTTCAGCCCCTTGTGGGCGATCTCCATCTGATAAAGCGCCTGGACTGCCGCCAGTCGCGCGGCGGAGCGATGCTCGGCCGCCATCAGCGCGATCCCTGCTTCAAATGATGCATGACGAGGGCGGCGCGGGCGGCGTCGCCGCCCTTGTCGAGCTTTTGCGGGTCGGCGCGCTCGAAGGCCTGCTCTTCGTTCTCGGTGGTCAGAATGCCGTTGCCGAGCGGAATTTGCCGCGCGACGGAAAGGTCCATGAGCGCGCGGGCGCTTTCGCCGGCGACGATCTCGAAATGATAGGTCGCGCCGCGCACCACGCAGCCGAGCGTCACCACGCCGTCATAGGGCGCGCCGGCCTTTTGGGCGGCGTCGAGCAGGATCGCGACGGCGGCCGGAATCTCCAGAGCGCCCGGCGCGCGCGCAACCGTCCAGCGCGCTTCGGCCTGATGAAGCGTCCTGGTCGCGCCTTCCAGCAGCAAGGCGCCGATGGCGTCGTAGAACCGCGCTTCGACGATCAGAAAATGCGTTCCCGGGGCGGAAATCCGCGCTTCGGGCGCTCGACTTGGCTCGGCCATTTGGCTTCCTGTGCTCGCAACTGTGCCGGAAAGGCGAGTTGAGTAGTACGAGCGCCGAGTTGGCGCAACAGGAGTTTGGCGCAACAGGAAGTTGGCGCAACAGGAAAGAGCCCGCCGCGCGCGCGGCCAAAGACGCGCGCGAAGACCGAAACGCCCGATCGATTAAAGTCTGCTGCTGCCGGTGATGGAGCGATAGACCACCAGGACCAGCACGGCGCCGCCCACCGCGACGAGCAGGCTGTAAAGATTGACGCCGGTGACTCCGGCCATGCCCAACAATGTGGCGACATAGCCGCCGACCACCGCGCCGACGATGCCGAGCACGATATCCAACAACATGCCCTGGCCTGACCTATTGACCAGCTTGCTGCCGATGAACCCGGCGATCAGGCCCAATATGATCCAGCTCAGAATACCCCATGACCTGCCTCCCCTGCACGGGCCGCCAATGGCCCTCGGCGCCCGGAACGGGCGCCTGCGCCGCCCAGTTGAACGCAAACCAGGCCCTTATAAAAGAGAATTTCGTCACTTGCGCGAAAGTTTCAGGAAAGTCACAGTGGCGGCGCCGTCGCAGGTGACGGAGCGCCTCGTTCGAGGAGAAAAGACATGGGACTACTCGACGACGCTGTCAGCGAAACCAATAATGCGGTTCCTGGCGGCGATTTCACCAAGCCCCTGATGATCGCGGCCGGCGCCTTGCTGCTCGGCCATTTGTTCAGCGGACGTAGCAGCGCGCCCGCGGCGCCGGCGCCAGCGCCGGAAGCCCCCACACCGTCGCAAGCCTCGGGCGGCGGCGGTCTGTTCGGCCAGCTCGGCGGCGTGCTCGGCAATCTCGCCAATAGCCGGCTCGGCGGCGCCTTGGCCGGCGCGGCGGCGGGAACGGCCGTTTCCGGCGGCCTCGGCTCGCTCGTGAACCAGTTCAGGAACGCCGGGCTCGGCCAGCAGGTCGAGTCCTGGGTCGGCAACGGCCAAAACATGGCGATCACCGCCGACCAGATCAATTCGGTCATCGGTCAGGGCAAGATCGCGGAAATCGCCCAGCAGGCCGGCATCGACCCGGCGCAGATGTCCCAGCTTCTCGCCCAGGCCCTGCCCCATCTGATCGACAGACTGACTCCCGGCGGCCAGATCCCGAGCGCCTGAGCGTCCATTGCGCTGGCGCGAAAATCCACTCGCGATTGATTGGATTTTCGCGCCATGGCGTTTCCGCGGATTGCGAAGCCATCTTGCGGCAAACGTAGCCTGCCTTTTTCGGCCCGCGCACGCTGTCGCAGGCGAATGGTCCGCTCGATCGATTTGAGCCGGCGACAATTTTTGCGCCGCGCGACGGCCGCCGCCGGACTCATCGGCGAAATCCCCCCGACGCCGTTCTTGACAGTTGAGCGCCAGCCGCCCCAATGAGCGAAAGAATGCGGCTTTTTGCCTCAGGTCGCCATTGACTATCGTATTTTTGAATATCACAATATACGTAGATAACGGCGGCGCGCAGAGCGCCGAGCGTTGAGGCGTGTCCACGCAAGGAGAATTGTCGATGCTCGGTTGGTTCGGATGGGGTGGTGATCACAAGAGCTACAGCCCCGGCGAATTGCGCGACCTGATGCGCGAGCACAAGAAATCCGTCGTGCTGGTCGATGTGCGCGAGGATAATGAGTGGGTCAGCGGCCATATTCCCGGGGCCGTTCACGCGCCGCTGTCGCGTTTCGCCGCCGCGATCGCCAACATTCCCAAAGACAAGAAGCTTGTGTTCTATTGCGCGACCGGCATGCGCTCCCGCACCGCCATCAGCTACGCCACGAGGCTTGGCCTTCAGGCGGATGGCCATCTCGGCGGCGGCATTTCCGAATGGCGCCGGCACGAATTCCCGGTCAAGCGGTGAACGACCGGTAACTTGCGCCAATATTGGCGCGGATCTAACGAGCGAGGCCTTGACGATGACGATCAATGAAGCTGTGCGCGCGATGGCGGGATTCATGGTGCTGCTCTCCGCCGCACTCACCTATTTCGTGTCCCCCTGGTTCCTGCTGTTCACCGCCTTCATCGGCGCCAACCTGCTGCAGTCGGCTTTCACCGGCTTCTGTCCGCCGTCCTTCGTCTTCAAAAAGCTCGGGCTGAAGGAAAGCCGATAAGCGGCGAGCCGCCGGCGGGCGGTCGCGGGGCCGCGCTGTTTGGCCTGCGCGGCGGCCGCGGTTGAGCCATGGCGCGGCGTCTTTGAGGGCGCGCGACCCGCGAATGAGGCGCGCGAGAAAAATGAGACGCGTTGAAAAAGGCGCCGGCGCCCCTATCTAGGGGCCATGCGCGTTTCCGATCTCGACATTCTGATCATTCCCGGTCTCGGGGGCTCAGGTCCCGACCACTGGCAAAGCCGCTGGGCGCAAAAACTTTCCACCGCCCGCATCGTCGAGCAGGAGGATTGGCTGAGACCGGAGCGCGACGCATGGGTCGCGACGATCCTGCGTGAGATCGACGCCGCGACGCGTCCGGTGGCGCTGGTCGGCCATAGTCTCGGCTCGATCGCCGCGGCGAGCGCCATTGCGCAAACCCCGGCGCGAGGGAAAATCGTCGCGGCTTTTCTCGTCGCGCCGCCGGACCCCGATTCGAAGGGCCTGCCGCAAGGACTGATCGATCCGGCCTTCAAAGAAAAGGCGCCGCAAGCCGCGCTTGGGGCGCCGGGCGTGATCGTCGCAAGCCGCAACGATGTTTATGCCGATTACGGCTTTTCGCGAAACCTCGCCAGCCTGTGGGGGCTCGATCTCGCCGACGCGGGCGATTCCGGCCATATCAACGCCGAAAGCGGCCACGGCCCCTGGCCCGAGGGCCTGATGCGCCTCGCGGGCCTCTTTTCTCGTCTTTCGCCCTGACCTGTCCGCCGCGCCGGGTCACCTTCCGCCCGACGCGGCCCCAGCCAAAATCATCAGCTGGCGCGACGCTGGGTGATCGCCCTGGCCGCTATCAAGGACAGCGGAATGGCGACGGCAAAGCCCGCGATCGCGGCGATCGGAATATATTTCATCGCCGCGAATTGCATGGACGGGATCATCAGGACGATCATGATGAAAACACCCGCCAGGGTGCTGCCTCCCATAACCCAAAGAAGTGCCGCAAGTCTGGTCATCATCGCCTCCTGAAAAGCCTACGGCAATGCGGTCCTATTGCCGTAGGCCTCTTCTCTCGCTTTCCCCGAATGATGCACAGGCGTCAATGCCATCGCCCCATCAATGGAGGCCCGCAACTTCGCCCGGCGACGGAAATCGGTCGTTGACTCAAATCAATCGTGGTGGGATTGCGGCGTTTGGACGCATAAAATGGAGCGACGAGAGCCCTGCGCCCGCCTCTGGCGCGCTTCTCGCCGGAGCCATATGATTATGGGGTCAATGCCGCAATCGAGGGCGCGCATGCAGCAGCAGATGGTGACGACGGGTCTGGACCTGCCCGGCTATCGCGTGGTCCGAAATATCGGCGTCGTGCGCGGCATTGTGGTGCGTTCACGCTCCATCGTCGGCAATTTCGCGGGCGTGCTGCAAACGCTCTTCGGCGGCAATATCACCGTCTATACCAATTTGTGCGAGCGGGCCCGCACCGAATCGTACCGGATGATGTGCGAACATGCCGACGCCGGTGGCGCCAACGCCATTGTCATGATGCGTTATGACGCCAATGAGATCATGAACGGCGTCACCGAAGTCATCTGTTACGGCACCGCCGTCGTGGTCGAGGCGGAGCGGCCATGAACTGGACCCTTGGCGCAGCTTTCGGGCTTTTTCTCGCCGGAGCCGCGGCGGCGCTGGCGCAGCTCTGGCTCCAGGTTTGGGACCCCGAGACCTTCATCAAGCTGATGATCACCGACGGCGTGCTTTTCGTCGTGGTCGTCGCCTGGGGCATGATCCAGCGCGAGAGGCGCGACACGGCGCGCCTGCGCGACAAGAATCGGCTCGGGTAAAGGAAAAGGCCGCCCGGAGGCGGCCTTTCGATCTCGTCCGCACGCGACCCGGCCTTTGCGGTCCGCGTGACGAACCATCACCGCGAGTAGAATTCGATGACCAGATTCGGCTCCATCTGAACCGGATATGGCACTTCACTCGGCAGTGGGACGCGAGTCAGCTTGGCCGTCATCTTGGAATGATCGACCTCGTAATATTCCGGCACGTCGCGCTCGGCCAGGCCGACCAATTCGAGCACCGTCACCGCCTGGCGCGAGGCTTCCTTGACCTCGACCACGTCGCCCGGCTTGACCAGATAGGACGGGATGTTGACGCGGCGACCGTTGACCTTGACATGGCCATGATTGACGAACTGGCGCGCGGCGAAAACGGTGGGCACGAATTTGGCGCGATAGACGACGGCGTCGAGGCGGCGCTCCAGCAGGCCGACCAGATTATCCGAGGAATCGCCCTTCATGCGAATCGCCTCGGCGTAATATTTGCGGAACTGCTTTTCGGAAATATTGCCGTAATAGCCCTTGAGCTTCTGCTTGGCCTTGAGCTGGGTGCCGAAGTCTGAAGGCTTGCCCTTGCGGCGCTGGCCGTGCTGGCCGGGGCCATATTCGCGGCGATTGACCGGGCTCTTCGGGCGGCCCCAGATGTTCTGGCCCATGCGGCGGTCGATTTTATACTTGGCTTGGGAACGCTTGGTCATATTGTCCTCGTTGGAAACGGCATGAGGACGACCCGGCGCCGCCGCGAAAATGCAGCGCGCAAAAGCGTCCCCCCGCCGCGCGGGTGGAACGCGCCCTCCTCTACCTGCACTTGCAGATCGACAGACTGCTCACCTTGAAAGGAGCGGTCACGGGTGCGAAAACGCGTCACGCGAGCCAAGCCCGCGCGAAGATTGGGTCTTCTAGAGACGGAACGCCGGAAAGTCAACCGCCGCCGCGCCTTTTCACGCGAGGCGGACCAGCTGCTTGCCGAAATTTCCGCCCTCGAGCAGCTCCAGAAAGGCTTTCGGCGCCGCTTCCAGCCCCTCCGCGATGGTTTCGCGCCAGCGCAGCTTGCCGGCGACGTAAAGCCCTGCCAGCTCTTTCAAGGCTTGGGGCCAGAGATCGAGATGATCGCTCACGACGAAGCCCTGCAGCTTGATCCGCCGCACCAGAACGAGGCGCAGATCCGGCAGCGAGCTTGGCTCGTCGCCCTGATAGGACGCGATCATCCCGCACAGCGCAATGCGTGAGAAATCGTTGAGGCGGCGCAGGCAGGCGGCGAAGCACTTGCCGCCGACATTCTCGAACAGGCCATCGATTCCCTTGGGAACGGCTGCCTTGAGGTCGGCCTCGAAAGTCTCGCAGCGATGGTCGACGCAGGCGTCGAAGCCCAGTTGCTCGACCGCAAAGGCGCATTTGGCCGCGCCGCCCGCTATGCCCACGGCCCGCGCGCCCGCCGCCTTGGCGAGCTGCCCCACGACCGAGCCGACCGCGCCGGTCGCGGCGGAAACGACCAGCGTCTCGCCGGCCTTGGGCGCGATGATCCTGTTCACCCCATACCAGGCCGTCACGCCCGGCATGCCCAGCGCCCCGAGCCAGGCCTGGATCGGAACGCCCGGCGCGTCGAGCTTGCGCAGGGCGGCCCCGTCGTCGATCGAAAAAGCCTGCCAGCCGCCCATGCCGATCACCTTGTCGCCGACCGCGAAGCGCGGATTGTTCGAAGCGATCACCTCGCCCACGGTCCCCCCGATCATGGGCTTGCCGACCTCCTGGCTGGCGGCATAGGACCGCGCCTCATCCATGCGGCCGCGCATATAGGGGTCGAGCGACAGGAATTCATGCCGAACCAGCACCTGTCCAGGACCCGGCGCGCCGATCTCGCTTTCGACGAGCGCGAAATTGTCGAGGCTCGCCCGGCCGCCCGCCGGAGGACGCGACGCCAGCACGATCGCCTTGTTCACCGGCATGATTTCCTCCATAGCTTGGTTCGAAGCTTCTTTCAGCTTAACGCCTCAACGCTTTGTTCAGCATAGGGCGCTGAAATCTTTTTTTGGCGCTTCCGCCCGCATTCGAAAGAGCCATGACCCGCGCTCCAAGAATACTCGTTTTCGATTCCGGCCTCGGCGGCCTCACCGTGTTCCGCGCGCTCGCCGCGCAGCGCCCGGACGCCGATTATACTTACGCCGCCGACGATCTCGGCTTTCCCTACGGCTCGAAATCCGAGGACGAGGTCAAGGCGCTCGTTCTCGCCGCTCTGGAAGGGCTGATCGCCGAACATGCGCCCGATGGCGTGGTCATCGCCTGCAACACCGCCTCGACCCTGGTCCTGCCGCTGCTGCGGGCGCGCTGGCCCAAGATTCCCTTCGTCGGCACGGTGCCGGCGATCAAGCCGGCGGCGGAAGGGTCGCGCTCGCGGCTGATTTCGGTTCTGGCCACGCCGGGCACGGTGGCGCGAGACTATACCCGCGAGCTGATCGAAAAATTTGCGCAGGACTGCGAGGTGATTCTGGTCGGATCGAAGACGCTCGCCGGTCTCGCCGAGGCTTTCATGCAGGGCGAAAGCGTCGCGGACGAGGCGATCGCGCGCGAAATCGCGCCCTGTTTCGTCGAGAAGGACGCAAAGCGCACCGATTCAATCGTGCTGGCCTGCACCCATTACCCCCTGCTGCTCGACGTTTTTACCCAACTCGCGCCCTGGCCAGCGCGCTGGATCGACCCCGCCCCGGCCATCGCGCGCCGCGCCGATCAGGTCCTGGCGGATCGCTTCCCAACCCATGCGGTGCGCGACGCGGCCTTCACCTTCGTCTTCACCAGCGGCGCGTCTCCGGCGCCGCGACTGCTGAAGACCATCGAGGTTCTGCGGGAGAAGATCGCGCGCGAAAGACGGTCCCCCGCCTCGGCGTAAGATTCACCCCAGCGCGGCGAGCAATGTCTCTGTGGGAAGGAACAGGATCCGGCTGTCCTCCGGAAATTCGATGAATTCCGCACAGCGCAGGTAAAAGCGCCTGGCGTTCTCATCCTTGGCGTGAACCAGGACCGCGGCAATCCCGATGCTTTGCGACGCGACGGCGATCCGCCGCAGCGCATCCGCGAGAAGGTCGGCGCCGAGGCCTTTTCCGGCATGCTCGCGGCTGACCGCCAGCCGTCCGATGATCGAGACTGGAATCGCGTCGGGCGCATTCCGACGCAACTTGCCGGGCGCCGCCGCGCGCTCGACGGAGCCGGCGGAAATGCAGACATAAGCGACGACGCGATTTTCCTCGCAGACGACATAAGTCCGGGAAAACCGGCTTTCATTCTTCAGCGCGCGCTGGCGCAACCAATCGTCCAAAACCGGCTCGCCGCAATCGAAGGCGGAAGTGTCGAGCGCGGCGATCAGTGGGACAGGGCCGGACAGCCGGGCTTCGGGATGCCCCCCCATGCCTTTCATTTCCGCCATGCCGGCGTCCGGCGCAACAAGGAGCGGAGCTTTGGCCCCGGCGCCGGCGGGTTGTCGAGCGCCTTCAGGAAGGCGTCGTACCCATCTGAATTAATGGTGAAAAGCCGTTGATCCAAGAGCACATCCATCGCCTGCCGGCGGGCGCTTTCGATCATGAATTCGGTGCGGGTCTTGCCGAGCGCCGCCGCCGCATCATCAATCAGCTGCCGGGTTTTCGCCTCGATCCGCAGATTGATGCTGCCCTTGGAATGGGTCGCGGACGCGCGCTCCGCGATTGCGGCTCCGGCGCCTTCCGGCGAGGGGTGACTTGCTTTGGACATGGCCTGAAAATGCGCTGTCGTATATACAATGTCAATACGGACGACGCGATCTAGGCGCGCTTCGGATCACCTGGACCGCCTCAGACCATTGGCCCTTGTTTCCGACTCGTCAGAAACAAGGGCGCCCGCTGGCGTCAGCCGGCCAAGTTTTGGTTCATCCGGCCGGTCGGCGCGGACGCCATCGGTCCTTTTCAAGGGCCGATGGCGTCACCCGATCACGAAAACCTGTTGCTCTTGGGAAAACCCTTGGGCGGCAAGCGGCCGGCGTCGGCGCGGTGGCCGAGCCATTCGGTCAGAGACTCTGCCGCGACATTGAACACGCGGCCCGCCGGGTCGGTCCAGCTCAGGCCTTCGGAAAGCGTGAACGTCTTGATGTCGGACAGGCCGCCGTCCTTGTAGCGCTGGATGCGCACGCCCTTGCCGCGAGTCATTTCCGGCAGCTCCGACAGCGGGAAGCAAAGCAGTTTTCGATTCTCGCCGATCGCCGCGACATGGTCGCCCTCGACCGGGACGATGAAGCGCGCCTTGGCCGGCCCGTCCACGCCCAAAAGCATCTTGCCCTTGCGGGTGTTGCCGATCATGTCGTCCTGATTGGCCAAAAAACCGCGCCCGTCACTCGCCGCGACGATCATCCTGGCGCCCGCGCAATAGACGAAGACCGCCGCGACGTCTTCATTGTCGTCGATATCGGCGAGCAGGCGCATCGGCTCGCCGGCGCCGCGCCCGCCCGGCAGTTTCGACGCTTCGAGCGTGAAAATCTTGCCGTCGGTGGAAAGGACCAGGATTTTCGAGGTCGTCTCGGCGAAGAAGGACAGGCGCAGGGCGTCGTCGCCTTTGAATTGCAGGCTGGAAAGATCGGCGACCTGGCCTTTCAGCGCGCGAATCCAGCCCTTCTGGCTGACGACCACGGTGACCGGCTCGCGTTCGACCAGGACATCGGCGAGATCGAAATTTTCCGCGCCCCGGGGCGGCGCCTCGAATGTGGTCCGGCGCTTGCCGAGCGCCGTCATCGACCCCCATTTCTTCTTGATCTCGCGGATTTCCCAGGTGATCGTCTTCCATTGCCGGGATTCCTCGCCGAGCAGGACCTCGATTTCGGCCTTTTCCTTCAACAGTTCGGCGTGTTCGTTGCGCAGCTCCATTTCCTCCAGCCGGCGCAGCGAGCGCAGTCTGGTGTCGAGGATGTAGTTGGCCTGGTTGTCGGTGAGCGCGAAGGTGGTTTTCAGCGTTTCCTTGGGTTCCTCCTCCTCGCGGATGATGCGGATCACCTCGTCGAGATTGAGGAAGGCGATGATCATGCCGGCGAGCACTTCGAGCCGGCGCTCGATCTCCGAAAGACGATAGCGCGAGCGGCGGACCAGCACATTGCGGCGATGGTCGAGCCATTGCCGCAAGGCCTCGGGCAGCGACAGCACGCGCGGGACCACCCCGTCGACCAGAACATTCATGTTCATGGCGAAGCGGCTTTCCAGCTCGCTCATGCGGAACAGGCTTTCCATCATCACGCCCGCGTCCACATTTCTCGCACGCGGCTCCAGCACGATGCGGACATCTTCCGCCGATTCGTCGCGCACGTCGGCGAGCAGCGGCAGCTTTTTTTCGTTGACCAGTTCGGCCAGCTTCTCGATCAGCCGCGATTTCTGGACGCCATAGGGGATTTCGGTCACCACGGCGTTCCAGACCCCGCGCGCGCCTTCCTCTTTCGCCCAGCGCGCGCGAATGCGGAAGGAGCCGCGCCCGGTGCGATAGGTTTCGGCGATGGTTTCGCGGGAATCGACGATCACGCCACCGGTCGGGAAATCCGGCCCCGGAATGAAGGTCATGAGTTGGTCGGCGTCGGCGTGTCGATTGGCGATCAGATAGAGCGCGGCGTCGCAGAGTTCGGCGACGTTATGAGGCGGGATCGAGGTCGCCATGCCGACCGCGATCCCCTGGCTGCCGTTGGCGAGCAGATTGGGAAAGGCGGCGGGCAGGACCACCGGCTCCTTGAGGTCGCCGGAATAATTCTCGCGGAAGTCGATGGCGTCTTCGTCGATGCCTTCGAGCAGCGCCCGCGCGACATCGGTCATGCGCGCTTCGGTATAGCGATAGGCCGCTGCGCCGTCGCCGTCGATATTGCCGAAGTTGCCCTGCCCGTCCACCAGCGGATAGCGCGAGGAAAAATCCTGCGCCAGACGCACCAGGGCGTCGTAGATCGCCTGATCGCCATGGGGATGGAACGAACCCATCACGTCGCCGACGATTTTCGCGCATTTCTTGAACGGCGCGCCGGGATCGAGCCGCAAGATGTGCATGCCATAGAGAATGCGGCGATGGACCGGCTTGAGCCCGTCGCGCGCGTCCGGCAGCGCCCGGCCCATGATGGTCGAGAGCGCATAGGCGAGATAGCGCTCTTCCAGCGCGTCGCGCAGATTGATCGGCTGATTGTTCTCGCCGGGCGGCGGCACATGCGGTTTGGCCATGGGCGAAAGCCATAGAGCAGCCGGGCCGCCGGTTCAAGTTCCCTGTTTGTACTGAGTTTTTTTAACGGAAAATGTTGCCTTTTAGCACTAGCCTGACCGCACCCGTCGGTTTAAAGACCGACGAAATTTTCGCGCTAGCGGAACTTTAACCCTTCTGAACTGTTCTGATCCCGGCTGCTCAATGCTTGGTTGCGAAAGACAAATCGTCGCTTCGCAAGGTTTTGGCGTCGGGATCGATGACTGAGGAAGTCATGAAATCGTCACTTCATCTGATGCCAGCGTTGTTTTTTCTGGCGCTTCTCGGATTTTTCACCCTGGCCTATTTTTCGCCCATGGATCTGGTGCTGGCGGAAGGCGGGTCGAGGGCCTTCGACGCCGCCTATCAGACCGAGACCGCGCAGAGCCAGCAATGCGAGGACCGCGAGGTCGAGGCCGACGAAGGTTATGGCGTGTCCCACAAGGAAACCCGCCGCGTGTGCCGTTGAGGCGGCGCTATTTCCGGTTGCAAGAGCGGCCCCTGCGGGCCGCTTTTTGATTTCGTGATTTCGGGGCAGGCCATCGCCGGGCGGTTCCCCGGGTCGCCCCTTTCCAAGCCAAATTCTGTTGCGAGTCCGGATTCCCGGCGCTAGCTTTGATCCTTGTTCTGATCGGGAGGTGGGCGGATGAAAGTCTTTCTCAGCGGCGGAACGGGGTTCATCGGTCAGGCGGTCGTGTCGGCGATCCGGCGACGCGGATGGGATTTGAGCGTCCTGGTCCGCAAGCCCGAAAGCCCGAGCGCCCAGTGGATCGCGCGCCAGGGCGGGACGCTCGTTCAGGGCGACGTGACGCGCGCGCCCGGCCTTGCCGAGGCCATGGCCGGCATGGACGTGGTGATCCATAACGCCGGCGTTTACGAGCTCGGCGCCGACGCAGCGACGATCAAGAGGATGCAAAGCGTCAATGTCGAAGGCACGCGCAATGTCCTGTCGGCGGCGCTGGCGGCGGGCGCGCCGCACACGGTTTATGTCTCCACCGTCTGGGCGCTCGGACCGAGCGGCCGTCCCCCGGCGCGAAGCGTCACGCGGGACGAAACGCAGGTCCACGATGGCCACTGCCTGACGCCTTATGAGCAAAGCAAACTCGACGCCCATCACGTGGCGCTCGAATTGCGCCGCAAGGGCCTGAGCCTGTCGATCGTCATGCCGAATGGCGTGGTCGGCGCCAATGACCACTCCACCTTCGGCTACATGCTGCGCCTGACCCTGCTCGGCCTGATGCCGCCAATGGGATTTGGCGGCGATGCGGTCTATGCGCTCGTCGATGTCGACGCCTTGGCCGAGGGAATTTGCCTGACCGCCGAGCGCGCGCCGATGGGCGAGGACTATCTCTTTGGCGGCGAGCCGGTTTTGCTGGGCGGCGTGTTCGAAATCTGGCGAAAGGCGACGGGAAGCTCGGCGGCGCGGCTCGATCTTCCGCGCGCCGTCATGAGGCCGCAAATGGCTCTCGCCGAGCCCTTGCTGCGCGCGCTGGGGCTTCCGGCCTTCTTCTCCCGCGACACGGTGGACGCAACGCGCGCCCATCTCGATTATTCCTCGGCCAAGGCGCAACGCGACCTCGGCTGGTCCTGTCCGAAGGCCGAGGACATGTGGGCGCGGATCATCAGCCGCGAGCGGGAACTGATGGCGAAGCGGCGCGGCGTTCTGGCCAAACTGAAACAGGTCCCCGTCGTCGAGTGACCTCCGCAAGGTTTTTTCAGAAGCGCGCGATGAAGGCGGCGCGTGAGTCTGGCGCCGTCAGGCCGCGCGGGGCGAAAACGTCGCGGTTCAGGAAAAATTCGGTGAGCCGGAAAGCCTCGCGCAGCCGATCGCGCTCGACCGGGACGCCCGGCGGCTCGCGCAGAAAGGCCGGCAGCGGCAGGAGCCGCGCCGCCCAGGGCGCGCCGGCCTCGCGGCTGACCGCGCGGCCCGATTTCGGCGAGACATAGACCAGATCGTCGCGCGCGCCGGTCGCAGCGCATTGCTCCAGATCGAGCCCGAAACCGAGTTCGGCGAGCAAGGCCAGTTCGAAATGAACGAACAGCGCCGGCGCCAGCGGCGTGGTCGAGATGTTCGAGCAGGACATGGGCGCGGTCGTAAAGGCCGGGATGGGGGTCGCGCTCGGGCAGAAGCCGCAGCAGCGCGCCGAGCCAGTTGACGCCATGCAGCCCCTGCGGATTCGACAGAAGCATGTCGGTGCGCAAGACCGCCGCCTCGACGGCGTAAACCCCGAGGTGCTCTTCGAGCCGCGCCCGCCAAAAAACCTCGACCTCATTGCCGGGCTGGAGCACCGGCTGCATGGTCTTCGAGCGCCCGCCGCGCACGACGCCGAGATGGCGGCCATGAGCGCGCGTCATCAATTCCAGGATGACGCTGGTCTCGCCATGTTTCCTGCACCCGAGGATCAGGCCGCGCTCTGACCATTCCATGGCGTCCTTTAGAGCGTTTTCAAGCGAAGTGGAACCCGGTTCGCGTTAAGAAAACGCGTTAAAACAAGAATCTAGACCATTTTCATGTTTCCATGAAATATGAAAATGGTCTGGCATGTTTTCGCGCCGGCGCGGCGGGGGCTCCTCAGTTTTTCGGGAAGTCCAGCCCCATTTCGCGATAACGCTCCGGGTCGTCGCCCCAGTTCTCGCGCACTTTGACGAACAGGAACAGGTGGATGTTCTGTTCCGCCGCCTCGATGATTTCCTTGCGCGCCGCCTGGCCGATCGCCTTGATGGTGCGCCCGCCCTCCCCGATCACGATCTTCTTCTGGCCGTCGCGGGTGACGTAAATGGTCTGTTCGACGCGCGCGGAGCCGTCCTTCTGGTCCGTCCACATGGTGGTTTCGACCGTGGACTGGTAGGGCAATTCGTCGTGCAGGCGCTCGAACAGTTTTTCGCGGGTGATTTCGGCGGCCAAAGCCCGCAGGGGCGCGTCGGAAACCTGGTCCTCGGGATAAAGCCAGGGGCCGAAAGGCATGTAGCCCGCGAGCTTTTCGCGGAATTTCTCGACGCCATGGCCTTTGAGCGCCGAGATCATGAACGTGTCGGCGAAGTGCAGACGCGCATTGAGATCGGCGGCGAGACCGAGCAGCTTTTCATGATCGATCGTGTCGATCTTGTTGAGAACCAAGATCTTCGGCGATTTGAGCTGCGGCAGTCTTTGCAGGATCGCCTCGATTTCCTCGTCCACGCCCTTGCGCGCGTCCACCAGCAGGCAGATCGCGTCCGCGTCGCCGGCGCCGCCCCAGGCGGAAGTGACCATGGCGCGGTCGAGCCGGCGTTTTGGAGCGAAAATGCCGGGCGTATCGACGAAGATGATCTGCGCCGCGCCTTCGAGCGCAATGCCGCGCACCAGGGAGCGGGTGGTCTGCACCTTGCGCGAGACGATCGAGACTTTTGCGCCGACCAGCTGGTTGAGCAGGGTCGACTTGCCGGCGTTGGGCGGGCCGATCAGAGCGGCGAAGCCGCAACGCGAGGATTGAGACGTTTCGCTCACGCGTTTTCCTTCCACACGCCTTCGCGCGTCAGGAATTTCTGGGCGCTGGCCTGTTCGGCGCAGCGCTTGGACGAGCCCTGCGCCGCGACCGGCTCGAAACCGCCGACCGAAACCTCGATGATGAACACCGGCGCGTGGTCCGGCCCGATCCGCCCGGACTGGCGATAGGACGGCGGCGGCAGGCCGCGCGCCTGCGCCCATTCCTGCAAGGCGGTCTTGGGATCGCGCAACGGCCGCACGGGATTGAGCATCCTGTCGTGGAAAAAGCGCCGCACCGTCTCGCGCGCCGCCGGAAAACCGGCGTCGAGGAAAATGGCGCCGAGAATGGATTCGCAGACATCGCCGAGGATCGCGGCCTTGGCCGCGCCGCCGGTCTGGGCTTCGCCGTCGCCCAGCCGCACGACTTCGCCGACGCCCAGGTCGCGTGCGACCTCGGCGCAGGTCTCCTTGCGCACCAGATCGGCGAGCCGGCGCGACAATTCGCCCTCCTCGGCTTGCGGAAATTGCTGGAAAAGCATTTCGGACACGGCGAGACCAAGGACGCGATCGCCGAGAAACTCAAGCCGCTGATAGGAGTCGACGCGTCTTTGCGCCTGGGCCGCCGGCAAGGCGCTGACATGGGTGAGCGCGCGCGCCAGAAGCGCCGGATCGGCAAAGAAATGGCCGATTCGCTCCTGCAGGCCGACGAGCGCGTCCTGATCCAGCTCCCGTGCCGGCTTTGCCTTCATCGGACCACTTTGAAGATGCGATTGACGCGCAGGGTCCAGGGCCAGCGCCAGAATTGCCAGGCGGCCGCGCCGTCGCCGACCGAAAAGAAGATTATTTCCGCCCGGCCCTCGATATTCTCGAACGGAACATAGCCGACGCCGCCCTGGTCCTGCGGAACGCGCGAGTCGGTGGAATTGTCGCGATTGTCGCCCATCATGAAATAATGGTTGGGCGGCACCAGGAACGGCCCGGCGTTGTCGTTGAAACCGTCGTCGCCCTGGACTTCGATGATCCTGTGCGCAACCCCGTTGGGCAGAATTTCCTTGTAGGTCGGGACAGTGCCGAAATGGCCGTAAAGGTCGTCGGTCTCGACTTGCTTGATCGGCTCGCGCGGAACTTCCTGGTCGTTGATATAGAGCCGGCCCTTTTTCATCTCGATCTTGTCGCCGGGCAGGCCGATCACGCGCTTGATATAGTCGGTCTCGTTGTCGCGCGGCAGCTTGAACACCACGACATCGCCGCGATTTGGCGCCGAAGCGAAAACGCGGCCCTGAAAGGGCGGAAAGCCGAAGGGGAAGGAATAGCGCGAATAGCCGTAGCTGAATTTCGAGACGAAGAGATAATCGCCGATGTCCAGCGTCGGGATCATCGAGCCCGAGGGAATGTTGAAAGGCTGGAACAGGAAGGTGCGCACGACAAGAGCGATCGCCAGCGCCTGCAGGATCACGATGATGGTTTCGCCGAGTCCGCCTTCTGATTTCCGGGCGGCGGGCGCTCTGTCGCTCATGGATTCGCTCATTTCTGGTTCCGTTATCGCGCGCCGGTTTTCGGCGTTTTCTCAGCATCGCGCAAGGCCGTCGCACGATTGGAAAGCGAAATTTTGGCCGTCTGGAGCGAAGGCGAGGCCTGGCGCTCCTTCTCCTTGGCCTCGTCCCACAAGGCGTCCATTTCGGCGAGCGGGACTTCGCCGAGTCGCCGCCCCTGACGCTCCAGCTCCCGCTCTATATGGAGGAAGCGGCGCTCGAATTTGGCGTTGCAGCCGCGCAAGGCCGTATCCGGATCGGTCTTGGCGTGGCGCGCGAGATTGGCGACCGCGAAAAGAACGTCGCCGACCTCATCGGCGACATGGGCCATGTCGCCACGGTCGAGCGCCTCCTCGACCTCGTCGCATTCTTCGCGAATCTTCGCCAGCACCAGCCGCGCGTCGTTCCAGTCGAAACCGACCTTGGAGGCCTTTTCCTGCAATTTGACCGCCCGGGTCAGGGCCGGCAAGACCACGGGAACATCGGCGAGATGGCCGTTGCGCGCCTGTTCCGGCAGGCCCGCCGCGCGCCGCGCCGCCGCCTTTTCCGCCTTTTCCTGCGCCTTGATCTCCGCCCAGGCGCCTTCGACCGCCTCGGGCGTGCGCTGCGCCGGCTCACCGAACACATGAGGATGCCGGCGGATCATCTTGGTCGTGACGGCTTCGACCACCCCGCCGAAATCGAACAATCCGCCCTCGCGCGCCATTTGCGCGTGGAACACCACCTGCAGCAGCAGGTCGCCGAGTTCGTCGCGCAGGTCGATGAAATCCTCGCGTTCGATGGCGTCCACCACCTCGCAGGCTTCCTCGATCGCATAGGGCGCAATGCTCTTGAAGTCCTGCGCCAGATCCCAGGCGCAGCCGGTTTTCGGCGTGCGCAGGGCGGCCATGATTTCGAGAAGGCGCTCGATGTCGCGCGACGGCTGCATGAAGGTTTCCCAAATGAAAAGAGCAGGGCTTTGGCCCTGCTCAGATTGACGAAAAGGCCCAGGGTTCCATCTCCCCTTGCGGGAGAAGGCGGCTCGCGCGAAGCGCGAGACCGATGCTCCCCTTGCGGGAAAAGGCGGCTCGCGCGAAGCGCGAGACCGATCAGGGGTCCCCCTCAGGCGAGCGCGATGGCGACCGCTTCGCGACCCTTCTGGGTGTCCACGACCTTCATGGTCACGGGCTGGCCTTCGGGAAGCGCGGAGATCCCCGCCTTGCCGAGGATGGAAATGTGGACGAAAACGTCCTTGCCGCCGTCATTGGCCTGGACGAAGCCAAAGCCCTTGGCGCCGTCGAACCATTTGACCGCGCCTTGCAATTCCACCGCATTGCTGACGTCGGGCTGCCGGCGCGGCGCTGGCCGCGACGGATCGAACGTGCGCTGCGGCGCGCGCTCGGCGGCGCCGGCGGTGTCCACTTCCAGAACCCGGGTCACCTGCTGGCCCTTGACGCCATTGGCGACCAGAACCTTCAGCTTGGCGCCCGGAGGAACGCTTTCAAAGCCGGCCGATTGCAGTGCGCCGACATGCAGGAAGGCGTCGCCGCCGGCGTTGGCGAGCTCCACAAAGCCGAAGCCCTTGTCGCCCTTGAACCATTTCACGACCGCATCGACGGAATTGGCTGCGCTGGCGCCCGTAGCCGACGGGGGCATGAACTCTCCCCCGAAACCGCCGCCAATTGGCGGGCGATCGAAGGCGCGGGGTTGACGAAATTGGCGCGGATTGTCGTAAGGAGAGGGCCCGTCGTCATCAAAACCGCGCTTACGGGGTCCTCGAAAATCTTTACCTTTGCTCATGTCCGCCTTTAGTTCTCCACCAATTTCAATTCCGCCGCCAGCCTACCAGTGAAGCCGGACGACGCCCCGCCCCGCGACGGTCGTAATTGACCGCCGGGATTCGCCAGACGATGGTGTCCGAATTTTCAGTCCAAAGCCCGCGCAATTACCTTTTAGCAGCAAAGGGCGCCGTCTGGCTAGATTTATTCGATCGCAAAACGCGCCTTGACTGCTAAAAATGCCGGCATTCGCGCGCGTTCCTGCGCCCCGGCGCCAGCTGAAGACTTATATTCCATCGGGACCACAATTTCGCGAAATGCCCGTCGCCCGGCGCGCCGACGCCTGCAAGGCGGCCGAATCGCTTGTGTCGGGTCCAAAAAACGCCGCTGGCGATACGCCTTTCGCCGCCGGGCGCTCGATCGGCCGAAAGCTCGCGGGACGCGCCTTTCGCAAAGGGAACAGGTCACTATAGTCGAATAAAATTTCCGTGATCGCGCGTGTTTTCTCCTTTTCCTTGCGTCGATGAACCGTGTGTCCGACGCCCTCGTGCCTTGGATTTCTGACGGGCTCGGCTCTGACTTTCCCAGCCCGCGCGCGCGGGTTGTTTTTTCGGCCTGTTCGGCTCACCTCGACGCAATCGGCCGTTCCGGCCGGGAGCCTCCTGATCGACGATCATCGACATCTGTAGCTGAGAAATAGTTAGCAACTATCTGTTTAATATGACAATATTATATTAAACTTTAATCTTATGTATGGTCGGCGCTCCGGCTCCGCACGTTTCGGCTCGAAGAAAACGCCCATGCGCCATTCCCTGCGCTGTTCGGCGGCAGGGATCAGTTCACGCTCTGCGCGACCGACGGGTTGACGCGCTCGAAGGATTTCGCCCAGGGCGCGGCGGCTTCGGTGATCAATTTGCGGCCGCGCACCAGCTGCGCGGGGTCGGAGATCAGGCGCGCGATTTCCGCGGCGGGACGCGGCTTGCTGAAAAGATAGCCCTGGGCCTCGTCCGCCCCGTTGGCGCGCAGGATTTCGAACTGCTCCATGGTTTCGACGCCTTCGACCAGCATGTCTATGCCCAGCTCCGACACGATCGCCTTGACCGCCTTGATGATCGCCAGCGACGTGCCGTTCTTGTCCATGTCGCGGACGAAGCTCTGGTCGATCTTGACCTTGTTGGGCCGGAAGCGGCTGAGATAGGCCAGCGACGAATAGCCGGTGCCGAAATCGTCGAGCGCGACGCGCACCCCCATGTCGCGCATTTCGTCGATGGTCGCGAGAACGGAATCGGCGTCATGCATCAACACCGATTCCGTGATTTCCATCTCCAGGCGCACCGAGGGGAATTTGGTCTCCTTGAGCACCCGGCGCACCATTTCGGCGACATTGCCGCGCGTGAACTGGATCGCCGAAAAATTGACCGCCAGCCTCACCTCGCGCGGCCAGGATCTGGCGTCGAGACAGGCCTGGCGCAGCACCCATTCGCCGAGCTGGATGACGACGCCGGAGTCTTCCGCGATTTCCATGAATTCGCCCGGCGACACCATGCCCTGGGTGGGATGGCGCCAGCGCACCAGCGCCTCGCAGGCGGAAATCCGCCGCCTGGCGAGGCTGACGATCGGCTGGTAATGGACCTCGAGCTCGTTGCGGCCGATGCCGATGCGCAGATCGTGTTCGAGCTCCTGCTTGCGCAGCGCGTTATCCGCCATGCTCTTGTCGAAGAAGCGATGCGCGCCGCGTCCTGCGTCCTTGGCTGCGTAAAGCGCCATGTCGGCGGCCTTCATCAGTTCGGCGGCGTTGGCGCCGTCGCGCGGCGCCATGGCTATGCCGATCGAGGCGCCGATGATCAGTTTCGCGCTGTCGATATGGTAGGGCTCGCTGAGGGCTTCGACCGCCTGCGCCGCGAACAGGCCCGCCTCGTCGCGTTCGCAACGGCGCAGGACGACGAATTCGTCGCCGCCGAGCCGAGCCACCGTGTCGCCCTCCCCCGCCATTTCGCCCATCCGTTTGGCGACCCGTTGAAGCAGCTTGTCGCCGGTCGGATGTCCAAGGGAATCGTTGACATGCTTGAAACGGTCGAGATCGATCAGCATCACCGCGAAAGGCGGCGCGTTCTCGTCCGTCGCCGCGGTCGCCCGCTCCAGCTCCTCGCGGAAACTGGCGCGGTTGGCGAGGCCGGTCAGATCGTCGAGGCGCGACAGACGCTCGGCGCGGCGCTCCGACTGCCGGCGCGCGGTGCAATCCTCGATCAGAAGGGAAAAGCCGTCCGGGACCGGCTGGAAGGTGAATTCCATGCAGCGGTCGTCGATCAGATCGACGGCTTCGGTGAAACGGGCGCGGCGGCGCGCCATGTGGCGCGCCGCGTCGCACAGGATTTCCATGCTTTGCGCGGCCTTGGGCCGGACTCCAAGCTTCCTGGCGAGCAGCTCCTCGGCCGCCAGCCCGCGCGCGGATTGGCCCGGTAGGCGGAACATGCGCAGGAACTGGCTGTTGCAGGCGATCAGCCGGCCGGAGGCGTCGAACATGCCGACGCATTGGCTCATGCCGTTCAGCGCCGCCGTGAACTGGCGTTCCGCCTCTTGCGCCCTGGCGTTCATCCGGGCGCGCCGCCGCGTGGCGAGGAAAAGGGAAAAGCCGACGCTGAGCGCCGCCGCCAGCGCGACCGGCGCATGGCGGTCCCAGTTGACCGCGAGCCCGGCCGCGAACAGTCCGAAGGCGGCAAGCGCCTGGAGATCGACAATATTCGCCGGCGCATTGTTGCGCTCGGCGGTCAGGACGACATAGCTGAAGGTGGAGATCGCCGCCGCGATGCGGAACGAATCGGGCGCGCCCGAAATGGCGGCGGCGAGCGTCACGAAGCCGAGCGCCGCCGCAACGGCGATCATGGCGACGCCTCGCGCGGCCGGGAGCGCGCCCGGTCCGTCGCCCAGCCTCGACCCCAGCGTCTCGACCGCTATCTTGGCGGCCGCCGCCACCAGCAGAATCCAGGCCGCAACGCTGACGAGCACGCCGAAATCGCCGCCGAGAAGCGTTCCTCCGAGCGTCAGGGCCGGCACGGCGTCCATGATCAGGCCGCCGTCGGCCAGCCCTCGCGCTTCCTCGCCGCCGCGCGCGGCCACGAACGGATCGGCGCCCTGGTGAGAACGCGACGCGGCTGAAACTGTCGTCAACGCTGAACCTCGCACCGAACTGCGGCCTTGCGCCGCAATGGCCGCAAGCGCGCCGACATTAGCGGCGCGAGGTAAACAACAGATCAACCTGAGATTGTATTTGTCGGATAAAGCGCGCTAAGCGCGCAGCGGCGCGCGCCGGAAAGTAAACAAACGGCGACGCCGCCAGACGTAGGGAGAAGTTCAATCGGCAACCCGGCTGCCGTCCTCGCGGATGACATCGCCCGGGCTGGGATAAGTCATGGTCGGCTCCTCGACGCAGGAGGTCACGCGCTCGTCCTTCCAGGGCGAGACGGCGCCCGGCTCGGCCAGTCTGAAAAAGCCGGTTTTGGCGGCGACGAGGTCGCGGGCGTCGGCCGGGGTCTGGGCGCAGGCCCAGACATGGGCTTTCTCGACCGAATATTTCCACGACGAATGGTCGCCGTCGATCGGCGCCAGGCGATAAACCGTCATATCCGCTCTCCTTTTTGCTGGTTGAAAATGTTTCGTGATCAAGCCTTGGCGGATCGCAGCCGCAACTCCTCGCCGTCGAGCAGAAAACGGCCGTAGCCGCAATGGTGCAAGGTTTTCTCCCTCGCCCGCTGCGGATCGATCCAGGCCTTCACCGCCTCGAGAATGAACAGGTTATAGCGCGCGACCAGCGCCCGATCCACAAGCTTGCATTCTATATTGACGATACATTGCGCGATCCGCGGCGCCGAAACCTCGCGGCCCGGTAAGGCCCTCAGGCCGAAACGCGCGAATTTGTCGACCTCGCGGCCCGAGCAATTGCCGATGGCGACGACCGTCTCGGCAAGATCGGCGGGCGGGATCGCGATGACGCATTCGCCGGTTTTCTTCAGCGCCCGATGGGAAAAATTGGCCTCGCTGACGACGCAGGCGATCAGCGGCGGATTGAACTCCACCATCATGTGCCAGGACATGGTCATGACGTTGAAACGGCCGCCCTCCGCCGTCGTCACCAGCACGACCGGGCCGGGTTCGAGCTTTTGGTAAACCTTGTCGAGGTTGAGGCTGCGCATGGACCAGATCTGGCCGCGCCACGGGCCGGCCGCAAGGCGCCGCCACAAAATCCTTGTCGATTTGCGCTCCCTTCGCGCCCGCGTCATGATCGCCGCCCGATCGGCCGGGAATCGCCATGTGAAAAAAGATCGACCCGCCTGTTTCGAGGTGTTCCCGGTTTTCCTGCGGCTGGGCTTGACCAGTTTCGGCGGACCGGTGGCGCATCTGTCCTATTTCCGCGCCGAATTGGTCGAGCGTCGGAAATGGCTCGACGAAAAGGCCTATGCCGACATCGTCGCCCTGTGCCAGTTCCTGCCCGGTCCGGCGAGCAGCCAGGTCGGCATCGTGCTGGGCATGTCGCGCGCCGGTCTTTCCGGCGGCCTCGCCGCCTGGGCGGGCTTCTCCCTGCCTTCGGCGCTGGCGCTCATCGTCTTCGCCTATGGCCTCGGCCGGATCGGCGACATTTCCCATGTCGCCTGGCTGCATGGGCTGAAGATCGTCGCCGTCGCCGTGGTCGCCCAGGCGGTCTGGGGCATGGCGAAGACCCTTTGTCCCGACCGCGAGCGCGCGAGCCTCGCCGTCGCCGCCGCCATCCTGACCCTGGCCTTTCCATCGGCCGCCGGCCAGATCGGCGCGATCGTCGTCGGCGGTCTCGTTGGCTGGCGCTTGCTGCCCTCCTGCGCCGCCGGCCCGCACAGGCCGCTTCTGATTCCCATCAGCCGCGCCCATGCGGCCGCCGCCGCGTCCGCGTTCGTCCTCCTTCTGATCGGCCTCCCCCTGCTGGCGGAAGCGACCGCAAGCCACGCGCTCGCCTTGTTCGCCAGTTTCTACCGTTCCGGCGCGCTGGTGTTCGGCGGCGGCCATGTCGTGCTGCCTTTGCTGCAACAGGCGGTGGTTCCGCCGGGCTGGATCGGCAACGACGCCTTTCTCGCCGGCTATGGCGCCGCGCAGGCGGTTCCGGGTCCGCTCTTCACCTTCGCCGCTTATCTGGGAGCCGCGATGGAGGACGCCCCGAACGGCTGGGCGGGCGGCCTTCTGTGTCTGGTCGCCATCTATCTGCCGTCCTTCCTGCTGCTGATCGCGGCTTTGCCGTTCTGGGACGCTTTGCGCCATCGCGCCGATGTGCAATCCGCGCTCAAGGGCGTCAACGCCGCCGTCGTCGGACTCCTGCTCGCGGCGCTCTACAATCCGGTCTCGACCAGCGCGATCCTGCGCCGCGCGATTTCGCTCTGGCCGTCCTGGCCCTTCTGTTGCTTGCGGCCTGGAAAGTCCCGCCCTGGGCCGTGGTGGTTCTGGGCGCCCTTGTGGCGTCCGTCTGAAAATTTCGGTTCCGACATGAATCTTCTCCGTGGAATTTTCGGCGTGGCCTGCCTGCTCGGCCTCGCCTTTCTCTTCAGCGAGGACCGTCGCGCCATTCCCTGGCGGGTGGTCGTCGCCGGAACAGGCCTGCAAGTCGCGCTCGCCGTCCTGTTCCTGAAATTCCCGCCAGCCGGCGCGTTCATCGCGGCGCTCGCCAATGGGGTGGGCGCGCTCGACCGCGCGACCGAGGCGGGAACCAGCTTCGTCTTCGGCTATCTCGGCGGCGCGCCTTTGCCTTTCGCGCCCAATGGCCAGGGCTCCAGCCTGGTGCTGGCCTTTCAGGTCTTCCCGCTCATCCTGGTCATCGGCGCGCTGTCGTCGCTACTGTTCCATTGGGGGATCATGCAGAAAGTCGTCGCCGGCATGGCTTTTGTCCTGCGCCGCGCGGTCGGGGTCGGCGGCGCGCTCGGCGCCGGCGCGGCGGTGAATTTTTTCGTCGGCATGGTCGAATCCCCGATCCTGATCCGCCCCTATCTCGCGCAGATGCAGCGCGGCGAACTTTTTGCGCTGATGAGCGCCGGCATGGCGGGCATCGCCGGCTCGGTCATGGCGATCTATGGCCATATTCTCGGCGCGGTCATTCCCGACGCCTTCCGGCATGTGCTGACCGCCGCCCTGATCTCGGCGCCTGCGGCGATCGCGGTCGCCGCCATTCTGGTCCCTTTCGCGCCGCGCGCGGAGGGCGACGCGCCGATCGTCATCGAGGACCCGCCGCGCAACGCCCTGGAGGCCCTGGCGCGCGGAACCAATGACGGCGTGACGATCTTGATCAATGTGCTGGCGCATCTGATCGTGCTGCTGGCGCTGGCGGCGCTGGTCAATTCGATGCTTGCCGCCCTGCCGGATTTTTGGGGCGCGCCGCTCAGCCTGCAACGGATTTTCGCATGGGTCTTTCGTCCGCTCGCCTTCCTCATCGGCATCGATTCGCCGGATCTCGACACGGCGGCGCGGCTTCTCGGGGTCAAAACCACCCTTAACGAATTCATCGCCTATGTCGATCTTGCCGCGACGCCGGCGAACGCGCTGAGCCCGCGCTCGCGCCTGATCCTCCTCTATGCCTTGTGCGGCTTCGCCAATTTCGGCTCCGTCGGCATTCTGGTCGGCGGCCTCAGCGCCATGGCGCCCGAACGCAAGCATGACGTCATCGCCCTTGGCTTTCGCGCGCTTGCCGCCGGCACGCTGGCGTCGCTGATGGGCGGCGCCGTCATCGGCGCGCTCAACTGACGGAAAAGGCGCATGAAGTCGCGTCAATACACTGGTTTAATTCGTAAAAATACTTTCACCTGTTGCATCAGCGCAACGGTGCGCGGGAAACAGTGGAAAGCGCGGCCATCCGCTTGATCGCGCAACTGGCGGGAAATAGCATCCTTTCGCAATCACGCCGTTTTCACGGCAAGCGCCGGCGCGCGACAAACCGCCCGAAACAGGATGTTTGATGAACCACGACGGCGGCATGTCCCGGCCCACGCGCCGAATGTTCGGCGCGTCGCCGTTTCGGCGCCCTGTCCGCATTTCCGCCCTGGTTCTGCTGGCGCCGCTCGCGGCTTGTTCGATCGGCCCGAAATTCGTCGCCCCTGACGCGCCGCTGGGCCTCAAATGGCGCGAGTTGCGCAGCCCCGCGGTCAGGACCAGCCGCGAGGACTATCGCAACTGGTGGACGGCGTTCCGCGATCCGACGCTCAACCGCCTGGTCGAAACCGCCTATGACCAGAACCTGACGCTGATGGAAGCCGGCGCCCGCGTGCTCAAGGCGCGCGCGATCCTGGGCGAGGCCATCGGCGAGGTCTATCCGCAGACCCAGCAGCTCGACGGCTCGGCCGACTATATCAAGCTTCCGCGCACCGACGCCTCGACCAATCCCGGAAATGCGATCTCCAACAATTTCTGGCGGGTCAATCTCGGCGGCCAGGTCGCCTGGGAGCTCGACCTGTGGGGCAAGTTCCGGCACGGGGTCGAATCCGCCGACGCCTCCTATCTCGCCTCGATCGCAACTTATGACGACGTCCTGGTCACCCTGATCGGCGACGTCGCCAATGATTACATCGCGATCCGGACCTCGCAGGCGCAGATCGCCATCGCGCGGGCCAATGTCGTCAAGCAGAGGGACGCGCTGCAAATCGCCGAAGCCCGCTTCAAGGGCGGCGCGACCTCCGAACTCGACGTTTTCCAGGCCAGGAACGTCCTCGCCCAGACCGAGGCCGCGGTCCCGCAATATATCGCCCAGTTGCAGCAGCAGGAGAACGCTTTGCGCGTCCTGCTCGGCGAGCCGCCGGAAACGATCGACAACCTGCTCGACTGTTTCGCGCGGCATTCCCGCGCCGCCCGCCAATGTCGCGGTCGGCGTCCCGGCCGACCTGCTGCGCCGCCGCCCCGACGTGCGCGCGGCGGAACTGGCGGCGGTCGCCCAGGGCGCGCAGGTCGGCATGGCCGAGGCGGACCTCTATCCCGCCTTCACCCTGGCCGGCGCGTTCGGCACCGTGGCGAGCACCACCAATGGCAATAGCCTGAAGCCGCTGTTCACCCAGCCGAGCCTCACCTTCGCCTTCGGCCCGTCCTTCAGCTGGCCGATCCTGAACTATGGCCAGATCACCAATAATGTCCGCGCCCAGGACGCCGAATTGCAGGCGCTGCTGATCAACTACAAGAACACCGTGCTCAAGGCGCAGCGCGAGGTCGAGGACGGGCTGAGCAGCTTCCTCCAGGGCCGCCAGCAGGTCGCTTATCTCAAACAGAGCGTCTCGGCGGCCAACAACGCCCTCATTGTCGCGCTCAGCCAATATCAGCTCGGCACACGCGACTTCACCACCGTGCTGACGGCCGAACAGAATCTCTATCAGGCGCAGAACAATCTGGCCGCGGCCGAAGGCAATGTCTCCATCAGCCTGACCACCGCCTATCGCGCGCTCGGCGGCGGCTGGCAGATCCGCTGGGGGCGCGATTTCGTCCCGGATTCCGTCAGCGACGAGATGCGCGCGCGCACGAACTGGGGCGAACTGCTCCCGCCCGCCGGCCACAAGGCGCCGGCGACGCCCGGGCTGCCCGGCCCGTCTGACCTCGGACCGACTGTGAGGCCGCCGCAATGGTGATCGCGATGAAAGACATCTTCCGTATCTCCGCGCGGCATGGGCTCCGGCCGCTCCGGTTCGCCGCCGCCCTCGCCCTCCTCGGCGCGGCTCCGGCCCCTTCCGCCCTGGCGCAGGCGCAGGCGCCGACGGCGGCGCCGGCCATTCCGGTCATGACGCCGAAGGTCCAGGCGGTGAGCGACACGCTGGAGGTCGTCGGCAACGCCGCGGCGGTCAATCAGGTCAGCCTGGTCGCGCGCGTGCCCGGCTATCTGGAGCAGATTCATTTCGAGGATGGCGCGATCGTCGCGAAAGGCGATCTGCTTTTCACCATTCAGCAGGATCAGTACAAGGCCCAGCTCCAGCAGGCGCAGGCCCAGCTCGAAGCCGCGACGGTCGCCCGCGACCACGCCAAGCTGGAAGTCGGCCGTTACACCGCTTTGCTCAAGCAGCACGCGACCTCCCAGGTCGAGGTCGATCACTGGGTCTTCGAGCAGCAGACCGCCGAGGCCAATATCAAGGGCGCCCAGGCGCAGGTCGCGATCGCCCAACTCAACCTCGGCTATACCGAAGTGCGCGCGCCCTTCGACGGCCAGATGGGCAAGCATCTGATCGACGTCGGCAACATGGTCGGGGCCAGCCCTCAGACCGCCGTTCTCGCGGAAATCACCCAGCTCAACCCGATCTATGTCGTCGCCAGCATCAGCTCGCAGCAGGCGCTCCAGATCCGCGCCAATCTCGATCAGCGCCGGCTGACCTTGGCGGAACTGCACCAAATTCCGATCGAGGCCGCCTTGTCGGACGAGACCGGCTTCCCGCACAAGGGAAAGATGGATTATGTCGCTCCCGCGATCGACCCGGCGACCGGCACGCTCTATCTGCGCGGCCTGCTTCCCAATCCGACGCGGACCTTCCTGCCCGGCATGTTCGTCAAGCTCCGCCTGCCGATGGGCAAGGTCCAGAAAAGCGCCCTTCTCGTCCCGCAGACGGCTTTGCAGGAGGATCAGGGCGGACGCTATCTCCTCGTTGTCAACGACAGCAATGTCGTCGAGAAGCGTTATGTCCAGATCGGCCAGACTTTAGGCTCGCTGCAGACGATCGACAGCGGCGTCAACCGCGCCGACCGTATCGTCGTCGGCGAACTCTGGCGCGCCTCGCCGGGCATGACGGTCACGCCCAAATTATCCGAAGTGAAGTAAGCCCGAGCAGGGATCAGGCCGATGATATCCAAATTTTTCATCGAGCGTCCGGTTCTGGCCAATGTGCTGGCGATCATGCTCGTGGTCATCGGCGCCGTGGCGCTCTACCGCCTGCCCGTCTCCGAATATCCGAACGTGGTGCCGCCAACGGTTCAGGTCACGGCGAGCTATCCCGGCGCCAGCGCCCAGACCGTGCTGAACACGATCGCGCTGCCGATCGAGAACCAGGTCAACGGCGTCGACAAGATGCTCTATATGGAGTTCGACCAGCGCGCCGGACGGCACCTATACGCTGACCATCACCTTCGAGATCGGGACCGACCCCAACATCGACCAGGTTCTGGTGCAGAACCGCGTCCAGCTCGCTTTGGCCTCGCTGCCCTATTCCGTCCAGGCGCAGGGCGTCAATGTCCAGAAAAAGAACACCTCGATCCTCCAGTTCGTGACGCTGGATTCGCCCGACAACAAGTATGACGCGCTCTTTCTGAGCAATTACGCGACGATCAACCTGGTCGACGCGCTCGCCCGCCTGCCCGGCGTCGGCAATGTCAGGGTCATCGGCGCCGGCGAATACGCCATGCGCGTCTGGATGGACCCCGGCAAGCTCCAGAGCTTCAATCTCGAGCCGAAGGACGTCATCAGCGCCATCCGCCAGCAGAACCAGAACATTGCCGCCGGCCAGACCGGCACGCCGCCCGCGCCCAAGGACATCGAGTTCCAATATACGATCGACGTCAAGTCGCGCCTCGACCAGCCCGAGCAATTCGCCAGCATCGTCATCAAGGACCAGACCGCTCAGGGCGGGCGCCTGATCCACCTCAGCGACGTGGCGCGGATCGAGCTCGGCTCGCAGACCTATTCCCAGGAATTCCGCCTCAACGGCAAGCCGGCGGCGGGCATAGCCATCTATCAGACGCCGGACTCCAATTCGCTGCAGGTCGGCAAGGAAGTGAAGGCGCTGATGGACCAGATGGCCAAGCGCTTCCCCGAGGGGCTGGAATACACCATCCCCTACGACACCACGATCTTCGTCAAGGATTCGATCGCCGAGGTCTATCGCACGCTTTATGAAGCCGGCATCCTGGTCCTGATCGTCATTCTGGCCTTCCTGCAGAATTTCCGCGCGACCCTGGTCCCGGCGACGACCGTCCCCGTCACGATCATCGGCGCCTTCGCCGCCATGGCGGCGCTCGGCTATACGGTCAACCTCTCGACGCTGTTCGGCATCGTGCTCGCCATCGGCATCGTGGTCGACGACGCCATCGTCATCGTCGAGGGCGTGACCAAATATATCGAACGGGGCCTGCCCGGCGTTCAGGCGGCGATCAAGGCGATGGACGATTTGTTCGGCCCCATCGTCGGCATCACCCTGGTGCTGATGTCGGTGTTCCTGCCCGCCGCCTTCGTCCCGGGCCTCACCGGCAACATGTTCGCGCAATTCGCGCTGGTCATCGCCTCCACGGCGCTGATTTCCGCGCTCAACGCCGCGACCCTCAAGCCGACCCAATGCGCGCTGTGGCTGCGCCCGCCCGTCCCGCCGGAAAAGCGCAATTTCTTCTTCCGCGCCTTCAATCACGTCTATGACCCGATGGAGGCGGGCTACGCCAATTTCATCGGAAAAATGGTCCATCGCAGCGGGCTGATGGTCATCGTCGCCCTGATCGTCTCCGGCCTCGGCGTCTGGGGCCTGACCCGCATTCCCACCGCCTTCATCCCGATCGACGACCAGGGCTATCTGCTGGTGGCGCTGCAACTGCCCGACGCCGCCTCGATGGGCCGCACCAGCGAGGCCTTGCAGAAGACCTCGGACATCGCCCGCAAAATCCCCGGCGTCGATCGCGTCATCAGCGTGACCGGCATGTCGCTGCTCGACAACAGCGCCGACCTGTTCAACGCCGGCGCCGCCTGGATCATGCTCAAGCCGTTCGACGAGCGGCTCAAGGCCAAGGACCAGGATCTGCTCTCGATTTACAAGAAGCTCTCGGAGGCTTTGCTCCAACTGCCGGACGGACAGGCGCGCGTGTTGCCGCCGCCCGCGATCCAGGGCATCGGCAACGCCGGCGGCTTCCAGATGCAGCTCGAACTGCTCGGGGGCAGCACCGACTACCGGAAGCTCGGCGAACTGACCAACCAGATCGTCGCCGCCGCCGCCAAGGAGCCGTCGCTGCAGAATGTGCTGACGACCTATCGCAATGAGGCCCCGCGCGTGACCCTGACGGTCGACCGCGACCGCGCCCAGACCCTGCGCGTGTCCGTCGGCGACGTCTTCTCCACGCTGACCGACTATGTCGGCTCGACCTATGTCAACCAGTTCAACAAATTCGGCCTCTCTCTGCAGGTCTATGTCCAGGCCGATTCGCAATACCGGCTGCATCCCGAAGACCTGCTGAACCTTTATGTCCGCAGCCAGGACGGCAATATGGTTCCGATCGGCGCCGTCGCCCATCTCGGCTCCGCGGTCGCCCCGGCGCTCGACACGCTCTACAATCTCTACCCCTCCTCGACCATCGTCGGCGGGGCCGCTCGCGGCTTCAGCTCGGGCCAGTCGATGGACGCGATGGAGGCGATCGCCAGAAAAATCCTGCCCAGCGACGTCGCCTTCGAATGGACGGCCATGTCCTATCAGGAGAAGATCACCGGCAACCAGCTCTATTACGTCTTCGGCCTGTCGCTGCTGCTGGTCTATCTTGTCCTCGCCGGCCAATACGAGAGCTGGATCCTGCCTCTCGCCGTTCTCTCCGCCGTGCCGCTCGCCCTGCTCGGCCCGGTCATCGCGCTCACCGCGCTGGGCGCCGCCAACAATCTCTATACCCAGATCGGCCTGATGCTGCTGATCGCGCTGTCGGCCAAGAACGGCATCCTGATCGTCGAGGTCGCGCGCGAGAACCGGCTCTTCCAGGGCATGTCCATTCTCGATGCCGCCAGGGAGGCTTCGCGCTTGCGCTTCCGCCCGATCCTGATGACCTCCTTCGCCTTCATTCTCGGCGTGCTGCCGCTGGTCCTCGCCACCGGCGCCGGCGCCAACGCCCGCCGCTCTCTGGGCATTTCGGTTTTCAGCGGCATGATCGCCTCGACCTGCCTCGCGGTGCTGTTCGTGCCGTCCTTCTTCGCGGTGCTGCAAAAGTTCGAGGAATCGCGCAAGGCCAGGAAGGCGAAGGCGGGCGCCGAACCGGCGGCGAAAGAGACCTGAACAAGCAAGATCGTCCGCCTCGCCCGCACAATGGCGCTTCGACGCCTCCGGCGAAGCGGGCGCCGCCACGGGAGGGCTGATGAATCACCCACAACGGCTCCATGAAATCCGCCAGACCTACAGAGACCCGACGCTCAGCGTCATGGCCGTGCTTCTGGCGCTCCTGATTTTCGTCGTCACGCCGCTCCAGGCGACGATCGGCGTCGCCTTCGCGCCCGTCGGCGCGATGCTGGTTCTGGTGATGGCGGCGGGCCTTTATGTTCTCTCCGGCCACTGGATCACTCTCCTTCCGGTCGCGCTCGCCATCGTCCTGCATTTCGCGTTGGACCTTCTGCGTAACGAGCATGACACGCTCCATCCTCACATCTACCTCATCGCGAGCCTCTGGCTGACGCTCTCGGCCACATTCGCGGTGGTCGTCACCCGCGCCGTATTCGCCGACGGCCCGGTCACGACCCACAGGATCGTCGGCGCGATCCTGCTCTATCTGCTGATCGCGATCGTCTTCGCCTCGCTCTATCTGTTCGTCGGCGCGATCTTTCCCAACGCCTTCGTCCATATGTCCATCGCCGACACGCCGCACCTTGGCGCCGATGTGACCTATTTCAGCCTGACGACCATCACCTCGGTCGGCTATGGCGACATCACCCCCGCGCAGCCGATCGCCCGCGGCCTGTGCAATCTTGAATCGATCTGCGGCCAGCTCTACCCCGCCATCCTGCTGGCGCGGCTGGTCTCGCTGCATCTCGAAGAGAAGAAATAGGCGCGCTCCGACGCTGCGGCGCGAATGGCCCCAGGAAGAAACCAGGGAGTCTGGTTCATGGATGTCGATGCGGTCGTCATAGGGGCCGGCGTGGTCGGCCTGGCGGTTGCGCGCCGGCTGGCGCAGTCGGGGCGCGAGGTTCTCGTCCTCGAAGCCGAAAAGACCATCGGCCTCCATAGCTCGTCGCGCAATTCCGAAGTCATCCACGCCGGCCTTTATTACGCGCAAGGCAGTTTTAAGGCGCGGCTCTGCGTCGAGGGCCGCAAGCTGCTTTACGCCTATTGCGCCGAGCATGGCGTTGCGGCGAAGCGCGTGGGAAAGCTCATCGTCGCGACCGACGAAAAACAGATTCCCAAGCTTGAAGCCCTGCATCGGCGCGGGCTCGCCAATGGCGTGGACGATCTCGTCCCGCTCAACCGCGAGGAGGCCCGCCGGCTCGAACCCGAGGTCGAATGCGTCGCCGCCTTGCTCTCGCCTTCGACCGGAATCGTCGACAGCCACGCCCTGATGCTGGCGCTGCAAGGCGACGCCGAGGGCAAAAGCGCGCAATTCGCCTTCCAGACCAAAGTGACCGGCGTCATCCCCCGCGCCGGCGGCTATGAAGTGCGGACGCAGGGCGGCGACGCCGTCACATGCGCGGCGCTGGTCAATTGCGCCGGCCATGGCGCGCATGAGGTCGCGCGGCAGATCGAAAACTATCCCGCGCAACTCATTCCGCCGCGCTTTCTGGCCAAGGGCAATTATTTCACCGTTTCCGGCCGCACGCCTTTCGTAACCGTCCGGTGAAAGAGCCTTTTGATTTTCCTGCATTGGCCTGAAGTTACGTCGCTAATTCCGTATTTAGCGACGGAGCGATCGGGACCGATGGCGCGGGTGGAGATATTGTCAGGGCGCGAGCGCCGGCGCTTTTGGTCGGACGAGCAAAAGCGCGCAATTCTGGACGAGGCTGCGGCGAGCGGTTTGACGCTGGCGGACGTGGCGCGTCGCCACGATATCGTGCCGCAGCAGATTTATACATGGCGCCGGCAACTCGGATTGAGTGCGCCGGTTGCGACAGATCCAACCTTCTTGCCTGTCGTCGTCGCCGCCAGCGAGAATGCCGAGCCCAGGTGGAGGGAGCGCGACACGGCGCCCAAGGTGACGACACGTGGCGGGCGGCCCGGTCGTATCGAGATCCGCTGCACCAATGGTCGGGTTCTCAAGGTCGAAGCCGGGCTCGACGCGGGGATGCTGAAGGCGTTGATCCGTTCGGTGGAAGACGCATGATCGGCCCTGGGTCGAATGTCCGCGTTTATCTGGCTTGCGGCGCCGTCGACATGCGCAAGGGCATTGACGGATTGGCTGCATTGGCTCAGGCGAGCTTGCGCCAGAACCCGGCTTCAGGGGCGGTCTTCGCCTTTCGCGGCCGGCGCGGCGACCGGATCAAACTGCTGTACTGGGACGGCCAGGGCTTTTGCCTGTTCTACAAGGTGCTGGAGCGCGGTCGTTTTCCCTGGCCATCGGCGGCTGATGGAACCGCTCGCCTGACGGCGGCGCAGCTGGCGATGCTGTGGGAGGGTATGGATTGGCGTCGTCCCTCCTGGTCGTCGCCGCCGTCGCGAATGGCCTGAAAAGCAAGGCAACTCATGGCGAAATTACTTTTTGGAAAGCGGCAAATCAGTTAAAATCCGGCCATGAGCCAAGCCGTCGCCGACCTGCCGGAAAATCTCGAATCCCTGCGCGCGATCATTGCCGCGCAGGCGGCGGAACTGGCCGAGGCGAACCGCCGGCTTCACACGCGCGACACGTTGATCGAAAAACTGAAGGCGCAACTGGCTCTGCTGCGTCGGGCGCGCTTCGGCGCCTCCTCTGAAAAAGTCGCACGCGAAATCGAGCAGCTCGAACTGGCGCTGGAGGACATCGAAGCCTCGGCGGGCGAGACCGCGCCGCCGCCGGTTCGCAAGGCGGAGGCCGAGAAGAACAAGCCGGCGCGCCAGCCTTTGCCGGAGCATCTGCCACGTATCGACGAAGTCCACGAGATTGGAGATTGCGCCTGTCCGACCTGCGGCGGTCGCGACTTCCTGAAGGCCGGCTCCGTGGTCAGCGAAGTGCTCGATTATGTCCCGGCCTCCTTCCGCGTCGTGCGGCATGTGCGGCGCAAGATGGTGTGCAAAGGCTGCGACACCGAGATCAAAGCCGCCATGCCGTCGCCGCCGATCGAGCGCGGCAAGCCGGGTCCAGGCCTCCTCGCCCATGTGCTGGTGTCGAAATACTGCGACCACCTGCCGCTTTATCGCCAATCCGAAATCTATGCCCGCGAAGGCGTCGAGCTTTCCCGTTCCACCATGGCCGATTGGGTTGGTCAGGCCAATGCGCTGCTGGCGCCGCTGGTCGAGACCCTGCGCGCGCATGTGTTCGCCGGAAATCGTCTGCATGGCGACGACACGCCGGTTCCCGTGCTTGATCCCGGCAGGGGAAAGACCAAGGAGGGCCGGCTTTGGACCTATGTTCGCGACGGGCGTCCATGGGCCGATGAGACAGCGCCGGCGGTCGCTTATTTTTACAGCCCCGACCGCAAAGGTGAACGTCCGAGAAAACATCTCGAAAGCTTCCGGGGCGTGCTTCACGCCGATGGCTACGCCGGATTCCGCCATCTCTATGAACCCAAAAAGCCTGGCGAGGCGCCGACAATCCTCGAAGCGGCCTGCATGGCGCATGCTCGCCGCCAGTTTTTCGACCTGACGGTCGCCGGCCCCGCGCCGATCGCGGATGAGGCGATCAAGCGGATTGGCGAGTTCTACGACATTGAGGCCACGATCCGCGGCGCGCCGCCCGAACGACGACGACAGGTCCGGCAGGAACAAACCGCGCCGCGCTTTGCCGCCTTCCGCGGCTGGCTTGAAACCATGCTTGCTCAGCTGCCGCGAAAATCAGGAACGGCGGAAGCGATCCGCTACGCGCTGGCGCGTTGGACGGCGCTTGGCCGGTTCATCGACGACGGCACGATCGAAATCGACAACAACGCCGCGGAGCGCTCGATCCGACCGATAACTCTCGGCAGGAAAAATTGGCTGTTCGCCGGATCAGACCGCGGCGGGGAACGAGCCGCAGGCATATTGTCGCTGATCCAAACCGCCAAGCACAATGGCCTCGACCCTGAGGCCTACTTGCGAAGCGTCCTCGCCCAAATTGCCGACTATCCCGCCAAGAAGGTCGCCGACCTCCTGCCATGGGGCGACGCGTTCACGGCAAAGACCGCCTGACCGGAATGTTGTGATGAACGCGTTTGATCCTCCGGTCAAATTCGGGTTGCAACGGCCAACGCGACCGAGGGACTACTGATGACCGGTCGCCAGACTGAGCCCGAATGCGAGCGTCGCACTGCCCGCCGTGGCCGTCTGACCAACCCGGCCCACGCTGGAGTCCACGGTGCAAGGTCCCGTGTCAGCTACACTACCAACACGGCCGCGACCACCGATGCCCCCTCTATAATCTTCAACGACGAGCGGGAGATCTCCCTTGCCAAGGATCATCAATTGGATATAATTTTTAGATGAAATTGAATTTGCGTCCGAAAACAGATCCGGCACTTCATCCATGCTTAACCCAAAATTGATGGTATTTCTGCAAAACATTCCGATGCCCGGGATGGGGAAGCACAGCCCGCTCCACGCCAGCAAGTCTCCACGTATATCATCACCTACAGCGGTGTTGCATGGCGATATAATTATATGAAACTGTATTTATAATGATGATACAAATTTTTGTATTATAGACTGCTAGCCATACTGGAACCGCCCATGCCGCTCAGTGATACTTACTTCGCCCTGCTGGAAAAGCCGGAGTTGCGGCAACTCGGATTGGCTCGTTACCGCATTGAGCACCGTACTCCTTTTTTCTGTCAAAATGTCTACGCCGCCAGTGCCGGAACCATCTTCGATAGCGAAACAGAGGCTTATGCTCACTGGTTAGCTTTCGGTCGTCGCGAGGGGCATGAATGGGCGCCAGGGCGGGATACACTGCTCAAAATCGTGCTCAAAGCGAAAGATGAAGCCTATCTGATTGACACGTGGGTTGCTCATCATGCAGCTATCGTTGGGTACGAAAATCTGATCATCTTGGATTGCGGCTCACAAGATCCCGCCTATCTCCAAAAGCTAAGCGCCTATGCCTCACGCATTCTCATTCTCGATTACCGACGCTATTATGATTTTATACATAATACGCGCGCCAATTCCGAGTTTTTTGGCCTACTTGCGATGAATTGCCGCTACATCACCATATTGGATGCCGACGAGTTCCTATTCGCGCGGATGGGGGAATTGTTCTCGGCCCAGTTTGTCAAACCTGTTTTGCGTGCTCGGAATCTACCCGTATTTTGTGGTACGTGGGTTACCGCTACGGCAGGGTGCAGTTTGTCTACTGCCTGTAGTATTAACGTCTCACCCCACTCGCTCGCCGCCGGTACGATAGCCGGTAAGGCGTTGGCCCGGCACGATGTTATCTTTGCCATCGGTCACCTCGGACACAATATGGTTGTTGCGGATGTGCTGTCATTCGTGGAGGCGGAAGCGTTTGGTGAGCTGCTCGTTTTGCATCTGAAAAACTTACCTGACGAAATAATGCGTGAACGTCTGCTCCAGCACCTTATTGCCAAGGGTTTGGTGAGCGCCACGGCAGGGCCCGAGCAGGAAGCGCAAATAAACGCCCTAGCCGAAGCGCCAGACGTACTGCCGGGGGCGAAGGCCTATGCGCGGAGCTATTTACGGTTCATGCGCGAGCCTGCTCCTTCGACAGACAAGCATCTAGTGCCCGCTGCGCTCATTAACGCCACGTCCCCGCAATTCCTGCCAGTTCTGGCGGCAGCGCTAGCCGATTTAGACTGGACGGCGCTATTGGAAGAGCGCCGGGCTCAACTGGGTGGAACGACATGATCAACGGCGCCATCGACGCTGTTTCGCGATCAGCGGATGGGAATGTGCTGCTGAGCGGCTGGGCCCGCCATGTCAGTTCCGACGCCGGCCCGCCCGGTGGATGGGTTCACGCTAGTGGGCGGGGATGATGCCGCGATCAGCGTTACCGAGCGTGACATTGCCGGCACGCCGGGCTGTGGCTTCAAGCTTTTACTGTCCTCCGCCGAGGAACTTGCGGCACTGCGCTGGGGCGGCCTGTCGCTCCGCGCTTGGGCGGGCGACGAGGTTCGGGTGCTGGCCTTTTGGGACCGGATCAAGGAAACCGTGTCGGAAATTATCATGGCGCACCTCGCTGAAAGCTTGTACGGGAAGGCGGAGGCGGCGGCGAGGCTGCATAGTGTCCAGCAGGCGAAGCGGGACCGGGACGCGATCAGGTCGTATCTTGACGCAGTGGCAGGTACGTCGGCCTGTGAGAATGTTTTAGTGAAACGCGGTGCTACCAGCCATGATTCTCAAGTCACTTTAGGCAAAGACGGATTTCTGTTCCTGCTCGGTGGCTCTAATGGCCTGTTGCAGCAATATGGCCGGCCTGAGGATGTTTCGCTGGTGGCGCGCTGGGTCGCCCTGATTAGAGCGCGGCAGGAATATTGCGCTGCTCGCGGCATCAGGTTCACCCAGATGATTATCCCCGAGAAACAAACGACTATACCCGAATTTTTCCCCGTTTCGGTGGAGACGCCAACAAAACTTTTCGCCGCCATTTCACGAAATTTGCATTCAGAAGTCCTTCTTCGTTGATTGCGCGAAGGTGTTACGCGACCTTTTCGTCACTGGCGGTCTGCACCCGTTCCGTAAGGTGGACAGCCATCTCTCCTATTTCGGCGCCGAGGCGCTGGTGCGAGAGTTAATGCGCATGACCGAGCTAAAACATGATGTTTTTGCTAAGACCCTGCGCGAGGTGCAACGGGCTGGCGACCTTGGTTGCAAATTTTTTCAGGGCGACATTTTGGAGCAACTGCTGTTGCCTGCTGAAGACTGGGAATTTGCCCGCGAGGAACCTGAGGTAATCCGCGCCGAGATGACGAGCGGCCATTTGGGCACGTTGATGGAATGGCGTTCCCGCCGGCCCCTATCACCCAAAACCGTGCTTATCTTCGGTAACTCCATGTTCGGACTCGGGGGGAGCCCCGTAAGCCTGTCATGGTGGCTGAGTCGCATTTTTGCCGAGACTCTATTCGTCTGGTCCGCCAGTTTCCAAGAGAAGCATGTGGACGATTTTCGCCCCAGCTTAGTGATTTGTCAGACGGTGGAGCGTTTTTTACCAAGTCTGCCGGAGCGGTAGGCAATCTGTGCAGTCCGTCTTGGACAATCCACTAGAAGCCCGTCGCCGTGAATACGAACGCGTCAGATGACCCGCGGGTATTCGCTGGCAGCGTCACAGTACACGAAGTCATTGTATATGTTGTTTGCGGAATAAGCATCTTGGCCGTCATGTCGTGAACGTGGCATATATAGCCGTTAATCGCGGCGTAGAAAACACGATCTTGATTGTCTGGCCAGATGTGCAAGCGCGAGTTGCTCTAAAAGCCCCGGCAATACCGCCATTAACGACAGAACTGATGGACGTGCAAGTGCCTGTGTTTGCGGTCACTGGCGTTGATGGCTGACGCGAGACAAGCTGATCGGCAAAGGTCGCGCAGAACGGCGAAGTGCCGCTTGTGCAAAGTTTCCCGGTGAACTTGGCCGGATATGCCCAATTCGACATGGCCGGGATAGTGATGCTGCCATCTACCCGATATTTTGTGGGCGTATCCCAAAGCGGCAAATCACTTTTAACATAGTAGTAAGCCGCAATATCAGCTCCTGCAAGCAGCACATAAGTCGTGTTACTGTCGACTTTGAAAATTCCGAAGTCGCCATTAAAGCGAAATCGGTTATTTTTAGGCCATGAACAAGCACATACATAGCAGAAGCCGAAGTAAACGACATATAGGACAGAACGGGCCCCGGTGGGACATATTCGCAATGGAGATCAAGTTGCAGATCATTAATTTGGTTGAAAGCTTTGGTTGTCCATCACTGTATATGTTCACACAATAATCCGAGGTCGTTACATAGCCGCGCGAAATGTGAAGCCCCCACGTCCCATAAATCCACAGACCGGACGATGCCGTTCCAGGATAGAATCGCGTTCCGTCGAAATAATTTCCGGCGAACGTTTGAACCGTGTCGGTCGAAATACTCTCGGTTACGAATAAAGACGTGATCCCGTAATGGTTCCCAGCATCGAACATGGCCGCACACGCTTCGTGGGCATTGACAGTCGAACTGCATGGGCCTGTCAGGCTCCTGTCGTTATTATGAAATGTTCCGCCAAAAACTCTCAGGCTTTCGCTCGCGAAATTGTAGAACGGCGTGACCGAAAAGTATCCTTCTGTTGTCGGGTCGAAGATCGTCCAGTTATCTGCGCCATACATTCTATTCGTATGCCCGATCTGAATGCCGATTTTAGGCTCCTTCGCGCCGGTGACGCCGTAAATATTCGGAGAGATCATGATGACGTAGCGCGAGCCTAGGCCGTCGATACACGACGATCCGGTGGCGCAAATAACCTTACTCCCACGGAAATCGACGTAAAAATTGCCGTGTGACGAAGCGGTGCATCCATCCGACGATGAAGCGTCATTGATGCAAGTGAGATTGAGTGGCGTTGTGGTGTATAATGTGCCGTTCGGAATACGCAGGGTTTTGTCGAACCCGGCGTTGTCGAGATTGTTAAGCACCTGATTTTTTGCCCAATCGAAGGCGCACCAATCGCGTTCGATTTTCTGCCAACCGCCGACCGCCGCAGCAGCTTTTGCCTCAGACGGGCAAATACCGCTTAGTGTCGTCTCGTCTGGCACCGCCGCATAGCTCCCCCAAGAGGCGCCCACCGTGTGCGACCTTCCGTCCATCGGCGCGTTAGTCGGCGCGTCCTTGATGTTGACGACTCGCGCGGGCGTGAAGCCCAGGTTTTGGCCTGCCGCTGTGGCGGGAAAGGTAGTTCCTGTATTATTTGCTCCGCCAAAAAGCTCCCCTGCCGGATCGACCCAGCCGGAAAAGTCTGCGGCGCGCTCAGGGTATTCCTGTTCGAGAGCAACGGAACCGTAGCATTCGTGCTCGGCCGCTGCGAAATCGTGTGTGTGGGCTGCGCCGAGGCCGCGTTGGCAAAGAGCAGCGCACCGAGGAAAATAGCCTTGCCCACCATTCCTGAACAAACCTTTCGCCGTGCTCGTCGAGAATCAGATCACCGTTGTTGTCTATCTGAAAACCCGTGCGTCTGTTGTAGCCCCTTAAAGACCGGACACCAGCTCTCCACGTCATTTCCGATGGATTTGATGGCGATGGACCCGCACGGCGAATGATTTCCGAGCGCGCGGTGCGGTCGGTCATAGTAATAACGGCCACCAGAAGGCCCATTACCGAAGAACTGAGCAGTCCAGACCGCACGACGCACAACACAAGAGGCACCTCAAACCCTAATGAATCCCCCCATTTTTGCGCGACTTGGAAAAGCCTAAATTTTCGTTATCCCCGAGCTGTAGGACGGAGAATCAGCCGGCAGGGGGAGCCATGCGCGCGTCGAAGGAGCGATTTGATTTCATTCAGGAATTTTTGAAGCGCGTGTTCGGCGACGATCTGCATGCCAAGCGCATCCTGTCGCTGGCCAACGGCACGCTCGGGGTGATGACCGGAGCGGCGCTCGCTGTTTCCTTGATTGGACAGGCTCTGGCCACAGCGCGTGGCTTGATCGCCAAGTCGGCGATCAAACAGGTCAACCGGTTGCTCAGCAACTCGGGCGTGGCGCCTTGGGACTTGTTCGGGTCTTGGATCGCCGAGGTCGTCGGAGAGCGCCGCGAGATCGTCGTGGCGATGGATTGGACGGATTTCGATCGCGACAACCAGTGCACGCTTGCGCTGCATCTCGTCACGAACCACGGCAGGGCGACGCCGCTGCTTTGGCTGACCGTCGACAAGGACGAATTGAAGGACCAGCGCAACGATTTCGAGGATTTGTGCCTGGCCCGATTAAAGGCGCTGCTGCCCGAGGGGGTGACCGCGACCATTCTGGCCGACCGCGGCTTTGGCGACGTCAAGCTGTTCGAATTCCTCGACGCCCTTGGCTTTCAATATGTCATCCGCTTTCGCTCCAGCACCCATGTCAGGGCCGCCGATGGCGAAACGCGCGAAGCCGGCGATTGGGTCGGCAAGGGCGGACGAGCGCGGAAATTGCGCGACGCCGAAATCTCCGCCGCCCGCCAGAAGGTCGGGGCGGTCGTATGCGTGAAAGCCTCGGGCATGAAGGAAGCCTGGCATCTTGCCGCCAGCGATGGCGCGCTCTCTGCGGCGCAGATCGTCAATCTGTACTCGAAAAGGTGGACCATCGAGCCCAGCTTCCGGGACAGCAAGGACCTTCGCTTTGGAATGGGCATGAGCACGCTGAGGATCGATGACCCGCAGCGCCGAGATCGCCTGTTGCTGCTCAACGCTTTCGCCATCATGCTGCTGACGGTATTGGGCGCCGCTGGCGAAAGCCTCGGAATGGACCGGCAGTTGAGAACCAGCACCGCCAAGCGACGCGTTCATTCCCTGTTTCGCCAGGGATGCCTGCTTTACGAACTCATCCCCAACATGCCGGACGAAAGACTCAAGCCCCTCATTGAGCGATATCAGCAACTCCTACGCGAAAATCGCGTGTTTTCCGAGGCTTTTGGCATCATCTGAAAATGAGGGGAACGCTGAGCCTCAAACCAGTAACTCGATCCTATTTATGAGTTTCGATCCACAAATCGGCCGCAATAGCCACGGCTTCCTCAACCGAAAAATCAGAAATTTGCCCTGTCGGGTTCGCATCATATTCCGGGAACAGTTGCCCATTGTCCCGAGCGAGATACTTCCGGGCAACATACTCATTTGCCTCCCGGAACCTTTCAAGGAACTCTTGCGCCCCCGGCTCGTCATGCGGCTCTTCATTTCTTTTTGATATCAATTCGAGGCGCCTCACAATATCCGCGCGATTCTGATTGAGTACTCCATCCTTTAGATAAGGAACATGTTTGTTAAATAATCTCAGGAACTCAAGCGTTCCTTTGCTGAGCGACCGATTTGGCTTGTCGTCGCCGGTTTGCGCGGAGCCAACCGTTTGCGATAAACCAGCCGTCAATAAAAAATCCCGAACCACATCCCCTCGGTCGTTCATAACATCGTCATAGCTTCTCACCAAAATCTGCCGCCACCCAAACACTTCACCCAACGATCCAACAGCAATTGATAATTTAACATTGGATCGTTTATGTTTTCCGGAAACCTGAATTTTTCGGTGCCACCAGACTTGATGTATGTCGAATATAAACTTTGCACCATTTTATCTTGCCTTCTAATATAAACTATTATCTCAATTGTTTCGGCAAACTTTTCCAGTAAACTCTTCAGAGCACGAATTTCGCTCGACCTTAACTAGCCGAGAGGAACAATGCTCATTCGATAATACGACCGTATTACACCCGCTCTCTACGATCTCAGCAGAAAACTCGACCTCAAAATCCGCAATTTTCTTATCGACATCCGGCACCGTTGCGCGCAAGTCATCCACATTTTTATTACGCACGCACAGTGTCAACAATTTATGATTAGGCTCGACTGCCCCGCCCGCCGGAACAACGGGGAACAAAACCCCGTGAGACTTCAATGCCGCACGCTCACGCGCAAGAAATCGTTGAATACTTGTCGTGCCCGTTTTCTCACACCCGATATGTAGAATTAATGTTTTCGCATTAACTGACATTCATTGTACCTTATGGTTTAGTGAACCTTATGTGGAAATCGAAGCTCTTCTCAGTTCGGCTCTGGGATACACGGCGTCGCCTACCATTCTGTCGGCTCCCACGACGTAAACCCCACCATGCAAAGGATGCCATCATCATTATTTTAACGCAGAATCCCGATAGCCGGCAACGTTTGTTTTCATCGTCAAGACAATCGGCGCGCTTCCCGATCCATGACGAGGAACGCATATCCAACGCACGCCCGTCCGGTAAAGTGACCCCATGAGTTCCACGCAACTGATTCTTGGATTTTGTCGCCCACTAACCAAATTGAGTCGGGGTGAGTTTCGGTGAGCCAGTGCCGAAGAACGCCGCCTTGACAGCCCATGCTGTCAAGGCGCGAAACTTCATCAACGTTGCCATTGCTGCAGTAGCGCGATTCATGCGTAAAGTTCGGGTAACGACAGAAATTGGACAACCGCCGAGATTGATGCGCGAACGGCTTCTCGGCAGCTTATTTTAAAGGTGACTTCTCGATGGAACGACCAAGCAATTTTCGCCGTAGGTTTCAGCCACATCGGCGCCATCCGGGTGGCGCAAGACCAGCGTGTGCGCCAAGGTTGCGCCACCTTCGACATGACGGCGCTGCCGATCATGGCGAACGAGCGGTATCTCCCTTTCTCCGCCATTGTCGAGGGGCGGACTGAATATAATCGAAACTTCCTCGTCGACCTTGCCGCAATGTTCGAAAAAGAACATCCGGACTTCGTTTTCGCCAGCCTTTGGGGAAATCAGCACTTTATCCTGTCAACGGCTAAAAGCCCGAAAAGCTTCGATTTCATCCTACCCGACGAGCCGACGCGCGATCGTGTCGCGGACGCTCAGCTCATCCCCTTTGAAATGATGAAGTCACTTATGGCCATACATTTCCAAGGCGTCGATTTTCTCCTGCGAACATTGAAATCCTTGACATCGGCGCCAATCATTCTCGCCCCCGCACCGCCGCCGGTGGAGGATTTTTCTGCTATTCCCGACGGCAATTATAATCCGCAGTTGAATGCCCGGGTTGAGCAATTCGGTATTGCGGCGCCGACACTACGCTACAAATTCTGGAAGCTTTGTGACGAACTTCACCGAGGACAAGCGGCCGCTCATGGCGCCACGCTTCTTCCCCTGCCCGCGGAAACCATCACGGCGGATGGTTTCCGGCGCCCGGAATATTACAGCCGGGATTGGATCCACGCCAACATCGCTTATGGAGAACTTGTCCTGAAACAACTCGATCGGGTCGTTGGCGGCGTCCGTGACAGCGAGGCCGCGTGATGGCGAAACATCCGTACAAAATCTGCCGGAGCATTGTTTCTGGCGCGAATTGATCGCTGCCCCGCTTCCTGCCGATGTCGATCCGGTCGTGCGGGCGAAATTCACCATTTCCCCTTCGGACAAGGTGGCAACGGCCGGCAGTTGTTTCGCCCAGCACATCGCCCGAAGGCTGACACGCGAGGGCTTTAACTATTTCGTGCCGGAGGCCGCTCATCCCCTCTTTGGGCCGGCCTTGGCCGAGCAGTACGGCTATGGCGTCTTTTCCGCCCGCTATGGCAATATTTACACTTCGCGCCAACTGGTTCAACTGTTACAGCGCGCCTACGGCATGTTCACGCCGAGAGAACAATTTTGGGTAGGTCCCGACAACCGAATCATCGATCCTTTTCGACCCAGAATCCAGCCCAATGGCTTTCCATGTCTCGCGGAATTCGAGGCCGATCGGCAGCAACATTTCGCGGCGGTTCGTCGGATGGTCGAGGAACTTGATGTTTTCGTTTTCACTTTGGGACTCACCGAAGGGTGGGTCTCACGGGACGACGGCGCAGCCTATCCGCTCTGTCCCGGCGTCGCCGGTGGAACCTTCGACAGCGCCAGATATCGGTTCGTTAATCTTGGTGTCGCCGAGGTCATTTCGAACATTGGCTGGGCGATAGAATTCCTTCGGTCAAAGAATCCAAAGGCGCGCGTTATCCTGACGGTTTCGCCAGTACCGCTCGCCGCCACGGCGATCGATCAAAGCGTTCTTGTTTCGACGATCTATTCCAAATCCGTTCTGCGCGTCGCCGCGGAAGAACTCGCCCGCGAACGGGATTATGTCGCCTATTTCCCGTCCTATGAGATCATCGTCGGCGCCTATAACCGGGGCGCCTATTTCGCTCCGGATTTGCGCTCTGTCACCGAAGCAGGTGTGAATCATGTCATGCGCTTGTTCATGAAACATTATGGCGCGCGGCCGACGGTGTCGGCGGTGACCGCCGACGTCCAGCCATGACGCCGACACAATGTTGCAGAAACGTGTGCAACAGCAAGCGAGCGCGATCGAAGCTGCCGCTGAGGTCATTTGCGAGGAAGAGATGCTCAGCAAACGTGCCTGAGTTCGGCTGAAATCATGCAGCCTGCCCCAAGACGCCCAAAGCCGAACCAAACAGGGGGAAGACTACCCCGTCATCGCATCCCACGCCGCCCCCTTCGCCCAGCCATAAACGGCCGGGTCGAAGATGGCGGTGTTGGTTCGGGCGATGGTTTCGGCGGAATCAGTAGGGATCAGCAGGCGGACCTTGCATTTGAACTCCAACCGGGGGGCGAGTTCCGCCGCGACCCTTTGGCCGAAGGCGCCCGAGGTTACGCCGAGGACGCCGACACGCACAGCCGTTCCTACATCGCCGTCTCCCCGCTCTCGGCCTCCGCCTTGTCCTCGTCCTCGTTAACAGTTTGCTGAGCCTCCTAGTCCGCAGCGCCCATTTTTTCGATCAGGGTCACGATTCCGGGCATTTTTCCTTCGGGTCGAAGGCCGAAATCCAGGCATCGGCGAGGCCGCGGAAGATTTTCGAGCGCAATTTAGCCCCGCCAAGCGGAATGGGCGTGCCAGCTCTATTTGGCGCGCAAGACGACAAAATCCTGCGCGCCAACATTAGCGCGCGTGTAAATCTCGACGATATCGAAGAACTCCCCCCAGCGCCCCAAAATATAATTCCGTGTATGGAATGTCGAACGATAATATGTTCGCTCTGAAAGTTTCGGGCCCAAGTTTCCGTCTAACAAGCTGTCGCTGATGCCCCATTTACTGGCTTCAATAAAGGTGTCAGCCCTACGCTGGGCTATGTTGAACAACGCTATCTCGCTATGAACTGTTACAATAACGGGAGATCCACGGTCCACCAGCCGCCGAAGCTCTTTAAGCCAAGCGAACTGAACGCTCTCCGTCAGATGTGTGAATACGGAAATCCCATAAATCACATCGAACGATCTGTCCTCAAATGCCAGCGGGGGCAAAAGCGGCGATTGGCTCAACGAAAGTTCCGGATAAGCTTCTTTACCGAATGCAATGTTGTACGGGTCGACGTCGACGCCAAACACCCGCGCTTGTGGAGCCACAATCCGGGCCAAGGGAACAGCAACCCGACCGGCGCCAACTCCCCAGTCCAGGCAACGGCCCATTTCTGAAATGCCCCTACCGAAGTGCTGTTTGACAATTTGCTCTATCCGATACGCTGTGTTCATTCCAGCGGCTGCATAAATGCCGATGGCAGTGTTTGGGCCAGATACCCTTGCCATATTTTCCTTCGAAATATTCGAAAGGTATTTTGGCACAGACCCCGGAATAAGCAGTTCAATGACGGGCCAAAACCGTTTATCAATCTGCTCTTTATCCAAGACGATGAGCTTCACAGGCAGCAACGGGTCAATCGGGCGCAATTTAAGTCGAACGTTCTTTGCCGGTATTTTCAACGCCTTCAAATAAACACTGTCCAAGTCATCAATTCCGGCAACCTCAACCTCCGCGTTGGTCACCTTCGGCTTCATAAGAATAGCTTCAGATCCATTGACCTCGACATTGAATATTAATAATACCATTATTATAACTAATATATCTAACATTAACTGCAACAAAATCACGATCAAAACCAAAAAATGTCTCTACCCGTTCGCTTTTAGTACTCAACAGACCTTTAAGATTTATTTCCGTTTTCCCAGAACAGTTCCCGATATCCCTATCCTCGATACGAATGACATGGTCACACAACGGGTCAAGCGGCTTCGAAAAAGTGAATTTGTATCCAGAAAACCCATTTGATATCTTACTTTCCTTCAGATCTTGACGAAAATTGTCCGCCCGCACTGTGCCCTGCTCAACATTGTCGGCAAAAACGCGCACAAACCTCGGTTCGGCAACGCCAGGAGCGGTCAACCAACCGGAAACCGAGTCTATCGCAACGCTGTCAATCGCGCCGATTACTTTCATGATCGATTACTCCTCAGGAAACTTCACTACCGTTGGATGATTTCTTTATGTCAATTGACATCTCAACGATTCTCATCCCGTTTTCGTCAGCAATAAACTCCCTCGGTCGCGTCCGGAGAATGGTGGGATTAGTCACGAAGCCATTCCTTGATGACAAGACCCTTTTAGCCGAGGCAGACGACGAATTCGTTCGCGCCATGGGCGGCGTAGATCTTCAAGATGCGCACCGCGGAATCGGACGGCCGCCGACCTTGTCCATCGGCTTGGGCCTGACCGTTGTCCCTTCGCAAAGGCGTGCGCCAAGCCCACCGGCAAGCGCAACCGCCTTCACATCGCCGTCTCCCCGCTTGCGGCTTCGGCCTCGTCCTCGTCCTCGTCGACGGTTTGCTGAGCCTCTTGGTCCGCGGTGCGGATTTTTTCAATCAGTGTCACGATTCCCGGCATTTTTTCCTTCGGGTCGAAGGCTGAAATCCAGGGATCGGCAAGGCCTCGGAAGGCCTTCGAGCGCAATTTCTGCGGCGGGCACGCCTTGAGGACGCGGATGGCGTCCTCGACATTGGGCAGGCCGTGGCACAGGATCGCGCTGCGCCCGAGGCGGTCCCCGACCGCGGTGGTCTTGGAAAAGCAGAGCAGCGGCTTGCGCAGGACCATGGCCTCGGCGAGAACCAGCGGATTGGGGTCCTCGCGCGACGAGAGGAAGAACAGATCCATCCGGTCGATATGCGCGTAGGGGTTGTCGACTCCGCCAGCCACGTAAAGATTGGGCAGGTTCTTCAGCACGAAATCCTTGTAGGCCGTGTTTTCGGGCGCGTCCTCGGGCGACCAGCCGCCGACCCAGAGGAAATCGCATTGCGGCGCCGCTTCCGCCGTCGCCAGAAAGATGTCCGACCCCTTGCGCGGCGAGGCATGGCCGCACATGCCCACGACCGAACGCTTGCCTTTCTTGAAAGCCTTGCCGGCGGCGTTGTGCGCGGGCGACGGCGTTTCCGCCGCCAGCGCGCGCACGGCGTCGATGTCGATGGCGATGCCGAAATTGTCGCATAGCGCCGGAATCTGCCCGAAAGTGTCGAGAATGTCGCGCGACAGATCGTCCGCCGCCAGCACCACGGCGTCGGCCAGCGTCATGACCTCGTATTTGGCGAGGCCGCAGCGCAGCAGGCTCTCGATCTCCGCCCTTTTCTCGTGGACGTGAATGATGGCGCGCCGCCCGAGCATCTTGGCCGCGAAGACGAAGACCGAGGCCGCCAGCGAATTGACATAGACGATGTCGTCGTCGCGCTGCTTCAGCATGTCGAGCGCCGAGCTCAACCGCGTCTCGAACGGAACCAGATGGGAAAATTCGTCGGTCTTGACGACGGTGAGATTGGCCTCGCCGACGCAGTCGGCGAGCCAGGGAACGAGAGGACCGTCCTTGAGGCAAAGAGCATGGACCTCCCCGGATTTCGCCAACTCCTTGGCGATCAGGCCGCCGACGCGCGGCGCGCCAGTCCTCGTGGCTTCATGCAAAACGAGAGTGATCGACATCGCGGCCCTTACCGATAAACGACTTGGTAACCCATGTGACGGGCCAGGGCCGGCACGGCGCGCTCCACGCCATGCTCGATCTGGCCGTCCATGTGGAATTCAAGGCTCTTGCCCGTGCCCGATTCCCATTGCTGGGCGCGCAGGACGTCATGCAAGCGCTTCATGATATCGGCGCGGATCAGGAACATGGTGCCGCTCAGGTAGTCCAGTTCGCGATTGGCGCCCTCGATCCCGAACATGTCGAGCACGCGCTCGTACTGGTCGACATTCTTGCCTATGTCGAAGGAGCGCCATTCCTTGGCGCCGATCATGCCGATGCTCGGGTCGGACAGCATCAGATCCACGCATTCCTCGGCGATTTCCGGGTTGCCGGCGAAGGCGCGCAACATGGTGCGCCGCCAGTGGGCCCCGCGTTCGCTGGAAATATGCGGGCTTCTCTTGGTGTGCATCAAGGCGAAAAAGTCGTAGCGGTCGATATCGACATTGTCGAGCGTGCGGATGTGACCGCCGACGTCATGCCCGCGGTTATTGGAAAGCTGGACTAAGGCGCCGGGAGCCAGGCTGCGGATTTCCTCGTGCAGTTCCGGCGTCCAGACGTGATCGACCACATTGATGAAAATATCGAAACTGTGGTTGCGGAAATTCTGGGCGAAGGCCGCGAGTTCGCGCCAGAGGTCGGGATAGAAGATGTGGATCATCACGCCGACGTTGACCCGCTCCTGGGTCGGGGCGATGCGCAACGGCGCCGCCGCCGTCGGCAGCGAGATCTTTACGTCGTCGAAGAAGAATTGCCATCTGCCATAAATACGGCTCGGCTCGTTCAAGCCAATCGTCACGAAATGGGAAAGGGCTGCGACAAAATCGTCGCCCAGTGGCCGGAGGTCGAGATTGACCTCGACATAGTCCCTGGCGAAAAAGCCAAGGGGAATGTCGCGAATTCGCCTGCCGGCTCGACGCATCAGCCCGCGTGGGCTTCCGATACGTCCCTCCGCCTCGCCGTGGTTGCGCCAGTGCGCCTCGAGTTCCTTGTCGCCCAGATCCTTCAGATCCCGATTGACGCCGCGGTAGAAATCGAGATCGAAATCGTCGCCCCTGGCCACGAGATCGCCGAAGAAGGCCAGCAAGCGCGGGTCGAACGGCGTCGACATGCGGCGGTCGGAGCGCAGCATGGTCGCCGGCGATTTCATCGCATGTTCGATCGCGCTGGTCCCGTCATAATCCTCGCCGCGCTCCTCGTTATAGAATTTCGCCGAGAAGAACGGATGGCAGGCCAAGCCGGCGGCGTCGCCTTCGCGCAGATAATGGACGAGCGCCGGCTCGCGAAGGTTGATCTCGTTGCGCGTGCGATAGAAACCGGGATCGAGAAACAGATTGGGCAGGATCGCCTCGTCCAGCCAGCCATGACCGAGATAATGCGCGATCGGCGGATCGGTCAGGGGCTGTCCGCGCTCGATTTCGAGCTGATAGCGGTAGAGCCGGGAATCGAAGGCCGGAACAATGGGGAGATCATGGAGCTTCCGATGACTGACGAAATGCGCCAGCGGACAGAGAACGGCGTCGGCGTCCGGGAGCGAGGCCAGGAAAACCTTGGTCTTGAACAGGGGGGACGGGTCGAACCGCGCAGCCCCGCCGATGGTCAGGTAATGCAGCAGCGGATTGACCGCATCTTCCGCGTCGCCCATGTAGTGCGCGCGGTAGAAATCGGTATCGAACAGGGGATGGGGGTCGAGGCCGGCGGCGGCGCCCTCAAGGACATAATGCAGCAGCGGCTCGCCCGGCGCGGCCCCCATTTGACGGCGATAGAACGTGACGTCGAGCAACGAATGGGGACGCAAGCCGAGGCGCCAGCCGATCAGGACATAATGCAGCAGAGGATTGTCGATTTCCGAGACGCGATCGCCGTAGAGCGTCGTGTAGAAATCGGCGTCGAACAAGTCGGCGATGACCGAAGCGTTGCGCTTGATGCGGTCGGAAACCATCGGCAGCCCGCGGATTTCCTCGGTCATGGCGAGCGTGCGCCAACGTCGCATCGACAGGTCGACTTGCCGCGCCCCCGCCCGCAGGGCCTGACCGTCGCCGGAGGACTGGCCGAGCGCATCGAGAATCTGCCGGCGCTCCTCCGCGAGCATGCGCGCCAGCACGACCATCTGCCTTTGGTCCGCCGCGGCGGAAACAGCCGGCGGCGCGCCGGCGGCGAGGACGCCAGGCCTGTTTTGCTCGCCCTGCGCGGCGGCGGCCTTGGCCGCCTCCGCCCGCCGTTCGCCGAGGATTTTCGCGATCTGGCCAACGAGATCGCCGTCGGTGAGACCGAACACGTCGAGCCCGATCGTCACCGAGCCATCGCCAAGGGCGAGAATCAGCCTACAGGGAGCCGAGAGCGGCCGCCCCGATGCGACGATGTGCCGCTCCAGGCGCTGAAGCCGGTCATTCGGCCATGAGCGCAGGTCGAAGACATAGCCTGCGACATTTTCCGGCAGAAGCCGGGCCATGGCCGACCTGTGCTCCGAGGTCATCGTCCGATCGAGTTCCACGCCGTCGACCGCCGCCACGACCCTGAGCGGAGCGCCCGGCTGGATCAGATCGACCGCCCAGCCTTTCAACACGCCGTCCTTGAAAAAATCGAGACCAAGACGAAAACGCGCGCCGGAGGACAGGTCGTCGAGATCCGTCGCCGCCGCATGGCCCAATTCAGGCGCGGGCTTGGGCTGCGCGGGCTTGGGCTGCGCGGGCGCCGGCTGCACGGACGCGCGCCGCGGCGCGGCGGGCGCCGAAGGCGTTTCGAAAGAGGCCGCCAAAGCGGAGCCGATTTGATCGCGCAACGCCCGATTGCTCGGCGCGAGCGCCGAGAGGTCGATCCGCGACGGCTGGTCCGCGAAAACCAGATTGATATCCGCAGGCGCCGCCAATTCGGCCCCATCCATCGCCCGCAACTTGTTCAGCGCCTCCAGCGGCTGTTCGAGGCCCCATTGGGTCAAGGCGAATTCGAAGCCGGCGACATTGCCGGGCAAGTCCTTGTCCAGATCGGGCCGCGGGAGCCCGGTTTCGATTTCGCCGAAAGCGATTCCCGCCACCGAAAGCGTCAGCCGAACCGTCTCGGCCGGCTTGTCGAGGCGGAGCGCCCAGCCGCGCATCTTGCCGGCGGTCAGAGGGTCGACGCCGGCGCGAAAAAGGGAGCCGGCGTTGAGCGGTTTCAGCGAAGAAGGAGCGACTTCGGCGATAATGAATTTTCCGGGCGCAGACGGCTTGGCGCGTGATGCGACGCCCCTGACGCTCAACTTCTTATTCAATGACGCCCCCCGCGGCCATTGCCGGATTCGAAACGCAACAAACCCGATCGTCTCGGCGAAGCAAGCCATCGCCGTTTCACGAACATTTTCGACGCGGCGACCCTAAACGACGACGCCACAGGTGACAAGCGTCAGCGCGCTCCAGATGATCCCGATCAGGTGTGAACCGCCGCCCGCGTTTCTGCGCGGCCGCGGAAACAGCCTGGCGCGACTTTAGCGATTTTCGCGTGGGCGCCAATCCGGGTCGGCCGCAAATCTTGCGATTGGCAAAGGAGAAAACGGCGGCCGTTCAGGCCGCCGCAATGTCGGATCGCCCCGGCCGCCCTATTCCGTGGGGCCGGCGGGCTGCGTCGCCGCTTTCGGCTTGCTCTTGCGGGCGCGCGCTTCGGGCTCGGCGCGCGCCTTCTTGCGCCGCGCCTCGACGATTTCCTTGTCGGGACGCGGCAGCACCGGCCCTTCCGGGAAGACGAAGGCAAGCTTGGCGTCGTCGCCCGAGCCCGCCGTCACCACACGCACCGTGCCGCCGTTCTTGAGCCGCCCGAACAGAACCTCGTCGGCGAGCGGCGTCTTGATGTGGGTCTGGATGACCCGCGCCATCGGCCGCGCGCCCATCGATTCGTCATAGCCGCGCTGGATGAGCCAGAGCCGCGCCTCGTCCGAAAGCTCGATCGCGACGTTGCGGTCCGCCAGTTGCGCTTCGAGCTGCATGATGAACTTGTCCACCACCTTGGCGATGACCTCGGTCGGCAGATGGGCGAAGGGCACGACGGCGTCGAGCCGGTTACGGAATTCCGGCGCGAACATGCGGTTGATCGCCTCCACGTCGTCGCCCTCGCGTTTGGTGCGCGTGAAGCCGAAGGCCGGGCGCGCCATGTCGGCCGCGCCGGCGTTGGTGGTCATGACCAGGATGACGTTGCGGAACGAAATCTGCTTGCCGTTGTGATCGGTCAGCTTGCCGTGGTCCATGACCTGCAACAGGATGTTGTAGAGGTCGGGATGGGCCTTTTCGATCTCGTCGAGCAGCAGCACGCAATGCGGATGCTGATCGACGGCGTCGGTCAACAGGCCGCCCTGCTCGAAGCCGACATAGCCGGGAGGCGCGCCGATCAGGCGGCTCACGGTATGGCGCTCCATATATTCCGACATGTCGAAACGCACCATTTCGACGCCGAGCGCCTTGGCGAGCTGATTGGCGACCTCGGTCTTGCCGACGCCGGTCGGGCCGGAGAAAAGATAGCAGCCGATCGGCTTTTCGACGTCGCGCAGGCCGGCGCGCGCCAGCTTGATCGACGAGGCCAGGGCCGCGATGGCCGCGTCCTGGCCATAGACCACGCGGCGCAGGCTCGCTTCGAGATGCTGCAGCACCTCGGCGTCGTCCTTCGACACGGTCTTGGGCGGAATCCGCGCCATGGTCGCGATGGTCGCTTCGATCTCCTTCACCCCGATGGTGCGCTTGCGCTTGGATTCGGGGACCAGCATCTGCGAGGCGCCCGTCTCGTCGATCACGTCGATCGCCTTGTCGGGCAGCTTGCGGTCGTGGACATAGCGCGCCGACAGCTCCACCGCCGCCTTGATGGCGTCATTGGTGTAGCGCAGGTTGTGGAACTCCTCGAAATAAGGCTTCAGCCCCTTCAGAATCTCGATCGTGTCCTCGACCGTCGGCTCGTTGACGTCGATCTTCTGGAAGCGCCGGACCAAAGCCCGGTCCTTCTCGAAATATTGGCGGAATTCCTTGTAGGTGGTCGAGCCGATGCAGCGTAAGCCCCCCTGCGCGAGCGCGGGCTTGAGCAGGTTGGAGGCGTCCATCGAGCCGCCCGAGGTCGCCCCCGCGCCGATCACCGTGTGAATTTCGTCGATGAACAGAATCGCCTTCTTGTGCTGCTCGATCTCCTTCATCACCTGCTTGAGGCGCTCCTCGAAATCGCCGCGATAGCGGGTGCCGGCCAGCAAAGCGCCCATGTCGAGGGCGTAGACGGTCGCGCCCTTGAGCACTTCCGGCGTTTCGTCGCGCACGATCTTGCGGGCGAGGCCCTCGGCGATCGCGGTCTTGCCGACGCCGGGATCGCCGACCAGAAGCGGATTGTTCTTGTGGCGGCGGCACAGAACCTGGATCGTGCGCTGCACTTCCGCCTCGCGGCCGATCAAAGGATCGATGCGGCCCTCTTTCGCCTTGTTGTTCAGATTGATGCAATAGGCTTCGAGCGCGGTCTCCTTCTTCTTCGAATCGTGCTCCTTGCTCTCGCGCGCCGGCTCGCCGCGCTCGACTTCCTCCTCGACGCCGCGCGGCGTCTTGGCCGTATCCGAAGCGCCGGGCCTTTTGGCGATGCCATGGCTGATATAATTCACCGCATCATAGCGGGTCATTTCCTGCTCCTGCAGGAAATAGGCGGCATGGCTCTCGCGCTCGGCGAAGATCGCCACCAGCACATTGGCGCCGGTGACTTCCTCGCGGCCGGAGGATTGCACGTGAATGACGGCGCGCTGGATGACGCGCTGGAAGCCCGAGGTCGGCTTGGGATCCTCGTGCATTTCGGTGACCAGATTTTCGAGGTCGTGCTCGATATAGCCGACCAGACTCTTGCGCAAGGCTTCGAGATCGACCGAACAGGCGCGCATCACCGCGGCGGCCTCGGCGTCATCGAGCAGACTCAGCAAAAGATGTTCGAGCGTCGCATATTCGTGCCGACGCTCCGATGCGGCGGCGAGAGCGCGATGCAGGGTTTGTTCGAGGTTGCGGGAGAAGGATGGCATTGGTTCAACCTCATTTCTTTTCCATGACGCATTGCAGCGGATGCTGATGCTTTCTTGCGTACTCCATCACCTGGGTCACCTTGGTGTCGGCGACTTCGTATGTATAAACGCCACATTCTCCGACGCCGTTATTGTGGACCTGCCACATGATGCGGTTAGCATCGTCGACGCTCTTGTGAAAGAAAGTGCAAAGCACGCCGACTACAAAGTCCATCGGCGTATAATCGTCGTTCAGCAACAGGACGCGATACATCGAGGGGCGCTGGGTCTTGGGCTTGGCGCGGGTGATGACCGCCGTCCCCGTTCCCTGACCGGCGCCGTCGCCGCCTGATTTTTTTCCGCCCTTTCCGGCCAGGACCGTGGCATGCCGGAGGGCGTCGCGCAGGGATTGCGTCACATCCATGTCGCGCGCGGCCGCGATGCGGTTCGGGCCGATCATGCCTGGATTGCTCTCACGCGTGAACAAGGCGTCCTCTCCTCAAGATCCGATGCGTCCCGGCCCACTCCCTCGAACATTCCCATTAAACGCAACAATTTTGGCATTCGTTCAGGCGCCCGACGGATTGGATGAGCGTATCATCCTCCATGCAATTTATGCGCCGCCTGCCGCGCATGCCAGATGCGCCGACGAGATTTTAACCGAATCGAAAGTCTGATCCACAATTCTTGCCCGAACCCTAACGAGGCTGGGTGGGCGCAACGTCTTTGGCGGCCGGCGAGGAAAAAGAGACGGCGAACTCCGCACAAAATCCCGGCGGGGCGCCCAAATCGCCGGCGACGCGCCAAAAAACAAAAGCCCGGCTTGCCGGCCGGGCTTTTTCATTTCGACTGTACGAACATCACGCCGCCCCGGAACCAATCACGCGCGATCCGGGACAATTTTGCGCCAGCGGAAAGCTCAGTTTGCCGAGGCCTTGACCTTGGCGATCGCGCCTTCGACAGGCTTGAACGCTTCCTTGGCGACGTTCGCGTACATTTCGCCGAGCTTGGACATTTCGGCGACAAAGCCTTCATACGAAGCCTTGGCGAAATCCTGCTGCAGCGAAATCGCCTGATCGAACTTGGTCACGCCGAGGAGCTTTTCAACGAAAGCGGCGCTGCTTTCCAGCGAACGCTTCGAATAATCGGTGGTTTCGGCGGCGATCGCCTGAAGCTGCTTCGACACCTCGGTCGCGACCGTCTGGACGGTTTCGAACTGTTCCTTGCCGAAGTTCTGATATTCCCCGAAGTTGATGGCCATTTGAACACCTGATCTGAAGGGCCGCAGGGCGGCCTGAACCCCGAACAGCGAATCTTGCCGCTGTTCATGTCAGGGTTTTATATGCACCGCACAAAAATGTCAATAGTTTTGTTGCACTGCACCATTTCAGCAAATCGCCTCGCTTGGCTTAACCGCTGAGTAACCGCGTTCGCTTAGGGTTTGGTCAGGTTCACGTCGCGACGCCTCGTTTCGCGTCCGGGAAACGGCCATCGGATCATCGTATGTTCAAGTACAGCTTTCGTGTCGGCTTCACGGCCAGGACGCTTGTTTCGACCCTCGCGCTCGCCTTCGCGGGCGCGAGCTTCTCGACCCCGGCCCAGGCCCGCCATCACCACCACCACCATCACGCCCACACCGGCCGCCACGCCCATTTCGCCGCCCGTCACGGGCGAGGCCCTCGCGAAACGGCCGCCGTCTCGACCAACGCCGCGATCGTGGTGGACGGGGCGACCGGCCGCGAGCTTTTCGGCGTGGATGAAAACGCCCTGCGCCATCCCGCCTCGATCACCAAGGTGATGACCCTCTATCTGCTGTTCGAACAGATGGAAAAGGGCCGCATCCACTTGAGCGACGAAATTCCGGTCTCCGAACACGCCGCGGCGCAGGCGCCCTCCAAGCTCGGCCTGCGGGCGGGATCGTCGATCCGGGTCGAGGACGCGATCAAGTCCATCGTCACCAAATCCGCCAACGACATGGCTGTCGCGGTGGCGGAACTTGTCGGCGGCTCCGAGGGCCGTTTCGCCGAGGAAATGACCGAAAAAGCCCATGCGCTCGGCATGGCCAGCACACATTACGCCAACGCCTCGGGGCTGCCCAATCCGGAACAGATCACCACCGCCCACGATCTGGCCATCCTCGGCCGCGCGATCCAGTCCCGCTTCCCCCAATATTTCCACTATTTCTCGCTGCGCGAAGCCTCTGTTCGCGGCATGCGCCTCCACAATCACGATCATCTGCTGGGCCGTGTCGAGGGCGTGGACGGCATCAAGACCGGATACACCAACGCTTCCGGTTACAACCTTCTCACTTCGGCGAAGCACAACGGCCATTATATCGTCGCCGTGGTCATGGGCGGCCGGACCTGGCGCTCGCGCGACGCCTATATGGAAACGCTGATCAGCAAATATATCCGTGAAGGCGGCTCGCCGCGCGACGCCGCGGACGTCGCGGAACGCCAACAACCCGCGCAGGCCGAGCCGGCGCAGGCCGACCCGGTCGCGCAAGCCTCGCCCCCGGCGGACGAACCGGCGCCGCGCCCGATCGCCGCGGCCGAGCGCGCCCCGCGTCCCGCCTTCGTCTCGGCGTCGACCGAAAACGCCCGCGGAAGGGACGAAGGCGCGATCGCCACCGCCTCGATCCCCCGTCGCCATGGCGAAGCGGGCGGCGCGACCACCGCCGCGGCGACCAGCGTCCCGACCCCGGTGAGTCATTGGGTCGTCGGCCCCTCGGGCGTTTCCGCCCTTCGCGCAGCGACCCGCTTCCATGCCGTCGGCGGCGCTCCCGAAGCCCGCACGCGCGTCGCCGCGAATGAATCCGCTCACGAGCCCCGACAAGAGCCCCGGCGTTTGGCGAAAGCCGAAGCGCAATCGGACGACGACGCCCCCGCCCCGCGCGCCCTGCCCGCGAAACCCGCGGCGTCCGGCTGGATGATCCAGATCGGCGCGACCGACGACGCCGGCAAGGCCAATGACCTGCTGGACAAGGCCAAGGCCAAGCGCGGCGCCCTGCTCGCTTCCGCCAAGCCCTATACCGAAAAGGTCCAGAAGGGCCATGGGACCATCTATCGCGCCCGTTTCGTCGGGCTTGAGCCATCGAAGGCGGAAGCCGCCTGCAAGGCGCTGAAACACTCCGGCTTCAGCTGCTTCACGATCAAGGATTGATCCGCGCCGGGGAGCGGCCCGCCGTCCCTCCCCGCAAGAAATTTAGAGTTTGTCCCGCGTCTTTCGAGTTGGGGAGCGTATCAGCCTTGACGACGCATCAGCCGATCCTTGGCCTGATTGATCCGGGCCGCGTCATCCGTCGTCCCCCCGTGGTCGGGATGGCGTTCCTTCATGAGGCGCCGGTGCGCCCGAACGATCTCCTCCGGACTCGCGCCCGGTCGCACACCCAGCGTCTGATAAGCCTCCTGCTCGCTCATTTCGCCGCTGCGGCTCCGCCCCGGCCCCTGCTGGCCGTACCCTTGCCGCCCCGCGTTCGCGTCACGCTCGCCTGCCGCGCCCCATCCGGCAAAGCGGCGGTCGAGATAATTATCCAGCAATAGAACCGAGTCTGGATCTAAGGCGGCGCAATCCTCGCGCAGCCGCAGGATTTCCTCGCGCATCATGGCGGAGAGCCTCATGCCGGCGAAAGCGCCCGCAAGCACGGTTCCGTCGACGTCGCCGCTGGCGTGGTCGAGAGTCATTTCGAGAAAGGCCGTGCGGATTTGCAACTCGCTGCGCCCCCGCTGGCGCCGCCCAAAGATTTTGCTCAGTGAAATGCGGTCGCCATTGAACAGGTAAAAGGCCAGACCGCCCAGGCCAATGGCGAGGCTCAGGCGCCCGCGCAGCAGCATCAGCAGCGCCGCCGCCGCCGCGAGAAAGCCGCCGCCGTTGCGGAAATAGCCCGCGACCCGCGCCGGCGAGGCGCGTCCGAGTTCGCGCAGCAGATAGACGCCGAGGATCAGCGTCAGTAACCCGATCAGCAGAAACGGCATGAAAGCTCCAGATCATTTTAGCTGGCCGAGCAGCAGGCGGGCCTCGCGGTCGCCGGCCTCGGCGCGGTCGCGCAACGCCTTGTGGCCGCCCGCGGCATAGGCGGCGGCCGCCTGCAGCAAGGCGGCGAGACGGCCGGGCGCGCTCGAATCGAATGTGGCGAAGGCCCCGCCGGTGAGGCGCGCCAGTTCCTTGAAACAGGCCGCGGCCTTGGCGTCGCCGCCCTCGTGGAAGAAAAAGCCCTTGACCCCGAGCAGGCCGAGTTCGCCGGCGATCCGGCCCAGATCGTCGGCCCTTTCCTCCATGGCGTCGCCGACATAGACGAAGGCGCCCAGCGGCCCCGCCTCCCCACGCTCCGCCCGGACATGGCGCAGGACCCGCCCGATCTGGGTATGGCCGCCCATCACCGAGATCGTCGCCATCGCGGCGCCAAGTCCACCGCCGTCGCGCATGAAGGCCGAGGCGCGACATTCGTTGAAGCCGCGAAAATAGACGAGCTGGATGTCGAGCCCGCCGCAGGCGGCGGCGGCGGCGAACATCTGCCCCTGGACCTGCTGGGCCAGATCCCAGGTCGGCTGCCGGCTCATGGTGGCGTCGAGGGCGAAGATCAGGCGCCCGCGCCCCGGCTCGCTCTGGCCGGAAACCTTGGCCGGCGCGCGGCGCACGGGAGTTTGAAGAATTTTTTGGGCGAAAGCCTCGACCTCCGCCCGCCCCGCCCGCGCCACCGGATTCTTGTCGCCCTCGCCCAAATTGCTCTCCCTTGTTTCCGATTAGATGGACGATGCGGCGACAAAGGCAAGCCCGGTCTTCCGCTTCGCGCCTTGGCGGACTACAACGCGGCATGACGCTGCATCTCTTGAAACTCTGCGTGGGCGCGGATTCGGTCGCCGATTTGCGCGCCTGGACGAAAATGCGCCGTTCGCGCGGCGCGGGCGTCCACGCCCATGTCACGAGGATGTTTCCCAGGCGCGCGGAAGAGCTGCTCGACGGCGGCTCGCTCTATTGGGTGATCAAGGGCCAGATCAGCGCGCGGCAAAAGCTGATCGGCGTCGAGCCCTTCGTCGATTCGGCCGGCGTGAAACGCTGCGCGCTGCAACTCGACGACGAGGTGACCGCCGTGCGCCCGCGCCCGCACCGCGCCTTCCAGGGCTGGCGCTATTTCGACCCGGCCGAAGCCCCGCCCGATCTCGACTCCGCCGCGAGCGGCCTCGCCGAAATGCCGGAGGACCTGCGCCGGGAATTGTCGACGCTCGGGCTCATCTAGGGTCCAAACTCATAACCAGTAGCTGACGGCGGCAGCGATGCAAACGGCGGCGAGAAAATTTGTGGCGTTTCGATCGTAGCGTGTCGCCACGCGCCTGAAGTCCTTCAGTCGGCAGAACATTCGCTCAATGGCGTTTCGGTTTCGATAGAGGAAGGGCGAAAAGCAATTCTTCCATTTGCGGTTGGCCTTCGGCGGAATATTCGGCATTGCGCCGCGCTCTTCGACCTGCCTTCGGATCGCATTCGCGTCGTAACCCTTGTCGCCGTGCAGGATTTCGTAATCCGGAAGTCTCGCAAGCAGCGCCGCGCCCGCTGTGCAGTCAGCAATCTGGCCGCCGGTAAGCATGAAAGCGAGTGGTCGGCATTGCGCATCAGTCAGTGCGTGGATTTTCGTCGTGCGTCCGCCGCGCGAGCGGCCGATGGCCTGATTTTTCTCCCCCTTTTCCGCCCGAGGCCGAGCGATGCGCCTTGACGGCGGAGGAGTCGATAAGAACCTCAGTGGGCGCACCGCCGGCTTGGGCAAGCGCCTGGAACAGATCGGACCAGACGCCCTTGGCGGCCCAGCGCACATAGCGGTTGTAAAGCGTTTTCTTCGGCCCATATTCGGGCGGCGCGTCGATCCAGCGGCCGCCTGATTTCAACACGTGGATGATCCCGCTTATGACGCGCAGATCATCAACCCGGGGCTTGCCGCGAGTGTTGGTCGGAAGATGCGGCGCAATCTTCAGAAACTGCGTGTCCGTCAGCCAAAATTGATCCCCAATTCATCAGCAATTCCTCTCGGAATCCGTAAATCACAACGCCGCGATCATGCCAACCATTTTATGGGTCTCGACCCTAGAGACTTATTCCGTTCCTTCGGAATCGGAATAAGTCTCTAATTCATTGTTTTGACGCATATTCTTGTCCAAAAAGTCTGCAACTTTTTGGGAATATGCTCTAGCATTGCGCCACGGCGGAAGCCGGCTTCGGTTCGAGGGCGTCGGTCGCGGCCTCAGCAGGTTCTATGGTTTGGCGCTGCTCTGTGTCGCACAGCATGACGCCTTGTTGGCCTGAATCGGCGGACAAGGAACGGAACCATACGAGCAGAACACACAGCAATCGCCCGCCCGTGGCTTGAGGAGCACGCCACAGCCCTTGCATTCGTAAAAGAACTGGCAGGCGTCGGTCGGCATCGTCTCCGTGGCGCGATGACCGCAAGACGGACAGGTCAGAATCGATTGTAACTGAATCGGGGCGATCATGCCGCGAGCCATTTGGCGAGGTCTTCCGCCTTGGGCAGTCCGCCCGCATGAACGACCTTGCCATCGATCACGACGCCGGGCGTCGAGACGATGCCGAATTTTGCGATCTCCGCATAATCCGTCACCTTTTCGACGGCGATCTCGATACCGAGCTTTTGCGCTTCCGAGCGCACCATTTGTTCCGTCGCCTCACAGCGTTTGCAGCCGGAGCCGAGCACTTTTACGTCTTTCATGGGACCAGCCCTTTCTCAGGAGAACAGCGCGTTGAACAGATAGCCGACGGCGATGACGCCAAGTCCCACGATGCCGAAAAACACGACGATCAGTTTGGTCGTCAGCACCTTGCGCAGGATGATCATTTCCGGAAATGACAGCGCGATCACGCTCATCATGAAGGCGAGCACGGTCCCGAGCGCGGCGCCCTTGCTCAGCAAAGCCTCGACGACAGGGATGACGCCCGCCGCATTGGAATACATCGGGATGCCGATCAGAACGACGGCGGGCACCGACCACCAGGCGCCCTTGCCCATGATCGAGGCGAGAAGGTCGTTCGGCACATAGCCGTGGATGAAAGCGCCGGCGGCAATGCCGACGATGATCCATATCCAGACCCGGCCGACGATATCGCGCACGGCCTCGACGCCAGCCTTGATGCGGTCCACGACCGAGAGCGATTCGACCGGTATTTCGACGGCGCCAGCGCGCACATTGCGCACCCATTCCTCAAGCCAGCCTTCAAGATGCAGCCGACCGATCACCCAGCCGGAGATAATGGCCACGCCAAGGCCGAAAACCAAATAAGTCAAGGCGACCTTCCAGCCGACCAAAGCGAACAGCAGCCCGAGCGCGACTTCGTTGACCATCGGCGCGGAAATCAGAAACGAGAAAGTCACGCCCAGAGGCACCCCCGCCGAAACGAAGCCGACGAACAGCGGCACCGCCGAGCAGGAACAGAACGGCGTGAAGACGCCGAGCCCTGCTGCGGCGACATTGCCAATTCCCTCGCGCTTGCCTGCGAGCAGCGCGCGGGTGTGCTCCGGCGAGAAAAAGCTGCGCACAACCCCCATGCCGAAGACAACAAGGGTCAGCAGCATGAGAACCTTGGGCGTGTCATAGACGAAGAACTTGGCGGCTTCATCGGTATGGCTGCCGGGGACCACGGGCAGATGCGACGCGGCCCAATCGGAAAATTGCGGCAATTGCCAGTAGACGACGAACCACAGGGCGACGAGAGCCGTCGTCGCCCCAACCCATAAAGCCGTCGGCTCGCGTGGCGCGAAGTGAAGATCGGACGGTGCGTTCGTGCTCACGCGGCTTCCCTCTCGTGTCTGGACGCCGCAACCATGACCGCGTCGATGACTGCGGCTACGTCGGGCGGCATTTTCGGATTGCGGCGATATCGGACCCATTGGGCGTCGCGCCGGTCGCTCACGAGACCCGCCGCTTTCAAGACGCCCATGTGACGCGACATCCGGGATTGCGTGGCGCCGAGCTTGTCCATCAGTTCGCAAACGCAATGTTCTCCGCCATCCCAGAGGATGCGAAGAGCGGCGAGGCGCGTGGGTTCGGCGAGCGCCGACAGGATGGGCACGATCATCATAGCATCCTTTATACATGCTATAATGCATATGCGCTATAGCGCATATATTGATCCGCCGAATTCACCCTTGAGGGTGAGGGTGGCGTCCTCGTCGAAGCGCCGGTCACGCTTGCCGTCGTTCGCCGGCGCTGGATTGGCATAAGTGCGCAATGGTTGGGCAGGCCATAATATGCAATTGTGAAGGGGCATTGAGGGCGTCGGCGATGAATGTCGCCGCTAAAGGTCGCCGACCGCCATTCCTTCGATGCAAAACGGAGCGCAGACCATGCAATCCAAAAATCCATTCCGACAGCATACCCCCGACGATGATCCGGACCAGGGCGCGCCCGGCACGGGGGAAGACGTCTGCCCCGAGTGCGACGGGACCGGCAGGCAGCTCGACAAGGAGACTGGCAAGCGGACCGACAAGCCCTGCGAACGCTGCGATGGAACGGGAATCGTCGTCCAGGGGATTGGTTAGCAGGGCGGTGTTGAAGAACGGATTTCTTGCCGTAGTGCGTCATTCGGCAAATGCCCGCTGTCCGCCGTATTGAGCCATGCGCTGACGGGAACGAAGCGTTGGATTTCGAGCCTTTTCCGTTCCTTCGGAATCGGAATAAGTCTCTAATTCATTGTTTTAACGCATATTCTTGTCCAAAAAGTCTGCAACTTTTTGGGAATATGCTCTAGACGGCCCGCCTAAACTTCGACCGCCGCATCCTGCGGTTCGGCGAGGTTCAGCTTTCGATAGTCGATGCGCGGCACGCCGTCCTCGCCGAGGATGAGGATATCGGCGAAAATCTCGCCAAATCTGATGTCCCGCCACGCATAACTCTTGCGGACGTGGACGTTCTGGCCGGATACGTCGTCGAGACCGACGAAATTGACCACGAAAAATGCGTCCAGCGCCTCCAGTTCTTCAGGCCCCTTGCCGAAGATCGAATTGCGCGACTGTTTCAGGGCAATCTGGCGGAACCGCCGATAGCCGACGCCTTCGATCGTCGAGTCGCGATAGATCATCCAGATTTCGGCCCGCGCCTCGTTGACCGAACTGCGGCGGGCGTTGACGAAGCGCCGGACGAACTGCGCCGCCAATTGTCCGATTTGGGGTTGATTTATGAGTGAAAATCCAAAGCCAGGCTCTCTACCATGGAAGCGCCTCGACGGCGGACTCCCGTCATAGCGCAAAGTCGGCTTTTCTTATTTTCCGTAAGCGAGCGCTAAGCGACGCCTACAAGCGAAATGCTTTCCATACGCATATGCTAGATTCACGATTTACTGACGGACAGTTGCGACATCGGTTTGTGTACCGTCGCAAAGCCCACAGGATGGGATGCCCTTTTCTGACCACCGGCTTTGATCGCCACGTCGGTGCGATTTTTCGCATGGAATTTCTTCATTATGCGTCGCACATGCACTTTGACGGTGCTTTCGCACATGTTCAGTTCATAGGCGATGACCTTGTTCGGCTTGCCTTGCTGGATCGCGTTCACCACGGCTTCTTCGCGCCTGGTCAGGCCTCCGGCGGAGTCGTGTTCGGCTTCGGGGAAAGATGCGCGCCCAGCCGCGACAAGGCATTGCGGCGGGATGTAGACGCCGCCCCGGCCGATGAACTGCAATGCAAGAGGCAATGAGTCGAATCCGACGGTTGTCGTGATATATCCGCTGGCGCCTCCTTTGATCGCCGCCAACGCGGCCTGAGGATCGTCAGCGTTGGCCAGAACCATAATCCGAAAGCGTGGGGCCGCTTCCATCAATTTGGCGAGGGCCTCCTCCGCCTCTTGCCGGCTCAGGGACACGGTCGAAAGCAGGACGGTATTGGCGCCGCCATCGGAGCGCGCCGCGATCGCTTCCGAAGCGCTTGCAAAACCGATCACTTCGGCAAAGCGATGCTCGCTCAAACCCCGGACCAGACAATCGCGAAGAAATGCGTTCCACTCGATAACCAATACGCGTGGAGGCGGAACGGCGCCGGTCGGCAGAGTTCCGCTCGCCGGAGCCGATTTTCTGTATGCCAGAAACGGCTCGTTGCTCGATGAGAATGTCCTCTTCCTGCATCACTCTACTCCGATTCACGCAACTCAATGAACGGGCTTTTCATGCCGTTCGTCCCCCAAGGTCGCGCTCACAGCGGGACATAAAGATGTGCGGGCAAAGTCAAGGCGCCCAAATTCGCGTCACTTCGGCGGCGGTCGCCAATGGCGCCCGAGCCTTATCGCGCGCCACTCCCGCCGCGACCAAGTCCAAAAAGCCTGCCGTTAAGGCATGCCGGCGCACGCCATAGCCTTTATTAAGGAGGATCGCCTGGAACCAGGCCCTCGGGAATGAAACTTTATCTATTACATCAATGACATGCATCTCAGTACTCTTGGACGATGTCGCAACTCTGTAATAAATAGTTAAAAAAAATTTAAACTGCAACCGAAATTGCAGCGGCGCCGCTGCGGGATGCCGCAGTGGTTAATTGGCGTGGTTGAAGGCAGGGGCATGGTTGATTGTGACGAATGTGAAACCGTTGCGGCAAAAGACTGACCGTCTCGGTTGCGTCGACACCAGCCCATCGAAATCGAACCGTTCGGGTCCGAACGTGCGATTTGAACCGCTGGACGTCTCTCAGTCTTCCACCGCCGCATCCTGCGGTTCGGCGAGATTCAGCTTTCGATAGTCGATGCGCGGCACGCCGTCCTCGCCGAGGATGAGGATATCGGCGAAAATCTCGCCAAATCTGATGTCCCGCCACGCATAGCTCTTGCGGACGTGGACGTTCTGGCCGGATACGTCGTCGAGACCGACGAAATTGACCACGAAATAGGCGTCCAGCGCCTCCAGCTCTTCAGGCCCCTTGCCGAAGATCGGACTGTCCTTGTCCACGACGTGAAACAGGGTCCAGGAAAAGGCGAAGATCGGATTGCGCGACTGTTTCAGGGCAATCTGGCGGAACCGCCGATAGCCGACGCCTTCGATCGTCGAGTTGCGATAGATCATCCAGATTTCGGCGCGCGCCTCGTTGACCGAACTGCGGCGGGCGTTGACGAAGCGCGCCATCAGCGTCGGGCGGCCGTTGTGCCGGGAGAGCGTCATGAAATCGGCGAAGATCACCCGCGCGCGCGGCCGCGAAAAGCGCGCGAAAATCAGGCCGGTGAACACGGCGAGCGTCGACATGCCGGTGAAAATCTCCAGCGTCGCGATCGAATTGCCATAGACGCTCCGCGGGTGCATGTCGCCATAGCCGACCGTCGCCAAAGTCTGGATCGAAAAGAAGAACAAGTCGAGGAACGAGCCCGGCCGCGCATTGGCGACGCTGTCGCCGCCGAGCCAGAACAGGAAGGCGAAAATCACGTTCATGGTCACGAAATAGAGCGCGAAGCCGGTGAAAAAGGCCGGCCACGGAATGCTCATGCTGTTGTGGAAGGCGTCGGCCCAGAATGACTGGTCGAGGCCGCGAGTCAAAAACTCGCGGTCGCCGATGCGCACCAGTTGTTCGCGGTCGGCCCGGCGGCGGATCAAAGGTTTTCCCATTTTTCGATGATCCAGCTCTCGGCTTGCGCGTCCTCGCGCCATTGCCGGAACGCCGCCAAGGCCAGAACGCGATCGCAATAGGCCCGCGCGGCGGGCGCCAGTTCGAGCGCGTAAACGTCGAGGCGGGTGACGACCGGCGCGAAAAAGGCGTCGGCGGCGCAGAAATCGCCGAACAGGAAGTCTGCCTCGCTTTGCGAAAAAATCGCCTGGATTCGCGCAAGATCGGCCCGCGCCCCCTCTTCCAGCGGCAGCGGCGCGGCGCGGCGGGCGCGGCGGAAATTGGTCGGACAGGCCTGCCGCAAAGCCTGAAAGCCGGAATGCATTTCCGCGCAGAGCGCGCGCGCCCGCGCCCGCTTTTGGCGGTCGCGCGGCCAGATGTTCTTTTGCGGAAAACTTTCCGCGAGATATTCGGCGATGGCGAGCGAATCCCACACCACGAGATCGCCGTCGCGCAGCAGCGGAACTTTTCCCGTCGGCGCCTCGCGCAGCAGTCTTTCGCGCGAGCCGTCGACATAGAGCGGAACGACCTGTTCCGAAAAGGGAATGTCGAGCGCGCGCATCAGCAGCCAGGGCCGCAGCGACCATGACGAATAAGCCTTGTTGCCGATGAAAAGTTTCAAGGACATGGCGCTTCTCAGAATCTCGGCGCCGCCGGATGGCGCGGCGGCTCGTAGGGCGCCCCGGCCTTCTTCCACTCGGCGAAACCGCCTTCGATATGGGCGACCGGCGCGAGGCCCATGCGCTGCGCCAGATGCGCGGCGAGCGCGGAGCGCAGTCCCCCGGCGCAGAAAAACACGAAAGTCTTGTCTTGCTGGAATTGCGGCCTGGCGTAGGGGCTCGCCGGGTCGATCCAGAATTCCAGCATGCCGCGCGGGCAATGGAAGGCGCCGCTGATTCGCCCTTCGCGGTCGAGTTCGCGCGGGTCGCGCAGATCCACGAACAGAACGTCGTCGCGGCCGAGCAGGTCCTTGGCTTCCGCCACGTTCAACGTCCGCACCGAGTTGTTGGCCTCGGCCAGCATCTGCTGAATTCCATAGGTGATCTTGCTCGGCATGAGCCCCTCCCGCCCTGGATTGGACCCCAGGGCGGGCGCCGCGTCAACACGCAAGGCTTGACCCGGCTCCGCCTTTCTCCGACAAGCTTCCATGCTTGACGACGATCCGCTCGCCCAGACGATTCTTGCGCTTTGCGCCGCCCTCGGTCCCGGCAAGTCGATCTGCCCGACCGACGCGGCCAAGGCCTTCGCCCGCGCCCGCGAGGAGGACGATCTGGCCTGGCGCGGCCATCTTTCTCAGGTGCGCGCCCGCGCCGTGGCTTTGTCCCGCGCCGGCCGGCTGGTGATCTATCGCAAGGGCAAGCCGGTCGACCCAGATGATTTTCGCGGCGTCTATCGCATCGGATTGCCGCGCGGCGACTGACGCCATTGGCCCTTGTTTGCGACTCGTCGGAAGCAAGCGAGCCACGGGCGTCCGCCGGCGCGGAGACCATCGGTTCTTTTCAAGGGCCGACGGTATGAGAAGCTGATCTGAACAGGAGCGCGGAATGTTCTTCGTCGCCTCGAAAATCTTCTGGCTGCTGGCCTCGCCGCTCCATTTATTGCTGATCCTGCTGCTCGCGGGGTTGATTTTGAGCCCGCGCTGGCGCCCCGGCCGCGCGCTCGCGCTGACAGCGGCGATCGCTTTGGCCCTGATCGTGTTCTCGCCGGTCGGCGTCCTGCTGCTTCGCCCGCTGGAGGACCGCTTCCCGCAAAAATCCGAAATCATGTCGCCGCCGAAGGGAATCATCGTGCTCGGCGGCGCGGTCAACGAGCAGATCGCCCGCGACCGCAACCAGGTCGCGCTGAACGAGGCCGCCACGCGGATGACCGAAGGCGCGGCGCTTGCGCGGCTCTATCCCCAGGCGCTGCTGGTCTTTTCCGGCGGCTCCGGCGCGCTTGTCGACAGCTCCGCCAAGGAGGCGGATGTCGCGCGGCGGCTTTGGCGCGAACTCGGCGTGCCCGAAAGCCGGATGCTTTTCGAGGACCGCTCGCGCAACACGTTCGAAAACGCCCGTTTCACGATCGACCTTGTCCGGCCGCAAAACGGGGAAAAATGGCTGCTGGTGACCTCGGCCTATCACATGCCGCGCGCCATCGGGGTTTTCCGCGCCTTGGGGATGGACCCCGAACCCTTTCCCGTCGATTACCGCACCTTGGGAAACGCGATGGACTACCGTCCGCCCGGCGACGGCGCGCGCGCCATTGTCAATTTCGAAATGGCGGCGCGGGAATGGGTCGGCTTGCTGGTCTATCGCCTGACCGGGAAGACCCGGGTCTTGTTTCCCGGGCCGTGAGCAGTCGCGCCGGCGTCAGCGAGACGCCGACCGGTCTGCCTCGACCCCATTGGCCGCAAGAAATTTTTGCCAGTCGCTTTCGTCGCCATAGAAGGCGTTGCGGTCGACCCGGGTCGGAATGCCGCGCACCCAGGCGTCGGACTGGTACTGCCAGAAGCGCCAGGCGCGATCGCCATATTTCGAGGAAGGCCCGCGCTTGGTCGAGCGGAGCCAGATCGGATAGTCGGTCAGCTCGCCGTCGATGATCGACTGGTAGAAATCGACCGTGGTGTAGATGAGCGGCTTCTTGCCGTAATAGCGCTGCATCTCCGCCAGCATGGCGCGGATTTCATGCAGGGTGGCCTCGCGTTCGAGATGACGGCTGCAGGTGGGCGAATCGGGCGTCGCCTCGACATCCAGCACCGGCGGCAGGGCGTCCGCCTCGGCTGGCACGTTCTGCTCGAACCAGGCCATATTGTCTTGCCACGGCCGGCACCAATAGACGAAATGATAAGCGCCGCGCGGCAGGCCCGCGGCCTTGGCGCCGCGCCAGTTGCGAACGAAGTTCGGGTCGATGCGGTCGCCACCCTCGGTCGCCTTGATATAGGCGAATTTGACGCCGCCTTCGTGAACGGCGTCCCAGTTGACATTGCCCTGGTATTTGGACACATCGACGCCATGCACGGTGAAATTCCGGGCGAGCTTGGTCGCCTCGGTTTCCTTGTAATGGCCGGCCCGGGCGCCGACCAGGGGCCGCTCCGCGAAAGCCGAGGGAGCCTCCCCGCACGCGCCGAGCGCGAGCAGCAGGCCCGTAAGCGCGAAACGCGCGACAATTCTCGTGCGGAAATCACTCATTCGCGCAGTTTACCTCTATCGGGGTAATAATTCCTTAATTTACATCACGCCGGTTCGCTGCCTGAATTGAAACGCAATTTTCGTTCTTTGCAAGAGCGGACGATTGCGCCGCCACGCATTTTCAGGCGATTCCGCGGCATGGCGCAAACGTCCGGGAAACCGCCGACGGCGGCGCCGTCCCGCCGGCACTATAGGGCTTTTTTCAATGTGGGTAAAATTTCGGTTTATCGCGGCGGCCGCGACGGTCGTGTTCTGCGGCGGCGTGCGGGCCGAGGCCTGCGGCCCCCGGACGCTCGGGGTTTCCCGGACGATCCATGTCGGCGCCCCCGTCCATGTCGGCCTGAAGACCTATCCGCAAACCCTCGACCTGAAGGACCACGAGGTCGTCCTGACCTTCGACGACGGCCCCGCCCCGACGACAAGCCGCGTGCTCGCCGCGCTCGAGGCGCAATGCGCGAGAGCGACCTTTTTCCTGGTCGGACGCAACGCCGCCGCCATGCCGGCGCTGGTGCGCCGCGAGATCGTCGACGGCGACACGGTCGGCAGCCATTCCTACAATCATCCGATATTGCCCAGCCTGCCGCTCGCCAGGGCCTTGGCCAATATCGACGCCGGCGCGGCGGCGGTGGACAAAGCTTCCGGGGGCAAGGCGTCGCGATTCTTCCGCTTCCCCGGATTCGCCGATTCGCCCGCCCTGCTGGCGGCGCTCGACAGGAAGAACATGCCGGTTTTCGGCGCCGATCTCTGGGCTTCCGACTGGAACGTCATGACCCCGCAACAGGAATCCGACCTTCTGATCGGCCGGTTGCGCCGCGCGGGAGGCGGAATCGTCCTGCTCCACGACAGCAAGAAGGAAACGGCGGACATGCTGCCCGCCTTTCTCGTCACGCTGAAGACGGAAGGGTTCCATATCGTGGCGCTCGCGCCCGGCGACGTCCCGCCGGCGCTCAAACAGGCGCCCGCCGGCTGGAAATCCGAAACGGAAGAGACCTTGCACAAAATGCGGATCGAAGGCCCGAAGGGCGCCGCGCCGGCAATCGACGTTCCGCTGCAGGAGCAGAAGAACCCGGCAAGCAAGATGTGAGCAGGAGAAAACCAAGCAAATGAGCTTGGTGCGGCCAAGAGGACTCGAACCTCCACCCCGGTTAAAGGACTAGCACCTCAAGCTAGCGCGTCTACCAATTCCGCCATGGCCGCACGATTTCCGGGTTTTCTGGCCCGATCAATCGGTAGGCGCGTCGTCTAACAAATCGCTCCCCGCCTTGCAAGCCGCTCGCCGGATTTTTCTCGACGCGCCCGACGCGCCGCGCGATAAGACCGTGAAATGACCGGAACCTGCGCAAAACCGCCCGCCTCTTTTCGCGCCGTCCCCGGCGCGCCGCCGGTGGAATGGCGCGTTTCGGAGGGCTTCACCGATTACGCCTTCGCCGTGGCGGAAATGGAGGCGCGCGCCAACGAGATCGCTGAAGGCCGCGCGCCGGAGCTGGTGTGGCTGGTCGAGCATCCGCCGCTCTATACGGCGGGAACCTCGGCGCGGCCGGAACATCTGCTCGACGCGCGCTTTCCGGTCCATGCGACCGGGCGCGGCGGCCAGTTCACCTATCACGGCCCCGGCCAGCGCGTGGCCTATGTGCTGCTTGACCTCAACCGCCGCTCGCGCGACGTGCGAGCCTATGTCTGCGCGCTGGAGAAATGGATCATCGCCGCGCTCGCGCTGTTCAATGTCCAAGGCGAGATTCGCGACGGCCGCGTCGGCGTCTGGGTCCGGCGGCCGCAAAAGCCGCGCGGCCCGCAAGGCGAGACGGCCGAGGACAAGATCGCGGCGATCGGCGTGCGGATGCGGCGCTGGGTGTCGTTCCATGGCGTGGCGCTCAATGTCGAGCCGGACCTCTCGCATTTCTCCGGCATTGTTCCCTGCGGCGTCGCCGAAAGCCACCTCGGCGTCACCAGCCTGGTCGATCTCGGCCTGCCGGTGACCCTGCCGGACGCGGATGTGGCCTTGCGTTCGAGTTTTGAAGTGATTTTTGGCCCCACATCTTCTTCAGGTTGACAGGGGCGCGGGCTTGACGAGCATGGGGCGATCGAGGCCGCGCCGCGGCAAACCGGGAATTGACTCATGCGGACCCTTTTTTTCGCTGCTTTCCTCTGCGCGCTGACCGCCGGCGCCCGCGCCGAGTCCATCCCCCAGCCGACGTTGAACCCGCACGATTCGTGGTCCTACCATGTCACGGTCCAGACCCGGGGCGTGCTCAAGGACGGGCATATCACCGTGTCCGTGACGCGCGTCGAACCGGACGGCGTCCTCGTCAGCCAGAAATCCGCCGCCGCGCCCGATCGTGTCGAATCGTCGATGTTCGGGCTGGACTGGAGCAAGCGCCGCAGCGTGAGCGGGGTGGAAACCACGGTCAACCGGCCCTTCGCCTTCCCGCTTGAAGTCGGCAAGTCCTGGCGGGTCGAATATACCGAGCAGAACCCGAACCCGCAGAAACTTCGCGAGACGGATGTGCTGCCCTACAAGGTCGTCGGCTGGGAAGACGTCACCGTCCCGGCGGGAAAATTCCATGCCTTGAAGATCGAATCCGTCGGGCGCTGGACGGCGGATATCTCACCGCGCGTCGTCAACAACGCCGCCGTCGCCCCATGGGGCGGCGTGGCGACCCAGAGCGCCGAAAGCCGGATCGACAAAGGCCTTCGCGTCAGCGGCCGCTATTACAAATGCTTCTGGTACGTCCCGGAAGTGAAGCGCTGGGTGAAGTCGATCGAGGAGAACTATTCCGCGAACGATACCCTGAGCCAATCCGTCACCAACGAACTCGAGAGCTATGACCTGGGCGCCGGCGTGAAGCCCGAAGGCGCGCCGCGCAACACCGCCCCGCCCAGTCCGCCGCCTGCTCCGGCGCCGGGCAAGAATTCGATCTAAAGAATCACCTGCCGGCGCCGCGCCGACCGAAAGTCTGGGCCGCGCGTGGGCGCCCGAATCCGGCGGGCGAAGGCGCGGGCGGCAGATCGCGGCGCGCCGGCGCGAGGCTGCGACCGCTGGATGCAAATCCGCGCGCCGCCGGCGCGTCCTCGTCCGGTCCGCGCGCATGGCCATTGTCGCCGGGATCGCCGGCCCGGAAGAACATCATCATGACGAGGACGAAGCTTCCGGCCCCGGCGACGGCGAAGAGGAGGCCGACAAGCACGAGCCCGCCCGCGACATGAAGCGCCGCCAACAATCCGCCGAGCAACCCGCCGACGAAGGCGCCGCCGACCGGAGCGGCAAGCCACCAGCCGCTCCAGTTGAAATCATGCAGCCGCTTGATATGAACCGCCAGGGAAACCCACAGCGCCACGGCCGACAGGAAGAACAGGACGCCCCCGACCGCGGGCGGCGCGTCAAAAGCGACGCGAGCCTTATGCGCCGCGTCATAGGTGACGACCATATAATGCCGCCAGAGCGCGATCTCGCAAATCACCCACACGACGAGCTGGGCGAGTAACAAGAGCGCGAAAGTCGCGCGTCCGATCCGCCCACGAAAAGAGAACAACAACCAAAACAAACGATCGATCATGGCCAATCCTCGCGTGCTGAAACGGGTCGAGGCTGACGCAGGAAGGTCAAGCCGATCTTAATTCAAATCCGGCGGAGAGCGTTCTTTGCGGAAACGCTTTCCGTTGGGTTAAGGAAAACGCGACATCCGGTCGCCTTTCAACCGACCCCCCAGTTGTCGATGAGCCGCGTCCGGCCGAGACGCGCCGCGACCAGGAGCCGGATCGGCCCGTCGGCGCGCGAGGCGACGGGCGCGAGGCTTTCCGCATGACGCGCCTCGAAATAGTCGAGGATAAAACCGGCCGCTTCGATCTCCCTGCCCGCTTGCGCCACGACCTCCGCGACCGGCGCGCCGGCCTCGATCTTTTCGGCGCTGGCGCGCAAGACGCGGTAAAGCGTCACCGCGCGCGCGCGTTCTTCGGGCGAGAGATAGACATTGCGCGAGGACATGGCGAGGCCGTCCGCCTCGCGCATGGTCGCAACCCCAAGGATTTTCGTCGCAATGTCGAGATCGGCGGCCATGCGCCGGATCACCGCGAGCTGCTGGAAATCCTTCTCGCCGAAAAAGGCGCAATCGGCCTGGGCCTGGTTGAGCAATTTGGCCACCACCTGCGCCACGCCGGCGAAGTGATCGGGCCGGAACCTGTCCTCCAGACCCGCCAGCGCCGGGCCGCCGGGGATCACTTTGGTCGAGAAGCCCTCGGGGTACATTTCCGAAGCCACGGGCGCGAAACAGCCGTCGCAGCCGGCTTGCGCCAATTTGGCGAGATCGGCTTCGAACGTGCGCGGATAGGCCGAAAAATCCTCGTTGGGCGCGAATTGGGTGGGATTGACGAAGATCGACACGATGGCGCGGCGGGCATGGGCGCGCGAGGCCTCGACCAGGGAAATGTGGCCGGCGTGCAGCGCCCCCATGGTCGGGATCAGGGCCACGGTCTCGCCAGCGGCGCGCCATTGCGCGACGGCGCGGCGCAGGTCCGAGATTTTTTGGAAAACAATCGGCATGGCGCTCATTGCGGGCTCACGGGGCTAAAAGACTCTTGATCGCGCGGAATTTCTTCGCCGCCGCGGGAACGTCCTCGCCGCCGATGCGGCGCAGGAAGTCGACATATTCGCCCGAAAGGCCCTGGGCGCGCGCCGCCGCGACGATTTTCGCCATGTAATCGGCTGGCGCGGGGCCGGCGCTTCTTTCCGGCGCGCCGACATAGACCAGCGCGCGCACCGGCGCGGCGCCCTCGCGCAGAACCGGCGACGAGATCTTGACATAGGCGCCTTGCGCCACGCCCTCGTAGCGGTCCAGCGCGGCGAGATCGGAAAAACTCAGATCCCATAACACGCCTGCGACGGTGGCGGCCGGATCACGGACGATGGTGGCGAATCCGTCGGGCATCAGCGCGAAACGGTGGCGCGGCAGAAAGGCCCGGCCGAGCGCGCGCGCCTTGCCGCAGCGCCGCGCCATGGCGGCGGCGTCCATGTTGGAGCCATAGGCGAAATGCAGCGGCACGCGGCGGATTATCCGATTGATATTTGCGTCTTTGAATGTGAGGATGACGAAGGCGCATCATCAGCGTCACGGCAGATATAAGCCGAAGTGGGAGGAAAAAAATGAAAATTGGAAAATTCGCTGTCGCCCTTCTGTTCACCGCCGGAATGATCGGCCAGGCCGTGGCTGCGGACCCGGCGGGCATGTACGCGCGGTCGAACGGCGACAAGGTGAAGGTCTCGGTCTCCGGCGGCAGGCTCTATTGCAAGATCGTCTCGGGCAGCCAGCCGGGCTTCGAAATGTGCCATGGCATGGCCAACGCCGGCGGCTCGGTGTGGAAGGGCGCGAACATGAAACATCCGTCCATGCCCGGCATGATGACCTTCAACGGCACCGTCACCGTTTCCGGCGGCGGCCTGACCATCAAGGGCTGCGCGGTCGGCGAATCCATGTGCGATTCCGAAAGCTGGACGCGCCTGTGATCTTCGGCGCCGCGTCTCGCCCATAGCCCGTCTTCAGACGGGCGGCTGGGAGCGCCCTTGCCCTCTCCCCGTGAACGGGGAGAGGGAGCGACGCCCCGGCGCTCTCACACAAATTCCATGATCACCGCATCGACGGCCAGCGAGTCGCCTTCCTTGCATTTCAGCGACTTGACGGCGCCGTCGCGTTCGGCGCGGAGCACGTTCTCCATTTTCATCGCCTCGACCATGGCCAGCGGATCGCCGGCCTTCACCTCCTGGCCTTCCTTGACATAGAGCGCCTTGACCAGGCCCGGCATCGGGCAGAGCAGGGATTTCGACGTGTCGGCGAGCTTCTTCTCGGGCATCAGCGCGAAAAGCTCCGCCTCGCGGCGGGTGAAGACGCGCGCCTCGACGCTCACCCCCGCATGGGCGATGGCGAAACCATTGAGGATCGGACGAATCTGGACCGCGATCCTTTCGCCGTCGATCATGCCGTTCCACACCGGCTCGCCGGGAACCCAGTCGGACTCGAGACGGTGGGCGTGGCCGCCTTCGGCAAAGCGCACCAGAAGCGCGCCGTCGCCCGAATCGATGTCGATGTCGAAACGCTCCTTGTCGAGCGTCACCGAGCGGGCGGTTTCGAAGCGCACCGGCTTCTGCGTCTGCATCTGCCCGGAAATCTGGCGCTTGCGGTCATTGTGGAGATTGTCGACGAAAGCCGCGACCGCCGCCATGCGATGGGCGATCTCGCCCTGCGCCTTCAAGGACGAGAAGCCGTCGGGATATTCCTCGGCGATGAAGCCGGTCGAGAGATGGCCGGAGCGCCAACGCTCATGCTGCATCAGCGACGACAGGAACGGGATATTGTGGCGGATGCCGTCGATGACGAAAGCGTCGAGGGCGCGCGCCTGGGCGTCGATCGCGGTCAGGCGGTCCCCGGCGTGGGTCACCAGCTTGGCGATCATCGGATCGTAATAGATCGAGATTTCACCGCCCTCGAAGACGCCGGTGTCGTTGCGCACCGTTATGCCTTCCGAGCGACCCTCCTCGGGCGGGCGATATTTCACCAGCCTGCCGGTGGAGGGCAGGAAATTGCGGGTCGGGTCTTCCGCATAGACGCGGCTCTCGACCGCCCAGCCCTTGAGATGAACGTCGCTCTGCTTGATCGCCAGAACCTCGCCGGCGGCGACGCGGATCATCTGCTCCACCAGGTCGATCCCGGTGATCAGTTCGGTCACCGGATGCTCGACCTGAAGGCGGGTGTTCATTTCGAGGAAATAGAAACTCTTGTCCTGGCCGGCGACGAACTCGACCGTGCCGGCGGAATCGTAATTGACCGCCTTGGACAGCGCCACCGCCTGCTCGCCCATCCTGCGGCGGGTCTCTTCGTCGAGCAGGGGCGAAGGCGCTTCCTCGATCACCTTCTGGTTGCGGCGCTGGATCGAACATTCGCGCTCGCCGAGATAGATGACATTGCCGTGCTTGTCGCCCAGCACCTGAATTTCGATATGGCGCGGGTTGACGATGAATTTTTCCACGAAAACGCGGTCGTCGCCGAAGCTGCTCTTGGCTTCCGACTTCGCCCGCGCGAATCCTTCGGCGACCTCGTCCCTGCTGTGGGCGATGCGCATGCCCTTGCCGCCGCCGCCGGCCGACGCCTTGAGGATCACCGGATAGCCGATGCCGTCGGCGATTTTCACCGCCTCTTCCGGCGTCTCGATCACGCCCAGGAAGCCCGGCACCGTATTCACTTTGGCGGCGTTGGCGAATTTCTTCGAATTCGATCTTGTCGCCCATCGCTTGAATCGCGCCGACATTGGGGCCGATGAAGACGATGCCGTTGGCCTTGAGGGCTTCGGCGAAGGCGGCGCGCTCGGACAGGAAGCCATAGCCGGGATGGACGGCCTCGGCGCCGGTCGTCCTGCAGGCGTCGACGATCTTGTCGATCACCAGATAGGATTCCGCGGCCGGAGGCGCGCCGATATGCACGGCTTCGTCCGCCATCGAGACATGGAGGGCGTCCTCGTCGGCGTCGGAATAGACGGCGACGGTCTTTATTCCCATCCGCCGCGCGGTCTTGATGACGCGACAGGCGATTTCGCCGCGATTGGCGATCAGGATTTTCTTGAACATTCAGGCCCCGAAGCGGAACGAGCCCGGCCTTGGCAAGGCCAATGCTGGCTTTTTTATGATCGGTCCGCTTTTATGGGAACTGGCCGCCCGCGTCCAGCAGCCAAAGGTTTAAGCAAGGGCGCCCAAACGGGGGCGCGCTGGCGGGTGGCGCGTTTTCTCAGTCGTCGCGCGCGAGTTCGGCCTGAACCTCGGGCGCGGCCACGCGGGCGCGCACGGCGGCGATCAGCCAGTCCGGTGCGCGGTGGGCCTCGGCCAGCACATTGGCGAGAAGGGCGGCGCCGGTCGGCCGGCGGCAGCGGTCGGCCTCGCCCACCAGCCATTCGGCCTGCTCATCGACAACGATTCCGGTCGGCCGGCATTGCCAGACCACATGGTCCGTCAGGCATTCGACGAAAAACTCGGTCCATTCGGCGCAGGGCGCGGCCTGCGCGCGCTCCAGGTCGAACAGGGCCTGCGCCTCTTCACGGCTGGCGCCTTCGTCCTCGAACAGGGCGCGGCGCAACTGGCGCACGTCGGAAGGGAGCAGGTCTCGCCCGGCCCGGGCCAAGGACTGGGCCAGGGACGAAATCAGGGCGCGGCGCTCGTCGAGAGCCTCCAGCCCGAAGAGGGAAATTTTCGCGGCGCTTGCGTGAGTCATGATCGGCGTCTCCGTCATGAGCAAACATTAGACCGCGCCAACTTGCTCGAAGCTAAAGGATTAGAGTCAACGGCTGGAAAGGTTAACCCGCTCTTCTCGCACGGGGTCGGCCTGCGCCAGCGCAAGGTGATGACAGGGTAGGAGAATGGCGCGGGCCGATGTGGCGCATCGGCCAAGCCGTTCGACGCACACTGTCATCACCTTCCGCTGGCCCTTCGGGTTGCATTTCGACGGCCGCCCGCCGCGTCGGGCGGCTCAACCGTATGACCCCATACGCTTTTCGCCGCCCTCCTTGCGTTCGAACTCGTCGAAATCGCAACGCAGGTCGGCCCCGTGTGAGAAGAGCGGGTTAACCCGCGCTTCTCACAGATGATCGTCGCCGCGCCGGTAGCCGCGCCGGTGGTAGAGCAGGCTCGCGCCCTCGTCGCGGCGCGCCACCGTCTCGACCCTGCCGATCAGGACGTGGTGGGTGCCGATGTCCTTCACCTCGATCAGGCGGCAATCGAAATTGGCGAGCGCGTCGACGAGCAGCGGCGCGCCGGTCGCGCCCTTGCGCCACGCGCCATGCGTGAATTTCTCGGCGAAATGCTCATTGGTGCGACCGGCGAACACATCGGCGAGTTGATGGTCTTCCACGCCGAGCGAATTGACGCTGAACACCTTGTTCGCGAGGAAACGCGGCGCCGAGGGCGACTCCCGGTTGACGCAGACGAGCAAGGTCGCCGGCTGGTCGGTGACGGAAGCCAGCGCGGTCACGGTCATGCCCGTGATTCCCGCCGGGCCGTCGGTCGCGATGATATGGACCGGCGAGGCGATTTCGCTCATCGCGTCGCGATAGGCCTGCGGATCGAGCATCAATGTCCCTTCAAAATGCAATTTCACGCCTCGGGCGGCAGTCCCGCGTTTTCCCGGACTGCTCTTACCCCGTGGTGAAACCATTTGAAAGGATAACCCTGGCGCGTTCCGTCCCCGGGCGATTCGAGGACGAACCATTCCGTCGCCTGACGACGGCGGCAATCCTCGCCGCTGACGATACGAGGCGCGCCGGCTTCGGCGGAAGCGCGGTCGGCGCGCCGCGTCGCGTCAATTGGCCCGGCTCCAGGAAAAACTCTTGCAGATCCAGCCGCCGAGCACGCAACCGGCGGTGGTCAGCGTTCCGCCGGAAAGGCTCATCTTGCCTGAATAGGTATGGCCGTCGTCGGGATTGAAGGCCGAGCCGCGCCATTCGTTGTCGCCGGCCGGCTTCATGGCGTAAAAGACGCGCTGGCCGATATGGGCGGGCGAATCCTTGTCCCTCAGCCAGACGACGACGCCGCAAAGCGCCCCGCCGCAATGCGAAAACTTCACCTTCGTCTTGCCGTCCGAGCGCAGCCAGACGCCGGTCGCGTCGCCGGCCCAGGCGGCGGAGGCCGAAACCGCGATCACGGCCGCGGCGAGAACGAATGCCTTCACCTTGTTCATCTTGAGTTCCTCCCCGGTTCGCGGCGTCCTTGTGCGGCCGCGCCGAAAAGGATAGCCCGAACAAGATTTAGTTCAAGTATGAACTTTCCTACGGCCCTCACTCCACCGTCACGCTCTTGGCCAGTTTGCGCGGCTGGTCGACGTCCTTGCCCATGAAGACCGCCGTGGCCTGGGCCAGCGCCGCCATAATATGACTTTGGCCGGGAACGCGGACCTGAGACAGGCGCGCCATGGGGGAAAGCCGGTTTCAATCGGATTTGCGGCGCTCGGCGGCTTTGTAGACTTCGTTTCGTTCTCGTTTGCCGACCGCGACGACCAGGACAAGCAGCTCCCGATCCTTGACCTGATAGACGAGACGGTAGCCTGCGTTGCGCAACTTGATCTTGTATCGCTCCTTGGCGCCGTGCAGGCGCGCCGATGGGATTTTCGGGTTCCGCAGACGTTCGGCAAGCTTGGCCTTAAACTGCTCGCGCGTCGCATTGTCGAGTTTGCGCCACTCCTTCAAAGCCTCGTCCAAAAAGGCCAGCTCATAGGAAGGCGGGTTCATAGGTCATCCAACGCAACCTTGTGGACGGCCTGCCCTTCCCGCGCATCGGCGATGGCGTTCAATTCCAGATCCTCAAGCCGTTCGAGCAAGGCTTCGTAGGCTTTGGCCGGCACGCAATAAAACACAGGTTCATTGCGGTTCAGGATGGCGACAGCAAACCCCTCCCCTGCCGCAACGGCGACCATGGGGTTTTTTTTCAATTCGGAAACGCTGGCGGTGGTGGCCGCAAGAATTTGATGCGCCATGGAACACCTCCTTAACAGGTCGATAGATAGCACTCTTAACAGGTCTCTTCAAGGCGCTGCTGTCCCTTGCGCCGGGAGACAGCCATCGTGTTGCTTTGGCCAGGAACGACGAACTGAGATAGGCGAGCCAAAGGCGACAGCCACATGGGCGGAAAAATTTGGTAAATCGGTTCGCCGAAATCACAACGCCTTATACCATCGGTCCTTTTCAAGGGCCGATGGTGTCACTCCACCGTCACGCTCTTGGCCAGATTGCGCGGCTGGTCGACGTCCTTGCCCATGAATACGGCGGTGTAATAGGCCAGCAACTGGATCGGCGCGGCATAGACGATGGCCGCGAAATCGGGCGCCATGTCGGGCAGGCGGATTTCGCCGGCGAGCGAGATGGCGGAGGCGTCGATCGCATGGGCGTCGCCGACCATGATGATCCTCCCGCCGCGCGCCGCGACTTCCTGAAGGTTCGAAACCGTCTTTTCCAGCACCGGATCGGTCGGCGCGATCACGATCACCGGCAGTTGCTCGTCGATCAGCGCGATCGGGCCGTGCTTCAGCTCGCCCGCCGCATAGCCTTCGGCGTGGATATAGGAGATTTCCTTGAGTTTCAGCGCGCCTTCCAGCGCCAGGGGGTAGGACGTGCCGCGGCCGAGATAGAGCACGTCGGTCGCCTTGGAGAGCTGGTGCGAAAGCGCTTCGATGCCCGGCTCCAGCTTCATCGCTTCCGCCAGCAGGCCGGGGACCACCATCAGCTCGTTGATCAGATTTTTCTCGTCCGCCGCGTCGAGCACGCCGCGCGCGCGGCCCAAAGCTATGGCGAGCGCCGCCAGAACGGCGAGCTGGCAGGTGAAAGCCTTGGTCGAGGCCACGCCGATTTCCGGCCCGGCCAGCGTCGGCGCGGCGACGTCGCTTTCGCGCGCGATGGTCGAGGTCGGCACATTGACCACGCCGATCACTTTCTGGCCGTGCGCCCTGGCGAAGCGCAGGCTCGCGAGCGTATCCGCCGTCTCGCCCGATTGCGAGACCACGATCATCAGCCCCTGCTGCGGCAAGGGCGCGTCGCGGTAACGGAATTCGGAGGCGACATCGATCTCGACCCGCAGGCGGGCGAAACGCTCGAACCAATATTTCGCGATCATCCCGGCGTAATAGGCGGTGCCGCAGGCGGTCAGCGTGATGCCGTCAAGGCTCTTGGCGTCGAAGGGAAGCTCGAAGGGCAGCCGCACGCAGCCGGCGGAAAAGTCGATGTAATGGGCGAGCGTGCGCGCCACGACCTCCGGCTGCTCATGGATTTCCTTGGCCATGAAATGCCGGTAATTGCCCTTGTCCACCAGAAAGGCCGAGGCCTGGGTCTTGAGTCTGGGACGCTCGACCGGGCGATTGTCCTCGTCGCGGAATTCCGCCGAGCCGCGCCGCAGGATCACCCAGTCGCCGTCTTCGAGATAAGTGATGGTGTCGGTGAAGGCCGCGAGCGCCAGGGCGTCCGAGCCGAGATACATTTCCCCGCCCTCGCCATAGCCCACCGCCAGAGGCGCGCCGCGCCGCGCGCCGATCAGCAGGTCTTCCTCGCCCTCGAACAGGAAGGCGAGCGCGAAGGCGCCCTTGAGGCGGGGCAGGCTCGCCGCGACCGCCCCAACCGGCGACAGGCCGCGGTTGATCTGCTCCGTCACCAGATGGGCGACGGCCTCGGTGTCGGTCTGGGTGACGAAATGATGGCCTTTCGCGGCCAGTTCCTCGCGCAATTCGCGGAAATTCTCGATGATCCCGTTATGAACCACCGCGAGCTTTTCGGTGGCGTGGGGATGGGCGTTGTTCGCGGTCGGACGGCCATGGGTCGCCCAGCGGGTGTGGCCAATGCCGACCCGGCCGTAAAGCGGCTTTTCCTGCAGCAGGGCCTCGAGATTGCGCAGCTTGCCCTCGGCGCGCCGGCGCTCCAGCCTGCCCTCTTCCAGAGTGGCGACGCCCGCCGAATCGTAGCCGCGATATTCGAGCCGCTTCAGGGCGTCGATCAGCGAACCGGCGACCGGGCCCTGACCGAGAATGCCAACAATGCCGCACATGAATCTGACGTCTCCAAAAAAAAACCGCACCGCAGGAAAGGCCATGTTCCAGCCGGGGCGCAAGTCAAATTTCATTACACGCCTAATACCATTGGCCCTTGTTTCCAACTCGTCGGAAACAAGGGCGCCCGCCGTCGTCAGCCGGCGCCGCGCACATAGTGTCCGGGCGATCGACTTGCGGTTCGCGGGTGACGAGTACGAGCGAAATGAAACAGCCTTTGGCGGGCGAGAATGGCTGCGGCGGGCGCCGGCGATCTCCGCTCCGCCAGTAAGCGGTGGCGTCCGCCAGGTCTTGGCGGCTCTATTGCGGCCGTTTCCACAGCTCGATCAGCGTATCGGCGACCGGACCTGACCGGGAACGCCGACAATGCCGCACATCGACAAGCCGTTTTCCATTGAACTTTACGCGCCGGGGCGCGGGGCCGTCTCGTCGAGGCGCGACGATCGCCGCGCATTATTTTCGGCGAATGGTCGCTTGGCTTTGCTGGACAGGCGTCGCCGCGATGAGGGCGTCACGGACCGTCAAACGCAAGGCATGGTTGCGGCAGGCGCAGGCGCCGATGAACGAGGCATAGCTCCAGGCGAGGCTTTGCGCCGAAGTTGGCGCGCCGTCGATTTTCGAGAACTGTTCCGCGAGAACGCCGGATTCCGGGGCAAACCGCCGCACCGTGGCCATGACCGCGTCGCCGCGATCGATCAACGCCCGCGCCAGCCCGGCCCGAAGCTGCGAACCGAGCGTCTCGTCGCCCATCGCCGAATATTCCTCGCCCAGCATCTCGAAAAGAATTTCGCGATGATCGGGCGAAAGGGCGACGGCCTCGCCGGAGGCGACGGTCGTGGCGAAGCGGTAATAGAACTCGGCCGCGCCGAGCGTCGAAAAATAAAAGGCGCCGCCGGTGAAATAGATGTCGCCTTCATAGCGCCCGTGCGCGGTTCCGCATTCCTCGGGCCGGTCTTGGTTGATCGGATAAAGGCGATCGAACATGTGTTCGAGCCGGCGCAGCGTCGCCAGAGCCCTCGGGTCGGCGGGGCTGTGGGCGCCGTTGCGCCGCGCCGCCTGGACGAGGCCGAGAATGACGGCGAAATCGAGCCGCATGGTCGCGCCGGGGTCCAGCCCCGGATCGGGAAGCGGCGTCAGAAAAGCGCCGGACCCGGCGTCGAAATATTGGTCGAGACCCTGCGCCGCCTGTTGCGCGGCATGAGCGAAATTTTCGGCGCGGCGCGCGTCGCCCAACGACCGCGCCCATTCGGCCCCGTCGCTCAAGGCGGCGTATTGGACGATCTGGGTGTGATAATGGCGGCCCCAGCGCTCTTCCCACAGGTCGTAACAGGGCTCCCGCCAATATTTGAAGGTGAAATCGAGATCGCTTTCGATCAGCGCGCGCATGGCGGCGAGCGGCAGATTCGGACGGAGGTCCTCATTGCGCCAGTAGCGCATGACGGCGAGCGCCCGCAAAGCCGGGCCGTCGTTCTGCGGGCGCTGCCAGCGGAAAATATCCAGCCGCCCGTCGGCGCTGAGACGCGCCTCGCCGAGCACGCGGTCGCCATGAATTTCCGCCATTTCCGCGCGCGTGCGCAGATTCTCGACAAAATCGGGCAGGACGCCGGCGCGTTCTTCCTCGTCGCGCGGATGGGCGCGCCCGTCGAGGCGGCTCAGGCCCAGGCTGAATTCGACGAATTCGCCGAAAAGCCTCAAACCGTCGTCGCGCAGCGTCCCGTCCTCGATGAGATGGCGCAAGGCGTCGATGACCACGGCGGAATCGCGCAGCCAGTGGAAGAAGAAATCCGGATTTTCGGCGAGATCGGCGCAGGCGAGCACGGAGCCGGGCGCCGCCCGGATGGTCTGGCCGTAATGGGGACGATGCTTGACCAGATGCGTCGCCGAAATGGCGCGGGGCATGAGTTCGGCGCAACGCCGATATTGGCGCGCCAGCCAATCGTCCAGACCGGATGTCCAGGGCTCGGATCGCGGCTTTCTTATAGGGCTTCTCCCGCCGGGGTCGCGGCGCGCGATTCCTTGTCCGTATCGCAGCCGCGCGGAAGCGCCAGGCTCTCGCCGCGCGGATTGCGGGTCAGGCGCAGAACATGCCGGAAGAAAGGCTCGGCGCCCTGCGCTCCCGCTATGCTGACCAGGGTGGACCCGGAAAGCTCCTTGGAAAACAGTTCGAACAAGGCCGCGCGCGCCGGAGCCGAGAGCGAATCGACAGAGGAATCGGCGATGACCCAGAACGGGCGATGCAGCAGCAGGCGGGCGAAGGCGAGGCCCTGCTGCTCGGGATCGGTGAGATTCTGATCCCAGCGTCCGCGCTCGTCCAGCCGCCGGACGAGGTGAGCGAGGCCCATGCGCGTCAGGGCGGCTTCGAATTGCGCCGTGGTGAAATTTTCCGCCGTCGCCGGATTGGCGAGAATGTCGCGCAGGGAGCCGTCGGGAATATAGGGGCGCTTGGGCATGAACATGATGCGGTCGTCCACCGGCAAGGCGATGCGCCCGGCGCCCCAGGACCACAGACCGGCCATGGCGCGAAACAGGCTGGTCTTGCCCACCCCCGGCGCGCCGGCGATCAAGACATGTTCGCCGGCTGCGATTTCGACATGAGGCTCGTCGAGCCTTATGCCGCCCGACGGCGAAAGAATGACAAGATCGTCCAGTCGCAGTGTGTTTTCGGGCGAAACCGTCCATTCGATGCGGGAGGCGCCGCCGCCGACGCGATCCATGTCCTTCAAGGCGCGGCGGAAGGCGCCGACGCGCAGCAAGGTTGCGCGCCAATCGGCGATCACGCCGACATTATCGACAAACCAGCGCAGGGATTGCTGCACCTGATTGAAGGCGCCGACCGCCATCAGCAGCCCCCCGAAAGTCAGATGGCCGGCGAAATAGGCCGGCGAGGCGACGACGATCGGCGCGACGATGGTGAACCAGCCGTAGCCGGCCGTCACCCAGGTCAGACGGGTGGTGACCCCGATGATCTCCCGCAGGATGACGAGGAGCCGATCGAGCTGGCGGTTGAGCAGTGTCGATTGTTCGCCCTCGCCGCGATGCAAGGCGACGCCTTCGCTGTGCTGGTTGGCGTGCACCAAAGCGAAGCGCAGATTGGACTCGCGCGCGTAACGTTCGGCGTTGAGCGGAACGAGCGGCCGGCCCAGGCGCCAGGAGAAGAACGAGGCCACCCCGGCGTAAGCGAGCGCGGCCCAGACCATATAGCCGGGAATGCTGAAGCGGCGCCCCAGCAACGACAGGACCACGCCCTGCGAGAGGCCCCACAGCACGCCGACGAAACAGACGAGCAGCAGCGCCGCCTGCAACAGGCCGACGCCGAGATCGGTCGAGACATCGGAAAGATGACTGGCGTCCGCATCGATGCGCTGGTCGGGATTGACCCCGATCGCCCCCGCCCCGGAGATGAGAAAGGCGCGCCGGGGCGTCAGCCATTGCCCGATCAGATCGCGCGTCAGCCCCTCGCGCAATTTCATTTTCATCGTCATGCTCAGCCACAGCTGGGCGACATTGAGGGCGAGCAACGCGCCGGCGATGAAAAGATAGTAGACAAGCTGCCGGCCGAATTCGGGAATGTCCGTTCGGGCGAGCGAATCGTAAAAGGTCCTGGTCCAGAGATTCAGCACGATCTGCATGACGGCGGTGGCGCCGACCACGACGAGGAGCCCCGCCGCCAGGCTGGCAAGCGCGCTGCGCTGCGCCGAAGCGCCGAGAGCGCGCAGCAGTAGGCGCGCCAGCCCGATGAAATCGTCGTCCCGCTGCGGCGCGTCGGCCACGGCCTCAGAAACGGCGCCCGTATTTTCCGCCATGGATTCCCGACCGCATTCCCCGCCGCCCGAATTTGCGAAGTCCCACGAAGCTTATAACATCATCGTGAACGCGTAGGGCAAGCCAAGGCAGCGGGATTCGGAAATGGACCTGAACGGGATCGAAAAGCTGATCGCGAAAATGACCCTCGCCGAGAAGCTCGGCCAGATGACCATGTCGCCGGCGGGTTCCGCGCCGACCGGGCCGGTTCGCGGCGAAGCGACGACGGAAGCCGTGCGCGCCGGCGCGGTCGGCTCGCTGCTGAACATATGGGGCCGCGAGGCGACCGACCGCTTCCAGAAGCTCGCGGTGGAGGAGACGAGGCTCGGCATACCTTTGTTTTTCGGCGTCGATGTCCTTCATGGTCACCGGACCGCCTTCCCCATTCCGCTCGCCGAGGCTGGCGCCTTCGACCCCGATATCTGGGAGCGCACGGCGCGGGAGGCGGCGCGCGAGGCCGCCGCCGACGGCGCCGATCTGACCTTCGCGCCCATGCTCGACATCGCCCGCGACCCGCGCTGGGGCCGCATGGCCGAAGGCGCCGGCGAAGACCCGCTGCTCGGGGCGCGTTTCGCCGCCGCCAAGGTGCGGGGCTTCCAGGGCGGCGATCTCGCCGCGCCCGATTCGCTCGCCGCGACCGCCAAACATTTCTGCTGCGGCGGCGCCGCCCTGGCGGGGCGCGAATATGCCGCCGCCGACCTCTCCGAACGCGCCGTGCATGAAACTTACCTGCCGCCGTTCCGCGCCGCCGTCGAAGCCGGCTGCGCCGCGATCATGTCGGCGTTCAATTCGGTCGGCGGCGTCCCCATGACCGCCAATGTCCCGCTGCTGCGCGGCTGGCTGCGCGAAAAACTCGGTTTCGACGGGGTGATCATGAGCGATTACGCCGCCATCGATGAGCTGATCGACCATGGCGTCGCCGCCGACCGCGCCGAAGCGGCCGGTCTGGCGCTCAAGGCCGGCGTGGACATCGACATGGTCAGCGGCGTCTATTTTTCCGCCATGCCCGAGGCGCTGTCGCGCGGGATCGCGCGAGATGGAGGACATCGACGCGGCGGTGCGGCGAATCCTGATTCTCAAAATGAGGCTTGGCCTGTTCGACGATCCCTACCTCCGCGCGAACCAGACATCAACGCGCGTCCTCGGACGCGGCGAAAAAGCTGGCCCTCGACGCCGCCCGGCGCGCCATCACGCTTCTGACCAATGACGGAATATTGCCGCTCGGCGAAAACATCCGCCGCATCGCCGTGGTCGGCCCGCTCGCCGACGCACGCGAGGAAATGGTCGGCCCCTGGATGCTGGCCGCCGACCCGCGCCAATGTTCGTCCATTCTCGAAGGCCTGCGCGCCGCCCTGCCCGACCGCGAAATCGTCCACGAACAAGGCGTCGCCATCACGGACGACGACATGAGCGGCATTGGCGCGGCGCGGGCGCTGTGCGAGGGCGCCGACGCGGTCATTCTCTGCGTCGGCGAGGCCGCGCGGATGAGCGGCGAGGCGGCGAGCCGGGCGCGGCCCGGACTGCCCGGGAGCCAGCGCGAACTGGCCGAAGCCGTTCTTTCGACCGGACGGCCGGTCGTCGCCCTTCTTTCCTCCGGCAGGCCTCTGATCGTTCCCTTCCTGGCCGAGCGCGCCGGCGCTTTGGTCGCGACCTGGTTTCTCGGCGCGGGGGCCGGCGAGGCGATCGCCGAGGTTCTGACCGGACGATTCAATCCGACCGGGCGCCTTCCCGTCACCTGGCCGCGCGCCGTGGGGCAGATTCCGATCTTTTTCGCCGAGCGCCCCGCCGCCCGCCCGGCCAATCCGAGCGATCCCTTCACCAGCAAATATATCGACACGCCGAACGAGCCGCTGTTCCCCTTCGGCCACGGGCTGTCCTACGCCGAGGTCAAACTGCGCGATCTCCGACTCGACCGGGAGGAATTCCGGCCGGGCGAAAGCATCAAGGTCGAGGTGGAGGCGCATAATCTTTCCGACCGGCCAGCGCAGGAAACCATCTTTCTGTTTTCCCGCGACCGTGTCGCCGCCGCCGCGCCGCCGGTTCTGGAGCTCAAAGGCTGGACCAAGGTCGAACTGGCGCCCCGGCAGAAAAAGACCGTCGCCCTCACCCTGGCGGCTGAAGACCTCTCGGGCCTCGACGCCGCTCTCGAATGGAAGCTGGAGCCGGGCGATTTCGACATTTTCGTCGGCCTCAACGCCGACCGGCGCTTCTTGCTTTCCGCGCGCCTGCGCTGCCTGTCCGCTCGACCCAAAAACTCAAAAGGTCAAAGGGCCCGCTGAATCGCCGCCTATCCATCCCAAGACATCGCTTCCGTTCTCTTTCTCGCCGCCCGGTCGCTTCGGGTCGATGGCGACTCTCCCGCTCCAACCGGCGCTCGGCGCCAAATGTCTGGCTGCAAGCGCCGCCCCAGAGGACACACCCTGTCGCAGGCGTTCACTTCGCCGCCTTGAGCGCCGCCATTTTCTTGCGAAAAGCCGTCGCCCAGCCGGGGAGGACCGCCTGCCGGCCGCGCGCAATCGCCAAAGCGTCGGCCTCGACATTTTGCGTCACCACCGAGCCCGAGCCGACAAAGGCGCGGTCGCCGATCTCGACCGGCGCGACCAGCGCCGAATTCGAGCCGATGAAGGCGTCGGCGCCGATCCTGGTGCGATATTTCATGAAGCCGTCGTAATTGCAGGTGATGACGCCGGCGCCGATATTGGCGCGCGGGCCGATCTCGGCGTCGCCGACATAGGTCAGATGATTGACCTTGGCGCCCTCGCCGATCTCCGCCTTCTTGATCTCGACGAAATTGCCGACCTTCGCCCTGGTCGCCAACCTCGCGCCCGGACGCAGGCGGGCATAGGGGCCGATCGTGACATTAGTCGCCAGAGTCGCGCCTTCGAGATGCGAGAAGGCATGGATGACGCAGCCGTCGCCGACGCTCACGCCGGGGCCGAAAACGACATGGGGCTCGACCAGGACATCCGTCCCCAAGACCGTGTCATGGGAAAAGAACACCGTCTCCGGCGCGACCAGGGTCGCTCCGTTCAGCATGGCGGCGCGGCGCAGCCGGTTCTGGATTTCGGCTTCGGCGGCGGCGAGCTGGACGCGGTCATTGACGCCGAGCACTTCCTCCGGCGCCGCCATGACCAGCGCGCAGGCCGCGCCCTCGCCCCGCGCGATCGCCACCGCGTCGGGCAGGTAATATTCGCGCTGGGCGTTGGCGTCGCCGATCCGCGACAGCCAGGGAATCGCGCGGGCGCCGTCGAGCGCCATCAGCCCGGCGTTGCAGGCTCCGACCGCCAATTCCTCAGGGCTGGCGTCCTTGTGTTCGCGAATCGCCAGCAGCGCGCCGTCGGCGTCGGTCAGCAGGCGGCCATAGCCGGTCGGGTCGGAAGGCGCGAAGCCCAGCGCCACCAAGCCCGCGCCCTGGCTGAGCTTCTGGCGCAAATGCGAAAGGGTTTCGGGCCGGACCAAAGGCGTGTCGGCGAACAGGACCAGAATGTCGTCATAGCCCTCGGCGATCGCTTCGCGCGCCGCCAGAACCGCGTGGGCGGTGCCAAGCCGCTCGGCCTGGACGAAGACGCGGGCGTGCGGCGCCGACAAGCGCGCTTCGGCGGCGACGTCCTCGCGCCCCGGGCCGACGACCACCGCGAGCGCGTCGGCGCCCGCCTTGGCTACGGCGTCGAGCACATGGGCGAGCATGGAGCGCCCCGCCACGGGGTGCAGCGCTTTCGGCAGGCCGGAGCGCATGCGCTTGCCCTCGCCGGCGGCCAGCACGACCGCGAGGCAACGGCGCGGTGCGGCGCCGGGGTCCTTTGGCGTCTTCATCAGAGTTCCCCAAGAAATCGCCCGGCAGGTATAGGCGAGCGGTAAAAGCCCGCAAAGCGAAAAATCAGCCTCGCCTCCGCTGCAAATTGCGGTATAACCCGCAGAATTAGAAAATTTGCGCGCGAACGGGCGATCCGCCCAGCCCCGCAACCACCTTATCGGGACGGATTGGACGGCCCTGTCGATGCTGAAGCGACGCGACCTCTTGCAACTGGCCGGAACAGCCGCCGCTTACGCCGCCGTCAACCCCGTCTCCCCCGCCCTCGCCGACGGCCAGGCGCCGCAAGCCGCGCCATTCAGCCACGCCACCGTGGTCGAACTGGCGAAAAGCCTCGCGGCCAAGTCCTTTTCCGCGCCCTCGACGGATCTGCCCGGCGCCTTTTCCGATTTGACGCGCGAGGCTTTCGCGGCGATCAAGACCAAGCCCGAGGGGCTGATCTGGAACGACAAGTCCAGCGGCTTCGTCATCGAGCCCCTGCATCGCGGCTTCGTCTATACCTCGCCGATGCAGATCAATCTGGTCGAGAACGGCGCGGCGCGGAAGCTCGATTACGACGCGGCCAATTTCGATTTCGGCGGGCTGCGGCTGCGCGCGCCGCCGACCAATCTCGATTTTTCCGGCTTCCGGGTGCTGCAGCGCAACGATCGCGGCGAATTGCGCGAACTGGCGGTCTTCCAGGGCGCGAGCTTCTTCCGCTCCGCCGCGCCGGGCCAGAACTTCGGCGTGACCTCGCGCGGGCTCTCGATCCGCACCGGCGACGCGCGCGGCGAGGAATTCCCCCTGTTCCGGGCGGTGTGGATCGAGAAGGGGACCGTCGCCGACAACGCCTTGACGATCAGCGCCCTGCTCGATTCCGACAGCGTCGCCGGCGCCTATCGCTTCACGCTCCATCCCGGCGACGCCACCATCATCGACGTCGAGTCGTCGCTGTTCCCCCGCACGGCGATCGATTTCTTCGGCCTCGCGACCACGGGCGCGACCAGCCTGTTCAGCCCGATCGACCGGCGCGGCGACGACGACGTGCGCGCGGCGGCGGAAGAAATCGGCGGTCTGCAAATGTACTCCGGGCGCGGCGAATGGATCTGGCGGCCGGTCAGCAACCGCTCCACCCTCCAGATTTCCGAATTCGTGGACCAGAATCCCAAGGGGTTCGGCTTCCTCCAGCGCAATCGCGCCTTCAACGACTTCTACGATTTCGACGCCCATTGGGAACTGCGCCCCTCGCTCTGGGTCGAGCCGATCGGCGATTGGGGCGAAGGCTCGGTGGAGCTGGTCGAAATTCCCTCCGACAACGAAACCGCCCAGAACATCGTCGCCTTCTGGCGCTCGAAGACCCCGCTGGTCAAAGGCCAGCAGGCGGATTTCGCCTATCGCCAGTTCTGGTGCTGGACGCCGCCTTCGCGCCCGGCCGCCGCGGAGACGATCAATTCGCGCGGCGGACACGCCCCGGGCGCCAAGCAGAGGCGCTTCCTGGTTGAATTTCGCGGCGAGTCCTTCAGCGATCCAGCCCGCGTCGCCGCCCTCACCCCCAATCTTTCCGTCAACCCTGGAAAAGTCGTCGCCCAGCACGTCTATGCGGCGGCGGAGCGCAAGAGCTGCTATGTGCGGTTCGACATCGATCCCGCCGGCGAGACCGCCTGCGAGATCCGCCTGACGCTGGATTTCCAGGGCGCGCCCCAGACCGAGACCTGGCTTTACCGATGGACGCTGTAATGGATTCCGCCCCCTCTTCGGCCGCCGTCGCGCCGCGCGCGCCGGCCATGCCCAAGGAATCCCCGATTCCCATGCCGGAGCAGAAGCTGTTTCGCTTCGACGCGGCCAAGGAGCGGCGCAAATTCGTCCGCAACGTCCCCACGCCCTGGCTGTCGCGACTCGTCACCTATGGCGGCGGCCTCGCCCTGACAGCCTGGGGCGGCTACCAGATGTTCCTCGTCATCGACGTCGGCGGCATCACTTTGCTGAAATGGGCGCTGCTCGTCCTGTTCCTCGCCAATTTCTCCTGGATCGCGCTGTCCTTCGCCGCCGCGATCGTCGGCTTCCTCCATCTGCTGGTCGGCCGCCCCAGGCCGGCGGCCTTGCCGGACAGGCTGAATACCCGCAACGCCGTCATCATGCCGATCTTCAACGAGGCGCCGTCGCGCGTGTTCGGGGCGATCCAGGCGATCCACGAGGACGTCGAGGCGACCGGCCATGGCGCGGCCTTCGACTGGTTCCTGCTGTCGGATTCGACCGATCCCGACGTCTGGATCGCGGAGGAGCGGGCGCTGATCTCCCTGCGGCGCCGGCTCGGGCCGCAGGCCCGCGTCTATTACCGCCACCGCGCCAGGAACACCGCGCGCAAGGCGGGCAATGTCGGCGATTTCGTCTCGCGCTGGGGCGCTTCTTACGACCATATGGTCGTGCTCGACGCCGACAGCCTGATGACCGGCCACGCCATCGTTTCGCTCGCGGCGACGATGGAGGCCGATCCCGACGCCGGCGTCATCCAGACCCTGCCGCTGATCATCAACCGCAACACGCTTTTCGCCCGGGTCCAGCAATTCGCCGCCCGAATCTACGGTCCGGTCATCGCCGACGGCCTTTCATGCTGGATGGGCCGCGACGGCAATTACTGGGGCCATAATGCGATCATTCGCGTCAAAGCCTTCGCCGACCATTGCGGCCTGCCCCATCTCAGGGGCAAGCCGCCCTTCGGCGGCCATATCCTCTCGCACGATTTCGTCGAGGCCGCGCTGATGCGCCGCGCCGGCTATGGCGTCTATATGCTGCCGTCGCTGCCGGGCTCCTTCGAGGAATGCCCGCCCTCGCTGATCGACACGGCCATTCGCGACCGGCGCTGGTGCCAGGGCAATCTCCAGCATATCAGCGTGCTTGCGGCCAAGGGGTTCGTCCCGGCGACCCGCCAGCATTTCGCCACCGGAATCATGGCCTATCTCGCCTCGCCGTTCTGGCTCGCCCAGCTGCTGGTCGGCATTCTGCTGGTCCTGCAGGCGAAATATATCCGTCCGGAATATTTTTCCCGCGATTTCACCTTGTACCCGACCTGGCCGGTGTTCGACGCCGAGCGGTCGCTGGCGCTGTTCATCCTCACCATGGCGGTGCTGCTGGCCCCGAAACTTTTCGGCCTGATCATCGCCTTGTTCGACGGCCCGACCCGGCGCGGCGCGGGCGGCGCGATACGGCTCGTGTTCTCGACCCTGTTCGAGGTGTTGATGTCGGCCCTGCTCGCGCCGATCATGATGATGATCCATTCCGGCCATGTGCTGCACATCCTGTTCGGCTTCGACACCGGATGGGAGCCGCAGCGGCGCGACGACGGCTCCGTGCCGTTCAAGTCGATCATCCGCCGCCACCGCGACCATGTCATTCTCGGCGTCATTTCGCTGGTCGCGGCGCTTCTGATTTCGCCTTCGCTCGCCGCCTGGATGTCTCCCACCATCGCCGGCCTGATCCTGGCGATCCCGTTGTCCTGGGGCACCGGGTTGAAATCGGTGGGCCTGGCCTTCCGCCGGATCGGCCTGCTGGCGACGCCCGAGGAACGCGCGCCGCCGCCGATCGCGACGCGCGCCAACGCCCTGTCCGCCGAACTCGCGTCGGAAGGCTTCGACAAGGCGGACGGGCTGCGCGTCCTTCACGAGGACCCGGAGTTCCGCGACCTTCACCAGGCCTTCCTGCCGCCCGCCGTCCATCGCGCGCGCGGCGACATCACGCCCGAGCGGGCGATGGCGATCGCCAAGCTCAGCGAGGCGCGCACGCTCGAAGAGGCCTCCGCCTGGATCCAGCGCAAGGAGCGCGCGGCGCTGATGCAAGACCGCGCCTTGATCGCCTTGCTCGCCCGCCTGCCGGCGACCGGCTCCGCCGCGGCGGAGTGATGTAAATCGGCGACAGGCGCGGCAAAAATCGCAGCGTCGTTAATCATGGGTTAATCCGAAAGCCGGAAGATGCCGGGTCATGGAAACGGACGAAGATCGTCCGCCCGGAGCCGACCATGCACGACCTCATCCCGCCTTCGAAACCCGTACCGGCGCCTCGTGAGCCCTTCCGGCTCCATGCCGACGAGAGGCCTGAGATCGAATTCCGCGCTGTCGATTCGCGTCGAGAAAAGCGGCGTTTTTTCGCCGCGTCCGGCGCGGCCCTGCTGCTGACGATCGGTCTCGGCTGGGCCGCCGCCTATCGCATGGACGCCTTCGTCCAGCCCGCGCCCGCGAAACCCGATCCCGTCGCGATGGCGGCGGCGCAAGCCGTCGAAACCACCAAGGCGCAAGGCAACGAACTGGCGGCGCTGCGCGTTCATGTCGAAAGCCTGAGGAACAAGCTCGACGCCGAGGCGCGCAAGTCCCGCGCCGCCGAGGCGACCATCGTCGCGCTCCAGCAGAATATCGCCAACGCCAAGGCCGACGCGGCGGCGAGCGCCTCGCAGCTTCGCTCGAAGCTCGACAAGGTCAGGTCCGAAGCCGAGAAAATGGCTAAAGCCAAGGTGGACCGCATGCCGACCGCCTCGATCGGCAAGCCGCTGCCCCGTCCGACGCAGGCGCCGCCGCCCCTTCCCGCTCCTGGCCTGCATGCCGCGCTTGGACCCTATCGCGCCTATGTCCTGCGCGGCGTCGAAGGCGGCCATGCCTGGATCGAAGGGCCGGAGGGAATGGAAAGGGTCGAGCCCGGCGACGTCCTGCTCGGCGGCGCGACGGTCGAACGCATCGAGCATCGCGGCCGGAACTGGGTGGTGCGGACCGACCGCGGCGCGATCGGCCCCGATGCGATTTCGGACGACTGAGGCTTAGAGCCTTTTCCGACCAGACTGACGCCATCTGTTCGCTTTCGGTGAGACGATCCGGCAGGCGCGCGCCGAAGAGCGCATCAGGGATGCGGTCGAGGCGCGCGCCGCACCGGGCGTCCGCCGAAAACGAACCCCGCCCAAGTCGGATGTTTCCGACTTGGGCTCGTCTTGGAACGGCGAACCGGGAAACATCCCGGTTCGCGGGGCCGGGGGCTTTCGCGCCGTAGCCGCGTCGTGCGGCTCGGCCGTGTCCCCGACACGGCCGTCGCCACCCTCCTTGCCACGGCGCGAAATCCCCTCGGCAGATCGCGCCAGTCTGGTCGGAAAAGGCTCTAAGCAAACTCAAAACTCCGGGCGCAAAGCCAGATGCGAGGCGCGGGCGTTTGCAAAGGCCTCGCGCAGCGCCGGAACAATGTCCTCGACCTTGTCGCGCACCAGATAGCGCGCCTCATATTCCGGCCGGATGAAGGCCTGGGCGCGCATATGGTCGATCAGCGCCAGCAGCGGAGCCCAGAAGCCGCCGATGTCGGCGATCAGCACCGGCTTGTCGTGGCGCTGCAACTGCACCCAGGTCAGCTGTTCGACCAGTTCCTCCAGCGTGCCGATCCCGCCCGGCAGCGCGATGAAGGCGTCGGCTTTTTCGAACATCAGCCGCTTGCGCTCGTGCATGTCGTCGACGACGATCAACTCCTGCACGTTGTCGAGCGCATGTTCGCGCTTCTCCAGGAAATGCGGGATGATTCCGGTGACGTGGCCGCCGGCCTCCCGCGCCGCACGGGCCACCGCCCCCATCAGGCCAAGGGCGCCGCCGCCATAGACCAGGCCGATGTCGTTTTCCGCGAGCGTCCGCCCCAAATCCCGCGCCGCCGCGACAAAGGCCGGGTCCTCGCCGACCGACGAACCGCAATAAACGCAGATTTTGCGAATCTGATGCATGTGCTCTCCCTTTGTTTCTTTTTGTCGCGGCGGTCCGGGAGGGTCAAGACCGGCGGCGTTTTTCTCTTTTGACGGATGGCGATTTCGGCGCCGCAAGAATAAATACATCGCGACAGGCGGGCCGCCGCCGAATCCGAGATCGCAGAGGCGCAATGTCCGACAAGCCCGAATTCCGCTCCCGTCCCGCCCGTCCGCCTCGCCGATTATCGCCCCGCCGATTATCTGATCAATTCGGTCCATCTCGACATCAGCCTCGACCCCAACGCGACGCGGGTGGTCTCGCGCCTCAATCTGAGGCCCAATCCGGCCGGAGCCGCCGGGGCGCCGCTGGTTCTCGACGGCGGCGCGTTGCGGCCGGTTCGGGCGCTGCTCGACAATGAGGCGCTCGACCTCGCCGAGGTCGCCACGCCGGAAAGCCTGACCATCGCCCATCCGCCGGGCCGCCCTTTTTCGCTGGAAGTCGAAACCCTGCTCGATCCTTCCGCCAACACCAGGCTCGAAGGGCTCTACCGTTCCGGCTCGGCCTATTGCACCCAGTGCGAGGCCGAAGGCTTCCGCCGCATCGCTTATTATCTCGACCGGCCCGACGTGATGAGCGTCTTCACCGTCCGAATCGAAGCCGACAAGGCGGAGGCGCCGGTCCTGCTTGCCAACGGCAATCCGGTCGAGCAGGGCGATCTGCCGAACGGGCGCCATTACGCCGTCTGGCATGACCCGTTCCCCAAGCCGTCCTATCTTTTCGCTCTGGTCGGCGGCGATCTCGGCGCGATCGAGGACGAATTCGAAACCATGTCCGGCCGCAAGGTCAGGCTGGCGATCCATACGGAAAAGGGCAAGGAGCACCGCGCCCATCACGCGATGGACTCCCTGATCCACGCCATGCGCTGGGACGAATTCGTCTATGGCCGCGAATATGACCTCGACGTGTTCAACATCGTCGCCGTGCCCGATTTCAACATGGGCGCGATGGAGAACAAGGGCCTCAACATCTTCAACGACAAATATATCCTGGCGATTCAGGAAACCGCGACCGACGGCGATTACGCCGGGATCGAGACGGTGGTCGCCCACGAATATTTTCACAACTGGACCGGCAACCGCATCACCTGCCGCGACTGGTTCCAGCTCTGCCTGAAAGAGGGCCTGACCGTCTATCGCGACCAGGAATTTTCCGCCGACCAGCGCTCGCGCGCCGTCGGCCGCATCGGCAATGTCCGCACTCTGCGCGCGAGCCAGTTCCCCGAGGACGCCGGCCCGCTCGCCCATAATGTCCGTCCGGAAACATACCACGAAATCAACAATTTCTACACGGCGACGGTTTATGAGAAGGGCGCGGAGATCATTCGCATGCTGCGCGCCCTGATCGGCCATGGGGCCTATCACGCCGGCATGGCGCTTTATTTCCGGCGTTTCGACGGCAAGGCCGCGACGGTCGAGGATTTCATCTCCTGTTTCGCCGAGAGCTCCGGCCGCGACCTGTCGCAGTTCTTCCTGTGGTACAATCAGGCCGGCACGCCGCGCCTCAAGGCGCGCGGGAGCTATGACGCCGAGGCCAGGACTTTTGCGCTCGACCTGACGCAGGAGACGCCGCCGACGCCCGGCCAGCCCGAGAAAAAGCCGCTCGTCATGCCGATCCGGCTTGGCCTGATCGGTCCGGACGGCCGGGAAATCCCGCTCGTTCCCGACAATCCTGCCGACGCCGGCGAAGCCCGGGCGGGCGTGTTCGAACTGGCCGCCAAAGAGCGCCGCATCGTCTTCAAGGATGTGCCCGTGCGGCCGGTCCCCTCGCTGCTGCGCCGCTTTTCCACGCCGGCCATCCTCGACATCGACCTGAGCGAGGACGACCTGCTGCTGCTGATGGCGCATGACACTGACGAGTTCAACCGCTGGCAGGCGGCGCAGAGTTTCGCCACGCGGCTGATGATCCGCTCCACCGGGCTGATCCGCGCCCGGGAATTGCCCGACTTCAACCCGGCCTTCGCCGAGGCTCTGGGCGCCGCCCTCGAGGCGGGCGAGGGCGACCCCGCCTTCGCCGCGCAAATGGCGATCCTGCCGAGCGAAAGCGACATCGCCCGCGACATAGGCGCCAATGTCGATCCCGACGCCATTTTCATGGCGCGGCGCGCGCTGCGCGAAGAAATCGGCAAGGCTCTCGGCGCCCGCCTGCTCGCGGCTTACGAGCGCCTGACCAGCGACGCGCCTTATTCGCCCGACGCATCAAACGCCGGTCGGCGCGCCTTGCGCAACGCCTGTCTCGATCTTTACGCCGCCGGCGCGCCCGAGCAGGGCGCCGACATCGCGATGCGCCAGTTCCAGCTCGGCGCCAATATGACCGACCAGATGGCCGCGCTGTCCACGCTCTGCGCCCACGCCACGCCGCAACGCGAGCGCGCGCTGGATTCCTTCTTCCGCTCCCACGCCGAAGAGCCGCTCATCATCGACAAATGGCTCTCGCTCCAGGCGATGATTCCCGAACCCGAGACGCTTGCGCGGGTCAAGCGCCTGATGGGCCATCACGTTTTCAGCCTGACCAACCCCAACCGCGTCCGCGCGCTGATTTCCGCCTTCGCCAACGCCAATCCGACCGGCTTCAACGCCGCCGACGGCTCCGGCTACCGGTTCATCGCCGAGTCCGCTCTCACGCTCGATGGCGTCAATCCGCAGGTCGCGGCGCGGCTGCTCTCGGCCTTCCGTTCCTGGCGCAATCTCGAATCCGGCCGCGCGCCAGCTCGCCCGCGACGCGCTGGAAAGCGTCGCCGCCGTTGAGAAGCTCTCGCCCGACCTGCGCGACATCGCCGCCCGCGCCCTCGCGTGACGCCGGAAACTCGGCGTCGCGCCAGTTTCACTCAAGCCTGAAGGCCGGCCGGCCCCGCTTCCATGGCCTTCGCCTTGATTTCGCAACAATTTCGCCGAAATGGCGCCTCCGCGGCCATGTCGGACGCCAACACCGGACGCCCGATCCGCCGATGAGCCAAGGGCGTTGTTTCGACTCTTTTTTTCCGGTTTTCGACCTTTTCGCCCACGCGACTCCGGAGCAGGGCTGTTTGAAATCTCGCCCGATTTCCGATGAAAAAACGCACGGATTAACGAAAATTTAGTCTGGACAAAATGCGCGCTTGGGATTCGAATGAAGGTGATTCGGGGGCGTCGCAGTAAAGCTCCGGATCAAACAATTTCACCACACCGGGAGCGTGTCATGGCGCGTGCAAACGCAGCCGACGGCTATCTATGTCTCGAAGCCGCCGCGCCGCTCGCCGGTCCGCGGACGCCCCCCGCCGCCGCCGAAGGCGGCGTCTCGGCGACCCGGCTTTTCCCCCGCGCCGATTCCATGGCGTCCGAGGACCGGGCCGCGCCGCGCCCGCCTGCCGAAGCCCCTTCCGCCGAGACCGTCGAGAGCCCCCGGCTTGAGCCGCTGCTGCGCGCCGCCATCCCGACCCTGATCGCCCTTTTCCTGCTCACCCTGTTTGGCGTCGCCGCCCAGATCGCGCTGCAAAGCCACGACCGCGTGGTTCCCGAGGCGCTTTCCACGATGGACATGATCGGCCGCCTCGCCGCCGAGGATTTCAATGACGCCGCGCGCAACGCGCCGCCCGGCGAGCCCGTCGCCCTGATCCTCACCTCTGCGCTCGGACGCGCTCCAGACCCAGGGCCGCGTCCTCGCCGTCACCGACGCCGACGGACAGATCATCGCGACCCTGCCCGCCGGCGCGATCGCCGAAGGCACGCTCGCCCGTCATCTCGGGCCCTCCCAGCCGCTCACCATTTTCGCGGAAAAAGCCGGCGCGATGCGCGTCAGCCTGCCCAGCGGCGCCGACGCCCTCGCCACCGTGCGCGGCCTCCAACCGCCCTTCGGCCAGCTTGCGATCATCCAGCCGCTCGACAGCGCCATGTCCGAATGGCGCGCGACCGCCTGGCGCTCGGCCTTCCTGTTCCTCTTCATCGCTTCGGTCATGGCGGTGGTCGCCTTCGCCTATTTCGCCCAGACCAGCCGGGCGCTCGACGCCGAGACCGACCGCGCCCGCATTCGAAACCGCATCGACGCCGCGCTCAATCGCGGCCGCTGCGGACTGTGGGACTGGGACCTCGCCACGGGCCGCATCTACTGGTCGGACTCGATGTACGACATGCTGTCGATGAAGCGGACCGGCCAGTTCCTCTCCTTCGGCGACCTGCGGGCGCTGATCCACCCGGACGACGACAAGCTTTCAAGCTTCGCCGAGCAATTGACCTCGGGACATGCGTCCTCGATCGACCACGCCTTTCGCGTCCGCGACGCGGCAGGGCGCTGGATCTGGATTCGCGCCCGGGCGCAGCTGATTCACGAAGGGCGCGAACGCGCGCCCCATCTCGTCGGCATTGCGGTGGACATTTCCGAACAGGTCCGCCTCGCCGAACGCAGCGCCGCCGCCGATCTGCGCTTGCGCGACGCGGTGGAGTCGATCTCCGAAGCCTTCGTGCTGTGGGACACGCGACAACCGCCTCGTCCTGTGCAATTCCAAATTCCAGAGCGTCCATGGCCTGCCGCCCGAATGCGCCACGCCCGGCGCCCCCTATTGGAAAATCATGGCGCAGTCGCGCAATTTTGCCGAACAGGCCTGCGCCATGCCCGATGACGACGGCGCGGGACGGGTCTACGAAGCGCGCCTCGCCGACGGCCGCTGGCTCCAGATCAACGAGCGCCGCACCAAGGACGGCGGCTATGTCTCGGTCGGCGCCGATATTTCGGCCCTGAAACATCACGAGCAGTCATTGCTCGACAGCGAGCGCCGCCTGACCGCCACCGTCGCCGACCTGCGCCGGTCCCGCCAGACCCTGGAGGTCCAGGCCCAGCAGCTCGCCGAACTCGCCGAGCGCTATCTCGAGCAGAAGGCCGTCGCCGAGACCGCCAATCGCGCCAAGTCCGACTTCCTCGCCAACATGAGCCACGAATTGCGCACGCCGCTGACCCATATCATCGGTTTCGCGGAAGTGATGGAGCAGCAATATTTCGGCGAGATCGGCAATGCGCGCTACCTGCAATACGCCAATCACATCCGCCAGTCGGGCCAATATCTCCATGGCGTCATCAGCGACGTGCTGGAAATGGCCCGCCTCGACGCCGGACAGGTGGTGCTGAACGCCCGCGAGGTCGACCTGACGCCGAGCCTTGCCGAAACGGTGGAGGCCGCCCGCGCCGCCGCCGAGGCCAAGAATGTCTCGATCGCCTTCGAGCCGCCGGCCGAGGCCCATGTTTTCGCCGATCCCGAGCTTTTGCGCCGCGTCGCCGCCATCCTGATCGAAAATGCGATCAAATTCACGCCGGAAGGCGGCCGCGTCGCCGTCAGCGTCGCGGGAGAGGGCCAGGCCCACGACATCATCGTCGAGGACAGCGGCTGCGGCATGACGGCGGAGGAAATGGTCCTCGTCTGCCATCCTTTCGAGCAGCGCTCGCCGTTGATGCAGGACGGAATGAAAGGCCCCGGCCTCGGCCTGTCGATCGCGCGCTCGCTGGTCGAGCTTCACGGCGGCGAATTGCTGATCGAACTCCACGCCGGGCCACGGAACGCGGGTGCGAATCCATCTCCCCGGCCCGCGCGAACAGGCGCGCAACCGCATCGCCGCGATCAGCGCGGCGGAATGATCAGCGCCCGACGCGAAAAACCTCGTCCATATGGGCGGCGAGCGCGAGGTCTTTCTCGGTGACCCGGCCCGCGTCATGTGTCGTTAATTCGACCCAGACCTTGTTGTAGACATTCTTCCATTCGGGATGATGATCCTCGCGCTCGCAATAGAGCCCGACCTCGACCATGAAGCCCAAAGCCCGCGCGAAAGTCTTGAACTGAAAGACCTTGGCGATCCTTTTCTCGTCGCCGCTCCATCCTTCCGGAACCGTGGTCATCTGAACGCCTCCTGTGCGTCAGGCCGCCGCCCGCCGCGTGACGCGACCCCCGTCTGCTGGTAGATTATCACACGATTCATGCTGGAGCCGCCATGTCCAATCTCGATAAAGCGCTCGCGGCGCTCGACGCCGACCATCAGGGCGCGCTGGACCGCCTGTTCGAACTGCTGCGCATTCGCTCGATCTCCACCGACCCCGCTTTTGCCGGCGATTGCGTCGCCGCCGCCGAATGGCTGGCGACCCAGTTGCGCGCCATCGGCTTCGAAGCCTCCGTGCGCCCGACCGCAGGCCATCCGATGGTGGTCGGCAACGCCAAGGCGGCGCGGCCGGACGCGCCCCATGTCCTGTTTTATGGCCATTACGACGTTCAGCCGGTCGATCCGCTGGAGCTTTGGAACGCCGATCCCTTCACGCCGGCGCTGAAAGAGGGCGCGCCCGGGCCACAAGCAGATCGTCGCGCGCGGCGCCGCCGACGACAAGGGCCAGCTCATGACCTTTGTCGAGGCCTGCCGCGCCCTGCGCGCCAATGGCGGCCTTCCGTGCGCTGTCAGCGTTCTGTTCGAGGGCGAAGAGGAATCCGGATCGCCGTCGCTTCCCGCCTTCATCGCCGAAAACGCCAGGGAGCTGAAGGCCGACCTGATGCTGGTCTGCGACACCAACATGTGGAACTCGCGACACGCCGCTGATCACCTGCATGCTGCGCGGCCTGGCGCTGGAGGAGGTCGTCGTCAGGGCTGCGAGCCGCGATCTCCATTCCGGCATGTTCGGCGGCCCCGCCGTCAATCCGATCCATGCGCTGGCGCGGATCATCGCCGGCCTGCACGACGAGAAAGGCCGCGTGACCTTGCCGGGATTTTACGAGGGCGTCCCCGAATTGCCGCCCGAGATCAAGGCGCAATGGGAGGCGCTCGATTTCAGCGAAGCCGATTTTCTCGCCGATGTCGGCCTGTCGACGCCAGCCGGCGAAGCGGCCTTTTCCGTTCTCGAGCAGATCTGGGCGCGGCCGACCTGCGACGTCAACGGCATTGTCGGCGGCTATACCGGCGAGGGCTCCAAGACCGTGCTGCCGGCGCAGGCGAGCGCCAAATTTTCGTTCCGGCTCGTCGGCAAGCAGGACCCGCAAGCCATTGTCGACGCCTTCCGCGACTATGTCCGCGCCAGCCTGCCGCCCGACTGCAAGGTCGAATTCCTGAGCCATGGCGCGAGCCCGGCCCTGTCGCTGTCCTTCCATTCCGAGGCGATCCAGCGCGCCAGCCGCGCGCTCGAACAGGAATGGGGCAAGCCCGCGGTGCTCGCGGCCTCCGGCGGCTCGATTCCCGTGGTCGGCCTGTTCAAGCGCGAACTGAGGATGAACGCGCTGATGGTCGGCTTCGGCCTCGACGACGACCGCATCCATTCGCCCAATGAGAAATACGAATTGTCCTCGTTCCAGAAGGGCGCGCGGAGCTGGGCGCGAATTCTCGCGGCGCTGGCGGAGTGAGGCGAACGAAGCCGGAAACTCGTCGCAAAGCCAATTCGTGCCGGTTTTGGTCCTGAAATGGTCGGCTGGTCCCGTTCTTGGGCGCCAGGCCGGCTGGCCATGAAAATCGTTGGTTAACCGAGGCCCCCTTGCTTCCCTGGATTCTGGTCGAAAGAGCGCCAATCCCCGGCGGCGGCGAGATCAAACTCAAGCGGCGCGGGACGGAATTTTCCATCACGCTCGGCGACAACGAGCTGATGAATTCGCGCCTCAGCGGCTCGGAGGAGGCGCTCGCCGCCTTGACCGCCGCGCGGATGAAAAATCTTCCAACTCCGAAAGTGCTGATCGGCGGCCTCGGCATGGGTTTTACCTTGCGCGCCGCCCTGGCGGCTTTCGGCCCCTCGGCGAAAATCGAGGTCGCGGAACTCGTCCCGGCCGTCATTGCCTGGGCGCGCGGGGCGATGGCGGAAGTCTTCGCCGGCGCCCTCGACGACGAGCGCGGAAAAATCCGGGAAGGCGATGTTCTCGAAATCATCAAATCGAGCCCCGCCGCCTATGACGCGATCCTGCTCGACGTGGACAACGGCCCCGATGGCCTGACCCGGCCGGCCAATGATCGACTGTACCAGGGGCCGGGGCTGCTGATGGCGAAAAGAGCCCTGAAACCCCGCGGCCTCCTCGCCGTCTGGTCCGCCCGCCCGGATGCGGCCTTTGCCGCCCGATTGCGCAAGGCCGGGTTCGCGGTCGAGGAAGCGCGTCCGCGCGCCGGCCGCGCGAAAGGCGCGCGCCATGTGATCTGGCTCGCCACCCGCGACTAAAGCGCTTTCAAGCGAAGTGGCCGCCGGTTCGCATGAAGAAAACGCGTTAAAACAAAAAACCAGAGCCCCGATCCGATTCGATCGGATCGGAAAAGGCTCTGAAGGAACAAACAGGCAAAAATCGAAATCAGCGATTCGTTCCGGGGATATTCCCGTCCTGATCGCGAAATCCCGTTTCGGGCGTAAAGCGGCGGTTAACGGCCAAGACCACGTTAAGCTTTTTTCCGCCGCCGCTGTTTCGCCGCCCTGGGAACCTTGCCGGGCCAGGCGACGATATGGTCGACCAGAGACCTCGACCGGCATTTCGTCCTCCAAGGCCGCCACCCGTCCCAGAACGGAAATCCCCGCCTCGATCACGCTGTCCCGCCGGCCGCTGACCAAAGGGTGCCAGTCCGGCAGGTCCTCGCCGCGCGCCAGCAGCCGATAGGCGCAGGTCGGCGGCAGCCAGGTCAGGCTCGCGGCGCTCTCCGGGGTCAGCCGGATGCAATCCCTGACCCGCCGCGCGCGATGGCCATAGTCGCGGCAGCGCGCCGTCGCGGGATCGAGCAGGCGGCAGCCGACATCGGTGAAATGCACTTCGCCGCTGTCCTCGTCCTCCAGCTTGACCAGGCAGCAACGGCCGCAGCCGTCGCACAGGCTCTCCCACTCCGCCCTGGAGAAATCGGCCAAAGCCCGGCCGCGCCAGAACGGGCTGTCCGGCGAACGGGACGCGGGGTTTTTTTTCGTTTCGGACATGACCTGTTTCAAATTGGCGCCGTTCGCGCTGGCGCGTATTTTGCCCTTGCAGGCCGAAGGCCTTAAGACAATGTTAAGGCGTCGGCGCGGGCAGTCTGTCAAGGCTCGCGGGACAGGAACGGAGCGGGGCCGCCTTGGCCTATGATTTCAGCAAAGCCAAATGGTTCCGCGCGCTGAACAACGCGCTGCTCGGGATCGATTCCTGGATCGACAGCGCGTTCTATTCGCTCGGCGTCGAATCGGCGGAGCTGTGGCGCGATTATTCCAGCTTCATGGAGCGGTTCCATGCGCGCGGCGCGACCCGCGTCGCGGCCGATCTCGCCTGCGAGGCGCTGACGCTCGGCGTTTTCGGCGGCCTCGTGATGGTCGCCCTCGCCCAGCCCGCCTTCCGCCTCACCACCGCGCGCGACTGGCTGAAACAGACCGATCTCGCCGTCACATTCGAGGACCGGTACGGCAAGGAGGTCGGGCGGCGCGGCATCCTCCATGACGACGCCGTGCCGCTCGACGAATATCCCGATTATGTGATCCAGGCGGTGCTCGCGACCGAGGACCGCCGCTTTTACGACCATTGGGGCGTCGATCCGATCGGCCTGCTGCGAGCGGTGACCGTCAACGCCCGCGCCTCCGGCGTGGTGCAGGGCGGCTCGACGCTCACCCAGCAACTCGCCAAGAACCTGTTCCTGTCCAACGAACGCACGCTCACCCGCAAGATCAACGAGGCCTTCCTCGCCTTCTGGCTGGAGTCGCACCTCGCCAAGAAGCAGATTTTGCGGCTCTATCTCGACCGCGCCTATATGGGCGGCGGCACATTCGGCATCCAGGCGGCGGCGCAATTCTATTTCGGCCGCTCGATCAAGGACGTGACGCTCGCCCAGGCCGCCATGCTCGCCGGCCTGTTCAAGGCGCCGACCAAATTCGCGCCCCATGTCAATCTGCCCGCCGCCCGCGCCCGCGCCAACGAGGTGCTCGGCAACATGGTCGTGGCCGGCTATCTCCAGCAGAACCAGATCGCCGACGCGCTGCGCCATCCGGCGTCGCCGATCGATCGCGGCGCCCTGGGCGCCGCGCCAGACTGGTATCTCGACTGGGCCTTCAACGAGGTCAAGGCTCTGGCCGACGCCGGCAAGCTCGGCAAGGACCGCGTGCTCACCGTGCGCGCGGCGCTCGATTCCAGCCTCCAGCAAAAGGCCGAGGACACGATCGAACAGATGCTGCGCGAGAATGGGCCCACCTCCAACGCCCATCAGGCGGCGGCCATCGTGCTGGAGCACGACGGCGCGGTGCGGGCGCTGATCGGCGGCCGCGACTATGCCGTCAGCCAGTTCAATCGCGTCACCGACGCCCTGCGCCAGCCGGGCTCGTCCTTCAAGCCCTATGTCTACCTCACCGCCTTGATGAGCGGGAAATTCACCCCCGAGACCGAGGTCGTGGACGCGCCGATCTGCCTCGGCAACTGGTGCCCGAGGAATTACGGCGGCAAATATTTTGGCCGCCTGCCGCTGTGGGACGCGCTCGCCCATTCGCTCAATACGGTGGCGGTGCGCCTGTCGATCGCGGTCGGCGACGGCGACGCCCGTCGCGGCCGCAAGCGCATCATCGCCACGGCGCGCCGGCTCGGCGTCACCGCGCCTCTGCCCGACACCCAGTCGCTGCCGCTCGGCGCCGACGAGGTGAAGCCGATGGACCAGGCCACCGCCTATACCGCCTTCGCCAATGGCGGCAAGAGGGTCACGCCCTATGCCGCGCTGGAGATTTACAACAGCCGCGGCGAGCTGGCTTACAGCCACGACCGCGACGGCGAGAAGCCGATCCAGGTTGTCGACCCGTTCTATATCGACGAACTCGTCTCGATGATGCACCAGGTGGTCATGCAGGGCACCGGCCGGCGCGCCCAGCTTCCGGGAATCGAGGTCGCCGGCAAGACCGGCACCACCAATGATTACAAGGACGCCTGGTTTTGCGGCTACACCGGCAATTTCGTCGGCGTGGTCTGGTTCGGCAACGACGACGGCGACCCGATGAACAAGGTGACGGGGGGCACCCTGCCCGCGGCGACCTGGCATGACATCATGCAATTCGCCCATATCGGCGTCGATCTGAAACCGCTGCCGGGCATGACGCTCGAAGCGCAGCAGACCCCGCCGGCCCCGGCCGCCGACGCCGGAGGCGGCCCGATCGTGAAGCTCCACGAGCAATTGTCGCACAAATCGTCGGAAGCCCTCGGGACGATCGAAAACCTGATGAAATCGCGCAGCGAAATCCACGGCGCGCTGGGCCTGCCTCACCGCCATTTCGCCGAGGCGGATACGGCTGCGGTTCGCCGGCGACTGGCGCCGGTCGTCGATCTGCGCTAGAGCGTTTTCCCGCAAGGTTGATGGACTTTTCGGATCAGAATATGCGGTAAAACAATGAAATAGCCGAGCGCGTTCGACTCCGCGAACCGCGAACGCGCTTTGGAGCGTGCGAAAAAGTGGTTGCCGGTTTTCGCAAAAACGCTGCCAAAACAAGGGAGTTTAGCGCCGATGGCGGCTTTTCGGCGCGCTCGCGGGCGCCGAGATAAAATCGCCGGCCCCGAAGGGCCGGCGTGAAGTTGGCGGCGACTTTTGGACGCCGCCTCGGACGCCGTGCTTGAACGCGCGGCGTGCTGTAAAGCAGGACATTTCGGAAGCTGGAACCCTTCCACGCCAAAATGCTCGCGACTCTGTCGTCGTTCTTTGCGCTTTGACGCCTGAAGGTATCGTTTTTGGCTGACGCCAACCCTGGATCGGGCTCTGCCGGCAGATTCCCTGGCGATATTCCTTCGCCTCTTCCCGATTTGCGCTGCGCCCAGCCAGCGCCCCCCGGAGGGGAATCAAATCTTCCGGCCAAAATCCGCGCCGTTCCGAAACGCCTGATCTCCCCTCATCCCATACCAACTTGACGTCACGGATTAGCGCAGATCGCGTTAAGCCGACTGACCGGACTCAAAGGCTGCCGGATCGATGATTATGAGTTGTGAATGGAACACGCTTCTCCCGCCCGGGCGGTCTTTCGCCGTTCGCCGAGCCCCCCGTTTCCGATCTTCAGCCGGTTCGACGGAATGTCGTTTTCGCCCCACTTATTCCAAAGGATGAGATAGCAAATCCGCCGCCGGCTGCCATTGATTCAACGCAAAGTCAGCGCGGGGACGCAGGTTCCGGAATGCGATAGGCCGAACTGGCCTTGATCCGCTCCATGGCGAAGCGCGACGTGACCTTTTTCAGCGGCGCCGCCGCGATCAGGCGCCGGTAGAACCCGTCATAGGCCGCCGTGTCCTGGACCACCACCCGCAGCAGATAATCGACGTCGCCGGCCATCCGGTAGACGTCCATCACCTCCGGCATGGAGGACACCGCCTGCGCGAATCGCGCGAGCCAGGCCTGCGAATGATCGTCGGTCTCGATCGAAACGAAAACGGTGAGGCCAAGGCCGATTTTCTGCGGATCGACCAGCGCGACACGCCCGGTGATCACGCCGGATTTTTCGAGCTTCTGCACCCGTTTCCAGCACGGCGTGGGCGACAGGCCGACCTCCCGCGCGAGGTCGGCGACCGCGATATTGGCGTTCTCCTGGAGCACGGTCAGGATCTTGCGGTCGATCGCATCCAAGGTTTCGTGCGCCACAATCCGCTCTCCTTGACCGCGCCGTGCGCGCTGAGATCCATGCAGAATCCGTCAGCCCGCGTCCACGGTCAGGACCGCGCGCTTGTCCTCGCGGGCGGCGGTCAGGCAGACGGCGCGGCGGGGCGCGGCGGCGAAATAATCGAGCCCCGTGGCAAGGCGCAGATGCGCGTCGCGCGGGCAGAAGCCCAGGGCGGGATCGAAGCCGATCCAGCCGATGGGATCGAAAAAGACTTCCGCCCAGGCGTGATGGGCGCCGGCTTCCGCCGCGGGCCCGGCGCCAAGGTAGAAGCCGGAAACGAAGCGCGCCGGGAGGCCGAGGCTGCGCGCCGCCGCGACAAAGACCTGCGCCAGTTCGCGCGCCGAACCGGCGCGCGCTGCGAAAACCTCGGCTGCTGGCCGCGGGGCCTCGGTCTCGCCCGGCGCGAAGGCCAAAGTCTGGTGCAGCGCGCCCATCAGAACATGCATCTGTTCGAGGCTGTCGGCCTCATCGCCCGCGGCGTTGCGCGCGAAGGCCGCCAACTCCTTGTCGGCATGGGTCGCCGGCGCATCGCGCAAAAAGGCGTCGGGCGGAAGTTTTTCGGCCAGCCCGCGCAGAACGCCGTCCGCGTCATGGATTTCGACGACGCCGTGGGCCGAGATCGTCAGGCTGTCGAGCGGGCCTTCGTGCGAACAGGCGTCGACGAGATTGCCGTTGGCGTCCTCGCCGCGCCGCAACGCGGCCTCCGGCGACACGTCGATTCGCCAGTCCGTGACCTGCTGGCTGTCGAAGCCGCGCGGCGTGAGCCGCAGAATCTGGTTCAGGCCGCGAACCGGCTCGGTATAGGTGACCTGGAGTTGAAATTGAACTGAAGCGCGCATGGAGCGGAGTTTTCCCCGAAACGGGGCCAAAGTCCACCCGAGCCGGATCTTGGTAGCCGAGTCTCGGCCTGAGGCTCTTTTGATTTAGCAGGATTTTTGTCCGCAAACCGGCGACCACTTTGCGGAAATCCTGCCTATTGCCGAATTGGCGCGGGCTTCTGCGCGCTCACATCGATGCCGACGGCTTCCAGCGCCGGATGCAAGCGTAAAAAAATCTTGTCCGCGCCCAGCGCCTCGACGACGCCATGCCGTTGGAGGTCGCTGCGCAGCGCTTCGTTGACGCGCCCCATCGCCACGTCGATCCGCTTTTCCTTCAATTCGGCGAGCAGGTCGCGCAGGGCGCCCGCGGCGGAATAGTCGATATCCGTGATCGCGCCGGCGTCGATGACGAAACGCCGCGTCGGCGACGGCGCATGGGCGATCAATTCGCGCGCCTCGTCCACGAAACGGTCGACGTTGGCATAGAACAGATCGGCGCCGAAGCGATAGACGATGAGGCCCGGCGCCGTCTCCATGCCCGGCGCCGCCTCTCTCGGCTCCCAGGGTCCCAGGGCGCTCGGCGCGAGGATCGTGATATGCGGCCGGTAGGAATGGCGCACATGCTGCACCAGCGACAGGCCGATGGCCAGCAGGATGCCCTGCTCGACCCCGATGCAGGGCACGGCGGCGGCGGTGAAAAGGGCGAGACTCAATTCGCCCGCGCTCTCGCGCTTTATCGCCTTGAGGCCTTTCACGTCGATCATGCCGACGGCGATGGTGAAGACGATGCTGGCGAGAACGCAATGCGGCAGGTATCGCAGCGGCCCGGTCAGAGCGACGAGCACGACGACGACAATCCCCGCGAACACCAGCTGCGCGAACTGGCTGCGCGCCCCGGCGTTGTCGGCCATGGCCGTCTGGGTCGGGCTGCCGTTGACGACGAAGGCGCCGGTGAGCGCGGCGCCGGCGTTGGCCGCCGCCAGGCCGAGAATATCGGCGTTCTCGTCCACGCGCTCCTTGTGGCGCAGGGCATAGACGCGCGAGGTCGCGGCGCTCTGCGCGATGATCATCACGAAACAGGAGCCGGCCACGGGCAGGAGCGCAAGCGTCTCGCCCCAGCTCACGTCGGGCCAGCGCAGCGACGGCAGGCCGCCCGGCACGAAACCGATCGTCGCGACGCCGTGTCCGGCGAAATCGAAGGCGGCGCTCGCCGCGATCGCCCCGACGACGACCACCAGGGACACCGGGAAACGTGGCGCGAAACGTCGCCCGAGCAGAATGGCCGCGACGACCAGGACGGAAAGGCCGAGGTCGAAGCGATTGAGATGCGGCAGGCCGCCCAGGACGTCCCAGGCCTGTATCAATGTCCGGCGCGAGCCGGCTTCGACGCCGAGCATATCGGGCAGCATGGCGACTCCGACCTGAACGCCGACGCCCGTCAGGAACCCGACCAGCGCCGTCCGGGACAGAAAATCGGCGAGAAAGCCGAGCTTGAAGAGTCGCGCCAGCAGCAGCAAAAAAGCCGTCAGCAGCGTGAGCATGCCGACCAGGGCCATGTATTTTTCGCTTCCCACGGCCGCCATGCGCGACAGGGCGGCGGAAAAAATGGCCGCCGTCGCGGAATCGGCCGCGACGACGAGGTGGCGCGACGAGCCGAACAAGGCGAAGCCGACCAGGGGCAGCAGGACCGTGTAGAGTCCGGTGACGACAGGCGTGCCGGCGATGCGCGTATAGCCGAGCACCTGCGGCACGTTCATCGACGCAAGGGTCAGGCCGGCGACGCCGTCCTTCAGCGCCTCGCGCGGCTTCAGCGGCAAGAGGCCTTCCAAAATCCTGAACCCCATTTCCCGGCGACCCTCGATCGGTTTTTCGATTCGGCTCCATCGCTCGCGCGAGCGACAGGCGGCAAGCGAAGCGCAAATCAGGACGCGCCGCAACCGTCCGGCGCGGAATCGCGCGAATTTCGTCTCGCCGCGTCTGGCCGAAATCGCGGCCTCATCACAACCGCCGCACGCGCTGTTTGCGTCGAGGGCCGGCGGGCGCTACAAGCCTCGGCGGCCTTCATGGCCTCGCGCCCAATCGGTCCGGCACATGCGCAAATTCGTCTTCGGCCTTGTCTTTCTCCTGCTCGCCGCCCTGATCGGCGGGGCCTGGTTCTTCCATTTTCATTTCAAGCCGGAAATGGCGCGCATCGCCATCGCCGCCATGAAGCCCCCGGCGGCGGGCGTCGCGGTGGAGGCGGCGCGTTCGGAAGACTGGGCGCCCCATGTCTCGGCCGTCGGCAGTTTCAAATCCGTCCCCGGCATAGACGTCGCCAGCCAGGTCGCAGGGATCGTGGCCCAGATCGCCTTCGAGAACGGCCAGGATGTCGAAAAAGGCGCGCTGCTGGTCAAGCTCGACAATTCGACGGAACAGGCCGACATGGGCGCCAATAAGGCGCTGATGAAAAACGCCCAGTCCGCCTTCGACCGCCAGCAGGCGCTCGAGGCGCGCGGCGTTTCGGCGCGCTCCAATTTCGATCTCGCCCAGGCCGTGCGCGATCAGACCGCCGGCTCGGTGGAAAAAACCCGCACCCTGATCGCGCAAAAAACCCTTGTCGCGCCCTTTTCCGGCCGGCTCGGCATCCGCAAGGTCGATGTCGGCCAATATGTCGCCGCCGGCGCGCCCATGGTGTCGCTCCAGCAGCTCGACCCGATCTATCTCGACTTTCCGGTCCCGGAGCAGAATTTTTCGGATCTCGCCATCGGCCAGCAGGTCTCCATGCAGCTGGATTCCTTTCCGGGAAAACATTTTGTCGGCCGAATCAGCAATATCGATGCGCGGGTCGATCCCGCCACCCGCGCCATTCTGGTGCGCGCGGATTTCGCCAACCCGGACAAGAAAATACTGCCCGGCATGTTCGGCCATGTCGATTTTTCGGCCGGCAAGCCGGCGCGTGTCGTCACCGCGCCGCGCACGTCGGTCGATTATTCGCTCTATGGCGATTCCGTCTATGTCGTCGTCCCCGACGACAAGGACAAAGGTTTTGACGGCCCGCTCCATGTCGAGCGGCGCGCAGTCAGAATCGGCGACACGCAAGGCGATCGCGTCGTGATCCTTTCGGGCGTCGCGCCCGGCGACAAAATCGTGACCGAGGGCCAGATCAAGCTCCAGCCCGGGGCGCCCGTACGCATCGAATCCGGCGCGGCGATGACGCCGCCGGCCGTGCGGCCCTTGCCCTAGGCGGACAAAATGGGAGCTTTCACCGATCTCTTCATCCGCCGGCCGGTGCTGTCGATCGTCGTCAGCCTGCTGATCCTGCTCGTCGGCGCGCAGGCCGGCTTCAACCTGCAAATCCGGCAATATCCGGCCTTGTCCTCGGCGAGCATCATCGTCACCACGACCTATCCGGGCGCCAACGCCGACCTCATCAAGGGCTTCATCACCATCCCGATCGAACAGGCGGTGGCGAGCGCGGAAGGCGTGGACACGCTGGTCTCCAATTCGCAGCAGAACGTCTCGACCATCACGCTCAACCTGCGGCTCAACGCCAATGCCGACCGGGCCATGACCGACGTGCTGGCCAAGGTCGCCCAGGTCAAATATCTGCTGCCGAAAGAGTCCAATGACCCCGTGGTGGTCAAGCAGACCGGCGAGGGCACCGCCTTGCTCTACATGTCGTTCAATTCCGACAATTTGAGCGAGGCGCAGATCACCGATTACATCACCCGCGTGATCCAGCCGCGCCTGCAGACCATCGACGGCGTCGCCAGCGCCCAGATCATCGGCGGGCGGAATTTCGCCATGCGCGTCTGGCTCGACCCCGACAAGATGGCGGCGCGCGGGGTGACGGCGTCGGATATCCGCAACGCTTTGATCGCCAATAATTTCACCTCCGCCGCCGGCCAGATCAAAAGCGATTTCACCCAGACCAGCATCAACGCCTTGACCTCGCTGGAGACGGCGAAGGCCTTCGCGCAACTGACGATCTTCAACAAGGGCGACGCGCTGGTGAAGCTCGGCGACGTCGCGCGCATCGATCTTGGCCCCGAAAGCGTCGATTCTTCCGCCGTGTTCGACGGCCTCAAGGCGGTGTTCATCGGCATTTACGCCACGCCGACCGCCAATCCGCTGAGCGTGATCGCGGATGTGCGCAAGGCCTTTCCCTCGATCGAAGCCGCGCTGCCGACGGGCATGACGGGCGCCATCGCCTATGACGCGACCGAATTCATCCGCGCCTCGATCCATGAAGTCGCCAAGACCCTGGTCGAGGCGGGCGTGATCGTCGTCATCGTGATCTTCCTGTTCCTGGGCGACCTGCGCTCGACCCTGATCCCGATCGTCACCATCCCCTTGTCGCTGATCGGCGTCATGATCTTCATGCTGCTGCTCGGCTATTCGATCAATCTTCTGACCCTGCTCGCTTTCGTGCTGGCGATCGGCCTGGTGGTGGACGACGCCATCGTCGTGGTCGAAAACATCTACCGCCATATCGAGGAAGGCCATGCGCCGCGGGAGGCGGCGCTGCTCGGCGCGCGGGAAATCGCCCTCCCCGTGGTCGGCATGACCATCACTTTGGCCGCGGTCTATGCGCCGATCGGCTTTGTCGGCGGCCTCTCCGGCGCCCTGTTCAAGGAATTCGCCTTCACCCTCGCCGGCGCCGTCATCGTGTCGGGCTTCATCGCGCTGACCCTGTCGCCGATGATGTGCTCGAAACTCTTGCGCCCGCACGAGCGCCACGCGCCGAACGCCGTGCGCCAGGGCCGGCGCTCCATGGTCGAATTTCTCGACGACGCCTTCGAGTCCTTGCGGCGGCGCTATGAGCGCCTGCTCCATCGCACCCTCAATTTCCGCGCCTTGACCATTCTGATCCTCGTCGGGGTGCTGGCGCTCACCGGCCTGCTCTATGTCACCACGCCGCGCGAACTGGCGCCGGAAGATGACCAGGGCCTGATCCTGACCATGGTCAAGACGCCGCAATACGCCAATCTCGACTATCTCGAAAACGTCACCGCCCGCCTGCAGAAAAACGTCTTCGACAAGGTGGCGGAAAAGGAGCATGTCTTCGTCATCAACGGCTTGCAGGGCGTCAACAGCGCCTTCGCCGGCATGCTGCTCAAGCCGTGGAGCGCGCGAAAGCGCAGCCAGGCTCAGATCCTGCAAAGCCTGCAACCCGTGCTCGCCGACCAGACCGGCGCCAAGATCTTCTCCTTCGCTTTGCCCTCGCTGCCCGGCTCGACCGGCGGGCCGCCGGTGCAATTCGTCATCCGCACCGCCGGCGACTATCTGACGCTCGCCCGCGTGCTCGACGAGATGCTGGCGCAGGCGCGCAAGAGCGGATTGTTCATCTTCACCGACGGCGACCTGAAATTCGACACGCCGCAATGGCAAGTGACGATCGACGCCGCCAAGGCGTCGAGCCTCGGGATCACCATGCAGGACATCGGCGCGACGCTGGCGACTTTCCTGGGCGGCAATTATGTCAACCGCTTCAATCTCGCCGGCCGCTCCTACGAGGTCATCCCCGAGGCGCCGCGCGACTATCGCGAGAGTTCCGGCTGGCTGATGCGCTATCAGCTGCGCACGGCGAGCGGCGCGCTGATCCCGCTTTCGACCGTGGTCAGCATCACGGAAAAGACCCAGCCCAACGCCCTGACCAGCTTCCAGCAGCTCAACGCCGCGACGCTCTCCGGCGTGCCCTTTCCCGGCCATACGCTCGGCGAAGTCCTGAGTTTTCTCGAAGACGCCGCGCAGAAAACCTTCCCCGAGGGCTATTCCTACGATTTCCAGGGCGAGAGCCGGCAATTCGTGCAGGAAGGCAATGTGCTCGCCTTCGCCTTCATCTTCTCGCTGGTCGTGATCTATCTGGTGCTGGCGGGCCAGTTCGAGAGTTTCCGCGACCCGTTCATCGTGCTGATCGCGCTTCCGACCTCGATTTTCGGCGCGCTGCTGCCGCTCAACATTCTCGGCGTCATTGGCGCGGCCTCGATCAATATTTTTACCCAGATCGGCCTGATGACCCTGATCGGCCTGATCTCCAAGCACGGCATATTGATGGTCGATTTCGCCAATCAGATGCAGCGCCGCGAGGGCCTGTCGCCGCGCGAGGCGATCCAGCACGCGGCCGGCGTGCGCCTGCGTCCGATCCTGATGACCACGGCGGCGATGGTGGTCGGCATGATCCCGCTGATCGTCGCCTCGGGCGCCGGCGCCCGCAGCCGCGCGGCGATTGGAATCGTCATCGGCGCCGGCATGAGCGTCGGCACGATTTTCACGCTTTTCGTCACCCCGGCGGTCTATTCGCTGCTGGCGCGCCGGCACGGGCGTGACGAGCTTTCCGACCCCGCGCCCTCAACAACCGGGTCGGAAAAGGCGCGCGCGGCGGTGGAAGCCTGAGGCGGCAGATCCGGCGCCGTCATTTGCTGGCGCAGGCGATGCAGGTCAGGGCCGTGGGGAGCGCCTTCAATCTCTTGGGATCGATCGGCTCGCCGCAGCGCACGCAAATGCCGTATTCGCCTTCCGCGATGCGCTGCAAGGCTGCGCGAATCCGCTTGATTTCCAGCAGCTTGGACTTTTCCAGGCCTTCGAGCGCGTCCTGGCCTTCGAGCTGGGTCGCCTGCTCTTCCCAGTCGGCGGCAAGCTGGGAGCGCAATTCGCTGTCGATCTCCGCGACGTGCCCCGTCAGTTCCCGGAGGCGATGTTCGAGTTTTTTGGCGATGTCTTTATGGTTGGTCATATTCGATCGGTCCAAGGCAATCGCGCGCCCGCGATTCTGGTCAGTGAAGCTCGCGCTCATCGTGGACAGATTAGACTTGCGCGCGGCAGATGCAAACGTGTTTTGGGGCCTGGTCCACGGCCGCCGCGAATTGGCGCTGGAGATGGACAGCGCGATCGGTCATGATTACGCCGATTTTGGAAATTTTGATCGATTGTTTACGGCGGCGCCGCATGATCGGCGCAAACCTTCGACAGGAGCGTTGATCCGGTGCGGTCGAGAAACATCCTTCCCCGCCTTTTCGGCCTTTTCGCCGCCGCCATACTGTCGGCGGCGCCAGAAATCGCCGCCGCGCAAGCTCCGGACTTGCCGTCCTGGCTCAAAAGCCATGTCGGCGAGGGCGAGGGCCAGATCGCGCCGGTGGTGCTGCGCCGCGCGCGGGCGCTCTATTTCCATAAATTGCGCGCGGGCGAGATTCGCAATCCCTGCTATTTCGCCATGGACGCGACCCGCCCCAATGATCTTGGCCACGGCGCTCTCGGGCGGCGTTTCTATGTGATCTGCGAAAGCCGGCAGGTTTTTCGCGCCATTCCCGCCGGCCACGGCGGCGGGCGCGACCTGAAGGGCCTCGCCGATTTCGAAAACGGCCGCGTTTGCGCCAGGAATTTCGGCAATGCCGAGGATTCCAAGCTCACCACCGGCGGCCCCTATATCACCCGCGAGATCAAGACCTCGTTCAAGGGCTATTATCCCGTCGCCTCCGCCCATCATGCGGCCCTCTACCGCTCCTTCGTGCAGTTCGACGGCGAGGGCGACGCGGCCAATGCGCGCGAGCGCGTGATCGGCGGCCATGCCGCCGAACTGCTGCGAAACATGTGCCGGCGCAAGGCGCCGGGCGATCCCCATGCCGACAGCGACGGCTATGCGCCCTTCGGCAATCTGGTGTTCTACGCCGGGGGCCGCAGCAACGGCTGCACCTCCTGGTCGCCGGAGGACGCCGGCGTCGTCATTCCGATCATGAAGGACGATCCGACCACGCTCTACATCTATCCCGAATTGGAGGACATCGACGCGGTGGCGCGAGCGACGAAAGCCGGCCGCTCGCCGGCAAGCGCGGGCCTGTACTGGAACGCTTTCTGCCTCAGACAGATCCACGCGCCGAAATACTGGCCGCAGGGTGTCCTCGGTCCGATCCTCGCGCGCTATGAACGCGACCACCCGCCCGCGCCGCCGCAGCCTTTGCCGCTGTGCCGGCGGTAGGGGGGAATGCCAGAGCTTGTTTCGCAAGCATGAAAGGCGTGCTTGCGCAAAAGATGCTGTCACATGATCGGCAACTTACGGCTCGAAGCGGAAATTCAGATTCTACGTCGGGCAAAGTCAAAGAGGCGTGAGGCCGCCCCCCTTATTCGTCGACAGAATATGTTGCTCTCTTTTTTGTCGAATTTGCACGACGTTGCCGCCGCTCTCTGAAGAGGCATAAGCACTACGGCCTGCTATGCTGGCATCTTCGAGAAGAGTTCCGATTATGTAGTATGTCTGTTCGACAATGGACAGACGTTGCGCAACTTTGAACCATGGCGAAGTTTCAACTTCGGAATGGGTGTCGTATTCGGAATATGCCGCGTCGCGAAGTTCAGCGACACGAACGGCCATATTCGCCAGCGTGTTCGATATTCCTTCGAGTTCGGCGAGAAACTCGGGCGTCATGATAGGAATCTCCGTACACAGGCCCGCTTGTATCGGCACGCGACCGGGCGCAAAATCGGAGCCAAATCTCTCAGTCTCGAAATTTAACTGGCCCAGGACCGCGTGCACAGGTTCGGAATATACTCATACCTACGATTCGGCTCGCGCAATTCTCGATCAAATGCAAGATTGATGACGGCTCGGATTGAAGGGCGTCAGTTAAGATGCGATTTCGGCCCGTTCCGCGTCATGACGAAGGGCCGCTACCCGCCGACAAGAGCCGATAGCGCCACGCATTGATTTCCAATTTGAGTTGACCTCCGCCCATCGATCCAACGCGCGCCGATGTTCGCAGACAGTTTGAGCTTGCAAATGTCAGGGCTCGATCAGCCAATAGGCGGCGCCGGCCTTTTCGCGCTCGGGCAGGCCGCGCTGCGGCGCCTTGATTTCCCGATTCACGATCTCCTTGAAATCGCGCATCGCCTTGGGCTCGTCGAACACATAGGAATGTCCTGACAGCCGCGCATCGACGGATTTGATTCCGCCCGCGACCAGAATGGCGGCGCCGCCGCTGCCGGCGCGCGGCGCGCTGTGATAGCTCTCGGAAATTTCGATCGCCCGGTCATATTCCGACGCATAGAGCGTGCGCAGGGCGCCGATCTGCTGAACCTGCCGCAATTGCTGGCGAAAAACGTCCTGCGACACGTCGGGCGCGGCGAAAACGGCGACGCCGATGCGCAAATTCGCCTTTTCCAGCGCGAAATCGCGCAACATCTGCAACAGGATGCGATTGCCCATGCTGTGGGCGACAAAATCGATCTGAAGGTCCGGCGCCAGCGCCGCGATCCTGGATCACCAGATCGGCCAGATGCGGCTCGCTCCAGGCGTTGGAATCCTCGTCATAGGGATAGCTGAAGGCGGAGCCCTCCGAGGGCCAGCTCCAGGCCAGAATCGTCCCGGCGTAATCGAGTTCGGCGCCCAGCTCCAGAGCCCGTTGCGCAACGGCGCTGAACGAGGTGTTGAAGCCGTGGACGAGGACGAGGATTTTCGCGGCGCCCGCCGCGCGCGTCGCGGCGACGATCTTTTGCGCGCAATCGTCCAGGCCCCTGGCGAGATTTTTCGGCGCCGGCGGCAAAGGCGGCGGCGGCGCCCGCCGCGCCGGCGCGCCCAGAAAGCCGCAGGTCAGTTGCGCGGGGTCGAGCCGGCGCGCGCCGAAGCGGTTCGCATAATCCGCGCCGCCCTCGTCGTCGCGGTCGGTGGCGAAGAAGACCGGCGAATTCATCGCCATTTTCGGCATGGGCGCGGCAGGCGGCGCGGGCGCCGGCTGGCCATGGGCTTCGACCTCGGCCTTGCGCCACAGCATCATGTCGCGCTTCATCGCGTCCTCGCCCCCGGGCGCATGCATCGCCATGCGCATCTGGGACTCGTGGTCGAGGCGGTTGACCTCGACATTGGGCAGGCCGCGGAACGCCTCTTCCCGAGCAACCAATTCGGCGTTGGCCGCCGCGCGCGCCTGATCCGCGGCGGCCGCAATCGCGTTTTTCTCGGCTTCGCTGCGCTGCGTCCAGAAGGCCGGCGCGGCCGCGAGCAGGCCGGTCTCGGGCTTGCCGACGGTGAGGTAAAGTTTTCCGGGAAAATCCTTCGCCAAAGCGAGCGACTTGTCGTCAAGGCGCACCTCAACGGCGTTTTCCTTGCTCGCCTTCATCGCGTCCATGGCGCGGGTCGGCGGCGCCATCCGCAAGCGGTCGAAATCCTCGCTCGTGCGCACGGGCGCCGCCGTCAGCAGATAATCGATCGCATGGGAATAGAGTTTGAGCGGGAACAGGCCCGCGCGCCCGGCGTCGGCGGTGGCGGCCGCGCCAAGAAAAGTGTCCTGCATCAGAAACACTTCCCTGGCCGACTTGAAAAGATAGGGGCGGCTGAGGATTTGCGCCTCGGCGCCCTGCGCATCAAGCGCGTCGCGGTCCTGATCGCCAATCGCGAACACGCCGAGATCGGCCCCGCCGCGCTTCAATGCGGCCAAAGCGTCGGCGCCGTTCGCAACCGGCTCCTGCTCAATCGTCAGCCCGGCGCCCGCAAGCGCCTTGCTGGCGAGAAAATTCCGCACGAAAGGATCGTCGCCAAAACCCGCCGGAACGACAAAGCGGACGTCTGCCGCCTGCGTCAGGCCGGGCGACCACAGCAAGGCGAAAAGGAGCATATGCCGAAGCTTCATCGGTTCCCCCTGAAAACCAGTCGCAGAGGATACGCGCAAGTCGGCGGCGAGGTTACATCATTTCGCGTGATTTCGGCGAAGGCTTCACGAAGCGCCGGCGCATAATCCCGCCGCCTTCACCCCCGAACGCACCGCGCCTTCGATGGTCGCGGGCAGGCCGGTTTGCGTCCAGTCGCCGGCGAGGACAAGATTGCGCCATTGGGTTTCGGCGCCCGGCCGCAAGGAATCCTGCGCCGGGGTCGCGGCGAAGGTCGCGCGCTTTTCCTTGATGATCTGCCAGGCCGGCAAGGGCGCGGAAAAACCCGCCACCGCCTGAACCTCGGCCCAGATTTTTTGCGCCAGTTCTTCGCGCGGCGTCGCCAAGAAACGTTCCGCCGCGCTGATCGTCACCGACAGGCGGTCGTGAAAGCAAAACAGCCATTCCGTCGCCCCGCCGATGACGCCGGTCAGCAGCGGCAGGTTTTTCGGCGCCGGAAAAGCGAAATGGGCGTTGACGATGGCGCGGAATTCATCGGGCGCCGCAAGGCCCGGCAGCAGCGCGGCCGCGACCGGCGACGTCACCGCCAGCACGATTTTTTCACCCTCCGCCAGCGCGATTCTTTCCTCGCCGAAATCGAGCGCCGCGGCGCGATCCCCTTCGAATTCGATGCTGCGCAAACCGGCGCCGAAACGGATTACCGCGCCTTTGCCGCGCAAAAAATCCAGCGCCGGATCGACAAAGGCGGCCGACAAGCCATCGACCGCGACCAAAGGCCGGCAGGCCGCGCCGCCTTGTGCGAAAGTTTCGCGGACAATCGCGCCGGCGAGCGCGGCGGAAGCTTGCGCCGGATCGGTGTTCAGCGCCGAAACGAACAGAGGATCCCATAAATTGCGAGCGATCTCGCCTGTCCCCAGGAACGGCCGCAAGGTCTGGTCGGGCCGCGCAAACAGCAGCTTGACCAAAGCAAGGTAATCGAGGCCCGCACTATTCGGCGCGCGGCGGTCGGGCGCAAGAATCCACCACGGGAATTTTCCGGCGTTGGGCCGCAATTTCCAGCGCTTGCCCCGCGCCAGATCGCAGAAATCGAAAGAGGCTTCGTCCGGCCCCGCCAGCCTGCTCTCTGCACCGATCTTCTTCGCATAAGCCAAGGCGGCGTGGTTGCCCGACAGCAGCAGGTGGTTGCCGTTGTCGATCGTCATGTTGAGGCTGGCGTCGAAATAGGAGCGGCAACGCCCGCCCGCCTGCGGCGCGGCCTCATACAGCGCGACCTCGTAATGCGCCGCCCCTTGGTCGCCCGCAAGCTCCACCGCCGCCGAAAGGCCGGCAAGCCCGGCGCCGATGATGTGAACCCGCGCCATCACAAGAATCCGTAACGCAGGATCGCGCCGATCAAGGCGATTTTCGGCGTGCTGATTTTTTTGCGCGGCTTCTTGAAGCCGCGCGCGTCGAGCCGCCGCCAGATCGCGCCATAGGCGAGGCTCATGATTTTCGGCGCGCGAATTTTTTCGCGCGACTGTGACGCCATGATCTCGTTGGCGGCGTCGAAATGCGCCTTGGCCTCAAGCAGCAAAGGCCGGCAGACGGCGTCGAGATCGTCGAGGCCCGCGACCTTTTCCGGGGTCGGGTCGGATATGCCGGCGGCCGCGAGATTTTCGCGCGGCAGATAGAGTCGGCCGATCTCAGCGTCCTCGTCGATGTCGCGCAGGATATTGGTGAGCTGAAGCGCGCGGCCGAGGTGATAGGCCAGAGCAATCCCCTCTTGTTCCGGCAGGCCGAAGACGCGCACCGACAGGCGCCCGACCGCGCTCGCCACCCGGTCGCAATAAAGGTCGAGCGTCGCGGCGCTCGGCGCGACAATGTCGGTGTCGACATCCATTTCCATGCCGTCGATCACGGCCTGGAAATCCTCGCGCGAAAAACCGAAGCGGCGCAGGGGCGCGGCAAGCCCGGCCGCGAGCCCCGGCTTGTCGCCCGCGTAAAGCGCGTCGATGGCGCGCCGCCAGGCGTCGAGCCCGGCCTTTTTCGTTCGCCTGTCGCCGCCTTCGTCGGCGATGTCGTCCACCGCGCGGCAGAAGGAATAGATCTCGAACATGGCGTCGCGTTTTTCCCGCGGCAGGATCGCCATGGCGCGATAGAACGAGCTTTTCCGCGCACGCTCGCGGGCGCGTTCGGCGGAGAGATCGAGCGCAGCCGTCATGCCGCCCTCCCCTTCAAACGTCCGAAAGCTTCGCCCACGGCGGCGGTCATGGCGCCCAAAAACATTTCGCTTTTGGAAAGCTTCACATTCTCGCTGAGCGGGTCGCGCGCGATCAGGAGATCGGCGATGCGGAAGGCGTGGCGCAGGATCACCGCGATCTCCATGCCCAGGCGCAAATTCTTGATGTCATGCGGCAGGCTCATGCCCTCTTCGCAGCAGCGCGCGATTTCTGACGGCGAGGCCGCGCAGGCAGGCGCGCAAGTGCGGCGTCGCTTTTGCCGCGCCCAGATCGTCCACCCGCGCCCCCGCCGCCTCCAGCGCGTCCTGCGGCACGTAAACGCGGTCCAAAGCACGGAAATCCTTGCCGCAGTCCTGCAAATGATTGTTGATCTGCAGCGCGGCGCAGATCGCGTCGGACGCCGGCCACAGGTCGCGGCTCTCGCCATGGACGTCGAGCAGGAAACGCCCGACCGGCATGGCCGAAAGCCGGCAATAATCGATCAAGTCTTCCCAGTTGGCGGTGCGGTTCTTGTCCACATCGCGGCGGAAGGCGTCGAGCAGGTCGCGGGCGTGGCGATCGGTGAGGCCGCGCTCGCCAAGTCTTGCGCGCAATTTCACGCCGAGCGGTTCGGCGTCGCTTGCGCCGATCAGGCTGCGGTCGAGCTGGTCGAGAAGCGCATGTTTGCGGTCGGGCGCAAGATCCGGGTTGTCGGCGACATCGTCGCCCGCGCGCACGAAATCGTAAAAGGCGAGGATCACGGGGCGCAAAGGCGCGGCGATCAGAAGCGAGGCGACCGGAAAATTCTCGTCGCCGCCGCTTTTCCCTGAGCGAAAGCTTTCCGCCGTGACCGGCGCAGGCTCGACTTGTTTCACAGCGGCGCTCATGGCTTTTCCGTCTCGATTTCCGCGCGCCCTTGCCGCGCCAGATGCGCCTGCGCGCGACCCTTCCACATGCCGCCGCGCCCGCGTTTATAGCCCCAGGCGGAATCGAGCGTATAGAACAAATAGGGCGCGGCGATAAGCGGCAATGTCACCGCCCGCCAGCGGGGAAGGCCGTAAAAGCGCTGGATCGGCGCGAAGCTCACGCTCATCAGGATATAAGCCGCGATCCCGAACAGCGCCGCGGCGCCGTCGGCGAAAAAGGCGAGCAGCACGGGAACGAAAAAGGTCAGGACGAGGCCAAGGCTGGTCAGCGCCAGCAGCGGATAGGAAAAGCGCAATTGCGCGAAAGCCGAGCGCGACACCATGCGATGAATGTCGGCGAAACGCGGATAGGCGCGCAGCGAGTATAGGCGCTGGGTCAGGCCGAGCCAGATCGGCCCTGCGCCTTTCATCAGGGCGCCAAAGGCGCAATCGTCGATCAAGGCGTTGGAGATCGCGGCGACGCCGCCCGCCTTTTCCAAGAAGTCGGCGCGCGCCAGCATCAGATTGCCGGCGGCGGCGGCGATTTTCCGGCGAGGGTCCGACACCCAGCGGAACGGGTAGATCAGCTGGAAGAAATAAGTGAAGGCGGGGATCAGCCATTTTTCCGCGGCGCTCTCGCAACGCCAGGTCGCCATCAGCGAAACCAGGCCATAGGAACCGGCCTCGGCCCGCGCGACCACGGCGCGCAGATTTTCCGGCGCGTGAAAGATGTCGGCGTCGGTGAAGAGCAGATAATCGGGGGCGAAATTCTTGCGTGCGAAAATTTCACCCTGCGCCATCGCCCAGACCTTTCCGGTCCAGCCAACCGGCAAGGGCGCGCCGGCCACAACAGTGAGGCGATCGGGATGGAGCGAGGCGGCGGCGGCCTCGCGCGCCCTGTCCGCCGTGGCGTCAGAACTCTGGTCGTCCACCAGAATGACGCGAAAATCGCCCGGATAATCCTGGGCCAGCAGCGAGCCGAGGCTTTTCTCGATCAGCGCCGCCTCGTCGCGGGCCGGAACGATCGCCGCAACCCGCGGCCATGCGCTCGGCGCCGGTGGATCATCTCGGTCGTCGCGGTCGCGGCAGCGCCAGAAGCCGCCGCGCCCGAACACCAGAACCAGCCAGATCGCCAGAACCACAAGGCCGAGCCAGCTCACCGGACCATGCCCTTTTCGCGGAACCATTCGACCGCGTCGGACAGGGCCTGGCGGTAGGGCCGCGCGGAAAAGTCCAGCTCGCGCTCGGCCTTGGCGGAGGAGAAATACATGCGATATTTCGCCATGCGCAGGGCGTCGGCGGTGATAAAGGGCTCCTTGCGGGTGACGCGCGCAAAAGCCTCGGCGGCATAGGCCAGCGGAAACAACGGCGCCCGCGGCATTTTCAGCTTCGGCGGCCGGCGCCCGGCCAGAGCTGCGATCTCGGCCAGCATTGTCCCCAGCGGCACGTCCTGGCCGCCGAGAATGTAACGCTCGCCGATCCGGCCCCTGTCCATGGCGGCGAGATGGCCGGCGGCGACATCGTCGACATGGACGAGATTGAGCCCGGTATCGACATAGCCCGGCATTTTTCCGTTCGCGGCTTCGACGATGATCCGGCCCGTCGGCGTCGGCTTGATGTCGCGCGGGCCGATCGGGGTGGACGGGTTGACGATCACCGCCGGCAGGCCCTGCTCCGACACCATTTTCTCGACCAGCCTTTCGGCGATGGTCTTGCTTTTCTTGTAGGCCCCGATCGCCTCATGCGGCGCGGCGGGCCAGGTCTCGTCCGCCGGGCGGCCATGATCGCGCAGCTTGAGCGTCGCCACCGAGGAGCAATAGACGATGCGGCCGACCCCGGCGCGCAAGGCCTCGGTCATGATATTGGCGGTCCCGACGCGATTGGCCTCGATGATCTCCTGGGGGTCCGGCGCCCACATCCGGTAATCGGCGGCGACATGATAAAGCCGCTCGACCCCGCTCAAGGCGCGGCGCAAGGAGGCGGCGTCGCGCAGGTCGCCGATCGCGACCTCGGCGTCCAGTCCCTCGATATTGCCGCGCGCCGACTCCTTGCGCGCCAGCAGCGTGACCCTTTCGCCGCGCGCGATCAGCGCGCGCGCGACCGCCGCGCCGACAAAGCCGGTCGCCCCGGTCACAAGCACCTTGCCTGACGGATTCATCGCCTTCCCGCCTTTCGTTCGGCTCCCTCCTAACATGGCGCGGCTCGCATCTGAACGACGAAAACGTCCCGGCGCGGCGGTGTGAATTTACAAAAAATAGCACATTTTTCTCTTTTATGCCTCATCGTCTTTTGAATATGTAGAATATTTATCTATCTATATGCCAAAATTTGCTAAATATTTCTTTTTTACTGCGTTGCAACGTGATTCCCGCGGACCTATCCTCTTCGCAACAGCGCGGAAGAAGCCTTTCGCGCGCTTCCAGATGAAGGCGCCGCACTGCGGCGCGCGAAGAGGATGAAAATGGCCGCCGCAACGCGTCCCGAACTGCCGGCGATCCTGATCGCCAATGACCTGCGCGAAGGCGAAGTGGTCTTCGCCGCCGTCGAGGGCTGGACGCGCGACCCGCGCCAGGCGCTCATCGCCCGCAACGAGGGCGCCGCCGAGGCGCTGGAGCGTTTCGGCGCGAGGGAATTGCTCCACGCCAAAGTGGTCGATCCCTATCTGGTCGTGGTCGAGATCGCCGAGGGCGCCCCCCGCCCCCGCCATTACCGCGAAGCCTTGCGGGCGCTCGGCCCCAGCGTGCGCCCCGACCTCGGCAAACAAGCCGATTTCCAGATCTGAAAAGGCGCGTCATGTACCTTTACGACGAATTCGACGAGCGGCTGGTGCGCGAACGCGTGGCGCAATTCGCCAGCCAGGTCGAGCGCCGCCTGTCCGGCGCGCTGACCGAGGACGAATTCCGGCCCCTGCGCCTGAAGAACGGCCTCTATCTCCAGCTCCATTCCTACATGCTGCGCATCGCCATTCCCTATGGCGCGCTCGATGCGCGGCAGTTGCGCCAACTCGCCCAAATCGCCGACGTCCATGACCGCGGCTACGGCCATTTCACCACGCGCACCAATCTCCAGTTCCACTGGGCGAAACTGAACGACGTTCCGACCGTTCTCGGGCTTCTCGCCGATGTCGGCATGCATTGCATCCAGACCTCCGGCAATTGCATCCGCAATGTCACCGCCGATCCCTTCGCCGGCGTCGCCTTTGACGAAATCGAGGACCCGCGCCCGATCGCCGAACTGATCCGGCAATGGTCGAGCCTTCATCCCGAATTCGAATGGCTGGCGCGCAAGTTCAAGATCGCCGTCTCCGGCGCCGCGCAGGACCGCACGGTGATGAAATCGCATGATCTCGGCGTGCGCATCGTCCGCGACGCAGCGAGCGGCGCGATCGGCTACCGCATCCTCGTCGGCGGCGGACTCGGCCGCTCGCCGATGGAAGCCAAGGTCCTGCGCGATTTCCTGCCGCGCGAAGACCTCCTCGCCTATCTCGAAGCCGCGCTGCGCGTCTATAATCTCGCCGGGCGGCGCGACAACAAATGGAAGGCGCGGATCAAATTCCTCGTCCATGACATCGGCGTCGAGGTTTTTCGCGCCCAGGTCGAAGAGGAATTCGCCCGGATCGACAAGGCGAAGGCCAATGCCGGTGTGGCGGAAGAGGCGCGCATCGCCGCCTTTTTCACCGCCCCGCCCTATGAAGACCTGCCGGGAGTCTCGCGCGGACTGGAGCAGGCGATCGCGCGGGACGAGGAGCTTGCGCGTTTCGTCGAGCACAATCTCACCCGCCATAAGCGCGCGGGCTATGCGGCGCTGACGATTTCGCTCAAACCCGTCGGCGGAATCCCCGGCGACATCAGCTCCGGCCAGATGCGAACCGTGGCCGATCTCGCCGAACGCTATTCCTTCGACGAAGCGCGCGTCACCTACGCCCAAAATCTCGTTCTGCCGCATGTGCGGCTCGACGATGTCCCCGAGATTTTCGCCCGGCTGAAAGAGCAGGGCCTCGCCAGCGCCAATGTCGGCCTGATCACCGACATCGTCAGCTGCCCCGGCCTCGATTATTGCGGCCTCGCCACCGCGCGCTCGATTCCGGTCGCGCAGGCGCTGGCCCAGACCTTCGCCGATCCGTCGCGCCAGAAGGACATCGGCGAACTGAGCATCAAGATTTCGGGCTGCGTCAACGCCTGCGGCCATCACCATGTCGGCGCCATCGGCATTCTCGGCCTCGAAAAGAAAGGGGCCGAATCCTACCAGATCACCCTCGGCGGCGACCCCGGCGATCTTTATGCGCTCGGCGAGCTGCTCGGCCCCGGCCTGTCCGCCGAAAAAGTTCCCGAGGCGGTCGAGCGCCTCGTCGCCGTCTATCTCGCCCGGCGTCAGCCCGGCGAGAGCTTTATCGAAACCACCCGTCGTCTCGGCCTTGCGCCGTTCAAAACCGCTTTCAAGGAGATCGTCGATGCTGTTGCTTGATCGTCATGGCCCCAAAGAGGATGTCTGGGAGCGGGCCGAAACTCTCTGCCAGGCCGAAACCAATTTCGTGCTCACGGTCTTTGGCGCCATCGCCGAATCCCCTCTGGTCCAGACCGACCTCAGGCTCGGCGCCCTGCTGGAGCCGAACCGCGCTTTGGAAGAGGTCGCGCCGTTCTTCGACCGGCTGGACCTGATCGTCGTCCATTTCCCCAACGCCGCCGACGGGCGCGGTTTTTCCGTCGGGCGGCAGCTCCGACAGGCGGGTTTCAAGGGAACTCTGCGCGCCTTCGGACCGCTGATTGCCGACCAGTTCCCGCAGGCGCTCGCCTGCGGCTTCGACGAGGTCGAAATCATCGGCGCCAGCGCGGCGCGCCAGCCGGTCGAGCATTGGATGGAAGCCTTGAAACGCATCAGCTTCCTATACCAGCGCGATTACGGCGCACAGGACAGCATCCCCGAACAACGCCTCGCGAGGGCCGCCCATGTCTGAGTTCCTTCGTACCCTTCCCAAGCCGCTCAACGCCCGTTTCCCGCAAAAAAGTCTTGCCGAGCGCCTGGTTTTCCTGCGCCAGAACGTGCCCGGACGCATCGTCTTCACCACCAGTTTCGGGATCGAGGATCAGGCGCTGACCCACGCCATCACTGCGGAAAATCTCGACATCGAATTCGCCACGCTCGACACCGGAAGGCTATTTCCCGAAACCTACGACCTCTGGGCGCGCACCGAACAAAAATATGGCTTGCGCATCAAGGCTTTCCTCCCCGACGCCGAGGCCGTGCAGGCCTTGACCGCCAACCACGGGATCAATGGCTTCTATCATGGCCTCGATTTGCGCAAGGCCTGCTGCGCGGTGCGCAAGATCGAGCCGCTGGGCCGCGCGCTCGCCGGCGCGCTGGGTTGGATCGCCGGCCTGCGCGGCGACCAGTCCGGCCACCGCTCCGGCTTGCGTTTCGCCGAGTTCGACGACGGCAGAGGCCTGATCAAGGCAAGCCCGCTGCTCGATTTTTCACGCGAGGCGATTGCGGATTATTGCGCTCAGAATCAGGTCCCTGTCAATGATCTGCATGAGCGCGGATTCCTGTCGATCGGCTGCGCGCCCTGCACCCGCGCGATTCTTCCCGGCGAGCCGGAGCGCGCCGGCCGCTGGTGGTGGGAAAGCGAAGACAAGAAGGAATGCGGCCTGCATGTCGCCGCCGCGGAATGAAGCACGCGAGAGAACCGGCGAATTCATGATCCAGCTCACCCATCTGCAAAAGCTCGAAGCCGAATCCATCCATATTTTCCGCGAGGTCGCGGCGGAATGCGAAAGGCCGGTTCTGCTCTATTCGATCGGCAAGGATTCGGCGGTCCTGCTTCATCTGGCGCAAAAGGCTTTCTTTCCGTCACGTCCGCCCTTCCCGCTGCTCCATGTCGATACGACCTGGAAGTTCCGCGAGATGATCGAATTCCGCGACCGCCGCGCCGGCGAGCTTGGGCTTGAACTTCTGGTCCATGTCAACCAGGAGGGCGTCAAGGCGGGCGTCAATCCGTTCGACTCCGGCTCGCGCGTCCATACCGACGTGATGAAGACGCAAGGCCTGAAACAGGCGCTCGACAAATATGGCTTCGACGCGGCTTTCGGCGGCGCGCGGCGCGACGAGGAGAAATCGCGCGCCAAGGAACGCGTCTTCTCGTTGCGCACAAAAGAGCATCGCTGGGACCCCAAGACCCAGCGACCCGAACCCTGGCGGCTCTACAACACCCGCAAGCGCGCGGGCGAAAGCTTTCGCGTCTTCCCGCTCTCCAATTGGACCGAGGCCGACGTCTGGGACTATATCGCGAAGGAAAACATCCCGATTCCCTGGCTTTATTTCGCCCAGCCCCGCCCCGTCGTGCGCCGCGACGGCGCCCTCATCATGCGCGACGACGAGCGCATGGCGTTGCGCCCCGGCGAAGAGGTCGAGCACTTGAGCGTCCGCTTCCGCACGCTCGGCTGTTATCCGCTCACCGGCGCGATCGAGAGCACGGCGGCGACCTTGCCCGAGATCATCGCCGAAATGCGCGCCTCCAAAGTTTCGGAGCGCGAAGGCCGCATCATCGACCACGACGGCTCCGCCTCGATGGAGCAGAAGAAGCAGGAAGGCTATTTCTGATGGCTTACGCCTTTGCCGAACAGGAATTTTCTTGCGCTGCGCCGGCGCCGCTCGCCGCGCCGCGCGGGAGCGAAAAAGCCCTGCTGCGCTTCATCACCTGCGGCTCGGTCGACGACGGCAAATCGACTCTGATCGGCCGGATGCTCTATGACGCGCAAACCATCGCCGAGGATCAACTCGCCGCGCTCGACCGCGACTCGAAAAAATTCGGCACGCAGAACGGCGCGCTCGATTTCGCGCTTCTGGTGGACGGTCTTGCCGCCGAGCGCGAACAGGGCATCACCATCGATGTCGCCTATCGCTATTTCCACACCGAAAAGCGCGCCTTCATCGTCGCCGATACGCCCGGACACGAGCAATATACCCGCAATATGGCGACCGGCGCCTCGACCGCCGATCTCGCGATCATCCTGATCGACGCGCGCAAGGGCATCCTGCCGCAGACCCGTCGCCACGCCTTCATCGTCTCCATGCTTGGCGTGCGCGACGTGGCGCTCGCGATCAACAAGATGGACCTCGTCGATTACAGCGAGGCGCGTTTCAACGAAATCGTCGGCGCTTTCCGCGATATGGCGCGCGAGCTGAATTTCCGCACCGTCGCGCCGCTGCCGATCTCGGCGCTCAACGGCGACAATATCGCCGCGCTGTCCGAGCGCACGCCCTGGTTCCAGGGCGAGGCGCTGCTGCCTTTACTCGAAAAAATCGAAACGGCCGGCGCGCAGGCCCGGGCAGCGCCTTTCCGTTTCCCGGTGCAATGGGTCAATCGCCCCAATCTCGATTTTCGCGGCTTTTCCGGCTGGGTCGCCGCCGGCGCGATCGCGGTCGGCGATGAAATCGCCGCCTTGCCTTCGGGCAAGACCAGCCGGGTGCAAAGAATCGTCACCCAGGACGGCGATCTCGAAGCGGCGGTCGCCGGCCAGTCGGTGACGCTCACGCTCGACGGAAGAAATCGACGTCTCGCGCGGCGACGTGCTGGTCGCGGCGCAGGAACGGCCGGAGGTCGCCTCACAGGCCCACGCCCGGCTGCTATGGACCGCCGAGACCGACATGCATCCCGGCGCGTCCTATATCGTCAAGCTCGGCGCGCGCACGGCCAATGCGACCGTCGCGAACATCCATCATCTGATCGATATCCACACTTTCGAGCCGGCGCCGGCGCGGCCCCTGGGCCTCAACGAGATCGCTCTCGCCACGCTCAATTTCGACCGCCCGATGGTTCTCGCCGATTATCGCGACAACCGCGATCTTGGCGGCTTCATCCTGATCGACCGCGTCACCAATGAGACCGTGGCCTTCGGCCTGATCGACCGGCGCCAGGCTCCGCAAAAGAATGAAGCGCCGCAAAGCAAAGACACCGCCGCCGCGCCGGGGAAAACCCAGTCGCGCCAGCCCCTGCCGACCACGGTCGGACTGGCCTTGTTCAGCGGTCTCTGCGTCGGTTCAGGCGCGATCCTGCTCGGCGCAAGCCCAGAGACCGGGCTTCTTCTTGGCCTTGCCGACGCCGCGCTGCGCCCGTTCGCACGCGGAATTTACGCGGACCATCGCCTCAACCGGGCGCGGCGCGCAAAGGTTCGCGGCCAAGAGGGGCTCGGCGACGGCGGCGGGATTTAGATCCCCGCCTCGTTACCAGCGACGGCCCCAGCCCACACCGCCGCCCCAACCCCAGCCATAATAATAGGGGCCGCCGTAGCCCCAAGGGCCTGGGCCAAAAGCGTAAGGGCCTGGGCCATAAGCATAAGGACCCGGGCCATAAGCGTAATGCGCGACCGTTTGCGAAATCTCATAGCCGCGGTTGAGCATGCAGTCGGAATAGATCGAATTGTACTGACCTTGCAGATCGAGTTGACCGGCGGCGGCGGAACTGGAGGTCGCCGCATAGGCCCTGGCCCGGCAGGAAGCATCGTCGCGCGCGAATTTCTGGTCGGAAACATTCGAGCCCGCGACCGCGTTCACCGTCGGTCCCGTGGGCGGCGTGCTGGCGCAGGCGCCCAGCACCAGCGCAAGACCGATCGCCAGAAGCACGATTTTGGACGTTTTTTCAGATGGAAAGAGAGTCATGAGCGCCCCGTCCGCGAGTCACCTTGCGTGAAGTTGGCATGGTCGCGCGCCCCGCGCAACCCATGCGGCTTCCATGAGAATGACGGCGATCCGCGGGAATCAAACCTCGGCGTCCGGCCCGCCGTCGAAATCGCGGCAGGAATGTCCGAAGGCGGCGAGCGCATCCTCCAGATAATCGGGCAGCAAGGGCTCGCCGAGGAGATAATGGGCCGCCGGCGTCCGGCTGCGTTCGCGCGCCTGGACCACGGCGTCTTCCCAGTCCCGGGGCTCGAAATCGCCGCGCCCGATCCACATCAGGGCGACCAGCGCCGCCGCCTCGTCCTCGTCGAGATCGGCGATGAACTGCTCCAGCTCCGCGCGGATCGGGCCATAGGCGGCGTCGGTGAGAATGGCCCGCTCCCCGTCATCCGTGGCGTTGGAGGCGTCGGGCTTGGCGCCTTCGTCCACGCTGAGCAGTTCGCGCGCCTTGGCGGCGATGAAGCAGACCTTTTGCGGATTGATCTCCGGCATGTCGGGATTGGTGTCGTCAATAATGCGCATCTTCCTCCGGCGCGCGCCGCTCCCTTCGGTTCTCCCTGTCATATAGGCGCTTGGACGCGTTTTCGCCTTGCGGCGGGTCAACGATGCGGCTCGATGGTCAGGCTTTCGAACCAGCGCGCCCCCGGTTGGATGTCATAGCGATGGTCCGACGTGAAGAAAGCCTTGCTCTTGTCGTCGGGCGGAATGGCGATTTCATCGAGGTCGATCGATTGCGCCTTGCCGGCGAAGCCATCCTGGGTCGGCGTCAGGGTGAAAATGATCCCATGCGACATTTTTGCGCCGTAGTCGCCCGGGCTTTTGTAAAAGAACAGAAGGGCGTGTTCGAGCCAGGACGGATCGCCGGCTGTCACGACGTCGGGATTGGCGTAGGGATAGGGCACGTGGCACAGGACTTCCTGGGCCTCGACGCATTTGAACTCGCGCATCGAAAGGAAATATTGGGTGAATTTTTTACCGTCCAGATCGATCCTGAAACGCGACTTGTCGCCCTCCGGCGTGAAAGTGGCGCGCCCGATCACGACGGCATGGCCGTCCCTGGCGTGGAGGACGATGTCCTTGACGCCTTCGAGCGCGGATGCGGCGGCTGAGGCGCCGAGGCAAAAGGACGAAATGGCGGCGAAAAACAGGGCGCGCGAAAACATGGCTCATTCCTTCCCTTCATCCGGCGAGAGTCTGAGGCCGAAGGCCGGTTTGCGCAAGCGCCTGGCGGCGGCGCTCTTCCTGGCCGCCGTCGTCGGCGGCGCGCCGGCGGCGCAGTCCAGACAATTCGTGCGTTACGAAACAGGCGAAGAGCCCGGAACCATCGTCATCGACGCAGCGCGGCGGCGCTTGTTTTTCGTCCTCGGCGACGGGCGGGCGATCGAATATCCGGTCGGCGTGCCGCGCCACGGCGCGGAATGGTCCGGCGAAACCGCCGTCAGCGGCAAATTCGTCCGGCCGGACTGGGCTCCGCCATCCGAGGTCAGGGAAGAAGAGCCTTCCTTGCCCCAAAGGGTGAGTGGCGGCGCGCCGAACAACCCGATGGGCGCCCGCGCCATCACCCTTTACCAATCCGAGATCGCCATCCACGGCTCGACCCGGAGGATGCGCGCCAGCATCGGCGGCGCCGTCTCCCACGGCTGCATCCGCATGTATAACGAAGATGTGATCGATCTCTACAACCGCGTCCATGTCGGCACGCCGGTGCTGATGCGGCCCTGAAATTGCGTGGGCTTGGCTTGTGGTCGCCTTCAATTCGGGGCATGGTCCGGGCCAGTCGGACGGGCTGAAAAAGAAGGGTCCCATGAAAAGACATTTTCTCCTCATTTTGACGGCGGCTCTGCTCGCTTCCTCCCCGTTGCGCCCGGTGGCGGCGGAATCGCCGCAGCCTGCGGCCCAGGCGCCGCAATCGGAGGCGGATCGCGCCACCATCGTCGACGCGCGGATCGCCGCCATCAAGGCAGGCCTGCGCCTGACGCCGGCGCAGGAAAAGGACTGGGACAATCTGGAAAAGATCGCGCGCCAGGTCATCGCCGCGCGAGCCGAGCGCCAGAAGGAAGCGGTGAAGGAAGCCGCCGCTTTCCGCGACAAGGACGACGTCGTCTCCGGCATGAAGCTCGCCTCCAGGGATCTCGTCGCGCGCGGCGAGGAACTGCAAAAGGTCGCGGAAGCCGCGGCCCCGCTGTTCGCCAGCATGGACGCCGCCCAGCGGCATAGTTTTGCTCTGCTCCTGCATTCCTTCGCGCCTTCCGCCCAAAGGTGAGCCGCGTCACGAGACGCTTGAAAAGAGGTTGAAATGCGCAAAAGTCTTTGGGCCTTGGGCGCCGCCTGCATCGGCGCCGTTGCGGCTTTCGGCCCTGTCCTGGCCCAGTCGGCCCTCACGGTCCATCCCAGCCGCGGCGTCCCCCTGCCCTCCTATGTCACGTCGAGCGACGGCTGGCTCAATCCGGGCAATGTCGTCCCCGAGCGAAGCGATCCGAGCAACAATTATTCCCGGCTGGTCGAGGACCCGATCGGCAATATCGTCCCGGTAGGCCCCGATCTTGGCCCGGAGCCGTGGAACTAGCCCGCATTCGGCTTGCGAGCCTTCCTGACCGGTTTGGCGGCCTAAGCGGGCGGCCGGCGCGGAACTCGAAGGACTTGGCGTCGCGCCAGGAAAAAACGCCCTATTTGCCGTAATGAAAGTTCAGACTGAGCTCGGTTCCCGTTGGCGAGGGAGGAAAGGGCGCCGCTGCGCGGATGGCGGCCATGGCGGCGGAGTCCAGTTCGGGCGATCCGCTCGACTTGACGACACGCTCCCGGAGAAGCCGGCCAGAAAAATCGACGCTGAAGGTGATCTTTCCCATCGTTTGCGCGCGACTGGCCGCGACCTCCGGCAAATGAATGCGAGCCATCACCATGCCATACAGGATGGAAAGATAGGTCGAAGCCGCTTTTCCTACGGTGGTGGGCGCGTGTCTGGAGGCGGGAGCGAAACTGTAGTCGGGCATGCTGGTAAAGGACGCCCACGGGTCTTGCGACGCTTTCTGTTGTGTCTCCGGTTGAGGCGCAGCCTGTTCGGCTTTCGTCTGCTCCGGCATGTCGGGCCGTTGCAATTCTGCAGCTTTGGCGGGATCCCCATCGGCGCGATGGTCCATCAATTGCGGCGCCGACGCTTCGGCAGGTTTGGAGCTGGTTGTATTTTCCGAATTCCGCGCGGTTCCGTTGGCCGGCTTTGTCCTGGCAGGCACGGTATCCGGCGCCGCCTTTGGAGCATGCGAGGCCTCGTCCCGGGAGTCCCGCATGACTTTTTCGTCATTGGGCGCGCGTGGCGCATCGGTGGCCATTTTCTCGTTGAGGGTGGCTTGCTTGGCCTGCTGGTCGTTCTTGGGCGCGGCCGGCTCCGGCGCCTTGGGCGGCGGCGGCTCGACGATGATCTCGACAGGGATCTCCTGTTCTCCCGGCGCCAGGTCGTCCGATCTGTCGAGGTAGACGAAAAGCCAAATCGGAATCGCATGAATTAGAAAACAGATCAGGAGAACGAAGGCAAAGCGGCCCTTGGTCGCCAATGTCGAAGGCCGAGGTCTCTCCAACAGACGTTCGTCCGGAGGCGCTGCTAAAATCATGGTCAATAGTGCCACGGATCGGTCGAGAGGCAAATCGACGCGACTTATACCATTGTCCTTGTTTCCAACTCGTCGGGAACAGGCGCGCCAAGCCGCCCTTGCCGGCGGCCCTGACCCCCGTCCGCAAACCGCCCTTCCGGGTTCGCTCACGACCGCAAGCCAAGCAGCGGATTTCGGCTGCGATCCCCGCCAGCGGATGAAATTAAGGACGTCCGCGACTTTTGCGGGCGATTTCATATCGGGAGGCCAGCCCGGAGCTTGAAAAGACGCCGCAGATCGCCAGATCTTCAGCAAGGCGTCGCGAATTGTGGAGGCGGCTGGATGCGTAAGCGTATTCTCGCAATCGGCGCGGCCCTTGTCTGCGCCTTCGCCATGTCGAGCCCGGCTTTCGCCATGAGGCGGTTGACGGTGCATCGTCATTCGGGCGTGCCTTTGCCCTTTTTCGTGACCTCGAACCATTATTGGCTCTACCCCGGCCCGGTCCGGGGGCACTGGCGCATGATCGGCAATAACGATTATATCCGCCTTGTCGCCGAGCCGGTCGGCAATATCGTTCCCGTCGGCCCGGACCTCGGCTTCGAGTGGTGAGCCCGCAGCGGCGGCCTTTCAAATGTGGCGCCGCCTGAGCGCCCAGCCAAGCCCCAGGCCGGTCAGCGCGAGAAATGCGAACACGATGAATTGAAAGAACACATTGCTCATCGCGCCGGGCAATTTGCCGCCGCCGCCGGCCTGCGCGAAAAGGTCCGAAGCATAAATCGCCTCGGCGACGACGACGGGGAAGATCCACCACGGCCGCCAGCCGCGCCACCCGATCAAGGCGGCCAGAAGCAAGGTCGGAAAAGCCAGGCCGTCCTGGAAATGGGCGGCGGCGGCGGCGAGCATCAGCCAAAAAATTCGAAAGACGAGCAGCAAAGAATTCTCCGGCCCAATTGTCCCGCCCTGGGCGTAGCATCGCGACGGCGCCCCAAAATTATGTCGAATTAGTTTGCTTTGAAAGCCCGCGCTTCGCTAAGAAGGCCGCTCACAGTCGCAGTTCAAGAGCAAAACCATGCCCGAGGTGATTTTCAACGGACCCGCCGGTCGTCTCGAAGGACGTTTCCATGCGTCGAAACACCGCGGGGCGCCCATCGCGATCATACTTCATCCGCACCCGCAATTCGGCGGGACGATGAACAATCAGATCGTCTATCACCTCTATTACGCCTTCGCCGAGCGCGGATTTTCGGTGCTTCGCTTCAATTTCCGCGGCGTCGGCCGCTCGCAGGGCTCCTTCGACCACGGCCAGGGCGAATTGTCGGACGCGGCGGCCGCGCTCGACTGGGCGCAGGCGATCAGCCCCGAGGCCCGCTCGTGCTGGATCGCCGGCGTGTCCTTCGGATCGTGGATCGGCATGCAGCTGCTGATGCGCCGGCCGGAAATCGAGGGCTTCGTCTCGATCGCCCCGCCCGCCAACCGCTTCGACTTCACCTTTCTGGCGCCCTGCCCCTCCTCGGGCCTGTTCGTCCACGGCGACCAGGACAGGGTCGCGCCGATCCGGGACGTCACCAGCGTCATCGAGAAGCTCAAGACCCAGAAGGGCATCGTCATCGAACATGCCGTGGTCGAAGGCGCCAATCACTTCTTCGAGGACCGCGTGGAAGACCTGATCGGAAAGGTCGGGACCTATCTCGACAAACGCCTCGGCAACCCGCCCAAGATCCCGATCGCCGCGCGGGGTGATTAGGCAGGATTTCCGAAAAGTGGCCGCCGGTTTTCGGACAAAAATCCTGCTAAATCAAAAAGCCTAAGCAGCAATTCGTTGGCGCGCCAACGAATTGCCGCCTAGGCGAGCGCGGGCGCGATCTTCGCCCGCAGCTGAGCGACCGTCATCGGGCCTTGTTCGACCAGAGCCACGCGTGGCGCCGGCGCGAAGACGAAATGCGCCGGAACGCCGCGCGCGCCGAGCGCGCGCAACAGATAGCCGCGGCGGTCCAGCCCCAGCCGGACGAAGGGATTGCCGCGCTCTTGCAGGAAGCGGAGCGTTTGCTCCGGCGCGTCGAGCGAAGCCACGCCATAGATGCTGGCGCCCGAGGCGGCGAATTCCATCAAGGCTTGGTGCTCCTCCCGGCAGGACGGGCACCAGGAGGCGAAGGCGTTGAGATAGACCGCCCGCCCGGCGATGCTCGCCGAGGAAAAGCCCGGAACCGGAGCGTCCGAAGCGTCCTTCAGCCCGGGAAGGGCCGGCAGGTCGAAATGGTCGGCGCGAAAAGGGTTGAACAGCCGCGCCCTCAGACCCGGATGGCGCCAGGCCAGCAGGCCAGCGCCCGCGGTGGCGGCAGGCAGTCCCGCGCCAAACAGGAAGGCGCGGCGGTCCATCGGCGTGTCGGTCGGTTCGCTCATGCGCGCATATTGGCGCGAAGCCGTTAACGCGCCATGGATGCGGCGCTTCGACTTCTCCGCAAAGTCCGTGTGCGCAAAGCCCGCTTGCCCTTCCAGATCTCCGGGCCGTAAAATGACGGCCGCAGAAATGAGGATTGGACCATGAGTCCCGCAAAACATCCGGCGAAGTCGAAGCTGAAGGAAAGCGAGATGGACGGCTCTCGCTCTGGCGTGCGCCAAAAGCTTGAGCATATCGCATGCGACGTGCTGGTCGCGGGCGCCGGCTCGGCGGGGCTTTCGGCCGCCCACGCCTTTGCGGCGCAGGGCCGCAAGGTCGTCGTCGTGGGCAAGATCGAGACCCATCTGGCCGGCCGCACCGTCGCCTTGTTCGAAGGCTCGCTGCGCTTTTATCGCGCGCTCGGGCTTTGGCCGCGCCTCGCCGAACATTCCGCCCCGATGGAGGGCATAAGGATGATCGACGACACCGGCTCGATCTTCACCACCAGCCCAAAAGAATTCCGCTCGCGCGAGATCGACCTCGACGCCTTCGGCGAGAATATCGAAAATAACGCGCTGGTCGCGGAACTGGCGCAAGCCGCGCGCGAAAATCCCTCGATCACCCTGATCGAAGACCTGATCGACCTTTTCGAGCTGAATTTTTCCGGCGCGCGGGCGCGACTCGCCTCTGGCGGCTGGATCGACGCGACCTTCATCGTCGCGGGCGAGGGCCGCAATTCCCAGGCGCGGCAGATCGCGGGCATCACCGTCGCCACCTGGTCCTATCCCCAGGTGGCGCTGACGGCTCTGCTCGTCCACGAAAAGCCGCATCACCAGATTTCGACCGAATTCCACAAGCGCTCCGGTCCCTTCACCTTCGTGCCCCTGCGTGGGCGCGAGGGCGCGCCCAACCGCTCCAGCCTCGTCTGGCTGGTCACGCCGCGCGACGCCCTGCGCCTGCAGGCGCTGCCGCCGGACGAGCTTGCCGCCGAGATCGAGGACGCCTCCCACGGCCTGCTCGGCAAGATCGCCATGGACGGCGCGATCGGCGCCTTCCCCATGGGCGCGTTGAAGACCTCGCGGGTCACCGGCACCCGCATGGCCCTGATCGGCGAATCGGCGCATCTTTTCCCGCCGATCGGCGCCCAGGGCCTGAACCTGAGCCTGCGCGACATCGCCAATCTGGTCGATTGCCTGGAGGGCGTGAATCTTGACGAGGCCGACGACATCGCGCGCGGCCTGGAGCGTTACGAGCGCCAGCGCGCCCGCGACATCGGCCTGCGGCTGCGCGGCATCGACGTTCTCAACCGTTCGCTGCTGATCCACGCCTTGCCGGTCGATTTCGCCCGCGCCTTCGCCCTCAATTTCTTCTCGGCGGTCGGCCCCTTGCGCCGCGCCCTGATGCGCGAGGGCGTGACCCCGCACGGGCCGACGCCGAAACTGATGCGCGCCGAGACCAAGTCGCTGGCGCCGGAGCGCGCCCCGGCGCGGCGGAGCTGAGGCTTGCGCGTCGCGACCTGGAACGTCAATTCGGTGCGCCAGCGCGTCGAGGCGCTGGTCGCCTATCTGCGCGAGGTCAAGCCGGACGTTCTGTGCCTTCAGGAGCTGAAATGCCAGGAGGAGCAGTTCCCCCGCCTCGAAGTCGAGGCCGAGGGCTATAATGTCGCGATCCACGGCCAGAAGAGCTATAATGGCGTTGCGATACTCTCGAAGGCGCCGATGGAGGTCGCCGCCGGCCTGCCGGGCGACGAAGGCGACGCGCAATCGCGCTATATCGAGGCGGCGATCCCCTGGGGCAAGACGGTGCTGCGCGTCGGCTGCCTCTATCTGCCCAACGGCAATCCGCTCGGGACCGACAAATATGCCTATAAGCTCGCCTGGATGGACCGGCTGATCGCCCACGCCAAAAAGCTGCTGACCTATGAGGAGCGGCTGGTTCTGTGCGGGGACTACAATGTCATCCCCGAGGCGCGCGACGTCTACGACCCCGAATCCTGGCTCGGCGACGCCCTTTACGCCCCGCCGACGCGCCAGAAATTCCGGGAATTGCTGGCGCTCGGCTTTACCGACGCCCTGCGCGCGACCACCGACGCGGACAAGCAATATACGTTCTGGGATTATCAGGCCGGCGCCTGGCCCAAGAACAACGGCCTGCGCATTGACCACCTGCTGCTGTCGCCGCAGGCCGCTGACCGGCTCCAAAGCGTGGCCATCGACAAGGACGTGAGGGCCAAGGACAAGCCCTCGGACCATGTGCCGGTGCGGGTCGATTTGCGGGATTGAGGCTAAGCTTGGTCGTCGCCATTGCATGGGGCGCGCGGCCGAGCCCAATGCAATGGCAAGCTCGGCCGCCGCCAATGCCTCACCCAGAAGACCCCGCCGCGCGTCAGGCGGAAACGCGCTGTTGCTGATAGAGCTCGCGCAGCTTGGCGACCTCCTCCTTTATCTCCTGCTCGATGCGGAATTTGGTCGTCGCCGCTTTCATCGCGACGGTGATGCGGAACACGTCGCGGACGACATTGTCGATCTTCTCGATATCGGCGCAGAGATCGCCGATCGTCGCGAAAGCCTGCACAACCAGATCCTTGTCGTCGCGCGCCAAGGCGATGGCGAGCATCGCCAGCGCCGCGATCCGTCCGTGCTCCTTGCCGAGCATGTGAATGAACCGCTGCCACTGCTCTTCCCGTTCGCCCCATTCCTCCGGCGTGACGTCGGCTTTTTTGACGCGGGTGAAAAAGAACACCAGCCGCCGGAGATAGACGTCCCAGGGCCAGGGCGCCTCGCCGGTTTTCTTCTGAAGCGCGACGATCACTCGATGGTGGTGGTGGTTGCAATGATCGCACTGGTAATAAAGCGCGACCGCCCAGGCGATGCGCTCCCGTTCGATCTGCGACAGCACATAGGGGTCGGTGGAGCCGTCCTGGTTCGCGCCAAGCGCATGCGACATGAAAAACGCCAGCTCGTCGTCGAACATCTGGCCGGTGAGCGATTGACTCGGATGTGACATTCCAAATGGTCTCCGTTACGGAATTTGCCCGCCAAGCGGCAATTCTCAAAATGACGATTACCCAGCAGCGCGCAGCGACGGCGGAAACGTCCCGCAGCAATCGACCGCGCTCAATTTCTTTACACCCATTGCGCGATTCCGGCGCGCATCCGCATGAAATACCAATTTTCACTGGTCACGACTCATCGCGACCAGTGAACCCCTCGCATCAGCTCGGCGTCGCTTCGCTCCTCACCGGGTCTCATCAATGAGAGCTGGTATAATACCTGGATCGGCGGGACGCTCCAAACCACGAGCCTGCCGACCAGCCCCCCATTTTCAGAGAACTCCTTACACCTTGATTGCGTATTTTTTCTTGCTGAAAATCCAGTGCAACTTTTTCGCACGCTGCTCGATTTGGCGGCGCCGCGCCAGAACAACGACGGCTCGGCTGCCGTCATGACCCGCCGCCGGCGCAGCAGATGGCCTTGCCGGCGCGTTTCCGGCAAAAGGTCGCGATCTGGTCGGCATTGACATAACATCCTGTTTCAATGTGTTTTATTCGTCGCACACGAAATGCGCGCAACAAAGCGCGGCGCGGCGAGTTCGATGGCATTGGCCGGAGGATGAGGATTTGGCGCCCTGGGCGCCCCGAACCGAAACGACCTCGCCGGCCTCGACAGTTCCCTGGCTTGGGCGCTCCTGCCCGCCGCAAGCGGGGCGAGCGGGCGAATCGACGCCACCGCCAAAAAGCTCCGGCCCCCAGTTGAGGGGGCCGGCCGGTTGCTTTTCGATTTGATTTGACGCCGTTATTGGACTTTCGGCGGTTCTTCGGCCTTCGGCGCGCCAGACATTACGGGAATGGTCTTGGCGGCCGTCACCTTGGCGGCGGGTTTCTGAACTCTCAGATGCAGGACGCCCTTGTCATAATGGGCTGTGATCGCATCCGCCGCAGGTTCGAACGGCAGCGCCACCGTGCGGTAGAACGAGCCGAACCGGCGTTCCGTCACGTGCCAATCTTTCTCCTCGCGTTTGGTTTCCCAGTTTTTCTCGCCGGAGACGATCAAGCGGTCGCCCTCGACGCGAACTTTGATATCCCTCTCTTCGACGCCCGGAATTTCCAGGGTCGCCTCAATGGCGTTCTCCGTTTCGGCGATGTTCATCGCCGGCACTGGGGCCATGGGCTCCTTCATCGCGGGCGCCTGGGACATTTTCGCACACTCGCGCCCCAACATCTCCCTTTCGAAGGCGCGGAAGGGATCTGTCAGAAAGTCGCGCGTCCAGAGATCCGGAAGCAGAGTTTTCATGACATCCTCCTCATAGCCCCGCGATCGGCGATCAGAATCTCCCGTTCCACAGAGCTATCGGCGAGGGGTCCTGCCCTTGGCGTTGCGGCGGGGCCGTACCCCTCGCTACATTGAACAGCTTAAAGAATTTGCCGGAAATTGCATTGATCAGGATCATTGACGCGGTCGGGCGTCATTTTGCTCGATTTTGTCCAAAGCTTCAGTGACCGCGTCGAACACCAGAAGGATCGAAGCGTGGCGCGCCTTGTAGTCGCGCGCGGGCTCCAGCACGCCGGCGTCGGCGAAGCGCCCCTCGGGCGGCGGCCCGTTTTCCTTGAGCATCTTGCGCATGGTTTCGCGCAGGCGCCGCAATTCCTCAGGCTTCGCGCCGATGATATTGCGCCCCATGACCGACGACGCCGCCTGGCCGAGCGCGCAGGCCTTCACCTCCTGGCCGTAATCGGACACCAGTCCATCTTGCAGCGAAAGATCGACAATGATCGAGGAGCCGCACAGCCGCGAATGGGCCTCGGCCGAAGCCTGCGGCGCTTCCAGCCGGCCAAGTCGCGGAATATTGGCCGCGAGTTCGAGGATTTTGCGATTGTAGATGTCGTCGAACATTCGATCTTTCGGCCCCCGCCGCCCGGGACTGAGATAGATCGCCGGTCTCGCGCCCACAAGTCCCAGGCATGACGCAAAAAGGTTTTCAGCGTCCGGGCCCGGCCAAGGGCGGCCTTCACCGCGAGTCCTCGACATACGAGCCGAGAAGGCGGCCGTGATAAATTCGCCGGAACGCCAGTGTCGGCGCGTCCGTCCGCACGGAGCGCTCCAGCTCGGGCGCGGGAACCGATGGGGGCTGCGAGGATTCGACAATGGCGCGATCCTCTTCCGCGATCCGGCGGTTCAACCAGCGGAAAAGCGGATCGAACAGGCGCGGCCGCGCAAAATCGCGGATGGTGATGATCGTCAGGCGCGTGTGGGCGACATCCTCGGGCAGGCAGATCGCCATCAGCCGAAGCAGGCGTCCGGGCGGATCGATGAAAAGCTCCATCGCGTTCGGGAAACGATAATCGAGACGCCCGTCCCTTTTTTCGCCATCGACCGAACTCGTGATCCGCCCGCCATAGGATTGCTCCGCCCAGGACATGTCCAGCCGCTTTCCGACCAGCGGCAGGAGGCCGCGCCCGATCGTGCGGCGATGGACGAAAGGCAGATGCGGCGTGTCGAGCATGTTTTCCATGACCCGGGTCCAATGGACCCGCCAGCGCGCCGACTGGGCGCAAAGCGTCACGCCGGGCCGATCGAGCGCTTCGATCCTTTGCGGCTCGCCTTCTGGCTCCAAACCGGCATGGAGCCAGAGAAGCCCCTGCATTTCGCGCACAGGCAGCGCGGTCGCGTCGAGATTGGCCAGCTTGGCGTCGGGATTCCAGGGAACATGGCAATTTTCGCCGCGGCCGTTGAACCTCCAGCCGTGGAAGGGACAGACGATCTCGCCGCCTTGGACCTTGCCCAGCGAGAGCGCCACGCCGCGATGGGGGCAGCGATCGAGCAGCGCCGCGGGCCGTCCCTCGCGATCCCGGAAAAGCACGACTCGCTGGCCGGCGACCCGGATCGGCAGCGGCTTGTCACGCAAGTCCCGGCTCAGGCCGACGATCGTCCAGACCCTCGCGAAATCCTCGAACACGGCCCCTCCCTCGGTTTCATCCCGGCGCCCGGCGAGCGCGCGCTCCCGCCATCGCTTCCGCTTCCTGATACGCGCAGAAGGCGCCGCCCGATGACCGGGCGCGCGACGAGGCCGCCGCATCGCGGCCCGGTCAGATCGTCACGCCATGTTCGCGCGCGAAACCTTCGGCCAGCCCCACATATTCGCGCATCGCCTCGTCTTTTTTCAGGCCCTTGTTGCGCGACCACGCCTCGTATTTGAACTTGCCGACCATGTCGAACAGGCCCGGCTTGTCGCCATGGACATCGCCGTCCCTCGCCTGGCGGAAAAGTCCGTAAAGCTTCAACTTCAATTCGTTGGAGGGCTGCGCCGGCCCTTCGCTCGGCAAGGCCTTGATCTTCGCGACCACTTCGCCGAACCGCTCCGCAATCTGCTCCATTCGTTCCCCCATTGCGTTTCGAATCCCTCGACTGTTGACGGTTTATATATCAACTATTGCGCGCCAGGCCAGCCTGTCCGTCGGCCGCCGCAAGACGGGGGGCCTTTCAAGAAAAGTTGATCGCCATCGCGGCCGTGCGGAAAGAACCAAAGTTGAAGCTTGTGGTTGATCCCGGGAGGAGCCGAGGCCCTTCGCCCGCCGTTGCACAAATCAACCGAAGTTTCGCGCCCATACCGGGCGGCTGAGCCCAGTCTGGAGGCCACGATGGACGACCTTTCCCGTCGCGCGATGCTGACTCTGAGCGCCGTCGGCGGCGCGGCTCTTGCTTCGAATGGAGCTGGCGCCGCGTCCTTTGGCAATCCCGACGAACCGCCCGAGGGCGCCGTCAATTCGACCCCAGGGGCCCTTTCCGATCCAGGGCCCCAGAACCCGACGCTCGCCGGACAGCTGCCGTCGTTCCAGAGCCCGCCGGCCACCGACGTCGGCTCGATGCCGATGCTGTGGTCGTCCTTCAACATCCAGCCCAAGCGCATCCAGGCGGGCGGTTGGGGCCGGCAGGTGACCATCGCGGAATTTCCCGCTTCGAAAGAAGTCTCGGGCGTTGACATGCGCCTCGGTCCGGGCGGCATACGCGAGTTGCACTGGCATCTCGCCAACGAATGGGGTCTCGTCACCAAGGGCCGCTGCCGGGTGACCATTCTCGACCAGGACGGCCGCGCCTATGTCAACGATGTCGGACCCGGCGAATTGTGGTTCTTCCCCGCCGGCTGCCCGCATGCGCTTCAGGGCCTCGGCCCGGACGGCTGCGAGTTCCTTCTCGTCTTCGACGACGCTCACCAATCCGAATTCAGCACTTTGCTGCTGACGGACTGGATCGCGCATACGCCGCCGGAGATCCTCGCCCAGAATTTCGGCGTGCCGAAAGAGACGTTCAAGGATATCCCGCTCCACGACCTCTGGATCTTCCAGGGCCAGGAGGCCGGTCCGCTCGCGGCGGCGCAGGCCTCCGTCGCCTCGGGCGGGACGCCGCCCCAGCCTTTCACCTTCTCGCTCACCGGCACGACGCCGGTGAAGCAGAATGAATCCGGGACGGTCTATCTCGCCGACAGCCGAAATTTCAAAGCCTCCACAACCATCGCCGCCGCCCTGGAGATCATCAAGCCCGGGGCGCTCAGGCGCCTGCACTGGCACCCCAATGCGGACGAGTGGCAATATTGGATCAAGGGCCAGGGCCGCATGACGGTGTTCGACGCGGGCCCGCGCGCCACGACCTTCGACTTCCGTCCCGGCGACGTCGGCGTCGTGCCGAAAAACCAGGGCCACTACATCCTGAACACGGGCGCCGAGGACCTCCAGGTGCTTTTGATCTTCAAGGCGCCGGAATATCAGGAGGTCGACCTGTCGAACTGGCTGACGCATACGCCGCCGGAGCTGGTCGCCCAGCATCTCAAGATCGATCCGGCGATCATCGCCAAATTCCCCAAGAACCAGCTTGGCATCCAGCCGGCCTGAGCCCCGCCCGACCCGTCCGAGGGCGCCTCCACGCGCAAGCCCGGTCAGGCGACTCCGACCAGCGCCAGCCAGGCGTCCTCGTCGATCACCTCGACGCCAAGCTCCCGCGCCTTGGCCAGTTTCGACCCCGCGTCGGCGCCGGCGATCACCAGGTCGGTTTTTTTGGAGACGGAACTCGACACTTTGGCGCCGAGCCGCTCCGCCATCGCCTTGGCCTCGTCGCGGGTCAATTTCACCAGGGCTCCGGTGAAGACCACCGTCTTGCCGGCCACCGCGCTGTCGCTTTTGACCGCCTCCATCGGCAGGATGCGCACTTGCGCCAGCAGCGCGTCGAGCGCCTGCTCGTTATGCGGCTCGACGAAGAAATCCGCCACCGCCTCGGCGACCACGTCGCCGATGCCGTCGATATCATTGATGCGCCGCCGCGCTTCGCTCTCCGCCGTGGCGTGGCGGGCGGTTTCGCGCAAGGATTTAAAACTCTCGAAGGAGCGCGCCAGCCTGATCGCGTTGGTCTCGCCGACATGACGTATGCCGAGCGCGAAAATGAAGCGGTTGAGCGCGATCGCGCGGCGCGCCTCGATGGCGTCGAACAAGTTCCGGGTCGAAAGCTTGCCGAAACCTTCGAAATTCTCGATTTTCGTCAGGCTGTTCCGGTCGCGCTCAGAAAGCGTGAAAATATCGGCGGGCGTGCGGATCAGACCCTTTTCGTAGAAAAAGGCGATCTGCTTGTCGCCGAGGCCCTCGATGTCGAAGGCGTTGCGCGAGCAGAAGTGCCGCAACTTCTCGACGGCCTGGGCCGGACAGACCAAAGCGCCGGCGCAGCGCCGCGCCGCCTCCGGCTCGCCGGTTTTGGGATCGATTTCGCGCACCGCCGCAGAGCCGCAGGCCGGGCAGATGTGAGGGAATTGATAAGGCCTGGCGCCGTCGGGCCGTTTTTCCGGCACGACGCCCAGAATCTGCGGAATCACGTCGCCGGCGCGCTGGACGATCAATGTATCGCCGATGCGTATGTCCTTGCGGGCGATTTCGTCTTCGTTGTGCAGGGTCGCGTTGGCGACGACCACGCCGCCGACGGTGACCGGATCGAGCCGCGCCACCGGGGTCAGCACGCCCGTGCGCCCGACCTGGATCTCGATGTCGCGCAATACGCTGGTCGCCTTTTGGGCGGGGAATTTATGGGCGATCGCCCAGCGCGGCGCGCGGGCGACAAAGCCGAGCCGCCGTTGAAGCGCAAGATCGTTGACCTTGTAGACCACGCCGTCGATGTCATAGCCGAGCGACGCGCGCCGGCTTTCGATGTCGCGGAAATGGGCGAGCATTTCGTCCGCCGTCTGGCAAAGTCTTGTCAGGTCATTGACCTTGAAGCCAAAGGCGCGAAAAGCCGCCATCATGCCGATCTGGCTGTCGGCAGGCGTTTCGGGTTCGATCGCTCCCCAGGTCAATTCCCCCCAGGCATAGGCAAAGAATTTCAGCGGTCTTTGCGCCGTCACCTTGGGGTCGAGTTGGCGCAGCGAGCCCGCCGCCGCATTGCGCGGATTGGCGAACAGCGGCTTTTCCGCCGCCGCCTGTCTGGCGTTGAGGGCGGCGAAATCGGCATGGCTCATATAGACCTCGCCGCGCACGTCGATGGTTTCCGGCGCCGCGCCCGAAAGCCGATGTGGAATCTCGGCGATGGTGCGGACATTGGCGGTGACATCCTCGCCGACCAGCCCGTCGCCGCGCGTCGCGGCGTTGACCAGAACGCCCTTCTCGTAGCGTAAGGAACACGATAGGCCATCGATCTTGGGCTCGGCGGTGAAGGCCAGTGCGGCCTTCGCGTCGAGCCCCAGGAAGCGTCTGACGCGGGCGACGAACTCCTCCACTTCGTCGTCGGCGAAAATATTGCCCAGCGAGAGCATGGGGACGGCATGGGCGACCTTGGCGAATTTCTCCGCCGGCGCCGCGCCGACCTTCCTGCTCAGCGACTCCTCGTCGGCAAGTTCCGGAAACTGCTGTTCCAGCGCCTCGTAACGGCGGCGCAAGGCGTCATAGTCCGCGTCGGAAATTCTTGGCGCGTCGTCCTGGTAATAGGCGCGGTCATGGGCGGCGATTTCGTCGCCGAGTTTTTTGTGCTCCGCGCGGGCGCGGGCGAGATCGTGGCGATTCTCCATGCTAGCCGGCGTTCTCGATCAAGCGCGCCGCCGCCGCCCGCGCCTCGTCGGTAATGGTCGCGCCGGCGAGCATGCGCGCGATCTCCTCGCGCCGATGCTCGTCGACGAGCGGGGCGACGCGGGTGGCGGCCCGCGCCCCCTTGTCGGCGAGGTCCTTGGAAATCCGCATATGGGTGGTCGCGCGGGCGGCGACCTGCGGCGCGTGGGTGACGGACAGCACCTGCACCTTGGCGCCGAGCCGCGCCAGCCTCTGCCCGATGGCGTCGGCGGCCGCGCCGCCGGCGCCCGAATCGATCTCGTCGAACACCAAAGTCGGCGCCGAGCCGCGATCGGCCAGCGCCACTTTCAGCGCCAGCATGAAGCGCGACAATTCGCCCCCCGAAGCGACCTTCATCAACGGCCCCGGCCGCGAGCCGGGATTGGTCTGGACCCAGAACTCGACCTTTTCCGCCCCGTCCGGCCCCCCCTGATCGGGGTCGGTGGCGATCTGGGTCGAAAAAACCGCGCGCTCCAGTTTCAGCGGCGGCAGTTCGACGGTCACCGCCGCGTCGAGCGCCTTGGCGGCCTTCTGGCGCGCCTTGGTCAGTTCCGCGGCGCAGGCGCGATAATGGGATTCCGCAGCTTCCCGCGCCTTGGCCAGCGCGACGAGGCGCGCCTCTCCGGCGTCGAGCGCGGCGAGATCGGCGGCGAATTTTTCGGCGAGAGCCGGGAGCCGATCGACCGGCGCGCCATATTTGCGCGCGGCGGCGCGCAGAGCGAACAGCCTTTCCTCGACCTGCTCCAGCGCGCGCGGATCGAATTCGGCGTCGCGCAACGCCTGATCCAGGGCAGCTTGAGCGAGATCGAGCGCATTGAGCGCCGAATCCAGCGCTCGTATCGCCGGATCGATCAGATGCGGCGCATGCGGCTGGCGCCGCTCCAGCCGGCGCAGGGCGGCGGAAAGGGTGGACAAGGGCGAGCCGTCGCCGGCGACGCTCTCATGGGCGTCGCGCAAATCCCCTGTGACCTTCTCGGCCTGCTGCATCGCGGTGCGCTCGGCCGCAAGCTCCTCCTCCTCGCCCGGACGCGGGCTGAGCTTCGCCAGCTCCGCATGGGCGTGAGAGAGATAATCCGCCTCCTTGCGCGCGGCTTCGACCGCCGCCGTTTCTTCACGCAGGTCTTTCTCGGCCTCGCGCAGGGCGGCATGGGCGGCGCGGGTCCTGGCGAGGAGGTCGCCATTGTTCCCGAACGCGTCGAGCAGGGCGCGATGGACGTTGGGGTCGACCAGGGCGCGGTCGTCATGCTGGCCGTGGATTTCCACCAGAGCGTCGCCGAGGACGCGCAAGGCCTGAACGCTGACCGGCTGGTCGTTGACGAAGGCGCGACTGCGCCCGTCGGCCATCTGCACGCGGCGCAGGATGAGGTCGCCCTCGACGTCGAGGCCCTGTTCGGCGGCGGCAAGGCGGGCGGGATGGCCGGGCGGCGGGTCGAACATGGCGACCACCTGCCCCTGCCCCTGGCCGGAACGCACCAGGGAGCCGTCGCCGCGCCCGCCAAGGGCCAGCGAAAAGGCGTCGAGAAGGATGGATTTGCCGGCGCCGGTCTCGCCGGTGAGCACGGTCAGGCCGGGGCCGAATTCCAGCTCCAGCCGGTCGATCAGGACAATGTCGCGAATCGCGAGCTGAACCAGCATGGACCCTGCCTCGACGGGAGATTTTCGCCCCCGGGTCCGCAGGAATAAACGGAAATGCGCCTCAGCTCAATCCGACCTTCTTGAAGGCCTTGGAAATCCACGAATCCGTATGTTCGTGCGGCGACAGACCGTTCGACTGGAGACGCTCATAGGCGTCCTTGTACCATTGCGAATTGGGGTAATTCGTACCCAGAACCGCGGCGGCGGTCTCGGCTTCCTGGGTGATTCCCATGGCGAGATAGGCCTCGGTCAGGCGCTCCAGCGCCTCCTCGGCCTCGCGTGTGTCCTGATATTTGGACAGAACTTCGTGGAAGCGGTTGATCGCGGCGGCGTAGTTCTCGCGCTTCAGATAGTAGCGCCCGATCTCCAACTCGTGGCCGGCAAGCTGGTCATGGCAGATCTGGATCTTGAGACGCGAGTCCGCGGCGTATTTCGACTTGGGATATTTGTCGACCACGGTCTGGTAATATTTCAACGCCTTGACGACGCGGTCCTGGTCGCGCTGGACATCGGGCATGTCGCCATACATCGCCTGCCCGGCGAGATAGTTCACATAAGGCGCGTCGTCGGAATTGGGATAGAGCGAGATATAGCGGTCGGCGGCGGTGGACGCTTCGACGTAGGAATGGCTGAGGTAATTGGAGTAGACCTCCATCACCAGGCCTTTGCGCGCCCATTCGCTGAACGGATATTGCTTCTGCAGACTGGCGAACTGCTTGGCGGCGGCCTCGTAATCATGATGGTCGATCTTGATCAGGCCCTCGTTATAGATGCGATCCGCCGGAACGTCCGGTTCGAGCTTCATCTCGTATTTCTTCTTGCCGAAGGGATTGAGATCCTCCAACGAAAAGCTCAAGGCCGAGTGCGCGCTGATGGTCAATGCGGCCCCGGCGACCAGAAGGGCGCGGAAAATCCTGAAGCCAAGGGAATGCGAATCGTTCATTCAACACGCTCGTGATCACGCGGGCGCGCCGGGCCCGGAAGGTTCAGCCATATCGCGGCGAAAGCGCCAACAGGGCGCGCATGGCGAGCGCCGCCGCCGCCAACGCTTAGCGCGGCGCGCACGCAAAAGCAAAAGCGGCTTTTTGAGGCAATTTTAAGACCCGGCCGCCGCGACGCGACCTCCCCGCGAGCGGGTTCAGTTGCGCTCCGCCATATAGACCGGAGCCGCAACCAGACCGAGGTCGGCGCGGGCGCCTTCGCGCGGGACCGGCGCATAATCGACGAAACGATAGGCCGACCGGTCGGCGAACAGGGCCGCCAGCACGGCGACATTCAGCTTGTGGCCGCCGCAATAGGACCGGTAGGCGCCGACCATCGGGGCGCCCGCCAGCGCGAGATCGCCCACCGCGTCGAGCATTTTGTGGCGGACGAATTCGTCGGAGAAGCGCAGGCCCTCGGGGTTGAGGATGCGGTCCTCATCGATGCCGACGGAGTTTTCGAGCGACGCGCCCAGCGCGAAGCCGGCCATGACCAGCCTCTTGACGTCCGCGAGAAAGCCGAAGGTGCGCGCGCGCGCCAGGTCGCGACGGAACGCGGCCGGATCGAGATCGAGAACCTTGCGCTGGCGACCGACCGCCTCGCTCTTGAAGTCGATCTCGACATCGAGGCGGAAACCCTTTTCCGCCGGGAGGAGTTCGGCGAAGGCGCGGCCCTGTTCGACGCGGATGGGCTTGAGAATCTTGAGATAGCGCCGCGGGGCGTCGAGCCGGACGATCCCGGCGCGGTCGATGGCTTCGACGAAAGCGGCCGCCGAGCCGTCCATGATCGGAACTTCGGGGCCATCGACCTCGACGAGGCAATTGTCCACCCCAAGGCCGCGCAGGGCGGCGACCAGATGTTCGATGGTGGAGACCATATGCTGCGCGCCATCGCCGATGACGGTGCACAACTCGGTCATGGTCACCTTGGACCAGTTGGCCTCGATGGTGCGGCTACCGCCATCGGGCAGGCCGCTGCGCAGGAACACGAGACCGGCGTTGGCTTCGGTGGGATTGAGAACGAGACGAACAGCTTTGCCGGAATGGACGCCAATCCCTCCAGCCAGAACGATGCGTTGGCGGAGCGTGGTCTGAAAGCGCTGCTTCATCATTTTTCCATTGTCTCGTCCCGTGTGAAGCCACAGGAACATTGCGGTTGCGCCCCGGTTTTGCCACGACATTGCCGCGCCGCCCCGAAAACGCCATCCCGAAAGTGACGCGGCGAATCTCCAAAACACAAACCCGACACGCCTCGCGGCCGCGGAAACCATGGATTCGCCATGGATTAAAGGTATCGGCTGCGGCCTGTCCTCACAAATCACTCTTTCTTACGCCCCTGTTACAAATTAACCTCATTTTCGACGCGTTAGCCTCAATCAATAGTCAAACTCTGGCCCGATCAGGATCGTCATGACGACAAAAACCCGCCACGCGGCGGGTTTTTGCTTCTTACGCCGCGGTTGCGGCCTTGTCAGCTCGATTGACGCCGCAGGAAGGCGGGAATTTCGAGGTGATCCTCTTCGGCGCGCGGATAGCCGCGGCCATTGGCGTCGATCGTGGCGGCCGGGCGCTGAGCCGGCGGCCGCTTCGCATATTCCGCGTGAACCGGCGAGGGCTGGGCGGGGCGCGGCGCATAGCCCGCGGGAGCCTGGGCGTGCGACTGCATGGGCGCCTGCATGGGCGCCTGGGGCGGAGGCTGCATCGGCGCATGGAGCGCGGGCGCCGGCGCGGCGGCGAGATGTTCCTCGGCGCGGCTCATGCCGAAGGTGGCGAGACGTTCGAGCAGGGTCCGGCGACGGGTGTCCGGCGCCGCAGCGTTCTGCTGGGCGTTGCGCATCAGGTTCTGGCCCGGCAGGGGCAGTTCGTCGATGCTGGGCATGCGCGGGGCGCGCATCGGCTGTTCGGCCAGCGGCGGAACGAAGGGTTCGGCGACCCCGGACGTCTCGACGCGGCGCGCAGGCGTGGCCGGGGGTTCCGCATAGGCCGCCGGGGGCGCCGGCATGCGCTTGATCTGCACATCGGGATGATGCGGCGCATAGATCTGTTCGGCGGCCGGCGGCGGCGCATAAGCCGGGACCGGCTGCGGCGCGGGCGCGGGCTGAGGCGCCGCCTCGACGGCTTGAGGCGCATAATAGGCTTCCGGCGCAGGCGCGGGACGCGCGGGCTGCGGGGCCTCGGCCTGGCGGGCCGCCGCCTGGAGGCGCAGGCGCTCGACCGCCTCGGCCGCGACGCGCTGATCGTTCAATTCGGAGGCGCCGGCGGGCTTGTCGATGCCGGTGGCGACCACGGAGACGCGGATCACGCCTTCCAGGCCATGGTCGAAGGTCGCGCCGAGGATGATATTGGCGTCTTCGTCCACTTCCTGGCGGATGCGGCTGGCGGCTTCGTCCACTTCATAGAGGGTGAGATCGTTGCCGCCGGTGATCGAGATCAGCAGGCCCTTCGCGCCCTTCATCGACACTTCGTCGAGCAGCGGATTGGCGATGGCGGCCTCGGCGGCGAGGATGGCGCGGCGTTCGCCGGTGGCCTCGCCGGTGCCCATCATCGCCTTGCCCATGTCGCGCATGATGGCGCGCACGTCGGCGAAATCGAGATTGATCAGGCCCTCGCGCACCATCAGGTCGGTGATGCAGGCGACGCCGGAATAGAGCACCTGGTCGGCCATGGAGAAGGCGTCGGCGAAGGTCGTCTTCTCGTTGGCGACGCGGAACAGGTTCTGGTTCGGGATGACGATCAGGGTGTCGACCGCCTTGTGCAGCTCCTCGATGCCCAGATCGGCGATTCGCATGCGGCGAATGCCCTCGAACTGGAACGGCTTGGTGACCACGCCGACGGTCAGTATGCCCATGTCGCGTGCGGTGCGGGCGATGACCGGGGCCGCGCCGGTGCCGGTGCCGCCGCCCATGCCGGCGGTGACGAAGACCATATGGGCGCCGGCGAGATGATCGCGGATTTCCTCGATCGCTTCCTCCGCCGAGGCGCGGCCGACTTCCGGCTGCGAGCCGGCGCCGAGGCCCTCGGTCACCTGCAGGCCCATCTGGATGATGCGCTCGGCCCTGGAGCTGGTCAGCGCCTGGGCGTCGGTGTTGGCGACGATGAAATCGACGCCGGCGAGACCGGAATCGATCATGTTGTTGACGGCGTTGCCGCCCGCGCCCCCCACGCCGCACACCATGATGCGGGGCTTGAGTTCACGCAATTCCGGCGCTTTCAAGTTGATCGTCATTTTCTGTCCTCTTGTTCCCTGGAGCTGCGCGCTCGCGCCCTTTGCCTTTGAACCCTGCCGCCATACGGCGGCGTCGTCTTTCACTTCTAGAAACTGTCCTTGATCCAGCGTCCGACCCTGCCGAAATAGCCCGCCGACCGCCGCTCCTCGCCCCCGCTGGAGCGGCTTGGCTCGAAATATTCGACATTCGAGAATTGCGGATAGACCAGCAGCCCGACAGAGGCCGAAAAGCCGGGGCTTTTCGCCGATTCCGGCATGCCCTGGACGCCGAGCGGACGCCCGACGCGGATCTGGCCGCCGAGAATGCGCCGCGCCGCTTCGGGCAGGCCGGTAAGCTGGCTCGCGCCGCCGGTCAGAACGATCCGGCAGCCGGAGGTCGGCGGGAAACCCGCGGCCCTGAGCCGGTCGCGCGCCAGTTCGAGAATTTCCTCGACCCGCGGGCGAATGATGCGCGTGAGCTGCGATTTGGAAATATGGATCGCGCCGTCGCCGTCGTCGCCGACCTGCGGAATCGTCAGGGTTTCGCGGTCGTCCGAAGGCGAGGAGATGGCGCTGCCGTAGAGCGTCTTGAGCCGCTCGGCGTCGGCGAGCCGGGTGTTGAGGCCGCGCGCGATATCCATGGTGACGTGCTTGCCGCCGACGGCGAAGGCGTCGCTGTGCATCAGCTTGCCGTCGCGGAACACGCCGACGCCGACGGAACCGCCGCCGAGGTCGAGCACGGTCGCGCCGAGCACCGCCTCGTCGTCCACGAGAACCGCGAGTCCGGACGCATAAGGCGTCGCGACCACCGCCTCGATCGACAGGTGGCAGCGCTCGACGGCGAGCAGAAGATTGCTGAGCGCCGCCGCGTCCGCGCTGACGACATGAAGGTCGGCGCCGAGCGCCTCGCCCATCATGCCCTTGGGATCGCGGATGCCGCCGGCGCCGTCGAGGGCGAAGCCGGTCGGCAGGCTGTGCAGGATCGCCCGGCCCTGCTGGGCGGTGCGCAGGCTGGTCGCCTCCAGCACGCGATGGATGTCGTTCTCCGAGACGCTGCGGGCGACCGGCACATGGGCGTGGAAATAGGCCGAGCCGAGACGGCCGCCGTGATTGGCGACGATCACGCTTTCGACCTGCGCCTTGGCCATGCGCTCGGCGGCGTCGACCGCGAGGCGGATCGCGGCTTCGGTTTCGTCCATGTCGATGACCACGCCGCCCTTGATGCCGCGCGACCGCTGATGGCCGATGCCGAGGATGCGCGTGCGGTGGGTGCGGCCGCGCAGAAGGTCGGACGGTTCGGCCGGAACAAGCTTGGCGATCAGGCAGACCACCTTTGAGGCGCCGACGTCGAGCACGCAGAGGATCGAGCTCTTGCGCGTGGAGATCGGCTTGATCCGGGGCAGGTGCACGGAAGCGATCATTTATGCGCTCCCTTCGCATGCGACTGGGCGGCGCGCGCGGCGGCGGCCTCCTCGGTCAGGCGCACATACAACTTGCCCGGAACGCGCAGGTCGAGGGCGACGACCGCCTTTTCGATCAGGCCGGATTCGGCTTCGAGCCGCGCCAGGATGGCGACCGCCTGTTGCGGATTGGCCTCGGGCAGCAGCACGTCCACGCCGGAGGTCATCTTCAGGTTCCAGCGCCGCCGCGACACCAGCACGCCGGCGCGGATCTTGCCGCGCAAATCGCCGGCGCCGTCGAGCAGCGCGACATATTCGCCGATCCGCTCGTTGGCGCCGTCGCCGACGACGAAAGGCAGGGACTCGAATTTCGGATTGTTCAACTTGTCGATCGGCGCGCCATCGGCGGCGACGATCGAGACCGCGCCGTCCTTCTGCCACAGGCCGTAAGGCTTGCGCTCGGTCACGTCGATGACCAGGCGGCCCGGGAAAAACTTGCGGACGCTGGCGTTCTTGATCAGCGGCAAGGCGAGCAGGCGGTCGCGCAACGCGCCGGCGTCCAGGAACAGCAGCGATTGCTTGGAATCGACCCCGGCGATCGCGAGAATCTGCTTTTCGGTCACTTCGTGCTGGCCGGCGATGGTGACCGAGTCGATCCCGAAGCCGAGCGCGCGCGCGACAATGTCGCTGGGCGCGCCATAGTCGTCAACGAAAGCGGCATATTGACCGTTGGCGACCGCGCCGAGCACGCCGGCCCCCGCGAGCAAGCCGATGGCGAGGACGGAGCCGAGGCCCGGCAGTCTCAGAAAGGTCGCGAGCGCGCCGGATTCCTCATGGCGGCGAGGCTTGCGCCGTGGCGCTGGTCTGGGCGCGGCCTTGGCGCGGCCCGCGGCGCGCGCATGGAAGAAGGAAAAGCCCTGAAAGGGGCCGGCCGCGGCGCCCGCGAGCCCGGCGCGCGACGAGGCGAGGGCCGGATCAAGCCCATCTACCGGTCGCAGGAGGCGTCTTCCACCATCCATTTCACAAGCTCACCGAACGGAACGCCGGCATAAGCGGCCATTTCGGGCGCAAGGGAGGTCTCGGTCATTCCCGGCTGAGTGTTGACTTCCAGAACGACGAGTTCGCCCGTACCTCCGGGGCGGTCGTCGTAACGGAAGTCGGTTCGGCTCATGCCGCGGCATCCGAGGGCCCTGTGCGCCTTCAACGCCAAATCTTGAACAAGTTGGTAAATATTTCCTTTAACTTTTGCGGGAAGTTCATGAATTGACCCCCCAGGGGCATATTTGGAATCGAAATCGTACCATTCGCTCGACACGGCCTTGATTTCGGTGACGCCCAGCGCCCGGTCCCCCATCACCGCACAGGTCAACTCGCGGCCGGCAACATATCTTTCCGCCAGCATCAGGTCGCCATGGGACCAGTCGGGGCGCAGCAACTCCTGTGGCGGATGCGAGGTTCCCTCCTTGACGATGAACACGCCGTAGGATGAGCCTTCCGAAATCGGCTTGAGCACATAGGGCGGCGGCAGGACATGCTCTTTCGCCGCCTCGAAGCGCGAGACCGTCTTGCCGGCGGGAACCGGAACGCCCGCCGCGGCGAAGACGATCTTGGCCTTTTCCTTGTTGGCGGCGAGCGCCGAAGCCAGCACGCCGGAATGGCTGTAGGGGATGCGCAACAATTCCAGCACGCCCTGGATGATTCCGTCCTCGCCGCCCGGCCCGTGCAAGGCGTTGAGCGCGGCGTCCGGCTTGAGCCTTGCGAGAACTTCCGCAACGTCGCGGCCGACATCGACGCGCGAAACCTTGTAGCCCTGGCCTTCGAGCGCCTTGGCGCAGGCCTCGCCCGAGCGCAGGGAGACGCCGCGCTCGCTGGAAAAGCCGCCCATCAGGACGGCGACATGTCTGGTCATTTTCTTCGCCCTTGGCAAATGTCATTGCGAGGAGCGCAAGCGACGAAGCAATCCAAACGACCTTGCGACAGGTTGAGAGTTGGATTGCGTCGCTTCGTTCGCAATGACGTCAGGTGGAACATCATGGCGTTACTTTTCCACGCCAATGCGCTTGATTTCCCATTGCAATTCCATGCCGGTGGCGGCCTTGACCCTGGCGCGGACCAACTCGCCGAGATTTTCGATGTCGGCGGCGGTGGCCGCGCCGCGATTGATCAGGAAATTGCAGTGCATCTGCGAAACCTGGGCGTCGCCGAGCACGAGGCCGCGGCAGCCGGCGCGGTCGATCAAGGCCCAGGCCTTCTCGCCGGGCGGATTCTTGAAGGTCGAGCCGCCGGTCTTTTCGCGGATCGGCTGCGATTTCTCCCGCGCCTCGGTGATCCGCTCCATCTCGGCGAGGATTTTTTCGGGCTCGCCCGGCCGGCCCTGAAAAAGCGCGCTGGTGAAGATCACATCCTCCGGGGCCTCGCTGTGGCGATAGGTCATGTGGAGGTCCGCAACAGGGAATTCGACGATCTCGCCCCTGCGGTTGACGCCGCGCGCGCAAACCAGGACGTCCCTGGTTTCGCCGCCATGGGCGCCGGCGTTCATCCGCAGGGCGCCGCCGATGGCGCCGGGAATGCCGCGCAAGAAGGCGAGGCCGTCGATCCCCGCCTCCGCCGCGACCTTGGCGACGCGCATGTCGGGCGCCGCCGCGCCGGCGCGCAGCCTGAAACCTTCCTCCACCGCGATCTCGCCGAAAACCTTGCCGCCAAGACGAATCACCACACCTTCGACGCCGCCGTCGCGCACGATCAGATTGGAGCCGAGGCCGACGGTCGTGACCGGAATGTCGTCGGGCAGGTTTTTCAGGAAATAAGCGAGGTCGGCTTCGTCGGCCGGATTGAACAGAACTTCGGCCGGCCCGCCGACGCGAAACCAGGTGAAGGGCGCAAGTTCGACCCCTGCCGCCAGCCGTCCGCGTGTTTCAGGCGCGGCGGCGGCGACGCGCGCGGCCAGGTCGGGCGGAGCCGTGCTCACGCGAAAGCGCCTTCCAGCCAGGACGTCACGACTTCGGCGCCCAGCGCGGCCGTCGCCGCGCCGAATTGCGTCGCCTGCTTGCGCAGACTGGCCGGCCGGATTTTCGCCGCCGCCAATTCGACCGCATGGCCGATCAGCCAGCTTTCGATGGTTTCCGGCGGAACCTCGACATGAAATTGCAGGCCGAGCGCATAGGAGCCGAGGGCGAAAGCCTGATTGGGACAGGCGGCGGTGAAAGCCAGACGAACCGAGCCGCGCGGCAGGTCGAAATTGTCGCCATGCCAATGAAGCACGGGCTGGTCCATCGAGCGGCGCCAGCACCGAATTCAGCCCGGGCGGCGTCAGGCTCAAGGGGGCGTAGCCAATTTCCTTCGCCGGCCCCGGCCCGACCCGCGCGCCGAGCGAGGCCGCCATCAATTGCGCGCCAAGACAAATGCCGAGCGTCGGCTTTTTCGCGCGCAGGCGCTCGCCGATCGCGGCGGTCTCATCGACCAGCCAGGGATAGGTCTCGACCTCGTAAACGCCGATCGGGCCGCCCAGCACGACCAGCAGATCGCAGTCTTGCATTTCCTCGACGGGAAAAGGCTGAACGCCGGCCGAGAAATAACGAATCTCGAAGCCAAGCTCGGGCAGGAGCATCCCCAGAACGCCCAGATCCTCGAAGGCGACATGGCGAATGACAAGGCAAGACCGACTCATGCGGCGTCTCCGGCGGCGAGCTGACCGGGCAAGGCATAGGCCCATTGCGTGATGTTGCCGGCGCCGAGCAGCACCACATAATCGCCCGGCGCGGCGATTTTGCGGACCATGTCCGGCAGATCGTCGGGGCTTGGCAAGGCGATCGCCTGGCGATGGCCGTGGGCCTTGATCGCGGCGACCAGGGCGTCCTTGTCGACGCCCTCGATCGGCGCCTCGCCCGCCGCATAGACGTCGGCGACGATGACCGTGTTGGCGTCGTTGAAACAGGTGGCGAACTGGTCGAACAGCGACTGCAGGCGGGTGTAGCGATGCGGCTGGGCGACGGCGATGACCTTGTGCGGCGTCGAGGCGCGGGCGGCGCGCAGCACCGCCGCAATCTCGACCGGATGGTGGCCGTAATCGTCGAAGATCGTGACGCCGTTCCATTCGCCGACGCGGGTGAAGCGGCGCTTGACGCCGCCGAAAGCGGCGAGGCCCTTGCGGATGTTGTCGAGGCTGACGCCGAGCTGATGGGCGACCGCGATCGCGGCGGTCGCGTTGAGGGCGTTGTGATGGCCGGGCATGGGCAGAGTGAGGTCGGCGAGAACGTCCTCGCGGCCCTGGAGGCGGTCGCGCAGGGTCACGGTGAAGCGCGACACGCCGCCGGAAAGGTCGATATGGGAAAGGCGCGCGTCGGCCTGCGGATTTTCGCCATAGGTGACGACCCGGCGGTCCTCGATCTTGCCGACCAGCTCCTGCACCGCGGGATGGTCGAGGCACATGACCGCGAAGCCGTAAAATGGCAGGTTCTCGACAAAGGCGCGAAAAGCCTCCTTGATCGCGTCATAGGTCTTGAAATGGTCGAGGTGCTCGGGGTCGATATTGGTGACCACCGCGACATCGGCGGGCAGTTTCAGGAACGTGCCGTCGCTCTCGTCCGCCTCGACCACCATCCAGTCGCCGCCGCCAAGCCGCGCATTGGTGCCATAGGCGTTGATGATGCCGCCGTTGATGACGGTGGGGTCGAGCCCGCCGGCGTCGAGCAGGGTCGCAACCAGCGAGGTCGTCGTGGTCTTGCCGTGGGTCCCGGCGATGGCGACGCATTGCTTGAGCCGCATCAGTTCGGCGAGCATTTCGGCGCGGCGCACGACCGGCAGGCGTCTTTCGCGCGCGGCGGCGAGTTCGGGATTGTCGCGCTTGATCGCGGTCGAGACCACCACGACCGCGGCGTCTCCCAGGTTGCGGGCGTCGTGGCCGACGAAGACGCGCGCGCCCTTTTCCCGCAGGCGCTTGACATTGGCGTTGTCGGAAGCGTCCGAGCCCTGGACGTCATAGCCGAGATTGAGCAGCACTTCGGCGATGCCCGACATGCCGATGCCGCCGATCCCGACGAAATGGATGGGCCCAAGTTTGCTCGGCAACTTCATTGGCGAAACTCCAGGAATGCCGCGCGGGGTTCTAAAGCCCGGCGGTCATGAGGGCCAGATCGGCCAGACGTTCGGCGGCGTCGGGAATGCCCGCGCTCTTGGCCGCTTGCGCGCGCCGCGTCAAGTCCTCGGGATCGTCGAGCGCCCGGGCGAGCCTGTCGGCCAGCCATTCCGGGGTGAAGCCGGTCTGGCGCATCACCTCCGCCGCGCCGGTCCTTTCCAGATGCCTGGCGTTGGCCGCCTGGTCGGCGTCGAGCGCATGGGGAAAAGGCACGAGAATCGACGGACGGCCGATGACCGCCAGCTCCGACACCGTCGAGGCGCCGGAGCGCGCCAGCACCAGATGGGCCTCCGCCATGCGCCGGGGCAGATCCGGAAAAAAGGACGCGGCCTCGAAATTCACGTTCAGGCGGCGATAGGCCTCCTGGACCCGCGCAAGATCCTCGCCGCGCGCCTGCTGCACGATGACGAGCCGCGCCCGCTGCTCGGGCGCGAGCAGGTCGATCGCCGCCGGGACCACGTCGGACATGATCCGCGCGCCCTGCGAGCCGCCGGTCACCAGCAGGCGCAGGCGCCCGTCGCCGAAACCGGGATAGGCCGCGCGCGCCGCCTCCAGGACCAAGGGGCGGACCGGATTGCCGACATGGACGACGCGGTCGCGCAGCGCGTCGGGCAGGCCTTCGAGCGTGGGAAAGCCGCAGGCGATTTTCTCCGCGCGCTTGGCCAGAAAGCGGTTGGCGCGGCCCATCACCGCGTTCTGTTCGTGCAGGATCAGCGGAAGCGCGCGCAGCGAGGCGGCCAAAGCCGGCGGCACGGTGGGATAGCCGCCGAAGGACACCACCGCGCGAGGTTTTATCGCGCCGAGGAGCCTGTAGGCCGCGACAACGCCTTTCCCAAGGGTCAGCGCCGCCGAAATCTTGGCGGCGAGCCCGCCCGACGTCGGCGTCGCCGAGGCGATTTCGTGAATTTCCTCGGCGGGAAAATCGCCGCCGTAGCGCAGGGCGCGCTCGTCGGTGGCGAGGCGCACCCGCGCCCCGCGGGCCGCCAGGGCGTGGGCGAGCGCCTGCGCGGGAAAGAGGTGGCCGCCGGTTCCTCCGGCGGCGACCAGAATCAGGTTGTCCTTCATCGCCCCGGAACTCATTCCGCCGGGACTCCCACCGCTGCGCCGGCGGCCTCAGGCTCGGCGTGGTCGAAAAGGACGGCGGATTTCGGCCGCTTGCGGGTGACCGCGAGCAGGAAGCCGACGGTGATTCCGAGCGACAACAGCGACGACCCGCCGTAGGAAATGAACGGCAAGGTCATGCCCTTGGCCGGCATCAGATGGAGATTCACCGCCATGTTGATCGAAGCCTGGAGGCCGAACAGAAGCGCGAGCCCGGCGGCGGCGAAACGGCAGAACGGATCGTCGTCGCGCGCCGCCTTGAGCAAGGCGCGCAGCACGATGAAGGCGTAGACCCCGACGATGAACATGCAGAACAGCAAGCCGAATTCCTCGCCGGTGACGGCAAAGATGAAATCGGTGTGGGCGTCCGGCAGAACCTGCTTGAGCACGCCCTCGCCCGGCCCCTTGCCGATCCAGCCGCCGGAGATGAAACTGTCGCGCGCCGTGTCCACCTGGAACGTGTCGGCTATGCCGCCAATCTGGCCGGGGTCGAGGAAATGCATGATGCGCGAGCGCACATGAGGCACGAATTTATAAGCCAGCGTCACGGAAACAGCGCCGGCGGCGCCAAGCCCGCCGAGCCAGAACCAATGCAGGCCGGCCATGAAGAACAGCGCGCCCCAGACCAGCGACAACAGCATGGTCTGGCCGAAGTCGGGCTGAAGGATCAGCGGCGCGACCGTCGCGGGAAAGAGCAGGATCGCGATCCAGTTGCCCGGCAGATGGCGGCGTTTCGCGCCTTCGGAAATCGCCCAGGCGGCGAGGACGACAAAGGCCGGTTTCAGGAATTCCGACGGCTGGACGCCGAAAATCCAGCGCTTGGCGCCCTTCACCTCGTGGCCGAACAGCAGAGCGGCGAAAATCAGCCCCATCGAGGCGACATAGATCGCCAGCGCCGTCCGCCGCACCAGACGCGGCGACAGGAAGGACAGCGCCAGCATGATGACGACCGTCGGAACCAGGAATTCGGCCTGCCGGTTGACGAAATGGAACGGCGGCAGATGAAGCCGGTCCGCCACCGGCGGGCTGCCGCCCATCACCAGAACCAGCCCGAGCACGATCAGGGCGCCGACGCCGAGGAGCTGCCAGCGATCGACCGTCCACCACCAATCGGCGATCGCCGAGCGTTCCGCGCGAGAGATCATGGCGCCTTTCCTTCGATTTGTTCGCCGGCGCGCTGGCGCGATGGCGACCCTTGCCTCAGTTCGGCCGATCGGCCGTCGTCGGACGGGCGTCTTGCGACGCCCTGATGGCGTTCGCTCCTGGCCGGCCGCCGCCGGCGTCGGAGATTTGCGACGCTTGGCCGCCTGTTCAAGTCAACCGTCCTGCACGGCGTCCTGCACGGCGTCCTCCGCCAGCAGGCCGGCCACGTAACCGCGGAAGGCGTCGCCGCGCTTCTCGAAATTGGCGTATTGATCGAAAGACGCGCAGGCCGGCGACAGCAGCACGACCGGTTCGGCCGCGTCGCTCGCCTCGGCGTCGCGGGCCGCCGAAGCAACTGCGACATCCAGCGTTCCGCAATGTTCGTAAGCGACGGCGCCTTCGAGCGTGGCGGCGAAATCCTGCGCCGCCTCGCCGATCAGATAGGCCTTGCGGACCTTGCCGAACAGCGGCCGCAGCGGCTCGATCCCGCCGGCCTTGGCCTTGCCGCCCAGGATCCAGAAAATCTCGTCGAAGCTCAGCAAGGCCTTTTCCGCCGCGTCGGCGTTGGTCGCCTTGCTGTCGTTGACGAACAGGACCTTGGCCCGGCGTCCCACCTGCTCCATGCGGTGGGCGAGGCCGGGGAAGCTGCGCATGCCGAGCCCGATCTCGTCATGGGGAAGGCCGAGCCGCTCGCAGGCGGCGAAAGCGGCGGCCGCGTTCTGCGCGTTATGGGCGCCGCGCAGGGCCGGCGCGCGCGACAGATCGAACAGATTTTCCTCGAGCGTCCGCAACATCGGCAAAGCGAAGGTGCGGCGAAGGTGGCCCATGTCGAGACTGACGGTCCCCAAGGCGTTGGGCCGGCTGTTGGAAATCCCCACCACCGCATGGCCGGCGCCCTTGAGATATTGGAAGATCGCCTCGCACCAGTCGTCGTCGCGCCCGACGACGGCGAAATCGGACGACTCGACCAGACGGCGCTTGATCGCCGCGTAATTCTCCATCGTTGCGTGGCGGTCGAGATGATCCGGGGTCAGATTGAGCAGCAGGCCGACGCTCGGGTTGAGCGAGGGCGCGAGATCGATCTGGTAGCTCGAACATTCGACGACATAAGCGCGCTCGTGGACGCGCTCGGGCGACGGCGGCTCCAGGTCGAGGATCGGCGTCCCGATATTGCCGCCGAGTTGCACGTCGAAACCCGCCTCGCGCAGGATATGGGCGATCAGCGCCGTGGTCGTGCTCTTGCCGTTGGTGCCGGTGATCGCGACCAGCGGCGCGGCGGGCGCATGAAGCGCGCGCTCGCGGCAGAACAATTCGATGTCGCCGATCACCTCGACATTCGCCGCGCGCGCCAGATTCGACGGTCCAGTGCGGCGCGGGATGGGTGAGCGGCGCGCCCGGCGCGAGGATCAGCGCCGCGAAAGCGGACCAGTCGGCCTGGCGCAGATCGTCGAGGCGGATTCCCTCCGTGGCGGCCTTGTCGAGCGCGGCGGGCGAATCGTCCCAGGCGCTTACCTGGGCGCCGCCGGCGGCGAGGGCCCTGGCCGTGGACAGGCCGGAGCCGCCAAGGCCGAACAAGGCGACCGACTGGCCGGCGAAAGAGGTGATCGGGATCATCAGCGCACCTTCAGTGTGGTCAGGCCGATAAGGGCCAGGACGAAGGCGATGATCCAGAACCGCACCACGACCTGGGGCTCGGCCCAGCCCAATTGCTCGAAATGATGGTGGATCGGCGCCATCTTGAACACGCGCTTGCCGGTCATCTTGAAGGACGCCACCTGGACGATGACGGAGAGCGCCTCCATCACGAACAGGCCGCCGACAATCGCCAGCACGATCTCGTGCTTGATCGCCACCGCTGTGGCGCCGAGCATGCCGCCCAGCGCCAGCGAACCGGTGTCGCCCATGAAGATCTGGGCCGGCGGCGCGTTGAACCACAGGAAGCCGAGGCCCGCGCCGATCATCGCGCCGATCATCACCGTCAGTTCGCCGGCCGCGGGGACGTAATTGATCCCGAGGTAATGGGCGAAAATGTCGTTGCCGGCGAGATAGGCGATGATGCCGAAGGCCGCCGAGGCGATCATCACCGGCACGATGGCGAGGCCGTCGAGCCCGTCGGTGAGATTGACCGCATTGCCGGCGCCGACGATGACGAAAGCGGCGAAGGGCATGAAGAACCAGGAGAGATCGAAGATCCAGCCATGGATGAAGGGCGCCGCCAGCTTGGTCGCCGGCGCGGCGGCGTTGAAGGGCGCGGCGAAAGCGGCGAAGAAATCGCCGATACTGGCCACCGGCCCGGTGGCCGAGGCGCACATCATGAAATAAGCCGCGAGCATGGCGATCCCCGCCTCGGCGCCGAGGCGGGAGCGGCCGGAATAGCCCTTGTGGCTCTGCTTGGTGACCTTGAGATAATCGTCATAGAAGCCGATCGCGCCGAAGCTCAGGGTCACGAAAAGGACGATCCAGACATAGGCGCTCCGGGGATTGGCCCAGAGCACCGTCGAGACCGTCAGTCCGGCGATGATCATCAGGCCGCCCATGGTCGGCGTGCCGCGTTTCGCCAGATGCGATTGCGGGCCGTCGGCGCGGATCGGCTGGCCCTTGCCTTGCTTGATCCGCAGCGAAGCGATGACCGACGGGCCGAAGAAGAAAACGAAGGCGAGCGCGGTCGCGGTGGCGCCGGCGGCGCGAAACGTGATGTAGCGAAAAACGTTCAGCGGGCTGAGATGATGGGACAGCGCCGCGAGCCAGATCAGCATCGGAGTTCCTCGACTTTTTGCGGTTCCGGCGCCGCGAATCGGCTTTTGAGGCCAGCGACGAGCGCATGCAGTTTCGAGCCGTTGGAGCCCTTGACCATGACCACGTCGCCGGCGCGCAGGGCTTCCGCGACCAAAGGCTCCAGCGCGAGCGGCCGATTCGGCCCATGCGCCGCGCTTGTCGGGCGGCAGCGCGTCGAAAAGATGGCGCGTCAGCGGCCCGGCGGCGAAAACGAGATCGACATTGTTGCGCGCCAGGTCGTGTTGCAGCGCGGCATGCAGTTCGGGCGCGGCCGGCCCCAGCTCCAGCATGTCGCCCAGGACCGCGACGCGCCGGCCGTCGCGCGAAGGCAACGCCGCGCCGAGAAGGTCGATCGCCGCGCGCATCGAGGCGGGATTGGCGTTGTAGCTTTCGTCGATCAGCACGAAGGCGCTTTCGGCGTCGTCGCGGTCGCGCCGCAGCGCTTCGCGCTGGCCCCGTCCCTGCGCCGGCGCGACCTCGGCGAGCGAATCGGCGATCGCCGGGAAATCGACGCCCACGGCGCGGCCGGCGAGCAGGACGGCCAGCGCGTTGATCGCCATGTGGCGCCCCGGCGCGCCGAGCCGGAAATGCAGGTCCTTGCCGAGAAGGCGCGCGGAAACCCGCGAAAACGTCGCCTCGGGATCGAACCGGGTCAGCTGGGCGTCGGCGGCGAGATCTTCGCCGAAACTCAGGACATAGCCGGCGGGCGAAGCCTCGGCCGCGGCCTTCAGAATCGGGAAGGTCTCGATATCGCGATTGAGAACAGCGACGCCGCCCTTGACGATCCCTGAGAAAATCTCGGCCTTGGCGCGGGCGATGTCCTCGACGCCGGAAAAATGTTCGAGATGGACCGGCGCGACATGGGTGACGACGGCGACATGCGGGCGGACCATGTCGACCAGAGCCGCGATCTCGCCGGCGTGATTCATGCCGATCTCGAACACCGCGTAGCGCGCGCTTTCCGGCAGGCGGGCGAGCGTGAGCGGCACGCCCCAATGATTGTTGTAGGACTTGTCCGAGGCATGGGTCGGGCCGGCGTCGGACAGGACTTTGCGCAGCATTTCCTTGGTCGAGGTCTTGCCCACCGAACCGGTCACGGCGATGATCCGCGCCTTGCTGCGCTTGCGCGCCGCGCGGCCGAGCCCTTCCAGCGCCTTGAGCGCGTCATGGACGATGTAAAGCGTCCCGAGGTGTTTCAGCGCGTCGGCATGGGCTTCGTCCACCACCGCCGCGAGCGCGCCGCGCTCGAACGCCGCGCCGACATGATCGTGGCCGTCGGCGCGGTCGCCATGAATCGCGAAAAACAGGTCGCCCGGCTGAAGGGTGCGGGTGTCGATCGAAATTCCGGTCACGCCTTGCGGCGGCAGGCCGAGCACCCGCGCCCGCAACGGCGCGACGAGACCGAGGCCGCTCCACAGAGTCTCGCTCATGCGGACACCTCCCTCAGCGCGGCGCGCGCCTCGTCCTGGTCGGAAAAGGGCAGCACGTTCTTGCCGACGATCTGCCCGGTTTCATGGCCCTTGCCGGCGATGAGCAGCAGGTCGCCCTCGCCGAGCAGGGCGACGCCGGCGCGAATGGCCCGCGCGCGGTCGCCGATCTCGCGGGCGCCCGGCGCGGCGGCGAGAATTTGCGCCCGGATCGAGCCTGCGTCCTCGCTGCGCGGATTGTCGTCGGTGACGATGACGGCGTCGGCGCAGCGCGCGGCGATCTCGCCCATGATCGGACGCTTGCCGGCGTCGCGGTCGCCGCCACAGCCGAAGACGACGACGAGGCGCCTTCTGGCGAAAGGCCGCAGCGCGGACAGCGCCTTTTCCAGCGCGTCGGGCTTGTGGGCGTAATCGACGAAAACCGGCGCGCCGTCGCGGTCGCCGACGCGCTCCAGACGCCCCGGCGCGCCACGCAGGATTTCCAGCGCGGCGAAGACTTTTTCCGGCGGCGCCCCGGCGGCGAGCGCAAGACCCGCCGCAACAAGCGCGTTTTCCGCCTGGAACAGGCCGGCGAGCGGCAGTTTTACGGCGATGTCGCGGCCTTCGAACACCAGGTCGAGCCGCAGCGCAAAATTTTCCGCGCGCGCCTCTTTCAGGCGCAGGTTCTCGCCTTTGGCGCCGACGGTGAACAGGTTCAATCCATGGGCGCGGCAAGCTTCGATCACCTGCCCGGCATGGTCGCCGTCGGCGGCGACCACCGCCGTCTGGCCCGGTTTCAGCAAATCCGTGAACAGCCGCAGCTTGGCGGCGAGATAGTCGTCGAGATTGGCGTGATAATCGAGATGATCGCGCGAGAGATTGGTGAAGCCGGCGGCGGTGAGGCGCACGCCGTCGAGCCGGCGCTGGTCGAGGCCATGCGAGGAGGCTTCCATCGCCAGATGGGTCACGCCCTCGCCCGCCAAGGCGTCGAGGGTCTTGTGCAGGGTCACGGGGTCGGGCGTGGTCAGCGCGCCGTAAACCGCGCCGGCGGGCTTGACGACGCCGATCGTGCCGAGCGAGGCCGCCGCAAAGCCGCAGAAGGCGAAAATCTGGCGGGTGAAATCGGCGACCGACGTCTTGCCCGATGTGCCGGTGACCGCGACGATTTTTTCCGGCTGGCGGGGAAAGAGCGCCGCCGCCGCCAGCGACAGGCGCTTCCGCGCATCGGCGACCTGAATATAGGGCGCGCCGGCCAGCGCCGGCGGCGCAGCCTTTTCGCCGACCACCGCCGCGGCCCCGGCGGCCAGAGCCTGGGCGGCGAACTGCATGCCGTCGGCTTTGGCGCCGGCCAAAGCGAAAAACAGCGCGCCGGGCGTGACGGCGCGGCTGTCCGCCGTCACGCCGGTCACGTCGAGGCCGCGCCAATTTTCCGGTGCGTCGGGCAGTAGTTCGGCAAGGCGCATCAATGGTCTCCCGGCCCCGTGATCGGCGGGGCGTTGGCGAAGCCATAGCCCATGCGCGCCAGCAGGGGGAAGGGTTCGGTCGGCAGGTTGAGGCGCGGCGCAAGGCCGAGCAAAGGCGTGACGCGCTCGACCAGCCTGCCGGTGACATAGCCGGAATTATAGGCGGCGGTGTCCCAGAAACCGTCCTCCTTGAGGCCCTGCGGCTCGTCCATCACCGTCATGAACAGGTAGCGCGGCTTGTCGGCCGGCACGAGCGCCATGAAAGTCGTGAACACCTTGTGCTTGGCGTAATGGCCGGCGACCACCTTTTCCGCCGTGCCGGTCTTGCCGCCGACGAAATAGCCGGGAATATTGGCCTTTTTCGCGGTGCCGACGATGGCGTTGAGCCGCAGGATATAACGCAGCGACTCGCTGGTCGTCGGCTTGACGACCTGCTGTTGGCTCGTCTTGTCGAACCCGTCGGGCCGCTTGAGGAAGGTCGGCGTGATCAGATAGCCGCCATTGACCAAAGCGGCGACCGCCATCATCGCCTGGAGCGGCGCGACCGCCAGACCGTGGCCGAAAGCGATGGTCATGGTCGAGACCTCGCCCCAATGGCGCGGGACGATCGGCGCGGAATTCTCCGGCAGTTCGGTGCGCATCCGGGTGAGCTGGCCCATCTTGCGCAGAAAGGCCTGGTGATTCTCGACCCCGACCGCCAGAGCCAGTTTCGCCGAGCCGATATTGGACGAATAGGTGAAGATTTCCGGCAGCGACAGCGGACGGTGCTGCGGCTCGAAATCGTGGATGAGACTGTGGCCGGCGTGCAGCGGACTGCTGACGTCGACCCTTGTGTTGAGCGTCGCCTTGCCCGATTCCAACGCCATGGAAAGCGTCAGCGCCTTGAACGTCGAGCCCATTTCATGGACGCCGACAGTGAGCTGGTTGATCGCATTGGGCTTGAGCGCGTCGACCGGATTGGCCGGATCGTAATCGGGCAGCGAGGCTTCGGCGAGAACTTCGCCGGTGTTCACGTCCATGATCGCGGCGGCGGCGGCCTTGGCCGAAAAGCGCTTCATCGCCTGGACGAGTTCGTCGCGCACGGCGTGGGTGGCGCGCATGTCGAGCGACAAGGCGACGGGCGCGAGATTTTCCTGGGTGAGCTTGAAGCCGGCGTCGTGCAGGTCGGACAGGCCCTGACCGTCGAGATATTTCTCGATGCCCGCTATGCCCTGGTTGTCGGGATTGGTGAAGCCCAGGACATGGGCGGCGAGCGGGCCGTTGGGATAGACGCGCTTGTTCTCCGGCAGGAAGCCGACGCCCGGCAGGCCGAGGCGGAAGATCGCCTGCTGCTGGGCGGGCGAAATGTCGCGCTTGATCCAGACGAAGCCTTTTCGCGCGCCGAGGCGGGCGCGCAGGTCATGGGCGTTGAGGTCCGGCAGGATGGCGGTGATTTCTTCGGTCGCCTCGTCCTTGTCGATGATCTCGCGCGGATCGGCGAAAACCGACATCACCTTGATGTCCATCGCCAGCAGCTGGCCATTGCGATCGACGATTTCCGGCCGCGCGGCGGAAACCGCCTGCGACGCCTCGCGGCGCAGGGATTCGGGATCGGGCTTGGTCCCAAGATAGGCGAGGCGGCCAATGAACAGCAGAAAGAGCGCGCCGAAGGCCGCCGCCGCCAGCCGGATGCGGAAGCCGCTCTTGGAAAAATGCGTGCCGAAGATCGCAAGCAACGCTTTTTTCAGGTTGAAGCGGCGGCGCGGCGCGGCCTGCGGCGCAGGTTCGGGCGACGGCTCGGGCGCGAGGGCCGGCGCCTGCGCGGGCGGTTCCACGGGCGCGCAAGCCGGCGGCGCATCGAACGGCGTCAGATGCGCCGGCGCGCCATGAGCCGGCTCGAATTCAGGTTCGATACGCGCGGTCGCCCCCGCCATGGTCTATCTCCCCGTCCGCGACGACGCCGGCGCGGCCGGCTTCGCCGTCGCGCCAAGGCCGAGGTCTTTCAGCGCATTGCCGATGGCGTCGGTCGCCGGACCCTTGTCCGGCAGGCTGGACAGGCTGGCGATCTGCGACAATTGCATCACCTGCCCGCCGAGATATTGATCGGCGAGGGCTTCGACCCGCACCGGCGCGGCGACATGGGCCCATGCCGCCCGCGCCATGGCGAGGCCGTCGGTCTCGGCCTGCAATTCGTGCTTCAGCCTGGTCAGTTTCTCGACCTGGTAGAGCGTCGAATATTTGATCGAATAAGCATAGACCGCCGAGCCGATCAGGACGACGATCGCGATGACGTTCATCACGCGCAGCATGTCAGCGCTCCCCCTCATCCTTCGCGCGCTTCGCGCGAGCCGCCTTCTCCCGCCAGAGGGCGTCCGTTTTCTGACGGTCTATCGGGGGAGGGGCGCCGGCCGTGTCATTGCGAACCGCCCAGCGCAACTTGGCCGAGCGGGCGCGCGGGTTGCGCGCGCATTCCTGCGCGCCCGGCGCGACCGGCTGGGGCGCGAGCAGCCCGAAGGTCGGCGGCGGCGGCGGAATTTCGCCCGGCAGAAGGCGCGAAGGCGCGCGGCCACGCCCGGTGCGCGCGGCGAAAAACTGCTTGACGATTCGGTCTTCGAGCGAATGGAATGTGACGACCGCGAGCCGCCCGCCCGGACGCAGCAGGCGCTCGGCGGCTTCCAGCGCGCGCGTCAGTTCGTCCAGCTCCTCGTTGACCGCGATGCGCAAGGCCTGGAAAGTCCGCGTCGCCGGATGGATGTCGATCGGCCGGCCGGGGTTGGCCCGCGCAATGATCTGCGCCAGCGCGGCTGTGGTCAGGATCGGCGCTTTCGCGCGCTCCATCACGATGGCGCGCGCGATCCGGCGCGAGGCGCGCTCCTCGCCGAAATGGTAGATCAGGTCGGCGAGCGCCCCCTCCTCCATCTCGTTGACGAGATCGGCGGCGCTCACGCCCGTCTTTTCCATGCGCATGTCGAGCGGCCCGATGAGCCGGAACGAAAAGCCGCGCTCCGGCTGGTCGAGCTGCATCGACGACACGCCGATATCGAGGACAATTCCGTCGAAAGGCCCGAGCCCCTTTTCGCGCGCCGCATTCTCCATCAGCGAGAAACGGCTTTGCGCCAGAATCAGCCGGCCGCCGCTCGCCTCGACCAGGGCGGCGCCGTTATGGATCGCGCTGGGGTCGCGGTCGAGCGCAAGGACGCGGCCGCCCGCCGCGAGAATCAGCCGCGTATAGCCGCCGGCGCCAAAAGTTCCGTCGAGATAGAGGCCGCCGGGCGCGACCGCCAAGGCGTCGATGGCTTCCGCCGCCAGCACCGGGACATGGGATGTTGGCGCCTCACTCATGCGCAGCCTCACGACGAAACCGGCGACTCGCCCGCGCGCCAGACGCGGCGCCCGCGCCGCAAAAGAGCGTGAGGCGCCCGCCGCAAAAGGGCGCGGCGGCGCCGGGCTGACGGCGTTTTGCATTCGGCGGAGATGCGGCATGGCGGCGGGCTTCGAGACAATGCATTTGGCCCGATTAAAACACCGTTAGCGTTAAGAACCCATTTACATGATGATTAAGCGCCAGTCGGCCTGTAAGCCGGGTTCTGTATGGCGCCTTGCGGCGCGCGATGGCCATTCCTCTGGGACGGCAGTCGCCTGCCGTCTCGTGCAACCAACCCGGACGACGCCCCGGAGAAGGGTGGTTCCGGCCCGAGAGCCGTCGCCTGTCGTCCCTATTCGGTTTTGCTCCCGGCGGGGCTTGCCGTGCCGCCGACGTCGCCGCCGGCGCGGTGCGCTCTTGCCGCACCCTTTCACCCTTACCCTTGGAGACCCAAAGGCGGTTTGCTTTCTGTGGCGCTTTCCCTGGGGTCGCCCCCGCCGGACGTTATCCGGCGCCGCTTCTCCGTGGAGCCCGGACTTTCCTCCGTCCCGAAAGACGGCGGCCATCCGGCCGACTGGCGACTCTGGCATAACAGCCGAGGGCGCCGCGTCAACCTTTTTTGCGCCGGGGTCCGACTTCCCGCGAACGCCAGCGGCCGGAATATGTTTTTTGTCCGGCCAGAATGTGGTTGGCAGGACCCAAATTTATGTTAACTTTTGGTAAATCGCTCCACCATTATTCGCAGCGAAAGTTGCGGCGAGTTCATTTCGTCCTCTTACCTGACCTACGCGTCAATCTGGAATTTCTCACCGACTCGAACTTCGGAGGCCCAAATGTCGTCGCTGGACCGGACTGGCAAGAATGACGTCCTCGCCTCTGATTTTTCCCTCAGCCTGGGCGATCTTCTGCAATCGTCGGGAGGGTCGGAACAGGATGCTGGTCTTGCCGGAACAGCCGGCGAGATCGTCGGCGCTGCGGAAGACGCGACGAGCGCCGGCGCGAACGTCATAGCGGGGTCGAATGCGGACCTCGCCTCCGCTATCGGTCTCGACGCCTCAATCGGGCCGGCTTCGCTCACGGTCTACGATGCGGTCGCGCTCATGGCCGGCGCCTCAAGGCTAGACGGCGAAAGAAACGGGTCTGCAACCGCGACGGGCGCGACGGCCAATGGCTCCTCGGTCGCTGTAAACACCGCGGGCCGGTTGATTTCGCCGACCCGCGCCAGCCCAACCGCGCCCCAGGCGCCCGGCGCGACGCCGGCGTCGATGCAGGCCCGCGGCGCGGGCGCCGTCGTGACCCCGGCGCCCACGCAGACCGCCCCGCAAAGCCAGACGCTTTCCTCGGCGCCGGTCGCGCCTTCATCGCCTGTCACCGGCGCCTTCGTCTCGCTTGGGCCGTCCCCCAGCACCGGAGCCTCGACGACGATTCGAAGCGGCGACGGCCCGGGCGGCACGACGGGCACCGTGACCGGCGCGGTCCAGGCCATCGTCACCGATCCGGGGGACGCCAACACCATGTGGATCGGCGCCCCGAACGGCGGGGTCTGGGTGACGCATGACGGCGGCGCAACCTGGACGCCGCTGACGGATCATCAGGCTTCGCTGTCGATCGCCAGCCTGAGCCTTGACCCGACCGACAGCACGGATCAGACCTTGATCGCCGGCGTCGGCCTGACCTCGAACGGCACGCTCGGCTCCTATGGCACAAACCAGGACTTCTTTCTCGGCGACGGCGGGCAGCGGACCGGCATTCTATACAGCACCAACGGCGGCAGCGCCTGGACGGCGCTGGGCGGCGCCACGCTGGCGGGCCACAGCATCGTCGGCGTTGCGGCGCGCGGCAGTATCATGCTCGCGGCGGCGTTCGAGCCGTGGTCCTTCAATTCCGGAGTCACGGCGGAGCAGAATTCGGGAGGCTTGTTCCGCAGCACCGACGGCGGGCAGACCTTCAGCCAGATTTCGTCGGCCTCCGGCATTCCGACCGACCCGACGACCTGTCTGATCGGGGACCCTGCCAGCAGCACCAGGCTTTACGCCGCGGTCACCTCCTCGACGAACACCTCCGCCACGGAGCTTTATGTCAGCAACGACACCGGCGCCACATGGACCCCGGTGTTCGGGGCGGCGCAGAGCGGCGGCGTCATCGGCGGCGACCAGACCATCATCCGCGCGGCGGCCAACGGCTCGGAAATCGCGGTCGGCGTCGTCGATGTCGTCACCGGCGCGCTGACCGGCCTCTTCCTGTCGACCGATTCGGGAACCAACTGGACGTCGCTCGCCGTACCGAACGTGAATCCGGGCGGACAGGGCGTGGTCAACTTTGCCATCGCGCTCGACCCGACTGCGCCCGGCGTCGTCTACGTCACCGGCGACCGGGTCGCGACATATTCGACCAGCCAACCCTGGACCGTCACCGCCTATCGTGTCACGACGAGCGGCGCCGTTTCGATGACCGGCCCCGGCAACACGGGCAATGGCTCGACCGTTCACGCCGATTCCCGGGCCATCGCCTTCGACGCCTCGGGGCGCCTTATTCTTGGCACGGACGGCGGCATTTACGCGCTGAGCAACCCGACCAGCACGAGCGGCGACTGGACCGGCCTGAACGGCGCCAATCTCTCGCTGGCGCAATCTTACGCCGTCAGCTTCGACGGCAACAGCGACCGGCTCGCCATCGCCAGCCAGGACACCGGCGTGACGTTCGGAACCAGCGTCGGCGGTCAGAAATTCACGCAGATCCAAGGTGGCGACGGCGCCGTCGCGGCAGTCAACGACGTCACCGCCGGCAATCTCAGCGCCATCTACAGCAGCTCACAATATCTCGGCGGCTTGACGCGCACGATCGTCGATTCGAACGGCAATCCCTATGGCCCGACCGCGACGCTGCAGGTCACTCTCTCCGGGGACCTCAACTACAACCCCAACGTTAATTTTACCACCCCCTTCGTCCTCAACAAGATCGACCCAAGCCTGATCGCGGTCGGCGCCGGCAATGTCTATGTGACGCAGGACACACTGCAGAACCTCAACACCAGCCAGTCGTACATCACCCTGAATTTGACCGATGTCGGGAGCATTGGGACATCGACCTTCGATCCTGTCCAAAATCTCGCCTACGGCACACAGGACAATACCGGCGCCCTGCTGGCCAGCGGCGACCAGACCACCCCGCTCTGGCTCAGTACGGCGAGCACGCCCGCGGCCGGCACACTGAATCCGGTCACCTCCTATACCGGGCTCATGCCGACAAGCCTGACGTTCGACCTGCGCACGGAACAGCGCTTCTATGTGGCCGACAGCCAGAACCTGTATGGAACCACGGATGCAGGCTCGACGATGCAGTCGCTGACGTCGAACCTGACCGCGCTGAACATCATCCGGCCGATGTCGGTGGAGTTCATCGCGAACAATGGCGTCGACGCATTGCTGGTCGGCGGCGTCGACAGCGTCGCCAATGCGCAAAGCCCGATCGCGGTCGCCGACTGCGACAGCTCCGGGACCCTGAGCAACTGGCGGCTGTTCGGGAGCGGCCTACCCAATACGCTCGTCGGTCAAATGTCATACGACGCAAAATCCGACACGCTCGCGTGCGGCCTTTGGGGGCGCGGCGGCTGGGTGCTTTATGACGTCACCAGCAATTTCAGCTCGGCGACCGTGCTGCAATTCGGCCTGGCGAACAACAATTCCACTCCCGACGCCTCGCTGCTCACCGGCGCCGCCCGCTGATGAAATACGGAACCGGCGTGCTGACGATCTCGGGCGCCGCAGGCTACACCGGCGGCAGCACGATCGACGCCGGAACCATGCAACTGGGTAATGGCGCGAGCGTCCTGGGGACCATCACGTTCAATGGCCTCGCCGCGAACTGGGACTGGCCAACGACTCGGGCTTCAGCAATACCCTCGCGGGCATGCATGTCGGGGCCAGCGGGGCAAAAACCGATTTCGTCAACATCGAGGGGCACAACGTCACGATCCAATCGGTCACCGGCGAGGGAACCACCAGCGGCTCGATCGCCCTTTCGGACGGAACGGTCCTGCACCTCACGAATCTCAGCTCCACCAACTGGTTCGCCAACGCGAGCAGCAACGGCGCCGGCGGCGCCGACGTGTATGTGAGCGATACCGCCTGCTATTGCGCCGGGACGCGGATCGCCACGGCGGACGGCGAGGCCGCGGTGGAGAATTTGAAGATCGGCGATCTCGTCCGCACCATGTCCGGCGCGCTTCGGCCGCTGAAATGGGTCGGAACCCGCGCCTATTCGGCCCGTTTCGCCGGCAACAATCCCGATCTGCTGCCGATCCGCTTCAAGGCGGGCTCGCTGGCCGACGGCGTGCCGGCGCGCGACCTGCTGGTCTCGCCGAAACACGCCATGTTCCTCGACGGCGTGCTGATCCCGGCCGAACATCTGGTCAATGGCGCGACCGTCGTCCAGGAGACAGCCGGGCGAGGACATCCATTATTTCCATCTCGAACTCGAAACCCACGACGTGCTGCTCGCCGAAGGCGCGCTTTTCGGAAAGCTTTGTCGACGACGACAGCCGCGCCATGTTCCAGAACGCCCACGAATTCCGAAAACTCTATCCTGAGGAGCGCTCCAGGGAGGCAATCTATTGCGCGCCGCGCGTCGAGGACGGTTTTGCCCTCGACCGCGTTCGCCGGCGCCTCGCCGCGCGCGCCGGGCTCCCCTACCCTGCCGCGACGGACTTCGGCGCTGCTGCTTGGCGTGGTCGAACATTGCGACCATGAGGGCGTCTCGGGCTGGGCGCTCAACACGGCCTTCCCCAACGCTCCGGTCTGCCTCGACGTCATCGTCGACGGCGCCTTCGCGGGCTATGCCTATGCGGAGACCGAAAGGCGCGGAACGGCGACCGGGGTTTCGACCTTGCGTTTCGCTCACTGCCGCTCGATCCGTCGCGCCCGCATGAGATCGAACTGCGGCGTTCGGCGGACGGCGCCAGGCTGAAGAAAATCGTGGTCCCTGGCGGTCGCGAGGCCTCCATCGTCGCGGCTTGAAACAACGGCGCCGATGGACGCAGGACGGCCTGGCGGTTTTCGGCCGGTCGCGATTTAGCGCCCGGCGGTCCGCGCGAGGCGCGGCTGCGGCATTTGTTACGCGGAGCGTGACAATTTTGCACTTGTGCGGCGCGCCCGGGCCGGTCATCCTTGGCCGCGTTTTTCGTTTGCGGCCCGTCTCTGAGGAGCGACGCCGAGGAGTATCTGATCGATGAAGAAGAGCCTGATGTTCACTCTCGCGCTCGCGACGTGCCTTGGCCTCTCCGGCTGCTACACGCCCCAGGATCGCGCGGTCGGCGGCGCCGTGCTCGGCGGCGCGACCGGCGCGGCCATTGGCGGACTGGCGACCGGCCGCGCCGGCGGCGCTGTCGCTGGCGGCATTCTCGGCGCCGCAGCCGGCGGCATCATCGGGGCCAATACGGCCCCGCCGCCGCCCCCGCGCCGCTGCGCGGAATTCGCCTATGACGATTATGGCGGCCGCCATTGCGTCGCCTGGTTTTGAGCGGCTTGAAATTTTTGCGCCAAGGCGGCCCGGTCAGGGCCGCCTTTTCGATTCCGTGAGATCATGACGCCCGACAGCCTGCTGGTGGATAAAATCCTTCCCTCGCCCAACCACGGCGAGCGGAAAAAAAGCCCGACCGACATGATCGTGCTGCATTACACCGGCATGCCGACCGGCGAAGCGGCGGTCGCGCTGCTATGTGCGCCGGAGTCGCAGGTCTCCTGCCATTATGTGGTGTGGGAAGACGGGAAGATCTGGCAACTCACGCCTGAATCCCGCCGCGCCTGGCACGCCGGCGCAAGCTTCTGGGCCGGCGAGACCGACATCAATTCGCGCTCGATCGGCATTGAGCTGGTCAACCCCGGCCATGACGGCGGCGCCCCGCCTTTTCCGCAAGCCCAGATCGACGCAACCATCGCTCTGGTGCATGACATTGCGCAGCGGCTGCGCATTGCGCCACAGCGCATCCTCGCCCATTCGGACATCGCGCCGGCGCGGAAAAAAGACCCCGGCGAAGTTTTTCCCTGGGCCCGGCTGCATGAGGCGGGCCTCGGCCATTGGACGCCGCCGGCGCCGATCCGGCCCGGCCCGGTTTTTGAGCCGGGCGCGATGGGGGCGCCTGTCGCCACGCTCCAGTCCATGCTCGCCGGCCTATGGCTATGGCGTGACGACGAACGGCGTTTACGACGAAGCGACCCGCGACGGCGTCGCCGCCTTCCAGCGCCATTTCCGGCCGGAAAAGGTCGATGGCATCGCCGACCTTTCGACGGTCGAAACCTTGCGGAATTTGCTCGAGAGCCTGCCTGGCGGGTCGTGAAGGCCGCGCGGCGGCGGCTTCGCTTTTGCCCGCTTCAGGCTTCCCGGTTGCAGGCCCGCAGCAGCGCGGCCAGCATGTCGGTCTGGGTGATGAGGCCGAGGATGCGGTAATCGGCATCGACCACCACCAGTTCATAGACGCCGCCGCTGGCGAAATCGGCGGCGAAGTCGAGCACCGGCGAATCAGGCCTGGCGATCGGCGCCATGGTCATCACCGCCGCCACCAAAGCCGCGTCCTCGATCAGATGGCGCGCCTCGACCATGCCGGCATAGACGCCCAGCCGGTTGACCGCGGGAAGGCAGCGCAGACGGCGCGACAACATGGTTTCGCGCGCTTCGGCGATGGTGGCGTCATGGGGAATGGTGATCACGTCCCTCGACATGACGTCGGCGCAACGCGGCGATCCTTTCGTCCGCGTGAAAGCCCGCTCCTCCAGCCGCCAGATCAATTCCTCGAGATCCTCGCGGTCGATATCGAAACTCTCGCGCATTTCGCCGAGCACGGCGTCGAGGTCCTGGGCGTCGATCCCGGCGCGACGCAGCGGCGGCGCGTCCGCCGTCCCATGGGCGCTTCTGCGCGTCGCCGCCGGGATGTGAGGATAGCTATGGCCCGAGAAGCGGTGAAAGATCAGGCCGACCATCACCAGCAGCAGCGAATCGGCGCCGATCGGCATAAAGGCGGACATCACGTCGAACGGAATCTTGTGGTGCGCCGCCAGAGCGGTCAGAAGCGCGACCGCGCCGCCCGGCGGATGCAGGCAGCGCATGATCGACATGACGATGATGGCCGCGCCGACCGCGACCGCCGTGACGAGAAAAGGATCGGGAACGACGCGGATGGCGGCGAGCGCCACGAGACAGGAGAGGACATTGCCGCCGATGACCGGCCATGGCTGCGCCAGCGGGCTGGAGGGCACGGCGAAGACCAGAACGGCGGAGGCGCCGATGGGCGCGACGATGAGGGGCGAATGGGCGCCGTTGACGCCCAGGGCCACCAGCAGGCCCGACAGGCCAATGCCCAGAACAGGCGCCGAGGCCGCCGAGCAGTACATCCTTGGGCGTCGCGCCGGGGAGCGCCGGCCCCATGCGGTTCCATGAAGCCTTCACGCCACCCCCGAGCCGACTTGCCTGAATTTTGTGCTTTTTGTCACAGAAAGGGGCAGCAGGCAAGAACGCGGCTACGAACCGCGTTTCGGGGCGGGGGCCGGCGAAGCGCCTGATGCGAGCCTCGGTCGCAGGGCGGCGCGCCAGAGCGCGAGCTTCTCATCGAAACTGACGGTGTGAGCCGGGCTCGTCGACGGAAGCGTGATCCTCGCAAGCCCGCGGATTTCTTCGGCCAGGCCAGGCGCCACGTTGCGATCGAACAATTTCGCCGCAGATTTTCCATTGAAGCAAATCATGTCGACGCCGCGATGGGCTGCGAAGAAGGCGGCAAAATCGTTGGGTTGGACGTCCTTGAGATTGACGTCGAGGCTGCCGGGGCGCCAGGCCGTTTCACAGACATCCCAAATCGCGACGCCGGCGTCTTGCAGCGCCTCCAGCCTTTGCTCATAGGCGAGTTCCGGATCAGCTCCGAATAATTCGCCCATGATCGGCCAGAAAGCATTCGTGCGTCTGGCGTAATACTGCCGTCGGCGCAGGGATTCTTCCCCGGGCATGGTCCCGAGGATCAGGACGCGCGCGTCCGGGCGCGCGACAGGCGGAAATCCAACGCAACGGGTCACGTCACGACCTGTAATTCAGCACCGGCGCCAGCCAGCGCTCGACCTCGCTCACGCTCATGTTTTTCCGCGCGGCGTAATCCTGCACCTGATCGCGCTCGACCTTGGCGACCCCGAAATAATGGGCCTGCGGATGGGCGAAATAGAGCCCGCTGACCGAAGACCCCGGCAGCATGGCGAAGCTTTCGGTGAGCGAAACGCCGATGCGGCGCTTTGCTGCGAGCAGATCGAAGATCGTCTGCTTTTCGGTATGATCGGGCTGGGCCGGATAGCCGGGCGCGGGGCGCACGCCGCGATAGTTTTCAGTAATGCGCTCGACGTTGCTCAAGGCTTCATCGGGCGCATAGCCCCAGAATTCCCTGCGCACGCGCTCGTGCAGATATTCGGCGAAGGCTTCGGCGATTCGATCGGCCAAAGCCTTGACCATGATCGAGCCATAGTCGTCATTGGCGCGCGCCAGCTTGTCCGCGATCTTGTTCTCTTCCGGCCCGGCGGTGCAGACGAAGGCGCCGACATAATCCGCCTTGCTTCCCGCCGGCGCGACGAAATCGGCCAAGGCGACATTGGCCTTGCCCTCGTGGCGGGCGAGCTGCTGGCGCAGGCTGTGGAACGTCGCCAGCCTTTCGGTCCGCGACTCGCCGGTATAAAGCGCGATGTCGTCGCCGACCGCATTGGCCGGCCAGAAGCCGATCACCGCCTTGGGGTTGAACCAGCGCTCGTCCACGATGCGCTTCAGCATCTTCTGCGCGTCCTCGAACAACTGGCGCGCGGCCTCGCCCTGCCTCTCGTCCTGGAGAATTTTGGGGAAGCGGCCCTTCAATTCCCAGGTCTGGAAGAAGGGCGTCCAGTCAATGTAGGGGATCAGCTCCGCCACATCCTGCGACGACAGAATGCGCACGCCGGTAAAGCTCGGCTTCGGCGGCGTATAATCCGCCCAGTCGATCCGAAAGGCATTTGCCCGCGCCTGCGCCAGCGACACCCTGCGCTTCTCGCTTTCGGCGCGCGCATGGGCCTCGGCGACATGGGCGTATTCCTCGCGGATCTTCGTCTTGTAGGCGTCGCCATTGGCGCCGATCAAAGACTGCGCCACGCCGACGGCGCGGCTGGCGTCGGTGACATAGACCGTCTGGTCGTTGGCGTAATTCGGCGCGATCTTCACCGCCGTATGGACGCGCGACGTGGTGGCGCCGCCGATCAGCAAGGGAATGTCGAAACCCTCGCGCTGCATCTCGCTGGCGAGGAACGCCATCTCGTCGAGCGAGGGCGTGATCAGGCCGGAAAGGCCGATCATGTCGACCTCTTGTTTTTTGGCTTCGTCGAGGATGCGCTGGGCCGGGACCATCACGCCGAGATCGACGATCTCGAAATTGTTGCAGGCGAGCACGACCCCGACGATGTTCTTGCCGATGTCATGCACGTCGCCTTTCACCGTCGCCAGCAATATCTTGCCGGCGCTCGACCTGCCGCCGTTCTTGTCGGCCTCGATGAAGGGCAGCAGATAGGCCACCGCCGCCTTCATCACCCGCGCCGATTTCACCACCTGGGGCAGGAACATTTTTCCGGAACCGAACAGGTCGCCGACATGGTTCATGCCGGCCATCAGCGGGCCCTCGATGACATCGAGCGCGCGCGAAGATCTTTGCCGCGCTTCTTCCACGTCGGTTTCGATATGGTCGGTCACGCCATTGACCAGAGCATATTCGAGCCGCGCCTCGACAGATTGCTCGCGCCAGGCCGCGTCCTTCTCGCGGATCTCGCCGGCCTTGCCGCGATATTGCTCGGCGATCGCGAGCAAACGCTCGGTGCCGTCGGGGCGGCGGTCCAGCACCACATCCTCGCAGGCCTCGCGCAGCGCCGAATCGATCTTCTCATAGACCGCGAGCTGGCCGGCGTTGACGATGCCCATGTCCATGCCGGCTTTGATCGCGTGATAGAGGAACACGCTGTGCATGGCCTCGCGCACCGGCTCGTTGCCGCGGAACGAGAACGAGAGATTCGACACGCCGCCCGAGACATGGGCGTGGGGCAGCTTCTGGCGGATTTCCCGCGTGGCCTCGATGAAATCGACGCCGTAATGATTGTGCTCCTCGATGCCGGTCGCGACCGCGAAGACATTGGGGTCGAAAATGATGTCCTCGGGCGGGAAGCCGATCCTTTCCGTCAGGATTTTATAGGCGCGCGCGCAGATTTCGATCTTGCGCTGGAAGGTGTCGGCCTGGCCCTTTTCGTCGAAGGCCATGACCACCGCCGCCGCGCCGTGGCGGCGCACGATTTTCGCATGTTCGACGAATTTTTCTTCGCCCTCTTTCAGCGAGATCGAATTCACCGCCGCCTTGCCTTGCAGGCATTTCAGGCCGGCCTCGATCACCTCGAATTTCGAGGAATCGACCATCACCGGCACGCGCGCGATGTCCGGCTCGGCGGCGACGAGATTCAGGAACTCGACCATGACCTTCTGCGAATCGAGCAGGCCTTCGTCCATGTTCACGTCGATGATCTGGGCGCCATTGGCGACCTGATCGCGGGCGACATCCAGCGCCGCCGCATAATCGCCGGCCTGGATCAGTTTGCGGAATTTCGCCGAGCCGGTGACATTGGTCCGTTCGCCGATGTTCACGAAATTGATGTCCGGCGTCAGGGTGAAGGGCTCCAGCCCCGAGAGGCGCAGGAGCGGCTCGACCCGCGGGGCGACGCGCGGTTTTAAGCCTGCGACCCTCCTGGCGATCGCCGCGATATGATCCGGCGTGGTGCCGCAGCAGCCGCCGACGATATTGACCAGGCCGCTGCCGGCGAATTCGCCGACCAGCTCGGCCATGGCTTCCGGGCTTTCGTCGTAAAGCCCGAATTCATTGGGCAGGCCGGCGTTGGGATAGGCGCAGACGAATGCGTCGGCGATGCGGGAAATTTCGGCGATATGGGCGCGCATTTCGCGCGCGCCGAGCGCGCAATTGAGGCCGATGGAGAAGGGCTTCGCATGGCGCAGGGAGTGCCAGAAGGCGGTCGGAGTCTGGCCCGACAAGGTGCGGCCGGAAAGATCGGTGATCGTGCCGGAAATCATGATCGGCAGTTTTGCGCCGACCTCCTCGAAAGCCTCGTCGATGCCAAACAGCGCCGCCTTGGCGTTGAGCGTGTCGAAAATCGTCTCGACCAGCAGAATATCGGCGCCGCCTTCGATCAGGCCGCTCGCGGCTTCGCGATAGGCGGTCCGCAATTCATCGAAAGTCACGGCGCGGAAGCCGGGGTTCGACACGTCCGGCGACATCGAGGCGGTGCGGTTGGTCGGCCCCATCGCGCCGGCGACGAAGCGCGGCCTGCCGTCGCGTTTCTCCGCTTCGATCGCGGCTTCCGCCGCGAGGCGCGCGCCCGCGACATTCAGCTCGCGCGCCAGGGATTCCATGCCGTAATCGGCCTGGGCGATGGTGGTGCAGGAAAAGGTGTTGGTCTCGACGATATCCGCGCCGGCCTGAAAATACGCGAGATGGATGTCGCGGATGGCGTCGGGCTGGGTCAGGACCAGCAGGTCGTTATTGCCGCGCAGGTCGCGCGGCCAGTCCGCGAAGCGCTGGCCCCGGAAATCGCTTTCGGTGAATTTGCGCTGCTGGATCATCGTGCCCATGGCGCCGTCGAGCACGAGAATTCTTTCGCGCGCCGCCTCGTTGAGAGCCTCGAGAACCGTCTTGCCGCCAAAGCGGTTTTGCGTGGTCATGGTGTGATCCTGTCATTTTGTGACGCGCGTCAAAATCTCTCTGTCGTCATTGCCAGCCAACGGATCCGGCCTTCGTCCGGTCCGCTGACAGGCGCCGCGAAGCCATCCAGAGCGCGCGAGCCACAAGCTGGATGGCTTCGTCGCCTAAGCTCCTCGCCATGACGGCTCCAGTGTCGCCTCGACAGGCGCCGCGCGCACGCCGAGCAGATGACAAACCGCGTAGACCAGATCCGCGCGGTTCATCGTGTAGAAATGGAATCGATCGACGCCGCGGTCGAGCAGGTCGAAGACCTGTTCGGCGGCGATCGCCGCCGCGATCAGGCGGCGGGTGGCCGGGTCGTCGTCCAGGCCCTCGAAACGTTCGCTGAGCCAGTCGGGCACGCTCGCCCCCGCCTTTCTGGCGAAATTGGCGGTCTGTTTGAAGTTCTGCACCGCCGTCACGCCCGGCACGACCGGAATCGTGATCCCCGCCGCGCGCACGCGGTCGAGAAAGCGGAAATAGATGTCGTTGTCGAAGAAGAATTGCGTGATCGCGCGGGTCGCGCCGGCGTCGATCTTGCGCTTGAGCACGTCGATGTCCTGCTCGAAGCTTTTGCTCTCGGGATGTTTTTCGGGATAGGCCGAAACCGAGATTTCGAAATCGCCGATGGCGCGCAGGCCGGCGACGAGATCGGTCGAATGGGCATAGCCGCCGGGAGTCGGGGCATAGGCGCCGCCAAGGCCGCCTTGCGGATCGCCGCGCAGGGCCACGATATGGCGCACGCCCACGTCCCAATAGGCGCGCGCGACCTCGTCCACCTCTTCGCGCGTCGCGCCGACGCAGGTGAGATGGGCGGCGGGCTTGATGTCGGTCTCGCGCAAGATGCGCGCGAGCGTGGCGTGGGTGCGCTCGCGGGTCGAGCCGCCGGCGCCATAGGTGACTGAGACAAAGCCTGGCCGCAGCGGAGCCAGGCGCGCGATGGCCTCCCACAACGCCTTCTCCATTTCCGGGGTCTTGGGCGGAAAGAATTCGAACGACACCTCGATCGGCCGATGGTGGCGGCGGCTGCGCCTCTGTTCCTGCATGTCCAACTCTTCAGTGCGCGCTGGCGCGCGCACGGCGCGCGAGCCAAAGGGAAACGGTGAGTATTTGCTCGCCGGCGGCGTCGCCCGGCGCGAGATCGCGATGCAGGCAGGGCTCCAGCCCCGCCTGCCGCAGATAGTCGTCGACCTCCTGCGCCGCGAAGCCGAGACGGCGGTGCTCATGCTTCTCGCGCAGCATTTCGCAATGATGGGGCGCGAAATCGACCACGATCAACCGGCCGCCGGGGGCGAGCGTCAGCGCCGCCTCGCGTAGCGCCCGCGCGGGATTGTCGAGATAATGCAGAACCTGATGCACGACGGCGAGATCGACCGAGCCGCGCTCGACCGGCAGCGCGAAAATTTCGCCCTGGCGCAATTGCACATGGCGCAGGCCGGCGAGTTCGAGCCGCGCCCGCGCCACGCCGAGCATGGCGGCGGAGAGATCGACCCCGATCGCGTTTTCGGCGCGCGGCGCAAGCAGCTCCAGCATCCGGCCGGCGCCGCAGCCGATGTCGAGCAGGCGCCGAACCTTCGGCGCGCCGTCGAGCGCGGCGGAAAGGATGGCGGCCTCGACTTCGGCCTCCGGCGCGTGCAGACGCCTTGTCTCGTCCCAGACCGGCGCATGTTCGGCGAAATATTTCTGGGCCCGCGCCGCGCGGGCGGCGCGGGTTTCCGTCAGGCGTTCACGGTCGGCGGCGAGCACCCGATCGCCTGGATCGAGCCGCGCCAGGACGGCGCGCGCCAGCCCCGCCGCCGCGCCTATTTCCGGCGCATGGAAAAAGGCCCAGGCGCCTTCGCGCCGCCGCTCGACCAGACCTGCTTCGAGCAGGAGCTTGAGGTGGCGCGAAACGCGCGGCTGGGACTGGCCGAGGATCGTCACCAATTCGCCGACCGCGAGTTCGCCCTCCGCCAGTAGCGCGTAAAGGCGCAGGCGCGATTCCTCGCCGAGGGCGGCGAGCCAGGCGAGGGCGTCACGCAGGGAGGCAGAGGGTTCGTTCATTTCTTGTCCAGAAGGATATAAACATATCTTTATACGTCATTCGCGATTTGCGCAATGCTTCCGCTGGACCGGCGCCCGGATGCAGCGCGACAATTTCAAAAGTTGCAGGGATTGAGGGTTTCGAACCTGACGCTGGCGGGCTGCTGGCGAAACAATTGGCCCTGGTGCAGACGCCAGTCGAAAGCGGAATCCATCGAGACGCGGTCCGCGCCTTGCTCCCACTGGGCGGACGCCATGGCGCGGAAAGCGCCGGCGGCTATGCCCGGCTCGACGTCGCCGCTGAAATGCATTTTGCTCGGCGGCCCATAATGGCTGAAAATGCTCGCCAGGACACCCGCATAGTCGGCGTCGGACTGGATATTGCGGCTGTAGGAGACCAGGATGTTTCCGCAAAAACCCACCCTGCTCAGCAGGAGCGGCGGGAAGCCGGCGCCGAGGTAGAAATATCCGGCCTCGCCCGGCTGCGCCGTCAAGCCCTGGGCGGACGCCACAAGGACGAACTGCTCCGTGGTCATGCCGCTCGAGAAGCCGTCGACATAAAAGGCGTGAGCCTCACGGGGCGGAACCGTGCAGAATTGCAGGCAAATGAGAGCGGCTATCCCGCGCGAGCGAATTGGCTTCACTTTCTCGCCCTTCCGGAATGATGTCCTTCACACCCTGCGTCCGTCCCCGGGGTCGCCATGAATAGACTTTATGACCCATAATGGAAATAGACCGCATCGAGCCGCGCCGCGGCTCGATGCGTTTCGGTCCTGAACCGACGAGCAGGATGCGACAGGGTCACGAGCGGCGGCGTCGAGCCGAACATTTTGATTTTCGGGGGGCCAGGCGTCGGATTTCGACTGCCGGGACGCATGCGCACATGACGGAAAAGACGCCCGATATTCTCGCCCTTGTCCTCGCCGGAGGGCTCAGCCGCCGCATGGAGGGCCGCGCCAAGCCGCTGCTGCGCCTCGGCGGCCGGCTGCTGATCGACTTTGTGATCGAGAAAGCGCGGGCGCAATGCGGCGCGGTCGCGCTCAATCTTCATGACGGCGCGCCGGAAACCCTGGCGCCTTTCGCCGACCTCGGCTTGGCCGTCGCAATGGACGCGGCGCCCGGCCGGCTGGGACCACTCGCCGGCGTGCTCGGCGGGCTCGATTTCGCCGCCGAGCGTCATCCGCACGCCGAATTTGTGCTGAGCCTGCCCTGCGACGGCCCCTTCCTGCCGGACGATCTGGCCGCGCGGTTGCTCCAGGCCGCGCGCGAAACCAAATCGGGACTTGCCTGCGCCGCTTCGGGAGGGCGACTCCATCACGTCGTCGCGCTCTGGCCGCTCGGCTTGCGCGAAGATCTGCGCCGGGCGTTGCTGCAGCGGGATATGCGCGCCGTCGGCGAATTCCAGCGCGGTTACGACATCGCGGCGGTGGAATGGCCGGCGACGCCGCGCGACCCTTTTTTCAACATCAACGCGCCGGATGATCTCGCCCAGGCCGAAACTCTGTTGCGAGGTGAACCATGAGGCCGCACCGCCTTGCCGCGATGATTTACGAGCAGGGCGAGCCGATCGACGCGCTCTTTGCGCGGATGCGGGACGTCGTCGCCGCGCGAGGCTTTCGCGTCGGCGGGCTGCTGCAGGAGCCCTGCGGCGAATCGGTTTTCGTCACCCATATCGACAGCGGCAAACGGATCGACCTGATGCAGAATCTCGGCGCCTGCGCCGAAGGCTGCCGGCTGGACAGCGCCGCTTTGGCCGAGGCCGCCGGCTTGCTCGCGCAAAGCGTGGCCGCCGCGCCCGACCTGCTGCTGGTCAGTCGTTTCGGCCGGGTCGAACTGGAAGGCGGCGGCTTTTTGAACGAGATCGGCGCCGCGTGCCTCGCCGAAATTCCGACCCTGGTCGGCGTCGGCGCCAAATGGGCGACGGGCTGGCGGGATTTTTCCGGCGACTGCGCCGAGGCGCTGCCCTGCGCGCTGGACGCGGCGCTGAAATGGTGGGAGGCATTGGCGCCAGACGCCTGTCAGCGGCGCTCCGGTCGCCCGTGAAGCCAGCCTGACTGTCCTTGCGCCGCCTTCGGCAAGAATAAGATCCGGATTTTTCCTCTCTTTACATAGGAGACACGGGTGCGATTGGACGCTAACATGAGCATGGCGGCGCGCAATCGTTCGTCGTCCAAATCCATTGGAACAGGTTCCGGAGGCAAACCATGAAACTTGTCAATTCCATTGCAGTCCTTTCATTCCTCGCCTTCACCGGCGCGGCTTACGCCCAGACTCCTGACGCTCCGGCCGCGCCTGCCGCCGCCGCTCCCGCCGCCGCGGCCCCCGCCGCCAAAGCGAAAGCCCATAAAGCGAAAGCCGCCAAGCCGCGCTCCGCGAAATCCCTGGAGTGCTCGAAACAGGCCGACACCCAGAAAATGCATGGCAAAGAGCGCAAGGCTTTCATGACCAAGTGCAAGAAGGGCTGACACGCCTTTGACGACCTGGGCCGGAGTCACAGCCGGCCCAGAGCCTTCATCGCCCTCAGCGGCGACGTGACGGACAAGTTCACGCCGGCATGCGCCCTTATTGAGCTTGGCGCGGCCCGCGACAAGGACTAGCGTTTGGCGCCAACGGATCGAGGAGGGTTAAAGCCATGCGCATGCTCATCAACGTCACACTGCCGTCGGAACCTTTCAACAGCGCGGTGCGCGATGGCAGCGTCGGGCCGAGAATCCAGAAAATTCTGGAAGCGATCAAACCGGAGGCCGTCTATTTCACCGAATTCGGCGGCGACCGCGGCGCCGTTCTGGTGGTTGACGTCAAGGACGCCTCCGAAATCCCCGCCCTGGCGGAGCCGTGGTTTCTGAGCTTCGACGCCGAAGTTGAAATGCGGATCGCCATGACGCCGGAGGATCTCGCGCGCGCGAACCTCGGCGCGCTGGGCAAGGACTGGGGCTAAGCTCGCAATCGATTAGCCGGGCGCGACGGTCAAGGGTCAGGTCACCCTTCCCAAGGCGGAGCGCGACCTTCGGGCTGCTTGACGCGACACCGAAACTTCTTGCCCGAAGTTGCGCTTCTGACCTGACCGCTGGAGAGCGTTTCCCACCCGTTTTGACACTCTAAAGGCCTCGTCCGACCGCTTCGGCTATGCCGACATATTGGCAGGCGGCGGCGACGGCGACGAAGGAATGCCAGATGGCGTTCTGAAATTTCAGCTTGTTCCACAGATGGAACAGCACCCCGACCGAATAGAACAAGCCGCCGACGAGCACGAGAAGCAGGCTTTGCGCCGGCAGTTGCGTCATCAGGGTCGGCGCGGCGAAAAGCCCGGCCCAGCCCAGCGCGAGATAAAGGACCACGGTCGCGCGGTCGTATTTTCCCGGCCAGAAAATCTTGAGCGCCGCGCCGGCGAGCGAGGCGGTCCAGACGAAGATGGCCAGCGTCCAGGTCGTGACGCCGCCCGGCGCCTGCGACAGGATCGCCGTGTAGGTGCCGGCAATCATCAGAAAAATGGCGGCGTGATCGAGCCGCCGCAGGTGGTATTTCAAAGGCGACGGCGGCGTCAGGTTATAGGCGCAGGAAGAGCCGAACAGCACGAAAAAGCCGACGGCGTAAACGCTCATGGCCAGCGTGTCGGCGGCCCCGCCATGCCGGGCGATGCGGCCAAACAGCACGGCGAAGGCGATCAGCCCCGCGACAATGGCGACGCCATGGACGACGCCGTCGGCGATCAGCTCATCCTGGCTGTAGGGGCGCTTGAACAGGCGCGGATAGTCGTGGGGCAAAGACATGTCCAGTCAACGCTTGAAGGCCTGGAATGGTTCCAGCGTGCGGCGGCCGGCCCGGGCTTGTGGTGGCGCATAAGTTGAGCGTGACGCCGATTGAAACCGGGCCACTCCTGCCGCGAAGCCCGTGATGAATTTCGCAGCAGCGAGCCTGATTTGATGACCATTCCGCTTACCGACGAAGAGCGCGCATCGCTCGTGCCTTCGGGGCGCCAAACCACATTCGCCAACCGCACACACTGGCCGAGTATCGACGAAGAATTTTTCGAATAGGCGGAATTGTCGGCCCATTGGCCACTCCCTTCTCCCCTTGCGGGAGAAGGTGGCGCGCGTGAGCGCGTCGGATGAGGGGTTCGTCCCTCGCGGCCGGCGCCCCTCATCCGGCGCTCTCGCGCCATCTTCTCCCGGCATAGCCCGTCTTCAGGCGGGCGCTCTTCGAACGGCCTATGGGGAGAAGGACGTTCGGCTACCGCGCGAACTTCTTGTATTTCAGCCGGTGCGGGATGACGCTGTCGACGCCGAGGCGGCGTTTCTTGTCTTCCTCGTAATCGGCGAAATTGCCTTCGAACCATTCGACATGGCTGTCGCCTTCGAAAGCCAGCATGTGGGTGGCGATGCGGTCGAGGAAGAAGCGGTCGTGGCTGATGATCACGGCGCAGCCGGCGTAGTCGTTCAGCGCGTCTTCCAGCGCGCGCAGGGTTTCGACGTCGAGATCGTTGGTCGGTTCGTCGAGCAGCAGGACATTCATGCCTTTTTTGAGCATCTTGGCGAGGTGAACGCGGTTGCGCTCGCCGCCCGAGAGCATGCCGACCTTCTTCTGCTGGTCCGCGCCCTTGAAGTTGAAGGTCGAGCAATAGCCGCGCGAATTGATCTCGCGCTTGCCGAGATAGATCACGTCATTGCCGCCGGAAATCTCTTCCCACACGGTTTTCTTGTCGTCGAGCGCGTCGCGCGACTGGTCGACATAGCCGAGCTGCACGCTCTCGCCGATCTCGATCTCGCCGGAATCCGGCTTGTCCTGGCCGGTGATCATGCGAAACAGCGTGGTCTTGCCGGCGCCGTTGGGGCCGATGACGCCGACGATGCCGCCCGGCGGCAGCTTGAAGCTGAGATCGTCGATCAGCAGCTTGTCGCCGAAACCCTTGGAGAGATGCTTGAATTCGATGACGTTCTGGCCCAGCCGCTCGGCGACCGGAATGATGATCTGGGCGGTGGTCGGCGCCTTGTCGTTCTGCCTGGCGACCAGATCCTCGTAGCGCTGGATACGCGCCTTGGACTTGGCCTGGCGCGCCTTGGGGCTGGAGGCGATCCACTCGCTTTCCGCTTCGATGGCGCGCTGGCGGGCCTCGTCTTCGCGGCCTTCCTGGGAGAGCCGCTTCTGCTTTTGCCCGAGCCAGCTCGAATAATTGCCCTCATAGGGAATGCCGCGGCCGCGGTCGAGTTCGAGAATCCAGCTTGTCACATTGTCGAGGAAATAGCGGTCGTGGGTGACGATCAGGATCGCGCCGGGATAATTGCGCAAATGGCCTTCGAGCCAGTTCACCGTCTCGGCGTCAAGATGGTTGGTCGGCTCGTCGAGCAGCAGCAGTTCGGGCTGCTCCAGCAGCAGCTTGCACAAAGCGACGCGGCGCTTCTCGCCACCTGACAGCTTGCTGACAGCCCACTCATCCGGCGGGCAGCCGAGCGCGTCCATCGCCTGGTCGACCTGGCTGTCGAGATCCCACAGGCCCTTGGCCTCGATCTCGTCCTGCAGGCTGGTCATCTCGTCCGCCGTCTCGTCCGAATAATTCATGGCGAGTTCGTTGTAGCGGTCGAGAACGGCCTTTTTATCGGCGACGCCGAGCATGACATTGCCGCGCACGTCGAGCGTTTCGTCGAGCTTGGGCTCCTGCGGCAGATAGCCGACCCTGGCCCCCTCCGCCGCCCAGGCCTCGCCGGAGAAATCCTTGTCCATGCCCGCCATGATGCGCAAAAGGGTCGATTTGCCCGAGCCATTGACGCCGAGAACGCCGATTTTCGCGTCCGGGTAGAAGGACAGATGAACGTTGTCGAGAACCTTCTTGCCGCCGGGCCAGGTCTTGGAGAGGCCCTGCATGTGATAGATGAATTGCCGCGCCATGGGCGAAAACGCCTTCCCTGTTGAGCCGCGCCGCCAGAGCATGATCCCGAAAAATGGAGGCCGGCTTTCGGAAAAGATCATGCTCCGACGAGAATCCCCGCGCCGGCCTGTTCCTGCGGCGGACTTTTAGAGCAAGGCCTTCGAAGAGGAAACGGCTTTTTCGCAAAGGGCGGTCTTCGGGGCCTGACTTGGAGGGGCGGGCTCGGAGGGGCGGCCTTGGGCGCAGCCTTGGCCGTTCCGCCATGAAAAAAATGCCTTTACGCCCTGTCAAGGCTCTCGATTTACGTTAATGAGGCTAAAATGGCGCGCGCGCCCGCATCAGGAGCTTGAACTTGTCCGCAGCCCAGCCCGAACGCCGCGATTTCGACCTTGTCGCCCTCACGCCCAATCGCCGGACGGAGCCGCAAATGTCCTTTGCCGCCCAGCAAAGCCCGCCGCCGGCCCGCCCTGCTCCGGCGCCCGCCGAAAAGGTCGTGTTCGAGCCCGACGCGCCCGCCGCCCCGGCCAAGGCCGCGTTCACGGCGCAAACCCTGAGCCTGCTCAAGCGGCTGGCCGATCTGCTGCGCCGGCCCGACGCCCCGACCCCCTTCGCCGTCGGCCTGTTCGCCCCGCCCGGCGGCGGCAAGAGCACCGCCTTCAACTGGCTGACCGAGACCCTGGCCGCCGCCGGGACGCCGGTCGTGGCCGTGCGCGCCGCCGACCTCGCCGACGAACCGGAGCGCGCGCTCGCCGCCGCGCTTTACCGCGGGCTGTCGCCGCGCCATGGCGCGCTCGCTCAAGAAGCGGCGCGGGAGGCCCCTCACTTCGGCGCCGACCCGGGCGCGATCGCCCGCGCCACGCGCGACGAACTCCAGGACATGCGCCGCAAGCTGATCGCGGAAAAGCAGGCCCTGTCCGATTCCGAAATGCGCCGCGCCGCCCTCAAGGACATATTGCTCTATGAAACGCCGGGGACGCGCGTGGACAATTATGCGCGCAGGATCCGCAACGCCTTCGAACCGCGGCTGCGCCGCTTCGGCTTCACAGGCGAGTCGCTGGCCGCCTTCAAGGATCTCACGCGCGATCTCAACGAATTGGGCGGCCTTGTCCGCCGCCTGCTGGCCTCGTTGCGCGGTTTCTATGCCTTCAAGGGCCAGAAGCGCCTGCTGGCGCTGGCCGTTCTCGCCTTCGGCGCCAACATGGGCCTGGCCTGGCTCGCCGCCAACACGGCCGGCCTGCTCGGCTTGATCGCCAGCGGCGGCTCGATCGGCGCCCAGAGCGCCGATTTCCTGCAAGGCCATCTGGGCTGGCTGCCGCTCGCCGCGCGGTTTTTCACGCTGATCGCGCTGGCGCTTCTGGGCCTCAATGTCTGGCGCGCCGTGAATTTCATGCGTCCGCTGATCCATGCCGCCGGCCTGCTCGACCAGGATGTCGCGGACAAAAGGCATGAAGTCGAGCAAGCCCTCGCCCATCGGGCGCGCAACGTCGAACTGATGGGCGGCGAAGTGGACGCCCTCGCCCGCAAGGCCTCCGAAGCCGAGCGCCGCGCCAACGCCGCCGGCGCCAGCCGCAATCCGCCGCTCTTTCTGGAAAGCGACGAAGACTCGCTCAAGCGCGACCATGCCCTGGGCTTTCTCGAATCGCTTTCCGATCAGATCGCAAGCGGAACGACGGCCGGCGCGCCCCGGCGCGTCGTCGTGGCCGTGGACGGCTATGAAGGCGCCGCCGATTCCGCCGATCTGTTCCGCCGCGTCCACGACCTGCTGGCGCGTCCCGGCTTTCTCGCCGTTCATGCGCTCGATCCGGCTTTGTTCCATGACCGGGGCGAGGAAATCGCGCGCCGCATACAATTGCCGTTGCGGCTCGATGGCGGCGGGACCGGCGAACCGATCGGCGAGCCGATCGTCCTGGCGCCCTTCGACACGCCGCTGTCGCCGCTGGAAACGCGCCTGACCGGAGCGATGGGGCCGCTCGCCGGCGCCAATCCGCGCGCCCAGAAGCGCCTGCGCAATCTTTTCCGCTTCCTGCGCCCGGCGCCCGAAGCCCCCGTCGGCCTCACCGCCGCCCTCGCCTTGTTCATCGCGGCAGAAATCGCCGGCTCGGTCGAGGATCGCGCGGCGCTGACCCAGGCGCTCGGCGCGGACCACGGCGCTTTCGCCCCCACTGGCTCGCCGGCCTTGCGGGAGGCCTTCGCCAACGCGGCGGCGATCGACGGGCCGATCGGCCTCGAGGACGCCATCCGGGCGGCGGCGCTCGCCCGCCAAATTTCGGTGTAACTTCGGGCGGCGCCGCGCGCCGGCCGGATTTCGACCGCCTGAGCGTCAGAAGCCTCTGGCGTTGTTGATCGACATGCCGGAGAAGGGCTCGATCCAGGTGAGTTGATCCACCACCTTGGTTACGCCGGGAATGTTCTCGGCGGCGACGATCAGCGCGGGGCGCTGCCGTTCGTCGAAAATCTCGCCTTTCAGCGTCACCACGCCATGGTCGACCGTCACTTCGAGCGATTTCGGCGAGGCGAATCCCTGATTGTTGAGTTCCGCCATCAGCTTGTCGAGAATCGCCTGATCGCTGATCTCGCCGGGGGCGGCCTTGTTGGCGACAAGGGTCTTGGCCAGAGCCCGCAGCAGATCGGAGCGGGCGATGATGCCGACGAGCTGGTCGCCGCTCAGCACCGGCAGGCGCTTGATCCTGCGCCGCTCCATCAGATCGACGATCTCGTTGAGCGAGGCGGCGACATTCACGCTGATGACATCGCGGGTCATCAGTTCCTCGACCTTGCGGCCATGGCTCATCACATAGGATTCCGCGGTTTCTCCCGGGCCGAGCAGGAACTCGATCCAGCGCGCCCGGCGCTTGGTCGTGCCGAGTTCGGCGCGGTGGAGGAAATCCGCCTCGCTGATCACGCCGACCAGCCGGCCGTCGGCGTCCACCACCGGAGCGCCGGAAACATGCATCGACAGCAGCATTTCCACGGCTTCCTCGATCGTCGCCTCGGGACTGATGGACTTGACCGGGCTGACCATGATTTCCGACGCGCGCATTATCGCCTCCCGATTTTTCAGACGCGCCCGATTCCGACAGGCGCAGATGCGGCTTGCCTGGGCGAAACGCCCTCTCGAACCAATTTAGGCCCGATACACGGCTAAACCTTGATGCCGATCAAGGCTAGAGAGATTGTTATATGTTTTATGACTGGTCAGTCAGTCATAATTTACGGACAAAGCCATGGGACGGCAGGCGCGCACATCGGCCGAGCGGGAAGAAAGGATCCGGGCGATCCGCGCCGCGGCGCTCGATCTTTTCGCCGCAAAAGGTTTTTCCGCCACACGGCTCGACGATGTCGCCGCCGCCGCCGGCGTCGCCAAGGGCACGATCTATCTCTATTTTTCGTCCAAGCAGGACCTGCTCGAAGCCATTGTCGCCAGCACGATCGGCGCCACCCTGGCCGAGGTCGAACAGGCCGTCGCCGCCTCCCCCGCGCCCGCGAGCGAAATGTTGCGGCTGATAGGGCGGGCCTTGGCCCTGGGCGTGCAGGACCCCGAGCGCCGGCGCGTGCTGCATCTCGTGCTGTCCGAGGGCGCGCGCTTTCCGGCCATCGCCGATTTTTACCATCGTGAGATCATTTCGCGCGGCCTGCGGCTGATTCGCGCCATAATCGCCAAGGGTCTGGCCAGCGGCGAATTCGTCTCCGACGAACTCGCGCGCTTTCCGCAGCTTGTCATCGCCCCCGCCCTCGTCGCCACGATCTGGAGCGTGGTTTTCGCGCGCATCGAGACGCTCGACGCCGGCGCGATGATGGAGGCGCATGTCGAACTTCTGTTGCGCGCCCTGTGCGGGAGGAGCGAATGAAAAGCCTGCGCAAGGTCATAATCGCGCTGGTCGCCGTGATGCTGATCGGCTGGATCGCGAGCAGGCTTTTCGCTCCGGCGAAGCCGCAGGATCTGTTCGAAGGCTATGTCGAAGGCGACCTCGTCCAGATCGGTCCCGTGGAGGGCGAAAGACTGAGCCTTCTCAATGTCGAGCCAGGCGCCCAGGTCGCCAAGGGCGCGGTGCTGTTCGCCATCGCGACGCCCATTCTCGACCAGCAGCGCGCCGAGGCCGAGGCGAAGATCGAGCAGGCCAGGGCCAACCTGAAAAATCTTCAGGAGGCGCTGCAACGCCCCGAGCAGATCGCCGTGCTCCAGGCCGCGGTCGAAGCCGCCAAGGCGGCGCTCGTGCTCTCGCAGACCGAATATGACCGGCAGGCCTATCTCCTGGCCAGGGGCGCGGCCACGGTCGCCGCCCGCGACCAGGCCAAATTCGCGCTCGACCGCGACAAGGCCAATCTCGCCCAGGCGCAACGCCAGGTCGAGGCCGGCCTGATCCCCTCGCGCAGCCATGAAATCTCCGCCGCCGGCGCCGCCATCACCCAGGCCCAGGCCGAACTGGATCAGATCGAGGTGCGGATCGCGCGCCAGACCGTTCATGCGCCGGCCAGCGGAATCATTCAGGACGTCTATTTCTGGCCGGGAGAGATCGTCGCCGCCGGCCAGCCGATTCTCGCCTTGCTGCCGCCGGAAAACCGCAAGATTCGCTTCTATGTTCCCGAGACGCAGCTGTCCCGCTTCACTCTGGGCGCGAAAGTGTCGGTTTCCTGCGATAATTGCCGGCCCGGTCTTCAGGCCCGCGTGATCTATATTTCCCAGCAGGCGGAATATACCCCGCCGGTGATCTTCTCGCTGCAGGAGCGCAGCAAGCTGGTGTTCCGGGTGGACGCGCGGCTCGACGATCTTTCCGTCCTGCTGCCGCTCGGCCTGCCGATCGAGGCGCGGCTCCTCCCCGTGGAGGCGACGAAATGAACGCCGCCGACATCGTCATCGACGTCGAGGGCCTGAGCAAGAGTTTCGACGGCAAATTGGTGGTCGACAACCTGTCGATGCAGGTGCGGCGCGGCCGCATCCATGGCTTTCTCGGCCCCAACGGCAGCGGCAAGAC
>CAVSEY010000028.1:0-187602 GCA_963727035.1 uncultured Pseudomonadota bacterium | reverse complement strand
GGGCTGATCGGGAGAGGGCGATGGACCGTTTCGACCATGTCATTGTCGGGGGCGGCTCGGCGGGCGCGACGCTTGCCGCGCGCCTGAGCGAGAATCCAGACGTTTCCGTCTGCCTGCTCGAAGCCGGCGGACGCGGCGACAGCCTGTTGGTGCGCATGCCCGCCGGCGCGGTGGCGCTGGTTCCCGGCCGTCCGAAAATCAACAATTGGGCGCTATGGACGGTTCCGCAGCCGGGCCTGAAGGGCCGCCGCGGGTTCCAGCCGCGCGGCAAGGCGCTCGGCGGGTCCTCCGCCATCAACGCCATGCTCTATGTGCGCGGGCATCGGCGCGATTACGACCTCTGGGCCGAACAAGGTTGCGAAGGTTGGTCCTGGGACGAGGTCCTTCCTTTTTTCCGCAAGGCGGAAAACAATGTCTGGGGCGCGGACGAGGTTCACGGCGGCTCGGGGCCGTTGCAGGTTTCCGACCAGCGGAGCCCGCGTCCGATCACCAAGGCCTTTCTCGACGCCGCGAGCCGGCGGCAGTTTCGTCTCAGGCGCGATTTCAACGCCGGCGACACCGAAGGCTTCGGCCTGTTTCAGGTGACGCAATTCCACGACGAAAAACGCAGGGGCGAGCGCTGTTCGGCGGCGGCGGCCTATCTCCATCCGGTGATGGGAACACGCGCCAACCTGACGGTGACGACCGGAGCGCGCGCGACAAAAATCGTGTTCGAGGGCAAAAGCGCCGTCGGCGTGCGCTATCGCGTCAACGGCCAGGAGCGGCGGGTCGAGGCGAGTCGCGAAATCGCGCTCTGCGCCGGCGCGTTCGGCTCGCCGCAGCTGTTGCAATTGTCCGGCGTGGGGCGTTCCGAAGACATCAGGCCCCACGGAATCGCCATGGTCCATGAATTGCCCGGCGTGGGGCAAAACCTTCAGGACCACCTCGATTTCATCCTGGCCTGGAAAACGCGCGACAAGGACAATTTCGGCATCGGCCCCGGCGCGGCGGCGCGGCTTTTCCCGCACGCCCTGGCGTGGCGGCGCGACGGGAGCGGCATGCTGGCGACGCCTTTCGCCGAGGGCGCGGGCTTTCTCAAGACCATGCCCGGCCTCGACCTGCCTGACGCGCAGATGCATTTCGTCATCGGCGTCGTCGACAACCACGCCCGCAAACTGCATTGGGGGCATGGCTTCTGCCTCCATGTCTGCGCGCTCTATCCTCAATCGCGCGGGCGCGTCTTCCTCGAAAGCGCGGATCCGCTCGCCCCTCCCGGCATCGACCCGTGCTTCCTGTCTGACCGCCGCGACCTCGAAACCTTGATCCGCGCCGCCCGGATCGCCCGCGACATCGTGCTGACGCCGCCGCTGTCGCATTATTGCGACGAGGAATTGTTCGGCGTCCGCGATCGCATGACCGATTCGGAATGGGAAGACCACATCCGTTCGCGCGCCGACACGATCTACCATCCGGTCGGAACCTGCCGGATGGGCTTGGACGACCTTGCCGTGGTGGACCCGCAGCTTCGCGTGCGCGGGCTTGACGGATTGAGAATCGTGGACGCCTCGGTGATGCCGAATCTGATCGGCGGCAACACCAATGCGCCGACCATCATGATCGCGGAAAAAGCGGCGGATTTGATGGGCGCCGCCACGCGATGACGCTTCACCCTCAGGGGGACGAAGATTTTGCCTGGCGAAGGGACGCCGAAGGAATGGCGGCGTCGAGGGTCAGGCTTTTCCACGGTCGCGGCTTTCGTCGTGGGTCAAAAGTGTTGCGGACGCCGCCCGGACCGGTATGCTTCAATGCCTTCGCCCCGGCGTATCGCGGGGCCCGTTGGAAGCCTGCGACGAATCTGTCTCGATGGCTAATTTAAAGAGGCGCGAGGGCTGTTCTCGATGAATATTTCGAAAATGACACTTTCAGGGCGCGGCGGCGCAGTTTCCGCGCAAGCGCCGGCCCTTCGGCTGCTCGCCTGCGGCGCGGCGGGCGCCGGCAAATCCGCATTGATCGGCCGCCTGCTTCAGGACCGCGGCTCTGCCGCGGTCGACCAAATGGCGCCGGAGAAGGGGGACGCCGAATTTCGGCCCTTCTCGACCGACAGGCGCTCGTTCCTCATCGCCGATGCGCCGGGCGGCCAGCGGCGTTTAAGCGACCTGGCGATGGCGGCTGCGAACAGCGATCTGGCGATCCTGCTGGTCGACGCCCGCGCTGGCCTCGTCGAACAGGCTCTGCGCCATCTGGCGATCATCTCCATGCTCGGCGTCCGCCATGTGGCGCTGGCGGTGAACAAGATGGATCTGGTCGACTACAGCGAGGCCGTGTTCAACGCCGTCGTCGCCGATTTCACCGACCACGCCAGCGGCCTGGGTTTCCGCACGCTTGCCGCCATTCCGATGTCGGCGCTTTCCGGCGTCAATGTCGCTTCGCACTCGACCCTGATGGCCTGGCGCCATGGGCCATGCCTGCTCGACTATCTCGAAACCGTCGAGTTCGCCGAGGACGCGGCCGAGGCTCCGTTGCGTTTTCCGATTGAGGGGATCGACTCGTCCAATCCGGATATCCCGGGCTTCAGCGGCCTGGTCATGTCGGGACGGGTCAAGGTCGGCGACGAAATCTGCATCGCCGACAACGGCAAGACCGCTCATGTCGCGCGCATCCTCGGCGCGCAGGGCGATGTCGCAAGCGCCGGGCCGGCTGACGCGGTTACGCTCGTCTTCGCCGAGAAGGCCGAAGCCTCGCGCGGCGACATGATCTGCCATGTCGCCGACCGGCCGGCGGTCGTCGAGCAATTCGCCGCCCATCTGTTGTGGATGGGCGAGGAAAAACTGTTTCCCGGCCGCTCCTATCTGATCGCCATCAACGGTCGAACGGTTGCGGCGAGCGTCACCGAGATCAAATACCGGCTGAATGTCGAAAACCACCAGCAAATGGCGGCCAAGACGCTGCAAGCCAATGAGATCGGCTTCTGCAACCTCGCCGCCGCGCAACCTCTGTCCATCGATCCGTTCGAACATTTCCGCAATACCGGCGCCTTTCTGCTGCTCGACCGCGCGACCAACGTCACGGTGGCGATCGGGACGATCGCCTTCCCGCTGCGGCGCGCGAGCAATGTTCATCTTCAGGCGATGAGCGTGACCAAGGAGGTCCGCGCCGGGCTGAAAGGCCAGAAGCCCGCGGTGCTGTGGTTCACCGGCCTGTCCGGCTCGGGCAAATCGACGATCGCCAATCTGGTGGAAACCAGGCTCGCCGGCGAGAGCGCCCATACGATCGCGCTCGATGGCGACAATCTCCGCCACGGCCTCAATCGCGACCTTGGCTTCACCGACGCCGACCGCGTCGAGAACATCCGCCGCGTCGGCGAGGTGTCGAAACTGATGGCGGACGCCGGGCTGATCGTGCTGTGCTCCTTCATCTCGCCCTTCGAGGCCGAGCGCCGCATGGTGCGCGAATTGCTCGGCCCCGGCGAATTCGTCGAAGTCTTCGTCGATACGCCGCTGGAGACCTGCATCCAGCGCGACCGCAAGGGGCTCTACAAGCGGGCGCTCGCCGGCGAAATCAAGAATTTCACCGGCGTGACCCAGCCTTATGAGCGGCCGGAAAAGGCCGAGATCGTCCTGACGCTGGAGGACGGGTCCGCCGAGACCATGGCCGACCGCATCGTCGAATATCTGCGCGTCAACGGGATCGTCGCCTCGGCCTGAGCGCGGCGAATCTGTTATCATGGCGCTGGTTGCTTTCGATCGGCGCAGGATGGACGACCCCAAGATTTTCTCGGCGCCTTACGCGCCGGCCGACGAGGATTTCGCGCGGGCGTGGCTCGCGGCGCCGGCGCGCGACGATTTGCGCGCCGGGGAAGCGGCGCTGGCGTCAAAACTGCTGGACGCGATCCGCGCTCGCGCGCCAGGCGTCGGCGGGGTCGAGGATTTCCTGCACGAATTCAAACTGTCCTCGCGCGAGGGCCTCGCCATCATGGCGCTCGCCGAGGCGCTGGCGCGCGCGCCGGACAATCCGACCGCCGATCTGCTGCTGGCGGATAAGCTCGCGGCGGGCGATTTCGAACATCACGCGCCCCATTCCGACGCGCCGCTGATTCAGGCCTGCGCCTATGCCCTGGGCTTTTCGGCGCGGCTGGTCGACGCCGAATTTTCGTCGCGCCGGGTCGTCGCCGGCCTGGCCCGGCGCCTCGGCGTCCCCGCCCTGCGCGCCGCCGCGCGCCGGGCCCTGCGCCTGCTCGGCGGCCATTTCGTCTTCGGGGAAACGATCGAGGCCGCTCTTTCCCGCGCGCAGGCGCCGACCTGCCGGCGCGATCTCCATTCCTTCGACATGCTGGGGGAGGGCGCGCGCACGGCGCGGGACGCGGCGCGCCATTTCGACGCCTATGCGCGGGCGATCCACGCGATCGGCGCGGCGGCGCAAGGGGAGGGGCCAGCGCAACGGCCAGGGATTTCCGTAAAACTCTCGGCGCTTCATCCGCGCTATGAGGCGATTTCCGCCGAAAGGGTTCGCGCCGAACTCACCCCCCGGGTTCTCGATCTGGCGCGCCTCGCCAAAGACCACGACATCGGCCTGACGATCGACGCCGAGGAAGCGGATCGGCTGGAGCTGTCGCTCGATATTTTCGGCCGGGTTCTCGGCGATATTTCCCTGGCCGGCTGGGAGGGTCTCGGCCTTGCGGTCCAGGCCTATCAGAAACGCGCGGGCGCGGTGATCGATCACGTTGCGGAACTGGCGCGCGGAAAAAGGCGGCGCGTCGTCGCGCGACTGGTAAAGGGCGCCTATTGGGACAGCGAGATCAAGCGCGCCCAGGAGCGCGGGCTTGCCGATTATCCCGTGTTCACGCGCAAGGCGATGACCGATGTCAATTATCTCGCCTGCGCCGAACGCCTGCTGGCGCAAGATTCGATCTTTCCGCAATTCGCCACCCACAACGCCCTGACCGCGGCGGCGATCGTGACGCGCGGAAAAGGGCGGCGCGATTATGAGTTCCAGCGCCTGCACGGCATGGGCGAGGCGCTGCACGAAGCCTTGCGCGCGCAGTCCGGCGTCGCCTGCCGGGTCTATGCGCCGGTCGGGCCGCATCGCGACCTGCTCGCCTATCTGGTGCGGCGGCTGATCGAGAATGGCGCCAACACGTCCTTCGTCGCCCGCGCCGCCGAGCCCGATGTCTCTGCGAACGACCTGCTGGCCGATCCGATCGAAAGCCTGCGCGAATCGGGCCGTTTCCGTCACGCGCGACTGCCTTTGCCGCGCGATCTTTTCGCGCCGGAGCGCAAGAATTCTTCCGGGGTCGAATTCGGTTGCGGCGCGGCGCTCGAAGGGTTGCTTGCCGAGATTGCTCCTCATCGCGGCCTTTCTGGCAAAGGCCTTCCCGCGCCAATTTCCGCCAATGCGGCTCTCGCGAAGGCGGAAAAGGCTTTTGCTTCCTGGAGCGCGACCCCGGTCGGCCAGCGCGCGGAAATACTTTCGCGCGTCGCCGACCTGTTCGAATCCGAGCGCGGCCGGCTGATCGCCTTGTTGCAGGAGGAAGCCAAAAAGACCCTCGACGATTGCGTCGCCGAAGTGCGGGAGGCGGCCGATCTGTGCCGCTATTACGCCGCCGAGGCGCGCGGGATCTGCGCCGACGAAACCCTGCCCGGCGTCACCGGCGAGGAAAATATTCTGCGCCGCCACGGGCGCGGCGTTTTTGTCTGCATTTCGCCATGGAATTTTCCCCTGGCCATTTTTTCCGGCCAGATTGCGGCGGCGCTCGCGGCGGGCAATTGCGTCGTCGCCAAGCCCGCGCAACAAACCCCGCGCATCGCCCTCGCGGCGACGCAACTGTTCGCGGTTGCGGGTTTGCCCGAGGGCGCGCTGGTCTGCGCGTCCGGCGACGGCGCGCTGGGCGCGGCTCTCGTCGCCGATCCGCGCGCGGCGGGCGTCGCTTTCACCGGCTCGGTCGAAACCGCCCAAGCAATCCAGCGCGCCCTGGCCGCGCGCGGCGGCCCCATCGTCCCGCTGATCGCCGAGACCGGCGGCGTCAACGCCATGGTCGTCGATTCGACCGCCTTGCTCGAACAGGTCACGGATGACGTTGTGACCTCGGCCTTCCGCTCCGCCGGCCAGCGCTGCTCGGCCCTCCGCCTGCTCTGCCTGCAGGAGGACATCTTTGCCCCCGCGCTCGACATGCTGATCGGCGCGGCGGCCGAACTGCGCGTCGGCGATCCATGCGATGTCGCCACCCATGTCGGCCCGGTGATCGACGCGCAAGCCAAGGCCGCGCTCGACGCCTATATTGCGGGCCGCGCCGCCGAGGGCCGCATTCTTTACGCCGGCGCCGCGCCTGGCGACGGCGATTTCGTCGCGCCCCACATCATCCGGCTCGACGCGCCGCGCGACCTGACCCGCGAGGTTTTCGGTCCCGTTCTGCATGTCGCGCCCTGGCGCGCGAGAAAAATTTTCCGCCCTGATCGACGAGATCGTCGCCTCGGGCTATGGGCTGACGCTCGGCCTGCACAGCCGGATCGAAGCCCGGATCGCGGAACTGGCGCGCAAGGCGATCGCCGGGAATATCTATGTCAACCGCAACATGATCGGCGCAATGGTCGGCAGCCAGCCCTTCGGCGGCTTCGGCCTCAGCGGAACCGGGCCCGAAGGCCGGCGGCCCGGATTATCTGCGCCGTTTCTATCGCGAGGCGACGCTGACCGTGAACCGCGCCTCGCTCGGCGGCGACGCCGGCCTGCTGGCGCTCGACGATTGATCTATTGCGCGCCCCAATCGTGTTCGGTCACATATTTATAGGGGTAATCCGGCTCGACATAGCCCTTGCGGCCGTCGCGCTTGGGCAGTTTCGCTTTTTCGTGCGGCAGGTCCTCGATAGGGGACATGGCGCAGGAGATGGGCGATGACGTTGAGCCGCGCCCGTTTCTTCTCGTCGGAGCGCAGGACATACCAGGGCGCCCAGGACGAGTCGGTCGCCGCGAACATGTCGTCGCGCGCGCGGGAATAATCGTACCATTTGCTGAAGCTTTTCAGATCCATCGGCGAGAGCTTCCAGATCTTGCGGCCGTCGTGGATGCGTGCGTGCAGGCGGCGCTCCTGCTCATCCATGCCCACTTCGAGCCAATATTTGAGCAGGATGATCCCGGATTCGATCATCGCCTTTTCGACCGCCGGCGCCTGATTCAGGAAACGCGTCGTCTGCTCCGGCGTGCAGAAGCCCATCACCCGTTCGACGCCGGCGCGGTTGTACCAGGAGCGATCGAAGATCACGACCTCGCCGGCAGCGGGGAAATGCTCGATATAACGCTGGATATACATCTGCGATTTCTGGCGTTCGGTCGGCGCGGGCAAAGCGACGACCCGGAAGACGCGCGGGCTGACGCGTTCGGTGATCGCCTTGATGCAGCCGCCCTTGCCGGCGCCGTCACGCCCTTCGAAGACGACGCAGACTTTGAGGCCCTTGGCGACCACCCATCTTTGGAGCTTCACCATCTCGACATGGAGTTTTTCCAGCTCCTTCTCATAAACTTTGGCCTTGAGCCTGCCTTGCGGTTCGGCCGGCGCCTCGTCAAGCCCGTGGCTGTCGTTCATTTTTTTCGCCATCTTCCGCCCCCCTCCCCGAAAGGTCCGCGCCGCGCGCGCGAGCACGATAGCACAGCTTTCGCCGACCGGACATGGATCGATCCGCTTGCCGCGCGCCTTTGGACGCCGGCATGATCGCGGCGCGCGCGCCGAGTCGCGTCCATGCCTGGGGCGACCGATGAGCCTGCTGCTCGACAATCCCCTGGGGCTGTTCGCCCTTTCCCTGCCCGGCCTGTGGCTGGTCGCCTTCGGCGGCTATTTCGCCCAGAAGATCTGGCGGCCATTGCGGCGCGAGGAGCAGGACGAGTTCAAGACCGTGCAGGGCGCGACGCTGACTTTGCTCGGCCTGATCGTCGGCTTCACTTTCGCCATGTCGGTCAGCCGCTACGATCTGCGCAAGAATCTCGAAGAATCCGAGGCCAATGCGATCGGGACCGAATTCGTCCGCGCCCAGCTACTGCCTCCGGCGAGCCGGGCGGCGCTGGAAAAGGCGCTGCGCGCCTATCTCGATCGTCCGGATCGCCTTCTATTCCAGCAGGGAGCCGTCCGAAATGGCGCGGCTCGCGCGTGACGAGGCGAGGCTCCAGTCCGACATCTGGGCGATCGTTCGCGACGCGGCGGCGGTCCAGCCGACCCCCATCGTGGCTTTGGCCGTCGCCGGGGCCAATGACGTGCTCAACGCCCAGGGCTATGTCGCCGCCGCCTGGGCCAACCGCATCCCGGCGCCCGCCTGGCAATTGATGGCGCTGATCGCCGCCGCCTGCAGCGGCCTGCTCGGCTTCGGCGGCCAGCGCTTCAACGCCTTTCTGCTTCTCGTCGTGCCGGCCACGATCTCTGTCTCCTTCCTGCTGATCGCCGAAATCGACAGCCCGCGCGGGGGCCTCATCCGAATCGGGCCCACCAATCTCGTCGCCGTCGCGGAAAGCCTGAAATAGCGTGAATTCCCGGCTAGGCGCCGGGGGCGCATTTTGCAATTATGCCGCGTCCATTCGCGGGTGCGAAACGGCTGCCGGCGTTCCGGCGCCGGCGCGCCCTTTCATTTCAGAACCGCAGGAGCCCGCAGGATGAAGGCCGGGAAATTCGCAACGCTGGTCATCGCCGCCATGTCCCTCGCCGCCATGTCCCTCGCATTCGGCGCGCGGCAGGCGGTCGCCGCCCAATGCGGCTCGAGCGGCGCGCGCTATGACGCCTGGAAGCAGGAATTCGCCCAGGAGGCCCGGGCGAACGGAATTGGCGGGCGCGGGATTTCCGCCCTGATGGCCGCCCATTACAACCAGGCGACGATCAACGCCGACCGCGGCATGAAGAGCTTCCATCTGTCGCTCGACGCCTTCATGGCCAAGCGCGGCGGCTCGGTCATCGCGGCGCGCGGGCGCAAGCTGAAACAGTCCAACGCCGGCCTTTTCGCCGAAATCGAGCAGCGCTATGGCGTGCCGGCGGGGCCGCTGATCGCGATCTGGGGCATGGAGACGGGTTTTGGCTCGCAGCGCGGCAATCAGAACATGATTTCGGCGGTCTCGACGCTGGCCTATGACTGCCGCCGGCCGGCCCTGTTCACCGATCAGCTTTACGCCGCCCTGAAGTTGATCGATCGCGGCACATTCTCGGCCGGAACCGTTTCCTCGATGCATGGCGAGGTCGGCCAGACCCAGTTCATGCCCAAGACGGTGCTGGAATATGGCGTCGGCAATCTCGAAACCTCGTCCGGCGCGCTGATGTCCACCGCCAATTACCTGAAAGCCCACGGCTGGCAGCGCGGCGCCGGATACCAGCCCGGCGAGCCCAATTTCGCCGCGATCGAAGCCTGGAACAGCGCCACGGTCTATCAGCAGGCGATCGCCATCATCGGCGCGAGGATCGACGGCGGAGCCAATTGAGCTTCGCCTTTCGCGCCGGCCCCTTGTGAGGCCGGCGCTTTTTTATAGCCCGCGCGCCCAGTTTATAGCCCGCGCGCCCAGGCGGGGCGCAGCGGCGCGCTATCCGGCGCAGCCAGAGCGGCGCGCAATTGTTCGAGCAGGCGCGCCTTGTCGGCGCCGAGAACGCCTTTCAGCACCAGCCAGTTGGAGGCGTGGTCGCTGCGGAAAATGGTGCGTTTCAAGTCGAGCGCGGAAATGAATCGCTCCATCTCCCCGATCAGCCCCATGATGTCGAGCGGCGTGTAATCGGGAAAATTTTCGCGAAATCGCGTCTCTCCGGTGGGAAAACTGACCACCAGAGTCGCCAGGAATTCCGGCTGGGCGGCGTTCATCAGCCGCGCCGAATTGAGGGCGTGCTGCGCGCTGAGCGCGCCGCCGCCGAGACCATTGAGGATCATCACCGACCGTTTGATCCCGGCCTCGCGCAGCTTTTCCAGCGCTGCAAGCGTCGAGGCGAAGGTCTCGCCCTTGTTGACGCGGCCCAGCACCTCGTCGTCGCCCGATTCCGCGCCGACATAGACCAGCGAAAGCCCCAGCGCCGCCAGCTCCTTCAGGTCCTCGACCGATTTCCTCGCGACATTGCGCGGCAGGCAATAGCTCGACACGCGCCGCACGCCGGGCAGTTCGCGACGAATCGCTTCGAGCGCCGAAACCAGCCGCCGGGTCGAAAGCGTCAGCGCGTCGCCATCGGCGAGAAAGACGCGCCGGACCCCATCGCCAAAGGCTGCTCGGCAGCGCCGGATGGTTTCGAGAATTTCGGCTTCGTCGCGCGGGCGGAATTTCTTCTGCGGCGCCGTGTACATTTCGCAGAACGTGCAGCGGTTCCATGAACAGCCGTCTGTCAGGGGCAGGATAAGGGCCTCCGCCTCGCTCGGCGGGCGATAGACGGGTTCGACATAGCGGATGGGAAAGGAATCCATGGGGCGGTTCCGGCGCGATCATGTTGTTGGCCTTTTCTTTCGACGCGGCGAAATAAAAGGCGCCCGCCGGCGTCAGCCGGCGCGAATGCGACCGGAGCTTGAAAAGGGCCGGTCGCATATTGTCCCGTCGCAGTTTAGCCCCGTCCGCGTCCTTTTAGAAACCCGCCTTCTGCATCGCCTCATGCACGCGGGTCTGGAACAGGCTGTCGTCGCCTTTGGCGAGCGCCTCGGCATTTTGCGCCACCGCGGCGCAAAGCGCCTCGACCCAGGGCTTTTCGGCCTTGGCGAAATCGCTCAGGACGAAGGAATGGACCAGCGCCTTGTCGCCGGGATGGCCGATGCCGAGCCGGACACGGCGATAGGCGCCGCCCATATGGGCGCTGATCGAGCGCAGGCCATTATGGCCGGCGTCGCCGCCGCCGCGCTTGATCCGCAATTTTCCGGGCGCGAGGTCGAGTTCGTCGTGCAGCACGACAATGTCCTCGACCGGGATCTTGTGGAAGCGGGCGGCTTCGGCCACGGCCCGGCCGCTCTCGTTCATGTAGGTCTCGGGCTTCAGCAGCAGCGCGCGCTCGAGGCCGATCCGCGCTTCGCTCGCCTCGCCCTGGAATTTCCTGCGGAAGGGCGCGGCGTTGAAGGCGCGCGCGATGGCGTCGAGCGCCATGAAGCCGATATTGTGCCGGTTGCCGGCATAGCTTTTTCCGGGATTGCCCAAACCGACCAAGAGCAGCATGGCAAAAGCATCCCAAATGAAACCGCCCGCTTTTTGAGCGGGCGGCGAAGGTTGTAAAAAGGCGAGGCTTACTTCTTGCCGCCCTTGGCCGGAGCAGCCGCCGCGGCGGCGGCAGCCGCAGCAGCTTCCTCGGCCGCCGCCGCCGCGCCGCCGGCCGGCGGCGAGATCGAGGCGATGGTGAAGTTCGACTTGTCGATCGGCGTGCAATTGGCCGGCAAGGTCAACGACTGGATATGGACCGAATCGTTGAAGTCGAGGCCGGTGAGGTCGACGGTGAGGGAGTCCGGGATGTTGTCGGCCGGAACCATCATGTCCACATTGTGCAGCACCACATTGATCGAGCCGCCGCGCTTGAGGCCGGGCGCCGCTTCGTGATTGCTGAAATGGACCGGCACCGCGATCTTGAGCTTCGCGCCGGCCTTGAGGCGCAGGAAATCGACATGCATCGGCGTGTCGCGCACCACGTCAAGCTGGTAGTCGCGCGGGATGGCGCGCTCCTTCTTGCCGTCGATCTCGATCTCGAAGATCGTGGTGAGGAAGTGGCCCGCGTAGATCAGCTTGTGAATATCGCGGTAGGTGAGCGAAATCGGCGTCGCCGCTTCGCCGCCGCCATAGATGACGGCTGGAACTTTGCCTTCACGGCGAACGCTGCGGGCGGCCCCCTTGCCGGTCCCGTTGCGAACCGTGGCGGCGAGGGTCTTGATCTCGGCCATGGGTTCTATCCTTTTTGAGACGTTCGCGCCCACGCCTCCAGGGGTGTCGGAAACAGGCGCGAAGCCGGGCTTATAGAAGCGGCGGCCCGGAAAGGCAAGGCGGGCGGGTTAAAGGAAGGTCAAACATTTCCGCGCAATGCCGCGGGCTCGGGATTCCTGATGCAGTTCACCGACTCGCTTTCGTCGCTGCTTGCGGCGGGCGTGACCTTCCACGTCGCCAACGGCTCTGCCGCCGTGGCCTGAGCCGCGCGTCTTTACCTGCCTCGGCTTCCGCAGCATGATCCCATTCTGGACCCTGCGTCGGAGGAGCCGCGGTGGACGATGATCGCCTGATTGCCCGTCATTACGGCCACGGCGCGCTGGAGCAGGCGATTTTTTCCGCGCTCGCGGCCTCGGGCAAGGATCTGTCGGCGCTTTCCGCCGATGACCTCGCGCCCGTGGACGAATTCCATATCGGCGGACGACAGGCGACCGCCGAAGTCGCGGCCCTGGCGGGATTTGCGCCCGGAACGCGCCTGCTCGACATCGGTTGCGGTCTGGGCGGGGCCTCGCGCTTTTTCGCGCGAAAGCTCGGATGCCGGGTGACGGGAATCGACGTAACGGAGGATTACGTCCGCGTCGCGCGCGAACTCGCCGCGCGCGTCGGTTTCGCGCGACGAAGTGAGCTATCAGACCGCCAGCGCCCTTGCGCTCCCCTTCGCGCCGGAAACATTCGACGGCGCCGCCATGCTCCATGTCGGCATGAACATCGCCGACAAGCAGAAAGCCTTTTGCGAAGCGCGTCGCGTGCTCAGGTCCGGCGGCGTTTTCGCCATTTACGACGTGATGGGAGATACGGAGGGGCTCGCCTTTCCGGTTCCCTGGGCGTCGAGCGCCGAAGCCAGCTTCGTCGCCGGCGCCGCGACTTATCGGCGGCTATTGTCGCAGGCCGGCTTCGTCGTGGAGAAGCAGCGAAGCCGGGCCGAAGTCGCGCTCGACTTCTTCCGGCGCCTGCAGGCGCAGCCTGCGACGCCTGAGGGGCGACCGGCGCTCGGCCTCCACCTATTGATGGGCGCCGCGACGCCGCAAAAGATCGCCAATATGATCGATGGCGTCACGCGTGGTCTGATCGCGCCGACCGAGATGATCGCCCGCGCCTGCTGACTGACGCCATCGGCCCTTGTTTCCGACCCGTCGGAAACAAGGGCGACCGCCTGGGCATGCAGCCTTCCATCGCGTATTGACGTCCTCCCGCGCTCGACCCTATCGTCGAACCGATGTTCGCCCTTCGCCTGCTGCTTGCGCTTGTCGTCGTGGCCCTGGCCGCGCCGCTTCGCGCCCAGCCTGTCCCGGTTCGACATGGTCGGGGGCCCCACCCGCCGCGCTGGGCCTGCGGTCGACATGGGTCTTTTTGTCGCGGAATGCTCCTTCCGCCGCCCTACCAGCCGTTCGGTTTCCAGCCTCCTCAACCTTTCAGCGGGCAACCTTTCGAGCTCGAGCCTCCGGCGCCGGGTCCACCGCCGGGCGCCGCGCCGGCTTATGCGGCGCCATCCGTTTCGCAAAGCTCGCTCCCCCAGGGCATGACGATCACGGTGCGAAAAATATTGCGTGAACGCGACGACGGCGCCGCCAGATCGTCGCCGCTGATCGAGCGGCCGGTTCAGGCGGCGGCGCAACTGGCCGCCTGCTGGTCGCCGCCCCTTCCGCCAGAAGGGGAGACGGTCGCGGCGACCATCCGCTTTTCCTTCAACAGTCGCGGAACCATCATCGGCGGCGCGCCGCGGGTCACTTATCTCAAGGCGGCCGCGGGCCAATCCGCCGAAAAAGTGCGCGCCTCGATCCTCGCCGCCGTGCGCGATTGCACGCCGCTGCGCTTTTCGGCCTCAATGGCGGAAAGCGCGCCCGGCTATCCCCTCTCGATCCGCTTCATCGGACAAAGAGCCCGCGAGAACGAGGGGCCAAAATAACGCCTCCTCACCCACGCACCGGTCGGCGCGCGAAAAAACCGAAAACGGCGATGATCGCGTAGCACAATGCCGGCAGGGCGAGCGCGACCGACAGGCTCCCCGAAAGATCGGCGATCCGGCCGGTCAGGGGCGGGATCACCGCGCCGCCGACGATCGCCACGCATAGAATTCCCGAGCCTTCCGCCGCCCGCGTTCCCAGCCCCTCGCTGGCGAGGCTGAAAATGGTGGGGAACATGATCGAATTCATCAGGCCTATGGCGAGCAGGCTGTAGCCGGCGAGCGCCCCGGTCGCATTGGCGGAGATCAGGATCAGCGTCACCGCGCCGAGCGCATTGAAGGCCAAGGCCTTGCCGGGGCTGGTCAGCCGCAGCGCCGCCGAGCCGATGAAGCGCCCGACCAGCGCGCCGCCCCAGTAAAGCGGAATAAGTTCGCCTGCCGATTGTTCGTCGAGGCCGAGCACATGGCCCTGTTCGAGATAAAGCACGATCATCGAGCCGATCGCCACTTCCGCCCCGACATAAAGGAAGATCGCGGCCGCGCCGAAGGCGAAGCGCGCCCGCCTCAAGAGGTCGAAGCCTGAAAAAATCGAGGCGCGCTGGTGGCTTTCGCCCTTGAGGCGATCGCGATGGAGCCAGACCGCGCCGGCGATGACGGCGAGCGCCGCCGCGAGGCCCAGATAGGATCGCGCCACGGCTTGGGTCGCGGCGGCGCGATAGGCGTCGAGCGCGGGACCGGAAAGCAGCGCGGCGTTGGCATGGGCGAGGCGGCCGAGCATGATGATCGCGCCGAAATAAGGAAAGACCGTCGTGCCCAGGGAATTGAAGGCTTGCGCGAAAGTGAGCCGGCTATGGGCGGTTTGAGGCGGCCCGAGCAGCGAAATCAGCGGATTGGCCACCACCTGGACGATGGTGACGCCGCTCGCCAGAACGAACAGGGCGCCGAGGAACAGGCTGAATCGGGGGCTGGCCGCGACGGGGACGAACATCAGGCAGCCGAGCATCATCAGAGCCAGGCCGGCCACGGCGCCGCGCATATAGCCCAATCGCCGCACCAGGGCCGCGCCCGGCAGGGAAACGGTGAAATAAGCGGCGAAAAAGGCCGACTGAACCAGCATGGCCTGCATGTGGTCGAGCGAAAACAGCTCTTTCAGTTTGGGGATGATCACGTCGTTGAGGCTGGTGATCCCGCCGAAAATGAAGAACAAGGCCATGACGAAGGCGCGCAGTTCGGGCGCGTCGACCGCCGTGATCGCGTCGGCGGCGGAAGCATTGCTGTTCACGACATTCGAGGACATTCGAGCCATCGCCCTGGGAGAAGGAGGGAAGCAGCGTAACGGTTCAGGTCAGGGAAAAGCTCGCCTCTTGGCCGCCGGCGGCCGAGGGCGCGATCCACACGTCGAAAAGGCCGGCGTCGGCGCGCATCGAGAGATCGGGGTGGACGTAAGCGAGGTCGGACGGGCGCAATTCGAAAAAAACATCTTTCGCCTCGCCCGGCGCAAGCGCGACATGCACAATGCCCTTGAGCTGGCGAACGGGCTGGGTGACCGCGGCGACGCGCCGATGGATATAGAGCTGCGCGACCTCATGGGCGGCGCGGCTTCCCTCGTTGACGATCCGCGCCGAAATTTTCAGCACGCCGTCGCGGGTCAGGCTGCGGCGCGCTCACCTTCGTCGCGCCATAGGCGATGGCCGAAAAGGTCAGGCCGTGACCGAAGGCGTAGAGCGGTTCATTGGTCACGTCGCGATAATGCGCCACGAAGCGCTCGTGGGGATCGACCTGCGGGCGGCCGGTTGCGCGATGATCGTAATAGAGCGGCTCCTGTCCCGGCGCCTGGGGGAAGCTCACCGGCAGACGCGCCTGCGGCGCATGATCGCCGAACAAGATGTCGGCGAGGGCGTGGCCGGATTCCGAGCCCAGGAACCAGGAGCACAGGATCGCCGGCGCGTCGCGCACGGCGCCTCGCAGCGCCAGAGCCCGGCCATGTTTGAGAATCACGACCATCGGCTTGCCGGTCGCGGCGACCGCTTGCGCCAGCTCCTGCTGGGCGCGCGGAATGACGATCGAACTTTTCGAGGCGCCTTCGTCCGACATCTCGTCGGTTTCGCCGAGGAAAAGCACGGCGATGTCGGCCTCCCGCGCCGCCTTGACGGCGGCTTCGATTCCGCCGGGAATGGCGCTTTCGGCCGCGCTGCCCGGCGTGAACGCGCAGCGCGCGCCGGAGGCCAGCGCCGCGCGCACGCCTTCTTCCAGGGACACGGCAAGCTCGGGCTCGCCGCCAAGCGAGGAATAGCCGAGCGACTGCTCTTTGTTCGACACGAAGGGGCCGATGAAGGCGAAGGATTTTCCCGTTTTCGGCAGCGGCAGCAGGTTTTTATCGTTTTTCAGCAGCACGATCGACTTGCGCGCCGCCTCGCGGGCGAGCGCGATCGTTTCCGGACGGCGCATGGCGTTCGCCGCGCGGCCGGGATCGAGCGACCGATAAGGGTTTTCGAACAGGCCGATCGCCTTTTTCAGGCGCAGCACGCGGCGCACGGATTCGTCCAAAACCGCCTCGGCGAGGCGGCCGCTCTTGACCAGAGCCGGAATATGGTCGCTGTAGATTTTGTCGCCGAGCGAGACGTCGCAGCCGGCGCTCAGCGCCTTGAACGTGGCGTCTTCCTCGTCGGCGGCATAGCCGTGAGCGATCAGTTCGCGCACCGACTGGAAATCGGAGACGACCGGACCGGAAAAACGCCATTCCTTGCGCAGGATTTCGGTCAGCAAATGGCGGTTGGCGGCGCAGGGAACGCCTGCGACATCGTTGAAGGCGGCCATGGTGGTCAAGGCGCCGGCCGCGAAAGCCGAGCGGAATGGCGGCAGATGAACCTGCCGCAAGGCGATTTCGGAAATGTCGGCCGTATTATAATCCATCCCGCCCTCGACGGCGCCATAGCCGGCGAAATGTTTGGGACAGGCGAGCATGGCGTCGTCTGCGCGCAAATCTTCGCCTTGGAAGCCTCGGACCCGGGCGGCGGCGATTTGAGCGTCGAGCCAGGAATCCTCGCCGGCGCCTCCCATCACCCGGCCCCAGCGCTCGTCGCGGGCGACATCCACCGCCGGGGCGAAGGTCCAGTGCAGCCCGACGGCGGTGGCCTCTTGCGCCGCCGCGCGGGCGGTTCGCCGGCATAATTCGGGATCGAAGCTTGCCGCCTCGGCGACCGGAATGGGAAAGGTCGTCTTGAGCCCGTGGATCATGTCGGCGGCGAAAATCAGAGGGATGCGCAGGCGCGAGTCTTCAACCGCGATCCTTTGCAGCTCGCGATTGAAAGCGGGGTCGAAACCGTTGAAAAAGCCCGCCGCCATGCCGCGGCTGACGAGCGGTTTGGGCCTCCTCGCGCGTCGCCGGCTCGTGCGCTCTTTGCGGGTTGTCCTTGGCCGAAAAGCCCGGACTTCTGAAGATCGAAAGCTGACCGGCCTTCTCCTCCAGGGTCATGCGGCGCAGCAGATCCTCGACATGCGGATCGGGAACTTGCGGCCGCGTGTCGGCCAGGGCGCGCGCGACCGTCGCCAGCGCGACCGAGCCGGCGAGAAAGGCGCGCCGGGACACGGCGCGCCCGACCGGAGGCGACGACAGCGGAGACGCTGAAGCCACGGCCGGCGCCGGCTTGTTGGGCCCGCTCACCTTTTCGCCAGCACGCGCGCGAGAATCGCGTCGAGTTTTTTCACCAGTTCCGGATCCCAGGCGTCGCGGGCGGTGACGAGGGCGTGGTCCAGCGCACGGTCGGAGCCGATCGGGCAGGGCTGGTGTTCGGCGGGGAAATCCTGCATCAGTCGGGCGAGCAGGCGCGAGGCCTTGTCGGCGTTGGAGCGCACGACGCCCAATATGTCATGGACCTCGACGGCGGCCTCGTCCTCGCGCCAGCAGTCGTAATCGGTGACCATGGCGAGAGTGGCGTAGGACATTTCCGCCTCGCGGGCGAGCTTGGCCTCGGGCAGGCCGGTCATGCCGATCACATGATAGCCGGCCGCCTTGTAGCCGAGCAATTCGGCGCGCGACGAGAATTGCGGACCCTCCATGCAGACATAGGTCCCGCCTTTCACGATCCCGATGTTTTCCGCATGGGCGGCGGCGACAATGCGACTCTGAAGCAAGGGCGCGACCGGGTGGGCCATGGAGACATGGGCGACGCCGCCATTGCCGAAAAAGGAGGATTGCCGGCCGAAGGTGCGGTCCACGAACTGGTCCACGGCGACGAACAGGCCGGGCGGCAGCTCCTCGCGGAACGAGCCGCAGGCCGAAACCGAAATGACGTCGGTGACGCCGACCCGTTTCAAGGCGTCGATATTGGCGCGATAATTGATTCCGGAGGGCGACAGGCGATGGCCGCGTCCGTGGCGGGGCAGGAACACGGCTTCCGTCGCCCCGATTCGGCCAAAGCGCAGGGCGTCCGACGGTTCGCCCCACGGCGTCGCGACAATTTCCTCGCGTATGTCGTCCAGACCGGGCAGGTCATAGACGCCAGAGCCGCCGATAATGCCGAGAAGCGCTTTGGTCATGAGCCGGTTTCCCTGATTGGAGAAATTTTCTGGATTACTGGCGTAAGCCTCGCCGCTGGGCAAGAGCAGCGGATCAGAAAATGTCGCAAAAAAAAGCCGGACGTGAAAACGTCCGGCGGCGCAAGCACGATAGGCTCAGCTAGTTGGTCCCACCGGATGCGGCAAGGGAGGAACGCCGGTCCGTGTGTGGAATAAGGGTCTTATGCGGCATTGTGCAGTGCAGCACAATTTCGTAAACCGCGAGGCTGCCATGCGATGAATGCATAACTTGCCTTGCACGTTTGCGGCATTGTCGGAAACCGATGGCGGTCGCAATGTCCGCTCGGGCAGCGGAGGCCGCGATGAGTTTTGTTGCGTTCGAGGATTTCTGGATCGGCGAAACGCGCGAATATGGCGATTACGAAATCGACGAAGCCGAACTGCTGGCTTTTGCCGCCGCCTATGACCCGCAGCCCTTCCACCTCGACGCCGAAGCCGCGAAAAACTCAATTCTTGGCGGCCTTTCGGCCTCGGGCTGGCAGGTCTGCTCGGCGCTGACGCGGATGATGATCGATAACTGGCTCGGCGACAGTTCGGTTCTGGCCGGCGTCGGCATCGACGACAATCGCTGGCTCGCGCCGGTGCGGCCCGGCGACCGGCTGACCGCAAAGACCACGACCGTCGGCAGGAGCGACGCGCGCAAGCGCCCCGACGCCGGGATCGTCGCTTTCGCCACATCGCTGCGCGACCAGGCGGGGCGGGAGGTCATGACCCAGACGACCTCCATGCTGTTCGGCCGCCGCGCGCCGCGCCAGGACGGCGCCGCCGTGCTCGCGCCGCGCCGCGCGCCCGCGCCGCCGCCCGAACGCATCGACGACCTGGCCGGGGCCATGCCGGACGATTTTGCGCGCGCGAAGGTCGGGGCTTTCGCCGAACTGGGCGAAACCCTGTTCACCGCCGAACTCATTCGCGATTACGCGCTGAAATACGATCCCGCGCCATTTCATATCGACGAGGCGGCGGGGCGCGCCCATGTGCTGGGCGCGATGTCGGCCGCCGGGCTCCACACCGCTTCGTGCTGGATGAGCCATTTCGTCGCGGCGCGCGAGCGCCTCGGCACGTTGCAGAGCCGCGCCTCGCCCGGCTTTCGCGACATGCGCTGGCGCCGGCCGGTGCTGGCCGGCGACCGGATTTCGTTTTCGACGCAGGTCGTCGCCAAGCGGGAGACCTCGAAGGCGGGCCTGGGCCTCATCACCGCCCGCAATCTCGGCGTCAACCAGCGCGGCGACATCGCGCTCGAATTCTACGCCTCGATTTTCTCGCCTATTTCGCCGGCCAGCTGAAATCGTCGGCGCGGCCGGGTTGGGTCGGGGAGGCTTCCGGCGCGGCCGGCCGCGCGCCGGAGGCGGCGGCAAGCGCGCCGCCCGGCGAGACGGTGGCGTCGGTGAGATTCTCGACCTTCCCGGCGATCGGCTTCGGCGCCGGCTCGGCGGGCGCCGCCGCGGGAGCGCCTGGAGTTGTCGCGGGCGTGGCAGGCTGAACGGGGGTTTCCGGCGGCTTCAGCGCGGCTTCGATCATCTTGCGGATTTCGGGCTCGACGAAATGCGCCGCCTTGAGGGCGCCTGCCTTGTTGAAATGGACGCCGTCCACCGAGCGCAGCCTGACGATCACGCCATTGATGTCGGGGCCGGAGGCGCGGAAAGCCGAGTCCTCGTCCGAGAAAGCCTCCCACAGATCGACGTAATGCGCGTCCTGCGCCTCGGCATATTGGCGGTCGATGTCGTTAAAGACCAGCGCGGCGTTGGACAGCGCGTGGCTGCGCATGATGGGCAGGCCGACCCAGATCAGCGGGATGTGCTTGTCGCGAAAAATCCGGGCCAGCTCCTCGACCCTTTTTGCGTAGATGTCATTAAACGGCCTGCTCAGCGGCTCCAGCCCGCGCAGGTCCGGCTCCCGGAATTTCTGGGCGTCATTGACGCCGATCTGGATCACCGCGACATTGATGTGCTGCGGGCCGTCCACCAGAGCCTTGGCCGCCGCGCGCCAATCGTAGAAATCGTCGCGCACCAGGCCAGTGTCCTCTTTGGCCTGATTGAGGATCGCGACGCGGGGATCGTCGGCGAAAGCCTGGGCAAGTCCCCCCGCCAGCAAATTGGCCTGGCTGTCGCCGATCACGGCGACGAAAAAACTCGGCGGCGTCTTTGGCGCCTGGACCGCATTGCCTGGAGCGTTGCGCGGAGCCGTTTCGCTATTCGTCCCTTGCCGCGCCGGCTGCTGCGGGCGGCGGCTGCGTTTGTGCGCGCGGCGCTCGGGCGGCGGATTCGCGCCGCGTGGGGTGAACAGGGAGCCGAAAAAATCGCCGATCGGGTTTTGCGCCGCAGCCGGCGGCGCCCAGCCGACGCACAGCACAAGCGCCAGCAGCGCGGCGAACAACGCCCGAACAGGGGCGGCGCGGGACGAGCCGGAATTTTTCAGGCGGCGGACGGACGGCATTTTTTCAGTCTAGCCGATTCCGACGCGCCGGGCGAGGGCGGGGAATCAGACGCGATCCCCGCCCTGCGTCGAACTCGGCGCCGGCGGTCATCACCCGACTCGGGTTGATCGTCACCGAAACCAGCCCGATCGCGATCGCGACCAGGATGGAGAGCCGCAGCAGCGGACGGAATTCGCAGGCGGCGGGATTGCGGCGGCGCGGGCGCGCGCGTGCGAATTCGCTGGCTTGGATCGGGTCAAGAATCATGGCTCGACTTTCCGGATCGGAAGGGCGCGTAAGCCACGTCGTCTTGGCGAGGGCTTTGGCGCGCGTCGTGGCGGGAAGGGATCGCTTCCCGCCTGTCGTAAAGTTAGACCCGGCGAATTAAAATCGCATTAACCAAGAGCTTCAGCAGCAGCGTTTAATCGCGCGTCGAAAAAGTATTGGCGCTCAGACGCGTGGCCCGGGACTTGAAGCCGGTCTGGGCGGCGTCCTCGGCGATATTGCCGGCGAGGGGGTCGAGACGGGAGGCGGCGCGCAGAGCCGGCGCGAAGCCCGCGCGGGCGGCGGATGGCGCGCTGTTTGCGGGCGCCGGCGCCGAAAGGGCGGCGATCGCGGCGCGATCGAGTCGGGCCGGGACCATCGCATGCGCCACCGCCTTGGCGGCGCGCTGGTCCGCCGCCTTGCCGCGGGCGGCGGCGCGCAGCGAGGGCGTGGGCGGGCGCGGCGGCGGCAGAGGCGCGGCGAACGCAAGCGGCGCCGCATAAGCGAGCGTCCCGGCGCCCAGTTCGGCTCCGGCGGAAGATGGGCGCAAGGGCAGCGGCGCGTCCGCGGCCGAGCCATTCCGGATCACGTCAGGCAGCGCGGCGAGTTCGGTGGGTCGCGGCGGCGGCAGCGGGGCGTCGAGCGCGGCGACGAGATCGTCGGGGCGGCGCGGCGGCGCGGGAATATCGAGGGCCGGGGTCGGCGTCGCGGATTCGGCCGTTTGCGCGGATTCGGCCAGCTGCGCGGGCTTTTCGGGGGGCGTCGGGACGGGAGCCTGGGCTTGCGGCGCCGGTTGGGGCTCAGGTTGCGATGCGATCGCGTCACGGCCGGGTCCGGGGCTGTCCGGCGCGCCCATATAGGTTTCCCCGCGCGGCAGATTGGCTTCCGCGCTGGCCATCATCTGGCGCGGGGCCGGCTCGGACGGCTGGCCCGTTTCCGTCTCCGCCGAGGCGACGGCGGTCGGCGCCGTCGCGCCGCCGATCTGCCGGTCCTCCTGCTCGTCGGCGCCGCCGCCGAACAAACGGGCGAAAAAGCCGAATATGCCGCCGGAATTGGCGTCCTCGATGCTCGGCGCGTCGCCGCCGCGCGCCAGGATCTCGGCGCGCGCCTGCTCGTAACCGGGCAGGGTCTTGCCGTTGGAGGCGATGAAGACCGTCTTGCCGTCGGGGAAAAGGCTGGCGAGCTGGTCATAGCTCATGCGCGGCCAGTGGCGCACGCCGCCGACGTCGAGATGGACGAAATTGAGCGAAGGATAATAGCCGACGCCGCCGCGCTGCATGCGCATGCCGATCTCGCGCAGCTTCTCCATCGACAGGCCGGAAATGGAGGTGTCCATCGCCTTGCCGAGCATGTGCTGCGAATGTTCGGCGACGCGATGGGAGCGCCGGCGCAGCATGGCGTTGGTCGCCGGGCAGCGATAGGCGGAGAGCACGGTGACCGGATCGTTCGGCCCCATGCGGCCGGCGCCGCGATAGGCCTCCCACAGCACGTCGAACAGCCGCGGGTCCATGTTGGTTTCTTCGTCGTTGCGCCAGTCGCGCAGGAACCAGTTCAGCTGTTTCAGCGCCGCCCCGTCGTAGTGGCCGTTGACGCGGAACGTCACCGCGATCGAATCCTTGCGGTGCGCGTGATAGAGAAAGATCGTGCGGGTGTCGCCATTGGCGGCGGCGGATTCGAGCGCGTTGGGCGTCAGTAACGCGGAAAGGCCAAGGGCGGCCAGGCAAAGCCGTCTGCCGAGGGCCCGGCCTTTGGCGTGAAGCACGAATTTCGCGGCGCGTGCTGGCAAATTCGGACTCTCTCCCATTTGCTCGCCTTCAGGTCCGAGCGGCGCCTGAATACATGATCTGTGTCGGCAAAGCCACAGCTCGGCGGAAAAATTCTCCCGGCGGCGTTTTTCTTGCCGCTTGTGGCGGAATGATCGAATTTCGCGGCGATTTTGCGGCAAAATCACGATTCCGTGATCACTCTTTCGGAGCATTGCCGCCGAGGCCGAGCGTGTCGCGGACCTTGCGGTCATAGCCGTAAATGTCGCCGAACTGTTTGAGTTGGCCCGAATCGTCCACCGCCGCCGTGAAATAGACGATGTGGATCGGCACGGGCTGCGGCAGCTTCACCCAGCGCTCGTGGGGGCCGATCAATTTCCTGATGCGTTCTTCGTCCCAGCCGTTTTGCGGCTGCAACAGGTCCTCGGCCAGTTTGAAGGGCTGGTCGACCCGCACGCAGCCATGGCTGAAGGCGCGGCGCGACGCCGCGAACAATCTGCGGGTCGGGGTGTCGTGCATGTAGACGGCGTAATCGTTGGGAAAGACGAATTTGATCTGTCCCAAGGCGTTGCGCTCGCCCGGCGGCTGGCGAATGTGAAGGCGCCCGTTCACGGTCCGGATCTCGTAGCCTTGGTCGCGCAAGGCCGCGAGATGCGGCAGCATCTCCTTCTGGATGATCGATTGCGGCACGTTCCACGACGGATTGACGACGATTTGTTGAATCTTGTTGGAAAACAATGGCGTCGGCTTGTCCGGCTTGCCGGTGATGACCCGGACGGCCAGAATCGGCGCATTGTCGCGGTAAAGCCGCGCCGTGAATTCCGGCACATTCACCATGATTCTTTCGGCGCCGAGATCGCGCGGCAGCCAGCGCCAGAACTCCATATTGGCGAGGAGTTCGTCCTCGAGCCTGGATCCGCGCAGCGCGCCGGTCGTTTCGTCGCTGATCCAGCGCGGCCGCCCGTTCATGGCGAGTTGCGCCGTCCGGGCCGGCCGCGCCCGCAATTCCGCCAGTTTCTCTTTCAGCGCAAGATAGCCCGGCTGCGGCGGGTTGAAGGCCTGCAAGGCCTGGCCCGCGTCGGCGGATCCGCTCGTCTCGTCGAGCGCCTGCGCCGCCGAGACCACCGCGAGGCCGCGCGCCGATCATTTTTGAAATCCGGGCCGGGTCGACCCGGCCGCCGCTTGCCTGGAAGGCATAGGCGGCGACGGCCTCGGACAAAGCGACGTCGCCGAGCGCGAGCGACGAATCGGGACCGCTCCCGAGCGAAAACACGCGATAGGCGCTCAGATCGAGCCCGTCTTCCGGCGCATGGCCCAATTGCTCGAAAACGGACTGGGCCTGGGAGGTCCAGCGGCCCCCGTCGAGCCAGACCGGCGCGTCGCCCCGGCTGGCGTAATAGGCGTCGACGGCGTGGCGAATGGCGCCTTGCTGCTCGGTCAGGCGTCCCGCCAGTTTCCGGTCGCGGGCGAGCGCGTCGCGAATGGCCTGGTTCATCGCGGGCTTGGCGGGGCCGGGCGGCGTGGTCCAGACCTGCCGCGCGACGGGCGCGGGCGGCGGCGCGGCTTGCGCGGGTTGCTGGGGCGGCGGGGTCTGGGCTTGAGCCGGAGCGGGCGCGGCCGCCGGCGCCTGCGCCTGCGCCAAAGCCGCGCCGGCGGCGGCCAGCGCCGCAAGGGCGATCGCCGTCCGTAATCTTGCGGCGGATGAACCGAGCGAGATCATTCCACAGCCTTTCAGGCGATTTCCGCGAGTCGCGCCCGCAATCCCCGGAAATATCGATGAGACCGGGGGATGTCGCGCTCTCCCGGCCCGTTTCATATCAATGCGCGCCCGTAGCTGAATTCAAGCGGGGCGCGGGCGCAACCGGCCTTTTGCAGAAAGATCGGGCGGGTCACGGCAATGTGACGCCGGCCGGCCTCGAAGTCACGCGGCGTTGACGCCGTCGCCGGGCACATGCTCGCCGAGGCCATATTCCTTCATTTTCCGATAGAGCGTCGAGCGGCCGATGCCAAGCTTGCGCGCCATCTCGGACATCTGGCCGCGATAATGCGTCAGGGCGAAGCGGATCGCCTTTTCCTCCAGCCATTCCAGGCGGCGCACGTCGCCGTTTTCGTCCAGAAGTTTCAGGACATTGGGGTCGCGCACTTCGATGCGCACGATCTCGCGGTGGACATCGCGCGCGCCAACCGGCGGCGGCGCCGCCGGCACGCGAACGTCGAAACCCTCGACATGAGCGGCGATCTGGGGAAATTCCGCGACCGTCAATTCGTCGCCGTCGGCCAGGACCACCGCCCGGAACATGGCGTTTTCAAGCTGGCGGACATTGCCCGGCCAGTCATAGGTCGAAAGCATGGACAGGGCTTCGGCGGAGAGCCCGCGCACTCTTTTCCCCTCCTCGGCGCCGAAACGGGCGAGGAAGCGCCGGGCGAGATCGGGAATATCGACCCGGCGCGCGCGCAGGGGCGGAATGGAGACGGGGAAGACGTTGAGGCGGTAATAAAGATCCTCGCGGAAGCGGCCCTGTTTGACCAGTTCGATCAGGTTCTGGTTGGTCGCCGAAATCAGGCGCACGTCCACCCGCACCGGCTTGCGGGCGCCGACCGGATCGATTTCGCCCTCCTGAAGGGCGCGCAGCAGCTTGACCTGGGTTTCGAGCGGCAGTTCGCCAACCTCGTCCAGGAACAAGGTGCCCCCGTGCGCCTCGACGAACTTGCCGGCGTGCTTGTCGGTTGCGCCGGTAAACGCCCCTTTCTCGTGGCCGAACAGCAGCGATTCGACCAGGTTCTGCGGCATGGCGCCGCAATTGACCGTCACGAAGGGCTTGCCGCGCCGTTCCGAGGCGCCCTGGATGGCGCGGGCCATCAATTCCTTGCCGACGCCCGATTCGCCCTCGATCAGCACCGGGATATTGGATTTGGCCGCGCGTTCGCCGAGCCGGATCGCCCGCGCCATTTCCTCGCCGTGCGACAGAATGTCGCGGAAGGTGAGCTGGCCCGTCGCCCTCCGGCCGATGCGGCGGACTTCGCCTTCGAGCGCCTCGAAACGCAGGGCGTTCTTGATCGAAATCTGCAACCTTTCCGCGCCGACCGGCTTGACCACGAAATCGAGCGCGCCGGCGCGCATGGCGGAAATCACGGCTTCGATCGAGCCATGAGCGGTCTGGACGATGACCGGGGTCATGATCGCGCGGTCGCGCATCCGCAACAGCACGCCCATGCCGTCGAGGTCGGGCATGACGAGATCGAGAATCAGCAATTCGATTCTCGGCTGGCCGATGGCCTGCATCCGCGCCAGCGCCGCTTCGCCGCCCTCGACGCATTCCGCCTCGTAACCGAAGCGCCGCACCATGGCTTCGAGCAGCCGGCGTTGGACGGGATCGTCGTCGGCGATCAGAACGGTCGAAATCATTCTTGTTCTTTCGTTGAAGCAGCGCAGTCGCTTCCATCATGCTGCGCGATTAGGGTAAATGCCGTGTTAATAGGCAGATTTGGTCGCGCTCGTCCCCGGGGCGGCGCCGAGAAGGTCTCTCAGCCGCGCCGCGACATCATGTCCTCGTAAACGGCGCCGAGGCGCGCGACATGGCGCGCCATGGTCGGCGGATCGGCCCAGAAACGGTCATGGGCGGCGTTCGACATTTTCATGACGAGTTCGTCGTCCTTGAGCCGTTCGAGCTTGTCGGCCAGATCGTCGGCGTCCTGGCTCCTGAACCAGAAGCCGGTTTCGCCGTCATCCACTTCGTCCCGGCCGGCGCAAGCGTCCGACACCACGATCGGCAGGCCGGTCGCCTTGGCCTCGAGAACCGTCAGGGGCTGGCCTTCGAACCAGAGCGAGGGGAAAACCAGGGCGCGGGCGCCCCGCATCAATCGCCTGACCTCCGCCGATGATTTCCAGCCGAGCAGCCTGGCCTCCGGATAGCGCGCGCGAAGCTCGTCCGCCGCGGGGCCGTCGCCCGCGAAAACCGGCGTCACATTGGCCTTTCGCGCCGCTTCGGCGAAATAGAACAGCCCCTTTTCCGGCGAGAGCCGCCCGACGAACAGGAAATCGCCGCTCGCCGGTGCGGCCTTGCGCCCGAGGTCCTCGGCGTCGACGGGATTGGAAATGCGATGAACGCGCGCATTCGGCGGCAGGCGCGGCGTCACGATCGCGGACTGGAAATCCGAAATGACGATGAAATCCGAAAAAAGTTTCGGCATGCCCGCCGTATTGTCCATGCCGACATGCCGCAGGCAGCGCCAGATCTTGCTCGGATAGTTGCGTGAATCGCAATCATGCGCCCAGCAGGCGCGGGAAAGCGGCTCCAGGCCGCAGACATGATGGTTGCGATAATCGTAGAAGCCGCCATTGGGGCAGTACAGGAAATATTCGTGGAACGTATATAGCGCGGGAAGGCTCGCCGCGCGCACCGCCGGAGCGAAGGCGCCCGACATGGCCTTGGCCCAGCCGTGGACATGAACGATGGTCCGGTCGCGCGGCAGGCGCGCCAAAAGCTTTTTCATTTCGCGGGCGGCGGTGAAATTCCAGATTCCCTGGGCTGCGCCGGCAACGGCCGAAGGATTGCCGAGCAGATCGTGCTGGCCGAGACAGACGACCTCGACCCCGGCCTGCGCCAGTTGCGGATCGACCGGCCCGGCGCACGCGAAGACGATCGGCGCGAACCCGGCCTGTTTGAGGGCGATGGCGCTTTGCAGCGCCACCTTGGCTTGCCCCCCCGTGATCGAGGCGTGGTCGATGACGATCACAATATGAAGCCTGGCGCCCATCGGCCTTTCCAACTTTCGCGCGTCCGGAAGACGGCCAAGCATGGCGCAAAGGTCTTATTCTTGTTTGAACGCGCCCGACCCGGGCGCGCGCAAAGCCGGCGGCGACCACTTTGGCAACAGGCCGTTAAGCCGCCTCCGTTAAGATGGCTCCCACGCCTGCTTTTCGGAGCCGCAATGACCGACGCTCTTGTCGCGAACGCCTCGCCTGCCGCCGACATCCGCAAGATCGTCGTCGATCTCGGCTATCCTTCGCACTGGCATTGGTGCTGGGAGAATTACAAGCCCACCATCATCGAGCTTTCGCGCGGGCGCGGGCTGCGCCGCCATCTCGAAATCGGCGCCGGGCGCGATCCGCTTTTCCAGCCGATTGAGGCCGCCGCCCTCGGGCTGGACATCACGCTGAACGACATTTCCGCCCGCGAACTCGCCCTGGCGCCTTCGGGCTATGGCAAGATGGAATGCGACATCACCTCGCCGCGCGCGCCGGACATCCTGGGGCGCGGCAAATATGATCTCGCCTATTGCCGCATGGTGATGGAGCATGTGCCGGATGTTCCGGCGATGTGGCGCAATATCGGCGAAGTTCTGGCGCCGGGCGGCGTGGCCGTGTCCTTTTTCCCGACCCTTTACGCCGTTCCCTATACGCTGAACCGTCTGATGCCCGAGCGCCTGTCCCGGGCCCTCCTGGAATGCTTGTTTCCCGAGCGCAAGCCCGACGGCGGCGATCCAAAATTCCCCGCCTATTACGATCATTGCTTCAGCAGCGAGCGCAAGCTCATGCCGATGCTGCGCCAGGCGGGCTTTTCCGACGCGGTCGTGCTGCCCTTCTGGGGTTACGCCTATTTCTGGAAGATTCCGGGGTTGAAACAGATCGACGCGGCGTTCAACCGTCTGGCCGAACGCCGCGACTGGCGGGCGGTTTCGAGTTTCGCCTATGTGATCGCGACCAAATGAATTTCGTGATCAATTTCCTGGGCAGCGATTTTTCGATCTCGCGCCTGCGTCGGCTTTCCTCACGCGCCAGGAGCCGTCTCGACCCTATGTTCGGCGCAACCGGGTTGATCCCCGCCGCATCCGCCCAATATTGTGATTTGCCCTTTCACGCGATTCTCGCAGAGGCTTGGCCGCGCCATGTTCCATCCTTCACCCCCCCCGGTCCGTAGCGCGCAAGACTCCGGCGCCGCGCCAGTCGAAGATCTGCCGCGCTGGCGGCTCGACGACCTCTATGAAGGGCTGGACAGCCCGCGCTTCGCCGAGGATATGAAACGCCTCGGCCATGAATGCCGGGAATTCGCGGCGGTCTATCGCGGCGCGCTCGCGGGCCTGCTGGCCGCGCGCGACGCTCCGGCAAGGCTGCATGCGGCGATCGCGCGCTACGAGGCCATCGACGATCTGGCGACACGGCTCATGTCCTTCGCCGGCCTGTCCTACACCGAAAACACCATCGACCCGGTCCGGGCCAAATTCTATGGCGACGCGCAGGAGAAAGTGACGGCGGCCTCGACCGACCTTCTGTTCTTCCAGCTCGAACTGAACCGGCTCGACGACATCGCTCTGGCCAAGGCGATGGAAGAGGAGCCGCTCATCCATTACCGCCCGTGGATCGAGGATTTGCGGCGGGAAAGGCCTTATCAGCTCGACGACCGCATCGAGCGGCTGTTCCACGAAAAATCGGTGACCGGCCATTCCGCGTGGAACCGGCTGTTCGACGAGACCATCGCGTCGCTGCGCTTCGAGGTCGACGGCCAGGAAATGACCCTGGAGCCGGCGCTCAGCCTGTTCCAGGATCCCGACGAAAAGCTGCGCGAGAAGGCCTCCGACGCCATCGCCGCCACGCTCAAGGAAAACCTGCGCGTCTTCACGCTGATCTCCAACGTGCTGGCCAAGGACAAGGAAATTTCCGATCAATGGCGCGGCTTCAAGGATGTCGCCGCCTCGCGCCATCTCTCCAACCGCGTCGAGCCGGAAGTGGTGGACGCCATGGTGGCGGCGGTGCGCGCCGCCTATCCGCGCCTCTCGCATCGCTATTACCGTCTGAAGGCGCGCTGGTTCGGCAAGGACAAGCTGCGCCATTGGGACCGCAACGCGCCTTTGCCCGACGCGCCGCGCGCGGTCTACGACTGGTCCCAGGCGCGCGCCGCGGTGCTTGGCGCCTATCGCGCCTTCGCGCCGGAAATGGCGGAAATCGCTCAAGCGTTCTTCGACCGCCAGTGGATCGACGCCCCGGTGCGGCCGGGGAAGGCGCCGGGCGCCTTCGCCCATCCCACCAGCACCTCCGTGCACCCTTATGTCCTGCTCAATTACCAGGGCAAGCCGCGCGACGTGATGACGCTCGCTCATGAGCTTGGCCATGGCGTGCATCAGGTTCTGGCGGCGCCCAACGGCCCGCTGATGGCCCCGACGCCGCTGACGCTTGCCGAAACCGCCTCGGTCTTCGGGGAAATGCTGACGTTCCGGGCGCTGCTGGCGGAAGCGAAGGAGCCGCGCGAGCGTCGCGCCCTGCTCGCCTCCAAGGTCGAGGACATGCTCAATACGGTGGTGCGGCAGATCGCCTTCTATTCCTTCGAGCGCAGCTTCCACGAGGAGCGCCGCCAGGGCGAGTTGACGGCCGAGCGCATCTGCGAATTGTGGACGGCGGCGCAGGCGGAGAGCCTTGGACCCTCGATCGAGCTCATGCCGGGCTATGAGACCTTCTGGACCTATATCCCGCATTTCATCCATTCACCCTTCTATGTCTATGCCTATGCCTTCGGCGATTGTCTGGTGAATTCGCTTTACGGCGTCTATCAGAAGGCCGAGCCCGGCTTTGTCGAAAAATATTTCGCTCTGCTTTCGGCGGGCGGCTCGAAACATTATTCGGAACTGCTTGCGCCCTTCGGCCTCGACGCGCGCGATCCCGCCTTCTGGGACATCGGCCTGTCGATGATCGAGGGGCTGATCGACGAGCTGGAAAGCCTGCCCGCCTGAACCGGGAGCGCCCATGCTGATCCTCGCCGCGTTCTGGCTGGTCGTTTACGGACTGATCGCGCTCGGCGCGCTGGTGCTGTTCAACTGGGCGCTGGCCCGCTTCATCGAGCGGCTTGTTCCGCCCATCGGCCGTTTCATCGTGGTCGGGGGAGCGCGTCTCCATGTCGCGGACAGCGGCGACAAGCCGGGCCAGGGCGAGCCGCCGCTCGTCTTCATCCATGGCCTGCTCGGTCAGCTCAATGAATTCGCTTATGCGCTCGCCGCGCGTTTCCCCGAACGCCGCGTCGTGCTGATCGACCGGCCGGGGTCGGGCTATTCCGAGACCGCCCATCCCCAGACCTTGGCCGAACAGGCCGCGATCATCGCGCGGGCGATCGAGGCGCTGGGCCTGGAAAAGCCTGTGGTCGTCGGCCATTCGCTGGGCGGCGCGGTCGCCTTGGCGCTTGCTCTCGACCATTTCGCCAAGATCGGCGCCCTGGCGCTGGTCGCCCCGCTGACCCATGTCGTCGACGGGACGCAGAAGTTCACCGGCGACCTGGCGCGGCGCAGCCGGTTTGTGATCTGGCTCGGAGCCTGGACCCTGGGGCCGGTGGCGACGCTGATGCGCGCGGGCCTTGCGCGCGACATGGCTTTCGCGCCCGATTCCATGCCGGCGCGGTTCTGGAGCCGGGGCGGCGGCCTGCTGGCCGCACGGCCTTCGGCTTTGCTCGCCGGAGCGCGCGATGTCTTGACGCAGCCGCGTGAATTGCCGGAGATGACCCGGCGCTATGGCGCGCTCGATCTGCCGATCGGCGTCCTCTTCGGCGAAAGCGACCGTCTGCTCGACCCCGAGCGCCAGGGCGCGGATTTCTGCGCCGAGGCGCCGCAGGCCGAGCTGCGTCGCATCGCCGGCGGGCATATGCTGCCCGTGGCTCATCCGGCCGAGACCGAGGCTTTCATTCGCGGGGTCTTGGCGCGGATGACGCGTCATACGAATTCCGCATGATTGGCGCGGACTTCGAATCAACCATGAAAGGAAGAGGGAATGGCGTTGAAACGCTTTTTGGCTTCAACCCTGCTGCTTGCGACGACTGCGGCGCCTGCCGCGGCTTTCGAACTGAGAAGCCCCGACATCATGCCGGGCGGTGGAACAATCGACGAGACCTTCGTTTACGATGGTTTCGGCTGCAAGGGCGGCAATCTCTCGCCGGCCCTGACCTGGCGCGACCCGCCGGCGGGAACCAAAAGCTACGCCATCCTGCTTCACGATCCCGACGCGCCGACGGGCGGCGCCGGCTTCTGGCATTGGGTGGTCTATGACATCCCCGCCAATGTGACCGGCCTGCCGCAGGGGACGGGCGCCAAAAGCGGCTCCGGCCTGCCGGCGGGCGCGAAGCAGGTCGCGAACGATTTCGGCGTTCCCGGCTATGGCGGCCCCTGTCCGCCGAAGGGCGACAAGCCGCACCATTACAATTTCACCATTTACGCCCTGAAGGTGGACAAGCTCGCCCTGCCGCCCCACGCCACCGCCTCGGTCGCCGGATACATGATCAACGCCAACGTCCTGGACAAGGCCACCCTGACCGGGACCTATGGGCGCTGAGCCTTTTCGGCCTTCACGCCGTAACAGGCTCCAAAGGAGAGCGCATGAAGGACGACGAGGCCAACCGCTTCAGCGCCCGCGCCGCGCGCTATCTCGCGGTGGGGGCGCAGGCCGGCGGTTTTGCGGCGCGGCTCGCCGGCGCGCGGTTTTTAGGCCGGGACGGCGGGCGGGAAGGCGACGCCGAGGCCCTGGCCCGGGCGCTTGGCGGGCTGAAAGGCCCGCTGATGAAGGCGGCCCAGCTCCTCGCCACCATCCCCGAGGCTTTGCCGGTCGAATATTCCGAGGCCCTCGCCACCCTGCAAAGCGAGGCGCCGCCGATGGGCGCGGCTTTCGTGCGCCGCCGGATGGTCGCCGAGCTTGGCCCCCGCTGGCGGGAAAATTTCGCCGCCTTCGACCTCCATCCAGCCGCGGCGGCCTCGCTCGGCCAGGTCCATCGCGCGCGCGCGCTCGACGGCGCGGAACTCGCCTGCAAGCTGCAATATCCCGACATGGCTTCGGCGGTCGAAGCCGACCTCGCCCAGCTCGACATGGTCATGGCGCTGCAAAAGCGCATGGAGCCCGCAATCGACGCAGGCGAGGCGGCTCAGGAAATCGCCGAGCGCCTGCGCGAGGAGCTGGACTATCGCCGCGAGGCGAAACACGCCCGGCTTTACCAAGCCATGCTGGCGGGGCGCGACGACATCCGGGTCCCCGGCGTCCACGACGCCCTGTCCACCGGCCGCCTCCTGACCCTCGACTGGCTGGAGGGCGAAAAGATCCTGAGCCTCGTCAAGGCGCCGGAGGCCGAGCGCAATCGGGTCGCGCAGGCGATTTTTGGCGCCTGGTGGTCGCCTTTCGCCCATTACGGCGTGATCCATGGCGACCCTCATCTCGGCAATTACACGGTTTTCCGGGAGGAGGGCGCGGCAATCGGGATCAATCTGCTGGATTACGGCTGCATCCGCATCTTTCCGCCGGCTTTCGTCGGCGGCGTGGTCCAGCTCTATCGCGGCCTGCTCGAGGACCGGCGGGATCAGGTCGCGGAGGCCTTTTCGGTCTGGGGCTTCCGCAACCTGACCTGGGAGCTGATCGAAATTCTGACCATCTGGGCGCGTTTCATCCTCGGGCCGCTGCTCGACGACCGTGTGCGCACGATTGCCGATGGGGTCTCGCCGGGCGCCTATGGCCGCGGCGAGATGGCGCAAGTGCGGCGCAAGCTGCGTGAAAAGGGGCCGGTGACCATTCCGCGTGAATTCGTCTTCATGGACCGCGCCGCGATCGGCCTCGGCGGCGCCTTCCTGCATCTCGCGGCGCGGCTCAATTTCCACCGCCTGTTCGAGGAGGCGCTGGAAAATTTCGATCTCGACGACTTGGCGGCGCGTCAGGCGGCGGCGCTGGCGGCGGCAGGGCTCGATCCGGCCCCCGGCCCCTGAGTCTTTCGCCGTTCTCCGAAAAGATGAGGTGAAATTGCGGCGCCTACCTTATATCAGCTTGCCTCGGGCCGGCCCTTTTGGGAAAACAGGCCCGGCTTGACCGGACCGATTGAAGAGACCGAATTCACGAAGGAGAGGAAAATGGCGGCGGCTGACACCGGCGCCGGCGGCGCGCCGGGCAAGGTCACGTTCATACTGCCGCGGGCCTTTTTCACTCTCTAGAACCCATCAACGCTTTCATGCTCCGGGCGGAGCTTTCGAGACCCTGCGCCGTCGCGGACCAAGTGGAGTTGTTCATGCGCATTGCCGTTCCCGCCGAAACCGACGCCAATGAGGCGCGCGTCGCGGCGACGCCTGAAACCGTGAAGAAATTGGTTGGCCTGGGAGCCGAGGTCATTGTGCAGGCCGGCGCCGGAAAGGGCTCCGGCGTTCCCGACGCGGATTTCGAGAAAGCCGGCGCGAAAATCGCGCCCGACGCCCACGCTGCGGTCTCCGGCGCCGACGTCGTGCTGGCGGTTCGCCGTCCGGCGGCGGAATCGCTGGCCGGGGTCAATCCGGGCGCGGCGGTTCTGGCGATCATGGACCCCTATGGCCAGCACGAGGCGCTCGCCGGTCTCGCCAAGGCCAATGTCCAGGCCTTCGCCATGGAGCTGATGCCCCGCATCACCCGCGCCCAGGCGATGGATGTCCTTTCGTCACAGGCCAATCTCGCCGGCTATCGCGCGGTGATCGACGCGGCGGCCGAATATGGCCGCGCCTTTCCGATGATGATGACCGCCGCCGGCACGGTTCCGGCCGCCAAGGTCTTCATCATGGGCGTCGGCGTCGCCGGGCTCCAGGCCATCGCCACGGCGCGCCGCCTCGGCGCGGTGGTCACCGCCACCGACGTGCGCCCCGCGACCAAGGAGCAGGTCGAATCGCTCGGCGCCAAATTCCTCGCCGTCGAGGACGATGAGTTCAAGCAGGCGCAGACGGCGGGCGGCTACGCCAAGGAAATGTCCAAGGAATACCAGGCCAAGCAGGCGGCGCTGACCGCAGCGCACATCGCCAAGCAGGATATTGTCGTCACCACCGCGCTCATTCCCGGCCGCCCGGCGCCGCGGCTGATTTCGGCGGACATGGTCGCCTCGATGCGCCCCGGCTCGGTCATCATTGATCTCGCGGTCGAGCGCGGGGGAAACTGCGAATTGGCCAAGCCGGGCAAGGTCGTCACCACCAAGAATCAGGTGAAGATCGTCGGCCATCTCAATGTCGCCGGCCGTCTCGCCGCCACCGCCTCGCAGCTTTACGCGAAAAACCTGTTCGCCTTCCTCGAAACCATGATCGACAAGGAGACCAAGGCGCTCAAGATCGACGGCGAAGACGAACTGGTCAAGGCGACCCGGCTGACCGATGGCGGCGCCATCGTGCATCCAGGTTTCGCGGCGGCATGAGGCCGCCGCTTGCCCAATTTCACGGCGGCTTGAGCCGCTGATCCAACCACTTGATTGAAGCCCGAGCGAGGGGCAAGAGAATGGCTACTGACGTACAAACGCTGGTCGAGCGGGCGCAGGACGCGGCCCGGGCGGCGCGCGCCGCCGCCGACGCGGCCCAGGCTTACGCCGACCGCGCCTCCCATCTCACCCATGTCGCCGACGCGGCGGGCGCCGCCGCCCATGCGGCGAGCGGCGGCGCGATCGATCCCTTCGTCTTCCGCCTGGCGATTTTCGTCCTCGCGGTCTTCGTCGGCTATTATGTGGTCTGGTCGGTGACCCCGGCGCTGCACACGCCGCTGATGTCGGTCACCAACGCGATTTCCTCGGTCATCGTCGTCGGCGCCCTGCTGGCGGTCGGGGTCGATTCGGCGGCCGCGCTCGACAGCGGCCCGGTCTGGGCGCGCGTCTTCGGCTTCATCGCGCTGATCCTCGCCTCGGTGAATATTTTCGGCGGCTTCCTCGTCACCGCGCGAATGCTCGCCATGTACAAGAAGAAGGGCTGAGATCCATGAACGTCAATCTCGCGGCCCTTCTCTATCTCGTCTCGGGCGTCCTGTTCGTCTTCGCTTTGCGCGGCCTGTCGCATCCCACCACTTCGCGCCAGGGCAACCGCTATGGCATGATCGGCATGGCCATCGCCATCCTGACCACGCTGGCCCTCAAGCCGCCGTCCGACATTTTGGGCTGGCTTCTGGTGGTCGCCGGCCTCGGTATTGGCGGCGGTTTCGGCGCGGTGCTGGCGCGGCGCATCGAAATGACCAAAATGCCGCAACTGGTCGCCTTCTTCCATTCTTTGGTCGGCCTGGCGGCGGTTCTGGTGGCGGCCGGCGCGCTGTTCGCGCCGCAGGCTTTCGGCATCGGCGTTCCCGGCGACATCCATCCGGCCAGCCTGATCGAAATGTCGCTCGGCGCGGCCATCGGCGCGATCACCTTCACCGGCTCGGTCATCGCCTTTCTGAAACTCGACGGCCGCATGTCCGGCAAGCCGATCATGCTGCCGCAGCGCCACGCCATCAATCTCGCGCTCGCTCTCAGCCTGCTGCTGCTGATGGCCTCCTTCTTCGGCACGGGCGCGCCCCTGCTGTTCCTGGCGATCGTGCTGGTGTCGCTGGCGCTCGGCGTGCTGCTGATCATTCCGATCGGCGGCGCCGACATGCCGGTCGTTATCTCGATGCTCAACTCCTATTCGGGCTGGGCGGCGGCCGGCATCGGCTTCACTCTGGGCAATCTGGCGCTGATCATCACCGGCGCCCTGGTCGGCTCCTCGGGCGCGATCCTGTCCTACATCATGTGCAAGGGCATGAACCGCTCCTTCATCTCCGTCATCCTCGGCGGCTTCGGCGGCGAGGACGCGGCGGCGGGCGGCGCTGCAAAGGAGAACCGTCCGGTCAAGAAGGGCTCGGCGGACGACGCCGCCTATATTCTCGAGAACTCGTCCAAGGTCATCATCGTGCCGGGCTATGGCATGGCGGTGGCGCAGGCCCAGCACGCTTTGCGTGAAATGGTCGATATTCTCAAGGCCGAGGGCGTCGAGGTCAAATACGCCATCCATCCGGTGGCGGGCCGCATGCCCGGCCATATGAACGTGCTGCTGGCGGAAGCCAATGTCCCCTATGACGAGGTGTTCGAACTGGAGGACATCAATTCCGAATTCGCCCAGGCCGACGTGGCCTTCGTGATCGGCGCCAACGACGTGACCAATCCGGCGGCCAAGACCGACAAGACCTCGCCGATCTATGGCATGCCGATTTTGGATGTCGAAAAGGCCAAGACGGTGATGTTCGTCAAGCGCTCCATGTCCTCGGGCTATGCCGGCGTCGAGAACGAATTGTTCTACAAGGACAATACGATGATGCTGTTCGGCGACGCCAAGAAAGTGGTCGAGAGCATCATCAAGGCCATGTCGCATTAAGGCCGAGGCTGAGGAACAGCAAGGCGCGGGCGGAAAAATCCGGCCCGCGCCTTTTTTGTTGCGGGGCCTTTGTTCGCGGGCTCAGGTTTTGCTAAAAGGCGCCATGTCGTTTCGCGCCCGTTCCCTTTTTCGGCGAATTATCGGCCCGGCCCGCGGCTGAGCCTTTGCGCTCGCCGGCGCGCCGGGATTCTCCGCGTTTCCCTTGCATCCTCGCCGATCCGGGCCTTGCGGCCCTTCGCCATAGAGTTTCTTCGCCATGTCCGAAAAAACGGGTCCCGATTATTCCGCCACGCTCTACCTGCCGAAAACCGATTTCCCCATGCGCGCCGGCCTGCCGAAAAAGGAGCCGGAGCTGCTGGCCCATTGGGAAAGCATCGGCCTGACCGAGAAAATGCGGCAAGAGAACGCCGGCAAGCCGAAATTCGTGCTGCACGACGGGCCGCCCTACGCCAATGGCAATATCCATATCGGCCATGCGCTGAACAAGATTCTGAAAGACCTCGTCACCCGCTCGCAGCGCATGCTGGGCAAGGACGCCAATTACGTGCCGGGCTGGGACTGCCACGGCCTGCCGATCGAATGGAAGATCGAGGAGCAATATCGCGCCAAGGGGCGCAACAAGGACGAGGTGCCGGTGGTCGAATTCCGCCGCGAATGCCGCGCCTTCGCGCGAACATTGGCTAGAAATCCAGCGCGAGGAGTTCAAGCGCCTCGGCGTCGCCGGCGACTGGGCCGGCCGCTACGCCACCATGGACTTTTCCGCCGAAAGCGTCATTGCCGCGGAAATCATGAAATTCGCCGCCAACGGCCTGCTCTATCGCGGCTCCAAGCCGGTGATGTGGTCGGTGGTGGAAAAGACGGCGCTCGCCGAGGCGGAAGTGGAATATGAGGACCACACGTCCGATTGGGTTTTCGTGGCCTTTCCGGTGAAAGGTCAGGACGCACGGGTGGTCATCTGGACGACGACGCCTTGGACCCTGCCGGGCAACCGCGCCATCTCCTTTTCGCACAAGATCGCCTATGGCCTTTATCGCGTGGTCGCGGCGCCCGAAGGCAATTGGGCCAAGGCGGGCGACCAGTTCATCCTCGCGGAAAAGCTTGCCGAAAGCGTGTTCCAGGCCGCCAAGGTCGAGGCTTTCGAACGTGTGCGCGATGTTCCGGCGAGCGAACTCGCCGCCGTGACCTGCGCCCATCCGCTCGAAAAGCTCGGCTATACATTCGATGTCCCGCTGCTCGACGGCGACCATGTCACCGACGACGCCGGCGCCGGCTTCGTCCATACCGCGCCCGGCCATGGCCGCGAGGATTTCGACATCTGGATGGCCTCAAGCCGCCTGCTGCACGAGCGCGGGATCGATGCGCGCATTCCCTACACGGTGGACGCCGACGGCTTCTACACTAAGGAAGTCCCGGGCTTTCCCGGCGCCCGCGTCATCGACGACAAGGGCAACAAGGGCGACGCCAACGAGCGGGTCATCAAGGCTTTGATCGAGGCGGGCGCCCTGCTGGCGCGCGGGCGGATGAAGCACCCATATCCGCACAGCTGGCGCTCGAAAAAGCCGGTCATTTTCCGCAATACGCCGCAATGGTTCATTGCGATGGACAAGCCCTTCGCGGTTCCGCTCGACGCGACGGCGGCCAAAAGCCTCGCCGCCGGCTCCAACGGGCCGACCCTGCGCGCCATCGCGCTTGGAGGAAATCGCCCGGACCCAGTGGGTGCCGGCGGCGGGCGAGAACCGCATCACCGGCATGATCGCCAACCGCCCGGACTGGGTGGTGTCGCGCCAGCGCGCCTGGGGCGTGCCGATCGCGGTTTTCGTCAAAAAAGGCGGACACGACATTCTGGTCGACGAAAAGGTCAACGCCCGGATCGTCGAGGCTTTTGCGCAGGAAGGCGCCGACGCCTGGTACAAGGAGGGCGCGGCGGAGCGATTTCTGAAACCCGACCACGATCCCGCCGATTACGAAAAGATCGACGACGTCCTGGACGTCTGGTTCGATTCCGGCTCGACCCACGCTTTTACGCTGGAAGACCCGAAAAATTTCCCGACGCTGGCCGGCATCCGCCGCCGCCACGACGGCGGCCCGGACGAGGTGATGTATCTCGAAGGTTCGGACCAGCATCGCGGCTGGTTCCATTCCGAGCTTGCTCGAAAGTTGCGGCACGCGCGGCCGCGCGCCCTATGATTCCGTGCTGACCCACGGCTTCGTCCTCGACGAGAAGGGCCGCAAAATGTCGAAATCGCTCGGCAATGTCGTCGCGCCGCAGACGGTGATCAAGGACGCCGGCGCCGACATCCTGCGCCTGTGGGTCGCGGCCTCGGATTATTCCGACGATCTGCGCATCGGCAAAGAGATTCTGGCCACTTTCTCCGAGACCTATCGCAAGCTGCGCAACACTTTGCGCTGGATGCTCGGCGCGCTCGCCCATTTCGATCCGACGCAAGCGGTCCAAAAAACCGATATGCCGGAGCTTGAGCGCTACATCCTGCACCGGCTCGCCGAGATCGACGCCCCGATCCGCGAGGCTTATGCGGCCTTCGATTACAAGAAAGTGGTGGCGCTGCTGTCGTCCTTCATGACCGGCGATCTCTCCGCCTTCTATTTCGACATCCGCAAGGATGGACTCTATTGCGACCCGCCCTCCAGCGTGACCCGCAAGGCGGCGCTGAGCGCGATCGACATTCTGTGCGACGCGCTGCTGAAATGGCTGGCGCCGATCCTGTGCTTCACCGCCGAAGAAGCCTGGCTCGCCTTCCGGCCGCAGGGCGCGGATTCGGTTCACCTCACCGAGTTCCCGGCCGGGCTTGAGCTTTGGCGCGACGAGGCTTTGGCCGCCAAATGGCGCAGCCTTCGCCGCGTCCGCGCCGTGGTCACCGGGGCGCTGGAGATCGAACGCGCGCAAAAGACCATCGGCGCCTCGCTCGAAGCCGACCCGCAGGTGTTCATTGCGGATGAAAGTCTGCGCGCCGCGCTCGAAGGCGTCGATTTCGCCGATGTGTGCATCACCTCCTCGATCGAGATCGTGGCCGCGCCGCCGCCGCAAGGCGCCTTCACCCTGCCCGAGACGCCCGGCGTCGGGGTGGTCAGCCGCCGCGCCCAGGGACGCAAATGCGCGCGGTCCTGGCGGATATCAGAGCTCGTCGGCGCCGATCCCGAATTCCCCGACGTGACCCCGCGCGACGCCAAGGCCCTGCGGGAGCTGCGCGACATGGATCGCTCCTTGGGCCGCTCCTTGGGCCGCTTGCCGTGAGCCTCGCCTCCCGGCGCCTCGCCGGCTTTGCCGCCGCGGGACTGGTGTTCGCGGCGGATCAGGCCAGCAAATTCCTGGCGATCGGGCTGCTCGGCGGCCCGGATCATCTTAGCTACGCCCTGACGCCCTTTCTGGCTCTGGTCATGAGCTGGAATCGCGGCATTGCCTATACGATGCTGCGTTCGGACGGCGACGTGGGACGTTTCGCGCTGGTCGGGGTCGCGGTCGTCGCCGTGGGCCTTCTCGCCCATTGGCTGTGGCGGGCGCGCAATCTGGTCTCGGCGCTCGCTTTCGGTTTCCTGATCGGCGGCGCGCTCGGCAACGCCAGCGACCGCGTGACCCATGGCGCGGTCGCCGATTTTCTTTATTTCCACACGCCCTTCTCGCTCGGGCCCCTGTCGAATTATGTCTTCAATCTGGCCGACGCCGCCATATTTGTCGGCGTCGTCCTGCTGGTGTATGAGGCGGCGACGGGACGCGAGGCCGACGGCGGCGCGTGAGACGAGGAGCGCGAGGCAGAATGTCAGGAACGAAGTTCATCGGCGCGGTCGCGACCGCGGCTTTGCTCGCCGCGGGCTTGACCGCAATGTCCGGCGCTGCGGCGAAGGCCCAGGACTCCGAACAGCAGCCGACAATGTTCGGCTATGCGGCGCCGCATCAATTTCTGATCAATCGCATGATGGCCCCGGACCAACCGGAGAGCGACGACTCCGGCGGGCAGGCGGCGGGCCAGGGCGCCACTGCAGGACAAGCCGGCAATGGCGGGCAGGGCGGCAACGGCGGGCAGGGCGGCAACGGCGGGCAGGGCGCCGCCGCCGACAATGGCGCCAGCAACGGTTATTATCGTTTTCCGAAGCGCTACCTTCTGAACAAGATGTTCGATTTCGGCGGCGGAGACAGCGCCCCGGCGGCGGCGCCGGCCGCGCCCGCGCCTGCGGCGGTCGCCTCGGCGCCTGCCGCGAAAACGCCTTGAATCTCGGTTAAGGGGCTTTATTTTGGCGGCCTTGGCGAAAGGCCGGCGTTTGGGCGGGGGATATCGGAGTGGGTGAGGCGTTGACGGAACATGCACGGCGACGGACGCTTGCGCCATGGACGGCGGGCAGCCTGTTGGCTTGTGCGCTGCTTTTGATCCCGCCGACCGCCCGCGCCGACGATTCGCTCTGGGGCAAGGCGCTGAACACCATCGGCCTTGGCGGCAATGGATCGGCAAATCAGGGCGCCGCCGCCGTCCAGCAACCTGCCGCGCCCGCGCCGCAACTCGCCCCCGCCACACCCGCGCCGCAACCCGGCCCCGCCACGCAGGCGCCGCAACTTGTCCCCGCCGCGCAGGCGCCGCAACCCGCCTCCGCCGCGCTGGCGCCGCCGCCCCGCCCGTCCGGCGACAACCAGAATATCCTCCCCGATTTCTTTGGCTGGGGCCGTCACGGCGCCGCGCAGCCTTCCAATCAGGCGGCGATTCAGCCGCAGGGCAAGGCGTTGACCCCGGTCGAGGCGCCGCAGGCCCCTGCGCCCGCCAGCGAACCGGGCCTGTGGGACCGGATGCTCGGCAATGTCGGGCTCAACACCAGCAATGCGACGAACAATATTTATTACGCCGACCGGCCGAAACTGAACATTCCGAAGGCGCGTTCGCTGCCTCAACCGGCCCCCGTGGCCACTCAGACCGGCGTCCGTCCCACCAATCCGGAGGATCTGCTCCAGCCGCCGACCGGTTATCTGGAAAAGGTGCGCGGCGCGGACGGCGCCACAACCGGTCTGCGGTCGGGCGACATCAGCAAGGACAAGAAATTTTTCGGCCTGTTCTGATCTCGCGACAATGGTGAATTTTTGAAGCCGGGGCTGTCGTTCCGGCTTTTGCATTCTATATTGGCGGGACAGGCATTTTTTTTTAAGAATGGAGCGACGCCTTGTCCCGATCGCAGCACCTCCTCCCCTCTGGCTTGGCGCAGGAGACGCCGTCGCATCTCACCGGGGAGGGCGGCGCGGCGCACGCCGGGCCGCGGGTCGATCATTTCCGCCTCGAGAACGGCATGGATGTGGTGGTCATTCCCGACCATCGGGCGCCGGTCGTCACCCATATGGTGTGGTATCGCAACGGCTCGGCCGACGATCCGCGCGGCAAGAGCGGCATCGCCCATTTCCTCGAACATCTGATGTTCAAGGGCACCCACCAGCACAAGCAGGGCGAGTTCTCGCATCTCGTCGCCGAATTGGGCGGGCAGGAGAACGCCTTCACCTCCCATGATTTCACCGCCTATTTCCAGCGCGTCGCCCGCGAGCACCTCAAGACCATGATGGAATTCGAGGCCGACCGCATGACCGGCCTGAACCTGACCGACGAGGTGGTGGCGCCGGAGCGCGACGTGGTGCTGGAGGAGCGCCGCATGCGCACCGAGGCCGACCCGGCGGCGCAACTCGACGAGGCGCTGAACGCGGCGCTTTACACGCATCATGCCTACGGCGTGCCGATCATCGGCTGGGGCCATGAGATCGAGACGCTCGACCGCGAGGACGCGCTCGCCTATTACCGCCGCTTCTACACGCCGGAAAACGCCATTCTCGTCGTCGCCGGCGACATCGAGGCGCCGGAAGTGGAGATGTTGGCGCGGGAAACTTATGGCAGGATCCCCGCGCGCGGCGAGGCGCCCCAACGTCATCGCCCGCGCGAGCCGGAGCCCCGCGCCGAACGCATCGTCCGGCTCGCCGATCCGAAAGTCGAACAGCCGCAATTCGAGCGCATCTATCTCGTGCCCTCGGCCTTTACCGCCGCAAAGGGCGAATCGGAGGCGCTCGACGTGCTGGCCCACCATCTCGGCGGCGGCCAGACCAGTCTCTTGTTCCGCCGCCTCGTGCTGGAGCGCAGAAGCGCAGTCGCCGCCGGCGCCTATTATTATTCGGACGCGGTGGACGACAGCCGGTTCTATGTCTATGCGACGCCCGCCGAAGGGGTGAGCCTCGAAGAGCTGGAGCGCGGCGTGGACGAAGTTCTCGCCGAATTGCGGCGCGACGGCGTCAGCGCGCAAGATGTCGCGCGCGCGTCGACGCGCCTCGTCGCCGACGCGATCTACGCCCAGGACAGCCAGGTCGCGCTCGCGCGCTGGTTCGGCGCGGCGCTGGCCAGCGGCGGCAATGTTCATGACGTGCTCGGCTGGGCCGCGCGGATCGAGGCGGTCAGCGTCGAAGATGTCGCCAAGGCGATGGAATGGCTCAACAAGCGCCGCGCCGTTTCGGGATTTCTGCTCAAGGAACAGGCCGCGTGAGCGTCGAAGGAAAATCACTCATGAACGCTCCCGCAACAGCAGTCTCGCGCGCCGAGCGCGTCCAGCATGTCGTCAGCCCCGGCGGGATCGCCGCCTGGCTGGTCGAGGATTACGCCGTGCCCCTGATCGCGATGGATTTCGCCTTCTCCGGCGGCGGGGCGCAGGACCCGCAAGGCAAGGCCGGCGCGGCGTCGCTGCTCGCCAGCCTGCTCGACGAAGGCGCCGGCGACCTTGAGGCGGAAGCCTTCCATCGCGCGCTCGACGATCACGCCATCCGCCTCGGCTTTTCCGCCGAGCGCGACGAATTGACCGGCCATCTTCAGACCCTGTCGCGCCATGCCGACAAGGCTTTCGAGCTCATGGCGCTGGCGCTCAACGCGCCGCGTTTCGACGCCGAGCCTTTTGCGCGTGTGCGCGCCCAGCTCAACGCCGTGCTGAAGCGCGAATCCACGGAGCCCGACAGCATGGCGGCCCAGGCCTGGCGGCGGGCCGCCTGGGCGGGCCATCCTTATTCGCGGTCGGCGCGCGGCGAATTGGGCGAGATCGACGCCGTGACCCGCGACGACCTCCTCGACCTGCGCCGCAGGATGCTGGCGCGCGACACGCTGAAGATCGCGGTCGTCGGCGCGATCGACGCCGCGACGCTTGCGCGCCAGCTTGACCACCTTTTCGCCGGCCTGCCGGCGAAGGCGGAGCTGACGCCGGTTCCCGAAATCGAGATCCAGGGCCTCGGCCGGCGCATCGTGGTCGATTTCGACGTGCCGCAGGCCCATCTCCGCTTCGGCCGCCCCGGCCTTTCCCGCCGCGACCCCGATTATATCGCGGCCATGGTGGTCAATCACATTCTCGGCGGCGGCGCCTTCACCTCGCGCCTGTGGCAGGAGGTGCGCGAGAAGCGCGGCCTGACCTATTCCGTCTTTTCGACGCTCACGACCGCCGAACACAGCCCGTCCTTCATCGGCGCGACCTCGACCAAGAACCAACGCGCGGCGGAATCCCTTAACGTCATCGAGGCGGAATGCGTCCGTCTCGCGGCCGAAGGGCCGACAGCGGAAGAGCTGGACAAGGCGAAGAAATATCTCGTCGGCTCCTACGCGCTGCGTTTCGACACCTCGACCAAGATCGCAGGCCATCTGCTGCAGCTTCAGCGCGATGGTTTCGACGCGGCCTATCTCGACCAGCGCAACGCCGAGGTCGAGGCCGTGACTCTGGAAGACGCCCGCCGCGTGGCCAGGCGCCTGATCGGCGACGCGAAACTGCTCGTCGCCGTGGTGGGACGCCCGGAGGGTCTGTCGGAGCGGACCGTCGGCTGATCCGATGAAAATCCGCCGGCTCGACCCCATTCTGGCGGACCGCATCGCCGCGGGCGAGGTGGTCGAGCGGCCGGCGGCGGCCGTCAAGGAGCTGGTCGAGAACGCGCTCGACGCCGGGGCGTCACGGATTGACGTGACCATCGCCGGCGGCGGCCAGAAGCTCATTCGCGTCGTCGACGACGGCGCCGGCATGGACGAGGCCGATCTGGCGCTGTGCGTCGAGCGCCACGCCACGTCGAAAATCCCCGACGGCGACCTGACCAATATCGCCACCCTCGGTTTTCGCGGCGAGGCTCTGCCTTCGATCGCCTCGGTGGCGCGGCTCGAAATCGCGACGCGCAGGCGCGAGGCGCCAAACGGCCTGCGGCTGCGGGTTGAATTCGGCGCCGCCTCGGCCCCCGCGCCGGTTGCTTTGGCGCAGGGCACGCGAGTCGAGGCGCGCGACCTTTTCGCCGCCACGCCGGCGCGGCTCAAATTCCTGAAAAGCGAGCGCGCCGAGGCCACGGCGGTCGCCGATGTGGTGAAACGGCTGGCCATGGCCAATCCGCAAGCGCGCTTTTCGCTCGGCGGCGAGGGGCTCCACGGTTTCGATCATCAGGCCTGCCCGCCCGGAAACGACGGCCTGCTGGCGCGTCTCACCCAGGTTCTGGGCCGCGATTTTCGCGACAATGCGCTGGCGGTGGACGCCGAGCGCGAGGAGTTCCGGCTGTGGGGCTTCGCCGGCCTGCCGACCTGGCATCGCGCCAATGCTCTGGCGCAATTCGTCTTCGTCAACGGCCGCCCGGTGCGCGACCGCCAGGTCGCCGGGGCGATCCGCGCCGCCTATATGGATTACCTGAGTTCCGACCGGCATCCGACACTGGCCTTGTTCATCACCTGCCCGCCGCGCCTCGTCGACGTGAATGTCCATCCGGCCAAGGCCGAGGTGCGTTTCGCCGATCCCGGCCTGGTGCGCGGCCTGGTGGTCGGGGCGCTGAAACAGAGCCTTGCCGGGGCGCTGCATCGCGCGACCCCGACCAGTGCGGCGGCGGCCGCGGCGAAATTCGCCTGGAGCCCCTCATCGGGCGCGCAGTCCTTCTCCCGAAAGGGGAGAAGGATTCGCGCCCCATTCGGCGTTCAAGGGAGGACGAGACCCGCAGGATTGGGATTGGCGTTCTTCGCCTGCCGCGCCCTCGCTCCTCGCCACGGCCGGCTTTGCGGAAGCCGCGCCTGCCGCCGATGCGCGCGCGCATGAGGAAGCGCCGCAGGACAGCGATCTTTCGGCGCCGCTCGGGGCGGCGCGGGCGCAGATTCACGAGACCTACATCATCGCCCAGACCCGCGACGGTCTGGTGCTGGTCGATCAGCACGCCGCCCATGAACGGCTGGTCTATGAGAGGCTGAAAACCGAACGCGCGGCGCGCGGCGTCGCGCGTCAGGCCTTGCTCTCGCCTCTGGTGGTCGATCTCGATCCCGACGACGCCGTGCGCCTTGTCGAAGCCGCCGATCTTCTGGCCTCGCTGGGTCTGGCGGTCGAACCTTTCGGCCCCGGCGCGGTGGCGGTCCACGAGGCCCCGGCGGCGTTGCGCGCCGCCGAAATCGAGCCTCTGGTGCGCGATCTCGCCTGTTCGCTCGCCGAGGACGGCGCGGCGGCCCCGCTGGAAAAGAAGCTCGACCACGTGCTGGCGACCATGGCCTGCCATCATTCGGTGCGCGCGGGCCGCCGCCTCGGCGCGGAAGAAATGAACGCGCTGCTGCGCGAAATGGAGCGCACGCCGGGCGCCGGCCAGTGCAATCACGGCCGCCCGACTTATGTCGAGCTGAAGCTTGCCGATATCGAGAAATTGTTCGGGCGTCGATAGAAGGGAATCCACCATGAAGGCATCGCCCGAATTGGCGGCGCGCGTCGAGGCGCTCGAGGCCGCAAGCGCCCATCAGGACCGCGCCCTTGCCGAAATGAGCGACGCGGTCGCCGCGCAATGGAGCCGGATCGACCTGCTGACTCGCGAGGTGCTGCGCCTGCGCGACGAGATGCAGGCGCTGAGCCATGCGATCACGCCGGAAAAGCCGCCGCCGCATTATTGATCGGCTTTTCACGCGCCCAGTTTTCACGCCAAGGTGACTTGCGTCGCGTTTGGCGCCATAAAGCGCGCGAATTTTCTTTGCGAGCCCGCGCCGCCATGACGCTCATCGACTCCCTCCGCAAGCAGACCACGCCGATCCACCCGGAAGGCTATGTCTTCATCGCGCTTTTCGCCGGCGTCACGCTGGTGCTGAGCTGGATATCGACGCCACTGGGCTGGGTCGGCGCCCTGCTGACCTTGTGGTGCGCCTATTTCTTCCGCGACCCGGCGCGGGTGACGCCGGTGGCGGAGGGGCTGGTGATCTCGCCGGCCGACGGCGTGATCTGTTCGATCGGCCAATTCCAGCCTCCCCCCGAACTCGGCCTCGGCATGGACCCCATGATGCGCGTCTGCGTCTTCATGAATGTCTTCGACGTCCACGTGAACCGCGCGCCGGTCACCGGCCGCATTTCCCGCATCGCCTACAAGCCGGGCCTGTTCCTCAACGCCGATCTCGACAAGGCGAGCGAGGACAACGAGCGCAACGGGCTCGTCATCGATTCCCGTCACGGCCGGCTCGGCGTGGTGCAGATCGCGGGGCTGGTCGCGCGGCGCATCGTCTCCTTCGTGCAGGAGGGCCAGAGCTTAGGCGTCGGCGAGCGTTTCGGCCTCATCCGCTTCGGCTCGCGGGTCGACGTTTATCTGCCGGCGGGCGCGCGCGTGCTGGTCGGCCTCGGGTCGCGCGCCATCGCCGGAGAAACCGTGCTGGCCGATTTTGGCGACGGCGGGACCGACCGTCATTTCAAGGTCGGCTGACATGGAGGGCGAAACCTCTCCCAGCACAGCTCCCGCCCAGGCGCGCATCCGGTCGCGCGGGCTGCGCAGCCTGCCTTTGCGCTTCGTCGTCCCCAATGTCGTGACCTTGCTGGCGCTCTGCGCCGGCCTTACCGCGATCCGTTTCGCCGCCGATGCGAAATATGAAAGCGCGGTGCTCGCCATTCTCGCCGCGGCGGTGCTCGACGGCATGGACGGCCGCATCGCCCGGGCGCTGAAAGGCTCGTCGCGTTTTGGCGCCGAGCTCGATTCTCTTGCCGATTTCATCGATTTCGGCGTCGCGCCGGCGCTGCTCCTGTTCTTCTGGTCGCTGCACACGCTCAAGACCGTGGGCTGGGCGGCGGTGCTGATCTTCGCCATCGCCGCGGCTTTGCGCCTGGCGCGCTTCAACGTGATGATCGACGATCCGAACAGGCCGGCCTGGTCCGCCCGGTTCTTCACCGGCATGCCGGCGCCCGCCGGGGCCATTGTCGTGATGCTGCCGCTCTATCTGCACATGTCTTTCGACCTGCCGTCCTCGCGCGGCCTGACGGCGCTGGTGGCGGCCTATGTCGTTCTCATCGCCGGCCTGATGGTCAGCCGCATCCCGCATTATTCGGGCAAGCACATCGGCCGCGTCCCGCGCGACAAATTCATCTTCGTCCTGTTCGCGGTCGCCGCCGTTCTCGTCCTGCTGGCGTCCTTCCCGCTGGAAATGCTGATCTTGGTGAGCCTCGCCTATCTCGCCTTGATCCCCTTCTCGATGCGGGCCTGGCGCCGTCTCGCGGAACAGGACGCCGCCGCCGCGCCGCCCGAAGCGGGCGCGGCTTGACCCGCCGCGCTTATCATCTGCTCGATGTTTTCGCGCAGCGGCCTTTCGCAGGCAATCCGCTGGCCGTCATCCCCGACGCCGAAGGCCTCAGGCCTGAGCAGATGCAGGCCATCGCTCGCGAGTTCAACCTGTCCGAGACGGTTTTTGTCGTCGCGCCGCGCGATCCCGTCCACACCGCCGCGTTGCGCATTTTCACGCCGGCGATGGAACTGCCCTTCGCCGGCCATCCGACGATTGGCGCGGCCTGCCTGATCGCCTCGCTGCGCGCGGCCGACATGATCGGCCGCCAGCCGTTGCAGATCGTGCTCGAAGAGCAGGCCGGGGCCGTGGTTTGCGAGGTTTCGCGTTTCAACGGCGTGTTGCGCGGCAGTCTCAATCCGCCCCGGCCGCCCAAGCTCGGCGGCGTCCTTTCCGATCGCGCCGAAATCGCCGTCGCGCTTGGCCTGGGCGAAGGGGAAATCGGCTTTGACAATCATGAGCCGGTGATCGCCTCGGCGGGACTGCCTTTCGCCTTCGTTCCGGTTCACGGGCTCGCCGCCCTCAATCGCGCAGCGCCGGATTTCTCGCGCTTTTCCGCCGCCTTCGGCCTCGAACCCGCTGGCGTCTTCGTCTATGCGCGCGAGACGTCCGACCCGGCCCATCACGTCCAGGCGCGGGTTTTCATTCATAGCCCGTCGAGAGACGGGCGTCTCACGACGCCCTATGGATCAGGCGTGAGCGAAGACCCCGCCACCGGTTCGGCCGCCGCCGCCTTCGCGGCGGTGGCCGTCCATTTCGAACAGCCCGAAAACGGCGAGCACGAGATCGTCATCGAGCAAGGCTTCGCCATCGGCCGCCCGAGCCATATCAGCCTGACCTTGCGCATCGCCGACGGCGCCCTGGTCGAAACGCGCGTCGGCGGCGCCTGCGTCAAGATCGGCGAGGGCGTTCTCAGCTTTTGATCTCCGGCGCCTTGCGCGGCCGGAACACCAGTTTCTGATAGACGAGGCCGATGCCGATCAGCACGACGCCGAGGCCGATGAAGGAAAAGGCGCGCTGCGCCCCGACGAGATGGCCGAGATCGAAAAAAAAGACCTTGAACACTGAAAGCACGATCACCGCCGCCGAGGCGGCGCGCGCTTCGAGCGAATGGCGGACGAGGCCATAGCCGAGAAGCACGACGCCCAAGGCGAGCCAGACCGCTGAATAGGCATATTGCTCGCTCGGGCCGGCGGCATGGCTCCAGCCGATCGACGCGCCCTGGAAGAGGCGGCGGGTTTGCAGCGTCACATAGAGGAAGACCAGAAGCAGCGCGACCAGCCGCAACATGAGCAGGAACCACGGCGGCCGGTGGGCGCGGGAGAAATTGGCGAAAAGGACGGCGCACAGGCCAGGCAGGGCGTAGCCAAGCAGCAAGCCATTGAGCCAAAGGCCTCCAAGGACGGGCGTCTGATCGAAATATGGATTGTTCCAGAACGCGAGCGCCAGCGCCGCGATCATCGCGGAGACCACGCCGAACGCCAGCGAGAGAGCATTCAACGCCGGGCTGGCGCGGCCAAGGCCCAGGCGCGATAGAACCAGCGAAAAGCCCATGGCGCTGACCGCGTAAAGGCCGCTTTCGACCAATCCGAAATCTGTTGCGAAAAGATCGCCGCGATGCAGGCCATGGCGGATCTCGAAAAAGACCAGAAGCGCGGCGAAAAACGTGGCGAGCGTTTCAGCGATCTGCGTTGACGTGTCCTCGCCGCTGTTGCGCGCGAGCAGGCGCGCGGCGAGGCCGAAGGACAGGGCGGGAACGCCATAACCCCAAAGCAGCCAGTTGAAAATCGGCGTGTCTCCGAGTTCGTCGCCGACGATGCGCGGGTCCCAGAACAGCCGCGCCGGCGATCAGAAAGCCGGTCGCCGCCACGGCCTGGCGCAGGGCCGGAATGTCGAGCCGGGATTCGACAAAGGCGGCGCCCAGCGCCGCGAGCGCGAAGGCGACGGTGAGCATGCCCCGGTCGAGCGCGAAAGTCAGGCCGAGCGCCAGCGCGGCCAGGGTGGCTGAAGCGTAAACGCCGAGGGCGAGGCGATCGTGCGAGTCTTCCGCGGCGCGTCGCCGGAAGGCGCTGGCCGCAGTGAGGAAGATCAGGGCCAGGGCGCCGGCGGCCAGCGCCGAGCGCCGTGCTGGTCTGGGTCCATGTCAGCCGGAAATAGACGACGCAAAGGGTGAGGAGCGGCGTCAGCGCGCTGGTCGCCGCAAGCAGGGTCGCGACAATTTTCGCGACTTCGACCCGCCGCCACAGGACACGGCCCGCGAGACCGGCAACGGCGGCGGAGCTCAGAATTGCGAAAATCTTGAAGCGAAGGGAAAGGGCGGGCGGCGCCTCGATCAGATCGAACCGGCCGTTTTCCGCCGGCCACAACAATAGCAGATAGAGCGCCGCCAGCCCGGCGCCGGCGAGGAGGCCCGGCGCAAGCCGAGGGCGCGCCGCGCCGGAAAAAGCGAGCAGGCCGACGATTGCGGCGGCGCTCGCGATCCACAAGCCGTCAAAGGCGCCGCGATTGGCGCAGATCGCCAGCGCGAAAGACGCGACCGAAGCCACGCCCAGCGGCCCCGCATGAGCAAGGATCGACCGGTTTCGTGGATTGGCGACCAGGGCGACGCGGTCGAGGGCGAAAGCGGCGCAAGCCAGCGCCAATTGCAGGACGAAATGAATTTCGGCGGCTTCGGGAAAAGAGGGCTTCTCGCCGAAGGCGAAACCCAGGCCCCAGAACGACCCGCCGATCGCGGCAGCCGCCGCGAGCCACGCCCATTGCCGCAGCCGGGCGAGCCCGTAACCGGCGGCGGCGACGACGCCGACATAGACCAATAGCGGCCAGGGGCTCGGCTCCGTCGATTGAACGAGCAGCGGCGCGATCAGCGCGCCCACAAGGCCCAGCCCTGCGATGGCCGGGCCGTGCCAGACGGCGGCGAACATGGCGCCGAGGCCAAAGGCGCCCAAGGCGGCGAAGGCGAGGGTCGGGCCGATGAAGCCGTAAAGCGCATGGGATGCGTAAATGGCGCCGAAGCCGCCGGTGACGCCGGCGGCCGTGAGCACGGCGGGGGTCGGGGTCGGCTCGCCCGCGCTTCTTTCGCGACGGCGCAAATATTCGCCCGCGCCAATCGAGGACGGCCGACAACGCCAGCCCCATCAGAACGCGGGCCGCCGGGCCGAACAGGCCCTGTTCGAAAGCGTAACGCACCAGCAACAGGGCGCCGAGCGCAAGCGCGACGCCGCCGACATAAACCGCCCAGCGTGCGCCAATCGCCTGCTCGATCGAGACGGGCGCGGGCTTTGGGGCGCCCGGCGCGGCGGTGGGGGCGCGCGGCGCGGCCTCATATATCGGCGCAGGCATGGGCTCCGGCTGCTGCTGGCCGCTTGGTTCGGTTTCGGGGGGCGGGAAGAAGGATGTCAGAACCGCCGACTCCGCGGGCGGCGCGGCAGGAGCCGCCTCGGCCGCTTGGCTTGGACCGCGTAAGGCGCGGATTTCCGCCTCCAGAGCGCGCAATGCATTCTCGAGCCGCTTCACGCGCCTGCGCGCGTCGAGGGCGAGGAGAAAGCCGATCAGGCCGAGAAGCGACAACATGAAAGAATCCATGAATTCCGAGCAGCGCCTTTGAAATCAATCGCGCGATGTTCGATGCGGCCGCTTTCTTTTCCGTTACGGCGGAGCTCTCTGGATCAAGCTGGCTCCTGAATCTCCGGACCGTCGTTTGCGGTGCGGTTGACCAGCGGCGAGACGGCGAAAAATTCGATGGCGTCGTCGTCGGCCGGGCGCAGCAGATGGAGCGGCGGAGGACGAGTTTCGTCGGGATCGAGCCAGGCGTCGTAATCTTCAGGCTCGATCAGGGCCGGCATGCGGTCGTGGATGGCGACCGTCGCGCCATTGGCGCTGGTGGTGACGATGCAGGCGGTGTCGATCTCGCCGCCCGACGGGTCGGCATAGGTCTCCCACAGGCCGGCGAAGCCCATCAGCCCGGCGCCGCGCCGGCGCAGCAGAAAGGGCGTTTTGCGGCCCTTGCCCTCGGCGCGCCATTCATACCAGGCGTCGGCGGGAACAAGGCAGCGCCGGCGGCGCAAGGCGGCGCGAAAGCTTGGCTTTTGGGCGAGCGTTTCGGCGCGGGCGTTGATGATCAGCGGGAAATCTTTCGGGTCCTTGACGAAACCGGGCAAAAAACCCCAGCGCGCGAGCCGGAAATGGCGTGCGTCGGGCCCTGCGGTCACGATCGGAATGGGCTGCGTCGGCGCGATATTGTAGCGCGGCGGGAAATTAGGCTGTTCGACATAGCGGAAAAAAGCGCGGACGGCTTCGGGCGGCGAGGTGATCGCAAATCGCCCGCACATGGTTCATTCCTCGTCGCGCGTGTGCCGCGCCGTCCGGTTGCGCAAGGTGACCAGTTCCTCGGCGGCGGAAGGGTGCAGCGCCATGGTGGCGTCGAAATCGGCCTTGGTTGCGCCGAGGCGCAGGGAAATGGCGAGAAGCTGCGCCATTTCGCCGGCGCCTTCGCCGAGGACATGGACGCCGAGCACGTGATCGCTCTCGCCGCAGACCACGATTTTCATGATCACCTTTTCAGGGCCGCCGGAAAGCGTCGCCTTCATCGGGCGGAACGAGGTCTGGTAGATATCGACGCAATCGTGGGTCTTGCGCGCCGCGGTCTCGGTCAGGCCGACCGTGCCGATTTCCGGCGTGGTGAAGACGGCGGTGGGGATGAAATCGTAATCGACTTCGCTGTCGGCGCCGCCGAACAGGCGGTCGGCCAGAAGATGGCCTTCGCGGATCGCGACCGGCGTCAGATTGACGCGGTTGGTCACGTCGCCGACCGCATGGATCGAGGGAATATTGGTGGCGTTGCGCGCATCGACCTTGATCGCCCCGATGTCGTCCGTCTCGACTCCGGCCTTTTCGAGGCCGAGGCCTTTGGTGTGGGGCGCGCGGCCGGTGGCGATCAGGACCTGATCGACATCAAGGCTGGAATGGTCGGAAAGCGTCAGTTCGAAGCCGTGATCCTTTTTTGTAATCGAGGTCGGCAGCACGCCGAAACGCTGGTCGACCTCGGCCTCGGCCAAGGCGTCGCGCAGCCCGCGGCGCAAGGTCTCATCAAAGCCGCGCAAGACATTGTCGGCGCGGAACATCAGGGTCACATGGGCGCCGAGCCGGGCGAAAATGCTGGCGAACTCGACCGCAATATAGCCGCCGCCGACCACCGCGAGCTTTTTGGGGAATTCCGCCAGGTCGAAAATCTCGTTGGAGCTGATCGCATGTTCGACGCCGGGAATGGCGGGCAGCATCTGCGGGGCGGCCGCCGGTCGCGACCAGAATATGCCGCGCCGTGACGACGCGGCCGGATGGCGTCAGCCGCACCTCGTGGGGGCCGAGGATTTCGGCGCGCTCCTGGAAAACATCGACGCCGGCCTTGAGGAGATTGGCCTCGTAGATGCGCGACAGGCGCGAGATTTCGCCTTCCTTGGCGTCGACGAGTTTTGGCCAGTCGAATTCCGGCTTGTGCGCGAGGCGCCAGCCGAAGGCCTGCGCGTCGGCGAAATCGTCGGCGAAACGCGAGGCGTAGACATAAAGCTTTTTCGGCACGCAGCCGCGGATCACGCAGGTTCCGCCGATGCGGAATTCCTCGGCGATCATGACTTTCGCGCCATAACCCGACGAGATGCGCGCGGCGCGCACCCCGCCCGAGCCGGCGCCGATGACGAAGAGATCGGTCTCGAATTCGCTCATCGCGCGCTCCCGATCAAGTCAGGCTTCGAGCTTGCCGACGACGCGGATGCCCGCCTTGTCGGCGACGATCACCGCGCTGGCCATGCCGATGAACAGGCCGTGTTCGACCACGCCCGGAATGGCGTTGAGCGCGACGGCCAGCGCGTCCGCGTCGGGGATGACGCCGAAATCGCAATCGAAGATCGCATGGCCGCCGTCGGTGAGATAGACCTTTTCGCCCGCCGCCATGCGCTGGACGATCGGGCCGGAACAGCCGCAGGCGCGCGCCGCGTTCTCGATATGGATGCGCGTCGCCCGCAGGCCGAAAAGATCGACCTCGACCGGCAGTTTGAAGCGGCCGAGCACGGCGACTTCCTTGCTGGCGTCGGTGATGACCACCATGCGCTTGGAGGCCGCCGCGACGATCTTTTCGCGCAGCAGGGCGCCGCCGCCGCCCTTGACGAGGCGGAGCTTTGCATCGAATTCGTCGGCGCCGTCCACGGTCAGGTCGAGTTCGGGCGTCTCGTCGAGCGTCGAAAGGCGCAGGTTCCAGCCCTCGGCCTGGATGCGGGTGCGCTCGGAGGTCGGCACGCAGATCACGTCGAGCCCGTCGCGCGCCTTTTCGCCGATGCAATCGACGAAATGGGCGGCGGTCGAGCCGGTGCCGAGCCCCAGTTTCATGCCGGAGCGCACCAGCGTGGCGGCGCGTTCCGCGGCCTGCCTTTTCAGCGATTCAATGAGGGAATTGTCCAAGGCGCGCTCCTTAGTCTTTTCGTTATGGTCTCATGCTTTTGGCCTAATGCGGAACGCGCGAACTTGCAAGCGTCCGGGGCAAGATCGATCTGACACGACAGCGGCGGGAGAAGCCCCATGAAAATGACCGGCAACACCATCTTCATCACCGGCGGCGGCACGGGGATCGGGCAGGGCCTCGCCAAGGCCTTTCACGCCTTGGGCAACAAGGTGATCATCGCCGGGCGCCGTCAGGCGCCCTTGCTCGAGACGGCGCAGGCCTGCCCCGGCATGGCCACTCACGAGATCGACATGCGCGATCCCGCGAGCATCGCGCATGTCGCCTCCTGGCTGGTCAAAAATCACGCGCAAGTCAATGTCCTGATCAACAATGCCGGGATCATGCCCGGCGACGGGACCGGATCGGTCATGGACGACCAGAAGACCGTGGCGACCGTCGAGACCAATCTGCTCGGCCCGATCCGCATGACCTCGGCTTTGATCGAACATCTGAAAACCAGGCCCGATGCGGCGGTGGTCAATGTCACCTCGGGCCTCGCCTTCACCCCGCTTGCTTTTTCGGCGGTCTATTCGGCGACCAAGGCGGCGCTCCATTCCTGGACCCTGTCCTTGCGCGTCCGCCTCAAGGGAACTTCGGTGCGGGTGCTGGAGATCGCGCCGCCGTGGGTGAGGACCGATCTGATGGGCTCGCGCGACGAGCCGCGCGCCATGCCGCTCGACGCCTTCATCGCAGGAGACGATGGCGAAATTTTCGACCGGCGCCGACGAAATCCTGGTCGATCGGGTGCGCATGCTGCGCGACAATCCCGGGCCCAACGAATGGGCCTTTGTCGAGAAGTTCAACGAAATGGCGGCGCCCTAAGCGAAATAAGCCTCAAGAATCCGCCCGTAAATCCGGGTCAGTCCGTCGATGTCGGCCACCGCAACGCGCTCGTCGACCTGGTGCATGGTCTTGCCGACCAGGCCGAATTCCACCACCGGGCCATAGGTCGCTATGAATCTTGCGTCGGATGTCCCGCCGGAAGTGGAAAATTCCGGCCGGCGTCCGGTTTCGGCTTGAATTGCGTTCGCCACCAGTTCGGTGAAGGGACCGGGCTTGGTGACGAAGGACACGGCGTTGCAGGGATCGAAGCTCAGTTCGAAATTTTCAGGCGGACGCGCGGACTCGAGCCGGCGGCGAATCTCGGCTTTCAGCGTCTCGGGCGTCCACAGATCGTTGAACCGGATGTTGAAGCGCACCCGCGCCTCGCCCGGAATGACATTGGTCGCCTCATTGCCGATGTCGATCGAGGTGATTTCGAGATTGGAGGCCTCGAACCAGTCGGAGCCCCGGTCGAGCGCGTCCTGTTTCAGCGCCGCGCAGAGAGCCAGCAGATGCGGGACCGGATTGTCGGCGCGATGGGGATAGCCGACATGGCCCTGGCGGCCCAACACCCGCAGCCGGCCGTTGAGCGAGCCGCGCCGGCCGATCTTGATCGTGTCGCCGAGGTCGTGAACATTGGTCGGCTCGCCGACCACGCAATGGTCGAAGGCCTCGCCCTGTTCCTTCAGCCATTGCAGCATTTTCACCGTGCCGTTGATGGCCGGGCCTTCCTCGTCGCCGGTGATGAGAAAGCCGATCGAGCCTTTTTTGGGCGCGCCATGTCTGGCGAGATAGGCGAAGGTCGCGGCGGCGAAGGCGGCGATGCCGCCCTTCATGTCGGCGGCGCCGCGCCCGTAAAGCTCGCCGGCACGAATTTCGCCGGCGAACGGGTCGGCGCTCCATTTGGCGAGATCGCCGGGCGGGACGACATCGGTGTGGCCGGCAAACAGCAGGAACGGCGCGCTGTCGCCGAACCGGGCGTAAAGATTGTCGATGTCCGGCGTGCCGGCTTCGGAAAAGGGCAGGCGCTGGACGCGAAAGCCCGCGGCGATCAGTCGCGTCTGCAGGATGTCGAGCGCGCCGGCGTCGGCGGGCGTGACCGAGGGCCGGCGGATCAGGTCCTGGGCCAGCGCCACGCTTGGGCTGACTACTGGGCTGGTTTCTGGGCTGATTTCCGGGCTGGTTTCATCCATGTCGGATCAGTCGCGCAAAAGCTCGTTGATGCCGGTCTTGGATCGGGTCTGCGCGTCCACGGTCTTGACGATGACCGCGCAATAGGTCGAGGGGCCGGGCTTGCCGTCGGGCAGCGGCTTGCCGGGCAGGTTGCCGGAGACCACCACCGAGAAGGGCGGGATATAGCCCATATGGACCTCGCCGGTCTTGCGGTCGACGATCTTGGTCGAGGCGCCGATATAGACGCCCATCGAGATCACCGAGCCCTCGCCGACCACCACGCCCTCGACCACCTCGGAGCGCGCGCCAATAAAACAATTATCCTCGATGATGGTCGGGCCGGCCTGAAGCGGCTCCAGCACGCCGCCGATGCCGACGCCGCCGGACAGATGGACATTCTTGCCGATCTGGGCGCAGGAGCCGACCGTCGACCAGGTGTCCACCATGGTTGCAGTGTCCACATAAGCGCCGAGATTGACGAAGCTCGGCAGCAGCACCACGCCCGGCGCGATATAGGCCGAATGGCGGACGATGCAGCCGGGCACCGAGCGGAAGCCGGCGGCGGCGTGGTCCTTGACGCCCCAGCCTTCGAATTTCGAGGGAACCTTGTCATACCAGGTCGCGCCGCCGGGGCCGCCGGGCACGACTGTCATCTCATTGAGGCGGAAGGACAGCAGCACGGCCTTTTTCAGCCATTGATTGACCTTCCACGAGTCCTTGCCGGTCGCGCCGCGAATTTTTTCCGCCACGCGGACCTTGCCGGAATCGAGCAGATTCAGCGCGGATTCGACGGCGTGGCGGATGTCGCCGGTCGTGTCGGGCGTGATCTTGGCGCGATCCTCAAAAGCGGCTTCGATAATGGTCGCGAGCGCGTGCGGCATGGACATTTCCCTGGATTGAAATTGTTTGCTCGTCGTTTCGGGCTTTGGCGCCCGGAAGTCAAGATCGCGCGCCTTGTCGTCGCCCACGAGGCCCGGATATTTGCGCTGAAACATGGAAAGCGCCTCGCGCTGGTGTAAACTCCGTTCTCATCGGGCGGTCGCGAAGGCTCGTGAATGTCGGGCGCGCCCCGGAGGCGCATGGCGTGGAGGGTTGCGTTCTGGACGCGCGCGAGGAGGAGTCATGAGCGCCGGCTCCGCCTGCCTCGTTTTGCGTGCGCGACTGCGGGGGGGCGTGGTCGAAAGGATAGAAATCGTCTCGCCGCGCGCCGATCCCTCGCCGGTTTTCATCGGGCTTGCGCCGCAAGAAGCGGCGGTTCTGGCCGGGCGGCTGTTTTCGCTCTGTCCCGTGTCGCAATCGCTCGCGGCGCGGGCGGCGGGCGAGGCGGCGCTTGGGCTCGAGATCGATATGGCGACGCGCCGGAGCCGGGCGCTGGGGCTGCTTTGCGAGCGGCTCGGGGAAATGTTGCGCGCGAGCCTGCTCGACTGGCCCGGCGCGACGCCCGCTTTCGCGGACGTGGCTCGCCTGCGCGACGCGCTCAAGGTTTTGCGCGCCTTGCCCGAAACCGGCGCTGCGGTCCTGCCCGATTTGCGCGCCGCGACGCAGGCGCTGGGGCTCGGCGCCGCGAACGAAAACGGCGTTTTCGCCCGCCAGATCGCCGAGACGCGCGACGACGAAGCCCATTGGCGGATGGTTCCGCCCGCGGCGGATTTTCTGGGCGCGGCCGACGACGCCGATATTTTCGCCGCCATGATCCGCGATCGCGGCTTTTCGCGCGCGCCGAACTTGTCCGGGCGCCGCCCGGAGACGGGCGCCTCGGCCCGCCGGGGCGGCTGTGGTAGTCTTGCCGAGCGCCTTGAGGCGCGGCGCGACGACATGGCGGCGGGGATCGAAGGGATTGTCGATCTGCTTGGCGGCGGCGTGCCGCCGAAGGACGCGCTGGTCGCGAGGGGCGGAAACGGGCAGGGCTTTTCCGCGGTCGATTCCGCGCGCGGCCGGCTTTATCATTCCGTCCAACTGGACGGGGCGGGGCGGATCGCGGATTATCGCATCGTCGCGCCGACGGAATGGAATTTCCACCCGGAGGGGCCGTTCGTTAGGTCCTTGCGCGGCGCGAGGATCGGCGCGGGCGCCGAGGCGAAAAAGCGGATCGAGCGGCTGGCTTTCGCATTCGACCCTTGCATTCGCGCCGTCGCCGAAATCGTGGACGAGATCGATGCATGAGATGGCGCTGACGGAAAGCGTGGTCGAAATCCTGGCCGAGGAGGGGCGCGCCCAAGGTTTTTCGCGGGTCAAGAAGGTCTGGCTGGAGATCGGGGCCTTGTCGGGGGTCGAGCCGGAGGCGATGATCTTCTGCTTCGACGTGGTCACGCGCGGCACTTTGTCGGAAGGCGCGGCTTTGGAGATCATTCGCACGCCGGGCCAGGGCTGGTGCCTGGCCTGCGAGAAGACTGTGGCGCTTGCCGAGCGCTTCGGCCCCTGCCCGGAATGCGGCGGCCATCGGGTTCAGATGACGGCGGGCGACGAGATGCGGGTCAAGGAACTGGAGGTCGACTAATGTGCACGGTTTGCGGCTGCGGAACGGCGTCCCAGGAAGATGGAAAGACCACCGGCGAAAAGCACGCTCATCAGCATGATCATGCCCACGCGCCTCATCACCACCACGATCATGCGCACGACCACGATCATGCGCACGATCACCACCATCATCACGACCACGACCACAGCCATGAGCCGGGCGGCGAAAGGCTCGATTATGGCTCAGGGATCGCCGGCGTCCATGTTCCCGGCCTGAGCCAGGAGCGCATCGTGCAGATCGAGCGCGACATTCTGTCGAAAAACCGCTCTTTCGCCGAGGAGAACCGAGGCTTTTTCGCCCGCAAGGGCGTGCTGGCGCTGAATTTCGTCTCCAGCCCCGGCTCGGGGAAAACCTCGTTGCTGGTGCGCGCGATCGAGGACCTCAAGGACCAGCACGCCATCGCGGTGATCGAGGGCGACCAGCAGACCTCGAACGACGCCGAGCGGATCCGCGCCACTGGAGCCAAGGCGATCCAGGTCAATACCGGCAAAGGCTGCCATCTCGACGCCCATATGGTCGGCCATGCCCTGGAGACGCTGGATGTCGCCGACAATTCGCTGCTGTTCATCGAGAATGTCGGCAATCTGGTCTGCCCGGCGGCTTTCGATCTCGGCGAGGCGCATAAGGTGGTGCTGCTTTCGGTGACCGAGGGCGAGGACAAGCCGGCCAAATATCCCGACATGTTCGCCGCCGCCGACCTGATGCTGCTCAACAAGTCCGACCTTTTGCCGCATCTCGACTTCGATGTCGGCGCCTGCATCGCTTACGCCCTGCGGGTCAATCCGAACCTGCAGACCCTGGTGGTTTCGGCCAGGACCGGCGAAGGCCTCGCCGCCTTCTATGCCTGGATCGAGGCGCGCGCCGCTCTGGCCAAAAGCAAGGCGCAGGCGAGAAAGGCCGGCTGATGGAGGCCATGCGCGAGGCCAAGGGAGAGGTAACGCGCCTGCGTCTGCGCCTGCGCGGCGCGGTGCAGGGCGTCGGCTTCCGGCCCTTCGCTTATGGCCTCGCGGCGCGTTTTTCGCTCGGCGGCTTCGTGCGCAACGACGCCCAGGGCGTGACCCTGGAAGTGGAGGGCGAACGGGCCAAGGAATTCGTCGCCGCGCTGCAAAGCGAACTGCCGCCGCTGGCGCGGCTCGACGGTTTCGAAATCGAAATTCTGACGCCGCGCGGCGAACTGGCTTTCGTGATCGAAAAGACGGGCCAGGGCGTCGCGCGCACGCGCATCCCCGCCGACGCCGCGACCTGCGAGAAATGCCTTGACGACCTTTTCGACCCAGGGAGCCGTTTTCATCTCTATCCCTTCGTCAATTGCACCCATTGCGGCCCGCGCTACACGCTCACCCGGCGCCTGCCCTATGACCGCGCCCAGACCTCGATGGCGCGTTTCGCGCTGTGCGCCGATTGCGCGCGCGACTATGCCGATCCCTTGAACCGCCGCTTTCACGCCGAGCCGATCGCCTGCCCGGCCTGCGGCCCGCGCCTGTCGCATGAACCTGAAAAAATCGTCGCCGCCCTGCGCGCCGGAAAAATCGTCGCGCTGAAGGGAATCGGCGGGTTCCATCTGCTCTGCGACGCCAGGAACGCCGAAACCGTCGCCCGTCTGCGCGTGCGGAAAAACCGCGAGGCCAAGCCTTTTGCGGTCATGGTCGCCAATGAGGCCTCGGTTTCGCTTTTCGTAAAGCCGCGCACGGAAGAACTTGCGCTGTTGCGCGGCCCCGCCCATCCGATCGTGCTGGTCGAAAGTCTGAAAAACCTGCCCGATGTTGTCGCGCCGGACATGGCGCGGCTCGGCGTGATGCTGGCCTATGCGCCGGTTCATCATCTGCTGTTTCATGCGGCGGGCGGCGCGCGCGATCACGCGCAGGATTTCGTTGTGGTCGCGACCTCGGCCAATCCGGGCGGCGCGCCGCTCGTCACGGGCAACGAGGAGGCGCACGAAAAACTCGCGACGATCGCCGATCTGATCGTGACCCATGATCGCGACATTGTCGTGCGCGCCGACGACAGCGTGATGCAGATCGTCTCCGGCGCCCCGGCTTTTTTGCGCCGCGCGCGCGGTTTCACGCCCGAGCCGATCGACCTCGGCGAAGACGGGCCTGCCGTGCTCGCCTGCGGCGGCCATCTCAAGGCGACCCTGACGCTCACCCGCGGCCGGGAGGCCTTTGTCTGCCAGCATGTCGGCGATCTCTCCGACGCCGAGACCTTTCGCTTTTACCGCGAAAGCGCCGAACATTTGTTGCGCCTGCTCGACGTGACGCCCGAGGCCTGCGCCTGCGACCTTCATCCCGATTATCTCTCGACGCGCTTTGCCGAAGAAAGCGGCGCGCCGGTGCTGCGCTTTCAGCATCACGCCGCCCATGTCGCGGCGGTCGGCGCCGAACATGGCGTTTTCGGCGCTCTGTTCGGCGCGGCGCTCGACGGCCATGGCCTGGGCGAGGATGGCGGCAACTGGGGCGGCGAAGGTTTGCGGCTCGACGGGCGCGGCGGCTTTTTGCGCGCCGGCCATGTCGCGCCGCTCGCCTTGCTCGGCGGCGACCGCGCCGCGCGCGAGCCTTTGCGCATGGGACTGGCGGCATTCGCGGCGCTGGGCCGGCTCGACGAGGCGCCAGGCTTTTTCGTCTCTCATCCCGAAGCGGCGGAACTCGCCAAAATTTTCTCCGCGCGGCCGACGCCGATGACGACCAGCCTCGGTCGGCTGTTCGACGCGGCCTCCGCCTTGCTGGGCTTCGCGCGACGCCAGGATTTCGAGGGCCAGGCGGCGATGCGGCTGGAAGCCCTCGTGAAGACGCCGCGCGCGCTGAAAGACGGCTTCGTGCTGCGCGACGGCGTTGTCGATTTCTCAGCCCTGCTTGCCCATTTCATCGACGAAAAACCCGATGTGCGCGAAGGCGCCGAACTGCTGCACGGAACCTTGATCGCGGGCCTTGGCGCCTGGCTTTCGTCGCTGGCGCGGCCCGGCGAGAAAATCGCGCTCGGCGGCGGCTGCATGATGAACAAGGTCCTCGCCGAAGGGGTCGCAAACCTTTTGCGCGCAAAAGGCTTCGCGCCGCTGCTGGCGCGAAAAATCCCGCCCAATGACGGCGGCCTGTCGCTCGGCCAGGCGGTCCTGGCGCGGGCGGTATTGAGTTTATCGCGATTGACGGATTAGACGCCGTCATTGCGAGCGAAGCGAAGCAATCCACCTCGGTTGTGAACCGCAACATGGATTGCTTCGTCGCTACGCTCCTCGCAATGACGAATCAGGAAAGGAACAACGAATGTGCCTCGCGATCCCGGTACAGGTGACGGAATTGCTCGACGGCGACATGGCGCGGGTGACGCTCGATGGGGTGAAGAAGGAAATTTCGCTTGCTCTGGTCGATGACGTGAAGCCGGGCGATTATGTCATCCTGCATGTCGGCTATGCGCTCAACCGGATCGACCCGGACGAAGCGGAAAAGACTCTCGCGCTTCTGGCGCAAGCCGGCCAGCTTCAGGGCGTTAGCGCATGAAATATGTCGACGAATATCGCGACGGCAAGCTGGCGAAACAGATCGCCGCCGCGCTTCGCGCCGAGGCGAAGCCGGAAAAGAACTATCGCTTCATGGAGTTCTGCGGCGGCCACACCCACGCCATCGCCCGCTACGGGCTCGAAGATCTGCTGCCGAAAAATGTCCGCATGATCCACGGCCCCGGCTGCCCGGTCTGCGTGCTGCCCGTTGGCCGGATGGACGACGCGATAAAACTCGCGCGCCGGCCGGACGTCACGCTCTGCACCTATGCCGATCTGATGCGGGTCCCATCGTCCGACGGCATGAGCCTGACCAAGGCCAAGGCGGCGGGCGCGGACATCCGCATGGTCTATTCGACGCTCGACGCCCTGCGCATCGCGCGCGAGGAGCCGCAGCGCAAGGTGGTGTTCTTCGCCATCGGCTTCGAGACCACCACGCCGCCGACCGCCATGGCGCTGCTGAACGCGCAGGCCGAGGGGCTGAACAACTTCTTCGTCTTCTGCAATCATGTGCTGACGCCCGCCGCCATTTCGGCGCTGGTCGGCGATCCGAAGGCTGCGGCCTCGGTGCCGCTCGACGGCTTTGTCGGGCCGGCCCATGTCTCGACGGTGATCGGCACGAAGCCCTATGCCGAATTCGCGGAAGAATACGGCAAGGCGGTGGTGATCGCCGGCTTCGAGCCGCTCGACGTGATGCAGGCGATCCTGATGCTGGTGCGCCAGATCAACGAGGGCCGCGCCGAGGTCGAGAACGAATATATCCGCGCGGTGACGTCGGCAAGGCAACGTCAAGGCTCAAGGATTGGTCGCAAGAGTGTTCGAATTGCGCGACACGTTCGAATGGCGGGGCCTTGGCGCCGTGCCCTTCAGCGCGCTGCAACTGCGCGAGGAATTTTCGGCTTTCGACGCGGAGAAAATCTTCGACATCCGCACCGTTCCCGCGCCCGACAATCCGGCCTGCGAATGCGGGGCGATCCTGCGCGGCGAGAAAAGGCCGGTCGATTGCAAATTGTTCGGCACAATCTGCACGCCCGACAATCCGATGGGCTCGTGCATGGTGTCGTCGGAAGGCTCCTGCGCCGCCCATTGGACCTATGGGCGATTCCGGGATGCGAAAAAAGAAAGGCAAGCGTCATGAACGCGCCGCGCCTGAGAACGCGCAAGCTCGACGTGAAGAACGGGCGGGTCGATCTTTCCCACGGCTCGGGCGGCCGGGCCATGGCGCAATTGATCGGCGAGATTTTCCGCGAGGCTTTCGACAACGATCTTCTGGCCCAGGGCAACGATCAGGCGGTGTTCGACATTCCCGCCGGTCGGCTCGCCATGACCACCGACGGCTATGTCGTCTCGCCGCTGTTTTTCCCCGGCGGCGACATCGGCTCGCTCAGCGTGCATGGCACGATCAACGACCTCGCCATGGCCGGCGCGCGGCCCTTGCATCTTTCCGCGAGTTTTATCCTGGAGGAGGGTTTTGCGCTTTCCGACCTGCAGCGCATCGCGCGCAGCATGGGCGCTGCCGCGCGCGAGGCGGGCGTCAAGATCGTGACCGGCGACACCAAGGTGGTCGAGCGCGGCAAGGCCGATGGCGTGTTCATCTCGACTGCGGGAATCGGCATTGTCCCGGCAGGGCTAAATCTGTCGGGCGATCGCGCGCGGCCGGGCGACGCGATCCTGGTTTCCGGCTCGATCGGCGATCACGGCGTCGCCATCATGTCGAGCCGCGAGAACCTGCAATTCGAGACGCAGATCCTGTCCAATTCCGCCGCGCTGCATGGCCTGGTCGCCGATATGGTCGCGGCCTGCGGGCCGTCGCTGCGGCTGATGCGCGATCCGACCCGCGGCGGCCTCGCGGCGACGCTCAACGAGATCGCGCATCAATCGGGCGTCGGCATTCGCATCGAGGAGGACGCGCTGCCGATCAAAAGCCAGGTTGCGGCGGCCTGCGAGCTTCTGGGCCTCGATCCGCTATTCGTCGCCAATGAAGGCAAGCTCGTCGCCTTTGTCGCGCCGGAAGCCGCGGAAAAACTGCTCGCCGCGATGCGCGCCCATGAGCTTGGCCGCGACGCCGCGATCATCGGCCATGTCGTCGAAGACGAACATCGCTTCGTGCAAATGGCGACCAGCTTCGGCGGCGACCGCATCGTCGACTGGCTCTCCGGCGAACAATTGCCGAGAATCTGCTGAAGGGGGCGAGCGCGGTTTACCATTGTGGCGATGCGGCGCCGTTTTTGTAGTGCGGGAAGATACGGATTCTAAAAATTTATTTCGTTTGGTTGGCGAGCGGTTCAGGCTAAAAAAATTCATCAGAAATCCAGCGCAGGGCCAGCAGGCCCGAGCGCTTCTTCACGTCTTCCCGTCGAGGTGGACAATGATTTTGCACGTCCGCGACCCATCCCCATCCGAAGTCATGCGCGACCGAGAAGGCGACGAGTCGTCGTGAGCGCCGCGCCGGTTTAGCCCGCGACCGGCGGCCTTGAACGACCGGCGACATCTCATCCGGTCTGAATTTTTCCCACCGTCCTCGGGGTCAGGTGAATGCTTGCGCTTGTCCGCATCGCTCTGCAGCGTCCTTATACTTTTGTCGTCATGGGAATGCTGATCTGTATTTTCGGCGTCCTGGCCTGGCTGCGCACGCCGACCGATATCTTTCCCGCCATCCGCATTCCCGTGGTCGCTGTGGTCTGGACCTATAACGGCCTGCCGCCGGAGGACATGTCCGGACGCGTCGTCTATTATTACGAACGCGCCATCAGTTCGACCGTCAACGACATCGAGCACATCGAATCCCAGTCCTTGTCGGGCTATGGCGTGGTGAAGATCTTCTTCCAGCCGACGGTGAACATCAATGCGGCGCTCGCCCAGATCACCGCCGCTTCGCAAACCGTTCTGAAGCTGCTGCCGCCCGGCATCACGCCGCCCTATGTGCTGAGCTTCAACGCCTCCAGCGTGCCGGTGATTCAGCTCGCCTTGTCGAGCAATGTCCTGCCGCAATCGAAGCTTTTCGACTTCGGTCAAAATTTGATTCGTCCGCAGCTCGCGACCGTCGCGGCGCCGCGGTGCCTTCGCCTTATGGCGGCGAGGTTCGGCAGGTTCAGATCGACGTCGATCAGGGAAAGCTGCTTTCCTACGGGCTAGCCGCGGACGACGTCGTCAAGGCGGTCGGCAAGCAGGATCTGATCATTCCTGCCGGAACCGAGAAAATCGGCGACAAGGAATATGTCGTCCAGCTCAACGACTCGCCGCGAACGATCCCGAAACTCAATCTTTTGCCGATCAAGACGGTCAATGGCGCGACGGTGCGGGTCGCCGACGTCGCTTATGCGCACGACAGCTTTCCGCCGCAGATCAACATGGTGCGCGTCGACGGCTCGAACGCCGTGCTGATGACCATCGTCAAGGCGGGTTCGGCCTCCACCCTCGACGTGATCAACGGCGTCAAGGGCTTGCTGCCGCTCGTGAAGGAAATGCTGCCGGAATCGCTCAAACTGGTCGCCGTGGGCGATCAGGCGCCCTTCGTCGAAGGCGCGGTCCGTTCGGTGATTCGCGAAGGCGTGCTGGCGGCCGCGCTGACCGGCCTGATGATCCTGGTCTTTCTGGGCAGCTGGCGCTCGACGGTCATCATCATCATTTCCATCCCGCTCGCCATCTTGTTCTCGGTCGCTCTGCTCGCGGCGACCGGTGAGAACATCAATGTCATGACAATGGGCGGTCTCGCCCTGGCGGTCGGCATTCTGGTGGACGACGCCACGGTGACGATCGAGAACATCAATTTCCAGCTTGAGCAGAAGAAGGAGATCGAGGCGGCGATCATGGACGGCGCCCGCCAGATCGTCATTCCCGCCACGGTCTCGCTGCTCTGCATCTCCATCGTCTTCGTGCCGATGTTCAGTCTCGGCGGCATTTCCGGCTATTTGTTCCGGCCGATGGCCAAGGCCGTCGTTTTCGCGCTGATCGGCTCTTATCTCCTGTCGCGCACTTTGGTGCCGACCATGGCGAATTTTCTCCTGGCCGGACACGCGCACGATCCGGACGCCGAGCCACGCAACATTTTCGGGCGTTTCCAGCACGGATTCGAACGGCGTTTTGCGGCGGCGCGCAACGGCTATGAGCGCATCCTCTCCACCGCGATGCGGCGGCGCAAAATTTTCATCGGCGGTTTCATGGGCTTTGTCCTGGCCTCGCTGACGCTCGTGCCGACCCTGGGCCAGAATTTCTTCCCGCCGGTGGAGTCGGTTCAGCTGAAGCTCCATGTGCGCGGCCCGACGGGTCTGCGCATCGAGGAGACCGGCCGGCTGTTCACCCGCGTCGAGGACGCCATCAGACATATCGCCGGCCCCGGAACCATTTCCTCGATCGTCGACAATATCGGGCTGCCGATCAGCGGCATCAACATGGCCTACGGCAATTCCGGAACGATCGGCTCCCAGGATGGCGACATTCTGATCACGCTCAAGAAAGGCCAGGAAAAGGAGGGCGGCGAACTGGTCCGCGTCCTGCGCGAAAAGCTCCCGCAGCTTTTCCCCGATGCGACCTTCTCCTTCCTGCCCGCGGATATTGTGACCCAGATTCTCAATTTCGGTCTGCCGGCTCCGATCGACGTTCAGGTCATCGGCAACAACCGCAAGGGCAATCGCGAACTCGCCAACAAGCTGCTGAAACGCATCGCCGAAGTGCCGGGCGTCGCCGACGCCCGCATCCAGCAGCCGGGGGACCTTCCAACGATCAAGGTGGATGTGAACCGCATTTTCGCCGACCGGCTCGGCGTCACGGAAAAAGACATCGCCACGTCGATGCTCATCACCCTGGCCGGCTCGATCCAGACCAATCCGGTGTTCTGGCTCAATCCGCAGAATGGCGTGTCCTATCCGGTCGTGGTCCAGACGCCGCAATATTGGATGCACTCGCTGCTGGACCTAGCCCGCCTCCCGGTTTCCGTGGGAAATTCGCCGCAGATGCTCGGCGCCCTCGCCGACATAGGCCGGACCGTCAGCGATGCGGTGGTCTCGCATTATTCCGTCCAGCCGGTGCTCGATATCTACGCGACCAACAGCGGACGCGATCTCGGCGGCGTCTCCGGGACATCAACAAGATCCTTGACGAGTTCCAGTCGCAGCGGCCGCGCGGCACGCAGATCGTCCTGCGCGGCCAGACCTCGACGATGAATTCGGCCTATGCCCAGCTCTATGAGGGATTGGCGCTGGCCGTGGTGCTGATCTATCTTTTGATCGTGGTCAATTTCCAATCCTGGACCGATCCTTTCGTGATCGTCTCGGCGCTGCCGGCGGCGCTGGCGGGGGTGGCCTGGATGCTGTTTGCGACCCACACGACGCTTTCCGTTCCGGCGCTGACCGGCGCGATCATGACCATGGGCGTGGCGACAGCCAATTCGATCCTGGTGGTGAGCTTCGCCCGCGAGCAGCTCGCCGATGGGCAGGAGCCGTTCGAGGCGGCGCTCAACGCCGGCGTCGGGCGCTTCCGCCCGGTGCTGATGACGGCGCTCGCCATGATCATCGGCATGGCGCCGATGGCGCTGAGCGCCGAGCAGAACGCGCCGCTCGGCCGCGCGGTGATCGGCGGCCTGATTTTTGCGACCGTGGCGACCCTGGTCTTCGTTCCCGTCGTGTTCGGCATCGTCCACTCCTGGGGCGAGAACAACGAGACGGGCGAGGTCCCCGTTCCCGAGAACAATCATTAAGATGAGCCAGCTGTCGAAATGTCCCAGTCGCGCGCGGCGCGCCGCCGGCGACGACACGCAAGAAGGAAATGATGAATATGCCCGCCAATGAGCCGGAATCGGCCAAATGCGTCACTTGCCTTTACTGGGGCCTGGAGCCCCCGAGGAAAGGTTTATGCCAGCGTCACGCGCCCGTCGCCGGAGAAAGCGAAATTGTCGCGCATTGGCCGCACACCAAGGACTGGCAATGGTGCGGGGAATATGTGGCGGATGTCGGCCAGGGCGTCACGCATTGCGTCGATTGCCGGTTCTGGACCCGCTGGCCGAACGGCCTCGAGCCGAGGGACCGCGACGACCGGTTCGCGGTCTGGTGGGCGCAGGCCGGCTATTGCCTCCGCTTTGCGCCCAAGCCCTCTCCCGAGTTGGGCCCCCGCGCCTTCTGGCCGGCGACCAATGCGGGCGACCTGTGCGGCGACGCCGCGCCGGCGCCGCAGGCTCCTTCCGAGAGTGGAGGCTAATTGCGATCTTCTCGGCGCTGAGCGCGCCCATGACATGGCCGGCGACCTTTACCCTGGCCCGCGCCCTTGGCGCGCAAAGGCTGATCCGCGAGGGCGCGCCGCCGACGCGGCTTTCTTCGGCCCATGACGCGGCGGCGGTTTTCGCGCTGCTGCTCGACGCCATCAAGGCGCCGGTCTTCCGCCGGTTCGGGATCGTCTGAGCGCAGCTATTTCGCCTGCGCCATGACCGGATAGGCGCTTTCCCATCCCCCGCCGAGCGCCTTGAACAATTGCACCAGATCGAGGCCCAGATTGGTCGTGCTCTCGCTGAGCCTTTGCTCGCCGACGAGCTTGGTGCGCTGGGCGTTCAGCACATTGATATATTCCTCGACGCCCTGCCCGTAGCGGCTTCGGGCGATGTCCAGCGCCAGGCGCGCGTGACCGACCTGGGCCTTGAGCCGGGCGTTGCGCTCCCGTTCGAGTCTGTGCGCTGTCAGAGCATTGATCACGTCATGCCAGGCTTGCAGCACGGTGCGGTGATAGGTCAGCGCCGCCTCGCGCTGCTGCGCGGTGCGCAATTCCAGCGTGCCCTGAAGCCTTCCGGCGTTGAAAAGCGGCAGTTGAATGCTCGGGCCGAAATTATATTGCAGCGAGCTCGCCCACCACATTTTCGGCAGCGTGAGCGAATTGAAGCCTGCCACGCCGTTGAGCTGGATGGTGGGATAGAAGGCGGCGACCGCGACGCCGATATCGGCGGTCGCCGCATGCAATTGCGCTTCCGCCGCGCGAATATCGGGACGCCGGCGGGCGAGTTCGGACGGAACCCCGACCGGCGCCGCCGGCGGCGTCACCGGCATGGCGCGCGGCGTGGCGAGTTTCGGGCGCAGGGCGCCGGGCGGCTCGTCGAGCAGGAAGGACAAAGCGTTGATCAGCTCCGATTCCTTCTGCTCCAGGCCCGGCAGTTCGGCCCTGACCGATTCGATCTCGGCTTCCGCGTTCTCGGTGTCGAGCGCGCTTTGCAGGCCGGAGCGCTGACGCTCGCGCGCCACGTCCAGCACGTCCTCGCTGATCTTTATATTTTCGCGGGCGATGGCGAGCTGGGCCTGCGCCCCGCGCAGCGAGATATAGTCGCGCGCGACCTCGGCCAGCGCCGAGACCAGGGCTCCGCGCCTCTGCTCGGCGCTCGCCTCGACATCGGCGTTGGCCGCCTCGACCTGGCGCCGGACGTGGCCCCACAGGTCCAGCTCCCACGAGGCGTCGAAGCCGGTGTAATAATCGGTGATCGGCTGGATCGTGAAAGTCTGCCCTGCGGGAACGAGGGGCGCGAACAGGCTGACGAGGCCGTTCTGGCTGAAATTCTCGCGATTGGCCTTGGCGTCGGCGTTGATCGTCGGCAGTTGCTGCGAGGCCGTGACATTGCGCTCGAACCGGCTCTCGGCGAGCCGGATGGTCGCGGCGCGCACGTCGAGATTGGCCGAGGCGACCTGCTGTTCGAGGCCGGTCAGAACGGGATCGCGGAAGATCGCCCACCAGTCCGGGTTCGGCGCCTCGGCCATGGGTCCGGCGGCGCCGGGCGCGGCGAAGGGTTTCGATGGCAGGCCGGTCTCGGGCGGCGCGAAATCGGGCCCGAGCGAACAGCCCGACAGCAGCGCGAGGCCCCATGTGGCCGCCAGCCCGCGCAAGCTCCGCTTGATGTTGCGGCGTTTGGTCAATGCGCCGCCCCCGGTCCGCCGGAGGATTTGCGCGCGGTCATGAGGAAGGCGAAGGGCGCGACCATGAAGGCGACCACGGCGCAGGCGACGTAAGCGTCGGAATAGGCCATGATCGCCGCCTGCGTGCTGATCATCTGATAAATCTTCCCCAACGCCATTTGCTGCGCGGCGGCGGCGGAATGGCCCATCGCCATGAGCGAATGGGTGTAGGTGGCGACCAGTTCGTTGAAGGGCTGCCGGAGGGGACTCGCCAGGTCGGCGAGGACGCTTTGATGGGTCTGGGCGCGCCGGGCGACATAAGAGGTCGAGAGCGCGATGCCGATCGAGCCCGCCACATTGCGGAACATCGCAAACAAGGCGACGCCGTCGGGGTTGAGGTCGCGCGGCAGGGTCAGATAAGCCACGGTGCTGATCGGCACGAAGAGGAAGGCGAGCGCCGCCGTCTGGAACAGGCGCATCGACACCAGCAGGCCGAAATTGATATTGGCGGCCAGATGGCTCGAATAGAGCATGGCGAAGCCCATGATGGTGAAGCCCGCCGCGATGAGATTGCGCGCCGGCGTGACTTTCAGCAGCTGCCCGACGATCGGGATCAGAATGACGACCATCAGGCCGCCCGGCGACAGGATCAGACCCGCCCAGGTCGCGGTGTAATTGAGATATTCCTGCGCGAGCTGCGGGATCATCACCGCGCTTGAATAGAGGATGCCGCCTGTCGCCGCGATCATCAGGCAGCCGGTGGCGAAATTGCGGTCCTTGAACACCGCGAGATGGACGACGGGACGGCGCGCGATCGACAGCCAGAAGATCGAGCCCACGATGCCGACAACGGCCGCCACGGCCATGAAACGGATGAAGGACGAGGCGAACCAGTCCGCCTCCTGGCCGCGGTCGAGCATGACTTCGAGCGAGCCGAGTCCGATGGCGATGAGGGAAAGACCGATGAAATCCATGCCGCGGCTCTTGCGCTCGCGGACCCAGGGCGGGTCATCGACCAGAGCCGCGACCAGAACGACCGCGATGACGCCGACTGGAATATTGAGAAAAAAGATCCAGCGCCATGACGCCTGGTCGGTGATGAAGCCGCCGAGCGTCGGCCCTATCACCGGCGCGACGATGGTCGCCATGGCCGCGACGCCGAAGGCCGCGCCGCGCCTCTCCGGCGGAAAGGTGTCGAGAATGACCGACTGCTGGTTGGGCTGCATGCCGCCGCCGAAAAAGCCCTGGGCGAGGCGGAAGACGATCAGCTGGCTCAGGCTCTGCGCCGAGCCGCACAGGAAGGAGAAGACGGTGAACATCGCGATGCAGATGACGAAATAGCGCTTGCGCCCGAGCAGGTCGCCGAGCCAGCCGGAAATCGTCAGCACGATGCCATTGGCCACGAGATAGGAGGTCAGGACCCAGGTCGCCTCGTCCGTGCTCGCCGAAAGGCTGCCCGCGATATGCGGCAGGGCGACATTGACGATGGTCGTGTCGAGCACTTCCATGAAGGTCGCGATCGTGACCGCCACGGCGATCAGCCACGGATTGCCCGCCGGCTTCCAGCCCGCGTGTGGGTCGGCGGCGGCTTCGCTCATTTCAACGACACCGTGGGGACGACCGACATGCCGAGCGGCAACGGTTCATCCGCCTTCAAGCCGCTTTCGATGGCGATCTTGACGGGCACGCGCTGCACGATCTTGACGAAATTTCCGGTGGCGTTTTCCGGCGGAAAGGCGGTGAATTTCGAACCCGTGCCCTGCTGGATGGAATCGACATGGCCTTCCAGCTTGAGGTCGGGATAGGCGTCCACCTCGATCCTGACCTTCTGGCCCGGGCGCATCCGGGTCAGCTGGGTTTCCTTGAAATTGGCGGTGACCCAGCGTTCGGGCGCGACGATCGCGAACAATTGCTGACCGGGAGCGACATAATCGCCGATTTCGACATTGCGCTTGGTGATCCAGCCGTCCTGGGGCGCCTTGATTTCCGTCCAGGACAGATTCAGCGCGGCCTGATCGAGGCGGGCCTTCGCCTGTTCGACCTGGCCTTGCAACTGGCCGACCTGCTTCTCGATCTCGCCGAGGCGCTGCGGCACGGGCGAGGCCTGGAGAACCTGCGCCTCGGCGAGCGCGACCTGCGCCTTGGCCGTGTCCAGCGCCGCTTTCGCCGCGTCCACGTCCTGCGCCGAGGTGGCGATCTTGCTCAAGGAGCGCTGGCGGTTGTAATCGGCCTGCGCCTTGTCGAAGGACGCTTTGGCGGAGGCCAGCTGCGCCTGGGCCTGGGCCAGCAGCGCGGGGAAATTCTTCTGCGCGACCTGGACTTCAAATTGCTGCGCCGCGAGCTGGGCTTTCGCGGTCGCCAGCGCGCCGTCGGCGAGGTCGCGTTGATATTGATATTGGCGCGGGTCGATCCTGAGCAGAACCTGGCCGGCATGGACGAACTGGTTGTCGGTCACGTCGAGCGAAACCACATCGCCGGCGACGCGCGGGGAAATGATCACCGAACGGCCGTCGATGAAGGCGTCGTCGGTGTCCTCGATATTGCGGTTGGCAAGCCAGTAATAAATCCCGCCGAGCGCCATCGCGACGAGAATCAAACCGCCGACGGGTTTGATCCGCGCGGCGCGGCGCGCGCGCGCCTGTTCTTGCGGATCGGCCGCCGCGGGCGCCCGCTCCGCCACATCCGATTCAGTCACTTCATTTCTCCGATCGGGTCGCGGTTCCCGCATAAACCAAAAGCGCGGCTTTGTCTCGCGGTCAAAAGCCGCAAGACAGGTTTGCAGCGGCGCAACCCGACCGCGAGCTAAAGAAGACCTATGCCGGCCGGGATTCGGATTTTGCGGCGGGCGCCCCGCTCCCAGCGGCTTCTTGAGTCCCAGCAGTTCGGCGGTGTGGGCGGCGATCATGCGCTCCTCGTCGGTTTTCAGGATCAGCGCGACCGTCGGCGAGCCCTTCTCGGAAATGACGCGCTCATTCCGGGAATTGGCCGCTTCGTCGATCTGGACGCCGAACCATTCCATGTCCCTCAGGATGGCGTGGCGAATATTGACCGCGTTTTCGCCTATGCCGCCCGTCAGGACGATGCAGTCGAGACCGCCGAGAACCGCGGCGAGGCCGCCGATCTCGCGGCGCACGCGCGATACGAAATAATCGATCGCGTCCCTGGCCGATTGTTCGGGCGAGGCCTCCAGGTCGCGGATGTCGTTCGAGACGCCGGACATGCCCTTGAGGCCGGAATTCGTGTAGAGCAGGTCGGTGATCTCGTCCGCCGACATCTTTTTCTCGCTCATGAGATAAAGCACGACGCCCGGATCGAGCTGGCCGCAGCGGGTGCCCATCGGCACGCCGTCGAGCGGGGTGAAGCCCATGGTGGAGGCGAGTGATTTGCCGGCGTTGATGGCGCAGAGCGAGGCGCCGTTGCCCAGATGGGCGACGATGACCTTTCCGCGCGCCAGAACCGGCTCCTCGTGGCGCAGGATGCGGGTGATGAATTCGTAGGAAAGGCCGTGGAAGCCGTAACGCCGCACGCCCTCGTCGTAATATTTCCGCGGCAAGGCGAAAGTGTCGGCGATATAGGGATGTTTCCGGTGGAAAGCCGTGTCGAAACAGGCGACCTGCACGGCGTTCGGAAAAGCCTCGATCGCCGCCGCGACCCCGGCGAGATTGAAGGGCTGGTGCAGGGGCGCGAGGGGCTCGAAGGCCCGCAGTTGGCGCAGGATGTTCTCATCGATCCGGACCGGCTCGGAAAAAACCGGCCCGCCATGGACGATGCGATGGCCGACGCCCAGAACCTTGCCGCCGAATTTTTCCTGCTCCAGCCAGTCGAGCACGGCGGCCAGCGCCACGGCGTGATCCACGGCGAGGCTCCCGCGTTCGAGCGCAAAACGGGCCTTCTCGCAGCCGCTTTTCGTTACCGAAAAGCTCGCCTCGCCTCCGATGCCGTCGATCTGACCCAAAGCGAGCGGGGTCAATTCGCCTCTGGCGATTCTTTGGGCGGAAAATTTCACCGATGACGAGCCGGCGTTGACGGTCAGGATGATGTCGGCCATGGCGGTCGCGGCTCATTCGGCCGCGAGCGGCTTGCCGGACGAAACGCCGGCGAAGGCGCGGCCGTGCTTGCGCCAGTAGGCGTAAAGCTGGGCCAGGGCGCAGGAGACGAGGCGCGCGTTCTCGTTGTCGGCCCGGCTGGTCAGCATCACCGGCGCCGAGGCGCCGACGACGAGGCCGGCGGCCTCGGCATGAGAGACGAACGTCAGCTCCTTGGCGAGCAAATTGCCGGATTCGAGATTGGGCGCGATCAGGACATTGGCGTGGCCGGCGACCAGCGACACGATGCCCTTGGTGCGCGCGGCGTCCATGTCGATGGCGTTGTCCATGGCCAGCGGCCCGTCCACCGCGCCGCCGCGAATCTGCCCGCGCTCCGCCATTTTCGAGAGGATGGCGGCGTCGAGCGTCGAGGGAATCGCCGGATTGATGACCTCGACCGCCGAAAGCACGCCGACCTTGGGCTCCATGCCGCAGGCCAGAGCGAGGTCGATGGCGTTCTGGACGATGTCGACCTTGGTCAGAAGATCGGGCGCGATATTGATCGCGGCGTCGGAAACGAACAAAAGATCGTCGAGGGTGATCGTGTCGAGCACGAAGACATGGCTGATGCGCCGCCCGTTGCGCAAGCCGTCCTTGGCGACCACCGCGGCAAGCAGATCGTCGGAATGAAGGTCGCCCTTCATCACCGCGCCGGCCTCTCCCGCGCGGACCATGGCGACCGCCCGGACGGCGGCCGCGCGGTGGTTCTTTTCGTCGATCAGCTTGAACGCGGAAATATCGGCTTCGAGCTCCCTGGCGGCGGCGGCGATGCGCTCCGGATCGCCAATGAAGATCGGTTCGATCAGCCCTTTTTCATAGGCCAGCAGCGGGCCGCCCAGCGAATTGTGGTTTTCCGGACAAACCACCACCGTCTTCAGGCGCGGCAATTGCGCGGCCAAAGCGATCAGATGCGGAAACTGCTCCCTTTCCTCCATGATCAGCGCCGGCAATTCGCGCGTCGGGGTTTCGATATTGCGCGTGGGCGCCTCGACCACCGCGAGCCCCTTGCAGACGACGTCGCCCTGGCTGTTGACGATCAATGTGTCGAAGGCCGCGACCGGCTCGGCGCGCTTTTCGCGGCAGGTCACCGTCACCTTGAGGCGGTCGCCGACGTGGACGCGATGCGGGAAACGCAAATTCTGCTCGAGATAGAGCGTGCCGGGACCGGGCAGGAGATTGCCGAGCACCGCCGAAATCAGCGAGCCGACCCACATCGACGGCGCGACCGGCGCCTCAGTGCTTTCCTCGCCCTCGCCGGCCGGAAGCATCAGCGGATTGGTGTTGCCCGAGACATGGGCGAAGAGGAAAAGGTCGCGCTCCAGACAGGTCCGCTCGATCGAGGCGGTGTCCCCGACCTGGAGCTGCGCCCAGGTTTTGTTGGCAACGGTCTTCGCCTTCGTCATGGCTCGCCTCGTCCTGGAAACAGCGCCGTTCAGCCCCGGGAGCGCACTTGTTGCGCCGCAACATGATTGAGTCAACGGGGCGCGCGCTTGAAGTGCTATATCACGACGGTCAGATCCTTGGCGGCGCGGGTGACGCCGGTATAGAGCCAGCGCTCGCGATTCTCGCGAAAGGCCCAGCTTTCGTCGAACAGGACCACCTTGTCCCATTGCGAGCCTTGCGCCTTGTGCACGGTGAGGGCGTAGCCGAAATCGAATTCGTCCGACTCGCGCCTCTGGGCGTAGGAAATCGTCTCCTCCTCGCCGCTGAACAGGGCCGGCAGCACGCCGACGCGGATCGGTTTTGCGCCCGTCGCCTCCTCGGGCGTCAGGCTCATGCGGTAGCGCGCCCGGCGTATGCCTGAGGCCCGCGCCACCCGGAAAATGGCGCCGTTGAGCAGGCCCTTGGCCTTGTCGTTGCGCAGGCAGACCAGTTTCTCGCCGACTTCCGGCAGGACTTGCTGGAAGCCGAACAATTCGCGCAGCCGCTTGTTATAGGCGCGGCGGGTCTTGTTCAGCCCGACCAGAACCTGATCGGCGGCCTTGACCTGTTCGGCGTCGATCTTTTCGCGCGGGACAACCCGCATCGCGCCGTGGTCGCCGGCCGCCAGCCTTTCGCCGGCCCGCACCAGCATCGAGAGGCGCACGATCGGATTATCCGCCGCCTGGCGATGCACCTCGGTCAGCATCACGTCGGGCGCAGTTTCAGTGAAAAAGCCGCCGCCTTTCACCGGCGGCAATTGCGCGGGATCGCCGAGCACCAGAACCTTCTTGCCGAAGGACAGGAGGTCGCGGCCCAGTTCCTCGTCCACCATGGAGCATTCGTCGATGACGATCAGGCTCGCCTTTGACGCCGGGCTGTCCTCGTTGAGCACGAAGCTCGGCTCCTCGCTGTCGAGATCCTTGGGCCGGTAGATCAGGGAATGGATGGTGCGGGCCTCGCCGCAGCCTTTTTCGCGCAGGACGAGGGCGGCCTTGCCGGTGAAGGCGGCGAACTGCACCTCGCCATCGACATTTTCGGCGACATGGCGCGCCAGCGTGGTCTTGCCGGTCCCGGCATAGCCGAACAGCCGGAAAAGCTGAGGACCGCCGGACTCGCCGATCCAGCGCGCGACGGCGGAAAGCGCTCTATCCTGCTGCGCGGACCAATCCATTTTTGTCCAATCAAGCGAGTCTGATGAGAACTTTTATAGAACATCGGCGCGAAAAGCGAGGGCGTCGCGCGTGAAAATTGCCGGCGCGGCGCAACCAAATGGACACGCCGAAGGTTGAATAAGACGCGATTTTTGGCGCCCGAGGGAGAGCAAGATGACTACCTATGACATCAAAGTCCTGGAACATGCCGTGGCTCACAACACCGGCGGCCGCAACGGCCATTCCGAAACCGAGGACGGCTCGGTCAGCGTCAATCTCTCGGTGCGCAAGGGCATGGGCGGCCCCGGCCTGGCCGATACGACGACGCCCGAACATCTGTTCGCGGCCGGCTACGCCGCCTGTTTTGGTGGCGCGGTCGATTTCGTCGCCTCGCAGCACAAGGTGAAAATTCCCGACGCCAAAGTCACCTGCAAGGTCTCGGTCGGCCCGCGCAACGGCGGCGGTTTTGGGATTGCGGTCGAGATGAAAGTGACGTCAAAGAGCCTGCCCACTGCCGAATTGAAAAAATTGGTGGAGGAGGCGCACGAAATGGTCTGCCCCTACAGCCATGCGACGCGGGGCAATATTCCGTTCCATCTGGAGGTCGAGGGGGCTTAATCCAGTTCCGCCGCCAGCCTTGCGCGCGCCCGCAGCTTTTCCGTTTCGCTTTTCAACTGACCGCAGGCGGCGAGAATGTCGCGGCCGCGCGGCGTGCGCACCGGGCTGGCGTAGCCGGCGTTGAACACAATGTCGGAGAATTTCTCGATTCGATCCCACTCCGAGCATTCATAAGGCGCGCCGGGCCAGGGATTGAAGGGAATGAGATTTATTTTTGCCGGAATTCCCTTGAGCAGCCGCACCAGTTCGCGCGCCTCGGCCGGGGAATTGTTGACGCCTTTCAGCATCACATATTCGAAAGTGATGCGCCGCGCATTGGAGGCGCCGGGATAGTCGCGGCAGGCCTGCAACAGTTCATGAATCGGATATTTCTTGTTCAGCGGCACCAATTGATCGCGCAGATCGTCGCGCACGGCATGGAGCGAGATCGCCAGAGCCGCGCCGGATTCGGCGCCGAGCCTTTCGATCTGCGGCACGACGCCGGAGGTCGAAACCGTGATCCGGCGTTTTGAAACCGAAAGCCCGTCGCCGTCGGAAAGAATTTCCACCGCGTCGCGGACATTCTCGAAATTATAGAGCGGCTCGCCCATGCCCATGAAGACGATGTTGGAGACCGCGCGCACGCCCTCGCCCGAGGGGATCAGGCCATTGTCGGGCGGAACGAGGCCGGGGAAATCGCCCAGTCTTTCCCGCGCCACGATGAGCTGGGCCACGATCTCCTGATTGGTCAGGTTGCGCACCAGTTTTTGGGTGCCGGTATGGCAGAAAGTGCAATTCAGCGTGCAGCCGACCTGGCTCGACACGCAGAGCGTGCCGCGATCGGCCTCGGGAATATAGACGCATTCGACTTCCGCGCCCTTGTCCAAAGAATCGACCGGCGCCATGCGGATCAGCCATTTGCGCGTGCCATCCGTGGAAATCTGCTCCTCGACCACTTCGGGGCGCGTCAGCGAGAAATGCTCGTCGAGCTTCTGGCGCATGACCTTGGAGACATTGAGCATGGCGCCAAATTCGCGCGCGCCCTGGAAATAGATCCAGTGCCAGAGCTGCGAAACCCGCATGCGGATTTCCCGCTCCGGCGTCCCGATCTCGCGCAAAGCCTCGCCCATCCCCGCGCGAGTCAGGCCGACCAGCGAGGGTTTGGACGAAACGGCGATTTTTTCAGGCGCGGCTTGCGCTGCCAGGGTCATGGGCCTTCGGCTTTTCGGGAAATGGAATGATGCTCAATAGCACAAATGCCGCGCCGCGAAAACCGCGGGCGCTCAGGCCGTGGGCGCGGGCTTTTTTGGTTTGCGTCGGGGCGCCCCGCTCCTGCGCGCGGGCTCCGGCGGCGACGCCGCGCCGCTCGCCAGAGCAGCGCGGTATTTGTCGAGCATGGCCGAAAAATCTTTCAGCAGGGCGGTCTCGATCTCCGGCCTTTTTTCCAGCCGCGACAAAGCCAGCGCCGCCGCTTCCAATGTCGAGAGCGCCTCGCGCCGGGGTTCGCGGCGCAGATTGCCGTAAAGCGAGGTTTTTTTCGGGTTGAGCGCCAGTCTTTTGGCCTTGAGCACCCAGGGGTTGCGCCACCACAAAGTCTTGGCCTGGGCCCAGGAGCCGTCGAAAATCACGATTCCCTTGATCCCCGCCAGCGCCCGGTCCTGATCCGGCAAGGGCTCGCCCTTTTTGTCCAGCACGATGACTTCGCGCTCGCGCGGTAAATCTTTCGCGTGGGCGGCGCCGAGATGCAGGACCGCCCATTGCGACGGATCGGCCTCGCGGCCCAAGACCTTGGCGAGGCTCGGCCAGGACAGGCCGATTTTCAGTTCGGCGTTTTTCAGCGCGCGTTTGGTCAGGCGCGCGGTGCCGAGCAGGCGGTCCTGCTCCTGCGGATGCTGGAGGATCAGCAGCGCGACTTTATTGCCGACCGGCTCGACCGCGTCGCAGACGCATAAAAAGTCCGGCTTGGCGCAATGCGGGCAAAGCGGGGGCGCGTCGGAATCTGTCATGCGGCCCCCGTAAAAAGCTCAGGCGAGCGAAGCGACCAAGGCGTCATAGGCCGCCTTGTCGAGCAGGGCGGAAAGTTCGGCCGGATCGGCGATCCTGATCTTGAAGAACCAGCCGTCGCCCTGGGGGTCTTCATTGACCAGGGCCGGGTGGTTGGAGAGATCGCCGTTGACCTCGACCACTTCGCCCGAGACCGGCGAAAAAACCTCGCTCGCCGCCTTGACGCTCTCGACCACGCCGGCTTCCTCGCCCTGCTTGCGCTTCGCGCCGAGGTCGGGGAGCTCGACGAAAACCACATCGCCAAGCTGGCCCTGGGCGAAACGGGTGATGCCGACCCGGCCGACGCCGTCCTCGACGACGATATATTCGTGATCCTTGGTAAAAAACATGTCGGCCATGGCAAGCTCCGGAAATCAGCCCTTTGCGGGGCGGTGATAGCGGTTGGGAACGAAGGGCAGGGCAACGACCCGCGCGGGCAAGGGTTTGCCGCGCACGATCAGATTGACGGCGGTTCCCTCGCGCGCGAATTCGGGCGGGACATAGCCCATGGCGATGGGCCGGCCGAGCGAAGGCGCGAAGCCGCCCGAAGTCACCCGGCCGATGAGCGCGCCTTCGGCATTGGTGATCTCGGCGCCCTCGCGCGCCGGCGCCTTGCCGTCCGGCGCCAGGCCGACGCGCTGGCGGGTCACGCCGTCGGCCAGCTCTTTCTGGAGGCGCGCGGCGCCGGGAAAGCCGCCTTGTTCGCGCCGGCGCCTGGAGATCGACCAGACGAGGCCGGCTTCGATCGGGCTGGTGGTCGTGTCGATGTCATGGCCATAGAGGCACAGGCCGGCTTCGAGACGCAGCGAATTGCGGGCGCCGAGGCCGATCGGCTCGACGTCGTCCTCCAGCAGCAGTTGGTCGGCGAGGGGCCGCGCGGCCTCTGCGGATAAGGAAATCTCAAAGCCGTCCTCGCCGGTATAGCCCGAGCGCGACACGCCGATTTCCTCGCCGCGCCAGGAGAAAAAGCCATGCGCCATGAAGCCGAGCCCGGACACGCCGGGAACATGGCGCTCCAGCGCCGCCGCCGCCGCCGGCCCCTGCAAGGCGAGAAGCGCATGATCCTCAAGGATCTCAAGCCGCAAATCCGGCAATTTCGCGCGCAGATGGGCGAAGTCGGCCTGTTTGCAGGCGGCGTTGACCACCAGAAAAAGCTTTTCGCCCGCAGCATGGGGCGCGAGCTTGGTCACCATCAGGTCGTCGAGGATGCCGCCCTCGTCGTTGGTGAACTGGGTGTAGCGGATGCGCCCCGGCGCGAGCGCCTGAATGTCGCCGGGAACGAGGCTTTCGAGCCGGCGCGCGGCGTCGGGCCCGGAGAGAATCGCCTGTCCCATGTGGGAAACGTCGAACAGGCCGGCCTTGTCGCGGGTGAACAGATGTTCGGCGAGGACGCCCTTGCCGTAATTGACCGGCAGGGCATAGCCGGCGAAATCGACCATCCGCCCGCCGAGGGCGATGTGGCGGGCATAAAGCGGGGTGCGGGCGGGAGCCTGTTCCATATCCGACATGTTGCGCGCTCCCGTGGTCGCCGTTTGACAAGCCCGGTCAGGGCAATTTGGTGAAGCCGTCCTTGAATCCGTTCAGGCTCAAGGGAATGCCGACGCCTTCCTCCGGAGTTTGGAAAATGATGAAGGTCGCGGTGGTCCCGGAGCTCAACTGCTGGATCAGCTTGTCCTCCATCACCACTTCGGCGATGCAGCCCGAGGGCAGACAGCGCACGAAGCCGGCGCGGCCGATGTCGGCCGCGTCGATCTTGAGGCCAAGGCCGGACGGCAGCAGCACGCCCAGCGGCGCGATGACGCGCAGCAACCGGCTCTTGCCGTCGGCCGTTTTCAGCACGATCACCACGAGATTGACGTTGGGCTTGTCCTCGGCGGCGACGCTTTGCATCAAGGCGCATTGCTCGTGGGCGGCGCCGGGCGGGGTTTCGCAGCGCATTTCCCAGTCGCCAAATTTGCCCTTGGACAGACCCTGCGCGCGGGCGGAGCCTCCCAGGCCGAAGCTCAGGACCACGGTGACAAGCATCGCGTGGAAAAACAGGCCGGCCCAACGCGAGCCGATGCGGTCGAACGCCATAATCCCTCTCAATCGTCCCGGCGCGGTCGAAAAACGCAGGCCCGGACACGCCTATCAAAAGAGCCGCGCCTGTCAAGGCTTGTCGGGCGGCGTCACCTTGTCGCGAGGAAAAGTTCGAAGGCTTCAAGCGTCTTTTCACTGACGTGATGCTCGATGCCCTCGGCGTCCTTGCGCGCGGTGTCGGGATCGACGCCGAGCCGCAGCAGCAAAGCCTCGACAATTTCATGACGGCGCCGGGTCGCCGCCGCCAGGCGCTGTCCTTCCTCGGTCAGGAACACGCCGCGATAGGGGCGCTGCGTCACCAGATTGTCCTCGGCAAGGCGCTTGAGCATTTTGGCGACCGTCGGCTGGGTGACGCCGAGGCGCCGCGCGATGTCGGTCTGGCGCGCCTCGCCCTCCTGCGCGATCAGTTCGGCGATCAGCTCGACATAATCTTCCTTCAGCTCGAAGCGGCGGTCGTCGCGGCTTTTCTGAAAAGCTTCGGCCCGCGCTTCGGGATCGGTCGGGGCGAGGCGCTTGTGGCCTGAAGCGGAGGATTTCACAACGGCGTTCACTTTCGCGAATCGGAAGGCGCGCGATAATCCTTAGCACAGGCAATATTTCATGCGCACAAAATCTCACGGCCCGATCAGGCGGCGGGAAGGCCAGGGATCGTAATATTGAACGTCTGCAGCAGCAGGACCGCGTTCAGCGCCAGAATGACCAATGTCCCGGCGATGGCGGCGGCGTCGATCAGCCTGCCATTGGCGAATTCCCGCATGATGGCGCGGTCGCGCGTGAACAGGACCAGCGCGATGATCGGAACCGGCAAGGCGAAGGACAGCACGACCTGGCTGTAGACCAGAGCGTGGGTGGCGTTGGCGCCCATCGCCACGACGACGAAGGCCGGCGCCATGGTCACCAGGCGGCGCAGCCAGATCGGGATGCGAAAGCCGACGAAGCCCTGCATGATCATCTGCCCGGCCATGGTCCCGACCGCCGAGGACGAAATCCCGGAGGCCAGCAGCGAGATCAGGAACACGCTGGCCGCCGCGCCGCCCAGCAGCGGGGTCAGGCTGTGATAAGCGGTTTCGATCTCGGCGACATCGGCATGGCCGGCATGGAAGGCGGCGGCGGCCATGACCACCATGGCGATATTGATGGCGCCGGCGACCGCCAGCGCGATGACGCTTTCCCAGGTCGAAAAGCGCAGCAGCTTGCGGCGCTCGGTATCGTTGCGCGCCGGCGTGCGGTTCTGCGTCAGCCCGGAATGGAGATAGATGGCGTGGGGCATGATGGTCGCGCCGACGATCCCGACCGCAATGGTCAAAGCCCTGGCGTCGGGCAGCGACGGCGTGACCAGGGCGCGGCCGGCGCCCGCCCAATCGACCGGGGCGATGAACAATTCGGCGATATAGGAAAAGCCGATGATCGCGACGAAGCCGCCGATGATCAGCTCCATCGGCCGGAAGCCGCGCCCTTCGAACATCAGGACGCCGAAAGTCGCCGCCGCCGTCGCCGCCATGCCGGCGATCAGCGGCAGGTGGAACAGCAGCGACAGGCCGATCGCCCCGCCCAGGAATTCCGCGAGGTCGGTGGCCATGGCCGCGATTTCGCTGACCGCCCACATGCCGTAGCGCACCGGCGCGGGGAAGCGCTCGCGGCACATTTCGGCGAGATTGCGCCCGGTGACGATCCCCAGCTTGGCCGACAGCGTCTGGAACAGCATGGCGATCGAATTGGCCAGAACCACCACCCACAGCAGGGCATAGCCATAGCCGGCGCCGGCCTGGATATTGGTGGCGAAATTGCCGGGATCGACATAGGCGATCGAGGCGATGACCGCCGGCCCGGCGAATAGCAGCGCCGCGCGCAACCCGCCGCGCTGGCCGGCCAGAACCTCGCGAATTTGGACGGTCGTGCTTTCGGTCAGATTTGGCGTCGCGACATAATGGGTCATGGACCGTCCCCGTCTGTGACGAAAGATATAGCATTGGCTATATCAATAGCAAGACCCTATGTTAGAAAGCTCATGCATTGTTCTTTTGCAAAGAGCAGCTTGCGTTCGGGGCCACCGGCTGAAGCCGGCGGCGGGGCTTGGCGGTCAGAGCGCCTTCAGCGCCTGATCGAGATCTGCGAGTATGTCGTCGATATGCTCAAGGCCGATGGAGAGCCGGACATAGCCCGGCGAAACGCCGGTGGCCAGTTGCGCCTCCTCGGCGAGCTGCGAATGGGTCGTCGAGGCAGGATGGATGGCGAGGCTGCGGGCGTCGCCGATATTGGCGACGTGATAGAAAAGCTTCAGCGCGTCGATGAATTTCTTGCCTGCCGCGCCGCCGCCGGCGAGTTCGAAGCCGACCAGGGCCCCATAGCCGCCCTTCAGATATTTGTCGGCGCGCGCCCGGCTCTCGCCGCTCTGCTGGGAGGGATGGATCACTTTTGTGATCTCCGGCCGTTTCGCCAGCCAGGCGGCGACGGCGGTCGCGTTCTGGCAATGGCGCTCCATGCGCAGGGGCAGGGTTTCGAGGCCCTGCAAGGTGAGGAAGGAATTGAAGGGCGACGGCGCGGCGCCAAGGTCGCGCAGCAGGGTGGTGCGGATTTTGATGATATAGGCCACCGGGCCGATCGGCTTCACGGCCTGGGTCCAGACCGCGCCATGATAGGACGGGTCCGGCGTGTTGAGCGCGGGCTGGCGCTCTGAAAATTTTTCCCAGTCGAAATTGCCGCCGTCCACGATCGCGCCGCCGATCGCCACGCCATGGCCGCCGATGAATTTGGTGGTGGAATAGACCACCACCGCCGCGCCGTGTTCGAGCGGGCGCGTGAGAATCGGCGCGGCGGTGTTGTCCATGATCAGCGGAACGCCGATCTCGCGGCCGATCGCCGCCACTTCGGCGATCGGGAAGACCGCGAGCTTGGGGTTGGGCAGCGTTTCCGCATAATAAGCGCGGGTGCGGGAATCGGTCGCGCGGCGGAAATTTTCCGGATCGCCTGGGTCGACGAAACGGACCTCGACGCCCTGATCTTTCAGCGTATTGGCGAACAGGTTCCAGGTGCCGCCATAAAGGTCGGTCGAGGAGACGACATTGTCGCCGACCCGCGCGAGATTTTGCAAGGCATAGGCCGAGGCCGCCTGACCGGACGAGACGCAGAGCGCGGCGGCGCCGCCTTCGAGCGCGGCGAGGCGCTGTTCGAGAATGTCGGTCGTGGGATTGCCGAGCCTGGTGTAGATATTGCCCAGTTCTTTCAGCGCGAAGAGATTGGCGGCGTGCTCGGTGTCGCGGAACTGATAGCTGGTGGTCTGATAGATCGGCGGCGCCACCGCGCCCGTGACCGGGTCGGCTCGCCAGCCCGCGTGAAGGACAATGGTCTCGGGCCTCTTGGTTTCGACCGCCATGGCGTTTCCTCGAATTTGTCGTTCGGCCGGAACGGCCGGGGCCGGCAAGATTGCGACGCCAAGGGCCCGTCGGGCAAGATGCAGGCGAAATTAAATCGGGAGGCGCGCTTCGTCCTTTGGTCGGAAGCCTATTTGCCCAGTTCCGACGCGCCGGCGATGGCCTGCATGACCTGTTCGGAAAAATTCTGCACCGCGCCCGGCGAATGGGAGACGAAAAGCGTGTTGGTCTTGCCCTGTTCGCCGATCGATTTCAGCGTGTCGAAATATTGGGTCACCAGCACCAGTTGCATGACCTCCCTGGCGCTGGCGTCGCCGATCGATTTCTGGAAATCCTCGATCGAGCCGCGCAACCCGTCGATGATCGCCTTGCGCTGATTGGCGATGCCCTGGCCCTGCAAGGCCTTGCTTTCGGCTTCGGCCTCCGCCTTCTTGACCACCAGGATCTTTTCCGCCTCGCCGCGCGCCGCCGCCGCGACCTGTTCGCGCTGGGCGGCGTTGATGTCGTTCATCGCCGATTTGACCTTGGCGTCGGGGATGATGTCGGTGACCAGCACATTGACGATCTCATAGCCGAAGGCCGCCATGTCGACATCGAGCTCATGCTTGACCGCCGCCGCTATGCTCGACTGGCTGGCGAAAACCTCGTCCAGCGTCATGCCCGGCACATGGCCGAGCACCACCTGTTCGACATAGGCCTGAATCTGCGCCCGGGGGTCGGACAGGCTGTAATAGGCCTCATAGGCCTTCTCGCGCCGCACGCGCGTCTGCACCGAAATCGGGATGGTGACGAAGACATTGTCCTTGGTCTTGGTCTCCATGGTCAGGGAAATCTGATCGACGCGCAGGCTCATTCGCCCATCGACCCGGTCGATGAAGGGAACCTTCCAGTTCAGCCCGGCCTGGGCGACGCGCAGGTAGCGATTGAAGCGGGTGATGACGGCGACCTGCGCGGTTTGCACCGTGAAAAAGCTGCCGATCACCGTCATCAGCAGCACGAAGGCCGCGACGGCGACAAGAAAGGAGACTAAAATCTGCACGGCATGACTCCCGAGCCTGTGACGAAAAAATTGAACGGGCCGGGATGCTAAAGCCCAAAATTTTCAAGCGCGTTACACTTGAAGGCGCCGGGCGGTTTTTTGCGTGGCGCGCTGAATGATTTCGTAATCTCGGGGGCAGCCTCAGCGCCGCACGATCATGACCTCATGGCTGGACGGCCCGGCCGACCAGGACACGGCCCAACTCACGACGCTCACCACCAGCGAAGCCAGAATCGCCGCGCCCAGCCCCTCGACGACGAAGCCGTCGAGCAGGTGGGCGACAAGCTCGATCATCAGCCCGTTCACCACCAGAAGGAACAGGCCGAGGGTCAGCACGGTGATCGGCAAGGTCAGCAGGATCAGGATCGGCCGCACGATGGCGTTGACGATTCCGAGCAGGACCGCAGCGACCAGCAATGTTTCGGTCGAATTGAAACCGATTCCGGGAACGATGCGCGAGGCCACCCAAAGGCCCAGCGCGACAATGGCGACACGAAGCAGAAATCCGACCATGAAAGCCTCCGACAGGCCCTTAGATGGGGCGCTCGCGCGCAAATAGAAGCGCCGCCCGCGATTTTTCGCGGGCGGCTTGGCTGCCTTTACAGGATCGCGACCGCTTCCATCGGCCCGCGCCCGCGCTTGGCGAAAACCTTGTTCAGCGCGGAGACATAGGCGCGCGCCGAGGCGACCAGCGTATCCGGGTCGGCGCCGCGGCCGGAGACGACATTGCCGTCTTCCGACAGGCGCACCGTGACTTCGGCTTGCGCGTCGGTGCCCTCGGTCACGGCATGGACCTGATAGAGTTCCAGCCGGGCGTCGTGCGGGGCCAGGGCGTGGATGGCGTTGAAGATCGCGTCCACCGGGCCGTTGCCGGTCGCCTGATGGGTCGTCTGCTCGCCGTCGATCTCCAGCGTCAAGGCCGCCTTCTGCGGCCCCTTGGTGCCCGCGACCACGGTCAGTTCGACCACCTTGATCCGCTCATGGGCGTTGGCGATCTCGTCATCGACCAAAGCGACGATGTCGTCGTCATAGACGATCTTTTTCCGGTCGGCCAAATCCTTGAAGCGGACGAAGGCGACCTCCAGAGCGTTGTCGCTCAAATTGTAGCCCAGTTCCTTCAGCTTCTCCTTGAAGGCGTGTCGGCCCGAATGCTTGCCCATCACCAGCGAGGTCTTCTGCACGCCAACCGATTCCGGCGTCATGATCTCGTAGGTATGGGCGTTTTTCAGCATGCCGTCCTGATGGATGCCGCTCTCATGGGCGAAGGCGTTCCGGCCGACGATCGCCTTGTTGTATTGCACCGGGAAGGAGGTGACCGCCGAAACCAGCTTTGACGCGCGAGTCAGCAGGGTTGCATTGATATTGTTCGTGTAAGGCAACGCGTCGGCGCGGGTGCGCATCGCCATGACGATTTCTTCCAGCGCCGCATTGCCGGCGCGCTCGCCGATGCCGTTGATCGTGCATTCGATCTGGCGCGCGCCGCCCTTGACGCCGGCGATCGAATTGGCGACCGCCAAGCCCTAAGTCGTCGTGGCAATGGACCGAAAAGATCGCCTTGTCGGCGTTGGGCACGCGCGCGCGCACCATTTCGAACAGGGCGCGATATTCGTCCGGCGTGGTGTAGCCGACCGTGTCGGGGATGTTGATCGTGGCGGCGCCGGCGTTGATCGCGATTTCGACGGCGCGGCACAGGAAATCAGGCTCGGTGCGGGTGCCGTCCTCGGCCGACCATTCGACGAATTCGACATGGTTGCGCGCCCGCGTGACCGACGAGGCGATCATGTCCAGCACCTTTTCCGGCTCCATCTGCAATTTGTATTTCATATGGACCGGCGAGGTCGAAATGAAGGTGTGGATGCGCGGAATGCGGGCATGGCGCACGGCTTCGGCGCAGCGGTCGATGTCCTTGGCGGAAGCGCGCGCCAGGCCGCACACGGAGGCGTTCTTCACCCGGCGCGCGATTTCGGACACCGAGTCGAAATCGCCCTGCGAGGCGATCGGGAAGCCGGCTTCCATCACATCGACGCCCAGGGCGTCCAGAATGTCGGCGACTTCGAGTTTTTCCTCGAACGTCATCGAGGCGCCGGGGCATTGCTCGCCGTCGCGCAAGGTGGTGTCGAAAATGACGACGCGGTCATGGTTGGTGGACGAATGAGGTTCGGTCATGGGGCACGGTCCTGACGATTGACGCCCTGGCGCTTCCGCTTCGTCCTGACGAACTCTTTTCGAGGACATGCGGGGCCGGGGCCGGAAAAGGCTGCGGCTCAAACTCCCCTGAGCGCCCAGGCGTAGCCCGGCCGGCCCTCAGGGGTCGATAAGAAGAAGGAGCGTCCGGCCGACAGCGAGCGCGCGCGCCGACGCCGCCGGGCGCAAACGGCCGGCTTTCATCGTCAGCATCTGGTCAGCGTCAAAGGACACGGGCGGCTCGATCAAGGGGCGAACAATTCGCCATCAATGTTCATAACGGATTTTCGCAGGTTTTGGCAAGAGCTTCGCGCCTTTGGCCTGCTTGCGTCCCCGCCGGTCGTGACGCATCTTTCTGCAAGGGAAACAGGGAGCCCCGCCGTGCGCGTTCTGATCGTCGATGACCATCCGGTGGTCGTGTCCGGCTGCAAGGCGCTGCTTGCGGCCGAGCCGGACATCGTGGTTTTCGACGCCCACGACGCCGAATCCGGCCTTGCCGCCTATGCGGCCCATGCGCCGGATGTCGCGGTCATCGACATCAATCTGCCCGGCGTCTCCGGCTTCGAACTCGCGGCGCGGGTGCTGGCCCAGGACCTGGCGGCGCGCATCGTCATTTTCAGCATGAACGACGACCCGGCCTTCGCCGCCCGCGCGATTCAGATCGGCGCCAAGGGCTATATCGCCAAGAACGACGACCCCGCCTTGTTCGCCTCCGCCCTGCGGCAGGTTTTCGAAGGCGGGACCTATCTGCCCCCCGCCTTGGCGCGCAAGATGGCTTTCGCCCAATTCGACAGCAAGCTCGCCCAGCTTTCCCAGCGCGAACTGGAAATCGTCCGCCTGCTTGCGGCCGGGGAGACCACGGGCGCCATAGCCGACAAGCTCGGCGTTTCCTACAAGACCATCGCGAACAATTGCACCGCGCTGAAAAGCAAGCTCGGCGCGCGCACGTCGATGGATCTGATGCGCGCGGCGCTGGAAGCGCTGAAATCCTGATCGGCCCCAGACTCGCCCAAGTCGATAAGATGGGTTTCGCAAAAGCCGCCGATAGGCTATTCGCCCGTCAAAGACGCGCAAATCAGCCGGTCGAGGAACGGATGTCGGACGAGATCGAGGTCATCATTCCGAACTTGAGCTTCCGCTATTCGGGCGGAACGGCGGTCAACCGCACCATCGCGCCCTTGATCGCGCAAAAGCGCGGCGCCGCCTGGTTCGGTCCGGACGCGCCGGAGGGAATCGCGCGCCTGTCCATTCTCGGCCTGCTGGGCCTGCGCTTCCGCGCGCCGAAGCGCCACAAGGTCCGCATCTGGCACGCCCGCCGCAATATCGAAATGATGGTCGGCCTGCTGCTCAAATGGCTCGGCTGGCGCTTCGCGCTGATTTTCAATTCCGCCGGCCAGCGCCGCCACACCGCCTTCACCCGTTTCCTGATCGCGCGGATGGACGAGATCATCGCCACCAGCGAGATTTCGGCCTCTTTCCTGGAGCGCGAGGCGACCGTCATTCATCACGGCATCGACATCGAAGCCTACAAGCCGCCGCAGGACCGCGCAGCGGCTTTCGCCGCGACGGGGCTGCCGGGGAAATATGGGATCGGCGTGTTCGGCCGGGTGCGCAAGCAGAAGGGAATCGACCTGTTCGTCGCCGCCATGCTGCGGCTTCTGCCCAGATATCCCGATTTCACCGCCGTCATCGTCGGGCTGATCACCCCGGACCACGCCGCTTTCGTCAACCAGCTCAAGACCGACATCGCCGCCGCCGGCCTCTCGGATCGCATCCGCTTTCTCGGCGAATTGCCGATCCAGGACGTGCCGCCGTGGTATCAGCGCATTTCGATCTATGTCTTCGCCTCGCGCGTCGAAGGCTTTGGCCTGACCATGCTGGAGGCGATGGCCGCGGGCAACGCCGTGGTGGCGAGCCGGGCCGGCGCGGCGGAACTGGTGATCGAGGACGGCGCGACCGGCGTCCTGGCGCCGACCGGCGACGTCGAGGCTTTGTCCGCCGCGATCGAGCCGCTGATGCGCGAACCCCAGAAGATCGAGGGGATCGGCGCGCGGGCGCGGGCGCGCGTGATGGACGCCTTCAACCGCGACCGCGAGGTCGAGGAAATCATCGGCGTCTATGAAAAAATCTGGCGGCGCGCTCAGGCGTAAGGCCATTCCGCGGCTTTGCCGAACAGGCGCCCGACCGGGAAACTGCCGCTCTCGCCGATTTTGGGTTGATCGCGGTTGATCGCGGCGCAGGCTTCCGGGTTCAGGAAATTGGCGATCGTAAGGAATTCAAACGGGGCGCGGGTCAGGGGCGTCATTCGACGCGCCTTCGCAAGAACGCCTCTGCTGGACCAGGTCTGCCGATCGCCTATAATCGAGCCTCAAGTTCGTTGCGGATCGCTCAATGCCCGACAAGAAGGGGAAAAATCCATGGCCTTATCGCCAGTTCACGGCCTGCTGCGCCAGTCGAGGTTCGGCCGCCGTCCTTTCGCGCCTTGCGCGAAGGGCTGACGTCAAGCCGCGCCGGAAAATGTCGAAAGTCCAAAATGCCGACATCGAGCATTGTCGAAGCGTCAGAGGAGCCCGCCCATGCAAATTCATCTCGTTCTGACCGTCATCGGCCGCGACCGGCCGGGCCTGGTGAGCGCGGTTTCCGAAACCATCACGGCAGGCGGCGGAAATTGGCTCGACACCCGCATGGCGAGCCTTGCCGGCCAGTTCGCGGGCATGCTCCTGGTCGCCATCGCGCCGGAAAAGGCCGACGCGCTGGTCGAATCGCTGCGCAAACTGGAAGCCCGGGGCCTGCGCTTCATCATCGAGAAAAGCGACGAGCCGGCGCCGGTCGCCGGCCGCACTCTGCGGCTTGAGCTGGTTGGCCTCGACAGGCCGGGCATCATCCGGGACATATCGCACGTCCTCGCCGCCAACAACGTCAGCATCGCCGAACTCGAAAGCGAATGTGTGAGCGGGTCGTTCTCGGGCGAAGCCATGTTCAAGGCCAAAGCGCGGCTGACGCTGCCCGACGCACTGAATCTCGAAGACCTGCGCCAGTCCCTCGAAGCGATCGCCCATGAGCTGATGGTCGATCTGATCCTCGAGGACAATCCCGAGCCTGTCCATTGAGGGCTTGATTCAACCGGCCTTCATCGCTCCATCAATTCCGTGACCAGCCTGTCCAGCTCCGGCGCGATTTCGGCGGCGCGGCCATGCAGCACATGGTCGAAATCGTCGTCGCGCGGGATTTCGGCGGATTGAAGATTGGACAAGATCGTGGTCGCCGGGCTGCGGCGGGCGATTTCGCCGATCGGCACGACGACGCCCGACGTGCCGATGACCGCCAGCACGTCGTTTGCGGTCAGGCTTTCGAGGCTGCGCCACATTTCGCCGTAGCGCGGCGCCGGCTCGTTGAAAAAGACGACATTGGGCTTCACGCTCTCCAACCGCCCGCATTTCGGGCAGGCGTCGGCCTCGGGCGCAAAGCGGCGGTAGCCGACCAGCCATTGCGCGCCGCAGGACGTGCAGCGCAGCGCGGTGAGAAAGCCATGGACATGCATGACATAGCGCGCGCCGGCGCGCTCGAACAGGTCGTCGACGTTCTGGGTGATAAGTTCGGCGCCGAAACGGCTCTCCCAATCGACCGCGAGAACATGCGCGGCGTTGGGCGAGGCCTGGCGCAACTCCTCGCGCCGACGCGAGTAGAATTCGTGGACGAGGGAGAAATTTTGCTCCCAGCAATCGAAATTGCAGACCACTTGCGGATCATATCGCGCCCAGAGACTTTCGCCGCCCGAAGTCCGGAAGGTGTCGAGGCCGGAATCGGCGGAAATGCCGCTCCCCGAGAAGACGACGAGGCGGCGTTGAGGCGTTCCGGTCATGGCGGCCCGTCTGATTCAAGGCAACGAGCCGCAGTTAACATGGCTCCCCTCATGCGGCAAACCCCGCTCCGGCGCCGCTCAGCGCCAGAACGGCCGCATGGCCTTGAAACGCTTCCATTCCTTTTCGAGGCGCCGGTCGGCGATGACGGCGCCGCGGGCGTACCAGCCGGAGACGATCCCGGCGGCGCGGGCGGCCTCCTCGGCGTGGGACGCGCTGAGGAAATGGTCGGCGCTGGCGGCGTCGTTATGGGCGCCGAGCAGGCCCTGGAGATTGGCCGCCGCGCGCAGAAAAGGCGCCGGGTCGCGCTGAGCGGCGAAACAGCCGGCGAAGAATTCGCCGCCGTAGCGCAGGTTTTTCAGAGCGATGCGAACCTCGTGGCGCTGCGCGTCGGGAAGGCGTGACAAGCTTCTTGCCGCGCTGGAGCGTCCTTTTGTGGAGCCGCTCCAGCGCCTGCGCCGCGAAAACCGCGATCGGTTCGGTCAGGGTCGCGAGATCGAGGCCAGGCAGCGCATTGCGCCAGCCGCGCCGCGCGACGAAGGCGGAAAGACGAAGCACGAATAGCGTCGGGCGCGCCGATTTCGATCAAGGCGCGCGAATCCGCATAGGCGGCGGCGCGGCGCGTTTCGAGCGCGTCGAGCAGCGGAGCGAAATCCTTTCTTTCGCCGAAATGGCCCATCGGCCCTTGCTCGATCAATTCGCGCAAGGCGTCGCTGTCGCGGGCCGGACCAAAAGCGCTGGCGAGCGCCTTGGCCTCCTCGCGAAAACTCTCGAACTCCAGACAGGGAACGGCTCTTTTCAGCATGCCGAGCGCGGCGCGCAGGCGGCGCAGGGCGACACGCATCTGGTGGATGGATTTGGGATCGTCGCCGGCGCGCAACGACGCCCAATTGACCAGAAAATGCTCGACGGTCCCGAGGATGATCCTTGCCGTGGCCTCGTCGAGATTGGCGTCGGGGGGCAGATCGGCGGCCTTGGCCCTGACCGGTCTCGGCGCGGTGCCCTCGCAGAAATGCGCGGCGCGCTCCGCCTTGCTGACATTGTCGAGCCGCAGGGGGAGACTTTCGGCGAGAAGGGCGGCGAAATCGAAAAAATCCTGCGCGGGGCCGGATTTCAGCTCCAGTTCGACTTCGCGCAAAGGCAATTCGCGCGCGCCGGAATGGATGGCGCCCTCGTCCACCGCGGCTTCGATGCGCGCCGATCCATGCTCGATCAGCCGCGTGACCCGCCTGACGCGGGTCTCGTATTTCGCCTCCAGCGGCGCCGCGCCGATGATTTCGCGCAGGCTCGCGGCCATGTCGGCGTCGAACCGGGTAATGTCGGGCTCCATGTTCGGCGCGCGGACTTCGACCTCGCCGCGCGCAAAAACGCCGCCCGCCGCCGGCAATGGCCATTTCAAGGTCATGACCGGCGCGGCGCGTCCGGCGCGGCGCACGCGCAGGGCCATCTTGCGCTTTTTCAGCGCCCAGTCCGGCGTGTCGAAATAGATCGAGACCAGTTTGCGCGCGGCGCTCGGCTTGTCGACGCGCAGCAGCGGCGAGGCGCGCGCGGCGGCGAGGCCGGCGGCGTCGGTTGCGAATTTGATCTCGACTTCCTGCTGGGCGCGGTCGGCCGGCGTCTCGGAGGCCGGTTTCAATCCCATTGGGGGCTCGACCACCGCTTCGGTCAGGATTTGCGGCGGATTTTCGCTTTCGATCACGACACGCTCGATTGAACACGCATTCCAGGACGGCGCGCCAGGGCGGCGCCGCTGCGCGAGCATGGTAGAGCAGTTCGGCGCAAATTGGCGCCGCTTTTTTCGTTCAAGCCGGGATGTCGAGCAGCCCGGCGCGTCCGCTCCTGGCGCCGAAGACCAGCCGATTGCCGTCCGCGTTGAAAGCCAGCGCCGAAATGGCGTCGCGCGGTTCTTCCGCTTCCGTGCGGCGGACCAGGATTTCCGCGCCGTCGGTCAGGCGCACCAGCAGGATCCAGCCGTCATCATAGCCGACCGCGACGACCAGGGCCTGGGGATGGAAGGCCACGGCGGTGGTCACGACATCGGGACGAACGCCGCATTCGCGCGGCGGCTGGCCCATCGGGCCGTCCTTGCCGGAAAAGGGCCAGACGATGCAGCCGTCGGCGCCGGAGGTGGCGAGCCAAACCCCGTCATGCGACCATGCGAAGGACCGCGTCTTGGCCGGATAGCCGGTCATGCGCATGTCCTTGCGGTCGGAAAGCCGCCAGCCGTGAAGGGCGTTTTCCTGCATCGAGGTGACGACGAAGCGGGCGTCGGGCGAGACCGTCACGTCGAGATGCGAGCCCTTCCAGGCGAGAGCGTCCGCCTCGGCCGCGGCGTTCGGGAACCACAGGCTTGCGCCGTTGTAATGGGCGACGGCGAGGCGGTAGCCCTTGGGAAAGAAAGCGAGGCCCCGCACCGTGGACGGCGCGGCGAAGGTCTTGATCTCGCCCTTGGGGTCGCGGGCGCGGACAGTCTTGCCGCCCGACCAGGCGAGCGCGCCGTCCGCCCGGCAGGCCAGGGCGTCGATCCAGCCCTTTTCGCGGGCGAGGGTTTGGCTTGCGCCGTCGGCGCCGGTCGCGGCGACGACGCCGTCGTCGCCGCCGGTATAGAATGTCCTGCCGTCGCAGGCGGCGACGAGAACGGCGCCGTCCTCGTGGGCCTTGATCCGGCGCTCTTCGCCGATTTCCGCCAGCAGCACGGTCCCGTCGGCCAGAGCGAAAGCCGGCAGGCGGCCGAGGAAGGCGGCGCCGACAACCTCGGCGCCGGCCTCGATCGGGATCACGCGATCGGTAAGAGAGCTCAAGCCCATCGATTCATCCATCTCGTAGAGCGCGTTCGGGAATCATAAAGTCGAACGCGCTCCGTTATTTCGTTGTTTTGACGCATATTCTTGTCCGAAAAGTCTATCAACTTTTCGGGAATATGCGCTAAGCAGCAATTTGTTGGCGCGCCAACGAATTGCTGCTTAGGCTCTTTTAATTTAGCAGGATTTTTGTCCGAAAACCGGCGACCACTTTTCGGAAATCCTGCTTAGGCGACGCGGTCGCAAGCTGCGGCGCGGTCGTCGAAAGCTTCGATCATCAGCCGGGCGCGGGCAAGATTTTCGTTGGAAAGCGCCTCGCCGGTCGGGCCCCAGGCGACCTTTTCGCGCGCCAGCAGCAGGCATTGCGGAAAATGGGCGCGGATCAGGTCGAAATCGTGCAGGACGGCGACGACAGTGCGCCCTTCTTCGCGCCAGCGCCCGATCAGGTCGAGCAGATCGCCGACGGTGCGCTCGTCGATCGAGGCGAAAGGCTCGTCGAGCAGGAGCACCGAAGCGTCCTGCAGCAGAAGGCGCGCAAACAGCAGGCGCTGGGTCTGGCCGCCGGACAAGGCGCCGATCGGGCGGCGCTCGAAGCCGGCGAGGCCCATGGCGGCGAGCGCGTCACGCACTTTTTCCTCGTCGGCGCGGCTCAGGCCCCCGAACAGGCCGATGCGCCGCCACAGGCCCATGGCGGCCAGGTCGAAAACGTCGATCGGAAAGCTCAGGTCGAGCTGCGCCGCCTGGGGCAGATAGCCGATGTCGCGGGCGCGGGCGCCGCCGAGGTCGATCGATCCGCCCATCGGCTTGAGGGTCCCGGCCAGGGCCTTGAACAGGGTCGATTTGCCGGCGCCATTGGGGCCGCAGACGGCGAGCAGCGCGCCCGGCGCGATCTCGCCGTCGAGATGATGCACCGCCGGATGGCGGTCATAGCCCAGGGTCAGGTCGTGCAGGCGAATGAGCGGCGCGTTCCTTGGAGCGGTCATGACAAGGCCCAGCGCACGCCGCTCCACAGCGCCACGAGCGCGACCGCGACAATCCCGAGGCGCTGGAGGGCGGAAAGCCGCAGCAGCGAGAAGCCCGGCGCGCGCCGCGCCGGCGCCGGGGCCGGACCATGGCGATGGTCGTGCGCATCATCATGCGCGTGTTCGCGCTGTTCCATGCCGGCCCTGATCCTCATGTCCCGAGGGAATGACAAGCCTTTGACGACGAAAGCCCGGGTCAGCGCCGGATAGGCTCGTGGGCGACGGCGGCGCGCATGAAGAAATAGAGCCCGACGAAGCCGATGGCGATGAAGATCAGTTCGAAGGCGCGGGCGTAGCCGGGTCCGAGCTGGAACAGGCCGCCCAAAGCCCATCCGGCCGCCCATGAGGCGCCGACCAGTTCCGTGCCGACGAGAATGGCCAGGGCGACCAGGGTGCGCGCATTGGTCCAGTTGATGGGTTTCTTCTCGGACATTGTGAAGACCTTTCCCTTTCCCATCTAAACCAGAGTTTTTGCGCCGGCAATGCCGCGGCGCTTGTGGCCGGCGGCTTTTTCGGGCAGAAAGGCGCGCCTGCCGCCGCCGCCCGATGGCCGACCACTTTTTGGCGCGTCGCCTCCAGGGAGCAAGGCGCGTCGCCTCCAAGGAGCAAGAAGACCCGATGGCTCGTTTTCATTACCCCCTCGCCGGCGTCCGCAACGCCACGCTCGCCTTTTCGCTCTGCGCCGCGCTGACCCCCGCTTTGGCCCAGACTCCCGCCGCCGACCCGAACCAGGCGCTGGCGACGGTGAATGGCGAGAATGTCACGGCGAAGGACCTTGCCCAGGCGCAGGAAGACGTTGGCTCGACCCTGCCGCGGCAGATGAACGACGCCGCCCGCCGCAAGGCGCTGCTGGATTATCTCATCGACCTCAAGCTGGTCACCGAGAAGGCGGTCGCCGACAAGATGGACCAGACGCCGGATTTCAAGGCGAAAATGGCCTATTATCGCGAAAAGCTGCTGATGGAAGGCTATCTCAGCAAAATCGCCAAGGACAGCGTCACCGACGCGGCGATCAAGGCGACCTATCAGGAAGCCGCCAAGGCGCAGAAGCCGGAAGAAGAAATCCACGCCCTCCACATTCTGGTGCCGACCGAGAAAGAGGCGCTGGATGTCGAGAAGCGCCTGACGGCCGGCGAGGATTTCGCCAAGCTCGCCGACCAATTGTCCAAGGATCCCGGCTCCAAGGGCGGCGATCTGGGCTGGTTCACCAAGGACCGCATGGTGCCGGAATTCGCCGAGGTCGCCTTCAACCTCCAGCCCGGCCAGGTTTCGCAGCCGGTCAAGACCCAGTTCGGCTGGCATGTCATCAAGGTGCTGGAGAAGCGCACCAAACCGTTCCCGCCGTTGGATCAGGTCCGCGACCAGCTCGAACGCTTCGTCGCCCAGCGCGCCCAGAGCCAGGCGATCATGAAGCTGCGCGAGGGCGCCAAGATCTCCCGCACCGACGAACCCGCGGGCGCCGCGCAACCGAACGCGACGAGCAAGTAATAGAGGTTCTCATTGATGAGAGCCGGTTAGGAGCGACGCCGAGCTGATGCGAGGGGTTCACCGGTCGCGATGAGTTGCGATCCGTGAAAATTGGTCCAAGGCGCTTCGGTGACGCGACAGGCCCCGCTTCGGCGGGGTTTTTCGCGCCATTGTCGTGTGCGTTTCGCACGACGATGGCATGGGAAGCGGCCTTGCGGCGCCAAACCGACTTGACGCCCGCGCCCAAGCCGATGACTGTTCGGCGCGAACCAGATCGAAGAGTCCAGCCCATGGCCGCCACCAAAGTTTCGCCTCTCGCGCCGAAAAAGCTCGCCGAATTGCCGCCGATCGAGGGCGTGCGCCTCGCCGCCGGCGCCGCCGGCATCCGCTACACCGGCCGCACCGACGTCATGCTGGCCGTTTTCGACGAAGCGGCGACGGTGGCGGGCGTCTTCACCACCTCCAAATGCCCTTCGGCGCCGGTGGACTGGTGCCGCGACAAGCTGCGCCATGGCCGCGCCCGCGCTTTGGTCGTCAATTCCGGCAACGCCAACGCCTTTACCGGCAAGGCGGGGCGCGAGGCGGCCGAGCGCACCGCGAAGCTGGCGGCCAAGGCGGTCGGCGCCGGCGAGGACGAGATTTTCCTCAGCAGCACCGGGGTGATCGGCGAGCCGCTCGACGCGTCGAAGTTCGAAGGCGCGCTCGACCTCCTGGCGAAGCAGGCCCGCGCCGACGGCTGGCTCGACGCCGCCCGCGCCATCATGACCACCGACACCTTTCCCAAAGTGGCGACGGCCAAGGCGACGATCGGCGGCGTGGAGGTGACGATCAACGGCATGGCCAAGGGGGCCGGCATGATCGCGCCGAATATGGCGACCATGCTCGCTTACGTCTTCACCGACGCGGCGATCTCCGCGGACGCCTTGCAGAAACTGCTGTCCAGGGGCGTGAAGGACACGTTCAACGCGGTGACGGTGGACAGCGACACCTCGACCTCCGACACCTTGCTGCTGTTCGCCACCGGCGCCGCCGAAAGGCGCGGCCAGAAAAAGGCGAAAAAGGCCGGCGGCAAAGGCCTGACGGATTTTTCCGAAAAGCTCCACGCCGTGCTGCTCGACCTCGCTCAGCAGGTGGCGCGCGATGGCGAAGGCGCGCGCAAATTCATCGAGGTTCGGGTCACCGGCGCCGAAAGCGACAAGGCGGCCAAAAGAATAGCCTTTTCCATCGCCAATTCGCCCTTGGTGAAGACGGCCGCCGCCGGCGAGGACGCCAATTGGGGCCGGGTGGTGATGGCGGTTGGCAAGGCTGGCGAGAAGGCCGAACGCGACCTGCTGTCGATCTGGTTCGGCGATATCCGCGTCGCCCATGAGGGCCGCCGCGATCCCGATTACGACGAGGCGGCGGCGGGCGCGGCGATGAAGCAGGATCGAATTGTGATTCGCGCCGATCTCGGGATCGGGAAGGGCAAGGCGACGGTCTGGACCTGCGACCTGACCAAGGAATATGTCGCGATCAACGGCGATTACCGGTCGTAACGCCTGCGAAAGCGGGCCAGGAGCGAATGCCATAGGGCGTCGTGAGACGCCCGTCTAACGACGGGCTATGGGGTGTCGTGAGACGCCCGTCTAACGACGGGCCATAGGGTGTCGCGAGACGCCCGTCTAACGACGGGCTATGGGGTGTCGTGAGACGCCCGTCCAAAGACGGGCTATGGGGGCGTCGGCAGACGCCCGTTGTCGGAAACGGGCTGCGGCCAAGCTGATGCGAGCGGCGCCGCTGCGAAGGAGTGGAACAAAAATGAGACTCCTTCTTGTCGTCGCGGCCGCGCTGATCGACGCCGATCATCGGGTGCTGGTGGCGCAAAGGCCGCAAGGCAAGCAGCTCGGCGGCCTGTGGGAGTTTCCCGGCGGCAAGGTCGATCCCGGCGAGCGGCCGGAACAGGCGCTGATCCGCGAATTGCGGGAGGAACTGGGGATCGAGGTCAAGGCGCCCTGCCTGGCGCCTTTGACCTTCGCCAGCCACGCCTATGACGATTTCCATCTCCTGATGCCGCTTTACGCCTGCCGGCGCTGGGAGGGAACGGTGGTTTCGCGCGAGGGCCAGGCGCTGAAATGGCTCGATCCCCGGCGTTTGCGCGAGCTGCCCATGCCGCCGGCCGACACGCCGCTGATTCCCGCCTTGATCGATCTACTCTCCTGACTGTTCAGCTTTCATTCAGGCGCGCGGCTCCAGATCTGTTGCGTCGCGGTATCATTCTCGCCCAAATCTACCGTTCAGCGAGGGAGCCTGTGAGCAAAAAATATGATGTTTATCAAATAATTAATGAATATCTAGGCAACAATGCCGAAAGTTAGGACTTGAACTTTCTGCTGCAGTGCAACATATATCGCTCTCTGCTGCAGTGCAACATATAGCACTCAAAGTGAGGGACGTGCTTCGAGGGTCGGAGCAACAGCGGCCAACGGGCCGCGCGAAAGGACAGGAGAACCACTATGGAACAGATGATGATCCATGGCGGCGTGATCCGCAGATTATGGCCGGCGGACCTTCCGGCGTTTCGGGAGCATCTTTTGCGCCTGGATCCGAAGAGCCGGTACGACCGTTTCGCCATGGCGGTCAACGACGAGTTTTTGATCCGCTACGCGGAACGCTGCTTCGGCATCGACGACGTGATCTACGGCTTTTATATCGATGGCGCGCTGCGCGGCGCCGGCGAATTGCGGGCGGTCGGCAACAAGATCATCGGCGGCTCGGTCGAAGCCGCCTTCAGCGTCGAGAAGGAATGGCGCCGGCGCGGCGTCGGCACGGAGATGATGTCGCGCATCGTGCGCGCGGCGCGCAACCGTCGCGCCGACGCGCTCTACATGTCCTGCCTCGCCAGCAATACGGCGATGCAGGGCCTGGCGCGGAAATTCGCGGCGGACTTGCGCTTCGAAACCGACGACATGACCGGAAAACTGGTCGCGCGCGGGCCGAGCCCGGTCTCGGTCTGGAGCGAATTCGCCGACAATGCGACGAGCTTCGCGACCGCGATGCTCGACCTGCAGACCCGGGTGTTCTCGCTGCAGCCGCGGGCCTGAGCGAAACCGACGACAGAAGAACAACGACGGCGCGTCCTTCGGGGCGCGCCTTTGTTTTTGACAATCAGCCCGCGAGCGTTACGCCTGCCGGTCGATCAGCATGTTCTTGATTTCCGCGATCGCCTTGGCCGGGTTCAGGCCCTTGGGGCAGGCGCGGGCGCAGTTCAGGATGGTGTGGCAGCGATAGAGCCGGAACGGGTCGTCGACGAAATCGAGCCTCTCGCCGGTCGCCTCGTCACGCGAATTGATCAGCCAGCGATAGGCCTGCAACAAAGCCGCGGGGCCGAGATAGCGCTCGCCGTTCCACCAATAGGACGGGCAGGAGGTCGAGCAGCAGGCGCAGAGAATGCACTCGTAAAGGCCGTCGAGCTTGGCGCGGTCCTCGGGCGTTTGCAGCCATTCCTTTTCCGGGGCCGGGGTTTCGGTATGCAGCCAGGGCTCGATCGAGGCGTGCTGGGCGTAAAAGACCGTGAGATCCGGCACGAGATCCTTCACCACCGGCATATGCGGCAGCGGATTGATCTTGACCGGCGCCTTCACGTCGTCGATCGCCTTGGTGCAGGCGAGCGTGTTTTCGCCGTCGATATTCATCGAGCACGAGCCGCAGATGCCTTCGCGGCAGGAGCGGCGCAACGTCAGCGTCGGATCGATCTTGTTCTTGATATAGAGCAGGGCGTCGAGCACCATCGGACCGCAATCGTCGCGGTCCACATAATAGGTGTCGATCGAGGGATTGCGGCCGTCGTCCGGATTCCAGCGATAGATGCGGAATTCGGTCAGGCGCTTGGCGCCCGGCGGTTTCGGCCAGGTTTTTCCGGCCCCGACCACGGAATTTTTGGGCAGCGTGAATTCAACCATTGGATTGCTCGATCTCAGTACACGCGGGCTTTCGGCTCGATATAGGCGATGTCGTCGGTCATGGTGTAGCTGTGCACCGGACGGTAGTCGATCTTCACGGCCTTGGCCGCGTCGTCGATGGTCGCCAGAGTGTGCTTCATCCAGTTGGCGTCGTCGCGGCTGGCGAAATCCTCGCGGGCGTGGGCGCCGCGCGATTCCTTGCGATTCTCGGCGCAGACCATGGTGACCGCGGCCTGGACGATGAGATTGTCGAATTCCATCGTCTCGATCAGGTCGGAATTCCAGATCAGCGAGCGGTCGGAGACGCGCAGATCGTCGCGGCCTTTCCAGACGTCGTCGATCAGCTTGACGCCTTCCTCCAGAACCTCGCCGGTGCGATAGACCGCGCAATTGTTCTGCATCACCTTCTGCATTTTCAGCCGCAGTTCGGCGGTCGGCGTGCCGCCGGCGGCGTTGCGGTAACGGTCGAGGCGCGACAAGGCGCGGTCGGCGGAATCTTCCGGCAGGGCATCCTGCTTGGCGCCGGGCTTGACGATTTCGGCGGCGCGCAGGCCGGCGGCGCGGCCGAACACCACGAGGTCGATCAGCGAATTGGAGCCGAGGCGGTTGGCGCCATGGACCGAGACGCAGGCCGCCTCGCCGATCGCCATCAGGCCGGGAACCACCACGTCGGGGTCGTCGCCCTTCCTGGTCAGCACTTCGCCATGATAATTGGTGGGGATGCCGCCCATGTTGTAGTGGACGGTCGGCAGGACCGGGATCGGCTCGCGGGTCACGTCCACGCCGGCGAAAATCTTGGCGCTTTCCGAAATGCCGGGCAGGCGCTCGTGCAGGATTTTCGGGTCGAGATGGTCGAGGTGCAGGAAGATGTGGTCCTTGTTGCGGCCCACGCCCCGGCCTTCGCGGATTTCCATGGTCATGGCGCGCGAGACCATGTCGCGCGGCGCGAGGTCTTTTACCGAAGGCGCGTAGCGCTCCATGAAGCGCTCGCCGGCCGAATTGGTCAGATAGCCGCCCTCGCCGCGCGCGCCCTCGGTGATCAGGCAGCCGGCGCCATAGATGCCGGTCGGGTGGAACTGCACGAACTCCAGATCCTGCAACGGCAGTCCGGCGCGCAAGACCATGCCGCCGCCGTCGCCGGTGCAGGTATGGGCGGAGGTGGCGGAGAAATAGGCGCGGCCGTAGCCGCCGGTCGCCAGCATCACGAGCTGGGCGCGGAAACGGTGGATCGTCCCGTCGTCCATTTTCAGGCAGATCACGCCGCGGCACTTGCCTTCCGCGTCCATGATCAGGTCGATGGCGAAATATTCGATGAAGAATTCGGTCGAATGTTTCAGCGCCTGCCCATACATGGTGTGCAGCATGGCGTGGCCGGTGCGGTCGGCGGCGGCGCAGGTGCGCTGGGCCGGCGGCCCCTTGCCGAAATCGGTGGTCATGCCGCCGAAGGGGCGCTGGTAGATCTTGCCTTCGACGGTGCGCGAGAAGGGCACGCCCCAATGTTCGAGTTCATAGACCGCTTCGGGGGCGTTGCGGCACAGATATTCGATCGCGTCCTGGTCTCCGAGCCAGTCGGAGCCCTTGACGGTGTCGTACATGTGCCATTTCCAATTGTCCGGCCCCATATTGCCGAGCGAGGCGGCGACGCCGCCCTGGGCCGCGACCGTGTGCGACCGTGTGGGGAAGACCTTGGTCACGCAGGCGGTGCGCAGGCCGGCCTGGGCGCAGCCGACCGTGGCGCGCAGGCCCGCGCCGCCGGCGCCGACGACGACCACGTCGAATGTATGGTCCACGATCGGATAGGCGTTGCCGACGAGGGCCGACTTTCCGCCAAGGATCGTCCTGGTCGGGGCGTCGCTGGAAGCCATTGAAAAGAACCTTCAGTCGGGAATTGCAGGAGGCCGGGCGCCGCGCGCCCGGGCGACAATCAGGTGAAGCTCAGGCGCATCACCGCATAGATCAGGGCCGCGCCGATCAGCAGGCCGAACAGGATATTGAACATCAGGGCGACGGGCTTGATCCGGTCGCCATGAACGTAATCCTCGATGATCACCTGCATGCCCTGCGTCATGTGATAAACGCCGACGCCGACGAAAAGCAGCATGAAAATCGCGACGAGGGGCGACCCGAGGAAAATGCGGGCGCTCTGGAAATCGCGGCCGGTCAGCGACAGCACGATCAGGACGAAAGCGCAGGTGAGCGGCAGCAGCGCGAAGGTGCTCAGCCGCATCATCCAGGCGTGATGGGCGCCGGAGTGCGCCGAGCCGAGATATTTTACGCGCGCGGCGGGGGTGCGAAATGTGGGTTTCTGAGTCATCGGACGCGCCTCTAACGAATCACGAAGGAGACGATCCACAGCAGGACGGTGAGAACCGCCGCGGCCGCGAATGAGCCGGTGGAGAGCCGGTCGCGCGCCTTGGGCTCGAATCCCTTGCCTGCGTCCCAGACCGCGTGGCGCAGGCCGCCCATCACATGCAGCATCAGCACGAATGTGTAGCCGAACAGGACAAGCTGGCCGAGCCACGAACTGAACAGAGCCGAGGCGAAATGGAAGCTGCGGGCGTCGCCCGCCGCCGCGAAGAGATAGAAGGCCAGCAGCAGGGTGCCGCCGTAGAGCGCGGCGCCGGTGAAGCGATGAGCGATGGAGGCCGCCATGGTCGGCGACCATTTGTAGATCTGCAGGTGCGGCGAGAGCGGGCGGCGCTGCTCCAGCGGAGACGGGCTGGGTTTGGCCATCGAGTCCCCCTTTCTGTTCGGACGGTGACGGGTTACGCGGCGCTGCGGCAAACCGTGGAACGCAAATAAACCCGAGGATTGATGATAATCACTAATGTAAACGCGTGCACCGCGCAATTGGATCGGCCTCAGCCCTTCGAAGTAGGCGGAAAGGTTCCGAGCGGCGCCATGCGACGCGCCGGCCGTTTGGACTGCGCCGCGGACGACGCGCGAATCTGCCCCAATGTTCGACGCGTGTCTTGCTTTCGCAGGGCAAAGCGGCCAAAGCTAGGGCGGTTGGAGGCGAATACATGTTGTCAATCGGCATTGAACCTCGCGCCGGCGTGGCTTTGGCTGTCGAATTCGGGGCGGGCGCCGGTTCGCCGGGGCGCCCGGGGTTTCGCCGCCGCCCTGGCCAGCCTGATCGCCTTCGCCTTCGGCGCCTGTCTTCTCCCGGCTTCTGCATCTGCTGCGGCGCGGCTCTACATGAAATCGGGCGGCGAAACCCGCTCCGCCGTCATTATCGAGCATGAAGCGCTGAAGCTGCGCCGCAGGCCGCTGGTCATCGTCCTGCGCCCGAGGAGCCTTCCCAGCCCGAAGCGCCATCGCCTCGCCTTCCAGGAAATCGTCGAATCACACAAGCCGGTCTTCATCTATCCCGAGCCCCTGGCCGCGGGCTGGCCGGTCGCCGCCGGGGCGAACGCCGACCGCGAAACAACCTTCCTGCGCGATCTGATCAATCGTTTCGTGGGCGAGGGCGTCGGCGATCCGCGCAAGATTTTCCTCGTCGGCGAATCCTCCGGCGGCGTGTTCGCCTATCGCGCGGCCTGCGCCGGCCTGGGGCGCCCGGTCGCCGGGATCGCGACGCTGGGCGCCGCCCTGCCGGCCGATCTCGCGCAATGCGCCTTCAATCCGATGGCATTCATCGCGGTCAACAATCTCGACAATCCGAAGGTCCCCTTCGAGGGCGGTTTAGCCACGATTGGCGACGCCTCCTTTCAGGCGCTTCCGGCTGAGACCACCCTGTCGCTCTTCGCGAATCGAGCGGGCTGCGGCCCGAAGCGCGAGGAATGGCCGCTGACCGAACGCGATCCGCACGGCGCGAACCATGCGCGGGGCGCGGTCCTGACCTATACCGGCTGCAAGTCGCCGGTCGAGGAAGTGCGTATCGGCGCGGCCCCGCCGCATGGCTCCGCGCAGAAGCCCGCGCATCCAGCCGCCGCGACCACGGAGGAGTGGCGCAATTTCGACGCCGCGCGCAAGGTCTGGAATTTCCTGAAACGCAATGGCGCTTGATGGCGTAGTTAGGGCGCTTCTTCGGGCGCCTCGCGCAAACTTGATCCAGGCCATTGCACAGCGCGCATGGGATTTTCTTGCGAAGACGTAAATTTGCCTGACGGCGCTTTTTGTCGTGATAAATCCATAGTAAAGTGATCCCCGCGCGCCACGTCGCCGTGAGCGCGAAATCCAAAAATGCGCCTGCGTTAAGTCGTCGCATCGCTCGGACGTGCGACGTTTCAACCGTTGTCGGCTTGGCCAAAGGCGCAAAGAAAGAGGAAGTCATGAGCAGCGACTCTCATAATGCCGACGCTTCGGCCCCCCACCATGTCAGGAATGCCGAAGAAGCCACGGCTCTTAAAGCCTTCATCGCCATCGTGTTGCTGGTCGTCGTCGCCCTTGTCGGGCTGGCCGCCACCTATGGCATGGCCGGCGTCGGCGCCTTGGCCATCGCGCTCACCGGCGCTATGCTGGTCCTGATTGTCGTCGTGACCTTCGGCGGCAACTAGGCGTCGACTTTCAAGAATAATGAAAAGCCTCCTGCGCTTGATGCGCGGGAGGCTTTTCATTGCCCGCTGATCATACCGATTCTGCAGGATTGCTTCACGATCCGCGGAAAAGCCATGGCGCGAAAGTCCTTTAATGCGCGAGCGGACTTTCACGCCAGCGGAATCGAATCCCGCATCAATGATGTGGAATTCGTATCACCGTGGGATCAGGGCCCAGTAATCGAGGTCCAGGATGACGCTCGGGTCGTAGCCCTCGTCCTGCTTGTAGGGATGGGCGGCGCAGGGCTGGTCCTTGGTCGCGACGGTGCGCAGGCGCAGGGCCCCGACATCGTCGCGGCCCTGGATTTCCGCGCGCTCCAGCACTTCGGTCCAGGCGAAGACGGTCAGGCCGGCGAAAAGCGGGCTGACATGGCGTCCGCCGTTGATCGCGGCGATATGGAAAGCGTTGGCGAGGCCGTTGAAGGTCAGGCTCCGGGCGAGCGAAATGACGTGGCCGCCATAGATCAGGCGGCGGCCGAACCGGCCCTGGCCTTCGGTGAACTGGTTGAAGTGAACCTTGGCGGTGTTCTGGAACAGGCGGGCGGCGAGTTGATGCTCGGCCTCCTCGACGGTCATGCCGTCGACATGGTCGATCTTTTCGCCCGGCAGATAATCGCCCCAGCGATAAGGCGAGCCGGCCAAGGCCAAGTCATATTTGCGCCGGTCGATCACGGGGACGGCGTCGCCGAGCTGGTCGGGCGCAAGCGCACGCGGCAGTTGCGGCGTGACTTCCGCCGGCGCCGGCGATTTCGGATCGCGCTTGCGCACCATGACCCAGCGCACATATTCGAGCACGGCGTCGCCGCGCTGGTTGAAGCCGCGCGAGCGGACATAGACCACGCCGGTCTGGCCGTTGGAATTTTCCTTGACCCCGATGACTTCCGAAGTCGCGGACAAGGTGTCGCCGGGATAGACGGGGGCCAGGAAGCGGCAATCGGCATAGCCGAGATTGGCCACGGCGTTGAGCGAAATGTCCGGCACCGTCTTGCCGAAGACGATATGGAAAACCAGAAGATCGTCCACCGGGCTCCTCGGATAGCCGATCGCATGGGCGAAGGCGTCCGACGACTGGACGGCGAAACGGCCGCCGTAAAGCGCGGTGTAGAGCGCGACATCGCCGGTGGCGACGGTGCGCGGCGTCGCATGGACGATCACCTGGCCGAGCTGGAAATCCTCGAAAAAATTGCCGCTATTGGTCTTGCTCATCTTGGTCCCCAAACCCGCGGAATGCCATTCTGGCTTTAGGGCATGGCGGCGCGGCTTGGCAATGCGTCCTACGGCTTATCGGGGTTCCGCGTCGCCGGGGAAAATCTCGCCGAAACGCGCGGCCAAGGCCTCCGCGTCGCCCTCGACAAAGAGCGTCTTCTGGCGCGACGTCGCCCCCGAGGCGAGGCGGATTCGCGAGGCCGGGATTTTCAGCTGTTTGGCGAGCAGCGCGATCAAGGCGGCGTTGGCCTTGCCGTCCTCCGGCGCGGCGCGCACCCGCGCCTTGAGCACACAGGCGCCGTCGTCGCGAATTTCGGCGCCGTCGAACGCCTCGCGCGACGATTTCGGGGTCAGGCGGACGTGAAGCTCGATCCCGCCGGCGCGAAGCGCGACAAAGCCGGGCGCGCTCACATCGAGGACATGATGAGCGCCCGCGCCAGCTGATTCAGCTCCATCTGGATGAAGGACAGCAGCAGCAGGAGCACGATAGGGGAAATGTCCATGCCGCCGATCGGCGGCAGGAAGCGGCGGATCGGCCTGAGCGCAGGCTCGGTCAGGGCGTTGACGCCGTTCCACACCGAGCGAACGAAATCGTTGCGCATGTTGATCACGTCGAAGGCGAGCAGCCAGGACATGACGGCCATGACGATGATGACCCACCAATAAAGATTGATGGCCAAATCGACAATCCGGAACACGGGAAGGAGAAAGGCGGCGGCGGACATTGTGACTCCGGGCGAGAGGGACGAACCGGCGGGAATGCCGCCTTTTAGGCCTTCGCGCGCGCCGGAACAAGTTTTCCGGCGCAGCACGCGCGTTGCGATTGACAGGACCGCGCGCGGGCCCTAAACACCCGCACCGGAGCGGGGCTGTAGCTCAGATGGGAGAGCGCTGCAATCGCACTGCAGAGGTCAGGGGTTCGAATCCCCTCAGCTCCACCAAAAAATCAAACGTGGAATCAGGTTGCTGGCGCTCGCGGCGCCGTGGTTTTCGGCGACCGCATAGCGACTGCCAAGCCGCAAATCCAGACACAAAAGAATCGAGCGCCAGAACGCAGCCCTGGATTCCCGGCATCCGATAGACAGCGATATGCGCCCGATCGCGTCCCCGCCAAAAGGCGCTTGATCAGAACGGAGACTCCAAGATCATGACTCGGGACATCTCGTTTCCGTTCCCCTATTCCAATGCGCGTCTGTCCAGATTCGGGCGCGAATTTTAGCAGATGGCCGCCGGGATTAGCCGCCGGCCATCGATCATGTCAGGTCAGGCTTTTGGCGGTTTTACCACCCGCCGGGTCCCCAGCCGCCGCGGCGGCCGCGGTTGTAGCCGTTCCAGTCGTTGTCGCCCGAGCCGTTCATGTCGGTGTCGGCGTCGCCGCCGAAGCTGAAGTTGCCGTTCATGTGGCCACGGCCGTTGCCCCGGCCGGAGCCATAGCCGCGGCCGTAGTAGCGGTCACCGTCATAATTGCCGTAGCGCGGGCCGTAAGCGGGGCCATAGCCATAGGGCGGCGGGGCGGGGGCGGAGCCCAGGCCTGCGGGGCGGCGGGCTGTCCGGACGCGGTCTTGCCGGGGGCCGCCGGCGGCTGCGGATAGTCATAGCCATAGGGCGGCGGGGGCGGCGGGGGCGGGCCCCAGTTCGGGTTGTTGGCCTGGGCCTGCTGGCCATTGGCGGGGCCGGCCTCGGCGGGCTGCTGCGCGGCGGCGTAAGGGCCGTTCGGCGGCGGGATCTGCTCGGCGTAAGCCGCGCCGGCGAGGCCGGCGGCGCCGAGGAATATTGCAAGTGCGAGTCCCTGTTTCATTTTACTCTCCCCTACTCGATGGCGGGTTGCGAAGGCTTCCCTACCAGTATGGCGGCTGAACGCCCGCGCGTTCATGCCACCAGTTCCATGTCTGCGCATTGGACCAGGCCGACAGCGGCGTGCTCCAGGGCACAAACATGTAAGGCGTGCTCAGACCCGCGCTGTTGAACGGGTCCGTCGTCGAATTGACCTGGCCGAAGGTCCAGGTCTGGAGCCGCGCGTTCGGCAGGTCGCCGGCGGGGCCATAGGGCAGATAGGCCTGGGGCGGCGTCCAGCCGCCGGGCGGGACCTGGGCGGACGCCGGCGCGTCGAGCGGGCGCGGAATGGCCCCCTGAGGCCCGCCGAACATGTCCGGGGGAATGACCGGCGCGGCCGGCGGCTCCTCCCGTGCGCCGGCGAGGTCGCTGAAGGTCGCGGCCTCGGCGGTCGCCGCCAGCGCCGCCAGCGCGGCCAGCGCCGCAAGCCCGGTCGCAAGCCTTGTCGCAAATCCTGTCGCAAGTCCTGTCGATTGGATCCTGTCGCGTTTCATCCCTGATCTCCCGGATCGTAGGATATGTCCTTGAGGCGGATGCCGCGCAAGCTGCGCTCGCGCTTCGATGACGGCGGACGCTGCCCCTTGTCCGCCTCGGGCTCAGGCGCCGGCTGGGGCTCAGGCGCCGGCTCGGGCTCAGGCTGGGGCTCAGGCTGGGCTCGCTAGCTCTGAGGCTCCGGCTCGGCGGGCTCGGGCACGGGCTCCGGCGTCGGCTCGGGCACGGGCTCGGGCGCAGGTTCAGGTTCGGCGCGCGCCGGCTCCGCGACGGCGGGTTGCTCCTCGGCTTTCCGGACCAGGCGCGGGGGCCGTCCCGGCGCGGCCGGCGCCGGTTCAGGCGCAGGCTCCGGCGCCTGGGCGACGGGCGGCTCCTCGGCCTTTTTCACCAGGCGCGCCGGGCGTCCCGGGGCGGCCGGCGCAACGGGCTCGGGCGCGGGGTTCTGGGCGGCGGGCGGCTCGTCGGATTTTTTCACCAGGCGCGCCGGGCGCCCGGAGGCTTCCGGCGCGGGCGATGCCGGCGGCGCGGCGTCCGCGTCGGCTTTCCTGACCAGGCGGGCCGGGCGGCCGGGCGCGCCGCCCGACGGCGCGGGAGCCGGAGCCGGGCCGGGGCCTGCCGGGCCCGAACCCGGGCCGGTCGGCGGCGCGCCATCGTCGCCGTCGTCGTCGTCGATCACCCGCGTCTTGAAATATTTGCGCGCCGAGATGCAGCCCAGCGGGATCACGATCAGGGTCAGGAAGGTCGCCACCAGCGAGCCGAACAGCAGCGACACCGCCATGCCCTGGAAGATCGGGTCGCTGAGCAGGACCATCGAGCCGATCACCAGCGCCAAGGCGGTGATCATGATCGGGCGCAGGCGGACGCGCCCGGCGGTCAGCACCGCCTCGCGCACGTCCCAGCCCTCCTGGACTTTTTCGCGCGCAAACTCCACCAGCAGGATCGAGTTGCGCACGATGATGCCGGCCAGCGCGATGAAGCCGATCATCGAGGTCGCGGTAAAATCCGCCCCCAGCAGCCAATGGCCGGGCACGATGCCGATCAGGGTCAGCGGGATCGGCGTCATCACCACCGCCGGCAGCATGAAGCTGCGGAACTCCGCCACCACCAGCATGTAGATCAGCACCAGCGCCGCGCCGAAGGCCAGGCCCATGTCGCGGAAGGTCACATAGGTGACCTGCCATTCGCCGTCCCATTTGAAGGCGCTGAGGCTGACGGTCTCCGGCCGGCTGAAGAAGTTGCCGCTGAGATGGACGCCGTCCGGCGTCTTGTATTTCTTGAGGGCGGATTCAACGTCCAGCATCCCGTAAAGCGGCGCGCCGAGCTTGCCGATCACGTCGGCGGTCACATATTCCACCGCCCGCAGATCCTTGTGATAGATCACCGGATCGACCGGCCGCTTGACGAAGCGGCCGAGTTCGCCCAGCGGCACCATCGCCCCGGCGCGGCTGTGCACCGGCATCGCCAGAAGATTGCCGATATTGCCGCGCGTCGCCATCGGCGTCTGCAGCACGATCGTCGCCTGTTCGAGATTGCGGATGCGCTGGAACGGCCCGGCCTCAAAACCGCCGGTCGCCATGATGACCTCGCGGTTGATGTCCTCCACCGACACCCCGAACATCGCCGCGCGAAGCCGGTCCACATCGAACTCGATATTGTTGTGCGGAGCCTCCATGAAGGTGCCGATGTCGGCCAGATGCGGCGTCTTGTGCAGGATGCCGAGCAGGTCGCGCGCCACCTGGCGGCGGATCTCCGCCGTCGGGCCGTAAAGCTCGATCACCACCGGCGCCAGCACCGGCGGCCCGGGCGGCGCCTCGGCCACCGTCAGACGCGCGTCGACCGAGGCCGCGATCGGCGCCAGGATCCGGCGCACGTAAAGCGCGATCTCGTGGCTGGAGCGGCTGCGCTTCTCCTTGTCGAGCAATTGCACCGCTATGTCGCCCTGCCAGGGCTCGCCGCGCAGGAAGTAATGGCGCACCAGACCGTTGAAGTTGAATGGCGACGACGTCCCCACATAGGTCTGGAAGGCGGTGACCTCGGGGATCTTGCGCAATTCCGCGCCCATCTGCTGGGCGAGATTGGCGGTCACGAACAGGTCCGTCCCCTCGGGCATGTCGATGACGACCTGCAGCTCGGACTTGTTGTCATAGGGCAGCATCTTGAACGCCACCGCCTTGAACATGAACATCGACACCGCGCCGAGCATGGCGGCGATGATGGCGAACAGGACAAAATAGCCAACCAGCTTGTTGTTCGCGATCGGCTCGATCACCGAGCCGTACCAGCGGCCAATGGCGGCGGCCTGACGGTGCTCGCTCTCGGCGGCCTTTTTCAACGCCGACATGCTCGGCTTGACCCGCGCCGCCAGCCACGGCACGAAGACAAAGGCCGCAAACAGCGAGAAGATCATCGCCGCCGACGACAGCACCGGAATGGGCAGCATGTAGGGGCCCATCATGTCGCCGACGAAGCCCATCGGCAGCAGCGCCGCCACCACGGTGAAGGTCGCCAGAATCGTCGGATTGCCGACCTCGTCCACCGCCTCGACCGTGATCCGGTCGGAGGTGCGCCCCAACTCCAGCCAGCGCCGGTAGATGTTCTCCACCACCACGATGGCGTCATCCACCAGAATGCCGATGGCGAAGACCAAAGCGAACATCGACACCCGGTTGATGGTGAACTTCAGCACATAGGCCACCGCGATCGACATCAGCAGTGTCGCCGGAATGGTGATCATCACGATCAGCGCCGGGCGCAGCCCCATCGTCAGCAGCGCCAGGATCGTCACCAGCGCCGAGACGATGAACAGTTTCATGATCAGATGGGTGACCTTGTCCTGCGCCGTCTCGCCATAGTCGCGCGTCACCGTCACCGTCACCGATTCGGGGATCAGCTGGCCCTTCATCGCGTCGAGTTCGCGGATCAGCCCGTTGGCCACCACAATGCCGTTGGAGCCGTATTTCTTGGCCACCGCCACCGTCACCGCAGGCGCCGTCACAAAGCCCCCGTCGGCGTCGCGGACACTGTTGTCCACGACGCTCTTGGTCTCCGACTCGCCGTGGCGCACCGTGGCGATGTCGCGCAGGAACACCGGCCGGTTGTCGTCCACCGCGATGACCAGATTCTCCACGTCGGCGACGGTCGCCAGAAAATCGCCGGTGTAAATATTGAACCACTTGCCCCCGTCCACGATGTCGCCGCCGGGTATGCGCTGGTTCGCCGCCCCCACCGCCTGCGCGATCTGGCTCAGCGTCACCTTGTGCGAGGACATGCGCGACGGGTCGACGTCGATGCGCACCTGCTCCCGGCTGCCGCCCGTCACAAAGCTCTGGCCGGTGTTGGGAAGCGCCTTGAAGCGCTGCAGAACGTCGAGCCCCAGCTTGCGCAGCTGAACCAGATCCAGCTTCGACGAGCTGAGCGTCACCGTGGCCACCGGCACGTCGTCGATGCTCTTGGGCTTGACCAAAGGCTGCATCACGCCCTTGGGGATCAGGTCCATGTTCGAGTAGAGCTTGTTGTACAGCTTGACCAGCGAGGTCTCCATCCTCTCGCCGACCTCGAAGCGCACCGTGACCATCGACAGGCCGTCGCGCGACATCGAATAGACGTGCTTGACGCCGGGAAGCTCCGACATCAGCCGCTCCAGCGGCTCCGACACCAGATTGGCCACCTCGCTCGCCGCCGCCCCCGGATAGGCGACGAAAATGTCCACCATCGGCACCGAGATCTGCGGATCTTCCTCGCGCGGCGTGATCGCCATCCCCAGAAGGCCGATCAGGAAAAAGGCGATCAGCAGCAGCGGCGTCAGCGGCGATTCGACAAAGGCGCTCGCCACCCGCCCGGCAAAGCCCAGCTTGGCGCGATGCGGAGGACGCCCTCCATTCGGATGGGCTGCTTCGTGCGCGGCGGTTTCGGTCATTGGCTTAAGCCTTCTCCGCCTCAGCGCCGCATGGTGAGGGGATCGCCAGACTTCAGGTCGGGCGCCGGATGCGCGAGCACCTGCTCTCCGATCCGCAGGCCGGACAGCACCGCAACCCGGTCGCCCGCCGAATCGCCCAGCCGAAGGATGCGCATCTCCGCCGTCCCGTCGGGGTTGACGACGAAAGCCGCGGGCAGAGACCCGCGATAGACGATCGCGCTGCGCGGAAGGGACGGCGCCGTGGCCTGCTCCCCGCCGCCGCCGGGCTCGGCAATCCACGCCTGCCCATACATGCCAGGAGCCGCCGCCACCCCCGGCGGCAAAGCCGCCTTGATCGTCACCGTGTGCTGGGCCTGGTTGGCCCCAGGGAAAATCTGCGCCACCACCGCCCAGACATTGCCGCGGTCAAGGCTCACCGGCAGCTTGTCGCCGACCTTCAGGTTCAGCGCCAGATCCGCCGGAGCCTCCACGCGCAGGTCGAGCTGGTCGGGATCGGCCAGATCCACCAGCGGCTGGCCAGGCTGAACCACGTCGCCCACCCGCACATGACGCGCCATGATCACCGCCGCATAGGGCGCCACCGAGCGCCGGTCGCGCAGGCGCTGGTCAAGCGAGTCGAGCCGCGACTGCGCCGCCACCAGCCCAGCCTGCTGGCGCTCGTAGTCGGCCCGCGCGTTGTTGATCGCCGAAGGCGAGGTTCCCGCCTGGTCCTGCGTCATCATCGGCGGCGAGCCCATCGCCGGCGCGTTCGAGCCCATGAAGTTCTGGAACATGTTGTAGAACGGCGTGAACGCGCGCTCATAGGCGTCATAGCCCGGACCGCCCATCGTCGGCTGGCGGAAGCCGTAAAGCTTCTGGTACAGCTGGGTCTGCGCGTTCTGCTGCGCCGCCATCTCCCCGCCCAGAGACGCCCAGGCCGAACGATATTCCGGCCTCAGCGCGTCGTCGTCGAGCGACACCACGATCGCCCCCGCGCCAACCCGGTCGCCTTCCCGGCCGGCGATGAAGGAGACCCGCCCCGGCTGCTGCGCCGTCAGACGCACAACCTCGCGCGCCTCCACAACCCCGCCAAGCTTGTAGCGCGACGCCGTCTCCATCGCCGCCGCCTCGACCAGCGGCGCGCTCACCACCGGCATCGGCGCATAGCTCGACGAACCCTCGTCCGGCGGCGCGCGCCCGCTCACCCACGACGCGATCAGCCCGCCGAGAACGGCGGCAAACAATATGGGCAGGGTTCTGACCAGCAGGGAAAGCATAGCCGCGGGTGTCCTTCACTCAACGCGCGCACTCAACGCGCGCCAAAACGGCCGCGGTCCGCCCGCAGCCGGTCCAGCCTCAGCTGCGCGGCACTTTTCCCATCGCTTCGAAACTCTTGATGAAAGGTCCGGCCATCGCGGGGTTCTTGACCATGGCGCCATAGTCGCCAACCTTGAACTTGATCTTGCCCGACGTATAGGCCAGGCCAAGTCCCATCATCCCGATCCCGCTCGAACACCACTTCTCCCAGTTCGCCGGGCTCGCCCGCAAGTCCCAGTTCACCGTCTGACCCTTGTACGCCCCAGCCTCGACGACATAGCCGTTCTCAACCTTGATCATCCCGCGCGGCTGATCCTCGTTGTCAAAACCATAGGCGATCACCGAATTGAACCCGATCTTCGCCAAAGCGTCACCCAGATCGGAATTGTCATTCCACGCATTGCCGAAATCAACCATCCAGTCGTCAGAAAACAACGCCGCCATCACAACCTCCCCAGGTTCGTTCTCGTCGCGCAAATGCCCCACGCTACCGCAAACAGCGCCAAACGGGCCCCAAACCCGATCAATGCCGCCAATGCGTGCGGGCAAGGCGTCTCGTTAATGTTTATATTCGTATATTCATTTATTCATCGTGTCGATAGCATTTGGGGCTGCGGGACCCTGTCAGGTCAAAAAAAAATCGGAAATCTTAATTTTTGTCGCGCGAAAGGCGGCGCGAACCAGACATGTCGTCTTGGCCGGATGGCCGGAGCGGGGGAGAGAGCGTTTCAGCGCCCGATCGCCCGCCAGCCGATGTCGCGGCGCCAGAAGCCGTCGGGGAAACGAATGGCGTCCACCCCGCGATAGGCAAGGGCCTGCGCTTGCGCGACGCTGTCAGCGAGAGCGACGACATTGAGCACGCGGCCGCCATTGGCGACGAGATGGCCGCCCTCCATTTTCGTGCCGGCGTGGATGACGCTGACGCCAGGGATTTTTTCCGCCTCGTCGATGGCCTCGATCCGTCCGCCCTTGAGGGGCGTTCCGGGGTAGCCGCGCGCAGCCATCACGACGGCGAGGGCGGTCCTGTCGGACAGGCGCACATCTTGCGGCAGGCGGCCTTCGGCGCAGGCGAGCAGCAGGCCGAGCAGGTCGTCCTCGAGCCGCGCCATCATGACCTGGCATTCCGGGTCGCCGAAGCGGGTATTGTATTCGATCAGCTTGGGACCGTCCTTGCCGATCATCAGCCCGGCGAACAGGACGCCCTGGAAAGGGCAGCCCTCGGCCTTCATCGCCGCGACGGTCGGCTCGATGATTTCCTGCATGACCTGCGCGCTCATCTCGCGCGTCATCACCGGGGCGGGGGAATAGGCGCCCATGCCGCCGGTGTTGGGCCCCTGGTCGCCGTCGCCGACGCGCTTGTGGTCCTGGGCGGAGGCGAAGGCGACCGCCTTCTCGCCGTCGCAAAGCGCGAAAAACGAGGCTTCCTCGCCGTCGAGCCATTCCTCGATCACCGCTTCGGCGCCTGCCGCGCCGAAAGCGCCCGAAAAAAGCGAATCGACCGCCTGTTCGGCTTCTTCGAGCGTCACGGCGACGACCACGCCCTTGCCGGCGGCGAGGCCGTCGGCCTTGACCACGATGGGCGCGCCTTTTTCGCGCACATAGGCAAGCGCCCGTTCGCGGTCGGCAAAGCGCCCGTAGCCGCCGGTCGGGATGCGATATTTGGCGCAGAGATCCTTGGTGAAACCCTTGGAGCCTTCCAGCCGCGCCGCCGCCTTGCTCGGCCCGAAAGCCTTGATTCCCGCCGCGTCCAGCGCATCGACCAGGCCATCGACGAGGGGCTGTTCGGGGCCGATCGCGACGAGGCCGATCGCTTCCGCCCGGCAGAAGGCGATGACTTGCGCGAAATCGCCCGCGTCGAGCGCGACATTGCGCGCGACCCGCGCCGTGCCGGGATTGCCGGGGGCGACGAACAGGCGGCCGAGCAGCGGACTTTTGGCGAGCGCCAGAGCGAGCGCATGTTCGCGCCCCCCCGAGCCGATGAGGAGAACATTCATGAAGAGCCTCTTTCGCCGCCTGTTTAGGCGAGGGCGGGCCGCCTTTCAACTTGCCTTTGAACCCGGCCGCCGAACGGCGGCCAAGTCTACTGCGCGGAAGGTCACGGCGTTGGCCAAACTAAAAAAAATTTAAATAACAAAATTTCAGCTGGTGATTATGCTCGAATCCCGGAGATGGCGAGGTCGAGGCCGACAGGCGCGTCGCGGCCCGTCGCTGTCGCAAGGGAGCTGGCGAATCGCGCGAAAGCGTCTCTTTCTTTTGGTTGTTTTACGAATTGGAAAAATGAACGAAACCAGATCCGTTTTGGAAGGTCTGACACGCGAACAATATCTTGCGCTCGCCCGCGACATTTATGGACGGCGCGCCCAGGGCGACAACGAGCCCGGGCTTTTCTTCTTCGCCGATGACGCCAGCTATCGCCTGATCGGGTCGCGCGACCTGATCCCGGCCGCCGGGGTCCGCGTCGGCAAGGAGGAAATCCGCGAGGCCTGGCGCGCCTTCGACGTCGATTTCGAGATCATCCGTTTCGAGATCGACGACCTGGTCTTCGACATGCCGCGCATGTCCTATATGTCCTGGCGCATGACGTTGAAAAACCGTGGCTCCGGCGCGGTGGTCGAACTCGAAGGCGTGGACCGCCTGAGGTGGGAAAACTTCAGGATCGTCGAATGGACGCGCTATTTCGACACCGCCCTCCTCGTCGCGCTGCGCCAGGGCGAATGACGCGGCCTGAGCGGGAAACATGCGGGTTGGCGCGTCAGCCGCCCTTGCCGACGATATTGGCGGGAGTGTTCGGGGAGGGATCGTGGCTTTCGGTCTGCTGCGGGGCGTCGGGCAGGCCTTTCTCGATCTTGCTCAGGATCTTGGGCAGGTCTTCAGGGTCCGGCTTGAGGTCCCGCGCGTGGTTCCACTGGAACCCGGCGTCGAGCTTGCGGCCCGCGCGCCAATAGGCGTCGCCGAGATGGTCGTTGATGGTCGGGTCGCCCGGCTTGAGATCGACGGCGCGCTCCAGATATTTCACCGCCTCGTCGTAACGGCCGAGCTTGTAATAGGCCCAGCCGAGCGAATCGACGATATAGCCGTCCTCCGGCTCCAGTTCGACCGCGCGGCGCAGCATCTTGAAGGCTTCGTCGAGATGAATGCCCTGGTCGACCCAGGAATAGCCGAGATAGTTCAGCACCATGGGCTGCTCGGGGTATAGAGTGAGCGCCTCCTTCAGGTCGGGCTCGGCCTTGCTCCATTCCTTCGCGCGCTCGTAGTCGACGCCGCGGAAATAATAGATCGCCCACCGGCTCTTGTCGTCCGGCGCGGTCAGCGCCAGAACGCGGGTATAGGCGTCGGCCAATTCCTGGAGCTTCTTCTCGGAGCGCAGCACGTCGGCGAGCGCCGACAGCGCGTCCACATTGTCGGGGTGTTCCTTGACGACGCCGTGCAATTGCTTGATCGATTCGTCCGACTTGCCCATGGCGGCGTAAAGCAGGGCGATGCGAACCTCGCTTGTGACCCGCAGCGGGCTCGACTTGGGAACCTGATCGTAGATTTCGATCGCCGAATCATATTGTTTCAGCTTGCCATAGGCCTCGCCGAGCGTGTCCAGCGCCAGGCCGCTCTGCGGCGTGAGTTCGAGCGCCAGCCGCAGGAAGACGATCGCCGCGACCGCGTCGCCGGGCTGGCTCCCGGCCGCGCCCAGGCCATAGGCGCCAAGGCCGTAAAGGACTTCCGCCGCGCCGCCACGGGCGTCCTTGACCATCGGTTCGAGCTTCCGGCCTGCGGCGAGATCGGCGAGCGCGGCCTCGATGATCGGATTGTGCGGCTGAAGCTTGTTGAAGTCGCCAAAAACCCTTTTCGCTTCGTCGATCTTGCCCCGGCGCGCCAGATTACGGCCATAAGCGTCGACCAGACGCAAGGTGCCCTGGTCGCTGTCGTAGGCCGCCTTGAGCCGCGCCCCGGCCTCCTCGGTCTTGCCCGCGACATCGAGCATCAATCCGGCGTGGAAGTCGCGGAAGACGGCAAAGGTGGGATCGCTCATGGAATCGATGCCGGCGATCGCCTTTTTCACGTCGCCGGAGCCGATATAGCTCCAGGCGGTGAGCAGGATGGTGGTGAGATCGCCCTTGCCGACGCCGCCGGCGTTGAGCAGCGTTCGCGCCGACGCATAGTTCTTGTTCTTGAAATCGTGCACGGTCAGGGTGAGACGGGCGGAAGCATTGCGCGGGTCGCGCTGGATGATCGCGCGCGCCAGCGCGGCCGCGGCGTCCATGTCGCCATTGGCGAGGGTCGCGACAAAGGCGCCCTGGATCAGTTCGGGATTGCGCGGGTCGGCGCGCAGGGCCTCGCGGAAAAAGGTCGAGGCCGCGAAAGTGTCATGTTCGGCTTCGGCGACGCGCGCGGAAAGATAATTGCCGGACGGGCTGTCGCCGACCTCGAAGGGCTCGGAAACCGCGTCCGTTTCGCGCGCATGGCCGGCGAGCGGCAGCAACGCGAGGGAAAGGACGAGGCCGCGAAGGGCGCTCTTGCGCGCGGAAACCAATTTGAGATTCACGAAACCGGACTTTCGCTGACGCGCCGCGAGTCGCGCGTTCTTTCACGATGGACGCGAAGAAGATGGCCTTTTTACGCCCCGAGGGCAAGGACGGGTCAACGGATTTCGATATCCAGGCCAAGGTCCAGCACCGGGGCGGAATGGGTGAGCGCGCCCGACGAAATCAAGTCCACGCCGGTCTCGGCCACTTCCTTCAAGCCGCCGAGATGAATGCCCCCGGAGGCCTCGGCGACCATCCGGCCGCCGATCAGCGCCACCGCCTCGCGCAATTGCGCCGGGCTCATATTGTCGAGCAGCACGGCGTCGGCGCCCTCAGCCAGAACCTCGCGCAACTGGTCGAGCGTATCGACTTCGATCTCGATCTTGACCAGATGGCCGACAAAGGCTTTTGCCGCGCGCAAGGCCGGGACGGCGCCGCCGGCGACGGCGATATGGTTGTCCTTGATCAGCACGGCGTCGTCGAGGCCGAAGCGATGGTTGACGCCGCCGCCGCAGCGCACCGCATATTTCTCGAAGGCGCGCAGGCCCGGCGTGGTTTTCCGGGTGCAGCAGATGCGCGCATTGGTGTGGGCGACGGCCTGGGCGTAATGCGAGGTCAGCGTGGCGATCCCGCACATCCGGCCGAGAAAATTCAGCGCCACGCGCTCGCCGGCGAGAATGCCGCGCGCCGACCCTTCGATTCGGGCGAGAACCGCGCCGGGCGCGAAAAAAGCGCCGTCGCGCGCGACCGGTTCGAAACTCAAGGCCGGATTGGCCAGTTCGAAAGCCTTGCGGGCGACGTCGAGGCCGGCGAGGACGCCCGGTTTCTTGCGCGCGGCGATCACCGCTATGGCCTGGGCCGAGGCGGGAATGGTCGCTTGCGACGTGATGTCGCCGGCGCGGCCGAGGTCTTCGGCGAGAGCGGCGCGCACGGCGGTTTCGACGAGATGGGGGCTGAGTTCGGGGAGGTTCATGCGGCTTCCGGGGCGGCGGCGCCTCGCGCCACGCGCAGGGCTTGGTCAAGGGTGATGATGGATCGGCGCGCCAGCGCCGGGTCGGCGGCGGGAAAATCCGTGCGGAAATGGCCGCCCCGGCTTTCGCGGCGAAGATAAGCGCTTGCCGCGATCAGAAGGGCGGCCTCGGCGCGGTTGCGCAGGTCGATCGAGCCTTCTGCGAGCGCGCGATCGCGCAGACGGCCCAAGGCGCGAAGGGCTTTGCCCAAGCCCGCCTCGTCGCGCAGCACGCCGACATGGCGGGACATGATCTGGCGCAGCTCCGCCGCGCTTTTCGGGTCAGGCCGCGCCGGCCGGTCCGGGAGGGGCGCCGGTTCGGGCGCCGGCAGACGGGGAAGCGCGGCGGCGACGTCGCGGGCGACGCGGTCGCCGTAAACCACGGCTTCGAGCAGGGAATTGGAGGCGAGGCGGTTGGCGCCGTGCAGGCCGGTCGAGGCGACCTCGCCCGCCGCCCACAGGCCGGGCAGCGAGGTGCGGCCATGGCCGTCGGTCCACAATCCGCCCATGTGGTAATGCTCGGCCGGGGCGACCGGGATGGGCTGGCGCGACGGGTCGAGTCCCGCCGACAGGCAGGCGGCGGCGACATTGGGGAATTTTTCCGCGAAAGCGGCGCCGACGGCTTGGGTGGCGTCGAGAAAAGCGCCGCGCCCGGCGGCGATTTCGGCAAAAACGCCGCGCGCCACCACATCGCGCGGGGCGAGCTCCGCGTCCTTGTGGAGATCGGGCATGAAACGGCGGCCGCCTCGGTCGATCAGGATCGCGCCTTCGCCGCGCAAGGCTTCGGTCGCCAGCGGCGCCGGGTCGCGGCCGATGTCGATGGCGGTCGGATGGAACTGCACGAATTCGGCGTCGGCGACGCGGGCGCCGGCGCGTGCGGCGAAGGCGAGCGGCGCGCCGGTCGCCTCGGGCGGATTGGTGGTGACGGCGTAAAGTCCGCCGATCCCGCCGCTGGCGAGTATGGTCGCGCGGGCCGGGAAAGCGCGAAGGGCGCCCGCGGCGTCGCGGGCGTAAACGCCGGCCGCGCGTCCGGACTGGACGATCAGATCCTCGGCGACGACGTTTTCATGGACATTTATCGAGGGCGTGCGCCGGACTTGGGCGATCAGGGCCTGCATGATGGCGGCGCCGGCGCCGTCGCCCTTGACCCGCACGATACGGCGCGCGGAATGGGCGGCTTCCCGCGACGGCGCCAGACGCCCATCGGCGTCGCGGTCGAAGGGCGCGCCAAAGCGCAGCAGATCGTCCACCCGCGCACCCGCCTCGCGCGCGACCGCAAGGGCGACCTCTTCATCGACAATGCCGGCGCCGGCGACGACCGTATCCCTGGCGTGAAGCTCCGGGCTGTCGCCCTCGGCGATGGCCGCGGCCACGCCGCCCTGCGCCCAGGCCGAGGACGAGCCTTCGCCGAGCGGCGCGGCGGCCAGCACGGCGACGCGCAGCGGCGCGAGTTTCAGCGCGCAGAACAGGCCGGCCAATCCGCCGCCGACGATGAGAATGTCAGGTTCCGCCATGGCTCCGACGTCCACCCCTCCAAAGGGCGTCGGCAAGGACGCCCGTCTTTCGACTGGCTATGCGGGAGAGGGAGCGATCCCTCACTTCAACTCGATCATGCGCTCGACCGAGCGGCGGGCGCGGGCGGCGAGCGCGGGATCGACGACGACCTCCTCGCGCATATAGACGAGGCTGTCGAGGATCTTCGGCAGCGTGATGCGCTTCATGTGCGGGCAGAGATTGCACGGGCGCACGAAATTCACGCCCGGATTTTCCGCCGCGACATTGTCGGCCATCGAACATTCGGTGACCAGCAGCACGCGCTTGGGCTGGCGCGTCCTGACATAATCGATCATCGCCGCGGTCGAGCCGGAGAAGTCGCAGATTTCGACCACTTCCGGGGGGCATTCGGGATGGGCGATCAGCTTGATCGAGGGATCGTCCTCGCGATAGCGCAGCAATTCCTCCGGGGTGAAGCGCTCATGCACCTCGCAGGCGCCATGCCATGCAATGATCTTCACCGTGGTCTGGCGGGCGACATTGGCGGCCAGAAAACGGTCGGGAACCATGATGACCCGGTCGGCGCCGAGGCTTTCGACCACTTTCAGCGCATTGGCCGAGGTGCAGCAGATGTCCACCTCCGCCTTCACCTCGGCCGAGGTGTTGACATAGGCGACGATCGGAACGCCCGGATATTGGCGGCGCAGGGCGCGGATGTCGGCGCCCGTGACCGAAGCGGCGAGCGAACAGCCGGCGCGCGAATCCGGGATCAGCACGGTCCTGTCCGGGCTGAGGATCTTGGAGGTTTCGGCCATGAAATGGACGCCGCCCTGCACGATGACCTCGGCGTCCGACTGGCTGGCGATGCGCGCGAGGTGGAGCGAGTCCCCGACCACGTCGGCGACGCAATTGTAGATTTCCGGCGTCTGGTAATTATGCGCCAGGATGACGGCGTTGCGCTCCCTTTTCAGGTCGTTGATCGCCTTCACATAGGGCGCGTGGAAAGGCCATTCGATCGGCGGGATGACCGACTTGACCTTTTCATAGAGATGCGCGGTCTCGCGCGCGACTTCCGGCGTCCACGCCAGACTGGGCATGGGGACGACGCCATGGCGCAAAGCGGCCGGGCTTGGCTGCACCGGCGCCGGCGCCGACGCGGGGATTTGAGAAGGCACGACACACTGCATCACGCTCACCTGCTATTATGCTCACTTTGAGCATAACTAAAGCAAACAAAAAAGCCGAAGAGACGCACACCCACTCCGACCCTTTTCACACAAGCTACATATACTCAGGATGAGTATAAAGGCAAGGCCGATTCGTTAACATTTCGATGGGGGGTCCATGGCGGGCGCCGACGCCCCTCGCCGATGTGGCCGTCTCGCATAGTTCTCGTGCGGCGCAGCGCGCAAAAAAAAGATAAAATGACGCCGCAGTGTATTTAGCTAAAATATATATTTTGCGCAATGTAATTAAATATAATTTATATATTTATCAGTTTGAGAGTTTTGTACTAATGTATGAAATATATAGTAAATATGTTGAGTGGTTATTTAACTGTTGAAAGGTAGTATACAATTATATACACGCATGAACGCGTATTATGGCGCAATATAGCGGGCGGTGGAAGGCCTTTGGCAAATGCATAAGCTTAAGCCGCATGGTATGAGTGGCGTCATATAAATCAAGTCGATGGGACGAAATGGCTTGAAATTAAGCATGGGTCAAGGTTGGGTGTCGTCGGTCCTGATAGGTTCGCCATCCGGCTTGTCGAAATTCTCTAAAAAAACCAAATGCATGGGAACTGAGGCGACGTTGCGAACGTTATTCGACAAGGAAAAATGATAAGGCGCCGCTGGCCGGCGCAAGCTCATGGCGCAGTCGACAGTTTCTCAGCCCAGCTTTTCTCAATCCGGCTTTGCCCTGAGCAATCTTCGGGCTTTCGTGATCTTGATCGTGGTGGCGGTCCATTCCTGCGTCGCCTATGTGTCGTCGGCCCCAGCCAAAATCGCGCCTTTCGATCAGGCTCCCTACGATTGGCTGGCCTTTCCGATCATCGACTCCCATCGCTGGTTCGGGTTCGATCTGTTCTGCGCCTGGCAGGACGTGAGTCTGATGGCGACGATGTTTTTCCTTTCGGGAATGCTCGCGGCGCCCAGCCTCATGCGCAAGGGAGGATGGAAATATCTTGGCGATCGGGCGCGGCGCATTGCCGTTCCGTTTGCGTTCGTGGTGGTCTATCTGATCCCGCTGGCGCTTTATCCCGCCTATGCCCAACGCGCGGCGCATCCGAGCGTGGCCGGATTCTTTCAGGCCTGGGTCGCGCTTCCGTTCTGGCCGGACGGCCCGGCGTGGTTCCTGTGGCAATTGTTCGTCCTCAACGCCCTCGCCGCTTTGCTCATCCTTTTGGCGCCGCAATGGCTCGATCGCCTGGCGCAATTTTCCAGCTGGGCCCGCCGTCGGCCCGTCGCCTTTTTCTGGTTGATGGTCGCGGCGTCCGCGCTTGCTTACGCGCCGCTTGCAATGGCCTTTTCGCCCTGGCGCTGGCGTGCGCTCGGGCCTTTTTCGCTCCAGCTCTGCCGGCCCGCGCTTTATTTCGTGTTCTTTTTCGCCGCTTTCGCCATCGGCTGCCGGGAGTTCGATGACGGATTGCTCGGGCGCGATGGGCCGCTGGCGCAAAGATGGGCGCGGTTGCTGGTCGCCGCGGTCGCCGGCTTCATGCTCTGGGGCGGGGTGACGTCCTTCACGCTTCCAGACTGGTTCGCGGCGCCGCTCGTCGCGCGGCTCGCCTCAGGCCTCGCCTTTCCGCTCGCCTGTATGGCAGGCGCGCTGTCCTTTCTGGCGCTCTGTCTGCGATTTGCCAGCCGGCGCTTTCCGTTGCTCGATTCTGTCTCCGCCAACGCCTATGGCATCTATCTGGCGCATTATCCCTTCGTGGTCTGGCTGCCTTTCCTGTTGTTGCCCTATGCGCTGCCGGCCCCCGTCAAGGCGGCGATCGTGTTCGGCGGGTCGCTGGGACTGAGCTGGACAAGCAGCGTCGTTTTCACCCGCCTTTTGATCGGGGGCTCACCTGCCGCGGCCTGGCGCGCCGCTTCGCCGACGCCGCGGGTATCGCCTGCTGGAGCGGGCTCCGATCAAACTGTTTCATATCCGAAGGCTGCGAAATAATTTGCGCATTCTGCGGGCTTGAAGAGATCGGCGCGCGCGCTCTTTTTGAACGTGACGCCGCGCCGACCGAAAAAGCGCCACAACTCTCAGCCGATTTTGGCATCCCAAAGCGATTCAGATCGTTGGTAGCCCGCTCTAAGTAATGACGCTCGGCTTGTCGCGGCCGGTGTGGCGGCGGATTTCGGCGATCTTTTCGGCGCAGGCGATCAGATCGGCGAGCGCTCCTTGCGTTTCGAGATCGTGCCGGGCCGGGTCGGGCTCGTAACGCTCGATATAGACGCGCAAGGTCGCCCCCGCCGTGCCGGTGCCGGACAGGCGATAGACGATGCGCGAGCCGCCGGCGAAGAGAATGCGCAGGCCCTGGTTGCTGGACACCGAGCCGTCGACCGGATCGACATAGGCGAAATCGTCCGCCGCCTCGACCTTGAGCGCGCCGAAAGTCTGGCCCGGAAGCGTCGGCAGTTTGGCGCGCAAGTCCGCGACCAGGGCCTCGGCGCCCGCGCTCGCCACTTCCTCGTAATCGTGGCGCGAATAATAATTGCGGCCGAATTCCGCCCAATGGGCGCGCACGATCTCCTTCACGCTCTGCTTGCGGGCGGCCAGAATATTCAGCCACATCAGAATGGCCCAGAGGCCGTCCTTCTCGCGCACGTGGTTGGAGCCGGCGCCGGCGCTTTCCTCGCCGCAGATCGTGACTTTTCCGGCGTCGAGCAGATTGCCGAAGAATTTCCAGCCCGTCGGCGTCTCATACATGCCGATCTTGAGCTTTTCCGCGACCCGGTCGGCGGCCAGGCTGGTCGGCATCGAGCGCGCGATCCCCACGATGCCGCCTTTGTAGCCCGGCGCCAGATGGGCGTTGGCGGCGATGATCGCGAGCGAATCCGAAGGCGTGACGAACTGGCCGCGCCCGATGATCAGATTGCGGTCGCCGTCGCCGTCCGAAGCCGCGCAGAGATCGGGCGAAGCGTCGGACATGGCGAGGTCGTAAAGATGCTTGGCGTGGACCAGATTGGGGTCGGGATGGTGATGGCCGAAATCGGGCAAAGGCTCGCCATTGATCACGCTGCCCTTCGCCGCGCCGAGCGCCTCCTCGAAAATCGCCTTGGCGTAGGGCCCGGTGACCGCGCTCATCGCGTCGAACTTCAGCTGGAACCCGTGCTTGAACATTTGCGCGATGGCGGGAAAGTCGAACAGGCTTTCCATCAGCGCCTGATAGATTTTTACCGGATCGATGATCCGGACTTTCGCGTCGCCGACGCGGGTTTCGCCAAGAATATCGAGGTCGACATCCGGCGCTTCGATGGTTTTGTAGCTCTGAATGGTTGTGCTATGCGCAAAGATCGCGTCGGTGATCTTTTCCGGCGCCGGGCCGCCGTTGGAAATGTTGTATTTGATGCCGAAATCGGCGTCCGGGCCGCCCGGATTGTGGCTGGCGGAGAGCACGATGCCGCCGAAGGCCTTTTCGGCGCGGATCACCGCCGAGGCGGCCGGCGTCGACAGGATGCCGGCGCGCCCGACCAGGATTTCCCCGAACCCATTGGCCGCCGCCATGCGGATGACGATCTGGATCGCCTCGCGGTTGAAATACCGGCCATCGCCGCCGACGACCAAAGTCTTGCCTTCGAAACCTTCAAGCGAGGCGAAGATCGATTGCACGAAATTGGCCAGATAATGCGGCTGCTGGAAGATTTTGGTCTTCTTGCGCAGGCCGGAGGTGCCGGGGCGCTGATCGGAAAAGGGCTTTGTCGAGACGGTCAGGACCTTGGAGAGCAACTCGTTCATGGGCGCATTCCCTTGATTTTGATTTTCTAGTTTTGCGCATATTCTTTTCCGAAAACCGGAACCACGTTTCGGGAATATGCGCTAGGCGGTTTCTGGCTGGCCCGGCGCGGCGGTCTGTCGCGCCTGGACCCGCCAGACCGCGAGACAGATCGCCGCGACCGGAATGCCGATGCAGGAGGTGGCGACGAAAAAGGCCGGATAGCCGAAAGCCGCGACCGCAAAGCCGGACAGGCCGCCGAGCAATTTGCCGGGCAGGGCGTAAAGCGACGACAGAAGCGCATATTGCGCGGCGGCGTAAAGCGGCGAGGTCAGCGAGGACATGAAGGCGATCAGCGCGGTGCCGGCGAAGCCGCCGGCGAAATTCTCGACGCAGACCGAGAGCGTCAGCATGCGGATGTCGGCCCCGCGCGCGGCGAGCGCGGCAAGCGCGAGATGGGAGGCGCTGGCGGCGATCCCGCCGATCAGCAGCGACGGCATCAGCCCAAAGCGGGTCACCGCCGCGCCGCCGGCGAAAATGCCGCCAAGCCCGACCCAGAAGCCGAAAAGTTTTGTGACATTAGCGATATCCGCCTTGGAAAAACCGAGGTCGATATAGAGCGGATTGGCCATGACGCCGGACAGAAAGTCCGGCAGGCGGTAGATCGAGAGCAGGGCCAGGAACAGCAAGGCGAAGCGGCCGTTGCGGCGGAAAAAATCCTTGAGCGGATCGCGATAGGCGGCGATGACATTGATGTGGCGCTCCGGCCCGGTGACGATATGGGCGGCGGGCTCCGGCGCCAGCAGGGTCGCGCCAAGGCCCACCGCCATCATGCAGGCCATGGCCAGATAGGCGGCGCGCCAGCTCACAAATTGCGCGAGATAGAGCGCGCCGGCGCCGGCGCAGAGAATGGCGAATTTATAGCCGATCTGGCTCGCCGCCGACATTTCGCCCTGGTCTTGCGGCGGGGCGACGGCGATGCGCCAGCCGTCGATCATGATGTCCTGGGTCGCCGAGAAAAAGCCGAGGCAGAAGGCGAAGACGATCGTCCAGGCCAGACGATGGGCGGGATCGCCGAAGGCCAGGCCCGCGAGGCAGAGAGCGACGCCCAACTGGGTCAGGGCCATCCAGCCGCGCCGCCGGCCGAGAAAACGGCCGAGGCCGGGGGCGTCATAGCGGTCGAGCAGGGGCGCCCACAGGAATTTGAACGAATAGGCCAAAGCGACCCAGCTCATCAGCCCGATATGCTGCTTGGAGACGCCGGCCTCGCGCAGCCAGGCCGATTGGGTGGAAAAGACCAGCAGGAAGGGCAGGCCGGACGAAAAACCCAGCGCCAGCATCAGCGCGAGCTTGGGGTCCCTCAGGAATCTGAGCCAGGATTGGCGCTGCGATTCGGCTTGCATCGGCGCGGACTATGCCACGGATGACCGACAAAAGCGAAAAGCTTGCGCTTCAGCCGTTGAGGCTCCATGGCGAGGGGTGGAAATCATCCGCTTGGCGCCCCCGGCGATGGCCGCGTTCGGCTCGAAGGCGACTTTCGTGACCGGTTCGGCGAACGTCTCATCGCGATTCCATTGGCCGTCATGATGCTGCGCCCCAACAGAAATTGACCAGTAGACAATGCGCCCCACGTGCCCGGGGCGCATCAGCACTTCTTTTGCGCCATAGGCACTTCTTTAGATCGCCCCTAAGCCCGGCTTCCGATTGTGCCAGCACTGGACTATCATGCCACCGTTCGATCTCCGGTTCGATTGCGCTTTCGGAGTTAAGCTGAGATGATCAGTTGCCACCGCTGCAAAGTACAATGTGTTGTCGTTGAAGATAAAACAAAGAAAGAAAAATATTTGCTGTGTCCAAAATGTGGCGCTCACGGTGTCTACAATGCTGTGGTGAACGAATCTTCGGGGTTGATTAGCGATTGTGAGAACGATTGGTGGTTACGGAAACTTGGGGAGGTTTCTAATGATGGATCAAGATAAAATATTAGAACAAGAATCACAATTTGTTCTGAAGGTCAAAAGGCTAAGTGAGGGTGCCGTTTACTTCTACAGGGCTGCAGATGGTGATCGTAATTCCGGGTCGTCAGATTTAGGTGAATTGATTGAAAACAACGAAAAACGCTATAGAGATTTTAGGTCGGAGTTGATGCGTCTGGCGTCAACGATCTCGGATGATTTCTACAAATCAGCTGCCATTCATTTTTTGATTGGGATGTTGGTACAAACAAAAGATATTGCTTCGGCAAGGAAGCTTTTAAAGCAAGTGAAAATCGATATGATCAGAGAAAAAATAGTTTCTGAATTTCCTGAAATAAAGAAAAAATGGCTACCTTGGTGAAATGTCAGTATGAGCATCATGCTCCCTGACGGCGGAAGCGGCCGACACGCGTCAACTGTTGGCGATAGGCGCACTCAACGCTGGCGATCTCGGTAATGGACTCTGATCTCTGAGAAGTCGGCGGGCCGCTGCGGTCGCCTAGTGGATCGAATTTAACGCTTGGTGCCCACGCCTGACGGCAGCGATGATTTTGTCAGGATCGGCGGTCCATGTGAACGGCTTCGATTGCTGATTATGTTCTTCGAGGAAGCGGTTGATGGCGGCCTGGAGGTCATTGATCGAATGCAACACGCCGCGCTTCAGCCTCCGCTTGGTGAGAATGGCGAAGAAGCCTTCGACGGCGTTGACCCATGACGCCGATGTGGGCGTGAAATGGAAAGTCCAGCGCGGATGCCGATCCAGCCATTGGCGCACCTTGGGATGCTTGTGGGCGGCGTAATTGTCGAGGATTACGTGGACAACCTTGCCGGCCGGGACTTCGGCCTCGATGGCGTTGAGAAAGCGGATGAACTCCTGATGGCGATGACGCTGCATGTTGCGGCCGATCACCTTGCCGTCGAGAACGTTCAGCGCGGCGAACAACGTCGTCGTGCCGTGCCGCTTGTAATCGTGGGTCATGGTTCCGACGCGGCCCTTCTTCAAAGGCAGACCCGGTTGGGTGCGGTCGAGTGCTTGAATTTGGCTTTTCTCGTCGACCGACAGGACGATCGCATGTGCCGGTGGATCGACGTAAAGCCCGACGACGTCGCGCAGTTTATCGACAAACTTTGGGTCGTTGGAGAGCTTGAACTGGCGGACCCGATGCGGCTGGAGACCGTGGGCGCGCCAGATGCGCTGGACCGAACTGACCGAAACGCCAACGGCCTTGGCCATCATCACGCCGGTCCAGTGCGTTGTTTCGCCGGGCCGATCCGTGAGCGTCAAAGCGACAATCCTTTCGACGACGTCAGCGCCGAGCGGTTCGATGCGGGCGGGCCGCGTTCTGTCACGAAGGAGGCCGTCGAAACCCTCCTCCATGAACCGCTCCTGCCAGCGCCAGACGCAAGTCTTGGACTTGCCGGTTCGCCGCATGATCTCGCTCGTGCCGATCGCGTCGGCGCTGAGCAAAATGATTTCCGCCCGCCAGGCATGTTTTTGGGCAGCGTTTCGGTCTCGGACCAAGGCGTCAAGCCGGCGTCGATCCAAAGCGGATACTGTGATGGAAATTCCCGTGCGCATCGCGCAAACTCGCACGCCCCGAAATCAACGGGAATCCATAAAAGGACTCTTCCGTCAGATTTCATCCACTAGTGCAAAACCTTTGAACAGCCGGCAGGCTAACCCCGCCGGCTTTGCTGTTTTCGTCGCCTACAAGCCGCGCTGGGCCAGCGGCTTAGGCCACACGCGTTCGCCCTTGCTGCGCACCTCAAAGTTTCCGCTTTGTTGATTGCCTCGGTCGCAGAGTGCTCTTGCATCGTCAAACGTGGCGAACGATCGAAAGGACTTGCCTCCCTTCCACACCTCAAAAGGAGCGCTTCCGTCATCGTTGGGAACGGGCATCGGTTCGCGATGGCGTTCATTTGCCATGGTAGCCTCTCCACTTGACCCTTTGAGAACTTCAATCGTCAACTTTCACCCATCTTAAATAAACGCTGGGTTGGCGGGACAATTCGTCATTGGATAAATACCAACTAATTCCATCGTCCGTTGAGTAGATTGGTAGGCCATCCTTGTTTTTGGCAACCTTCACGCTGTATGAAACGACTGCATCGTAATGGCAGTATTTATTTCCAATAGGTGCCGCACCAAACTCACAATCATGTGGTTTTGGAGCGCTAAAATGAACGTTAGCAGGGTTCACTTGATATTTAATTCCATAGTATATATTATCTATTCCAATGAAATAGACATAAACTCCGACGGCAATTAAAATCGCCCACGCGCCTATGGTGCCTGAAAAATCCTTGTCTATCACCTTACGCACCCAGTTTACCCGGAGCAAAAAGCACCAGGACTACCCTATTCATGGCAGGCGTTCTTTGCATTTGAACTCGGCACGCAAGGGAACCCAAAACATTGGCGTGACTATGACCGAAGAGCTGCATCGCCGCAATCTTGCAACAAACATTCGTTTTGTCCGAAGTGCATGAACCAACGTGCTCGGGCATGCCTAACCCCTAGTGGATGAAATCTGACGGAAGAGTCCTTTTATGGATTCCCGTTGATTTCGGGGCGTGCAAGTCTGCGCGATGCGCACGGGAATTTCCATCACAGTATCCGCTTTGGATCGACGCCGGCTTGACGCCTTGGTCCGAGACCGAAACGCTGCCCAAAAACATGCCTGGCGGGCGGAAATCATTTTGCTCAGCGCCGACGCGATCGGCACGAGCGAGATCATGCGGCGAACCGGCAAGTCCAAGACTTGCGTCTGGCGCTGGCAGGAGCGGTTCATGGAGGAGGGTTTCGTCGGCCTCCTTCGTGACAGAACGCGGCCCGCCCGCATCGAACCGCTCGGCGCTGACGTCGTCGAAAGGATCCTCGCTTTGACGCTCACGGATCCGCCCGGCAAAACAACGCACTGGACCGGCGTGATGATGGCCAAGGCCGTTGGCGTTTCGGTCAGTTCGGTCCAGCGCATCTCGCGCACCCACGGTCTCCAGCCGCATCGGGTCCGCCAGTTCAAGCTCTCCAACGACCCAAATTTCGTCGATAAACTCCGATCGTCGTCGTCGCGCTTTACGTCGAGCCACCGGCACATGCGATCGTCCTGTCGGTCGAACAGAAAAGCCAAATTCAAGCACTCGACCGCACCCAACCGATTCTGCCTTTGAAGAAGGGCCGCGTCGGTACCATACCGACGAGAAGCGAGGAACCGTCGCGGTAGAGTATCGGCAAGTCGACCGGGCCGGCGGAAGTTGCGACCGGGCTTTGCACGACATTCGCGAAAATATCTTTTCCGCTCATCGAACACCTCCAAGACGATCACGATAGAAGAAAGAAACCTGCGCCCGTTTCGGATCATTGGCAAACAGGAAGCGTTGCCTCGCTGGGTCCAAAGCCCGCTTCGTGCCGATTCCGGAAGATCTCGCCGCAATGCCCGATATGAGAACTGCGGCGAACGGCCCCGGCTGGAGCGTTCGCGGCCCAGTCCGGAAGGTCGCCCTTCCGCCGTTCTGCGTCATTCCCGAACGGGAACCAAGCGTCAGATTTCGGCCGCTAGGTCCGAACGCCCGGCGCCCACGCCTGCGGCAGAAGGCGCCGGGCGATCTTGCCGTTTTTGGTGCGCGGCAATTCGGTCACGAAGACATATTTCCTGGGGTTCTTGTAGGCGGCGAGATGTTCGGCGCAATGACGTTGCAGCGCGGCCTCATTGGGCGCCGCGCCCGGCGCCGGAACGACAAAGGCGCAGATGACCGAGACATCGTCGCGGACCTTGCGCTCGGCGACCGCGACATCGGCCACGCCCGGCGCGTGGCTCAAAATGGCTTCGACCTCGGCCGGCGAGACGCGATAGCCTGAAGCGTTCATCAGGTCGTCGGCGCGGCCGTGCAGCCAGACATAGCCGTCGGCGTCGAATTCCGCGACATCGCCGCCGACAAACCATTCGCCGCGAAAGACGTCCCGCTCGGCCTCCGACCGGCGCCAGTAGCAAAGCATCAGGCCGGGATCGCAGCGGTGGACGGCGATCAGCCCGCTTTGGCCCGGAGGGAGCGGTTCTTCGCCGCCGCCGATCGGCAGGATCGCGATGCGCCGGCCCGGCTGGGGCTTGCCGGGCGAGCCAGGACGGGTGGGAATGGTGGGGCCGCTGGAAATATAGGTCGAAATTTCGCTCATCCCGAGCGCCTCAAAGAGCGGCTTGCCCGATCTTTCCCGCCATTGCGCGAGAAGCGCCGGCGCGAGCGCCTCGCCGGCCGTGACGCCATGGCGCAGGCTCGCCAGATTTTCTCGCCGTGCAGCCGGGCGCGCGCAGCATCTGGCGAAAAACGCCGGGAACGGCGGCGAATATCGTCGCGCCAAAGCGGGCGATGAGCCTTGGCCAGACGCTCGCGTCGGCGATTCCATTATACAGGACGGCGCTGGCGCCCCTCGCGAAAGGGTCCATCAGGCCGACGCCGAGGGTAAAAGTCCAGTTGATCGCGCCCGCGTGCAGCATGATGTCGGAGTCCCGCAGGCCGAGCCAATGGTCGAGCATGGGCGCGCGCCCGAGAATGACGCGCTGGGCGTGCAACACGCCCTTGGGCCGGTCGGAAGTGCCGGACGTGTAGATCAGAAAAGCGGGATCGTCCGGCGCCGTGGCGGCGAAGGCGCGCGGCGGGAAGGCGGCGAGGCGGGCGAGTTCCGCGTCGTCGATGAGTCGCGTCCCGTGGACATTCAGGCCGCCCGAGCAGATCGCGGCCTCCGCGCCCGAATCGGCGGCGAGGAAATCGGCCTCCTCCTGCGTCAGCTGGCCGGATGAGGGCAGCGCGACCAGCCCGGCGGCGATCAGCGCGAAAAAGCTCAGAATGTATAAAAGGTCGTTGCCGCGCCGGATCATGACCCGGGCGCCCGGCGCCAGGCCGAGCGACGACAGGCCGGCGGCAAGCCGGCGCACGGCGAGGTCGAATTCCCGATAAGTCAGGCGCGTCTCGATCGTTCCGTCGGTCAGGATCAGCGCCGTTTTCGCCGGGCGGCGCAGGGCGTTGTCAGCGAGGCAGAAGCCGGCGAGATTGAAGGTCATGGCGCGAAACAATCAGACCTTCATCGTCCTGTCACCCGATTTTCTTAAGGCAGGCGCGGTCCCTCGGGTGACGATAAGGAACGCCAATGTCGCAGATGATGCAAGCCGGGAGTCTGAACGCCCGCAAGACCTACGAGCGCATCGCCTCGATCTACGATCTGCTCGACGCGCCCTATGAGATCGGCTGGAAGCGCGCCCTGCGCCGCCGCATCTTCGAGGGGTTGCACGGCGCGGTTCTCGACGCCGGCTGCGGAACGGGGTGCAATTTCGTCGCCTATCCGGACGGCGTCGCGGCCTGCGGCTGCGACGCCAGCGCCGCCATGCTGGAGCGGGCGCGCACGCGCGCGGACAAGCTCGGGCTGCTGGTGGAGCTGCGCCGTTCCGATCTCACCCGGCTCGACTGGCCGGACAATCGATTCGACGGAATTGTCGCCACATTCGTCTTCGCCTGTATCGAGGACCACGAACAGGCGGCGGCGCTTTCCGAACTGCGCCGGGTATGCAAGCCGGACGGCGAAATAAGGATCGTCGATTACCGCCTGTCGCCGCGCCCGCTGGTGCGCGCGCGGCAAAAACTGATGTCGGCGTGGCTCAACGGAACCTTCGCCGCGACTTATACGCCGACGACCGAGAAATATTTCGACGCGGCGGGTCTCGAGGTGATCGAGGAAAAGTTCATTCGCGGCGATGTGCTGAAGATGATCCGCCTGCGCCCGCGCAAGGCGAACTGAGAGTCTTCCTCGATACTTTTCAGCCGACGGCCAGACGCGGGGCGCCGTCCGCCCGGTCGCCGGCGCGCCGGATGACGCTGGCGGAGGAAGAGTTGGGCGGCGGCGTCTCGGCGTTGTGGACAGCGACGCGGTCGCGCCCATTGCGCTTGGCGGCATAGAGCGCGTCGTCGGCTCGGCGCAGGATGTCGTCGATATTCGCGCCCGGTTGGGCGACGGCGACGCCGAAGCTGCATGTCGCGCGAAGTTTCGTCCCGTCGATGTCGATGTCCCGCGCGGCGATGGCGCGCCGCATGCCTTCGGCCATGTTGCGGGCGCGCTCCACATCGGTTTCGGGCAGCAGAAGGACGAATTCCTCGCCGCCGAGGCGGGCGGCGATTTCGGTCTGGCCGCCGAGACATTCGGCGATGCTCTTGAGGGCCTTGTCGCCCGCCCCATGGCCGAACCTGTCGTTGACGGCCTTGAAATGATCGATGTCGATCATGATCGCGGCCAGCGGCCCGGCGCTGTCGCGGCAGATTGTTGCCGCCCGGTTGAAGAAGGCGAAGCGATTGAACAGGCCGGTCAGGGTGTCGCGCGTCGCCATCTGCACCAGTTTCAACTGCATCTGATTGAAGCGTTCGGCCGAACGCAGACGCGCATAAAGCTCGTCGGACGACAAAGGCAATTGCAGGACGTCGTCGGCGCCGCAATCGAGCGCCTCGACGATCGTCCGCGAGGGCATCGGCCGCCCCACCAGGCCGATATAGATCGGGCGCTCGAAGCTCGCGAGCAGGCGCGCGTCCCAGCAGGTCTCGATCGCCCGTTCGGTATTGCCGGCGTTGAGCACGATGAAGGCGTTGGCGGTCCGGTCGGTTTCAAGCTGTTTCAGCGCGCGCTTCGGCTCGGAAAAGTGAAGAACGTCATGGCCCCGCGCTTCAAGGATCGCGCCGATCGCTTTCCCGGATTTTCGCAAGGGCGCCAAGAGCACTACGCGCATTCGATTTTCTCCTCCATGGACGTCGAGCGAGGCATGGGGACAGCGCCGATGACGGCCGCCGCGCCCTCCTGCAACCTAGGGTAGAAATATGAGCGCGGCGTTAACCTGCCTTCCTCTCGCGGGGCCGCTTTGCGCCAGCTTCGCGCAAGGCAGGGCGCGCATTCTGTCGCATGAACGTGATCGGTGGAGAAGCACGATGGGTCTTTATGACGCCATGAACGCCAGCGTGACGGGCATGCAGGCGCAGTCGAATTATTTGACCAATATCGGCCAGAATATTTCGAACTCCAGCACCGTGGGCTACAAGGCCGCCAACACCGAATTTTCGACCCTGGTCGATCAGGCGGCGGTCGGCCAAACCTCCGCCGGCGGCGTGATCACCAGCACGCAGCTGGATATCGCCCAGCAGGGAACGCTGACCGGCACCACCTCGCCGACCGATCTCGCCATCAGCGGCAACGGCTTTTTTGTCGTCTCCAACGCCGCCGGCCAGCAGTTCCTGACCCGCGCCGGCTCCTTCGTGCCCGACAAGAACGGCAATCTCGTCAATGCGGCGGGCTATTATCTCAATGGCTACAGCCTCGCCAACGGCGCGCCGACCATGGCCTCGAACTCGCTTTCGGGCATGCAGATCGTCAATGTCAATTCCTCGACGTTGTCGGCGAGCCCGACGACGGCGGGAACGCTGAGCGCGAATCTGCCGTCGACCGATTCGATCATCGCTGCCGCCAACCTGCCCTCGGCCAACAGCGCCTCATCGACCTATGACGAGAAGACCTCGATGGTCATGTATGACAATCTTGGCGCCTCGCATACCATCGACCTTTATTTCGCCCAGACCAGTTCGGGGACCTGGGAGGTTTCGGCTTTCGACCATTCGGCGGCGAGCGCTTCGGGCGGCTTCCCCTACAGCTCGGCGGCGTTGTCGACCGCCTCGCTCAATTTCAGCTCCAGCAACGGTTATCTCACGGCGACCAGCGCCAACAGCCTGTCCATTCCCGTGCCCGGCGGCGCGACAATGAAGCTGAATCTTTCCGGCATGACCCAGCTCGCCGGCAATTTCGCGGTTTCCACCGCTCAGGTGAACGGCAACGCCGCCGCTTCGATCAGTTCGGTGTCGATTTCTTCCAACGGCGCCTTGTCCTATCAGCTCACCAACGGTTCGATCGTCTCGGCTTATCAGATTCCGCTCGCCAGCGTGCCAAGCCCCGACAATCTCCTGGCTTCCTCCGGCAATGTCTATTCCCCGAACATTCTTTCCGGGCAGGCTTCGGTCGGCACGGCGGGCACGGGCCAGCTTGGCGCGATCCAGTCGAGCGAGCTGGAGGAATCGACCGTCGATATCGCCACCGAACTGACCAACATGATCGTCGCCCAGCGTGACTATCAGGCCAATTCGCAGATGTTCAAGGCGGGCGCCGACCTGATGAGCACGCTGGTCAATCTCAATCTCGCATAACGCTGGATTGCCGCGAAAAGGATCGCCAAGATGGGCCTCTCCAACGCCTGGGATGTCGCCACGAGTTCGCTCGCGACCAATGCGGGCCTGACCTCGATCGTTTCGCGCAATATTTCCAATGCGCAGAACACGAGCGGCTATGTCTCGACCAAGGTCGCCAATCTCGTCACCGGATCGAATGGCGCGGCGACCATCGCGTCGATCAGGGATCTCGCCAATGCGGCTTTGTTCAACTCGATGCTGTCGAGCGCGTCGGCGAACGCCTCGGCCCAGGCGCTTTCCAATGGCGTGACCCAGCTGCAACAGACGGTCAGCGACGCGACGACCACCAGCAGCGCCACCGCGGCGGCGCAGTCGCCGGCCACGCTGCTGCAGTCCCTGAATACGGCGCTTCAGACCTATTCCTCCTCGCCTGGCAGTTCGGCGGCGGCGGCGGCCGCGCTGACGGCGGCGCAGAATCTCAGCACCGGCCTCAATTCAGCCAGCGCGACCGTCTCGAGCGTGCGCGAGACGGCGGATCAGAACATGGTCAATTCGGTCGCCACGATCAATTCGCTGCTCACGCAGTTCCAGACCGTCAATACGGCGATCGTGAAAGGCACGGCGACCGGCGCCGACACTTCCGACCTGCTCGACCAGCGCAACACGATCCTGCAGAACCTCTCGCAGCAGATCGGCGTCACCACGACGACAGGCGCGAACGGCGCGATGTCGATCTACACCGACAGCGGCGCGACCTTGTTCGACGTGACGGCGCGCAGCGTGACGATGACGCCGACGACGACTTTCACTGCGTCGACGACCGGGGCGGCGGTCTATGTCGACGGCGTGCCGGTCACGGGACAGAACGCGGTCATGCCGATCCAGTCCGGCGCGCTGGCGGGGCTGGCCAATCTGCGCGACAATGTTGCGCCTCAATATCAGGCGCAGCTCGACTCGATCGCCGGCGGCCTGGTCAACGCCTTCGCCGAAACCAATACGACCACCGGCGCCAAAGCGCCGGGCCTGTTCACCTTTTCCGGCGCGACCTCGGTTCCCGGATCGTCGCTCGTTCCTGGCCTCGCCGGCGGGATCGAAGTGTCGAGCGCGGTCGATCCGGCGCAGGGCGGTTCGCTCAATCTGATCCGCGACGGCGGGATCAATGGCGCGGCTTTCGTCCAGAACACGAGCGGCGCCGCGGGCTTTTCGACCGTGATCCAGAACGACATCGCCGCCTTGAGCGCGACGACCGCCTTTCCCTCGGCCGGCGGGCTCACGACCTCGACCAGCCTGACCGATTACGCGGCCAATTCGGCGAGCTGGCTCGATGGCCAGTATCAATCGTCGAGCAATCAGGCGACCTATCAATCGACCTTGCAAGCCCAAGCGTCGCAGGCCTTGTCCAACGCCACCGGCGTGAACATCGACAGCCAGATGTCGCAAATGCTCAGCCTCGAAAACTCCTATCAGGCGTCGGCCAAATTGATCTCGACGATCAATACGATGTTCGGCGCCCTCTTTCAGGCGGTGGCGTGACATGAGCCTCGATGCGGTTTCCACGGCGACCATGTCGTCGATCCTGAGAAACAATGTTTCGCAGATCCAGTCGCAGCTCGCGACGCTCGAGCAGGAAAATTCGACCGGCCAGCTCGCCGACATCGGCCTGACCCTTGGCGTCGATTCCGGCCAGGACGTCGCCTTGCATCAGCAGATGGCCGATCTGACCGCGATCTCCAGCTCCAACGCCGTGGTCACGAGCCAGGCTGGCGGCGCCGCCAACGCCCTGACCAGCCTGCAAAGCATGGCGTCGACCCTGTTGTCCGCCTTTGTCGAGGGTCAGTCGGGAACGCCGGGAAGCACGGGCGCGGCCGGGTTGCAGCAGCAGGCCTCGGGCGCCTTGCAGACCTTCGCCTCCCTGATGAACACCGAGGTCGGCGGAGCCTATGTCTTCGGCGGAATCAACAGCGGCGTCGCGCCGATCGCGGCCTACGCACAGACCCCGCCGAGCGCGGCGCAAAATGCGGTGGATGCGGCGTTCCAGAGCGCTTTCGGCTTTGCCGTCACCTCCCCGAGCGTGAGTTCGATCACCGGGGCGCAGATGCAGAGCTTCCTGTCCAATCAGTTCGCCGCCTTGTTCGGCGGCGCCAACTGGACGTCGTCCTGGTCGTCCGCCAGCGATACGCCCACGACCAGTCGGATCGGTCCCGATCAGACGATCGCGACTTCGGTCGGCGCGAACAATTCCGCGTTCCAGGACATGGCGCAGGCGCTCACCATGGTCGGCGCCTTCGGCGGGCTCAACCTTTCCGCCGACGCCTATTCGGCCTTGATGAGCACGGCGCAATCGATGATGAACGACGCCAACAACGGCCTGATCTCGGCGAGCACGGCGGTGGGCGAGATGCAAAATCAGGTCAGCGAGGCCGACAGCGCGATCACGCTCCAGCAGAATGTGCTGACCACGCAAATCAACAATAACGAATCGGTCAACGCCTACAAGGTCGCGACCCAGGTGAGCAACCTTTCGACGCAATTGCAGACGGCCTATTCGCTCACCGCGCAAATTCAAAAGCTCAGCCTGGTCAATTTTCTCTAGCCTGAAAATCGCGGGTCCAACCGATGTACCAGTTCTCCTATGCCGAAGTCGCCGAGGATTCGCCTCAAGATATCCGCGCGCGCGAGCGCGACGCCCTGTCGCGTTGCGTCGAAATGCTCGAATTGGCGGAAAAATCCGGTCCGCGTTCGCGCGAGGCGCATGAAGCGCTCACGTTCCTGCGCAAACTGTGGACGATCTTCATCGAGGATCTGGGCAGCGACAGCAACGACCTGCCGCGCGACCTGCGCGCCCAGCTCATTTCCATCGGCCTGTGGATGCTGAAGGAAATCGAGCGCCTGCGCGGGGGAGCGAAAGACAGCTTCGCCGACCTTATCGAAATCAACGCGATCATTCGCGACGGACTGGCGTGAGGCGCCCATGCTGCTGAAACTGCGCGCGGGCGAGAAACTCTATATCAACGGCGCGGTCATCAAGGTCGAGCGCAAGGCGACGATCGAATTGCTCAACGACGCCACCTTCCTGCTCGAAGCGCATGTGATCCAGCCGGACGAGGCGAGCACGCCCCTGCGACAGCTCTATTTCGTCTTGCAGACGGAACTGATCGAGCGCGAGGGCGCGCCGACGGCGCGCAAGATGTTCCGCGCCATGGTGGCCGACACCAGCGCGGCTTTCGGGCCGGGCGCGGTGGCGGACGGCTTGCGCGAAGCGGCGGCGCTCGCCGAAACGGGCCGCACCTTTGAGGCCCTCAAGGCGATTCGCGCGCTTTACCCTCTCGAAGCCGGCCTGTTCGCGGAAAAGCCGAGGACGCCGGCGGCTGCCTGAAAAGGATCGACCCATGACCGTGTCTTCCGTGACCGCCACGACCCCGACCGCGACGACCAGTTCATCGAACTCCGCCGCGCAATCGGCGACGATCAACTACAACGAATTCCTGCAATTGCTGATCACGGAAATGAACAACCAGGACCCGACGAGCCCGATGGATCCGACCCAGCAGGTGTCGCAGCTGGCGTCCTTCTCGGCGGTCGAGCAGCAGGTCCAGACCAATACGACGCTGACCTCGCTGCTCAACAATTCCTATCTTTCGCAGGCCGAAGCCGCGATCGGCAAGACCGCGACCTCGTCGGACGGCTCGGTCAGCGGGACCATTTCGTCGGTCTCCGTCACCTCGGCGGGCGTGTCCGCGAATTTGAGCAATGGCGAACACCCTTGCGCTCGGTCCGGGCGTGACCATTTCCTGATCCCGCAGTCCGACCGGCCAAAGACCCGACCATGAACGAGGCCGACGCCCTCGATCTGCTTCACGCCGCGATCTGGACGATCATGGTCGCCAGCGGCCCGGCCGTGGCGGCGGCCATGGCGGTCGGCGTCGTCGTCGCTTTGTTCCAGGCCCTGACGCAAATCCAGGAAGCGACGCTGACCTTCGTCCCCAAGATCGTCGCGGTGTTTCTCGCTTTGGCGCTGACGGGCGCATTCATGGGCGGGCAGATTCACAATTTCGCCGAACAGGTTTACGGCCGGGTCGAAAAAGGTTTCTGAGGCGCCGGCAGGCTGACGCAAGCTTGCGCCGCCAATCTGGTCGAAACGACGGATTGGCCTCATCTCATGACTGACGCGACCATTGCTCAAGGCGCTCCCGCCGAAAAAGGCCGGCAGGATGTTTTTTTCGCCATCGGCATCATCGCGATTCTCTGCATTTTCTTCCTGCCGATCCCGGCGTTTCTGATCGACTTCGGCCTCGCCGTCTCGATCGCTTTTTCGGTGCTGATCCTGATGGTCGCGCTGTGGATCGAGAAGCCGCTCGAATTCTCCGCCTTCCCCACCATTCTTCTCGTCGCCACCTTGCTGCGCCTGGCGCTCGAAATCGCGACGACACGCCTCATCCTGAGCCATGGCGCGCAGGGCGTGACGGCGGCCGGCTATATCATCGGCGGCTTCGCGCGGCTGGTGATGGACGGCGACTTCGTCATTGGACTCGTCGTCTTCATCATCCTCATCACCGTCAATTTCCTCGTCATCACCAAGGGCGCGACGCGTATCGCGGAGGTCGGCGCGCGTTTCACCCTCGATGCGATTCCGGGCAAGCAGATGGCGATCGACGCCGACCTTTCGGCCGGCCTGATCAATGAAAAGGAAGCGCAGCGCCGCCGCCGCGAACTCGAGGAGGAAAGCTCCTTCTTCGGCTCGATGGACGGCGCGTCGAAATTCGTGCGCGGCGACGCCATCGCGGGCCTGATCATCCTCGCGGTCAATGTCTTCGGCGGGATCGTGATCGGGGTCAGCCGCCACAGCCTGGATATCGGGGCGGCGGCCGACGTCTTCACCAAATTGTCGGTGGGCGACGGATTGGTGTCGCAGATTCCGGCGCTTATCGTTTCGCTCGCCGCGGGCCTGCTGGTCTCGAAAGGCGGCACGCGCGGCTCGGCGGAAAAGGCGGTGTTCGGTCAGCTTGGCGGGCGCCCGCGCGCTTTGTTCGTCGCCAGCGCCCTGCTGTTCGTCCTCGGCCTCGTGCCGATGCTGCCCTTTCTCCCCTTCGCGAGCCTGAGCGGCGTGCTGGCTTTCCTTGGCTACGCCATTCCGCGCAAGCTCGCCGAGGAGCAGGCGGCGACGGCGGCGGTCGAGCGCGCCCGCGAGGAACAGGCCCGCGCCGAGGCGAAGAATTCGGTCAAGGAATCCCTGCGCACCCATGAAATCGAGCTGGTGCTGGGCAAGCAGCTTGCGGCGCGGCTGCTGGCGTCGCACAGCGAATTGTCGACCCGCGTCGCGCGGATGCGGAAAAAATTCGCGACGCAATATGGCTTCGTGGTGCCCGAGATCAAGGTGTCGGACAGCCTGTCCGCGCCGCCGAAATCCTACGAGATCAGGATTCACGGCGCGATCGTGGCCCGGCAGGAGGCGCGCATCGGCGAATATCTCATCATCAACGGCGACGGCAAAAGGCCCGACCTTCCCGGCGAGGAGACGCGCGAACCCGCGTTCGGCATGAAGGCCTACAGCATTTCCGAGGTCTATGTCGCCGAGGCCAGGCGCGCCGGCTTCAATCCGATCGACAATATGTCGGTGCTGCTCACCCATCTCTCCGAGGTGTTGCGCAACAATCTCGCGCAGCTTCTGTCCTACAAGGACATGCGCATACTGTTCGAGCGGCTGGGACCGGAATACAAGAGGCTGCTCGACGAGATCAGCCCGTCGCTGATTTCCTATTCGGGCTTGCAGGCGGTGCTGAAACTGCTGCTCGCCGAGCGCATTTCGATCCGCAACCTGCATCTCATTCTCGAAGCCATCGCCGAAATCGCGCCTCATGCGCGGCGCGCCGAACAGATCGCCGAACATGTCCGCCTGCGCATGGCCCAGCAGATCTGCGGCGATCTCGCCCAAGGCGGCGTCCTGAAAATCCTGCGCCTCGGCAATCGCTGGGACATGGTGTTCCATCAGGCCCTCAAGCGCGACGCCAAGGGCGACGTGGCCGAATTCGACATCGACCCGCGCCTGGTCGAGGAATTCGGCGAGGAGGCGTCGCCGGTGATCCGCAAGTTCATGGACGCGGGCGAGCAATTCGTGATCGTCGCGACGCCTGAGACCCGCCCCTATGTCCGAATGATCATCGAGCGCCTGTTCGCCACCTTGCCGGTGTTGTCGCATCTCGAACTGGCGCGCGGCGTCGAGTTCAAATCGCTGGGGACGATCTCTTGAATGTTCTCGCCGGCGATCTGGTCGCCACGGTTTTTGTTCTGTTCTGCCGGATCGGTGGAAGCCTGATGCTGGCGCCGGGCTTTTCCAGCGCGCGCCTTCCCGTGCGGGCGCGGCTGTTCATCGCGCTCGCTTTGACCCTTTCGCTCGCTCCGGCGCTGACCGCGCGCCAGAAGATCGCGTTTTCCGACTTCGGCGTCCTCGTGGGCGACATATTCTCCGAACTCTTTTTGGGCGCCGTGATCGGCCTGCTCGGGCGGCTCTATTTTCTCGCGCTCGAAACCATGATGATGGCGGCGTCGATGCAGATCGGCATCAGCAACGCGCTCGGCGCGCCGATCAATGAGAACGAGCCGCTGCCGCCGGTCGCGACGCTGATCAGCACCGCCGCGACCGTCCTGATCTTCGTCACCGGCCTGCACTGGGAGCTCATTCGCGGCCTCGTCGCCTCCTATGCGATCATGCCGGTCGGCTTTCTCCTGCGGCCCGAGGCGGCGCTGCACGCGGTCGTCGACGACCTCTCGACCACCTTCACGGTGGGCTTGCGCATTTCGAGTCCCTTCATCGTCTATGCGGTCGTGGTCAATTTGGCGATCGGCCTCGTCAACCGGCTGACGCCGCAGATCCCGGTCTATTTCATTTCCGGCCCCTTCGTCATCGCGGGTGGGGTGATCCTGTTCTACTTCGTGTCCGGCGCGATGGTTGCGGCCTTCATGTCGGCGTTCGGCGATTGGGTGTTGCGAGGCAATTGATGCGTGAGAGAAAGAAATCCCTGGAGCGTCTGCTCGCGGTGAAGACGAAAATGCGCGAACTGGAGGAGGCGCGTCTGGCCGCGATCGAGCGGCAGAAGCATGAAGCCCGCGAAGAGCAACGCGCGATGCTGGGCTTTCTGGGCGATCCCGCCGAAAAGGACGTGCTCTTGCTCAAACTCGCGTGCCGCCGGGTTGCGTCAATGGAGCGCGGCGCCGCGGCGCTGGAGGCGCGAGCCGTCTCGCAGCGCGAGAAAGTGATCCAGCGCAACGCGCAACGCCGCGCCCTCGAAAAGCTGGTGAAGGACGCGGCGCAGAAGATGGACCGCGAGGAGGAAAAGCGCCGGCTGTTCGATATTGGCGAAAGTCTCGCGACCAGTCCGCCGACAAGCCTGCCGTAAGCCAGGGCGTCTAATCTGGTCCTCGATTACGGGAGCCGCTTGTGGCGATTTCTCCAGCCTCAGACCTCATTCTCGATGTGGCGCGCGCCGCCGATCCCCGGCAGGCCATGGCGACGACAAAGATTCTCGCCGCGGCGTCGGGCGACGTTTCGGGCGATTTCGTCGCCGCGCTCGACCGTCTGCCATCGTCCGCCGCCTTGCCGAGCGGCATGTCCTACAAGAATCCGGTCGCCGCGCTGACGGAAAAGCAGACGCCCGCGCGCAAGGCGGAAATCGGACTCGCAAGCATGCTGCTGAAAAGCATGGTCGACGAAATGCTGCCGAAGGAGGCCAGCGACGTCTATGGCGCCGGCGTCGCGGGCGACGTGTGGAAGTCGATGCTCTCGGACCAGATCGCCGAGCAGATCGCGAAATCCGGCGCCCTGAAGATCGGCGAGCGGCTCTTCGCCACCCATCAGAACCTTTTGCAGTCGAAGAAACATGGATGGACCGGCGCTTGAACTGCGCCCGAGGCGAGGCCCGATGAAGATGTCCCGCAGTTCCGAGCGCATTTGCGCGAACGCCGCCGCTCTTTATGACGCCCTCGACCGCATGGAGGCGACGATCGAGCAGGAGACCGCGATCCTGCGCGAAAACCGCAGCGTGGACCTGACGGACTTCAATCATCGCAAGCATCAGGGCCTGCTCGAAATCAATCGCATCCTGCGCAATTTCGACGACGCCGGTCTCGCCGCGATGGACAGGACGCGGGTCAAACGGCTGGTCGCCAGGCTCGACGACAACCAGGCGATGCTCGCGCATCACCTGAAGGCCGTGGACGCCATCGCGGCCCTGCTGTCGCGCGCGATGCAGGAGGCCGAATCGGACGGCACCTATGGCCGCGGCGGCGCGCCGTCGCGCGGTTGAGGGGCCGCCATGGTCAAATTGCTTCTTCTGGCGCTGTGGGCGAGCGCGATCGCGGCGTTCTCGAGCTTCGAAGCGGGTCAATGGCGCGTCGTCCATGCGTCGCCGGCCCAGGAACAGGGCTCCGAACAGGGCTCCGAACAGGGCTACGAATATCGCAAGTCGCGGGTCATCAACGTGCCCGTGATCGCCGACGGCGCGCTGCTGGGCTATGTGATCGTCCAGTTCCTCTATGGGATCGACGTGAAACAGGCGGAAAAGCTCAACGTCAATCCCGAGGCCTTTGTGCTCGATGACGCCTTCCGCACCATCTACGGCGATCCGAGCCTCGATTTCCGCCATCTCGACAAATATGACATCAACGCGCTCACCAGCCAGATCCGAACCGTGGTGAACGAGAAGCTCGGCAAGGGCCTCATCAAGGACGTCCTGGTGCAGGATTTTTCCTACATGCCGAAGGATCAGATGCCGCAATAGCGAAGCAGATGCAAAGGGGCAAGGCCCGAGCAAGGCTCCGACTTCACCATCAGGCGGCTGTCAACCGGCGCCTGCCCGACGCCGGGCGTCGCCTTCAGCCGATGGAGCGGAAACATGGGATTGAATCCTCTGAAGCGGGCGCGCGCGCCCCAGACGGACGGCGTCGGCGTTTACGCGACGCTCAGCGCGGCGATCGCGCCGCGGATCGAGGAAATCTTCGACGCCTTCTATGCCGAACTCGCGACCGATCCCGGGAAGACGACGCTGCTGCGCGACCCGGCGACGGCGGCGCGGGCGCGCGACGCCAATCTCGAACATTGGAAATTTCTGCTGGCCAATCCACCCGGCGAGGAGTTCAAGGAAAGGTCGCGGCGGATCGGCCAAACCCATGTGCGGGTGAAGCTTTCGCCCGAAATCTATATTGGCGCCTATGGCTATTTCGTCAAAAATTTCCTGCGCGTGATTCTCGCCAGACATGTTCGCGAATCGGAGCTGGTCGAAGCCTTGACCGAGTCGGTGTTCACCGATATGGGCGCCAATCTTGAACGCCTTCTTCAACGGCACGGAATGAGCTGCGCGCGAACTCGAGGCGCTCGAGCTGAAAAAGTCAATCGAACAGGAATTGGAGGCCTCGAACGCGGTGGCCGCCCACCAGTCCGAGGGCTTGCTGGCGATCGTGAACGGTCTTGAAAAGCTGCTGACGGAATTGCGCGGCGGCGTTTCTCTGGTCAAGGACGGCGCCGAAACGACGTCCCAATCCATGGCGGCCGTCGCGGCCGCGGTCGAGGAATTGCAAGCGTCGAGCCAGGAGGTCGGGCGCCAGGCCAACGAGACCAACGCGCTGGTGAGCGACGCTGTCGGACGCGCGGACGAAGCGGAACATCGTTTTGCGGCGCTTTCGGCCTCCGCGGCGCGGGTGAGCGAGATCGTCGGGCTGATCGCCGGCATTTCGAACCAGACCAGCCTGCTCGCGCTCAATGCGACGATCGAGGCGGCGCGCGCCGGGGAAAACGGCCGGGGGTTCGCTTTGGTCGCCAATGAGGTGAAGCTTCTGTCCCAGCGCACCAATGCCGCGACCCGAGAAATTTCCGGCCAGATCAACGAAATCGAAGCGGCGATGAAATCCGCGGTGGGCGCGATGAAGGACATGCGGGAATTGATTGGCGAGATCAGCCAGATCGCATCGTCGGTCGCCCAGAGCTCGGGCCAGCAGGTGGAGGCGGTCCAGGAAATCGGACAAAGCGCCAGTGCGGCGGCGCAGGGCGCCTCGAAACTTGGCGGCAGCGTCGACATGTTCACCGGCGCGGTGGGCGAGGTCGATGTCGCGGCGGCCCAGGTTGCCGATCAATCGCAACAGGTCGGCGTCCTGTTCGAGCGCCTGTCGACGCGCCTGGTCATCGCGGCGAAGAATTTCACCGATGTGGACCGGCGCAAGCATCCGCGCTCCCCCGCGCGCGCGCCAATCGAAATCATGGCGGCCGGCGGGCGTCTCAAGGGCGAAATCATCGAGATTTCGCTCGGCGGCGCGTTGGTTTCGGGCCTGTCCGAATCGCTGGAAATAGGACAGATCGTCGAGGCGCAGCTTGGCGGCGTCGGTCCCGTGCGCGCGAGGGTCGCGCCGGCTTCCGATCATGGTCAGAGACTCCAGTTCCTCGAGACGCCTCCGGCGACGATGGCGGCGCTGAACGCCTTGATGGAACGCCTTTTCGCCAAGGAGGAATCCTTGCGCGGACTCGCGGTCGCCCGCGCGAAAATGATTTCGGAGCTGTTCGAAGCCGCCATCGTCAGCGGCGAGATCGCCGAGGCGGCCCTGTTCGACCGCAATTATCTCCCGATCGCGGGAACCGATCCACAGCAGTTTCGCAATCAGGCGCTCGATTTCCTGGAGCGGCGTCTGCCGGCGGTCCAGGAGCCGATTCTCGATCTCGATCCGGCGGTGGTCTTTTCGGCGGCGGTCGATCGCAATGGCTATCTGCCGGTCCACAACAAGAAATATTCGGCGCCGCAGGGCGGCGACCCGGTCTGGAACAACGCCAATTCGCGCAACCGCCGGATTTTCGACGACACGACCGGCCTGATGGCGGCGCGCAACACCACTACGGTGCTGAGCCAGACCTATCCGCGCGATCTCGGCGGCGGGCGCGTCGTCCTGATCAAGGACATTTCCGCGCCGATCTTCGTCAATCGCAAACATTGGGGCGGTCTGCGCCTCGGCGCCAAGATCGACTGAGTCCCTTCGAGCTGGCGCTCCGGCGCAAAACCCTCCCCTACATGGGGAGGGTGGCGAGCGTTAGCGAACCGGTTGGGGCGCCGCGTGCGGGGAGCGCCTTTCGCGTCAGCGCATTGCGTCGCGGCGCGGCGGCGCGGCGCGGGCGTCGGACATGGCCTCGGCGAGACGCTCGCCCGCGCGGGCGCCGTCGGTCGCGACGTCGAAATGAATGTGCTGAAGATCGACGCCGGCGCAAGCGGAATCGAGCCGCAGGGCGAAGAAGGCGGTCACGCCGCTCCAGCAGAATTCCATATTGAGCGAGATCGAGGGCGGCGCCTCCCACAGCAGGTCGATATCGGCCGCCCAGGCGTAGCGCAGCGCGCCGTGCTTGAAATAGAGCTCCGAGGCCGAATTGACGAGATCCTCCAGGGTTGCGACGCTTTCGCCGCGAATATAGCCGACCAGGTTGACGACATCGATCAGCCGCAGCTCGGTCGCGACGTCGGCGATATTCTCGGCGAGGACGCGCTCGCAGGCGAAGGCGGTTGCGGCGGTAGGCATGTCGTTCGCCTTCATGGGTTCTGGCGGGCCGCGCCGCGCGTATTGAGGAAATGAACGATTTCCGCGATCGCGCGGTAGAATTCCGGCGGGATCATCATGTCGACCTCGACACGATCGTACATCGACCTTGCCAGAGCCTTGTCCTCGATCACGGGAACGGCGTGCGCCTCGGCGATTTCGCGAATCTTCAGCGCGATGAGATCCTGGCCCTTGGCCACGACTTTCGGGGCGCCGCCCTCCTCGCGCACATAACGCAGGGCGATGGCGTAATGGGTCGGATTGGCGACCACCAGCGTCGCGGTCGGCACCGCGCTCATCATGCGCTTGCGCGAGCGGTCGAGCGCGACCGAGCGCAGGCGCGCCTTGACCATCGGATCGCCGAGCAGTTGCTTCTGCTCGTCCTTGACCTCCTGCCTGGTCATGCGCAGATCGCGGCGCCAGTGAACGCGCGACCAGACGAGGTCGGCGGCCGCCAGCGCGCCCGCCGCCGCCGCGACGCTGGCGAACAGGCCGCGCGCGACATCGAGCAGATGGTCGGCGAGCCCCGCCGGATCGGAGAAGATCGCGCGGAAGGCCGCGGCGATTTCGGCCTTGACGATGAAGGAGACGACGACCCCGACGGCGACGAGCTTCAGCAGGCTCTTGCCGAATTCCGTCGCGCCGCGCAGGCTGAAGATTCGTCGCCAGCCCGCGCGCGGCGAGATCCGCTCCCACTTGGGCGCAATGCGGTCCGCGATCATGCTTGGCGGGTTCTGGGCGACGGCGGCGATGACGCCGGCCGCCATCAGCAGGATCAGCGCGGGCGCGGCGAAGGCGCCGGAGAGTCTCGCGGCGGCGTCGAGCAGCAGGGCGCCGTTGCGCCCCTCGCCGATCCGGTACTGTCCGCTCTGATCGATCAGTTCCTGCAGGGCGCCGATCAGGCGCGCGACGCCGTCGCGCAGGAAGAAGGCGAAGAAGATCAGCGAGGCGAGAAGGCTCGCAAACAGCGAGGCTTCGCGCGAAAAAGGCGTCTCGCCGCGTTCGAGCGAATCGTGAATCTTCTTGTCGGTTGCTTCCTCGGTCTGGCTTTCCCGGTCGGGCGCGTCGCTCATCGCCGGCAAGCCTCAGCGACGGGATTCATTCGAACATGGCGTCCGCCTCGCCGGAGCCGTGGATTTCGATTTCATTGCGCTCGGCCATTTCGAGCACCATGTCGGCGATCGCGCGCCGCGCCTTCATCACGTCGCGCTGCTGGGCCGGGCCGCCGGTGTTGAGTTCGTTCTCCACCATGCGGCGGGCGCGAGCGCCCATCGAGGACAGGATGAGTTCGCGGAAGGTCGGATCGGTGCCCTTGAGCGCGAGAATGGCGCGGTCGGCCGGAACCTTGTCGAAGACGGTGGTGCGCGCCCGGGTGGAAAGCTTGGCGATGTCCTCGAAGGTGAAGAGCAGGCCGCGCAGGGTTTCGGCGTCCTTGGGCCGGTCCTCGGCCAGCGATTGCAGCACGTCCTCGATCTGGTCGCGCTCCATCTTGTTGATGATGTCGGCGATCTTGGAATGGGTGTCGGCGCCGGTGTTGCGCGCGACATTCAGCAGCAGATCCTCATGCAGCGTGCGTTCGAGCAGGCGCATCATCGGGTCCATCACCGGGCGCGGCGACAGCATGCGGCGCATCAGACCGTTGCGCAGGTCGCGCGGGGTCTGGGCCATGATCTTCGCCGCCGCGCCGGAGGAGAGTTTGGAGAGGACGAAGGCGGAGGTCTGCGGATGCTCCTTCATCAGATAGGACGCAAGCGCGCCCTCGGGCGCGGCCGAGAGCCGGTCCCACATCGCCTTGTTGGAATTGCCGAGCACGTCGGAAAGGATTTCGGAGGCTTCTTCCGGCGGCAGGGCGCCGGCCAGGAGATTTTCCGCCTCGCCGGCGGAGCCGATGAGTTCGGCGCCGGAGGAAAATTGCTCCTCGAAATCGACGATCAGCCTTTCGATGGTGGCGGGATTGACCGCGCCGAGTTCGGAGGCCGCGCGGGTGACCTGGCGCAATTCGAGCGAGTCGAGGCGCTTCAGCAGGCGTCCGGCGATCGGCTTGTCGAGGGTGAGCAGCAGCGCGGCGACCTTTTCGGCGCCGAACAGCGGCCGCGCCAGGTGGTGGGCGCGCCCGGCGTGAGCGCCGCCGGCGTGGAGGGGCTCCTCAGACGAAGGCGTCGGCATCGGCGGATCCCACGATCTCGGTCAGCGAGACGCCGAAACGCGAATTGTCCTCGTCCACCACGACGACTTCGCCGCGCGCGATGATGCGGCCGTTGACGACGACATTCACCGGCTCGCCGACGCGCTGGTCGAGCGCCACCACCGCGCCGCGCCCGAGCTTCATCAGATGGGCGACCGGCATGCGCGCCGAGCCCAGCACCACCTGGACCGTCACCGGAATGCGCAGGATCGCGTCATGCTTGCGCGCTTCGCCATCGGCGGCGTCGTCGGGGCCTTCCATCGGCGGGGGCGCCGTTTGCAGCAAGTCTTCGGCTTCAGCCATGTCGTCCTCTCGTGAAGCAAGAGTTCAGCTTCGTTGGGCCGCGCCGACAAGTTCGAGGAATTGCGCCAGCGGCATTTCCTCATTGTCGACACGGTCGGCCATTTTCAGCGTGTAATGCCCTTTCGCCTGGCCAAGTTCGCACCAGAACAGCGACTGGCCCTTGCAATCGAGCCGAATCTTGGTGTCGGCGGCGGCCTTGAGCGGAATGAGGTCGCCCACCCGCCAATCCGAGACGTCGCCGAGCGTCAGGCTGGTTTCGTCGAGAATGGCGAAAGCGGTGACTTCCGCCTTTTCGATTCCGGCGCGCATCATTTTCTGCCAGCGCGGGTCGCTCGCAGAGCCGTCGCTCGAAAGGTCGCGCGACAATTGCTGCCGGATCGGGGTCAGCGCGGGCTGGGGGATCACCACGAACATCTGGCCGCCGATGTCCATGGCCTGGATCAGGATCTTGGCGATGACCGCCAGCACGTTGCGGCGGCCCATGACCGTGAAGTCCATGCGCGTCTCGACGCGCTCCAGACGGAATTTCGTCGCGATGATCGGCCCGAAGGCGGAATGGAGCGCATCGGCGGCGATCTCGAACACGGTCTGCGCGACCCGCGTTTCGAGGGTGGAGAAATTGCGGTCGTCCTCGTGGGGCGGCTCCTTGCCGTCGCCGCCAAGCAGGACTTCCATCAGCGAAAACATGCAGCGCCGGTCGAGCCCAACGAGAATGCGCGCGTCGAGCTCCGGCGAATAGAGAATGGCGGCGATGCTGCCGTCATAGGCGTCGAGCGCGTCCCACACATGGTCGGTCGCGATCGAATTGACGAAACAGGTCAGGATCGCCGGCGAAAAAGGCCGCAAGCCTTCGGCGCAGGCCGTCGCCAGCCGGTCGAAGATAAGGCTGAGCATCGGCAGGCGCTCGACGCTCAGGCCCGGATTGTCGAGCAGTCTTTCGGCCGCGCCCCGCGGCGAGGAATCGGTATTGGCGTCCATGGCTCAGGCCGCCTGCCGCTCGGCGCCGCCGGAGGTTGTTTCGTTCTCCACCTCGTCGATGGTCGGACGCTCCTTGGCGGGAATGGTCTTGCGGCCGAACTCCACCGCGATCTGCGGCATCGCGCCGTTCATATAGGCCAGCAAGGTCTGCTTGATCAGCACGAATTGGCGCAACTGCTTGGTGCGCGTGGCTTTGATCAGCTGCGCCACCGGGGCGATGATGCCGTAAGACGCGAAAATGCCGGTGAAGGTGCCGACCAGCGCCGCGCCGATCAGGCCGCCGAGAACTTCCGGGCCCTGGTCGAGCGCGCCCATGGCGTGGATCACGCCGAGCACCGCGGCGACGATGCCGAGCGCGGGAAAGCCGTCGGCGATCGTGGTCAAGGCGTGGTAGGGCTTCATCTTGTCATAGGTGATGGTCTGGATTTCCTCGTCCATCAGCGCCTCGATCTCGTAGGACCGCGCGGTTCCGATGATGATGAGACGGGCGTAATCGCAGACGAACCCGAGCAGCAGCTTGTTGCCGAGCAACTTGGGATGGCCGCGGAAGATTTCGGATTCGGCCGGATTGTCGATATGACCCTCGACCTCGCCGCGCGATTTGCCGCGCATCTCGCGCATCAGCGCGTGAAGCAGCGAGAGCATGTCGAGGAAGTCCTTCTGCTTCGGCGCCTTGCCGGTGATCGCCTCGACCATCGCCGTCCCGGTGTCCTTGATCACCGGCACGGGATTGGCGACGACGAAAATGCCGAGCGCCGCGCCGCCGAGGATCATGAATTCGAAGGGCTGGAGCAGGGTGTGGAGGTGGCCGCCGAGCGCCGCATAGCCGCCCAGCATGCAGCCGAAGGAAATGACCAGGCCGATGACGAAATTCAAGACCGCGCTCCGCTTGGTATGGCTGCGCGCATTAGGCGGGTTCGGGCTTGCGCCAGGCTGAACCCTCCAAAGCAAGCCTGGAGCAAGCGCGGGGCGGTGTGATGCCGCCGGACGCGCTTTTCGCCCGGAAGGCGGACGCCAAGAAGACGGACCATAGGATGCAATCGAGCCTTTATGTCGCGCTCTCGGGTCAGGTCGCCTTGCAGAAGCGCCTCGACACGATCGCCAACAATATCGCCAACGTGAACACCGGCGGCTTCCGCGCCGAGGAAGTGACCTTTTCGACCGTCCTGTCGCAGTCGGGGCGCGAGCCCACCGCTTTCGCGGCGACCGGCGACAGCTATATTTCGCGCCAGCCGGGCGGATTGACCCGAACCGGCGACCCGCTCGACATCGCGGTGCAGGGCGACGCCTGGTTCGCGTTGCAGAGCCCGAGCGGCGTCGTCTACACGCGCGACGGCCGCCTGCACATGGACGACAACGGGATGTTGCGCAGCGTCGATGATTACCCGATCCTCGACGCCGGCGGCGCGCCGATCATGCTCGATCCGGGCGCCGGGGCGCCGACCATTTCCCAGGACGGGATGATCACCCAGAACGGCGCGCAGATCGCCGCCGTCGGCCTGTTTTCGATCGATCCCGCCGCGCGGCTGACCCGCTTCGACAATTCCTCGGTCAAGCCTGACATTCCCGCGGCCCCGGTGCTGGACCTCTCCAACAATGGCGTGGCGCAGGGCGTGGCCGAAGGCTCGAATGTCAATCCGGTGCTGGAAATGACGCGCATGATCGAGGTGTCGCGCGCCTTCGACTCGGCGTCCAACGCGACCCGGTCGACCGAAGGCTCGTTGCTGGACGCGATCAAGACGCTCGGCGCGACTTCATGACGGCGGGAGGTTGAGATGCGGGCGCTGGAGCAATTGCTGCGCGAGGTTCAGGAGGCGGAACTGCGGATCGATCCGGTTCGCGTCGGCGGCGTCATCACCGAAATCGGGCCGTCGGCTTTTCGCGTCGCCGGCTTGTCGCGGCTTCTCAAGCTCGGCGACGTCGTCTGCGTCGATGGCGACGAGCACGGGGCGCCGGGCGAGGTCGTGCGGATCGATTCCGCCGCCGTGACGGTCAAGAGTTTTGACGCGCGGGTCAAGGCCGGCGTCGGCCATCTCGCCTTCCGGTCGCGGCCGATGCGGCTCAAGCCCCACCACTCCTGGAAGGGGCGGGTGATCAACGCGCTCGGCCGTCCCGTCGACGGTCTCGGTCCGCTGCTCGAAGGGCCGCGCTCCGTGCCGATCGACGCCGAGCCGCCGGCGGCGATGCGGCGCGAGCGCGTGCGCCGCCCGATCAAGAGCGGCATACGCGTGGTCGATTTCTTCACCCCGATCTGCGCCGGCCAGCGCATCGGAATATTCGCCGGCTCCGGCGTGGGAAAATCGACCCTGCTCGCGATGCTGGCGGGCTCGCCGGGCTTCGACAGCGTGGTGATCGGGCTGGTCGGCGAGCGCGGCCGCGAGGTGCGCGAATTTCTCGACGACGCCCTGGGCGAGAACCGCAAGCTCGCCATCACCGTGGTCGCGACCGGCGACGAGAGCGCGATGATGCGCCGCCTGGCGCCCGAAGACCGCGATGAGCGTCGCGGAATATCTGCGCGACCAGGGCGAGTCGGTGCTCCTGATCGTCGATTCGATCACGCGTTTCGCCCATGCCGCGCGCGATGTGGCGCTCGCCGCCGGCGAACCGGCGGTGGCGCGCGGCTATGCGCCGAGCGTCTTTTCCGAATTGCCCAGGCTGCTGGAGCGCGCCGGGCCGGGCGAGTCCGGCGGCGGATCGATCACCGGCGTGTTCTCGGTGCTGGTGGACGGCGACGATCACAACGATCCGGTCGCCGACAATGTGCGCGGCGCGCTTGACGGCCATATCGTGCTCGACCGCGCCATAGCGGACCAGGGGCGCTATCCGGCGGTCAACGTGCTGTCGTCGGTGTCGCGGCTCGCGCATCACGTCTGGACCAGGGAGCAGCGGGCGCTGGTGATGAAATTGCGCGGCATGATCGCGCGCTATGAATCCTCGCGCGACCTGCGTCTGATGGGCGGCTATCACGCCGGCTCCGATCCGCTGATGGACCAGGCCGTGGCCTTCGCGCCGAAAATCTACGAGGGCATGAGCCAGTCGATCGACGACCCGCCGAGCGTGGACGCCTTTCGCGAACTGGCGGACGCCCTGCAGGGCGACAGGAACGCCGAAACGGGGAAGAACGCATGAGCGATCTCGCCTTGAAAGCGGTCGGCCTCGCCTGCGCGGCGGGATCGGTATGGTTCGCGGTCTTCATGTTCAAACATCAGGACGGCGCCCCGCGCATCTACGCCATGCAGGATTTCGCGATTTTCGCCCAGCCCAATCGGGTCAAGGCGGTCGAGGCCGCGGTCCGCGCGGCCGGCGCAGAGGGCAGGACGCGCGGCCCGAAGCGCATGATCACGATCGACATGACCCCGGTCGGCGCCGTGCCGCCGCATCCAGAGCCCGGCAGCCAGCCGGAACGTCACAATGTCCGCATCGTCGAACTGAATGACGACAACGCCCTGCTCGAATCCGCGAACGGCTTTCGTCGGGTCCGGATTGGCGACGAGGCGCCCGGAATCGGAAAAGTCATCGCCATCCGGCGGATGGGCGATTACTGGGTCGTGGTGGCCAGCCAGCGCTCGCTCGCGCAGGTCGCGCCCGCGATTCCGGAAGGCCCGCCGGCTACGCCCTGATCCTGGGCGTCAGACGGGGAGGCCCAGCAGCGCGTTGACCTTCTTGGCGATTTCGCCGACGGGCAGGATTTCGTCGGCGGCGCCGGATTCGGCGACGGCGCGCGGCATGCCCCACACCGCCGAGGACGCCTGGTCCTGCGCGATCACATAGGCGCCCGCCTCCTTGAGCTTCAAAAAGCCCCTGGCGCCGTCATTGCCCATGCCGGTCAGCATGATCGCCAGCGCATTGCCGCCATAGGCCGCGGCGACGCTGTCGGCGAGCACGTCCACGCTCGGTTTGTAGAGGCTCTCGCCCTGGTCGGCGGAAATCCTGGCGCGGCCGTTGACGACGCGGAACTGCATCCCGCCCGGCCCGATATAGACGCCGCCCGGCGTAAGGCGCATGTCGTCGGCCGCCTCGACGATGTTCAACGGGCAATGATCGGCGAGCCATTTCGCCATCGCCGAGGTGAATTGCGCCGGCATGTGCTGGGCGATCACGATCGGCGCGGGGAACTGCGCGGGCAGGCGTTCGAGCACCTGCATCAGCGCGCGCGGGCCGCCGGTGCTGCTGCCGATCACCACGATGCGCGGCCGCAGGGGGCCGACGCGGGGCTTCGCCGCAACCGCCGGGGCGCGCGGCGCCGCGACCGCCACGATCGGCGACAGGCGCGCGCGGGCGGCTCCGGCGACCGCGAGCAGCTTTTCATGCAACTGCTCGAAGCCGGCCTTCTTGGGGATGAAGTCCATCGCGCCATATTGCAGCGCCTGGATCGTCGTCTTGGCGCCGGCCTCGGTCTGGGCGCTCAGCATGATGACCGGGATCGCGGTTTGCGCGAGAATCTGCCGCAAGGCCTCGATGCCGTTCATCTCCGGCATTTCGACGTCCATGGTGATGACGTCGGGGCGCAGCTCCTTCGCCTTGGCGACGGCCTCGCGGCCGTTGACCGCCGCGCCGACGACCAGAAAGCGCGCGTCGCGCTGGATGTGGCGCGTGATCGCATTGCGCATGAAACTCGAATTGTCGACCACGAGAACGCGAATGGCCGATGTCGCGGGTTTTCGAGTCAGCATGTGGAAATCCCGCTCCTGTTCGCAATGCGCCCGCCGGCGCGCGGGTCTGTCGGGCCTTCGTGTTTCGGGTGGAGGTCGGAGCCGCCGCCTCGCCGTCTCGCGCATGATGCGCGCGGTTCGTTAAAAAAGAACAACCATAAGTTGTATTTGTGAAAGAGGCTCCGCGGCGCGCGACGCATGACAAAGCGCGCGGGTGGGATTCAAAACGGTAACTGTTTCTTATCGTGTTGCGAGCAATAACGATCAAGTACAACCAATACGGGTATTGTCGGCGATGTCAAACCGAGGGGCGGCGCTTCAATCGCAAATTGCCGGTCACGACCATCACGGCGGCGATCCCGGGCTCGGCCTGGTGAGTCCGGTCACCGGACTGGCCAATGATTATCTGAATATGTTCAATGAGATATTGCTTGTCCTGGAATTTCTGCCGACCATGCCGGAAATGACCGACGAGGCTTTGGCCTGGCGCCCGCGCAGCTATCGGGAATATTTCCAGCAGTCGCCTCTGCCCGGGGCGCGGGAGGCGGCGCGCCGCTATGACAAGGTCGATCCCGCTTTGCGCGCGCGCTTCGAATCTCTGCTGAAACGCCTGAACGACATCGCGCTCGACGCGCAAGCCAGGGTTGCGGAAGAAATGAACAGCCCCAACTTCCCCGAATTCGATCGTCGAACCCTGCGAGGCGACCGCCGAGGCGATGCGCGCGGGCCTCGGCTATGTGGCGCGGCTGATCAACGAGGGCCCGGTGAGCCTGGCGCGAGAGAACAAGCCCGACAGCAAGACGACGCCATCGAAGAAACAGCGGAAGCCGAGCCATGGATGAAATGCTGAAAGAATTCCTCGCCGAATCGGGCGAGCAGGTCGAGGCGGCGTCGGCGCAGATCGTGGCTTTCGAAAGTCATCCGGAGGATGCGGGCCTCATCGCCAGCATTTTCAGACTTGTTCACACCATCAAGGGCACTTGCGGCTTCCTCGGCCTGGCCCGGCTTCAGCGGCTGACCCATGCCGCGGAAAGTCTGATCGGGGCGCTGCGCGAGGGCGCCACGGCGACGCCCGATGTCGTTTCCGCCATTCTCGCCGCGGTGGACCGCATCAAGGCGCTGCTCGTCGAACTGGAGGAGAAGGGCGCCGAAGGCGAAGGCGACGACGAAGACATGATCGCGCTGCTCGAAGCGCGGGTCGCCGAATGCCGGGGCGCTCCCGAGGCGGCGCCGGCGGACGCCGTCCCCGAGGAGGATCCCGATCTGCGGCCCGTCGTGGCGGCGGCGCCTGCGACGCCGGCGCCGGAACCACGCCGCGCGCCCGTGGCCGCGCCCCCTGGGGCAGGCGCCGCGCCGGCCGCCCCTCAAAGCGCCGAGCCGGCGCAGGGCAAGCGCGCCGAGACGATCCGGATCAATCTCAACACGCTCGAGCGCATCATGCAGCTGGTGTCGGAGCTGGTGCTGACGCGCAATCAGCTCATGGAGATCACGCGCCACAAGGACGATGAAGCGCTGAAGTCGCCGCTCCAGCGCCTGTCCACCCTGACCTCCGACCTGCAGGACGCCGTGATGCGCGCCCGCATGCAGCCGGTGGAGCGCGTGTTCGCCAATCTGCCGCGCATGATCCGCGATCTTGGCGCCGAGCTGAACAAGAAGATCAATCTGGTCACCGACGGCGGCGACACCGAACTCGACCGCCAGCTGATCGAGCTGATCCGCGATCCGCTCACCCATCTCGTGCGCAATTGCGCCGACCATGGGCTGGAGAGCCCCGACGAGCGCGTGCGGCTCGGCAAGCCGGCGGCCGGGACGGTGCGGGTCGCCGCCTCGCACGAGGCCGGCCAGATCACCATCGAAATCAGCGACGACGGGCGTGGCCTCGACAAGGCGCGGATCAAGGAAAAGGCGCTGAAGCTGGGGCTGGCGTCCGAGCCGCAGCTCGAACGGATGAGCGACGAGGAAATCTACCGATTCATCTTCGCGCCGGGCTTCTCGACCGCCGAAAAGGTCACCAATGTCTCCGGCCGCGGCGTCGGCATGGATGTCGTGCGTGAGAACATCCAGGCGATCGGCGGCTCGGTCGCCTTGTCCTCGACGCCGGGGCATGGAACCTGTTTTGCGCTCAAGATCCCGCTGACGCTCGCCATCGCGCCGGCGCTGATCGTCGAAGCCGGCGGCCAGCGCTTCGCCTTGCCGCAGCATTCGGTGGTGGAGGCGGTCGGCGTCGCCGGCGGCGAGCATCGCATCGAATTCGTCCAGGGGTCGAAGATCCTGCAATTGCGCGAGGCGGTGCTGCCGATCGGCAGCCTCGCCGAGCTTCTCGACCTCGCGCCGCCTGAAGCAGCCCGCCGCCGATCCCGAGCAGCTGGCGGTCATCATGCGCGTCGGCGCCCAGTCCTTCGGCATCACGGTCGACGCGGTCACCGATGTGCAGGAAATCGTCGTCAAGCCGATGGGCGGCTCGCTCCAGCATCTCGCCGCCTTCTCCGGCCACACCATTCTCGGCGACGGCTCGGTGGTGCTGATTCTCGACCCGAACGGGCTGCGCGAGGCCTTGGGGCTTTCGCCGTCGCGCGAGGCGGCGACGGCCGAGGCGGAGGTCGGGCGCGCGAGCGGCGCCGACAGGATGCGGCTCATCTATTTCCGCGCCGGCTCCGGCGTGGACAAGGTCCTGCCGCTGTCGAACGTCGCGCGGATCGAAACCGTGTCGTCGGAAAAGATCGACCATTCCAGCGGCATGATGCTGACGCAGCACCAGGGGCGCCTGATGCCGATCGTCCCCGCCGCCTCGGACGTGATGGTGAAGGAGGGCGACAACACCGTCTTCGTCATCGCGCCCGACGGCGAGCCCTTCGGCCTGCTGGTCGACGACATCCTCGACATCGTCGACGAAAGGCTCGACGTGGAAATCGCCGGCGACTCGCCGGGAATCGTCGGCGCCGCCCATTTCGACGGCAAGGTCGTCGAATTGCTCGACATCGCTTTTTTCATCGCCATGCTGCGCGGCGCCGGCGAGAGCGGCGCCCAGCGCAAGCGCCGCCTGCTGCTGGTGGACGACGCCGCCTTCTTCCGCGACATGCTTTCGGCCACGCTCCAGGCCGCGGGTTTCGAAGTGGTCAAGGCGGAGACCGGCGCCCAGGCCGTCTCGCGCATCGGCCAGAACCCGCGCTTCGACGCAATTCTCGTCGATGTCGATCTGCCCGACGGCGCCGGCTTCGAACTCGCCGGGCGCCTGCGCGCCGCCGGCGCGCGCGCGCCGATGATCGCGCTCGCGCCTTTCGCCAGCCGCGAAATCATCCGCGCCGCCGAGGCCGCCGGCATGGCGGCTGCGGTCGGGAAATTCCAGCGCAACCAGTTGCTTGACCTCATCCGCGCCTGCGTCGCCGACGATGGCTTCCGGGACAGCGTCGCTTTTGCCTCGGGAGTCGCCGCATGAGCTTCGAGTCTTCCCGCATCTCGAGCGAAACGCCGCGCGCCGCGGCCAATGCGCTCGACGGCTATTTCTCGATCAAGGTCGCCGACGACGTTTTCGGCCTGCCGGTGACCCGCGTTCAGACCATTTTCCGCATCGGCGCGGTCACGCGCGCGCCGGGAGGGCCGCGCGACATCGTCGGCCTCGTCAACCTGCGCGGCAAGATCGTCACGGCGGTGAGCCTGCGCCGGCGGCTCGGCCTGGCGCCTGAGGACGGCGGCCCCGGGAGTCTCGCGATCGGGATCGAGCACGGCGGCGAGGCGTTCGCGCTGCTGGTGGATGAAATCGGCGACGTGCTGAGCCTCGCGCCTGGCGCCGCCATCCCGCCGCCGCCGCATATCGCGCGCGGCCGGGCGAAATTCGCCGCCGCCTATCATCGCGTCGCAGGGCGAATCATGCCCCTGCTCGACATCGACGCGGTCTTCGACTTCAGCGAGGACCGCTGAACCCTCGCCCTCAGGCGAAATTTCACAACGGAGATAGACCATGAAGAACGTGCTGGTTGTCGACGATTCGCCCATGATCCGGCGCATTGCCAAGAAAATCCTGGAAGAGCTGAACTTCAAGGCCTTGGAGGCCGAGGACGGCCAGAAGGCGCTCGCCGCCGTCTCCGCCTCGATGCCGGACGCGATCCTGCTCGACTGGAACATGCCGGTGATGGACGGGCTCGAGTTCCTCGTCAACCTGCGCCAGATGCCCAATGGCGCGACGCCGAAAGTGCTGTTCTGCACGACAGAAAGCGACGTGAAACATATCACCCGCGCGATGCAGGCGGGGGCCGACGAATATATCATGAAGCCCTTCAACAAGCAGATCGTGAAATCGAAATTCGAGGAAGTCGGCCTCTGCTGATCGCCGCCGCCGCCCGCCTTGTCGAGTTCGTCGAGGTATCGCGTCATGTCCCAGGCTTTCGTCGCCCTGCAGAATTTCCTGCTGAAATCCTCCGGTCTCTCGCTCGACCGCGAGAAGCAATATCTGGTCGAGGCCAGGCTCAATCCGGTGATCCAGCAGTCGGGCCTCAAGGACCTGCCCGAACTGGTCGCGCGGCTTGAGACCGATCGCGCGCTCGCCCGGAAGGTGACGGAGGCGATGACCGTCAACGAGACCTTCTTCTTCCGCGACCGCGCGCCTTTCGAGGGCTTTCGCAACGCGATCCTGCCCGATCTGCTGAAGGCGCGCGCGCAGAGGCGGCGCATTCGCCTCTGGTCGGCCGCCTGTTCGACGGGCCAGGAGCCCTATTCCCTGGCGATGATCCTCGACGAGGAAGCCCGCCGGCTGGCCGGCTGGAGCGTGGACATCGTCGCCACCGACATCGCCGAATCCGTTCTGAAACGAGCGCGCGAGGGCGTCTACAGCCATTTCGAGGCGCAGCGCGGCGTGCCCATGTCGCATCTCGTGCGCTATTTCACCAAGCGCAAGGACCAGTGGGCGATCAACCAGAACATCAAGGCGCGCGTCGATTTTCGCCAGCAGAACCTGATGGGCGATTTTTCCCATCTCGGCGTGTTCGACGTGATCTTCTGCCGCAACGTGCTGATCTATTTCGCGCCGGAGCAGAAGCGCGACGTGCTGGCGCGCATGGCGCGCGCCCTCGCGCCGGACGGCTATCTGGTGCTCGGCGCCGCCGAAAGCGTGATCGGCTATTCCAGCGAGTTCAAGCCGCATGGCGAAAACCGCGTCATTCTCACCCGCCGCGTCCACGGCGAAACGGCGCCGCGCGAAGGGCATGGCCGTCTGACCGCGCCAGCCTGGGGCAAGATTCGCCGCCTAATCTCGCGCTGAAGGAAAGCCGCGCCCACCGGCGCAGATCGAACCCTGGCGGAGATCCTCATGCAGACGCTGGCGCTGTTTGCGCTCGCCTCCCGGCAGGCGAACTGGCTCGACGCGCGCGAAGCGACGATCGCGTCGAATGTCGCCAACGCCAATACGCCGGGCTACGAGGCGCGCGATCTCGCGCCTTTCGACTCCGTCATGTCGAACCTGCAATTGTCGATGGCGACGACCAGTCCCGGGCATATCCAGCCCGTCTCCGCCAGCGGCGAGAGCGTGAAGGTCAAGCCGCAGGAGTTCGTGGGACGTCGTCTATTCGGGCAACAGCGTCAATCTCGAACAGGAAATGATGAAGGCGAGCGACGTCACCCGCGCCCATTCGCTCAATGTCAATGTCGTCCGCGCGTTCCATCAGATGCTGATCAACGCGGTGAAGGCTTGAGCCTTGGAGGTTGGACCATGTCGATCGATCCCCTCGCGTCCTCGCTGCTTATCGCGGGCTCCGGCTTGGAGACCCAATCGGCGCGCCTGCGCGTCGTCTCGGAAAACATCGCCAACGCCCAATCGACCGGATCCTTCGCCGGCGCCGATCCCTACCGGCGCAAGACCATCACCTTCGAGGACGAGCTTGACCGCGCCAGCGGCGACAATCTGGTCGCGGTGAAATCGGTCGGCGAGGACGCGACGCCTTTCAACGTCCAGCACATGCCGGGCAATCCCGCCGCCGACGCCAAGGGCGACGTCAAATTGCCCAATGTCAATCTTCTGTTCGAGATGGCCGACATGGGCGAGGCCAACCGCTCCTACGAGGCCAATCTCCAGGTGGTGAAACAGACGCGCCAGATGATTACCGACACGATCGACCTGATGAGGAGTTGACATGATCCCCGCACTGCTTCCCCTTGCCGCCAGCGCCGTCCAGTCATTGACCGGCGCGGTCTCCGCGGCCCCCGCCGCGACCGCCGGACAGGATTTCGGCGCCGCCATGTCCCAGGCGGCAAGCAACGCGCTGCATAGCCTCAGGGGCGCCGAGGCGACCTCGATCAAGGGCGTCGAGGGCAAGGCGAGCGTTCAGCAGGTCACGGAAAGCGTGATGTCGGCGGAGCAGACGCTTGCAGACGGCGCTGCCATCCGCGACAAGGCGGTCGCCGCCTGGCAGCAGATCGGCCAGATGCAGATTTAGGCAAGGGAGTGAAGAGCCGATGAGAGCGCTCGCCATCGCCGCGACCGGCATGACCGCCCAGACCCAGAATCTGGAAGTGATCGCCAACAATATCGCCAATATCAACACCACGGCGTTCAAGCGCTCGCGCGCGGAATTCACCGATCTGATCTATCAGGCGGAACGTCTCCAGGGCATGTCCACGCGCGGCCAGACGGCCGTCGTGCCCGAAGGCGCCCAGATCGGCCTCGGCGTGCGCACCGCCGCGATCCGTCCGCTGAACATCCAGGGCTCGCTGACCAACACCGGCAACCAGCTCGATCTCGCGATCAATGGCCGCGGCTGGTTCCAGGTGACGATGCCGGACGGCACGACGCTCTATACCCGCGCCGGCTCGCTCAGCACCAACGCCACCGGCCAGATCGTCACCAGCGACGGCTATCCGATCCAGCCGCACGATCGTCGTGCCCAACAATACGACGGCGATCACCATCAGCCAGAGCGGCCTGGTCGAGGCGACGATCGGCGGTCAGACCAATCCGCAGCAGATCGGCCAAATCACGCTCGCCAATTTCGTCAACGAGGCGGGCCTGATGGCGATGGGCGGCAATCTGTTCCAGCCGACCGCCGCGTCCGGACAGCCGGTCGTCGGCATGCCGACCTACCCGGGCTTCGGCACGATCAACCAGGGCTATCTCGAAGCCTCCAATGTCGATCCGGTGTCGGAAATCTCGAACATGATCGAGGCGCAGCGCGCCTATGAGATGAACTCCAAGGTGGTCGAGGCCGCCAGCTCCATGGCGGCGACCATCTCCAACATGAGGACGTCATGATCGCGCGCCGCCGCGCTTCTCCTCGGCGCCGCGCTGCTCCTGCTCGCCGGGGCGGCGCAGGCCGGTCCGCGTCCGCTCCCCACGGCGTCGCAGGTGATCTACCCCGGCGAAAAGATCGCCGACGGGATGCTGTCGGATGTGCACGGATTACGCCGGCCGCCCTATGACGCATGTCTGGGACCGCGCCGACCTGGTCGGCAAGGTCGCGCGGCGCACCTTGCTGCCGGGCAAGCCGATCGTCGCGATCGCAGTGGAGTCGCCGCGCCTCGTGACCATGGGAACCCTGGTCTCGATCTGCTACCAGCAGGACGGCCTCAGCATCGTGACGCAGGCGCAGGCCCTCCAGAACGGCACGGTGGGCCAGGTCGTGCAGGCGCGCAATCTCGACAGTGGCATGGTGGTCATCGGAACCGTGCAGGCGGATGGTTCCATTCGCGTCCAGGGACGGCTGACATGCGATTTTCTTCGCGCCTGCGCTTTCGTCCTGATCGCCGTTCTGGCCAGCGTTCCCGCCGGCGCGGCGGTGCGGATCAAGGACATCACTTCGGTCAAGGGCGTGCGCGACAATCAGCTCGTCGGCTACGGCCTCGTGGTCGGACTGCAGGGCACCGGCGACACTTTGCAGAATGCGCCGTTCACCGGCCAATCGCTGCAGGCGATGATGGACCGCATGGGCGTGAACGTGCGCAACGCCAATCTGCGCACGCGCAATGTCGCGGCGGTGATGGTCACCGCCGAACTGCCGCCTTTTTCCGCGCGCGGCACACGGATTGACGTCACGGTGTCGTCGATGGGCGACGCGGCGTCGCTGATGGGCGGCACGCTGCTGCTGACGACGATGAGCGGCGCCGACGGACAGGTCTATGCGGTGGCGCAGGGCGCGGTCTCGGTGACCGGATTCGCCGCGCAGGGCCAGGCCGAGACGCTCACCCAGGGCGTGCCGACGGCCGGCCACATCTCCAACGGCGCCACGGTCGAGCGCGAGATCGTCGACCCGCATGGCGGACGGCGGCCCGATGAGCTTCGAATTGCGCAATCCCGATTTCGCCACCGCCGTGCGGATCGCCGATGCGATCAACGCTTATTCGTGGGCGCGCTATCGCCGGCGCGCGGCGGTCGAACAAAGCCCCAATTCCGTCGCGATCAATCGGCCGCCCGCCGTCGACGCGACCCATTTCATCGCCGAGATCGGCGAGCTGATGGTCGAGCCCGACACGCCGGCGCGGGTGGTCGTCGATTCGCGCACCGGCACCGTCGTGATCGGCCAGGATGTCCAGATCACGCCGGTCGCGGTCACCCAGGGCGCGCTCACCGTGCGCGTGACCGAAACGCCGCAGGTGTCGCAGCCGGCGCCCTTCGCGCGCGGACGCACCGTGGTGACGCCGCAGACCGAGATCAACGCGTCGCAAAGCGGCGGCTCGGTGGCGATGTTGGGCGGCAGCAGTCTGCGGGCGCTGGTGCGCGGCCTGAACCGGATCGGCGTCAAGCCGCCGGGGATCATCGCGATCCTGCAAGCAATCAAGGCGGCGGGCGCGCTGCAGGCGGATATCGTGTTTCAATGACGCCATCGGCCCTTGAAAAAGGGCTGATGCGACAGGATTGACGCAGGCCAGCTCCCCCCGCGTCGGTCAGGGCGCGGATGCATTGCCTCGCCAATGCATCCGCGCCCGCAGCTCCCGGGTCGCAATGGTAAATCCTGCTTAACGCAAGCTTGCTGGCGCAGAGTGCGGCAAAGGACGCATGCCGATGATCCGCTCGCTTGGTTCGCTTTCGCTGATCCTGTTCTGTCTCGCCGCGCTCGCGCCCGCCTGGGCCAATGAACAGGGCGAGTTGCCGGCGAAGAACAATCCGGCCGCGGCGGCCGATCCGCCCCTTCCGGGCCTGCGGCATGCCGCGGTCCGTCGATCCGGCTTGTCGCCGATCAGACCCCTGACAGCAAGCGGCATGAAGGGCGTCGAAAATTATTGCGTCGCCATCGCCGGTTCCGCGGACAGCGCGCGGCTGGCGTGGCAGGAGCAGCGAATCAAGAGCTTGCAGGCCGATCTGGCGGCAAAGATCGCCGAACTCGACGCCAGGACCGCGGAAATCCGGCAGTGGGTCTCCAAGCGCGAGGAGCTGCTCGACAAGGCCGGCGCCAGTCTGGTCACGATCTACAGCAAGATGAAGCCCGACGCCGCCTCCGCCCAACTGCAGGACATGGACGACGATACGGCGGCCGCGCTGCTGCTGAAAATGAAGCCGGCGGTCGCCAGCGCGGTGATGGCCGAAATGGACGCCGCGCGCGCGGCGCGCCTGAGCGACCTCCTCACTGGCGTCGTCGCCAAATCCGACGGGAAGAAATCGTGATCCTTCGCTCTTGCCGCGTCCGCCGCCTCGGCGCCGGTCTGTTCGCCATTGTCCTTGCCGCGCCGCTTTCGGGGTGTCTCAACGAACGCTCGCCGCTGTTCATCTCGCCGCCGATGTCCCCGGTCGGCAGCGGCTTTGTCGCCAGCACCGATCCCGCGCTGATCAATGAGCTGGCGCCGGCGCGCCATCCCTCCGGCGCGTCGCTGTTCGTCGACGGTGCGGCCAATCTTTTCACCGATTCGCGCGCGATGAAGGTCGGCGACGTCATCACCGTGGTCATCCAGATCAATGACAAGGCGACCTTCGGCAATACGTCCGGCCGCTCGCAGACAGCGCAGGAAACCCTTGGCTTCAGCTGGATTCCGAACCAATACAACATGAACACCCAGATCAATTCGAGCGGCAATCTCAGCGAGTCCAGTTCGTCGAACGGTCAGGGAAGCATCGACCGATCGGAGACTATCCAACTGCTGGTCGGGGCCGTCGTCACCCGCGTCCTGGCCAATGGCAATCTGATCGTCAGCGGCACCCAGGAAGTGCGGGTGAATTTCGAGAAACGGGTGCTTCGTGTCGCCGGCATCGTGCGGCCGCGCGACATCAACAAGGACAATTCGATTTCTTACGAGAAGATCGCGGAAGCGCGCATTTCCTATGGCGGCGAGGGCCGGATCAGCGAAGTGCAGCAGCCCGCCTGGGGGCAGCAGATCTTCGACGCGCTCAAGCTGTTCTGATCGGGGGGCGGGGCGATGGCCGGCAAGACTCCAGGCAAGGCGGAAGCGGCGCCCAGGGCCGCGGGCGGCATGAGCCTGGCGCAGAACGCCGTCGCTTTCGCCATCGCCGCGCTGATCGCGGCCGGCGTCGGAGGCGCGCAGGGTTACCTGACCGCCAATCCGGCCGCGGCGCCGGCCCAGGGCGGCGCCGCGAAAAGCGGCGACGGCGACAAGGCGGCGCCGATGGTCGAAACCGGCTCGATGGATTTGCCCCCGGTGGTCACCAATCTCGCCTCGCCGACCGACGTCTGGGTGCGTCTTGAGGCGACATTGCTGTTCGAGGGCAAGACCCTGCCGCGTGGCGAAGCGCTGGCGGGCGAGATTTCCGGCGACATTCTCGCCTTCCTGCGCACCGAAACCCTGGCCCAGATCCAGGGCGTCGCCGGCCTGGAGCATTTGCGCCAGGACCTCAACGAGCGCGCGTCGATCAGGTCTGACGGCCGGGTGCGCGAGCTGATCATCCGAGTCGCTGGTGGCGCAATGAAACGCGCGTATCTTCTTGCGCCGCCGGCGCTGATTCTTTTCGCCGGCGCGGCGCATGCGGAGGCCAGCGATTTCTCCGCCGCGCTGAACAATCTCGGCGGCGCCTCGACCTCGGGCCGCATCGTCCAGCTGGTGGCGCTGCTCACCGTTCTGTCGCTCGCGCCGGGCCTGCTGATGATGGTGACGAGCTTCACGCGATTCGTCATCGCCTTGTCCTTCCTGCGCTCGGGGCTCGGGCTCCAGAGCACGCCGGCCAATCTGGTGCTGATCAGCCTTGCGCTGTTCATGACCTTCTTCGTCATGGCGCCGACCTTCGACAAATCCTGGAGGGACGGGATCAAGCCGATGATCGACAACAAGCTGAGCGAGGAGGAGGCCTTCCCCAAGATCGTCGAGCCGTTTCGCCAGTTCATGCTTCTCCAGACGCGGGACAAGGATCTCAAGACTTTCGAGGATCTGTCGCGCGGGGCTTTCGAGATCAAGGACCGGTCGACGGTCGATTTGCGCGTGCTCATCCCCGCCTTCATGATTTCCGAACTGCGACGCGGCTTCGAAATGGGCTTTCTGATCGTGCTGCCCTTTCTCATCATCGACATGATCGTGGCGACGCTCACCATGTCGATGGGCATGATGATGCTGCCGCCGTCGCTGATTTCCCTGCCGATGAAGCTGCTGTTCTTCGTGCTGATCGACGGCTGGAACATGCTGATCGGCAGCCTGGTGCGCTCGGTGAACTGACGAACCGGCGCAAGAGCGTGGCCGTTAAAGATTGCGAAAGAATTCTCGCATAGGTTGCACTCAAGCACGACGGGTTGAGTCATCGCGACTCAAAGGCATGAGGCCGCTCCTGTTGTTCCGGCAAGCCCGGGATGTCTCTCGTAGCGTTCACACATCCCAAAGGAACACACAGCCATGTCCTATTTGCTGACCAACGCCTCCGCCCTGACCGCCCTGCAGAATCTGCAGATGACGCAGAACTCGCTGGCCTCGACCCAGACGGAGCTGTCGACGGGTCTCGCCATCCAGAACGCATCGCAGAATACGTCCTATTGGTCGATCGCCACGACCATGACCTCCGACAATGGCGCGCTCGGCGCCGTGGCCTCGGCGCTGAACGAAAGCGCTTCGATGCTCTCGACTTTCACCTCCTCGCTCGAACAGACGATCTCGGTCGTCAACCTGATCAAGAACGATCTGGTCGCGGCGGAGAATCCCGGCGCGAACCTGACGCAAATTCAAACCGACATCACCGCTCAGCAGAACTCGCTGCTGACGATCGCGGGCGGCGCCACCTTCAACGGCGTGAACTGGCTGAATGGCACGGTCAACGGCGCCACCGCTTCGAGCGCGCAGGGAACCGCCACCATGGTCGGCTCCTATACCAACAGCGGCGGCGTTACATCGATCTCGGTCAATACGGCGAACGTCAACCTGTATACCGCCGGCACCGGCGCAACCTCCGTCGCCAGCGCGACCGGCGGCATTCTGGGCGTCGCGGGCACGGGCGGCTCGGGCGCGGTTCTCGGCGCGAGCGCCTTCAACGTCTCGACCTCCAGCGTCGGTACGCAGATCCAGGGCATGCTGACCTCGCTCAACAGCATCATTTCGAGCCTCGAAACCGCCGCAGCGACCGTCGGTTCCGCTCAGGAGCAGGTGACCACGCAGCAGGCCTTCGTTTCGACGATGCAGAACAACCTGCAGAACGGCGTCGCCTCTCTGGTGGACGCCAACATGAACCAGGTCTCGACCCGCCTCCAGGCCCTGCAGACCCAGCAGCAGCTCGGCGTCCAGTCGCTGTCGATCGCCAACCAGTCCAGCCAGATGATCCTCAAGCTCTTCCAGTAAGCCTGGATCGTCGATGAATCGAAACGGCGCCGCGCTCGAAAGAGCGCGGCGTTCTTGTTCAGCCTCGCGTCAGTCTTCGATGTTTCATTCGATCGAATGCGAAATCATGGAAAGAGCAGGGCGCCCATGCATCACGTTGCGGCCAACGCTGGGGGCGATCAGGTTCCGGCGTCGCTTTCGCCCCAGGAAATATTGCGCCAGAGCTTCGCGCTCGCCGCCAAGGCGCATCACGATGGCGCCTTCGAAGAAGCCGAAAAACTTTACCGCGCCATTCTGCAAGTCCAGCCGGCGCATGCCGACGCGCTGCACGGACTTGGCGTGCTGGCGCACCAGGTCGGGCAGAGCGATCTTGCGGCGCGGCTGATTCGCGAGGCCCTGGCCCAGCGCGTCGAGCCGACCTTCCACAGCAACCTCGCCTTGGTGCAGCTGGCGCTCGATCTGCCGCACGAGGCGCTGGCCTCCGTCTTGCGGGCGCTGGAGCTGAGGCCGGCCCATGCGCAAGCCTATAACGCGCTCGGGAATGTGCAGCAGAAGCTCGGCCATCGGGACGAAGCGGTCGCCTCTTACGAAAAGGCGATTTCGCTACGCGACGATTTCGCCGACGCCCATGGCAACCTCGCCAAGGTCCTGCTGGAAAAATCGGAAGTCGCCCGCGCGATCGAGGCCTGCGAGAAGGCGCTGGAGCTCAATCCGTCCCTCGCGGAAGCGCACAACACCCTGGGCAATATCCTGCGCGTCAAGGGCGAATTCGACCGGGCGCTGGAATGTTTCGAAACGGCGCTCGCCTGTCGCCCGAACTATGCGGAAGCCTATAACAACAAGGCGGTTCTGCTGGTGAAAATCGAGCGAAACGACGAGGCTCTGGTCGCGGCCCGCTGCGCTTTGGCGCTGCGGCCGGACTTTTCCGCCGCGCTGGCGACCTGTGGCATGGTTCTGTTCGCCGAAGGAAAATTCGACGAAGCGGAGCCCTGGTTTCGCAAGGCGATCGCGCTCGACCCATCCTATGTCGAAGCCCACAACAATCTCGGCGCGACATTGATGCAGCTCGATCGCACGGGTGAAGCGATCGAAGCCTATGAAACCGCCATTGCGCAGATGGAGCAGGACGCCCGCGCAACGTCGCATTTCAATCTTGCGACTTTTCTGGTCGAGAAGGACAATTGCGATCAGGCGATCGGCCTTTTCAACAAGGCTTTGGCGGAAAATCCGAATTTCGCGGCGGCGCAAAACAATCTCGGCGTCGCCCTGCAAAATACCGGCGCGCCTGAAGAAGCGCTCAAGGTCTACGACAAGGCCATCGCCATCGATCCGCAATATGTCGCGGCTTATTCCAACAAGCTGATGGCGATGCAATATGCCGAGCATTACGACAATGACGACGCGCTGGAGGTCGCCCGCGCCTTCGGCCGGCTGTTCGACAAGCCCGATCGGCGCCGGTTCGAAGGATGCGACGGGTCGGCCGAACGCAAGCTGCGGATCGGCTATGTGTCGGGCGATTTCAACGGCCATCCGGTCGGGTTTTTCACCGCGGGGGCCATCCCCCGGCATGACCGCGAGACGTTCGAGGTTTATTGCTATTACAATTGCATCAAGAACGATCCGCTGACCGAAAAATTCCGCTCCTCGGCGGATCATTGGCGCGACATTGTCGGCAAGACCGATACGGAAGCTGCGGAAATGATTCGGCAGGACCGCATCGACATTCTCGTCGATCTCGCCGGCCACACCAACAAGACCCGCGTCGGAATTTGCGGGCTCAAGCCCGCGCCGGTCCAGGCGCATTGGATCGGCTTCACCGGCACGATCGGCCTGCCTTCGATCGACTATCTCATCATCGACCCGGTTTCGGCGCCGCAGGGCGCCGATCGCTGGTATATCGAGTCGCTGGTGCGGCTGCCCTATGGCCGCTTCTGCTACACGCCGATGGCGCCCGAGGTCGAACTCGGGGCGCCGCCCAGCCTTTCCGGCAAGCCGTTCACTTTTGGCAGTTTCAACAACATCACGAAACTCGCGCCGGGGGTGTTCAAGCTGTGGGCGGATGTCGTCAACGCCGCGCCCGGTTCGCGTCTGCTTCTCAAGTCGCGAAGTCTGAGCGAGGCCAGCGTCAAGGCGAGCGTGCTCAGGGCCTTCGCCGAAAACGGGCTCGACGCCGCGCGGATCGAATTGCGCGCGGGATCGGGCTATGTCGAGATGCTTCGGGAATATGGCGATGTCGACGTCGCGCTGGACCCATTTCCCTTCGGTGGCGCAACGACGACCTGCGACGCCTTGTTCATGGGCGTTCCGGTGATCACCCTGCCGGGAGACAGGCTGGCCTCGCGGCAGACGCTCGCCTTCCTGCATTATATCGGACATGCCGATCTCGCCGCCGCCTCGCCGGCGGATTATGTCGCGCGCTGCGCCGCGCTCGCGGCCGATCCCGATCGGTTGAGAAAACTGCGGCGCGAATTGCGCCGCGATCTGCTTGCCGCTCCGTTCAGCGACGGGGCCAGGTTCACGGCGACTCTGGAGGCGGCCTATCGCGAAATGTGGCGCCGCTATGTGGCGGGCGAAAAGGCGGCGCCTTTCGACATTCCGCCGCCCGCTTGAGCAGGCGGAATCGCGCGCGTCAGTCGGTCCTCATCGCGCCGAAGGCGATTGCCGCGGGATAATCCCGGGTGAAAAGATGCAGGTCGCGGAACCCCGCCTGAACGACCTGGGTCCATGCGTCGGCGCCATATTCGGTCTGCACGGCGTAATCTTCCGGGGTCGAAGCGGCGTCGCCGTGGTGGCTCAAGGGCAATCCCGCGCGGCCGCGGGTCATGCGTCCGACAATGATCGGGACGGTGAAGCAGAGAACCCCGCCCTTGCGCAGGACGCGGCGGCATTCCGACAGGGCGTGGACGGGATTGGCCACGTGTTCCAGCGTGTCGGAGTGGACGACGATGTCAAAAGTCGCGTCCGGAAAGGGGAGGGCGTGCATGTCGACCGCCGGATAGGCGGCGAATTGATGTTTCGGCATCCGCGCCAGGACCGGATGCAGCGTTCCGGCCTCATTGATCTCCAGAACCGAAAATCGGGCCGCTTCGGGCGAGGCGCAGAACTGCAGGAGCGGCAGGCTGGCGCCAAAGGCGGCGCGCAGGGCGTCGCCAAGCACGATGGAGCGCAGATTCGATCCGCACTGGGCGCAGCATTCGCCTTGCTGGCGGTTGACATAGTCGATCTCGTGCGGCGCCAGCATCCATTCGTTGATCAGGGCGGGCCAGAGAACGTCCTGACGGCGAAACGTCTCGCCATGGCACACCGAACATTTCTTGCCGGCCATCGACCTCGTCCTTGTTCCGAATTCACCGGCGCGTCAGCCGTCCGTTCGCGTCACGCTGTCGCTGAAAACGCCGCCAAGCCTGTCGTGTCCCGCGCCGCCCCGGCTTCGGCCTGCCGCAGCCGGGCCTCAAGGTCGGCGACTTTCGCCTGCAAGGCCCCATAGGCGTTGCCGAGCATGACAAGGCGCTGAAAGTCTTCGGGGAAGGGTTGGGGATTGAGGATCGCGGCGCCGTTCAGCACGACGCCGTTTTCATAGGCTTGATGCTGCGAAAGCATGCGCCTTTGATATTGGCTGGCGCGGGCCGCGTCGCGCACGAAGACGGCGATGAAATCGTTCCAGATGTCCTGGTTCTGACGGCAGGTGAAGGATTCGAGCATTTCGACATCCAGTCCGCAGCGTCGCGCCCAGGCGACAAGCGCCCGGCCGGAGTCGGGATAAAAGCGCCAGCAGTCCACCGGATAGCGGTGAAACGCGCCGTTCGAGGGCGCGTTCAGGTAGAACAACCCGCCGGGTTTCAGGACGCGCAGGACTTCGTTGAACAGCAGCCAGAACATTTCCGAATGTTCGAAACAGGAACTGGTGACGACGGCGTCGATCGAGGCCGTTTCGAAAGGCAGCGAATAGGGGTCGGCGAGAATGACATCGACATTTATGGCCGGCGCGAAATCGACGCCGATATAACGTGCGTTCGCAGGGCAGACCTCGCGAAGCGAGCCGTTCACGTCCTGGGATCCGAGATCGATAATGGTGACTTCGCCGAGCGAAGCGACATATGTGTCGAAGAAAAGCTTGCCATTGGATAAAGCCGTGGGGTGCATCCGGGGCCTCCGCTTTCGCGCTGGTCGATCGCTCGAAAGACCATGTTCGCATTTGGGCTTCGGCGCGATTTCCTGAAAGAATTCAGTCGCGCCATTTTTCGAGATAGATCTCATATCCCGCGCGCCAGGCGGGGCTGCCGAAGGCGCCGTCGCTGGCGTGGATGACGCCAAGCGGGATCGCGCCCATGGTGACGTTCTTGGCTTCGAACTGCCGGCAGATGTCCATGTCGTAGAAATGGAAGCGGAACTGTTCGTCGAAGCGGATTCCATGGCGGGTCAGGGTGCTCTTGCGGGTGGCGAGCAACACGCCGTCCATCAGCTTGAGCGGCTGCATGACATCGCCGAAAACGTCGATCGCACAGGGGAATCCGTCGCCATGACCGACGACGCCGCTCAGGTTGGCGCGGTCGTCCCAGGTGAACTTGTCGTCGACGAAGGCCCAGGCCGGCTGGCGCGCGATGCGGCGCTTGTTGCCGGCGAGGCCGACGACGTCGAAGCTCTGCAAGCCCAGCATCAGCTTGTCGATCCAGAAGAAATCCGCGATCGTGACATCGTCATGGACGAAGACCAGAATTTCGTCGTCGTTGGCGGTTTCGTCGATGGCCTGATTGTAGCAGGCGCCAAGCCCTCGCGCGTTTTCGAAAAAGATTCGCGCCTTGACGCCGAAGACGGCATAGGTCCGCAAGCTGCGCCCCAGAGCGGAGCGTTCGAGGAAATCTTTCTCATTATGGCGCGTGGCGCTGACGATCGTGACGGGCGGCATGACTTTCCTCGCGCCTGCGGCGGCTGGCGCGAGAGTTTGCGCGCCGGCTTCATCCAATCCTCCCAAGCTTGCGCCAATCGTGCGGCGCCAGAATCCTTTCCCGGTTCTTGCGCCAAAACCTCCGCGCAAGTTTGCCCGCCGAAGATGCGGCCTGAAATCAAAAATCCCCGCCGGATTTCGGTATGGCCTTTCGTGAACAATTCGAACGCTTCTTCTCCAATCTTCTCGCGCTCGGGCCGCGCCGTCTCGCGCTGCTGGCGGCGATCGGCGTCGCGGTTTTCACGCTGGTCGGCGTGGCGGGCTATTATCTGAGCCGTCCGGCCAACGAGATTCTCTATTCCGGCCTCGACAAGGAGGATGTGGCGGGCATCGGCGCCGCCTTGCGCGAGGCCGGCGTCGGCTTCGACGTTTCGGCGGATGGCGCGACGGTCTATGTCGCCTATGGCGACACTGCCCACGCCCGCATGCTGCTGGCCGAGAAGGGCCTGCCGCGCGCACCGGGCACGGGCTACGAATTGTTCGACAAGATCGGCGCGCTCGGCCTGACCTCCTTCATGCAGAACATCACCCGCGTGCGCGCGCTGGAAGGCGAACTGGCGCGCACCATCCAGACCATGAAGGGCGTGAAGGCGGCGCGCGTTCATCTCGTGATGCCCGACGAAGGCTCATTCCGCCGCGCCAGGACCGACCCCTCCGCGTCGGTGGTGCTGCGCACGGAAGGCGCCGACGACGCCCGCGTCGCCCAGGCCGTGCGCCATCTCGTCGCCGCCGCCATGCCGGGCATGAAAGTCGATCAGGTCACCGTGCTCAATGTCGATGGCCAATTGCTGGCTTCGGGCGAGGACGGCGGCGATTCGGGGCCAGGCAAGAAGCTGGCGCTGGAAAAAAGCGTCAGCGACGAAATCCGCGCCAATGTCAGCCGCACGCTCGCGCCTTATCTGTCGCTGCGCAATTTCCAGATCAGCGTCGCGGCGCGGCTGAACACCGACAAGAAGGAAACCACCGAGACGACCTACGATCCGGACTCCAAGGTCGAGCGCTCGGTGCGCGCCACCAAGGAGACGCAAAACTCCCAGAACTCATCGACCCAGCAGCCGACCACCGTCGGCCAGAATCTGCCGCAGCCCAATCCGTCCCAGGGCTCCGGCAAGCAGAACAGCGAGGAAAGCAACAAGAAGGAAGAGCTGACCAATTTCGAGATTTCCTCCAAGACCATGTCCACGGTCTCGAACGGCTATTCCATCGAGCATCTCTCGGTCGCGGTCCTGATCAACCGGCCGGGTCTCGCCGCGACGCTCGGCGACAAGGCGACGCCGGCGCAGATCGACAAGCAGATCGGCGAGATCGAGCAGCTGGTCGCCTCGGCTTCGGGCCTGCGCAAGGATCGCGGCGACGTCATCAAGGTCTCGGCGGTCGATTTCATCGACAGCGGCAGGGAGCTCGATCCGGTCCCGCCGATCTCGCTGACCGAGGCCCTGATGCGCCAGTTTGGCAGCATCCTCAGCGCGCTGGCCATGGTGATCGTCGCGCTTCTGGTGGTCTGGGTCGGGCTGCGGCCGGCGACGCGCGCCCTCATCGACCTGCGCGAGCCCCTGCCTGGCGAAGGCGCGGCCGCCCTGATTGCGGGCGGCGACGCGCCTGCGCTTGCCGCGCCGGGCGGGTCCGCGGCGATCGGCGAGGGTGGGCGCGAGGACCGGCCGCTGCTCGAAGACTGGACGCCAAGCCGCAGCCGCGCGCCGCAGAAACGGCTGGAGCAGATGATCGAACTCGATGAGGCCCAGGCCGCCGCGATTCTCAAACAATGGATTCGACACGGGGAGCGCGTATGAAGCCTGTTCCATTCGCCGAATATATGGCCCGCAAGCAGCAGACGGCGCATTGCGCCGAAAAGCCGCTCGAATCGCGGTCCTGGCCGCCGCGCGCCCAGACCATGGCCCCGGCGGCCGAACCTTCGCGCAAATCGCCGCTGCTGCGTCGGGTCGAGAAGACCGACGGCCATCGGAACGCCGACGCCGCGCGGCGGCTGGAGCTCGACCATTTGCGGGCGTTTGACGAGGGGCGCGAAGCCGCCCGCAACGAGCTGGACGATGAGCGGCGCCGGCTGCGCGAGGAAATGGACAAGGAAATCGCCCGGGCGCGGGCGCAATGGGCCGCCGACGAGGGCGAGCGCCTGGCCCAGGCGCATCGCGCCGCTCTTGACGCCTTCGAACAGCAATGCGCCCAGGCGGTCGCCAATATCCTGCGGCCTTTCCTGGTCCAGCGCGAAATCGCGCGCGTGACCGACGCTTTGGTCGAGAATCTGGAAGCCTTGTTCGAAGCGCGCGTCCAGTCGGCCTTCGAAATTTCCGGGCCGGCCGATCTGCTCGCCGCGCTGGAGGAAAGATTTTCCGCGGGCAAGGCCAGCATGATTTTTACGCCCGGCGAGGCGATCGACGTTCGGGTGCGTGTCGAGGACACGATCATCCAGACGCAGCTCGAACCCTGGTTGCAGGCGCTGGGCGCTCTGTCGCGGAGCGGCGCCGATGAGTGACGAGCCGGCGCAGGAAATCATCATCGTCCGGCGACGGGTCGAGGGCGAGGAAGGCCATCATGGCGGCGCGTGGAAGATCGCCTATGCCGATTTCGTCACGGCGATGATGGCCTTCTTCCTCGTGCTGTGGATTCTGAACGCCACCAACAAGGATTCGCAGACGATCATCGCGCGCTATTTCAATCCGGTGAAGATGGAGGACTTCGCCAAGGCCAAGAAGGGCATCAGGGATCAGCAGGACAAGGAGGCCAAGCCCGGAGCGAACGAGGGCCAGCCCGAGAAGTCGCCGCCCGACGGCCCCGAGCAGGGCAAGGAGGAAATGCGCGGCAAGGACCCGAACGCGGACCCCGACGCCAAAACCCCGATGAACGACGAGACCCTGTTCAAGAATCCCTATGCGGCGCTCGACCAGATCGCCGGCAAGGCGCCGACGCCGCGCGAGGGAACGGCCGGCGCGTCTCCCGGCGACCAGGGCGCGCTCGACGGTTTCAACGATCCGTTCCGCTCCGCCGGCGCCGAAGCCGAGACCGACGAGGCCGCAGCCCGCGCGGACGAGCAGGCCGAGCCGCGCCCGCCGGCGCCCGCCGCGAATGCGACGCCGGCGCCCCCGTCCAACCAGCCCGCCCCGGCCGCGCCCGCCGCCGGGAGCGCGCCGGCGAACCCGCAAGCCAAAGTGATCGAAGCGAAAGCGCTCGAGGCGAAACCGGCCGAAGCCAAGGCGGCCGAAGCCAAGACCTTCGACGCCAAGGCCGTCGAGGCGGCGCGCGCGTCGTCGCTCAAGACGGAGATCGCCAGGGAAGAAAAAGCCGTGGCCGGCGCCAACGGCCCTCAGGTCGAGGTCAGCGCGACCGACGAGGGGCTGCTCATCAGCCTGACCGACAAAGAGAATTTCGGCATGTTCGAAATCGGCTCGTCCTCGCCCAATCCCAAGCTCGTCCATCTGATGGAGCGCATCGCGAAGGTTCTGGCAAGCCAGCCCGGCTCCATCGTGCTGCGCGGCTATACCGACGCGCGGCGCTACCATAACGGCTCGTCCGACAACTGGCGGCTGTCGGCGTCGCGCGCCCAGATGGCCTTCTACATGCTGGCGCGCGGCGGCCTGCCGGAATCGCGCGTCGAGCGGATCGAAGGTTACGCCGACCGAAAGCTGAAAGACCCGCAACATCCCGACGCGGCGGAAAATCGCCGCATCGAAATTCTTCTGCGCAAGCCCTCGCCATGAAATTCGCCCTGCCGAAATGGCCGCGCCTCAAATTGAAGGCGCCGCACCTGCGCCTGCGGGCCCGACGCGGCTTCCACCTGCCACGCCTGAAGTTCGCGCTGCCGAAGGCGCGGTTCCAACCGGCGCGTCTTATGGTTGGCGCCGGCTTTTCAGGCCTGCTCGCGCTCGGCGCGCTGGGCGGGTTCACGGTCTGGCCAAAATTGCGGCCGCGGCCCCCCGTCGCGGAAGCGAAAGTCGTCGCGCCCAGCCCCGACGCGGCCAAGCCCGACGCGATCAAGTCCGATTTCGCCAAGGCCGATTCGCCCAGGGCCGACGCCACGAAGTCCGAGGTCGCGGGGAAACAGCAAGAAAGGCCGGCGCCGGCGACGGCGGCGGCCACGACAAAGAAGCCGCCCGAAAAGGACGCCGCCGCGGCGCCGCTCCCGCCGCCGAGCGAAGCGGAACAGCTGGTGCGCCAATTGCAGGATGTCGAGAACCGCGTGGCCGAGGGCGACCCGCAGGCCTATCGCGACATGTCCCAGCTCGTCCGCGCCATCGGCAAGCGTTTCGTCGAACTGCCGCCGGCGACCTGGGCCGACCCGCGCAATGCGCGCGCGCTCGCGCTCTATCTTCTGAGCGGCGGCAATTCCGTCGTCGGCCGGCGCATTCTGGCCGAGAACAGCCTGGCTTCCGCGGAACAGCCGCTCGCCAAGGGGGCGGTCGCCTATCTGGAGGGCGTCGATTGCGCCGAACGCGACGCCTTGCTCGATGTCGATCCCCGGCGGCTCGACGCCGCGCTGGGAGCGCAAGTCGCCTTCGTCCAGTCGATTCTGCTGCTGAAATACGACCGCGCCAAAGCGATCGGCAAGCTCGACATGGCGCGGCTTCTGGCGCCCGGCGGCCTTGTCGAGGAGGCGGCGCTGCGCCGCGAGGTGAGCCTGGTCAGCGAGACCGCGCATTTCGACAAATTCGCCGAGCTGGCGCGACAATATTGGTCGCGGTTCCGCCGCTCGCCCTATGCCGAAAATTTCCTGCGCCAGTTCCTTGTCGATGTCGAGCGGGTCAGTGCGCTGATCACGGTCGAACAATGGGCGCGGCTCGACGAATTCATGGACAGCCTCGGCGTCGACCGGCGGCGGGGCTTTTATCTCGCGATGTCGCAAACGGCGGCGGCGGCGGGCAATTCGGCTTTCGCGGATTTCGCCGCGCGCCGCGCGCTCGCGCTTGCCGCGCCGGACAGTGTCGAGCGGCAGCGCGCGCTGCTCTATCGCGCCGCCGCCAATGTCGCGCGCGTCGGCGCCCCGGCGAACGGGGACGTCCTGAGCGGGATCGACAGGGCGAAACTGCCGCGCGCCGACCAGAGGCTTTATGACGCGGTCATCATCGTCGCGGCGCGCATCACGCGCGAGCCGGAAAAAAACTTCGCCGCGCCGCCGCCCGGCGCCGGCGATCTGCCGGGCGGCGACTTCGCGCGCGCCGAAGCGAGCCTGCGCGAGGCGAACGCGGCGATCGACGCCGGGCGGAAAAGCATGGAGCGCCGAAGCAAATGAGCGCCTTGAGCTTGATCACGCGCAACCTGGCCGTAGGCGGCGCGACGACCGGCGCGAGATCGGGGCGCGATCCCGGCCCCGATGGCGGCGCGACGCAGAATTTCGACGCGACTCTCGCGGAAAGCGCGCGCGACGCGACGCAGCAGAGCGCCAATCCCTCAGCGACCGGGGCCGGCAAGGTCGCCGCCGACGCAGCGGCTTCGTCGCCTGCGGACGGTGCGTCGCCGTCGCCGTCGGGCGACGCCAAGCGCCTCTTCCACGACTTGCTCGATCTTTCCGGCGCGTCCCAGCCCACTTCGACGCAGGGCGGCGCGGCCACTGCCGCCGCCGCGACGGCCCAACCCGACGGAAGCGGGGCCGAACTGGTCCGCCGCCTGCTCAATCTATCCGCTGCGTCGAAATCGCCGCCCGCCGACGCCAATACAACCGCGGCCAGGGCCGGGATCGCGCCAGCCGCGCGGCAAGCGGCGCGCGGCGAACATGCGCCGCAGGAAGACCCGGCGGCTCGCACGATCCCGCTCTCATCGCCAGGCGCTGGCGCCGCGCCGGCGACGGAAGGCCACGGGGCGGCGAAAGCTGAGGACAAACCCGGCGACGCCTCGCCCGCGCCCGCCGATTCGGCGCCGGCGGCCCAGGCGGCTCTACCCCAGCTGGCGCCTGCCCCGGACGCGACGCTTGCGGCGGCGATGGCGCAAGCGGCGAACGCCTCCGGCTTGAGGATGACGTCGGCGAACGGCGCGCCAAACATCGCCAAGGACGACGCAGGGACCGCGCGCTCGCGAACCAACGCCGCATTGCGCGCAGCAACGACCCCTCTCGCCTCAACCTCGGGCGATGCTGCCCCGGGCGCGCGGGCGGTCGGACTCGAAACCGAGCCGGCGTCGACGCCCGTTCATGTCGTCGACCTGAAAAGCTGGCTGCCGCCGGCCGCGCCGGAGGGGGGAATCGTTCCGCCGAGCGCGCCCCGACGCCGACGGCCAATGCGCAAGACGCGGCGACAGGCGCGGCGCCTGCCGCCAAGGACGCCGCGCCCTCCACGCCGCCTGCGTCGTCGTCGCCGCCGGCGCCAGCCTCCCTCCAATTGCAGGCCGCGCCGACGCCCACCGTGCCTTCGGCGCTCAAGCTCCAGTCTCCGAACGGCGGCGCGGGGCCCGCCCACCAGGCTACTGCGCAGGGGCCAGCGACGCCGGCGTCCGCCGCCAATGTTTCGGCGCCGCGCCGCGACCTGGAGATCACCCTGGAGCAGAAAGATCTCGGCGGCCTCGCGGTGCGGATGAAAAGCGCGGGCGACCGCCTGGAAATCGTTTTCGTCGCGGACAGGGGCGACACGGCGCGGCTGATCGACGACAAGAGCGCGGGCCTGGCGACCCAGTTGCGGAGCGCGGGCCTCGGCCTTGGCGGCCTGGACATCAGCGTCGCCGCCAGATCGGCGGACAATCTTTCCGCGGGTCTTGCGACGAACGGCGGCGCGTCGTTCGGGGCGCCGCAGAACGGCGAGGGCGGACAACAGGGCGCGGCGCGGCCGCGATCCGGCGCCATCGGACAAAGCCAGGAGAATTTCACGGATGAGGCCAGCGAGAGAGCGAACAATCCGGGCGGCTCTGCCAGCGATGGCGGCCTTTATCTCTAGCCTTTCCGCCGCCCTGGCCGGCCCGGCCGCCGCGCTTGGCCCGTGCGAGCGGGAGATGGCGCGGGCGGCGAGCGCGGAGAACATTCCCCTGAGCGTGCTTTACGCGGTCGGATTGACCGAGACGGGCCAGCACGGGCGTTTGCAGCCCTACGCCATGAACATCGACGGCGTCGAAGCGACCGCGGACAGCCTGCCCGAGGCGCTGGCGATTTTTTACGCGGCGCAGCGGCGCGGCGCGAAATTCATCGACATCGGCTGCATGCAGATCAACCATCGCTTCCACGCCGCGGATTTCCCGTCGCTGGACTCGATGTTCGACCCGCATCGCAACGTCGCCTACGCCGCGCATTTTCTGAAAATTCTGCGCCAGCGCGAGGCGAGTTGGACGCTCGCCGTGGCGCGCTACAACGCCGGGCCAGACAATGACATCGGCCAGAAGAAATATGTATGCGCGGTGATCGGCAATATGGTGCGCAGCGGCCTGGGCGCCTGGACCGACAACGCCAGGAAATTTTGTGCGTCTGGCGGCGCTTGATCCGCGCGCAACATAGAGGATTTTCGCGCCATGGCGTTTTTGCGGATTGCGGAGCAATCTTGCGGAAACAGGGGAAATAGTTTCAGCGGACCGATTTTTCCCGGATCGCCCGGTCGATGGCGGCGTTGATCTCGGCCATGAAACGTTCCGCCGCCGCGCGCTCCGATGGGGGCAGCCGGTCGGGATGGACCAGCAGGGCGCAGGTTCGGCGGAGTCGTTTCAGATCCTCGGCGCATCGCGTCGCGCGCAATTCATTGCGGATGCGGGCGAAATGGGCTTCGAGCGGAACGGACTGGGCTTCGGGCGGGGGAGGGCAGTCTTCCGCCAGGCCGTTATAGGCGGCGACCGCCGCAAAGGCGCGGAAAGCCTGCAGCGGCGGGACCGACAGCCGGGCATGGAGCCTTGCTTCATCGAGTAGGCGGCGATGAGTCGCGGTCGGCCCCCGGCCTGCGCCTCGATTCGTTCGAGGAGACTTTCGAACCCGCTGGGCGGAGCGAATGAGCCCGGATTGCCGGCCATGATACAACCTAAGAACGAACTCGGCGCCCCACGCCGAGGGACGCGTCGTCCTTCAATCTGTCCTGAAAAAGTCAATAAAATGAAACTGTAACGGGATCGCATCCCGTCCTGTCCGGCTCAATTCGGGACGCGCCTTCGCCTGTTAACGCAAAATTAACCATAAAAATGCAACCTAAGATTGTGGCCAGGCCATGAAACGCGCCGCATTCCGGCGCAGGGGCCGGCGAGGGCAGACTTTTCGGAATTGGGGGACATGATGTTCGTCATTGTCGATGACCGTGAGATCGTGAAGACGGGTTATACTTCGAGCTTCAACCGCGAGGGCGTGGCCTCGACCGGTTTGCGCCCGGACGAATTCGAGGAATGGGTCGCCGGCGTCGGCAAGCGCGATCTCCAGGCGGTCGAGGCCATTCTCATCGGCGATTGCACGCGGCGCGAAGTTTTTCCGAAAATGATTCGCGACAGGTGCCATGTGCCTGTCATCGCCCTCAACGATTTGCCGTCGCTGGAGCAGACGCTCGAGCTTTTCGCGGCGGGCATGGACGATGTGGTGCGCAAGCCGGTGCATGTGCGCGAAATCATGGCGCGGGTCGGCGCGATCCGCCGCCGCAAGACGGCGCAAGCGGATCACAAGGATGTCGGCGAGATGCGCGTCTATTTCGACGGCCGCGATCCGCAGGTGAAGGGCGCGGCGCTGCCGCTGCCGCGTCGTGAGCGCCGCATCCTCGAATATCTGGTGGCGAACCAGGGCAAGCGCGTCGCCAAGAACCAGATCTTCAACGCCATCTACGGCCTGTTCGACGACGAGGTCGAGGAGGACGTGGTCGAAAGCCATATCAGCAAATTGCGCAAGAAGCTGCGCCATCGGCTTGGCTACGATCCGATCGATTCCAAGCGCTATCTCGGCTATTGCCTGACCGTGAATTGACGCCATCGGTCCCTGAAAAGGGCCAATCGCGTGAGACGGCCGCCGCGCGTTCTATGCGGCGCGCTCAATCCCTGACGGCATAGAATTTCGTGCGCAAGGCGGCGATCTGGCGAGGCGTCGCGGCGACGAATCGTCCCCGGCGGGCGCCGATGAGCCGCCCCTCGCGCCAGACAAGCCGCGCGACAAAGATCGCCTCGGCTTCCTCGTCGAAAAAGTGAAAAATCTCGGGCGCGGCGACCTCGCGCGCGAGGCGCAGCCGCACGCCGCAACACGAGCGGTCGATGACGGTCGCGTCGGCGAGAAAGCGGTTGGCGCGATCGAGAATTTTTCCTGCGCGCAGCCGCGTGCGCCGCCGGTCTTCCCGCCTCTTCTCGTCGTCGCGCGCCTGGGGCGCGGGCGCCCCGCTGTAGGTGACGATCGCCGGATGGCTCTCCCTGCGCCACAGCCGCGCGAAAACCGACGGTTCCGGCCTGGATGGGCGTTTGCAGGCGATGAAATCCCTTGTCTTCAAAGGCCGGTCCTACTCGGGGCTTGGGGTCGGCGCCGCGGCGCGACGGGGCAGAGAGCGGCGAGGGCGCCTTTGAGCAGGGCCTTCCGCAATTCATCGGCGGCCGGCCCGATTTCCCCGTCGCCGAGTTCGTCGCAGGTTTTCAGCTTGGCGACGACATCGGCGAAGGACAGGCAAGGCCGTTCGGCGATCGCCCGCCGCAGGGAGTCGATCAGCATGGCGCCTTGGCGGCGGGCGTCTTCGTCCACCGGGCGCCGCGCCGCGATTCTTGCTTCGAGCAGCCTCAGACGGAGAATGGCCGGGCCCCCGGTGTCCTGGTCCGGAATGGGAAGCGCGTGAGATAGGTCAAGCGAAAGCATGAAGGAACGTCCTTTCGACCGAGGCCGTCGGGCGACAAAACCGACAGTGACTTTTTTCGATTCAAGCGCGCGCGCCTTTTGCGAAACTTGCTGCTTTGCTTCCAGCTTCGCGACAGCTCCCGCGCGAAGGATGAGGCGTTGTTCATGGAGGCGATTCGATGCCGCACGAAATCCTGAAAGCCATGCGGGCGCTCCGCGAAGACCTGCGCCAGCGTCTCTTGCAGTCGCCGGAATATCGCGCCCTGCTCGCGCTCGACCGCTCGATCGAGGAAATCGGGTTGATCATGGGAGCCCTTGCGCCGACCACGCCCGAGGCGACGATCGAGACCGTTGCGGCGCGCGAACCGGCCGTCGAGGCGCCGCAACAGGCGGCGGCCGCGCGTTCTAACGGAATCGCCTCGGTGTTTGCGGAAACGCTCGCCGCCAAGATGGACCAGCGTCATGGCGCCCGTCCCGCGGCCCGCGCCTTGGCGGGCTGAAGGTTTGAGCGAAAATTAACGTCGGCGCGAGATGGTTCGTCGGGACGAAACTCGACGGACATCTCCATGGAGCGCGAAATCATCCGGCTGGAGTCCTTGTGCCGGGCGGCGCTGGACGCGCCGGCGCCGACGGCGCGGGAAAGGCTGATCGCGGAGACGCTGCTCGACTGTCTGCGCGAATTGCACGCCGCCGCCGCGCGCATGGCGCGGGACAGCGGCGAGGCAAACGCGCCACGCCTGCGTTCGGCGCGACCGATAGGCGGCCGCCACCCTCGCGCAAGCCTCAACCGTCAGACTTTTCCGGCGCGGTGCGACGGCTGCCCCAGGCCGCGGTTGCGTTTCGACATGGCGCCAACGGCCCAAGGCTTGGCGGGATCACGGTTGAGGAGGGGCGATGAGCACGTTCACCGATTACATGGCGATCGCCGGCAATCTGAGCCGCTACCAGACGATGACGGCGAACGATCCGACGGTCGCTCAGGCGACAAGCTATTTCCAGGCCAATATCGGCTCGATCACGACGCCGGCGCAGCTGGTCAATAACACCCGCATCTTCAATTATGTGATGAACGCCTTCGGGCTCGGGAACATGACCTATGCGAAGAGCCTGATTCAAAAGGTTCTCGAACAGGGAACGACAAGCTCGACGGCTCTGGCCAATACGCTCAACAATCCGAACATTCTTGCTCTGGCCCAGGCGTTCAACTTTCACGCCAATGGCGCCTCGACCACCCAGACGGCCGCCGCGACGACCGATGTCGTCAACCGATATGTCATGCAGACGCTGGAAACCAACCAAGGCCAGCAGAATCCCGGCGTTCAGCTCGCGCTCTATTTCCAGCAGAACGCCTCCAAGATCACCGACGGCTATTCGATCCTCGCCGACAAGAACCTTCTGACCGTGGTGCAGACCACGCTGGGGATTTCGCCCTATACCTCGGCGGAAAATATCGATCTGCAGGCCAAGCAACTCGACAAGCTGCTCAATTATTCCGATTTCCAGAACCCGACCAAGGTGGCGAACTTTTTGGAGCGCTTCGCCGCGCAATATGACCTGAGCAACCCCACCGCTTCGACCGGCTCGGCCAGTTCAGCCGTCACGGCTTTGTTCAACGCCTCATCGAACTCGGCCCCCGGCATCAGCGTCAATCTGATGATGAGCATGCAGAATCTGAAACTGGGCGGTCTCTGAGTGCAAAGCGTCCGGCACGACGCGGCGGCGGCGCGCGATTTTTTCGACGCGGGCGTGCGCCGCCACGGGGCGGGACGGATCGAGGAGGCGATCGCGGCGGTGGACGCAGCCCTGAGGATCCAACCCGATTTCCCGGAGGCGCTGAGCTTTGCCGGCTTCATCCTGCAGGAACGCGGCCACGGCGCCGGCGCGCTGCGCTTCTACGAGCGGGCTCTGTCGCTAAGGCCCGGGGACGCCACGACCTGGTTCAACCGCGGCATGGTTTTCTACGGCGCCGGAAAGCTGGAGGACGCGCGGGAGAGTTTTGCCCGGGCATGCGCCCTGCGGCCAGACGCCGCCGGCTATCATTGCAACCATGGCGCCGCGCTTTATGAACTCGGGCGCCTGTCCGAGGCGGCTGAAACCTATCAGCGTGCCCTCGCGCTCGATCCTCATCTGGCGCAGACCGCGCTCAATCTCGGCAACGCCTTGATGCGCCTGGGGCGCTATCGCGAGGCGCGCGAGGCCTATTTGCGCGCGGTCCAGGCGCGCCCCGATTACGCCCTGGCCTTTTGCGGCCTTGGCATTGTCGCCAAGGAGCTCGGCCGCTTCGACGAGGCCATGCGCGCCTTCGACAAGGCGCTGGAGCTGGAGCCGAATTCCGAGGAAGCTCTGAGCAACCGGGGCTGTCTGCAGCTCCAGCTCGGCGATTTCGCTTCGGGCTGGGAAGGCTATGAATATCGCTGGAGCCGGGGCCAGAGGCCCGTGCCGATTTCACCGGCGCGGTTCGACCTCTGCGCTCCGGCAAGCCTTGCCGGCCGAAAAGTTCTGGTCGTCAACGATCACGGGCTCGGCGACACGATTCATTTCTTCCGCTATGTCGCGCTCCTCGCGCGGGCCGGGGCGGAAGTGACTTTCGCCGGTCCGCGCAAGATGTGGCGGCTGTTGTCGTCGTCGGGCGTCAAGGTGAACTGGCGCGAGGAAAGCGACCTTGCCGGCGCCTTCGACGATGTTTTGGCGATTTCCTCGCTGCCGCGCGCCTGCCGCACAAGGCTGGAGACCATCCCCGCGCCGACGCCCTATCTTTTCGCGGAAGGCGAGCGCGTCGAATTTTTCCGCGCGCGACTGGGGAGCGAGGGCGTGAAAATCGGCCTGAACTGGCGCGGCAATGTCGATTTCCGCGTCGATCCCCGTCGTTCGATTCCGGCCGAATCCTTCCTGCCGCTCGCACGCCTCGAAAACGCCCGGCTGATCAATCTGCAAAAGGGCGCGCGGGCGGAAGAGCTGCCCGACGTCTTGGCAGACCGCTTGGAAAACCTCTCCGAAGTTTTCGATTCGGGGCCGGACGCCTTCATCGACACGGCCGCCATCGTCGCCAATCTCGATCTGGTCGTGACCTGCGACACCTCCATGGCGCATCTGGCCGGCGCGCTCGGCCGTCCCGTCTGGGTCGCTTTGCGCCATGTTTCGGAATGGCGCTGGATGGTGGGGCGGGAGGATTTGCCCTGGTATCCTTCCATGCGGCTTTTCCGCTGCGGGGAGAGCGACGACTGGACGGCTCTGTTGAGCGATATGGCCGGTCAAATCGGGCGACGCTGAGCCAGAGCGGCGCTGCAACGAGCGTCTCGAAATCTGCTAAATATCTGATATTCAGAGGCCTCGTCGGATTGCAGCCGGCGCTGACCGCAGCGCAGCAATTT
>CAVSEY010000027.1:0-22186 GCA_963727035.1 uncultured Pseudomonadota bacterium | reverse complement strand
ACTCGAACCCCCGACACAAGGATTATGATTCCTCTGCTCTAGCCGGCTGAGCTACTCCGCCCCAGAAGCGCGGCAACGCCGCGCCTCAAGTGCGCGGTCTATAGTCCGCCGCCAAGCCGATTGTCAAGGAAGCGAGCCTAGCTAATCCGCTCGATCCGCGTCAGGGTGAAAAGCCCGAGCGGCGCGATCCTGCGGCGCTCGACGAGGCGCACGACCGGGCGGGTGGCGATCCAGTCGCCGAGGATCGACCAGGGGAATTCCGGGCGCCAGCCGAGCGCGGCCGATTTCTTGCCGAGCCAGGATTTCGATCCAGGCGATCGGCCCGGTCTCCGCCCCGACGTGATTGACCAGGACGATCTCTCCCCCCGGCTTCACCACCCGCGCCAGTTCATCGAGCGTCGCCGCAGGGTCGGGCACGACCGTCAGCACATAGGGCGCGACCACCGAATTGAAATGGCCGGTGGGAAAAGCGAGTCTGGTCGCATCCATCACGCAAAGCCCCGCAACCTGAAGCAATTTTTCCCGCGCGGCGCGGGCCTGGGCGCGCCGCAGCATGGGTTCGGACAGATCGACGCCGACCACCGACGCCGCCGGATCGAACATCGGCAGTTCGAGCCCGGTGCCGACGCCGACGTCGAGGATCCGTCCGCCCCGCCTTTGCGCGGCGGCGACCGCCGCGCGCCGCCCCGGCGCCATGATCGCCGCGAAAGCAAGATCATAGACCGGCGCCCAGCGGGCATAGGCCTGTTCGACATGCGCATTTTCCAGTTGCGCGATTTCGCGGGGAATTTCGCTCATCCGGCGGCGGCGCGCGGGGGCGGCGCGGGCGAGGTGGCCGCCTCGGCGGCGCGGATGAACCCGCCGCCCAGCACCCGGGCGCGCGGCTCGGCGCTGTCGTAGAACACGCAAGCCTGGCCGGGGGCGACGCCGCTCTCGTCATCGATGAATTCGACCCAGATCTGGCCGTCGCGCAATTCCAGCACCGCCGGCGCCGGCGGCCGGGTCGAGCGCACCCGCACCGCGATCTCGTGGCCCGAGCGCGCGGCGGCCTCAAGTTCGCCGGGGCCGATCCAGTTGACGTCGCGCAGCGCCACGCGCCGGGTGGCGAGCGCCGAGCGCGGCCCCACCGTGACCTGCGCTTTCGCCGCGTCGATCCTGACCACAAAAAGCGGCTCGCCCGTGCTCGCCGCCGCCGCGCCCAGGCCGAGTCCCCGCCTCTGGCCGATGGTGAAATGCATCACCCCGGTATGGCGCCCCAGCACGCGGCCGTCGACATGGACGATCTCGCCGGGCCGCGCCGCCTGGGGCGCCAGCTTTTCGACAATGTCGGAATAGCGTCCGGTCGGCACGAAGCAGATGTCCTGGCTGTCCGGCTTGTCGGCGTTAGGCAGGCCGAAGCGGCGGGCGTGCTCGCGCACCTCGGGCTTGGTCATTTCGCCGAGCGGAAAGCGCAGCATCTGCAATTGTTCGCGGGTCGTGGCGAACAGGAAATAGCTCTGGTCGCGATCTGGGTCGCGGGCGCGGAAAAGCGCGCGGTCCGCGCCGTCCTTGCGCGAGGAAATATAATGTCCGGTGGCCAGCGCCTCGGCGCCGAGATCGCGCGCGACATCGAACAGATCGGTGAACTTCAGTTCCTGGTTGCAGGTCACGCAGGGGATCGGCGTCTCGCCCTCGGCATAGGACTGCGCGAAGGCGTCGATCACCTTGTCGCGAAACCGGGTCTCGTAATCGAGCACATAATGCGGAATGCCGATCAGGGCGGCTGCCTGGCGCGCGTCGTAAATATCCTGGCCTGCGCAGCATGAGCCCGGCCGATGCTCGGCCGCGCCCTGGTCATAAAGCTGCATGGTGACGCCGATCACGTCATAGCCCTGCTCCTTGAGCAGGGCCGCGACCACCGAAGAATCGACGCCGCCTGACATGGCGACGACCACGCGACAGTTTTCCGGCGCTCCCGGCAGGTCGAGGCTGTTGAGAGGCTCCGAACCAACGTTCATGATAGCGGAATCCCGCGAATCTCCTACGACGCGACGCCCGGCGGCGAAAATGCGCTGCCCGCTGGGGGCCATCTCGGCCTTGCGCCCCGAGCGTTCTTCAATAGGCCCTCGCTTGCGGCTTTTCAATGAATTTGGCGCCGAAGCAGAATCCGCTTTGCGGAAAAGATCGTTCCCACCCGATTTTCCCGCGCCGTCCGGCCCCTTGGAAGCAAAAATCGTCGAGAAAGCTGGCGGGTCCAAGGCGCCAAAATGGTTAACGCCGTCCTCGCGCCTGTTCCGAAGCAGGACATTTTAGTGGCCGCGCTAAGAATTTGGCAAGAAACTTACGCGCAAACAATGATTTACTAACGTTCACCTTAGGCGTTTCTTAAATCCGTCGCGCTAAGGTCGTCCGGTAGAGCAAAACGCCCCGCGGCCGGCTTCGGACGCCTGAACCGGGGCGGTGGCGCTCCAGTCAGGGTTCTTCGCGTAAGTGAGTGTTCAGCATGACCGAGCCCCACCGTCCGAGGGTCAAATATGTTATTGGGCCCGATGGCAGTCCGTTGACTGTCGCCGACCTTCCCCCGCCCTCGACCAAAAGGTGGGTCATCCGGCGCAAGGCGGAAGTCGTCGCCGCCGTGCGCGGCGGCCTGCTTTCGCTCGAGGAGGCCTGTAGCCGGTATACGCTGACGGTGGACGAATTCCTGTCCTGGCAGATGTCGATCGATCAGCATGGACTTGCCGGCCTGCGCACGACCCGCCTTCAGCAATATCGCATGTAAGCGCGCGCCATATCTTACGCCAAGTTTTTTCCAGGGCTTTTCCAGGTCTTTCCCGACGACGCCGGCTCCCTTGGGCGCTCCCTTGGGGTCGGCGTTGCTATTTCAGCGTCCCGCGCGTCCCGGCCTCGCCTTTTCCCCCGGTCTTGTGGTGGTGTTCGATGGCCTCCGCGAGCTGTCGCCGCTCGAAGCCCAGAACGATGAAAATCGCGATTCCCAGCGGTATGAGCAGATAAAGCAGGCGAAACAGCAGCAGCGCGGCGAGGACCCCGTCGTGCGGCGCGCCCGGCATGCTCTTGAGAAAGACGAGTTCGAAGACGCCCAGGCCGCCCGGCGCATTGGAGGCCAGAGCGGCGGAAAAGGAAATGATGAACACCGCGACGACGACCAGGAAGCCGGGATTGCCGGTCTCCGGCAAGGCGTAGAAGATGATGCCGGCGGCCCCGAGAATCTCTGCTGGCGCCGCGATCAGCTGCCGCGCGACGATTCCGATTCTGGGATAGGAGATCTGCACCCCGAATAAAGAAAGCGTCGGCAGTTTGAACAGGGCGCCCCCGACATAGGCCGCGACGACGCCGAGACTGCCGAGGCCAAGGATTCGTCCGGTCGAGGCGTGGGTTAAGATAGCGGGCAAAAAGCCGTCGAGCTGGGAGAGCGCATGCGGGCGCGCCAACAGCGCGTAGCCGCCAACCAGCAATTCTCCCAGGACGAAGGTGATCGAGCATAGGGCGACGAGCACCGCGACCTGCGCGGCGCTCAGTCCCTTGGTCGCATAGGCGCGATAGCGCACCATCGCGCCGGACACCACCGAAGCGCCGATATTGTGGGACAGTGCGTAAGTGGTGAAGGAACAGGCGGCGATGAAGCGCCAGGAAATGTGACGCACGCCGAGATGCAGCAAGGCGATCCAGTCGTAATAGGCCAAGGCGACATAGGCCACGACCGTCGCGCCGAAAGCCATAAAATAGCGATGGGGCGGGATCGCCTTGAAGGCGGCGATCAGGCCGGGGCCAAGCGACTGTCCGCGAAATTCGCGGAACAGCAGCCAGAACGACACGAGGACGGCGACGAAGCCGAGAGTGGGCCAGAAATAGTCGAGATTGCGCTTGATGAAATCCATCCGGGCCCTGCGACGCTCGAACGCCGACGCCCCCTCAGGCGACCGCCTGCATTTCCTTTGCAACAGGCGGCGGCCCAGCGCAAGCCCGGATTGCCGACGGCGAAGCCGCCGCTCTCAGGCCCGCGCCCCGCGCAGGACGCCGAAGCCGGCGACCTCGCGCGCCAGTTCGCCCGCCGAAGGAGTCTTGTCGCGTCCTTCGAGCGCCTGGGCCTTGTTCAGTTCCTCGCAGGCCTGATCATAGTGCGCCCTGGCCTCTTCGAGCTGGCCCTTCAGCTCCTCCGCCGAATGGAGAAGGTTGTCCCGCCGCGCGCGGGCGGCCCGGGCATAGGTCGAATAGGCGTAATGGGCGACGTCCTTGATCCCCGATTTCTGCTCCTCCGAAGCGATCTCGCGATCGAGCTCGACGGCCATGCGATTGAATTCGGCGATCATCATTTCGATCTGCGACAGGCGGCGGCGCTTCTCCTCCACCTGAAACCGTTTGAGACGGACAAGCGTATCCCGCGACTTCATCACGACTAACTCCACGAACGCAGGCTGAAAGAGTCCTTCAACCACCACACAAGTTTTCCGCGAGACGAGAGCGAGAATGAGCCAAGGAGGTTGCCTTTTCGTTACCCCGCGCGCCCCATGAAACGGTTTTCGCCAAAATTATTGCGATCCGGTTCAATTGTTCCGGTCGTGATAAACCTTCGTTAACCGGCATGATTAACACTCCTTTTCATACCCCTCGCCGCGTCGTTCCGGCGCGAAGGGGGCGGAAAGACGCGCCGCCGCCATCGGGATCGTCGGAGCGCTTTTCCACCGGATTTTTTTGTTGCGATCGAGGAGCTTGCGCAAAGTTACGAAAATGCGGCCGAAGCCCCTTGCCAGAGGGAATCAGACTTTGTTAACCATTCGGCGTTAAGTGTTTTCGGAAATGATTTGCGTGGGCGCTCGTCTTGGATCGATGCCCGGCCGCCAGCTCGGCCGCGCTCGCGATCCGCGTCGCAATTCCTTGGGGCGGGTGAGGACTTCACATGCGCGTATTATTGATCGAAGACGACAGCGCCACCGCGCAAAGCATCGAATTGATGCTTAAGTCCGAGAATTTCAACGTCTATACGACCGATCTCGGCGAAGAGGGCATCGATCTCGGCAAGCTCTACGACTACGACATCATTCTGCTCGACCTGAACCTGCCGGACATGTCGGGATATGAAGTCCTGCGCCACCTCCGCGTCGCCAAGGTCAAGACGCCGATCCTGATTCTGTCGGGACTGGCCGGCATCGAGGACAAGGTGAAGGGCCTCGGCTTCGGCGCCGACGACTATCTCACCAAGCCTTTCCACAAGGACGAACTGGTCGCCCGCATTCACGCCATCGTCCGCCGCTCCAAGGGCCACGCCCAATCGGTGATCGCCACCGGCGACCTGGTCGTCAATCTCGACCAGAAGACCGTCGAGGTCGGCGGCGTCCGCGTGCATCTGACCGGCAAGGAATACCAGATGCTGGAGCTGCTCTCGCTGCGCAAGGGCACCACGCTCACCAAGGAAATGTTCCTCAACCACCTCTATGGCGGCATGGACGAGCCTGAACTGAAGATCATCGACGTCTTCATCTGCAAGCTGCGCAAGAAACTCGCCAACGCCAGCGAAGGCCGCAATTACATCGAAACCGTCTGGGGCCGCGGCTATGTCCTGCGCGAACCGTCGGACGCCGACGAGCGAATAACCGCCTGATCCCGCAAGGGCGCCCCTAAAAGGGCGCCCCAATGAAAAAACCCCGCCGGCGAGGCGGGTTTTTTTATTGGAACACAGGCGCAGGAGGCCCGCGCAAAAGGGAATGCCGCCGTTTGCAGAAAGGCCGGACGACGGGAATTCGGCGGCGCGCGGTCAGGACAGAAGGCCGACGTCCTCGAATTTTTCCTGCATGGAGCGGCGGTCGAACGGTTTGAACAACACGTCGTCGGCGCCGGCGCGGAGCGCGCGGCCGATCGCCATCTCATCGTTTTCCATCGCGCAATAGATGATCTTGGTCTCCCTGCCGCCGGGCATGTTGCGAACCGTGCGCAGGAAATCCAGGGTTTCGGCCGCCGGTCTCCCCCCATCGACCAGGATCACATTGGGCATCAAACGCTCGCAGATTTCCAGAGCCTTGGCGTGACCATCGATCTCCTCGCTCTGGAAGCGCAGCATGCCAAGAATGCGGCCCGCGACCATGCGGATCACGGCCGATTTATCGACGACCAGTCCCCGTTTCATCCAAAATCCCCCGAGCCCGTGGTTCGCGCGCGACCTTCGGACCGGGATTATGCCTCCCGCCCCTCAACAAACAGCTAAGAAATTCCGACCCTTCGGGTGCGTCAGGCGCCTTTTTGCCCCTCCAGCCAGCGCTCGGCCTCCAGCGCGGCCATGCAGCCGAGCCCCGCGGCCGTCACCGCCTGACGATATTTGTCGTCGGCGACGTCGCCCGCCGCGAACACGCCCTCGATATTGGTCGCGGTCGAATCGGGCGCGGTCTTGATATAGCCATTGCTTTTCAGTTCGATCTGGCCGGCGAAGATTTCCGTCTGGGGCTTATGGCCGATGGCGATGAAGACGCCGTCCACCGGAATGGTGTCCAGCGCGCCGGTCTTCACATTCTTGACGCGCACGCCTTCGACGGAGCGCGGATCCTCGCGGCCGGTGATTTCATCGATCACGCTGTCCCAGCGGACTTCGACATTTTGCCGCGCGAACAGGCGCTCCTGGAGGATGCGCTCCGAGCGCAGCGAATTGCGGCGATGGATCAGCGTCACATGCGAGGCGATATGGGAGAGATAGAGCGCCTCCTCGACCGCCGAATTGCCGCCGCCGACCACCGCGACTTTCTTGCCGCGGAAGAAGAAACCGTCGCAGGTCGCACAGGCCGAGACCCCGAAACCCTTGAACTTTTCCTCGCTTTTTTCGCCAAGCCATTGCGCCTTGGCCCCGGTGGCGACGATGAGCGCGTCGGCGGTGTAAACCTGCCCCGAATCGCCAGTCAGGCGGAACGGCCGCTGGCCCAGATCGACCGTGGAAACATGGTCGCTGACAAGTTGCGCCCCGACATGTTCGGCCTGATGGCGCATCTGCTCCATCAGCCAGGGCCCCTGAATCGTCTCGGCGAAACCGGGATAATTCTCGACATCGGTGGTGATCATCAATTGCCCGCCGGCGTCAAAGCCCGAGATCAGGATGGGCTTGAGCATGGCTCGGGCGGCATAGATGGCGGCGGTATAACCGGCCGGCCCCGAGCCGATGACGACGACTTTGGCGTGAAGGGGCGACATTTCGTTCGACATGGGTTCTCCGAGACGGGCGCGATGAATCTGCGCAGGAGATAAGCGAAAGCCCGGCTTTCCTCAAGGCGCCGCGCAGGAGAGAAGCGCGGGCGGCGGAAATCCGACGCTTGGCCCCAAGGTCGAAGAGCGCAGATGAGCGGGAAGCGTGTTTTTGCCCGAACGGCAGGAACGGGACGACCTTAGCCGGCCCGCCTTCCTCGACGAGGCACAACCGCAACAATCAACCAAAACTGGCCCTGATGAGCGGTCTTGGCTCGAAGGTCGAATGCCCCATTCGGGACGGAAACGAACGAATCGGATCGAAACCCTCGGGCGGCGCGCCTGCCCCGCAATCAAAAGAGCCTGGCGCGCCGGTTGTTCAATGCGCAGACCGAAGGCGACGCCTTACCTTAGGCACGACCATACCCCGTTGGGCATGCGAGTGGCGGGATGACCCGTGCGCCTTTCGCACCAGGCTTGATTCTGGCCGCCCCACACGCACCGGCCCCACCGGCCCCGGTGGCCATTCGGACCACAGCCGCCCAAGGCAAATGCCGTCGAAACCGACGTGAGCGCCGTGACGGATATGACGACGCCGAGCAGCGTGGCCTTGAGTATTTTCATCAACACCTCCCATGATTGGCGCGCAAAACGAATCGCGATGCTTATTATATTAACGATGGGCGATTGCGAAAAGATTGCCGCCATGAATTTGGTTGGCCCTTGATGTTCCCCGCGCCGCGCCAGGCGCCGCCGTCCGGTCTTTGGCATGGCGCCGGTCAGACCGCGCACATGATAGCCCTCTCCGCGCCAGGCGCTCTTGATTGAACGCCTGAACGCGCAAGACCCTGCGCCTATTCCGCCCAATCGAACGATCGCCGCACCGCCTTGCCCCAGGAGGCATAAAGCCTCTCGCGCAAGCCTTGCTCCATTTTGGGAAGCCACCGTCGGTCGGCGCTCCAGTTTTCCTCGATTTCGGCGGTCGAGCGCCAATAGCCGACCGCGAGGCCGGCGGCATAGGCCGCGCCGAGCGCCGTGGTCTCGATGATTTTCGGCCGCACCACCGGCGCGTTCAAAATATCGCTCTGGAACTGCATCAGCAGTTCATTGACCACCATGCCGCCGTCCACACGCAGTTCCTTCATCGGAACGCCGGATTCCTTGACCATCACGTCGAGCACGTCGCGGGTCTGGTAAGCGGTGGCTTCAAGCGCGGCGCGGGCGATATGGCGCTTGTCGGCGAAACGGGTGAGGCCGGCGACGATCCCGCGCGCCCCCGCCCGCCAATAGGGCGCATAAAGGCCGGAAAAGGCCGGCACGAAATAGACATCGCCGTTGTCGGGCGCGCGCGCCGCCAACGCCTCGATCTCGCCCGCCGATTCGATCAGTCCGAGATTGTCGCGCAGCCATTGCACCAGAGCGCCGGCGATCGCCACCGATCCTTCCAACGCGTAGACCGGCTTTTCCGCGCCGAGCTTGTAGCCAAGCGTGGTCAGCAGGCCGGATTGCGATGGAAAGGGTTTTTCGCCGGAATTCATCAACAGGAAACAGCCGGTGCCATAAGTATTTTTGGCCTGTCCAGGCCGCAGGCAGGCTTGACCGAGAAGCGCTGCATGCTGGTCGCCAAGCACGCCGGCGAGCGGAACGCCGGCCAGAGGTCCACCCGCCGCGCCGAAAATTTCGCTCGAAGAGCGAATTTCCGGCAAAGCCGCGCGCGGCAGGTCGAAATCGGCAAGCAGGCGTTCGTCCCAATCCAGGGTCGTCAAATTCATCAACTGCGTGCGCGAGGCGTTGGTCACGTCGGTGACATGGCGCCCGGTCAGGCGCCAGACGAGCCAACTGTCGATCGTGCCGAACAGAAGATCGCCTTTTTCGGCGCGGCGGCGCGCCTCGGGCAGATGGTCGAGCAGCCAGCGCCATTTCAGCGCGGAAAAATAGGTCGCAAGCGGCAGGCCGGTTTCAGCGCGGAACCGATCCGCCCCGCCCTCGCGCGCCATTTCCGCGACCAGGCCTTCGGTGCGCGCATCCATCCACACGATCGCATTGTGAACCGGACGCCCCGTCTCGCGCTCCCAGATCACGGCCGTCTCGCGCTGGTTGGCGACGCCGACGGCCACGAGATCGGAAGGGCGCAAATCCGCGCGCGACAAGGCTTCGGCGATCACTTCGCAGGTCGCGCGGAAAATTTCCTCCGGGTCGTGCTCGACCCACCCGGGCTGTGGAAAAATCTGGCGATGCTCTCTCTGGGCGCTGGCGATGAGGGCGCCGGCGCGGTCGAAGACGATGAAACGCGTGCTGGTCGTGCCCTGGTCGATCGCGCCGACAAATCTGGTCATTTCCCCTCCCCCGCCAGAAAAGCGTCGAGCGCGGCGGCCTGCGCGGCGCTGGCGCGAAGGCCGAGCTTGCTGCGCCGCCACAAGACATCCTCGGCCGTGCGCGCCCATTCTCGCCTTTTCAGATAATCGACCTCCGCCTCGCTCAGACCCATGCCGAAATCGCGACCGAGATCCGCGCGCCGCCGCGCCGATCCCAGGAATTTGAGGCAGAGCGTTCCATAGGCGCGCGCAAGGCGCCGCGCCTCGGCGCCGGAGAAAAAGGAATAAGACGCCGCCAGTTCCCGTTCGAAAACAGCAAGATCGCCACGGGAAAAATCGCCGCCGGGAAGCTTTTCCAACGCAGTCCAGGCGCCGCCGCGCGGGCCGAGGCGGGCTGCGACGCGATCCACGACCTGCTCGCCGACCCGGCGATACGCCGTCAGCTTGCCGCCGAGAATATTGATCAGAGGCGCGCCGTCGCACGCCGTCTCGTCGAGCGCATAATCGCGGCTCGCCCTGGCCGCCCTTTCGGCCCCCTCGTCCTTGAGCGGCCTGACGCCGGAAAAGGACCAGACGACATCCGAAGGCGTCACCTCGCGCGCGAGAAAAGCGCTCGCCGCGCGGCAAAGATAAGCGGTTTCGTCAGCCGAAATCGCGGCCCTTTCGGGCGCTTCCGCCTGATCGACATCGGTCGTGCCGATGAGCGTGAAATCTTCCTGAAAAGGAATGGCGAAGACCACGCGCCTGTCCGCGTTCTGAAACAAGAAGGCCGCGTCGCCGTCGAACAGCTTTTTCGTTACGAGATGGCTGCCGCGCACCAGCCGAAGGCGCGGCGGATTGGTCGCGCGGACCAGGTCTCGCATCACCCCTTCCGCCCAGGGTCCGGCGGCGTTGACCACCAGACGCGCGGAGATCGTGCGCTCGGCCCCCGAGCTTCGGTCGCGCAAGTCCAGGCGCCAGACCCCCTGCTCGACTTTCGCGCGCAAAACTTCGGCGCCGACAAGGATATCGGCGCCCCGGTCGGCGGCGTCGCGGGCGTTGAGAATGACCAGACGCGCGTCGTCCACGCGGCAATCCCAATAGGAAAAGGCCTTGCGCAGGCCGGGACGGAGCGCCGCGCCTTCCGGCGCCGCGCGCAGATCGAGCATCCCCGCTCCCGGCAGTTTTTTTCGCGCGCCAAGATGATCATAGAGGAGCAGTCCAAGCCGCAGCATCCAGGCCGGCCGCCCGCCCGGCGCGACCGGCAGGATGAAACGCAGCGGTTGCACGAGGTGAGGCGCGATATCGAGCAGGGTCTCGCGCTCCTCAAGGGCCTCGCGCACCATGCCAAACTCGAACATTTCGAGATAACGCAGTCCGCCATGGATGAGCTTGGTCGATTTCGACGAGGTCCCGCCAGCGAGATCGCCCTTTTCGGCAAGGCCGACCGAAAAACCGCGCCCCGCAGCGTCGCGGGCCACGCCACAACCATTGACGCCGCCGCCGATCACGAAGAGATCGTAAATGCTGGCCCTGCCGCTCACGCCCTCCCCCCAAGCGCGAATCTCTTGCGGATCATCGAACGGCGGCGGTTCGCCGTCAAAAACAAAACACTGACGGTGTAACGCACGCGCTCAGTAAATCACGACCGAGCGGATCGACTCGCCTTTGTGCATCAGGTCGAAGGCGTCGTTGATCTTGCCGAGCGGCATGGTGTGGGCGATCAGGTCGTCGATATTGATCTTGCCCTCCCATGCGCCAGTCCGCGAACTTCGGCGCGTCGGTGCGCCCGCGCGTGACGCCCGTCCCGATTTCGCAGACGATCCCTGCGCCCTCATGGCCGAGAATGGCCGGGAACTTGCCTTCGCAATCGAGGCCCGAAAGCGTGTCGGCGTCGGCATGGCAAACCCCGGTCGCCATGATCTCGATCAGCGCGTCGCCCGCTTTCGGGCCCTCGATGTCAACAGTCTCTATGGTCAGGCGCGCCTCGGCGTTCCAGGCGACAGCCGCACGGGCCTTCATGAAAAAGGTTCCTTGTTTCGCGAGCTTCAACGGGTCCATTAAAGTCGCGCAGATTTTCCTGCGCAATCTCTCCCGACGGCGAACGGCGTCTATTTCCGAACCGCCGACGCCGTAGTCAGGCAAACATGTTGCGCCGCACATGCCGACACATTCGCCGCCCATCTCGCGCCAATATCAATATCTCGAAAAAAGAACGCGTTTCGCGCCCCGACCGGAGACTTTTACTATATTTTACCAATCTTTCCCTGCGCGCGGATCGAACAGGTCCACTCTCCAAATTCCTGAGGCATTTCAGCTTGACAGCGCGGCGCCGCGTCAAATAGCATCATAAGAACATAAAATATGAATGTGAATTAGTCTAAACAGCGTTGGTTGTCGCCGTCCGACGGACTGGCGAGGGGGGAGAGTCGATCATGACCGAGACGAAAATCGGCGGATCAAGCGTAATCATTGGCTTAGTCGAGCCGCGGCATGGCGATGTGTCGGAGAGGTTCCGAGGCGGGGCCGCCCATTCACTTTATTGAACTGAAATCACGTCCGCGCTGACGCATTGGCGGCATTGATCGGGTTTGGGGCCCGTTTGGCGCTGTTTGCGGTAGCGTGGGGCATTTGCGCGACGAGAACGAACCTGGGGAGGTTGTGATGGCGGCGTTGTTTTCTGACGACTGGATGGTTGATTTCGGCAATGCGTGGAATGACGATTCCGATCTGGGTGACGCTTTGGCGAAGATCGGGTTCAATTCGGTGATCGCCTATGGTTTTGACAACGAGGATCAGCCGCGCGGGATGATCAAGGTTGAGAACGGCTATGTCGTCGAGGCTGGGGCGTACAAGGGTCAGACGGTGAACTGGGACTTGCGGGCGAGCCCGGCGAACTGGGAGAAGTGGTGTTCGAGCGGGATCGGGATGATGGGACTTGGCCTGGCCTATACGTCGGGCAAGATCAAGTTCAAGGTTGGCGACTATGGCGCCATGGTCAAGAACCCCGCGATGGCCGGACCTTTCATCAAGAGTTTCGAAGCGATGGGAAAAGTGCCGCGCAGCTGAGGCTGGACCGGCTGCGGGCGGACCGCGGCCGTTTTGGCGCGCGTTGAGTGCGCGCGTTGAGTGAAGGACACCCGCGGCTATGCTTTCCCTGCTGGTCAGAACCCTGCCCATATTGTTTGCCGCCGTTCTCGGCGGGCTGATCGCGTCGTGGGTGAGCGGGCGCGCGCCGCCGGACGAGGGTTCGTCGAGCTATGCGCCGATGCCGGTGGTGAGCGCGCCGCTGGTCGAGGCGGCGGCGATGGAGACGGCGTCGCGCTACAAGCTTGGCGGGGTTGTGGAGGCGCGCGAGGTTGTGCGTCTGACGGCGCAGCAGCCGGGGCGGGTCTCCTTCATCGCCGGCCGGGAAGGCGACCGGGTTGGCGCGGGGGCGATCGTGGTGTCGCTCGACGACGACGCGCTGAGGCCGGAATATCGTTCGGCCTGGGCGTCTCTGGGCGGGGAGATGGCGGCGCAGCAGAACGCGCAGACCCAGCTGTACCAGAAGCTTTACGGCTTCCGCCAGCCGACGATGGGCGGTCCGGGCTATGACGCCTATGAGCGCGCGTTCACGCCGTTCTACAACATGTTCCAGAACTTCATGGGCTCGAACGCGCCGGCGATGGGCTCGCCGCCGATGATGACGCAGGACCAGGCGGGAACCTCGCCTTCGGCGATCAACAACGCGCGGGCCGACTACGAGCGCCAGCAGGCTGGGCTGGTGGCGGCGCAGTCGCGGCTCGACTCGCTTGACCAGCGCCTGCGCGACCGGCGCTCGGTGGCGCCCTATGCGGCGGTGATCATGGCGCGTCATGTGCGGGTGGGCGACGTGGTTCAGCCTGGCCAGCCGCTGGTGGATCTGGCCGATCCCGACCAGCTCGACCTGCGCGTGGAGGCTCCGGCGGATCTGGCGCTGAACCTGAAGGTCGGCGACAAGCTGCCGGTGAGCCTTGACCGCGGCAATGTCTGGGCGGTGGTGGCGCAGATTTTCCCTGGGGCCAACCAGGCCCAGCACACGGTGACGATCAAGGCGGCTTTGCCGCCGGGGGTGGCGGCGGCTCCTGGCATGTATGGGCAGGCGTGGATTGCCGAGCCCGGCGGCGGCGGGGAGCAGGCCACGGCGCCGTCCCTTCCGCGCAGCGCGATCGTCTATCGCGGGTCTCTGCCCGCGGCTTTCGTCGTCAACCCCGACGGGACGGCGGAGATGCGCATCCTTCGGCTGGGCGATTCGGCGGGCGACCGGGTTGCGGTGCTGTCCGGCCTGCGGATCGGAGAGCAGGTGCTCGCGCATCCGGCGCCCGACCTGAAGTCTGGCGATCCCCTCACCATGCGGCGCTGAGGCGGAGAAGGCTTAAGCCAATGACCGAAACCGCCGCGCACGAAGCAGCCCATCCGAATGGAGGGCGTCCTCCGCATCGCGCCAAGCTGGGCTTTGCCGGGCGGGTGGCGAGCGCCTTTGTCGAATTGCCGCTGACGCCACTGCTGCTGATCGCCTTTTTCCTGATCGGCCTTCTGGGGATGGCGATCACGCCGCGCGAGGAAGATCCGCAGATCTCGGTGCCGATGGTGGACATTTTCGTCGCCTATCCGGGGGCGGCGGCGAGCGAGGTGGCCAATCTGGTGTCGGAGCCGCTGGAGCGGCTGATGTCGGAGCTTCCCGGCGTCAAGCACGTCTATTCGATGTCGCGCGACGGCCTGTCGATGGTCACGGTGCGCTTCGAGGTCGGCGAGAGGATGGAGACCTCGCTGGTCAAGCTGTACAACAAGCTCTACTCGAACATGGACCTGATCCCCAAGGGCGTGATGCAGCCTTTGGTCAAGCCCAAGAGCATCGACGACGTGCCGGTGGCCACGGTGACGCTCAGCTCGTCGAAGCTGGATCTGGTTCAGCTGCGCAAGCTGGGGCTCGACGTTCTGCAGCGCTTCAAGGCGCTTCCCAACACCGGCCAGAGCTTTGTGACGGGCGGCAGCCGGGAGCAGGTGCGCATCGACGTCGACCCGTCGCGCATGTCCTCGCACAAGGTGACGCTGAGCCAGATCGCGCAGGCGGTGGGGGCGGCGAACCAGCGCATACCCGGCGGCGACATCGTGGACGGGGGCAAGTGGTTCAATATTTACACTGGCGATTTTCTGGCGACCGTCGCCGACGTGGAGAATCTGGTCATTGCGGTGGACGACAACCGGCCGGTGTTCCTGCGCGACATCGCCACGGTGCGCCACGGCGAGTCGGAGACCAAGAGCGTCGTGGACAACAGTGTCCGCGACGCCGACGGGGGCTTTGTGACGGCGCCTGCGGTGACGGTGGCGGTGGCCAAGAAATACGGCTCCAACGGCATTGTGGTGGCCAACGGGCTGATCCGCGAACTCGACGCGATGAAGGGCCAGCTGATCCCCGAATTGGTGACGGTGACGGTGACGCGCGACTATGGCGAGACGGCGCAGGACAAGGTCACCCATCTGATCATGAAACTGTTCATCGTCTCGGCGCTGGTGACGATCCTGGCGCTGCTGACGATGGGGCTGCGCCCGGCGCTGATCGTGATGATCACCATTCCGGCGACACTGCTGATGTCGATCGCGGTGGCCTATGTGCTGAAGTTCACCATCAACCGGGTGTCGATGTTCGCTTTGGTCTTCGCCATCGGCATTCTGGTGGATGACGCCATCGTGGTGGTGGAGAACATCTACCGGCGCTGGCTGGAGTTGGGGCGCACCTCCGACCGGATCACGGTCGAGGCGGTGGACGAGGTCGGCAATCCGACGATTCTGGCGACCTTCACCGTGGTGGCGGCGCTGCTGCCGATGGGCTTCGTCGGCGACATGATGGGCCCCTACATGCTGCCCATTCCGGTGCTGTCGTCGGCGGCGATGATCTTCTCGCTGTTTGCGGCCTTTGTCTTCGTGCCGTGGCTGGCGGCGCGGGTCAAGCCGAGCATGTCGGCGTTGAAAAAGGCCGCCGAGAGCGAGCACCGTCAGGCCGCCGCCATTGGCCGCTGGTACGGCTCGGTGATCGAGCCGATCGCGAACAACAAGCTGGTTGGCTATTTTGTCCTGTTCGCCATCATCGCCGCGATGCTTGGCGCGGTGTCGATGTTCATGTTCAAGGCGGTGGCGTTCAAGATGCTGCCCTATGACAACAAGTCCGAGCTGCAGGTCGTCATCGACATGCCCGAGGGGACGGACCTGTTCGTGACCGCCAATCTCGCCCAGCAGATGGGCGCGGAATTGCGCAAGATCCCCGAGGTCACCGCCTTCCAGACCTATGTGGGGACGTCGTCGCCATTCAACTTCAACGGTCTGGTGCGCCATTACTTCCTGCGCGGCGAGCCCTGGCAGGGCGACATAGCGGTGCAATTGCTCGACAAGGAGAAGCGCAGCCGCTCCAGCCACGAGATCGCGCTTTACGTGCGCCGGATCCTGGCGCCGATCGCGGCCTCGGTCGACGCGCGTCTGACGGTGGCCGAGGCGCCGCCCGGGCCGCCGGTGCTGGCGCCGGTGGTGATCGAGCTTTACGGCCCGACGGCGGAGATCCGCCGCCAGGTGGCGCGCGACCTGCTCGGCATCCTGCACAAGACGCCGCATCTGGCCGACATCGGCACCTTCATGGAGGCTCCGCACAACAATATCGAGTTCGATGTGGACCGGCTTCGCGCGGCGATGTTCGGGGTGTCGGTGGAGGACATCAACCGCGAGGTCATCATGGCGACCGGCGGTTTTGAGGCCGGGCCGTTCCAGCGCATCCGCAATCTCGAACAGGCGACGATCGTGCTGCAGACGCCGATGGCGACGCGCGGCAATATCGGCAATCTTCTGGCGATGCCGGTGCACAGCCGCGCCGGGGCGATGGTGCCGCTGGGCGAACTCGGCCGCTTCGTCAAGCGGCCGGTCGATCCGGTGATCTATCACAAGGATCTGCGGGCGGTGGAATATGTGACCGCCGACGTGATCGGCAAGCTCGGCGCGCCGCTTTACGGGATGCTGGACGTTGAATCCGCCCTCAAGAAATACAAGACGCCGGACGGCGTCCATCTCAGCGGCAACTTCTTCAGCCGGCCGGAGACCGTCAGCCTCAGCGCCTTCAAATGGGACGGCGAATGGCAGGTCACCTATGTGACCTTCCGCGACATGGGCCTGGCCTTCGGCGCGGCGCTGGTGCTGATCTACATGCTGGTGGTGGCGGAGTTCCGCAGCTTCATGCTGCCGGCGGTGGTGATGACGCCGATCCCGCTGACCCTGATCGGCATCGTGCCCGGCCATTGGCTGCTGGGGGCGGATTTTACCGCGACCTCGATGATCGGCTTCATCGCGCTGGCCGGCATCATCGTGCGCAACTCGATCCTGCTGGTGGAGTTTGCGCGCGAAAAAGTCCAGGAGGGCTGGGACGTGCGCGAGGCGGTGCTGACCGCCGGGCGCGTCCGCCTGCGCCCGATCATGATCACCGCCTTGGCGCTGGTGATCGGCTCGATGGTCCTGCTCAGCGACCCGATCTTCCAGGGCATGGCGGTGTCGCTGCTGTTCGGCTCGCTGGTGGCGACCTTCCTGACCCTGATCGTGATCCCGCTGGGCTGCATCTCGGCGCGCAAATATTTCAAGACGCGGGTGATCGACGACGACGACGGCGACGATGGCGCGCCGCCGACCGGCCCGGCCCGGGTTCGGGCCCGGCAGGCCCCGGCCCGGCTCCGGCTCCCGCGCCGTCGGGCGGCGCGCCCGGCCGCCCGGCCCGCCTGGTCAGGAAAGCCGACGCGGACGCCGCGCCGCCGGCATCGCCCGCGCCGGAAGCCTCCGGGCGCCCGGCGCGCCTGGTGAAAAAATCCGACGAGCCGCCCGCCGCCCAGAACCCCGCGCCCGAGCCCGTTGCGCCGGCCGCCCCGGGACGCCCGGCGCGCCTGGTGAAAAAGGCCGAGGAGCCGCCCGTCGCCCAGGCGCCGGAGCCTGCGCCTGAACCGGCGCCGGCCGCGCCGGGACGGCCCCCGCGCCTGGTCCGGAAAGCCGAGGAGCAACCCGCCGTCGCGGAGCCGGCGCGCGCCGAACCTGAACCTGCGCCCGAGCCCGTGCCCGAGCCGACGCCGGAGCCCGTGCCCGAGCCCGCCGAGCCGGAGCCTCAGGCCCAGCCTGAGCCCCAGCCTGAGCCCGAGCCGGCGCCTGAGCCCCAGCCGGCGCCTGAGCCCGAGGCGGACAAGGGGCAGCGTCCGCCGTCATCGAAGCGCGAGCGCAGCTTGCGCGGCATCCGCCTCAAGGACATATCCTACGATCCGGGAGATCAGGGATGAAACGCGACAGGATCCAATCGACAGGACTTGCGACAGGATTTGCGACAAGGCTTGCGACCGGGCTTGCGGCGCTGGCCGCGCTGGCGGCGCTGGCGGCGACCGCCGAGGCCGCGACCTTCAGCGACCTCGCCGGCGCACGGGAGGAGCCGCCGGCCGCGCCGGTCATTCCCCCGGACATGTTCGGCGGGCCTCAGGGGGCCATTCCGCGCCCGCTCGACGCGCCGGCGTCCGCCCAGGTCCCGCCCGGCGGCTGGACGCCGCCCCAGGCCTATCTGCCCTATGGCCCCGCCGGCGACCTGCCGAACGCGCGGCTCCAGACCTGGACCTTCGGCCAGGTCAATTCGACGACGGACCCGTTCAACAGCGCGGGTCTGAGCACGCCTTACATGTTTGTGCCCTGGAGCACGCCGCTGTCGGCCTGGTCCAATGCGCAGACATGGAACTGGTGGCATGAACGCACGGGCGTTCAGCCGCCATACTGGTAGGGAAGCCTTCGCAACCCGCCATCGAGTAGGGGAGAGTAAAATGAAACAGGGACTCGCACTTGCAATATTCCTCGGCGCCGCCGGCCTTGCCGGCGCGGCTTACGCCCAGCAGACCCCGCCGCCGAACGGCCCTTACGCCGCCGCGCAGCAGCCCGCCGAGGCCGGCCCCGCCAATGGCCAGCAGGCCCAGGCCAACAACCCGAACTGGGGCCCGCCCCCGCCGCCCCCGCCGCCGCCCTATGGCTATGGCCCCGCTTACGGCCCGCGCTACGGCTATTATGACGATGACCGCTACTACGGCCGCGGCCGCGGCTATGGCTCTGGCCGCGGCAACGGCCGTGGCCACATGAACGGCAACTTCAGCTTCGGCGGCGACGCCGACACCGACATGAACGGCTGGGGCGACAACGACTGGAACGGCTACAACCGCGGACGCCGCGGCGGCTGGGGACCCGGCGGGTGGTAAAACCACCCAGGCCCAAAGCCTGACCTGATGGCCGGCGGTTAACCCCGGCGGCCATCGATATTTCCTTTTCTCGGGCGGGTTCCCGCCGGGAGGTGAAGAATGCGAAGAGTCAGAATGTGGCTCGCGGCGGCCGCCGCCGCCTCCGCGCTCGCCGGATCCACAACCGCCCACGCCCAATGGTGGGCCGGCACGCCCTATACCGGCGGCCCTAATGGCAGTGGCCCGTGGGGGTATCCATACAGCTACAACGGCATGTATAATGGCGGCTGGGGCCGCGGACCCGGAGGTCAGAACGGCGTCCCCAATCTGAGCGCCTGGGGCAACGGCTGGAACAACGGTTTGGGCGGCCCCTCGGCCGGAGGCCCCTGGGGCGGTGGCCCCTATGGCGGACCCTATGGCGGGGGCCCCTATGCCGGGCCCTATGGCGGGGGCCCCTATGCCGGGCCCTATGGCGGTGGGCCGTGGGGCGGCGGAAGCCCCTATGGCGGTGGCCCATGGGGCGGAAGCCCCGCGGGCGCGCCTTATGGAGGCGGACCGTGGGGCGGAAGCCCCATGGGCACGCCTTATGGCGGCAGCCCTTGGGGAGGCTCCCCGATGGGAAGCCCCATGGGCGGCAGCCCTTGGGGTGGAAGCCCCATGGGCGCGCCTTATGGCGGCAGCCCTTGGGGAGGCTCCCCGATGGGAAGCCCCATGGGCGGCAGTCCTTGGGGCGGAAGTCCCTGGCGTTGATGACGGCAAGGCCGGCGGCGGCCTCGTCGTCGGCGCTCAAACCGACATTAGTGGATTTCTCATTTCTTGAGGCTTGACCATGTTGTCCTGGATCGCAACCCGAATTTTCTACGCCGTTGTCTTCTTCATGCTTGGCGCGTGGATGGCTTCGGAATCGCCCCATTTTCGCTCGTTGATGCACCGTACATCGCATATCGGCGCTCTGAGCTTCGACAAAATGCGGGACTGGACGTCCGACACTCTGCTGAAGACACCAACCTTCAATGACGTCGGTTCGACTCAGTCCTCCACCGCGTCGGCCGCCCCGCCGCCTTCGGGCGACGCTGCGCCTCAGCCCCCGGCGGCGACCGCTCCTGAGGCTCAAGCCGCGGACGCGTCCCAGGCTGCAGCTCCCGCGGCGGCCCAGGCTCCCGCCACGACCCGGCTCCTGCCGCGACCCCGGCTCCTGCCGCGACCCCGGCTCCTGCTGCGACCCAGGCTTCGACCGCGTCGGCGCCTGCGGCTGGCGCCGCGGCGGATTTTCTCGTTCAAGCCCGTCAAGCCTATGCGCGGAAAGACTTCAGCGCGGCGATCGACGCCTATCGCGCCTTTATTGCGCAAAGCCCCGACGCGATCGGCGCGCGTGGCGAACTGGGCGACGTCTATTTCGCGGCGGGCCGCAAACAGGACGCCGCGCAGATGTATTTCGAATGCGCGACGAAAAATCTCGACGCCGGCAATATCGCAGCCGCGAAAGCCCTGGTCGGCGCGGTGCGTGCGGGCGACCCGGCGATGGCCGACGATCTGGAGCGTCGCGTCGCGGCGGCGTCGAACAAGAAAAGCTAACCGCCCTTTCACGGCGGACGGGAGGTCCCTTGGCGATCGCCAGCAAATCGAAAGCGCGCAGCAGCGCGAAGCCCAAGGACAAATTCGACCCCGCTGGCAAGGTGGTGGTCGTAGGCAATCTCAAGGGCGGCTGCGGCAAGAGCACGATCGCGTTCAATCTGGCGGTCTGGCTGGCCTCCGCGGGGGATACGCCCGTCCTGGTCGATCTTGATCCGCAAAAGACATTGAGCGATCTGGTCTCGGTGCGTGAGGATATCGAGGCGACGCCGCAAATTGCGTCGCCAGTCGACGCCCTGCCCCCCTCCGCTGACGGACGCCGCGTCCTGGTCGATTTCGGCGCCTCCGACTTCGCGCGAATGGCTCAGGTCATCCCGCGCGCCGACCTCATTCTTGTGCCGGTCCTGCCAAGCCAGGCGGATGTCTGGGCGACCCAGCGCTATCTCATTCTGGTGCTCACGCGCCGCAAGCCCGGGGCCCGCATCATTTTTTTCGTCAATCGCGCCGAATCCGTCGAAACGTCCCGCGAAACCCGAGAGACCTTGGCCGCTCTCAAGGCAATGGCGGGTATGTGCGAAAACGCCTCCGTGCTACCCTCGGTCATTCGCCGCCGGGTCGCATATTGTCGTAGCCTCAGCGAGGGGCTCGGCGTTTTCGAGATAAAAGGTCAAAACAAGGCGGCGGAGGAATTCGAACGCCTTGCAGCCTCGGTCGCAGCTCACCTCTGAGCCCCGACCCAGACAGGGGAGAACATCATGCCTTCGACTCACGACCCGCATACGGTCGAACTGGTCAAGGATTATCCCAAACAGGTCTTCCCGCACCCGCCGGAGCGCCCGCCGGAATATCTCGCCTATCTCGAAAAGGGGGCCATGGCGTTGCGCTCGCTCCGGCTGCTGGTTTACGCCGGCCTGGCAGGCTTCACCGTTGTGGCGGCCTACGGCTTTTTCCTGATCTATCTGTTGACCAGCGACGCGCGCACCATGGCGGAGCAGATGCCGCGCATGAGCGAACAGATGGAAGTGATGGCGCAGGAGATGCGGGCCATCAACGCCAGCATGGGCGCCATGCAAACCGATATTGGCGCGATGCGCGGCGATATGGCCGCCATGCGGGCGAATATCCAGGACATGAACGCCCATATGGCGTCGATGGACACGACCACCCGGCAAATGTCCACAGCCGTCGCCCTGATCCAGCATTCCGCGCGCAATCTCGACGCCAGCGTCGGCCCCGCCATGGGCGCCATGAATAAACTCGTGCCTTTCGGCGCCGGCGGCAATTCTTGGCCCGGCGCGGGGCCCTTCATGCCGGTGCCGTAGGAATTGGGGTTAGAAAATGCGCGCCGGCGCCTCCCGCGGCGGCGCGCGAGGCAAATTGAAACTTTTCGGCGCGGCGCTATGATCGGCATCGCGACTCGAGGGAGGGCCGGCAAATGAAACGAATCATCCTTGCGACAACAGTGCTTTTATTCGCGGCGGGAAGCGCCTTCGCACAAGCCACTTGCGAAGCCCAGGCGGTGGGCAAAGACGGAAAGCTGTTGGCTGGCGCGGCGAAGGCAAGCTTCGTCAAGAAATGCAAGACGGACGCCTGCGCGACCAAGGCGGTCGGCAGCGACGGCAAGAAGCTTGCGGGCGCGGCGAAAGCCAGCTTCATGAAAAAGTGCGAAGCCGGCTCCTGAAGCTGCACGAAACAATATCGGGCCGAGCGTTTCCCTGATCGCTCGGCCCGATTTCATTTTCTTGACTATTTCGTTGCGATTGACATTGCCCGAACTTCTATCCTGCCCGAAATCGCCCTGACCTTTGTTCGAGGCGCGGGACGAACTGCCGCAGATCCTGGCGTTCGCGGAAAGCGCGAAAGCAAGAACGGCGCGCCGGGATACGGAGCGCCGTTCGTTAATCTGGTTGCGGG
>CAVSEY010000026.1:0-19912 GCA_963727035.1 uncultured Pseudomonadota bacterium | reverse complement strand
CCTTCGCCCGCTCCAGTTTCTTCCTTTCCAGGCCGGGCCAGCGGGCGGCGACAGTGTTCGTCGCCGGTCTTGCGCCGAATGGGCGACAGGCGGCGAGCGCGTGTCTGCGGCCTGATACGCGGCCGTTTTTTCGGCTTTGCGTTATTCTTTTTTTTGCGAAAATGGGAGCGACTTTTCGGCAATAGGCGCGGGGAGTCCTCAATCTCGTCTGGCCGCGGGCGGAAGACGGGCCTTTCGATCGAGGGCAGGCCATGGCCAAAAGGCATGAGGAAATCGACGACCGATTGCGCGCTTTCATAGCCGGACAACCAATCTTCTTCGTCGCCACGGCCGGTCCGCAGGGACGGGTCAATCTCAGCCCGAAAGGCCTCGACGGGACTTTGGCTGTGCTCGGGCCGCGCCGCGTGGCCTTTCTCAATCTCACCGGCAGCGGCAACGAAACCGCCGCCCATCTTCGCCTCAGTGACCGAATCACGCTGATGTTCTGCGCCTTTTCCGGTCCGCCGAACATATTGCGGCTCTATGGCAGGGGCAAAGCGATCGGGGTGGGGCGGCCGGGCTTCGACGCCTTGGCGAAGTTTTTCGCCGACCTGCCCGGCCAAAGGCAGATCATCGACGTGAATGTGGAGGAGATCATCACTTCCTGCGGCTATGGCGTGCCCTTGATGGATTTCGCCGGCCAGCGCGATACTTTGGTCAAATGGGCGGACAAGAAGGGCGATGAGGGAATTCGCGCCTATTGGCGCGACAAGAACGCGCTGAGTTTCGACGGTCTGCCGACCGCCGTGATCGAGCAAGATTGAGCGCAAAGGCTCAGGGCGAAAAGATCACGCCAAACACGCGCATCACCGGATTTTCGTTGGCTTCGCGGGTGCGCCCGACATTGCGCCGGCGCGCCGCGCGGGTCCCCGCGCCGGCGCCCGCGTCGCCCCACGCCATTGCGGTCGGCGGTTCGCCGAAAATGGTGATGCTTGCGCCTTCCCGTTGCACCAGCTCAAAGAGCGTGGCGGCGTTGGCCGGCGAGATGCGGACGCAGCCGTGCGAGGCCGGCTGGCCCAGCCACCTCGTCTCATATGACCCGTGAATGGCGAAGCCGCCATCGAAGAAGATGGAATGCGGCATCGGCGAATTGTCATATTTTTTCGAATAATGCATGGGCTGAAGGCTCTCGACGCCAAAATGGCCGGTCGGCGTGAAATAGCCGGCGCGCGCCGAGGAAATCGGCCACGAATAGGAGCCCTCGGACGAATCTACCGTCATGGTTTGAGAAGAAAGGTCGATGGCGATATCGACCCTGGCTTCGCAGGCGAAGGGCGTCGCGGCGAGCGCCAGACCGAGAAAAGCCGCCGCCAATGTGCCGCGCATCGTGCTTCCGGATCGAAAAATGAAATTCTGGTCCATTTTTCAGCCAGGTTAGAGCGAACGGCCGTCGCCGGCAAACGACATTGCGGGCGCCGGCCGTTTTCGTGCGCCGTGTTGCGGTTGGGAGACAATATAGGTAGCCAAGCAAATCATTGGTAGATCGCGAAGCAAATCCTTGCGCCGAAGCCGACTTTCGATTATATAGCGACTAGTCAACATCTTCGTCATGGCCCGCGAGGGCTTGAGCGGGAGTGGGGCCCTGGCGGGACCCGCTCTTTTTTGTTTTACCCGGGACCGAACGGACGGAAATTGAACGCAACGCCGCAGGCAGAAGCCGAAATTCGCGAGAAAGTCGACGCGCCGCTCCAAAATGCCGACGCGCCGCTCGATGAGCCGCGTTTCGTCGCGGAAACCGGCGTGGCCGCGCGGATCGCCGCGATTTCCGAGCGCGTGCTCAATTCCATGGGCTTTCGTCTCGTGCGCGCAAAGGTCATGACCGGGCAGGGCGTGACCGTCCAGATCATGGCCGAGCGGCCCGACGGCTCGCTGACCATCGACGAATGCGAAGAAATCCACGACGCCTTGTCGCCGGTGATCGATGTCGAGGATCCGATCCGCCAGGCCTATCGGCTCGAAATTTCCTCGCCGGGCATCGACCGCCCTCTGGTCCGCGCCTCGGATTTTTCCCGCGCGCTCGGCAAGGAGGCCAGGATCGAACTCGCTTTCGCCCATGAAAGCGGGCGCAAGCGTTTTCGTGGGATCATCCGCGCCGTCGAGAGCGAGGGCCGCGGCTGCGTCGTCACGATCGAGCGGACGGACGCCGGTCCCGACGAGGAGAAGGCGCCGAAACTCGCCATGCGCGATCTCGACGAGGCCAAGCTGATACTGACCGAATCGCTGATTCGCGAGTCGCTGCGCGCCGCCAAGCTTTTGGCGCGCGGCGAGGACGGCGAAGGCGAAGAGCCGCTGGAAAAAGCGCCCGCCCGCCGGCATGTTCCGTCCAAGGCGCAAAAAGCGAAACCCGTATTGCCGGCCGGCGTACGGGCGCAATTCAAGAAAGGCGGCGGCGGCGCGAAGACAGCGCCTGGCCGTCCCGGCAACAAGTAATCATTCAGGAGAACATCCATGGCCGTCAGCGCCAACCGGTTGGAGCTTTTGCAGATCGCCGACGCCGTCGCCCGCGACAAGTCGATCGACCGCTCGATCGTGCTCGCCTCGATGGAGGACGCGATGGCGAAAGCCGCGCGTTCGCGTTACGGGCAGGAGACGGAAATCCGCGTCGAAATCGACCCGCGCACCGGCGAGACCCGTTATTCGCGCCTCATGCTGGTGGTCGATCAGGTCGAGAACGAAGCCACCCAGATTTTGCTCCCCGACGCCCACAAGCTCAATCCCGCCGCCGAGGTTGGCGACTGGATCGCCGACAAGCTGCCGCCGCTGGATTTCGGCCGCATCGCCGCCCAGTCGGCCAAGCAGGTCATCGTGCAGAAGGTGCGCGAAGCCGAGCGCGACCGCCAGTACGACGAATACAAGGACCGCATCGGCGACATCATCAACGGCGTCGTCAAGCGCGTCGAATATGGCAATGTGATCGTCGATCTCGGCCGCGCCGAGGCGATCATCCGCCGCGACGAAATGATTCCCCGCGAATTGTTCCGCCCGGGCGACCGCGTGCGCGCCTATGTCTATGACGTGCGCCGCGAACAGCGCGGACCGCAGATTTTTCTCTCCCGCACCCATCCGCAATTCATGGCCAAATTGTTCCAGCAGGAAGTGCCGGAAATTTACGACGGCGTGATCGAGGTCAAATCCGTCGCGCGCGATCCGGGTTCGCGCGCGAAAATCGCGGTCACCTCGCGCGATTCCTCGATCGATCCGGTTGGCGCCTGCGTCGGCATGCGCGGCTCGCGCGTCCAGGCGGTGGTCAACGAATTGCAAGGCGAGAAGATCGACATCATTCCCTGGTCGATCGACGCCGCGACCTTCATCGTCAACGCGCTTCAGCCGGCGGAAGTGGTCAAGGTGGTGCTCGACGAGGATAGCTCGCGCATCGAGGTGGTGGTGCCGGACGACCAGCTGTCGCTCGCCATCGGCCGCCGTGGCCAGAACGTGCGCCTCGCCTCGCAGCTGACCGGCTGGGACATCGACATTCTGACCGAGGCCGAGGAATCCGAGCGCCGCCAGAAGGAATTCATCGAACGCACCCAGGCCTTCATGCAGGCGCTCGACGTCGACGAGGTGGTCGGCCAGCTGCTGGCCTCCGAAGGCTTCCGCTCCGTCGAGGAACTGGCCTATGTCGAGGCTTCGGAAGTCGAGGCGATCGAAGGCTTCGACGCCGACACGGCGGCGGAAATCCAGAACCGCGCCCGCGATTACCTGGCGCGGATCGAGGCCGAACAGGACGAGCGCCGCAAGGAGCTCGGCGTCGCCGACGAAATGCGCGAGATCGAGGGCGTCACCACCGCGATGATGGTCAAGCTCGGCGAGAACGAGGTGAAGACCATCGAGGACCTCGCCGGCTGCGCCACCGACGATCTCGTCGGCTGGACGGAGAAGAAGAACGGCGAAACCGTGCGCACGCCGGGCTTTTTCGAAGGGCTCGACGTGAGCCGCGAAGAGGCCGAGGTCATTGTCATGCGCGCCCGCGTCAAAATGGGCTGGGTGAATGAAGCCGACCTCGCCGCTCACGCCGAAGGCGAAGAGGGCGAGACGGAAGAAGGCGGCGAGACGCATTCCGCATGATCATGCGGAATGCGTAATCCTTTGGCGCGAAAATCCGCCCGCGATTTTCGGGATTTTCGCGCCGGGACATTTCCGCGGATTGCGCAGCGATCTTGCGGAAACCGCATGGAGCCGCGTCATGCGCGGTCGGGACGAGAGGCAGGTTGGCTTTGGCGTTGGAGACAGGACAGGATCGGCTCGAACCGGCCGCCCCCCATGCGGGGGCGGGGCTGGAGCGCACCTGTATCGTCACGCGAGAGGCGCGCGCGCCTGAAACGCTGATCCGTTTCGTTCTCGGGCCCGATCATGACGTGGTCCCCGACCTCAAGCGCAAATTGCCGGGGCGCGGCGTCTGGGTCGGGCTTTCGAAGACTCTGGTGGCGCAGGCGGTCAAGAAGCAGCTTTTTTCGCGCGGTCTGCGCGAAAAGGCCGTCGCCTCGCCCGATCTGCCCGATCTGGTCGAGACCCTTCTGGCGCGCGACGCCGCCCAGGGTCTGGCGCTGGCCAACAAGGCGGGGCTGGTCGCGACCGGATTCGCCAAGGTCGAAGCGGCGATCGCTTCCGGCAAGATCGCCGCCCTGGTTCACGCCCGTGACGGCGCGGCCGACGGCAAGCGCAAGCTGCGGCAGGCCCTGCGCCGCCGTTTCGGCCAGGGATCGCAGAAACAAGGATCGCAGAAAACGCCGGCGCCGCCGGAGTTCGAAATTCTGACTATCGACGAGATGGACGCCGCGCTCGGACGGGGAAACGTGGTTCACGCCACGATCGGCTCCGGTCCTGCGGCAAAGGTTTTTCTCGCCTCCGCACGCCGACTTGCGCTATATCGCGGCGACGATGATAAGTTTGGCCCCGAAGGGGGCGCTGATTTGACAGCGAACGAGGCTATCGGGCAGGACAGCGAAGCCTCTGGCGCGACGGGTCGAGACGAGGCCGGACGAGATCGTCCGCCGGGCGAAATTTCTTGGGACGCATGAACGATATGAACGATTCCAGCAATAGCGGCGACAAGACCTTGACCATGACGCCGAGCAAGACCTTGTCGCTGAAGCGCCCGGTCGAGCAGGGCATGGTGCGCCAGAGCTTCTCCCATGGCCGCACCAAGGCGGTGGTGGTCGAGAAGGTGAAGCGCCGCGCGCATGAGCCGGCCAAGGGCCCCGCGCCCGCCGCCGCGCCGGCGTCTTCCGCGCCCAACCCGCCGCCCGCCGCCCCGGCGCCTTCCACGCCCGCGCCAAGCGGCGCGCCCGCCCGTGCGACCGTCAAGCCGGCTACGCCGCGTCCCCAGACCGGCGTCGTGCTGCGCACGCTCACCGACGACGAGCGCGACGCCCGCGCCCGCGCGCTCAGCGATGCGCGGGTTCGAGAGGACGAGGACCGGCGCCGCCAGGCGGCCGACGCCCGCGTCCGCGCCGAACGCGAAGCCCGCGACCGCACCGAGCGCGAGGCCGCCGAAGCCCGCAAGAAGGAAGAGGAAACGCGGCTGTCGCGCGAGGCCGAGGCCAAGCGCAGGGCCGAGGAAGAGGCCCGCCGCCGTCTGACCCCGTCCGCCGCCGACGCCGATCACGGCCTGACCTTCGCGCCCACCGGCGGATCGCGCAACAAGCCGCAGCAGATCCTTTTCAACGTGCCGCGTCCCGCCGCGGCGCCGGCCCCGACCGACGCCCCGGCGTCCGTGGCCGCGGAGCCGCGTTCCCCCGCCAGCGCCGGGGCGCCGCGCCGCCCGCAGCTGACGGCGCCCAAGCTCGTCGTTCCCTCGGTCAAGCCGGCGCGCGGCAGCGATGTGAAGCAGCGCGGCCGCCTCACCGTGACCAATGCGCTCCAAAGCGACGGCGAGGAGCGCACGCGTTCGGTCGCCGCGTTCCGGCGCCGCACCCAGCGCATGAAGGGCGTGGTCGAGCAGAAGGAGCGTTTGTCGCGCGAAGTCGTCCTGCCCGAGACGATCACCATCCAGGAACTCGCCAACCGCATGTCGGAACGCGGGGTGGACGTCATCAAGCTCCTGATGAGACAGGGGCAGATGCACAAGATCACCGACGTGATCGACGCCGACACCGCCGAACTGCTCGCGGTCGAAATGGGCCATACCGTCAAGCGCGTCGCCGAATCCGACGTGGAGGAAGGCCTGTTCGACGCGCCGGATACGCAAGAAGAATTGGTCTCGCGTCCGCCGGTCGTCACCATCATGGGCCATGTCGACCACGGCAAGACCTCGCTGCTCGACGCCATCCGCGAAGCCAATGTGGTTTCGGGCGAAGCCGGCGGCATCACCCAGCATATCGGCGCCTATCAGGTCGTTTCGCCGCTCGGCGGCAAGATCACCTTCATCGACACCCCCGGCCACGCCGCTTTCACCGCCATGCGCGCGCGCGGCGCCAAGGTCACCGACATCGTGGTGCTGGTGGTGGCGGCCGACGACGGCGTCATGCCGCAGACCATCGAGGCGATCAGCCACGCCAAGGCGGCGGGCGTGCCGATCATCGTCGCGATCAACAAGATCGACAAGCCGGACGCCAAGCCCGAGCGCGTGCGCACCGAACTTCTGCAATATGAGGTGCAGGTTGAGAGCATGGGCGGCGAAACCCTCGAAATCGAGGTTTCCGCCAAGCAGCGCATCAATCTCGACAAGCTGCTCGAAGCCATCACCCTCCAGGCCGAAGTGCTCGACCTCAAGGCCAATCCCGAGCGCTCGGCGGAAGGCACCGTCATCGAGGCGCGGCTCGACCGCGGCCGCGGCCCGGTGGCGACCGTTCTGGTCCAGCGCGGAACGCTCTCGGTCGGCAATATCGTGGTCGCCGGTTCGCAATGGGGCCGCGTGCGCGCGCTGATCGACGACAAGGGCCTCAATTGCGTCCACGCCGGTCCGTCCTTCCCCGCCGAGGTGCTCGGCTTCAACGGCGCGCCGGAGGCGGGCGACCGCGTCGCGGTGGTCGAATCGGAGGCCCGCGCCCGCGAGATCACCGAATATCGCGACCGCCAGAAGCGCGAACAGGCGGCGGTGCGCGGCGGGTCGGCGCGCTCCTCGCTCGCCGACATGATGAGCCAGCTCAAGACGGCGGGCCGCAAGGAATTCCCGCTGGTGATCAAGGGCGACGTGCAGGGCTCGGTCGAGGCGATCATCGCGGCGCTGGAAAAGCTCGGCACCGAGGAAGTCGCCGCCCGGATCATTCACGCCGGCGTCGGCGGCATCACCGAATCCGACATCGCGCTCGGCGAAGCCTCCAAGGCGGCGATCATTGGCTTCAACGTCCGCGCCCACAAGGAGGCGCGCGAGGCGGCCGAAAAGCTCGGCATCGAAATCCGCTACTACAACATCATCTACAACCTTGTGGACGACGTGAAGGCGGCCATGTCCGGCCTGCTGGCGCCGACCCTGCGCGAGACCATGCTGGGCAATGCGGAAATCCGCGAAGTCTTCGCCATCTCCAAGATCGGCAAGGTCGCCGGCTGTCTGGTCACGGACGGCGCGGTCGAGCGCGGCCAGCATGTGCGCCTCATCCGCGACAATGTCGTGGTTCACGAGGGCAAGCTGTCCACGCTCAAGCGCTTCAAGGACGAAGTCAAGGAAGTCGCGGCCGGCATGGAATGCGGCATGGCCTTCGAGAATTACCAGGACATGCGGGCGGGCGACATCATCGAGTGTTACCGCGTCGAGGAGATCAAGCGGAGTCTTTGATTTTTTTGCCGAACGCTTTGCGTTCGGCGCCCCTCGCATCAGCTCGGCGTCGCGTTCGCTCCTAGCTTGGCCCTGGCGGGCCCAGCGGACGCCAGTATCGCCGGCGTTGCTGCTTTGCCGCCGGCACGGAGGCCGGCGCGTCGGAAGGCGACCATGTCCAGAGTTCATCACAAGGGCGGCGAGCCCAGCCAGCGCATGTTGCGGGTGGCCGAACTGATCCGCCACGCCATGGCGCAATTGCTGTCGCGCGGCGAAATCAACGATCCGGAACTCGCCGGGCTGGTCGTCACCGTTCCGTCCGTGAAGATGAGCCCCGATCTCAAGCTCGCCACCGTCTATGTCATGCCGCTCGGCGGCAAGGCGCAGGAGCAGATCGTGGCCATTCTCGACCGCCACAAGAAATTTCTGCGCGGCGAGGTCGCCCATCGCATCAATCTGAAATATGCGCCGGAAATCCGCTTCAAGGTCGACGAATCCTTCGCCAACGCCGAAAAGATCGACGCGCTGCTCCATTCGCCCAAGGTGGCGCAGGACCTGGCGCCGCCCGCCGCGGATGAAGAGGACGGCCATTGAACGCGCCCCGCTCGACCCGCGTCGAAGTCAATGGCTGGGTCGTGCTCGACAAGCCGGTGGGGCTCACCTCGACCCAGGCCGTTTCCAGGCTGAAACGCCTGTTCAACGCCAAGAAGGCCGGCCATGCCGGCACGCTCGACCCGCTGGCCTCCGGCGTGCTGCCGGTCGCCTTCGGCGAGGCGACCAAGACCGTGCCCTTCGTGCAGGACGGCGAAAAAGCCTATCGCTTCACCGTGCGCTGGGGCGTCGAGACCGACACCGACGACGCCGAGGGGCGGGCGGTCGCGACCAGCGACGCGCGGCCGGACCCGGCGGAGATCGCCGCGCTGCTGCCGCGTTTCATCGGCTTGATCATGCAGCAGCCGCCGGCCTTTTCCGCGATCAAGATCAATGGCGAGCGCGCCTATGACCTCGCGCGCGACGGCGAGACGGTGGAGCTTGCGGCGCGCCCGGTGACCGTCCACGCCTTGCGCCTCGTGAGCGCGACGCGCGACGAGGCGGTGCTGGAGGCCGAATGCGGCAAGGGGACTTATGTCCGCGCCATCGCCCGCGATCTGGGCCGGATGCTCGGCTGCCACGGCCATGTCATCGCGCTGCGCCGCACGCGGGTCGGGCCGTTTTTCGAGGACCATTCGGTTTCGCTCGAAGAATTGCTGGAAGCGCCGGAATCGGCCCATGAGGATTTGCTGAGCGTCGAAGCCGGCCTGACCGAACTGCCCTGCATCCTGCTCGACCGCAATGGGGCGGCGCGCGCGCGGCGCGGGCAATCGGTGATCTTGCGCGGGCGCGACGCTCCGGCGGAAGGCGCGGCCTATGCCGTCTGCTCCGGCGTGGTGATCGCCTCGGGCGTGGTCGAGCGCGGCGAATTCGTGCCGAACCGCGTGTTCAACCTGCCTTATTGAACGCGCCAGAAATGCGAGCCGCCCAAGCCTGTCGAAGCCTTGCCATGGAAATTCCGCGGCGGGCGGACTGGTCCCGCCGCGAATTTCGTGTATAAGGCGCTCTTCGCCTCCGGCTTGCGCTGGCGGCGCGCCTCGCGTTCGACCGCCCTGGACGACATCCCGGAGCGGCCCGGCGACAGGCGTTTTCCCATTCAGAAAGGACACACGATGTCGATCACGGCCGAGCGCAAATCCGCGCTCATCAAGGAATATGCCACGAAATCGGGCGATACCGGTTCGCCGGAAGTTCAGGTCGCCATTCTGACCGAGCGCATCGCCAATCTGACCGGGCATTTCAAGTCGCATGTGAAGGACAATCACTCGCGTCGCGGCCTGCTCAAGCTGGTTTCATTGCGCCGTCAGCTTCTCGATTATGTCAAGAAGAACGACGAAGCGCGCTACAGGACGCTGATCGAGCGTCTCGGCATCCGCCGTTAAGACCATTCGCGCGGCCGGCCTGTCCGGCCGCGTTTTCGCTGGCGCAATCACGCGCACGGAGGGGCGGCAGGGGCCGACCTCCAGCCGGATGAAGCGCTCGGGCCATGGCAGGATCGTCAGACGCCGTTTTCCCGGCGTCTCGCCGTCTTGCTCATGGTGGAGCGCCTGTCCCACTCATGAAAGACAAGAAAGCATGTTCGAGATTCATCGCGAAGAAATAGACTGGTGCGGGCGCAAGCTCACCTTCGAAACCGGTCGCATCGCCCGTCAGGCCGACGGCGCGGTTCTGGCCACCTATGGCGAAACCACTGTGCTCGCCACCGTCGTCTCCATGAAGACGGCCAAGCCGGGGCAGGACTTCTTTCCGCTCACCGTCAACTACCAGGAAAAGGCCTTCGCCGCCGGCCGCATCCCGGGCGGCTATTTCAAGCGCGAGGGCCGTCCGAGCGAGCGCGAGACCCTGATCTCGCGCCTGATCGACCGCCCGATCCGCCCGCTTTTCCCGGAGGGCTATTACAACGACACCCAGGTCATCGTCACGGTTTTGAGCCATGACATGGAGAACGACCCCGACATCCTGGCGATGGTCGCGACCTCCGCCGCCCTCACGCTTTCCGGCGTGCCCTTCATGGGTCCGGTTGGCGGCGCCCGCGTCGCCTATATCAATGGCGCGCTGAAGGTGAATCCGACCATCGAGGAAGCCAAGACCTCCGACCTCGATCTCATCGTGGCCGGCACCGCCGACGCGGTTCTGATGGTCGAATCGGAAGCCAAGGAGCTTTCGGAAGAGACCATGCTCGCGGCGGTCATGGCGGGCCACGCCGGCTTCCAGCCGGTGATCGACGCCATCATCCGCCTCGCCGAGCGCGCCGCCAAGGAGCCGCGCGACGTCACCCTGCCAGACAAGTCGGAAGTCCAGAAGGCGGTCGCCGAGGTCGCCGAGACCGAACTGCGCGCCGCCTACAAGATCACCGCCAAGCAGCAGCGCTATGCGGCGGTGGACGCGGTGAAGGACAAGGTCAACGCCGCGCTGTTCCCCGAAGGCGGCGAAGCCAGGTTCGACAAGCAGTTCGTCGCCGACGTGTTCCACGATCTGCAGGCCAAGGTCGTGCGCTGGAACATTCTCGACGACGGCGTCCGCATCGACGGCCGCGACCTGAAAACCGTGCGTCAGATCAGCGCCCAGGTCGGAGTCCTGCCGCGCACCCATGGCTCGGCCATCTTCACCCGCGGTGAAACCCAGGCTCTGGTGGTGGCGACGCTCGGCACCGGCGAGGACGAGCAGTTCATCGACGCGCTGGGAGGGAACTATCGGGAAAGCTTCCTGCTCCACTATAATTTCCCGCCCTATTCGGTGGGCGAGACCGGCCGCATCGGCTCGCCGGGCCGCCGCGAAGTCGGCCATGGCAAGCTCGCCTGGCGCGCCATCCATCCCGTGCTGCCGGCCGCGGCCGAGTTTCCCTACACGGTCCGCGTCGTCTCCGAGATCACCGAGTCCAACGGATCGTCGTCCATGGCGACGGTCTGCGGCGCCTCTCTGGCGCTGATGGACGCCGGCGTGCCGCTCAAGCGGCCGACCGCCGGCATCGCCATGGGCCTGATCCTCGAAGGCGAGCGCTTCGCCGTGCTGAGCGACATTCTCGGCGACGAGGACCATCTCGGCGACATGGACTTCAAGGTGGCGGGCACCGAGCACGGCGTCACCTCGCTGCAGATGGACATCAAGATCGCCGGCATCACCGAGAAGATCATGGAAGTCGCCCTGGGCCAGGCCCGGGACGGCCGCCTGCATATCCTGGGCGAAATGGCCAAGGCGATCGCCAACGCCCGCGCCGAACTCGGCGAATTCGCGCCGCGCATCGAGACCATGAAGATCCCGGTGGACAAGATCCGCGACGTGATCGGCTCCGGCGGCAAGGTGATCCGCGAGATCGTCGAAAAGACCGGCGCCAAGATCAATATCGACGACGACGGCTCGGTGAAGATCGCGTCGAGCGACGGCAATGCGATCAAGGCCGCGATCAACTGGATCAAGTCGATCGCCTCCGACCCGGAAATCGGCCATATCTACGAGGGCACGGTGGTCAAGACCACCGATTTCGGCGCCTTCGTGAATTTCTTCGGCGCCCGCGACGGCCTCGTCCACATTTCGCAGCTCTCGACCCAGCGCGTCGCCAAGACCACCGACGTGGTCAAGGAAGGCGAGAAGGTCAAGGTCAAGCTGCTCGGCTTCGACGATCGCGGCAAGGTCCGCCTGTCGATGCGCGCGGTGGACCAGCAGACCGGCGAGGATCTCGACGCCAAGGCCAAGACCGAAACCGCCAGGGCGGACGCCGAGCAGCCGCAGGGCTGAGCGCCGATCCTGGAAAAACAACAGCGGCCGGGGCGCGTCCCCGGCCGCTTTTTCTTTGGGCCGATGGTATCCGCGCCGACCGGCCGGATGAACCAATGGGTATGGGAGCCCGGACTACGCCGCCTTGCGCGGGACCTGACGCTCGCTGGTCAGGGCTTCCTCGGCGCCGGAAACGCCGGCCTCGCAATATTCGGCGTCCTCGTTGACCCGCCACACGTCATGCACGATCTCGCCGGCGACGATGTTCAGCGCGGTCAACATGCCGGTCATCATCGCGTGGTCCTGGTTGTTGTATTTGTGCATGCCGTTGCGGCCGACCAGATGGAGGTTCGGATAGCGCAGGCGCAGCTCGGAACGGATCGTCTCGATATTGGCGGCGTAGGTCTCGTCATAGACCGGATAGGCCTTGGGCTGGCGCACGACCGAGGCGTCGGCGACGTCCTGCGGGTCCATCAGCCCGATCTGGCCGATCTCGCGCTTGGCCAGCTCGATCAGTTCGGCGTCGGAGGCGGTCCACAGGCCATCGCCCTCGAAGCAGAAATATTCAAGCCCCAGACAGGTGGAGACGCCGTCCGGAATCATTTCCGGCGACCACGAGCGAAAATTCTGGACACGCCCGACCTTGACCGCCGGATCGTGGATATAGACCCAATTGTCCGGCAGTTCGCGGCGCGACTTGCCGATCAGGACCACGGTCAGGAAGTCGCGATAGCGCAACTGGCGGGCGTGGAGCAGGCTGATCGGCGTCGGCGACAGATTGGACATCAGCTCGCGGACGGGGGCCGAGGACACGACATGGCGAGCCTGGAAGGTCTCGGGCTGGTTGTCGGCGGTCCAGGCCTCGACGGTCCAGATCTGGCTGGCCTCGTCATAATGGATTTTCTCCACCGAGCGGCCCATCAGGACCTTGCCGCCGTTCTTCTTGACCTTGGCGGCGGCGGCCTCCCACATCATGCCGGGGCCCTTGCGGGGATACTGGAAGGATTCGATCAGGGACTTGGCGCTGTTGTCGCCGTTGTTCCTCGCCTTGTTGAGCCCGAGCGAGCGGCGCAGCCCGTCGAGGATCGCGGCGCCCAGGCTCAGGCCCTTGATGCGCTGGGCGGCCCAGTCCGACGAGATTTCGTCGCAGCTCATGCCCCAGACCTTTTCGGTATAGGTCTTGAAGAAGATCGAGAACAGCCGCTCGCCGAACTGGTTGCGCACCCATTGGTGGAAGCTTTTCGGATTGGGAACCGGAAAGACCTTGGCGAAGCCAAAGGACGCCATGCAGAGCGCGCTTTCCGCAACGCCCAGATTGCGCAAGGCCTCGAAGGCGCGCAGCGGATAGGCGTAGAATTTCTTCTGGTAGAAGATCCGCGACAGGCGCGGGCGCTCGATGAAGTCGTCGGGCAGGATTTCCTGCCACAGATCGACGACCGCCTTCGATTTGGAAAAGAAGCGATGGCCGCCGATGTCGAACAGGAAGTTCTTGTAATTCACCGTCCGGCTGATGCCGCCGACATAGACCGGGTCTTTTTCGAGAACAACGACTTCACGGCCCTGCTTGGAGAGCTGGTAGGCGGTGGTCAAGCCCGCCGGCCCGGCGCCGATGATCAAGGTTTCAATGATGCGGCTCATGCGACGACTCCAGAAACATACAGACCCTTTGCCACGACAGGCGTTAATTTCCGCTTATGGAGGACGGGTTTTACTTTCGCTCCGGCGCGGGCGGGATTTCGAAGGCGATATAGGGCGTTCCCTTGAGCGGGACCGGCTTCAGCCAGGCCGGCGCATGGCCAGCGGCGATCCGCGCCGCCAGGCCATCCGGGGCCTTGTCCACATAGGACTGGAAAAAGCGGTCCTGGGTGACGCAGAGGAAAAGCCAGCGCGCGCCTGACGTCCGCGCCAGCGCCTCGGCCTGTTCCGGCGGTCCGGCGAGGATATGAAGCGCGAGCAGGTTGCCATGATTGTCGCGGTGATAGGGCGCCGCGAGCGCGGCGTGGGGCGTATGCGCCAGCAGGAACGGGCCGGCGTCTATTTGCGAAATGACCAGTGCGGCTGGAAGGCGGGCCAGGGGCGCGAAGGATTCGGGCGCGCGGCAGCTTTCCGTCGTCGCGAGCGCGCCGGAAGCGGGCGGCGTCGCCGCCTTCGCCGGATCAGGCGCCCAGATCAGGCTGGTCGCGATCGCCACGCCGAAACGCGAGACGGCCAGGACGGAGACCATTTCCGCCAGCGGGCCGCCGAAGGCGGGATTCCAGCCCATCAGCTTCTCGCGCAGCGGGGCGACGAGGCCAAGAGTGCCGATGGCGATCAGCGGGGCGGTCGAGCCGAGGGCGCGGATATGGGCGCCCGAGACGGCGCCGCCCGCAAAAAGCAGGGCGCCGAGCAGGATCCAGCGGCTCAGGCTGACACGATCGCCCTGCGCCGCGGCGATCCGCGCGCTCAGGACGACGCCCCCCAGCGACAGGAAATAGGCGGTCAGCCATTCGGCGCGCATCACCGGCTTGTCATGCGCATAAGCGACGAACGATTTCATTTCGTTCACTTTCGACAGCCAGAACATGCGCAGTTCGGGCGAGAGCGCCGCATAGGGGCCCTTGAGCACCGAGGGGAACAGCACAAGGGTCAAGGCGACGACGGCGGCGCCGGCGACAAGGCACGCGGCGAGGCGCGCGGGCCAGCGCCCCAGAGGCAGGCGCGCCAGCAGGAAAAAGGCCGCGGACGTGGCGAGAAAGGCGGTCAGATAGATGACCGACAAGGCGTCGGGCCGCGGATCGAGCCAGCGCGACGGCGGGATGGTGGCGACGAAGACGGCGACGAAGGAGAGCGCCAGACCTCCCGCAAAGGCGATCAGAAGTGGTTTCGCGCTGTCGCCCCGGACGACGAAGACGAGAGGCGGCGCGGCGCAAAGAACGATGAAGAACGGCATGTTTTCGAGGCCGACGCCCGCGGCCAGGGCGATCGCGGCGCCGGCCAGGGCGGCGCGCCGCGCGCGCGCCGGATCGAGGGCTTCCGCCAGCGCCGCGACGGCGACCACAAGCCCGAGGATCTGGAGCCCGTGATGGTCGATGCGGCCCGGCGAGAACTGCATATTCGCCACGCCGCTCAGCGCGACCGCGACCACCGCGGCGATCTCGTAGGCTTCGCCGAGGAAAGCGCGTCCGGCGTAGGCGGCGGCGCGGTACAAAGCGATGAGGGTCAGCGCCGGAAAGGCGATCCGCGCCGCGCGCTCGGCCGTCTCGGCGGGAAGGATCAGGTCGAAGGCGTAAACGAGCGGCGCGAGGATGGCGTCGACGATGCGCGACCAGTGCGACAACATGCCCAGCGGCGGGTCGAGCCGATGGGCGACAAGGTCCCACCAGCTCTGTCCGGCCAGGAAATCGCGGACCTGGACCATGCGCATGGCGTCGTCGGTGTCGTAGAAAACGCCGGTTTTCCACACCGCCGCCAGCTTCGAATGATCGAAGGCGAAGGAAAAGGCGGTCGCGCCCAGGATCGCGAGCCACAGGACAAGGCGCCGCTGGGCCTCGGCGCTGATCTGCGGTCGAGGGGCGAAAGTCGTCGTTGCGTCGGTCAAAGGGCTCTCCAGCGCTTGGTCCTGGCGCCAGAGCATGAAGGCAGAAGATTAAGAAGCCGCTAGTGGCGAAAGTCCGACGCTTGGTTCCGACGGACAGCTTCGAGAACAATCAGCGGTCGAAGGCGCAAGGGCAAGCCACGAGCGCTCGTTCGTTTCGTGCTGACGGTCCCGGCCCGGGGAAGGCGGCGCGCGCTCAAGTCCGGCGCGGCCGCCGACAGCGACGGCGCTCGCGAGCGAAGCCATCGCCGGTCTCCGGCTGATCAACTCGAGTGATAACCGTGAGCAGGCTGATCATCAATTGAACGCCCCGGCTCCTCAGCGTTCAGTTGGCGCTCATGAGCGGCGCGCGCGAAAGGCGCCAGCCACCACGAGATCGGCGCCGACAAAACCAATGTCAGCGCGACCACGAAAGGCATCAAAATCATGGCGATATTTGCGAGCGGCGTCGCTAAAACCAGAATAACGCCGATGCCGAAAACGACCGCCTGAACCATCATGTAAATCAAGATGGCGATGACCATGCGTTTTGAAAGGCGATTTGGCATTTTGTCCTCCACACACTTCCAACTCCTGCCTGCATAACGCGCAGCGATCCGGCCGGGTTCCACTTCAAGACAATCTGCACGCCTTTTGCTTCGCGCTCTTTCTTTTTGCAATGAAACAGTCGGGCGCCTGCCCGATCTTTGCGCGACCCAATAATTTCCCCAAGTGCGGCTCGCCGGACAGGTCTCGGGCGGAGTCTGAATCGCCTGTCGCCAGATCAAGCGCGTCGCAGGGCTGGATGGCTTCGCATCGCGCGCAATGACGGCGCGGTTCGAGGTTTCTGGATGTACTCGGCGGCGCCGCTTTATTCGATCTCGGCTTTCAGACTGCCGGGCTGCGGCATCGAAATGATATTGTAGCCTGCGTCGACGAAATGGATCTCGCCGGTGACGCCGGCCGCCAGATCGGACAGCAGATAGAGCGCCGAGCCGCCGACGTCCTCGATGGTCACGGTGCGGCGCAAGGGCGCGTGGGCCTTCTGGAAATTGAACATGAAACGGGCGTCGGCGATGCCGGCGCCGGCGAGCGTGCGGATCGGCCCGGCGGAAATGGCGTTGACCCTGATGTTCTGTGCGCCGAGATCGGCGGCGAGATAGCGCACGCTCGCCTCCAGCGCCGCCTTGGCCACGCCCATCACATTGTAATTGGGCATGACGCGGGTCGAGCCGCCATAGGTCAGCGTGAGAAGCGCGCCGCCCTTGGGCATCAGTTTTTGCGCCCGCTGGGCGATCTCGGTGAAGGAAAAGGCCGAGATGACCATGGTGCGCGAGAAGTTGTCGCGGGTGGTCGCGTCGACATAACGGCCCTTCAGCTCGTTCTTGTCCGAGAATCCGATGGCGTGGACGACGAAATCGAGCGTTCCCCAATTCTGTTCGAGCGCGGCGAAGACCGCGTCGACGCTGGCCAGATCCTCGACGTCGCAGGGCAGGGTGAGATGGGAGCCGAGGCTTTCGGCCAAAGGCTTGACGCGCTTGCCAAGAGCCTCGCCCTGGTAGGTGAAGGCCAGGGCGGCGCCTTCCGCGGCGATCGCCTGCGCAATGCCCCAGGCGATCGAATGATCGTTGGCGACGCCCATGATGAGGCCGCGCTTGCCGGCCATCAGCCCCTTGGCGGAATGATTCATCTTAAACTCTCGGTCAGGCGTCGATATGTTTGAAGATCAGCGTGGCGTTGGTGCCGCCGAAGCCAAAGGAATTGGACAGGACGACGCCAAGCTGCTGATTGTCCCTGCGCTGGCGCAGGATATTCATGTCCGCGAAGGTCGGGTCGAGATTGACGATATTGGCGCTTTCGCAAATGAAATTGTTCTGCTGCATCAGCAGGCAATAGATCGTCTCCTGCACCCCGGCCGCGCCGAGCGAATGGCCGGTGAGCGACTTGGTGGCGGAAATCGGCGGGCATTTGTCGGCGCCGAAGACCTTGCGGATCGCCTCGATTTCCTTGAGGTCGCCGACCGGGGTCGAGGTCGCGTGCGGATTGATGTAATCGATCGGAAGCTTGCAGGTCTCGAGCGCCATGCGCATGCAGCGCTCGGCGCCTTCGCCCGAGGGCGCGACCATGTCGTGGCCGTCCGAGGTCAGGCCATAGCCGGCAAGCTCCGCATAGATCTTGGCGCCGCGCGCGCGGGCCCGCTCATATTCCTCCAGCACCACGACCCCGGCGCCGCCGGCGATGACGAAGCCGTCGCGGTCGGCGTCATAGGCGCGCGAGGCGGTCGCCGGCGTGTCGTTATAGGACGAGGACATGGCGCCCATGGCGTCGAACAGCACCGAGAGCGTCCAGTCCAGCTCCTCGCAGCCGCCGGCGAACATCACGTCCTGCTTGCCGTACTGGATCATTTCGGCGGCGTTGCCGATGCAATGCGACGACGTGGCGCAGGCCGACGAGATCGAATAATTGACGCCCTTGATCTTGAACCAGGTGGCGAGCGTCGCCGAAGCGGTCGAGGACATGGCCTTGGGCACGGCGAAGGGGCCGACGCGCTTGGGCCCCTTGGTGCGGGTGATATCGGCCGATTCGACGATGGTGCGGGTCGAAGGGCCGCCCGAGCCCATGATGATTCCGGTGCGCGGATTGGAAATGTCGCCCGCCTCCAGCCCGGAATCGGCGATGGCCTGATCCATGGCGACATGGTTCCAGGCGGTGCCGGTGGCGTGAAAGCGCATGGCGCGGCGATCGACGATCTTTTCCGGATCGAGCGTCGGGGCGCCGTGGACCTGGCAGCGGAAGCCGAGTTCGGCATATTTCTCGGCGCGCACGATTCCCGATCGCGCGGCGCGCAACGAGGCCGTGACTTCCTCGGCGTTATTGCCGATGGCGGAGACAATGCCGATGCCGGTGACGACGACGCGTCTCATGATGTCCTCCTTGTGGACGGCGTCCTGAAGCCGGGCGCGTCAGGCGTCGACGGGCTGGAACAGGCCGACGCGCATGTCCTTCACTTCATAAATGCGTTTGCCGTCGGCTTCGAGCCAGCCGTCGGCGATGCCGAGCTTGAGCTTGCCCTTCATCACGCGCCTGAAATCGACGCCATAAACCACCTTCTTCACCGTCGGCAGCACCTGGTCGGCGAATTTCACCTCGCCCACGCCGAGCGCGCGGCCCCTTCCAGGCAGTCCGAGCCAGCCAAGGAAGAAGCCGGTAAGCTGCCACAGGGCGTCGAGGCCGAGGCAGCCCGGCATGACGGGATCGCCGAGGAAATGGCAGCCGAAGAACCAGAGATCGGGCTTGATGTCGAATTCGGCGCGGACGTGACCCTTGCCGTGGGCGCCGCCCTCCTCGACGATCTCGACGATGCGGTCGAACATCAGCATGGGCGGCAGGGGCAACTGGGCGTTGCCCGGGCCGAACAGTTCGCCGCGACCGCAAGCCAGAAGGTCTTCATACGCGAATTGCGAGCGTCTTTCGCCCATAGGGACATTTCCCTCGTTCGGCCCTCGGGGGGCGCCGGTTGACTGACTCTTCCGCCGCGCCGTCGCAGCCGGAATGTTGACGGGCCTTCTAACATAGCCCTCGCCGGGCCGAAAGACGCCGAAAAGCGCATTTTCGGCGCGGCCCAGGCCTGCCGGCGATCTTATTGCCGGCCCGCGCGCAAAAGTCTATATCGTGGCGTATCACGGGTGTTTCGGCCGCGAGGAATTTCCGATTCGCAGGGCAAGAACAAATTTTTCCCCAAAAGGCCAAAATTCGCCGGGTGGGAAGAACAAGGAAATTCGGATGGAGAAGAGGGCAAGCGCGCCGCGCGTCCGCCGCGCGGTTGAACGCGGCGCGAAAAGCGGCGCGGTCTATATGGCGACCCCCGCGGGGGCCGACCTGAACGGCTGCCCTCTGCACGACCTGCGGCGCAAATTGAGCGAAGCCGGCTTGCGGCCGACGCGCCAGCGCCTGCGCCTCGGCTGGCTGCTGTTCGGCGGCGGCGACCGCCATGTCACCGCCGAGCGCCTTTACGAGGAAGCGATCGCCGCGCGCTCGCCGATCTCGCTCGCCACCGTTTACAACACGCTCAATCAGTTCACCTCCGCCGGCCTGCTGAAGGAAGTCACGGTGGACGGCGCCAAGACCTATTTCGACACCAATCTCAACGATCATCAGCATTTCGTCGTCGACGACGAGACCCATATGCTCACCGACCTGCCCAAGGAGCTGATCGATTTCAGCCGCCTGCCGGAGCCCCCGGAGGGCTGGGAGATCGCGCGGGTCGATGTGATGATCCGCCTGCGCCGCAAGGCGCCGCAATAGGCGTTCCGCGAGAAGCC
>CAVSEY010000025.1:0-36747 GCA_963727035.1 uncultured Pseudomonadota bacterium | reverse complement strand
CTTGACTGCGACCAGGGCGAGCGAGGCGAACACACGCCTTGATGGCCTGGTTGGCGACGGGCTCGTGCCCGTCGCGAGCGCGCTCGGCGAGCACCCTGATCCCGCGCGCAGGCTGGCTTTCGACCCGGACCGGCAATGGATCGGCAAGGGAATGAACCATTTCGACTTGCTCAGCAGGCGCGAAGTCTCCCACCAGATCACGCGCTGGCTTCGGCTTGAGAGGCGCTCGAGGGCTCAGGCGACGGCGCGCGCCCGCGCGCAAGTCGCGGCAGGCGGCTGAAGCGCGAGCGTGTCGAGCAAATCGTCGCCATTCGCCGCGATGTCGGCCAGGGAAAAGCCGTCGAGCGCGTTCAAGAAAACCTCCGTCGCCCGCAACAGGGCCGGACGCAGCCGGCAACGCGCGACCAGGGGGCAGGTCGTATTTTCCGCGTTGAAACATTCGACCACGTCGAAACCTTCCTCGGTGCGGCGAACCACCTCGCCCACCGAGATCGATTCCGCCCTGCGCGCGAGCCGGAAGCCGCCGCCATTGCCGCGAATGGTCTCGATATAGCCCCATTGGCCGAGTTGATGGACGCAACGGGTCAGATGCGCCTTGGAGATGCCGAAGGCGTCGGCGACATCGCCGATCGTGGTCAGGGCAGGCCGGCGCGCGGCGGCGACCATCAAGACCCGCAAGGTGAAATTGGAATAACTCGTCAGCTTCACGGAGAAACCCTTCGACAGGCGCTTCAAGCCGTCATTTTATTCCTTTCCGCGCGGCGAAAACAGCAGATCGAGGGCGGCGCGGCGGAATGCCGCGCCTCGCCCGGCGCGGCGTGAACGTCACAAGCCGCCGCCGGCCTGTGGCGGGCGCACAGGCAGGGCCGCTTCGATCAGGCCGCCGCCGCCTGGCGCCTCGCCGAAACGCACGCGCCCGCCAAGGCCCTCCACCCGTTCGCGCATCCCGGTCAGGCCAAGCCCGGCGGGCGGCGAGGGGTCGATCCCGATCCCGTCGTCCTGGACGCGGACGCGGATTTCCGGCGGCGAACCGGCGCGCGACAGCGCGATCGAGGCGCGGCGCGCCCGGGCGTGGCGAAAGATATTGGTCAGCGCTTCCTGGACCAGCCGGTAGAGCGCCAGCCCCACCCTCGGATCGGGCGGGTCGAGGTCTTCCGGCAGGCTCAGTTCGAGTTGGACGCCGGGTTCGGTCTCGCGCCAATTTTCCACCAGAATTTTCAACGCCTCGAACAGCCCGAGATCGTCGAGCGCCGGCGGGCGCAAGTCACGCAGAATGCGTCGGTTATGGCCCTGCAAGGCCTCGGCCTGCGCGCGAATCGCGGCGACCCGGCCGATCAGCTCCTCCTGCCCGGCGCCGTGCAGGCCGGATTCGAGCACGCTGGCGTTGGCGCGCAAGGCGAAGAGATAGGGCCCGATCTCGTCGTGCAATTCGCGCGCGATCCTTTTCCGCTCGTCCTCCTGCGCGTTCACCAGGCGCTGGACCAGGGCGCGATTGGCTTGCGAAAGGTTTTGCAGCGCGGCGGCGAGCGCATTGATCTTGGCGCAGAGGTCACGGAATTCCGGCGATCCCGCCGCCTCGACCCGGGTGTGGTAGTCGCCGTCGCGCAAGGCGCCGAGCGCGCCGGCGCAAGCGTCAAGGGGACGAAGCGTGCGGCCCAGGATGAAGCTCGCGCCGATCAGCGCGGCGAGCGCGATGGCGCCGCCGGTCAGCGCCAGATTGCGCACGTCCTGCCAGACCTCGTTGACCTCGTCGGCGGGATCGCTGGCGATGACAATGTCGCCAAATTTGCGGCCGTCGATCGTCGCCGGCACGACGACCACATTGGTCCGCGCCTGGATCAGCGCGTCGAACCAGGGCGGGGATTGGCGCCTCGCGTCATCAGCCGCGCGCGCCGCGACGGCCCCCCGGGCGGCGTCCTCGACGAAAACCACCCGGACATGGCGCAGCGAGTCGAGGCTGCTCGCAAGCTTGACGAGACTTGCCCGCGGATCGGCGGCGCCATGGTCATTGGCGAGGGCCGCCTCGACGAAACCGCGCGTCACCCGGGTCATGGCCGCGCTTTCGGCCTGAACGCGGGCGCGGGCGTTGATGGCCATGCGGCCGATGTCGGCGGCGAGGCCGAAAAGCAGGAGCAGGCCGAAAAGCAGATCGATGCGGATCTTGAGCGACATCGGCGAAATCGTCGACGCCGGCCGGGGTGAAGTCAAGGGCGGCGACTGAAGTCCCGCGCATCCCGTGAGGGCGACGAGGCGCCGGCCGGCGCCCGCTTCCGTCTCCTGGGCGCGGTCCTTGCGGCTCGAGCCGGAAAATCTCGGCGACCGATCTTCGAACCGCTCGACGGTGACGCGCCTCGACCTTCGGCTTGACTGTTGCGCGGCAGACCCGAGCGCGACGCCATATTTTCCGTGCGAATCTGGACTGTCGCCGCCCGATTTTTCTTGCCCTTGGCTGCGATGCGCGCTATCGGAAACATGAATAATCGCGTAAATATGAATAAGCGCGTATATGGCCGCCCGGCGGGCGCAACGGGGTGGCCGTGAATATTAAGACGCCCGCCTTTGGGGGACACGCCAGATCATGCCGTTAGCCTCGGGAATACCCTCGTGCCCCGATGAGGCCAAGTCTCTGAAGTCGGTCGACGCCGCTGCGCTTTCCGACGCCGCGGAACAGGCCAGCGAATTCCTGAAATCTCTCGCCAATCCTGTCCGGCTGCGGATTTTTTGCCTGCTGGCGCAAGGCGAATCGCCGGTGGGCGACATAGCGGAAAAGCTCTCCGCCCGGCAAAGCCTGATCTCCCAGCATCTCGCCCTGCTCCGCAAGGACGGCCTCGTCCGGCCGCGCCGCGACGGCCAGACCATCCGCTACGCCCTGGCCGACGAAAAGGCGCAGCGGCTGATCGGCGTGCTGTATGAATCCTTCTGCCCGGTGAAGCCCGACTGACACTTTGCATTCGTGCAAGGTCTGACAGGGCGTTCTTGTCGCCGGCCGCAGGAGCCACGACGTCTCCGCGCAAGGGAGACAGCCCATGATTGCCAGACACGACCCAAGGACACGAAAAATCGTCGCCGTCACGCCCGGCGAGGCGACCTCGGACGGGGCGGGCGTGAAAATGACCCGCCTGATCGGCTCGGGCGCGCGACCGCCGCTCGACCCCTTCCTGATGCTCGATTTTTTCGGCTCGGAGCGCGCGGGCGATTATATCGGCGGCTTTCCGGACCATCCCCATCGCGGCTTCGAGACCGTGACCTACATGCTGGCGGGGCGCATGCGCCATAGCGACAATCACGGCCATTCGGGCGTGATCGAAGCCGGCGACGTGCAATGGATGAAGGCCGGCCGCGGCCTGATCCATTCCGAAATGCCGGAGCAGGACCACGGCCTGATGCGCGGATTCCAGCTGTGGATCAACCTGCCCGCCGCCGAGAAAATGTCGCCGGCCGCCTATCAGGAGTTCAAGGCGGCGCAGATCCCGGTCGAAGAACGCGAAGGCGCGCGCGTAAAACTCGTCGCCGGCGCCGGAATTTCGGGCGCGGTCGGCCCGGTGCGCGCGCCACATGTGGATGCGATCTATTTCGACATCGAACTCGCGCCCGGCGCACGCTTCCGGCAGGAAACGCCGGCGGACCATCAGGCTTTCTTCGTGCTCTACGAGGGCTCGGCTTTCGCGCCGGACGCGACGGGCGAACGGGAAGCGCAATCGCTTGCGCTTGCTTGAACTCGGCGAAGGCGAGGCGGCGGTCCTGACCGCCGGCGCGCGGGGCGCGCGCGCCCTCCTGCTCGCCGGACGGCCGTTGCGCGAGCCGATCGCCTGGAGCGGCCCCTTCGTGATGAACAGCCGCGACGAGTTGATCCAGGCCTATGACGACTACCGGGCGGGGCGGTTCTAGCCTGGGTCAGGCCGCCTCGTCGCGCCCAGGCGCCGCGCCCCGCGCCGCCAAAGCGTTGACGAGCGCGGCCGCCGTGCGGCGCCAGACGTCGCGCAGATCGTCGAGATGATCGTCGCCGTAAAGGGCGAAGGAATCCGGCCCCAGCGCGCGCCACGTCCGGCACAGCCGCGCCAGCGCGGCGGCGCCGACGTTGCCGGCGCTGCTTTCGAGCGCATGGGCCTCGCGCCCGAAGGCATGGAGGTCGCCCTGCTCGACCGCGACGATCATGCGTTCGGCGATGCGCCCGCCTTCATCGATGAATTCCCTGACGACGTGGCGCAAAAAACCCTCGCCGCCCAACGCGGCCAGGGCGTCGATCGATTTTGGATCGAGCTCGGGCGGCGCGCCTTTTTCCGTGGCGCGGCGGGAAGGCGGCGCGGCAACGGCCGAGGCCCCGTCGCGCAGCGCCGCGTCGAGCGCGTCGAGCAGGGCTTCGGCGGCGATGGGCTTGACCAGACAGGCGGCCATGCCGGCCTGCTCGCATTCCTCGCGCCGCGCCGCGCCGGCGTCGGCGGTCAGGGCGACGACCGGCGCGCGGCGCGCGCCGGCCCGCGCCAGGCGATAAAGCCGCGCCGCCTCGACGCCGTCGATTTTCGGCATGTTCAGGTCAAGCAGGAAGAGGTCGAAATCCTCGCTCAGCATGGCCTCAAGCGCCGCCTCGCCATCGCCGACCGGCGTGACCTGGTAGCCGGCGCCGGACAGGATCGCGGCGAAGATCATCCGGTTGACGCCATTGTCCTCGGCCAGGAGGATTTTTCGCCCCATGCCGCGCGGCCGGACTTTTTCTTCGGCGGCGTCGCGCGCCGCCTCGGCGCGGCCGCCCGACAATTCGCCGAGTTGCGCCGCGATGGAACGCGCCGCCGCGATTTCCCCGGGGTCGTCGCGGCGGGCGAGCGCGGCGAGGGCGAAGCGGCGGGCGAGCGCGATGGCGTCGAAAGGCGCGGACGCGATGACGCAGGCCGGGCCAGGCGCCTGCGGAGCGTCCCAGGCTGGCGCGGCGTCGAAATCCAGCAGCGGCGCGCGCGCGGAACATGCGACGGGAGACGCGCCGGGGTCCGGCGCGACCTCCAGCTCGAACCAGAACAGGGCGCCCCTGCCGGGCTGGCTTTCGACCCCGATGCGGCCGCCGCGCGCCTCGATCCGCCGGCGCGCGATGGCGAGGCCAAGGCCGCTGCCGCCGAAACGGGCGGCGATATTCGGGCCGCCCTGGACGAAGGTCTCGAAAATGCGGTCCTGCGCCGCCTTGTCGATTCCGATGCCGGTGTCGCGAACCTCGATCCGCAGCAGGAGGCCGCCGCAAGCATCCCTGGCCGAAACATGGATCGCGACCGCGCCACGATCAGTGAATTTCACCGCATTACCGCCGAGGTTCTGGATCGTGTCGAGCAGCAGCCCGGATTCGGCGCGGATGAAGCGCGGGACGCCGGCGTCCATGCTCAAGCCCAGCCTTACGCTTTTCCTGTCCGCTTCGACCGCCAGCATGTCGCGCAACGAGACCAGAAGGGCGTAAAGATCGACGGTCTCGACCGGCGGCGCCTCGGCGCCGATCTCGTCGCGCGAGACGGTGAGAAGCCCCTCGATATGGCGCAGCAAAACGTCGCCGGCGCCGTGGATGGTCTGGACCATCTTGCGCTGCCCGCCGTCGAGGCGGGTCTTCGTCAACAGGTCGCCCAGCCCGAGGATCGCGGTCAGGGGCGTGCGCAATTCATGGCTCACATTGGCGAGCAGCAGGGTCTTGGCGCGATTGGCGCGTTCGGCCTCGGCGCGGGCCTCGGCGACGCGGCGCAACAGCAGCGCGCCATAGGCGGGCATGGTGACGAGCGCCAGGAACAGGCCGGCGGACAGCCCCGGATTTTGCCGCCAGAACGGCGTGGCCCAGATGACGGCGGCGAAACCGGCCGCGGCGCTGACGACTCCGGCCGCCATGTAGACCGCCCCGAGACGCAGGCCATTGCCCAGGATCATCCACAGATAGAGCGGGTAGAGAAAGGCCGAGGCGCCCGAACCGGCATAGAGGCCGTAAGAGATGACGGCGGAATCGCCGCAGACCGCAAGAATGCGGCGCCAGAAGCGGCGTTCGGGCCAGATCAGAAGATGGACCTGAACCAGGCCGGCCAGGGCGACATAGGCTTGAAGTCCGGGCAGTCCCTGATCGAGAAAACGGCGCGCCTCCGCGCTGCCGGGCGCCTCGAGACCGGCGGCGAACAGAACCAGCGACGCCAGGACAAAGCGGTTCAGCGTGATGCCCTGTTCGCCGAAATCCGCGGCCAGCGCCAGGCCGCGCCGCGCCCTGTCGGCGGCGGCGCGCAATCGGTCGGCGAGGGCGCTCATGCTGGACGGGCCGTGGTCTTCGATCTCGGGTCGCCGTCGCCCGGCGCGAGCAGCGCGCCGAAATCGTGAAGCGCGAAGGGCGAGCCGAAACAGGCGCCCTGCGCCCAGCCGACGCCCGCGCGCCGCAGCGCCGGCAAGAGCTCCGGCGAGGGCGTATCGGCGGCGCGCAGAACCGGCGCCTTGCCCAATTCGCGCGCGATCCGCGCCCTCAGTTCGCGCACCCGCTCCACGCTGGAGGCGTCGACGCCCGAAAAACGCAGGGCGCCGCTCCACCCCTCGCCAAGGGCGCGCAGCAGCGCGGGCCAATAGGGCGCGGCGTCGTCCCGCCGCAAGGCGCCGAGATCGATGATCAGGCGGGGTCCGAGCGCCTTCAAGGCCTGCGCCAGATTTTCCGTCGCGGCGCCGTCCGCGCCGATGTCTCTCACGGGGATGACGAGATCGAGCCTTTCAAGCTCGACCCCCGAATTGGCGAGGAAGGGCGGCAGGCGCAGCCTCGCCGCCTCGGCGCTCCGGCCGCCGCGGTTCAGGCGCAAGGCGAGGCGGAGATCTTGCGCGCCGCGCCCGATCTGCGCGCCGCAGGCCACGGCGACGCGCAAGGCCTCGGGATCGCCAAGCGCCGCCTCGTCGTCGCCGTCCAGCAATTGCGCCCCGGCCAGCGCCCCGGTGGCGAGGTCGACCGCCGGGGCGAGCCGCCAGCGCTCGTCCTCGGACGCCGCGACGGGCGGATTGTCGCGCACAGCTGCGATCGCCGCGCGCAGGCAGGCGGCGGCGCCCTCGCCGGGACGCGGCAAGGCCGCGCCCGCGCGAAGCGCCGCAACGCCCGTAAACTGCCCGCGAAGGCGCGACAGCCGCCGCGCCAGCGCCTGCGCGTCGCTCGGCGCGGTGACACCTTTTTGCAGCACGGCGTAGCGCAGCGGGTCGAGCCGCGCGACAAAGTCGCCTTGGCGCAAATGGGCGCGCAAGGCCTCGGACAGGTCGGGCGCCGGGCCGATGGGGTCGATTTCGACGACATGAACGGCGTAATCGCGCTCGCCGCAGCGCTCCAGCAGGGCGGACGTCCCGTCCGCGGCGGGATTTTTCTCCGGCGCCGCAACCGGGAATTGGCCGGCGGACTGGCTGAGCTTGAGCAGGTTGCGCGCGCGGCTGATGAATTCGAAATGATCGACCGGCGCGCGCAGGAAATCCGTCGCGCCGCTTTCGAGCGCGCGCAGCTTTTTCTGGCGCTGGCCGCAGACGGTGATCATCATGATCGGCACGCGGCTGGCGCCGGGCAAGGCGCGGAAGCGGGTGATGAATTCGTCGCCGTCGATGTGGGGCATCTCATAATCGGTGACGATCAGGTCGGCGTTGTTCGTCTTCAGCCAGTCAAGCGCGCCGGCGGCGGCGCCAAAGGCGGTGACCGAGACGTTCTGGCCAAGAGAGCGCAAAAGTTGGGCGTAAATCGCGCGATTGGTCGCCCGATCGTCGACGATGACAATATTGCACATGACGGAACCCGTTCGCCTGTCTGGGGCGCGCCGCGTTGTTCGCTTTTTTCGTCAAAAGACAACGCCGCCCGATGGCGTCGTTGTTCTGGCTCCAGACGACCCATTTTCCAATAAACTCATTAAGGTACTGTTTCTATTAAACTTTCAATTTCAGCACATAAAATCAGCTCTCGTTTTCGACCGGGCGTTCAGGAAAAAACGACGCCAGGCGGCGAATTCCGCTCGCGTCGGCGCATCGCGCCGCATCGGCGAGCCGCGTCCCGCCGATGCGCAGACCGGGCGCGATTTCGGCGAGCGGGACAAGGACGAAGGCGCGCTCCAGCAGGCCGGGGTGCGGCAGGACCAGCCTGTCGTCGCGCCAATTCAGGTCGTCGTAGAACAGCAGGTCGATGTCGATGATGCGCGGCCCCCAGCGCCGGGTCTCCTGCCGGCCCAAAGCGCGCTCGACCGACTTGAGCAGGTCGAGCAGGTCGAGCGGGGCGAGGCGCGTTCGCGCCAGAGCGCAGGCGTTGACGAAGTCCGGCTGGTCGGTCACGCCCCAGGGCGCGGTGGCGTAAAGCGAGGACAGGGCGTCGAAGGCGACGCCTGCGTCGCGCAAGGCCGCGACGGCGCGGCGGATATTTTCCGCCGGGTCGCCGAGATTGGCGCCGAGGCCGAGCCCGATGCGGCTCTCGTTACGCGAAGACTCAGGCGCGCTCAATTTCGCTCCAGATTTTTAGGGCGCCGACATGTTCGGCGACGTCATGGACGCGAAAAATCGTCGCCCCGCGCGAAAAGGCGCGCAGATGGGCGGCGAGCGTGCCCGCCAGTCGGTTTGCGACCGGCGCGCCGGTCAGGGCGCCAATAAAACTCTTGCGCGAGGCGCCGACCAGCACCGGCAACCCATATTCCTGATGCAGGGCGCCGCAGGCGTCGATCGCCTGGAGATTCTGGCGCAGGGTCTTGCCGAAGCCGACGCCGGGATCGAGCACGATCTTTTCGCGCGCCACGCCGGCCTTTTCGGCAAGCGCCAGCGTCTCGTCGAAAAAGGCGAACATGTCGGCGACAATGTCGCGCGCGGGATCGATCTCGGCGCGATGATGCATGACCACAAGCGCCGCGCCGCTTTGCGCCGCGACCTCGGCCATGGCGGGATCGGCGCGAAGACCCGAAACGTCGTTGATCATGGCGGCGCCGAGCGCCAGCGCGCGGCGGGCGACAAAGGCCTTGGTGGTGTCGACCGAGACGGGCAAGGCGAGGCGCGCGAGCAGCAAGGCCAGCGCCGGTTCAAGCCGCGCCCATTCCTCGGCCTCGCCGATGGGAACGAAGCCGGGCCGGGTCGATTCCGCGCCGATGTCGATGATGTCCGCGCCGGCGGCGGCCATGGCCAGACCATGGGCGAGCGCCGCTTGCGCCGCGACGAAACACCCGCCGTCGGAAAAGGAATCCGGCGTGACGTTGAGGACGCCCATGACGAGCGGCGCGGTCTTGAACCGGGCGACCAGCGCGTCGGCCGCCGCCCGGGCTTTGGCGTAAGAATCCATCGGGCGCGAAGGGTCCAAAGGCCGGTTCGGATTGAGCCGGGGCCGGTTTAGGCGCGCGCGCCGGCGAAGTAAAGCGAGGCCGAGGGCAGATAAGTCGCCCAGACGGGAATCGACGTCCGGACAAACGAAAAACTGGAGCGGGCGATGAGAATCGAACTCACGACATACAGCTTGGGAAGCTGTCGTTCTGCCACTGAACTACGCCCGCGCTTGCCTCGTTCTACGGACATTTCGTGGCGTTCGCAAGCGTCCGGGGCGCGCTCGGTTACAGTCTTGGTTACACTTTCGGCGCTGTAGGCATTATCGAGAACGCCAGCTACGGCCGTGGCAGGGATCGCGGTTGACGTTCAAGATCCTCCGAACCAAATTTCGTCACATTCACAAAACTTATTTGCCACACTTGCCAAATTTCTGGCGCTGGATTTAATAGTGCAGACGGCTAGGCTTGCGGTCGCAGGGGTTCATGTCGCTTCGGAGGGACGGAAGTTCCATGAACGCGCGAAAGTCGCCCTCACAAAGGCTTTGGATGCGCGCCGCGGCGGCGCTCGAAGTTCTGACCGGGCTTACGCTCGTCGTCGCGCCCTCTCTCCTCGCCCACTTGCTCTTCGGTTCCGACTTAAACGCGACGGGCGAGGCGACAGGCCGCATCTCCGGGCTCGTCATGCTCTGTCTCGCGGTCGGCTGCTGGCCGCGCGCTGACCAAAGCGGCCCGCAACAAGCGCTTGTTCCGTTAGTCGCGCTAAGCTGGCTTGCGGCGGCCTTCCTTGCGGTTACCGGCCTTATCGGCGCGAACGTCGGGTTGCTGCTCTGGCCGGCCGCGGCGCTTCATCTGATTTTGGCTGCCCCGCTAACGCGGGCCTGGATGGAAAGCCGGCGAGGCTAATTCGTGCGCGCGTCATTTGGGCGACGCCGAATACAATGGAGGGTCGGACATGCGCTCATGCTTGAAGACACACGCCAAGGCACATCTGAGAAAATGGTTGGCCGTTGCGGTCTTGTTGATATCGGGCGCAATCGCGCCCTCGATGGCGCAGGAGCGACTGGAACAGGATTTCGGGATCATCAAAGCATGCGCCGGCGACGTCTGGCGCCTTTGCTCGGCCGTTCTGCCCGACGTCGGACGGATGAAGGCGTGCATGCAGGACAAAATGGGCCAGCTTCCCAAACCTTGCCTCGACAAGCTTCTCGATGCGATGGCCGGCTCGACATTCAAGGTCTGTAAAGATCAGACCTACGCGCTCTGCGCCGCGGCGCGCTGCAACGTTTACGACGGCGTCGCCTATTGCCAATGCGAGCAGAAGCACGGCGACAGCATCAGCCTGCCGTTTCCGATGGGTAAGGGCGTGGACGTCTGTGCGGTCAACGCCGCCGGCGCCGACAACAAATTCATGGTGAGCACCTTTAGCCTGCCGGAGCAGATCGCCTCGCCTCAGGGCGGCGGCGGGGTGTACACCTGTTCGGGCGGGAGTTCCGGCGGCGCCTATGCCCAGTGCGACGGGGGCTTGTGCTTCCGCAGCACTGAGGAAACGACCTTCCCGGGCTTCGATAAGCCGGTTCCGAAAGGACAGATCATCTGTTCCTGCCCCATCACGGACGCCAGTTCCGGCAGTGCGCAGGGTTATCAAATCCTGGGGCCCTATCCTTGCGACAAGACCTTCTTCAAGTATTGCAAGAGTGACGTCGCCAACGGTCACACCGGTTCAACGATTTATGTCGGCGCGCCGATTGGGACAGCTGCGGCTCTGACCGCCCTACTTACCGGCAAGGCAGCTCCACCCTTCAACGACTGCGGGTCGGAATGAACCAGCGGTAAATGGGTCCTCCGGCTGCTCAACCCGGGCATCATGGCCGGAGGAATCCTCCACTCTGCGTCAAAGATCGGCGTAGGACCGCTGGATTGGCCGCCTTCAACGGGGGTCGCGAAAATGTTTCGAGAGTTTCAGGCCCTGGGCCTGGTAATTCGAACTTAAGGCCGCGCCATAGAGATCGCGGGGGCGTTCGGCCATGCGCTCATAGACCAGGCGCCCCACCGGCTGGCCGTCCTCCAGGATGAAGGGCACGTCGTGCGAGCGCACCTCCAGCACCGCCCGCGCGCCCTTGCCTCCGCTTTCCGTCATGCCGAAGCCGGGATCGAAAAAGCCGGCGTAATGGACGCGGAACTCGCCGACCAGAGGATCGAAGGGCGTCATTTCGGCGGCGTGGTCCGCCGGCACCACAACCTCTTCCTTCGACGCCAGGATATAGAATTCGCCGGGATCGAGCACCAGCTCGCCGCCGGGGCTGGCGAAGACCGGCTCCCAATATTCGGCGACGTCGCAGGAGGCCGGCTTGTCCACGTCGATCAGGCCGGTATGGCGCTTGGCGCGATAGCCGATCAGGCCGCCGCCGAAACCGGCGAGGTCGATCGAGACCGTCACGCCGCCGCAAAAGGCCGGCTTTTCCATCGAGACCAGTCTTTGCCGCGCGTGGAGTTCGGCATGGGCCGCGTCGTCGAGCCGGGCATGGCCGCGGCGAAAGCGGATCTGCGACAGGCGCGAGCCGGCGCGGGCCAGAATGGGAAAGGTGCGCGGCGAGATTTCCGCATAGAGCGGGCCGTGATAGCCGGCCTCGATCGTGTCGAAGGCGCTGGCGCGGTCGGCGATGACGCGGGTGAAAACGTCGATGCGGCCGGTCGAGCTTTTCGGGTTGGCGCCGGCCGCGACATCGCCGGGCAAGGCCAGGCCTTCCATGACTTCGGCGACATAGACGCAATTGGTCTCCAGCACCGCGCCGGGGCCGAGGTCGATCTCATGCAGGGCGTGGCGCTCGATCGCCGCGGCGACGCTGCGCGCGCCCGGCAAAAAACTCGCGCGCATCCGCCAGGCGCGCCGCCCCAGCCGCAGATCGAGGCTCGCGGGCTGGATCTGGCCGGGCGCCAGCGGCGCGGCGGGGCGGATGGCGCCGCCCTGGGCCAGCGCCGCGATCTGATGGGCGGCGAAAACGCCTTGAGCCTGTTTTATCGCCGCCGCTGCGGTCACTTGTCTCTCCCAGGCCTTTCCCGACCCCGTCCGGGGCGGCGCGAGCCTAATGCAACTTTGTCTTTCGGCAAAGACGCTACCTTAGCCTCGTTGACCGGATTCCGGCGCGGCGTTACAAGGGGCTCGTGGTCATTTGAGCCGGCCGGCTTGCCGCCACGTTAAACAAAAGGGCTAAAAGGTCGGATCTGCCAAGACCCAGCAGCCGACCTTTTCGCTCTTCGCAACCAAGGGCGATTTGCGCCCGTGAGGAGTTCGCCATGTCCGCCTATGATCGTCCGCCCATCGACGCCGCAAACTTGCGTCCGCGCACGAAAATGGTCCATGGCGGCGCGATGCGTTCCGGCTTCGGCGAGACCTCCGAGGCCTTGTTCCTCACCCAGGGCTTTGTCTACAACAGCGCCGAAGTCGCGGAAGGCCGTTTCACCGGCGCCGACGAAGGTTTTCAATATAGCCGCTTCGGCAATCCGACCGTCGCCATGTTCGAACAGCGCATGGCCTTGCTCGAAGGCGCGGAAGCCGCGCGCGCGACCGCGACCGGCATGGCGGCGGTGACCGCGGCGCTGATGGGCCAGGTGCGCGCCGGCGATCATGTCGTCGCCGCGCGGCAATTGTTCGGCTCCTGCCTTTATATCGTCACCGATCTTCTGCCGCGCTTCGGGGTGGAATTGACCCTGGTCGACGGCCATGATCTCGACGCATGGAAGGCGGCGCTGCGGCCCAACACCAGGACCGCTTTTCTCGAAAGCCCGACCAATCCCGCCCTTGGCGTGCTCGACATCGAGAAAATAGCCGACATCGTCCATTCGGCCGGCGCGACCCTGGTGGTCGACAATGTCTTCGCCACGCCGCTGATGCAAAAACCCTTGGAGCTTGGCGCCGATTGCGTGGTCTATTCCGCGACCAAACATATCGACGGCCAGGGCCGCTGCCTCGGCGGCGTCGTGCTCGGATCGAAAAATTTCATCGAGGGCCAGATCCACACTTTCATCCGCCAGACCGGGCCGTCGCTGTCGCCCTTCAACGCCTGGGTGCTGCTGAAAGGACTGGAAACCCTGGCCCTGCGCGTCGCCCAGGCGCAGGACAGCGCGGGAAGGATCGCGGATTTCCTGGCCGGCGAGAAAAGGATCGCGCGGGTCTATTACCCAGGGCGCGCCGATCATCCGCAACATGTACTGGCGAAGCGCCAGATGACGGGCGGCTCGACCATGGTCGCCTTCGATGTGGCGGGCGGCAAGGCGGAGGCTTTCCGCATGGCCAACGCCTTCGAGATCATCAAGATTTCCAACAATCTCGGCGACGCCAAAAGCCTCGTCACCCACCCCGCCACCACCACCCACCAGCGCCTCAGCGAAGAAGCCCGCCAGGCCGCCGGGATCGGACCGGGCATGCTGCGCCTGTCGGTCGGGCTGGAGGATGTCGAGGATCTGATCGACGATATGAAGCGCGGTCTGGCCGCGGTTTAGTGGGAAAATCAAATGTTTGGCGCCCCGGTCCGATGACCGCGTTCGGCTCGAAAGGGACATTCCGGGCGCTTTCGCTGGGGGCTCGTCGCGGACCCTAAGCGGGCGGTCGCATCGCGCGCGCGCTTTCGACAGGCGAACTCTTGCAGCGACGCTTGCCCTCCAATATTCTCCGATCCACCTCAACCTTTCAGCCTTTGACGTCGCCACATGGCGCCAAATTTCATGCGAGTTGCGGCCCGGGCCGGCCATTCATCTAAGGGGAGAGTGACTTATGAAGCCTATTTTTGGAAACGCGCTGCGGCGCGCCAGTCTTTCCCTCGCCCTGAGCATCGGCTCAGTCGCAGCCGCCGGCGCGGAACAGGCGCAATTGCCCGAAAAATCCGATCTGGACAATCAACTCGCCTATCAGCGCGCCATTGAGGCGGTGATCTGGTCGATGCCGGCGATCAGCATCCGCGAGTTTTGGGAGGCCTCATTCAAGGACTACGGGGCATCCTGGAACGATGTCATCTTATGGAGCAAGCCTGCGACGCCTCGGCATGAACTGCTGACCGCGAACAATCAGGTGCCGTATATGTTAACGGCCCTGAATTTGCGACAGGGGCCGGTCGTGGTGGAGATCCCGGCCGCCGGAGCCAAGGCGAATCTGTTCGGCAGTTTTGTCGACAACTGGCAGGCTCCGATTGTCGATGTCGGGCCGTCCGGAACAGACGAGGGGCGCGGCGGCAAATATCTGTTCCTGCCGCCCGGCTATACCGACCCAATCCCCGAGGGCTACCTGCCGGTGCGCTCGGAGGGCTATGTGGTGGCCGGTGGTCTGCGCCCCGTGCCCGCGAACGGCGGAACCGCCGAGGAAGCCCACACCTACGCCCAGCAGATGAAAGTCTATCCACTGGCGGACGCCGCCGCGCCAAAACCGACGCGATTTATCGACGGCTACACGAAACCTTTCCATTCGCTCCCAGCCTATGACGCAAGTTGGTTCCATGAATTGGCCGCGATGGTCAATGAGGAGCCGGTGCGGGAACGCGACAAGGTGATGCTGGGCATGCTGGCCTCGATCGGCATCGAGCGCGGCAAGAAGTTCGAACCTGACGCCAAGATGCAAAAGACGCTGGACGCCGCGGTCGTCGATGCGCGGCGGATCATGCAGAAATTCTTCGAAACGCCGGGCAAGGCGCTCACCCCTTGGTGGCCGGGCAGCCAGTGGTCGGCGTTCTCGCCGAAAACGATGGGGCTAGCGAATGAGTTCACCTATGAAACCGCCGATGGCCTTTGGCTCGATGCGCGCGCGGGCGGCTTGTTTTATTGGGCGACGTTCGTGCCGAAGAAGCTTGGCGGCGGCACATTTTACCTGATGGGCCTGCGCGACTCCTCCGGACAATTGTTTGACGGACAAGCGACCTATCGGCTTCGCGTCCCCGCCGATGTGCCGGCAAAGGAATTTTGGTCGGCCATCGTCTATGACATGGAAACGAAGGCGTTCGTCTGCGCCGGTCCCTGCGACACGGCGGACAACGGTGTCGGGCTGTCGTCGTTCGACAAGCCCAACATGAAGCAGAACAGCGACGGGTCCGTGGACATCTATTTCGGTCCGAAGGCGCCGCCCGGGTTCGAGAAGAACTGGGTCCCGACAGCTGGCAGGAACTTCTTCCTGATCTTCCGCCTTTACGGTCCCGAGAAAGCGTTCTTTGAAAAGTCGTGGAAGCTGCCCGAGGTCGAGAAGGTTCAGTAGACGGGGCCTTCCGAGAGGGCGGTTCCGGGTCCACCGAAACCGCCCTGCGGGGTTGCAGAATGGCCATTGGCAATCAAAAAAAAAGCCAATGGATTAATACGAAAACCCTGTTGAAGCGGACTCCCGCAATGGGTCGGCTTGAGCCATCCAATTGACGTCGGTCGGACGACCGCCCTTGCCAAACACATGCAAACATTCGTCCGGGCAAGTGCAACGGCCGCCCGCCGCTTCTGGGAAATCGCCATTATCCCCGGCAATGACCGGTGTTGTGGCCCCGAGCGGACCTTCTAGGCGACGTCAGCCGCCGTCCGCTTTCCGCCGTTAATGGGTCATTCGCGAACGGTAACCAAGCGGCGGATTTTTGACTCTCGCCAAAAGGTCGCAGCGCCTCATTCACGCTTGCGCGGGGTCTCGATTAAACCTAAAGAACGCAACATCATCGGCGCATTCCGGGTTGGACCCCGGATGCAACGGGAATGCGGTGCGGAGGAAACTCCCATGCCGCAGCTGCCCCCGCAACTGTAAGCGGCGAGCCTTTGCGCATTGATCCACTGGGAGAATTCCCGGGAAGGAGCGCAAGGGCGACGACCCGCGAGCCAGGAGACCGGCCGGTGATCGCTCAACTCGAACGCCGTCGGTGGGACGGCCGGAGAATAGATGACGATCATCGCAAGGCCGCCGCGCGCGCGGCGTTTATCGCTTTTTGCCGCCCTTCTGGGCGCGACGGCGCCGCCCACGCTCGCCTGGGCCGACGATACCACCTCGCTGCCGGACGTGGTGGTGACCGCGGACCGCATCGCCGAGCCGATCAGCGACACCGGCTCCGCGATCACGGTGATTCCCGGTTCGCGGATCGCGCAATATGGCGCGCAAGGCATCACCGAAACCCTGCGCGAGGTCGCCGGCGTCGAAGTCACGCCGAACGGCGGCCCCGGCTCCGCGACCACTGTGCGCATCCGCGGCGCCGATCCCGGCGCGGTTCTGGTGCTGATCGACGGCCAGCGCGTCGGCAACGCCTCCGCCACCGACGGCACGCTCGATTTCGGCAATCTGACCGCCGTCAATATCGACCGCATCGAGGTTCTGCGCGGGCCGCAGACCGCCCTTTACGGCTCGGACGCCATGGCCGGCGTCATCAACATCATCACCAGGAAGGGGACGCCGGGCGAGCCCCAGCGCTCGGTTTCGATCGAAGGCGGCAGCTATGGCACGATTTCCGGCCGGGCCTCGATCTCGGGCGGCGACGACCGCTGGACCTATTCGTTCGGCGTCAACACCATGTATACCGACGGCTTTCCGCAATATGGCTATCGCATCAACCGCCCGTTGACGATCGGCGACGGCGTGACGCCGCTGCCGCCGCTGCCCTTCGGCGACCCCAACACCAAGGGCGGCGCGAGCGGAAACTTCTCCTACAAGCTTTCCGAGACCTCCAGCATTGATTTCGGCTTCTCGGTCTTCGGCAACGGCACGCGCTTCGCCAATCCTTACGCCTTCGTCGCGGCCGACGTGTTCTCGCCCGAAAATCATTCGACCGCCTGGGTCGGCTCGGAATATCTGCGCTACAATTTCGCGGCCTTCGACGGCGTGCTGAAAAACCATTTGACCTTGTTCGAGAACACCACCCTGAACCAGGCAGCCGAGACCGAAGGCTGCTACAACGCCCTCTTCACCTCCTTCACCTGCACGACGACCTATCACGGCGTGCGCTGGGGCGGCGAATATCAGGGCGAATTGTCGCTGAACCGCTACGGGATTCTGATCTTCGGCCTGCGCAACGAACAGGAGGAGGCGAGCAATTCGCAAAATCCCAACCCCAACGACGGCTCGTTCACGCCGATTTCCGCCAGCCAGACCACCAATTCGGCCTATGCCGAATATCGCGCGACGATCCTGCCTCGCCTGGATGCGACCTTCGGCGGCCGGGTCGACGCCATCGAGAACGGCGCGACCTTCGTCACCGGCCGCGTGACGCTCGCCTATCACATCGACGAAATCGGCACGAAACTGCGCGCCACATTCGGCAATGGCGCCAAGGCGCCGACGCTCTACCAACGCTACAGCCAGTATGGCGACCCGAATCTGCAGCCGGAACAAAGCGTCGGCGGCGAAATCGGCTTCGACCAGCAGATCATGGGCGACCGGGCGACGCTGTCGACGACCCTGTTCGACACCAAATTCACCAATCTGATCCTGTTCGGCGGCGTGCCGTCCTGCACCCTGGCGCAGGCGGCTCTCGGCGGCTGCTATTACAATGTCGGCAAGGCGGAGACCAAGGGCGTCGAGGTGTCCGGCAGCGCCATCCTGATTCCCGGCGTCCTGACCGGGCGCCTGAGCTACGCCTATGTCGACGCGCTCAACCTGGAGACCGACCAGCAGCTTTTGCGCGCGCCGATGAATTCGGGCGCCATCGATCTCGATTTTACCGGAATCGACAAGCTCGAAATCAAGCCGCGCCTGCTGCTGGTCGGCCCGGCTTACGACACCAATTTCATGACCGGCGGCAGGGTGACGCTGTCGGGCTACGCCCGGCTCGATCTCATCGCCAATTACCGGATCAACGACCAGTACATGGCCTATATCCGGGGAGAGAACCTCACCGACACGCGATATGAGACCATCTACAATTACGGCACGCCCGGCGTGTCGTTCTACGCCGGCCTGACCCACACCTGGTAAGGGGCAAGTCGAAGCGCGGCGTCGCCTTCGGGCGGCGCTGCGACGTTCTGTCTCACATTCAGTTCGAGCGCACCCAATAGACGGTCTTGCAGATCAGGCCGCCGAACACGCAGCCGCTGGTGCGCAGCTTCTTGCCCGAAACCACCATCCGGCCGCTGTATGTCTTGCCGTCTTCGGGGTTGACGGCGTGACCGGTCCAGCTGTTCTGGTCGGCGCGCACCATGTCGAAAAACACCTGCTGGCCGACATGGGCCTTGGCGCGCGGGCTCTTGAGCCAGATCACGTCGCCGCACAAGGCGGCGCCGCAGGGCGCGATCCGGATCTTGGAGCCGCCGTCTTCGCGCAACCAGACGCCTTCGGCTTCCTGCGGCGGCGCCGCAGCCTGCGCCGACGCCAGCGCCGCCATCGCCAGAAAGGCGCCAGCGAGCGCGCGACGATCGAAAAAGCGCATGGTTCCTCCTCAAAAGACAGCTTTAGCGAGATTGCTCCGCAATTCCCGCGAAAAGCTCCGCGAACCCCTTGCCCGCCCCATGCGTCAAAATCGTGACGCATGGCGAATTGACCATCGCGCTCAGGCGCGCATGCGACTTAAATCCGTCTCGACGCCCGCGCGCAAGTCATTATCGGTTCATGGCGGGAAAGCGGCTACGGTCGCGCCCGCGAAACGCTCCCGGGAGAGTTCGCATGAGCACACGTCAACTCGACCGCGCCTTCAACCCCAAGTCGCTCGCGCTGGTCGGCGCGTCGGATCGCGCCGGCTCGGCCGGACAGGCGGTGCTCGACAATCTCGTCTCGGCCGGCTTTGCCGGCGTGCTCCATGTCGTCAATCCGCGCCACGAGGAGATCGCGGGCCGGCGTTGTTTCAAGAGCTTGCGCGACCTTCCCGAGCCGCCCGACCTCGCCATCGTGGTCGCGCCGAGGGAAAAGGTCGAGGAAATCATCGAGGAAGCCGCCGATCTTTCGGTTCCGGCCGCCATCGTCATGACCGACGACCCCAAGCCGGGGGCCGATTCCCTGTTCGAGCGCCTGCGCGCCATCGCCCGGCGCGGAAGCATCCGCATTTTCGGCCCCAACTGCCATGGCGTCATCGCGCCGCGCGTAAAACTCAACGCCAGCCTGATGGCGCAAAAGGTCCGCGTCGGCGACCTCGCGGTCATTTCGCAATCGGCGGCGGTCATGAGCGCCATCGTCGCCTGGGGGCATTCCCGCCAGGTCGGCTTTTCCGGCGTGGCCGCGGTGGGCGAGATGGCGGATGTCGATATCGACGACCTGCTCGATTTCTTCGCGCTCGATCCGATGACCCGCGCGATCATGCTCTATGTCGAACATCTCGAAGACGCCAAGGGCTTCATGTCGGCGGCCCGCGCCGCCTCGCGCGTCAAGCCGGTGATCGTCGTGCGCTCGGGGCGCCACGAGGCGGCCCGCCGCACCGGCACCCACGCCGGCAATCTCGCCACCACCGACAATGTCTATGACGCCGCCTTCCGCCGCGCCGGCCTGTTGCGCGTTCCCACCATCGACGCCCTGTTCGACGCGGCGGAGGCGCTCGGGCGCATCAAGCCCTTCAACGGCGACAGGCTCGCCGTCATCGCCAATGGCCGCGGCGTCGGCTTTCTCGCCATCGACCAATTGCTCGATCTGGGCGGCAAGCTCGCCGACATCACGCCCGCGACCCATGATGCGCTGACGGCGTTGTTGCCGGAACGCTGGAGCGGCGCCGAACCGATCGAACTCGCCGCCAACGCTTCCCCCGCCGATCACGGCCACGCGCTTTCGCTCGTCCTGCAGGACAGGGCGAATGACGCCGCGCTGGTCATTCACGCGCCGTCCGTGCTCGCCGACAGCCAGGAAATCGCCAAGGCGATAGTCGAGGCGGTCAAGCAGCATCGCCGCGCGGCGATCAACCCCAAGCCGGTTTTCGTCGTCTGCTATGGCGCGGACCCGGCCATCGACCATATTTTCGAGGAAGCGCGCATTCCCCATTACGAGCGCGGCGCCGTTGCCGGATTCATGCATATGGTGAAATGGCGCCAGGCGCGCGAGGCGCTGATGGTGGCGCCCCCGTCGCTCCCGGTGGATTTCGCGCCCAATGTGTCGAAGGCGCGCGCCGTGATCCAGCAGGCGATCGCGCGCGGCGAAACATGGCTCGCGCCGGTCGAGATCAGCGCCCTGCTCGAAGCCTATGACATTCCGATCGCGCCCGCCCGCCTCGCCCGCACGCCGGAGGAGGCGGCGGAGGTGGCGCGGCTGGTGCTCGGACGCTTCGGCGGCTGCGTGGTGAAGATCATGTCGCGCGACATCGTCCACAAGTCCGACCTCGGCGGGGTCGCGCTCGACCTGCGCACGGTCGAGCAGGTGGTGGAGGCGACGAAAAAAATGCTGGAGCGCGTCGCGACGGAAGCGCCGCACGCCCATGTCGCCGGCGTGACCATTCACCCCATGGTGCGACGTCCCCACGCCCGCGAACTGGTGATGGGCCTCACCGACGACCCGACCTTCGGCCCGGTGATCGTGTTCGGGCGCGGCGGCAAGGCGGTCGAGGTCATCAACGACAAGGCGCTCGCACTGCCCCCGCTCGACCTGTCGCTGGCGCGCGGCCTGATCGAACAGACCCGCGTGGTGCGCGCCCTGCGCGATTACCGCGACATTCCGGCGGCGGACATCGACGCGGTGGCGCTGCTGCTGGTCAAACTATCCCAGCTTTCCGCCGACATTCCGGAAATCCGCGAGCTGGAGTTCAATCCGGTGCTGGCGGACGCCGACGGCGTGGTGGTGTTGGACGCGCGCGCCTCCGTGGCGCCGTCGGAAGGCCGGACGCTGGCCGGCTGCAATCCCCGCTTCGCCATCGCGCCCTATCCCAAGGCGCAGGAGCGCCGCGTCGAGTTGAAAAACGGAACGGCGGTGCAATTGCGGCCGGTGCGGCCGGAAGACGAGGAGATGTACAAGGTCTTCTTCTCCCATGTCTCGCCGGAAGACATTCGCCTGCGCTTTTTCGCGCCGGTGAAGGAATTTTCGCACGCCTTCATCGCCCGCCTGATCCAGATCGACTATGCGCGCTCCTTCGTCTGCGTGGCGGTGGAAGAAGACACCGGCCTGATGCTCGGCGTGGTGCGGCTGATGCTCGACGCCGACCATCAGCACGGCGAATATGCGATCCTGCTGCGCTCCGACCTCAAGGGCCAGGGGCTGGGCTGGAAGCTGATGAAATATATGATCGAATTCGCGCGCTCGGAGGGCGTGACCCTCGTCGAGGGCCAGGTGCTGAGCGAGAACCAGGCCATGCTGTCGATGAACCAGGCGCTCGGATTCCACATCGAGGACGACCCGGCCGAGCCGGGCGTCAGGAAAGTCACGCTGGACCTGACCAAACCCGCGACCGAGGCCCAGCCAAACCCGGACGCCGATCCGGACTGACCAACGGAATTGCATTCCTCGTCACGGCGGATGGGCGGCGGAATTCGATGATCGCCGCGATTGGCAAATTCCGCTCGACCGGTGTAGGCAGAACCTTTCCGCAAGACCTTTCCGCGAGATCTTTCCGGAGGTGAAGCATGGCGCTCGTTCTGTTTTCCGGCGGGCAGGATTCGACCACTTGTCTCGCCTGGGCGCTGGAGCGTTTCGAGCGGGTCGAGACGATAGGCTTCGACTATGGCCAGCGCCATCGCGTCGAGCTCGCCCAGCGCCCGGTTTTGCGCGAGGCGCTTGCCGGGCTGAAGCCGGAATGGGCGCAAAAGCTCGGTCCCGATCATGTGCTGGAGCTTTCGGCCCTGGGCGCCATTTCCGACACCGCGCTCACCTCCGGGAAAGCGATCGAAATGGGGGACAGAAACCTGCCCAACACCTTCGTGCCCGGCCGCAACCTGATCTTTCTGACCTTCGCGGCGGCGCTGGCCTACAGGCGCGGCCTGAAACATATCGTCGGCGGCATGTGCGAGACCGATTTTTCCGGCTATCCCGATTGCCGCGACGACGCGATCAAGGCGATGCAGGTCGCGCTCAACATCGGCATGGAAAGCCGCTTCGTGCTGGAGACGCCGCTGATGTGGCTCGACAAGGCGCAGACCTGGGCCCTGGCCGAAAAACTCGGCGGCGCGGCGCTGGTCGAGGCGGTCGTCGAGCACAGCGCCACCTGCTATCTCGGCGAACGCGGCGCGCGCCACGCCTGGGGCTACGGCTGCGGCGCGTGCCCGGCCTGCCGATTGCGGGCCGATGGTTTTGAGAAATGGAAGAAATCGGGTAGGTGAAGCCGGGCAGCGTGGATTTCCGACGGCCTCCGCCATGACCGGACGCAGCAAGGGCGCAGGAGCCCTCTTTTCTGCTTCAATTTAGAATTTATCTAAATAAGGCCAATCCATTTGCTCGGGGGTTCCGCGGTTGCGAAAGGTGGGTCGTCCGATCCACTCCTTCCTCGAGATCAAGCCTTCGATGTCGGCGACCAAGCGTTTCGTTCTCTTTTTCCTCGCGGGCCTGTCCGTGGCGGCCGCTGCGCCTCGGGCCGCCGCCCAGGACATATCGACGGGCCGGTATTACGAGCTTGAGACCAAATATCTGTTCGGCTTCACCGACGGGACCGATATCGGCGCCGAGGGCGAAAAGGAAATCGAGGCGGAAACCACCGCCGGACTTGGCATGCATGGCGGGTCCTATCGGGCGATCGAACAGGAGCTCGAATTCGAAAACGTGCCGTCGCAATATTGGGGTTATGAAGCGAGCGCCCAATTCCTTTCGCAGCGGATCGACAACGTCCCGGGACTGGATAATCTCAACCAGACGACCTTCAGCGGCCTGTCGTGGAAACCCAAATTCCTCATCATCGGACGCGGGCCAGGAAATCCGATCGGCCTGTCGATCTCGGTGCAGCCGGAATGGGGACGGATCGACGGAACCAGCGGAATCAACGCCACCAGCTTCAGCATGGAGACGGTCGTCGCCGCCGATACCGAACTGATCCCGAACATGCTCTATGCGGCGACAAATCTGATTTACGCGCCCGAGGTCGCGCGCGGCTCCGGCGATCAGGGTTGGGGCCGGTCCTCCGGGTTCGGCGCCACCGCGGCCATGGCCTATCGGGTGACGCCCAAGGTGACATTCGGCGCCGAGGCGGAATATTATCGCGCCTATGGCGGGTTCGGCTTCAACGCGCTCGACGGATCGGCCTTCTATCTCGGCCCGACGCTCCATATTCAGTTCACGCCGAAAATATTCCTCGCCGCCGCCTGGTCCGTCCAGGTCGCCGGTCACGCCCAGGGCCAGCTCGGCAATCTCGATCTGACCGATTTCACGCGGCAGCGCGCCAATCTGAAACTCGGTTTCGAATTCTGAACTCGATCCCGCTTCTGGTTAGGAGACCCAAGATGAAAATCGTCCGAACTTTCGCGGCTCTTGCCCTGGCCGCGATCTGGTGCGCGCCCGCCGTTGCGCAGCAGGCGACCGTCCGCCTCACGATCAAGGACCACAAGTTCTCGCCGTCCGAGCCACACGCTCCTGCCAGCCGGGCTTTCGCCATCGTCGTCAAGAACCTTGATTCCACCGCTGCTGAATTTGAGAGCAAGACGCTTCGGGTCGAAAAGGTCGTCGCGCCGGGCGGAGAAATCACCATGCAGATCCGCCCACTCAACCCCGGACGCTATCATTTCTTCGACGATTTCCACCAGGAAACGACCGAAGGCGATCTCATAGTTGAATAAGGAAACGACGATGCTGGGCGCGCTGATCATTGTCTTTCGAGAAGTCATAGAGGCCGGCCTGATCGTCGGCATCGTGCTGGCGGTCACACGCGGCGTGTCGGGCCGGGGGCTTCATGTCGCCGCCGGCCTCGCGGCGGGTCTGCTCGGCGCGGCTCTTGTCGCCGTTTTCGCAGGAGAACTGGCGGACGCCTTTTCAGGCGCGGGCCAGGAATTTTTCAACGCCGGCATCCTCGCCCTCGCCGTCGTCATGCTCGCTTGGCACAATATCTGGATGGCGAGCCATGGACGTGAAATGGCCGCGAACCTCAAGAGCGTGGGCGAAGCTGTCGCGGAAGGGTCCAAAACGCTCACGGCCTTGTCGATCGTCGTCGCTGTCGCCGTGCTTCGCGAGGGTTCCGAAGTCGTCCTTTTCCTTTACGGGATCGTTGCGTCGGGCTCCACAGGTTTCCATGAATTGCTGTTGGGCGGGGTGATGGGGCTCGCGCTCGGCGCGTCACTGTCTGCACTGATGTTCCTGGGCCTTGTCGCTATCCCGGCGCGCTTTCTGTTTGGCGTCACGACGACGCTGATCACCTTTCTGGCAGCCGGCATGGCCGCGCAATCCGTCGTGTTCTTGCAGCAGGCTGGCTATGTTTCAGCGCTGTCACGAACCGTTTGGGACACCTCTTCCGTGCTGCCCGATGACAGCCTGCCGGGACGCGTCCTCCACACCCTGTTCGGCTATGTCGATCAACCCTCTGGCATGCAATTGGCGGTTTACCTGTCAGTGCTCATCGGAATTTTCGTGGCGACGAAACTGGCTTCCCCGAAGCGTGGGAGCCGAAAACAAGTCTCGATGGCGTAATGGGAGTTGGCTGAGCGTTACCCATAGCCCATTTTCCGCTGACGAGGTTCAATGCTGCGGCATTGTCCGCGTTCGGGCTGTTTCTGTTGAAAAGCTCTTCTTTGGCCAATGCTCAAAATTTTGCAGCCCCTTGGAGCCAGCAATATAAATAAAATGAGGGGGGAACTGGTTGCACGAAAAATCCGCCGAAAACCCCCGTAGCCGATTTCAGAAGGCATTAAACAAGAAAAGTCACTCCGCATCGAATTTGGCGGGATTTTTAAGGCGCCCAAATTTTCGAGTTCTTGCAACACAATCAGCTGAAAGCCGACCTTCCTGATTGGATCGGCGACCGTCTCACCATGCCCCAAGGCGGTCGTTCGTCACAGTTGGCAAACATTTGGCTCGGCCAAATCACGCCATTGGCGTCATGCCATAATTCCATGTCATAATTCCCGATAATTCCCAGGAGGCTCACCACCCACCAGGAGGCTCAAATGAAAACTGTGTTTTGCGCCTGCCTATTGATGTCAATTGGCGTTGGGGCGGCGAGCGCGGAGCAGGCGAAGACGCCGGCTTTCGGCTACAGCAGTTCGGGAAGCTGTATTGCGTCGGCGCTGGGCTTCAATGCAAAGCTGGAGCCGATCAACCCCGGAGTGGCGTGGAGGACGACCTTCAATGCCGTGGGCAGCGCTGATGCGAACGGCAGGGTGACCGAAGCCGGCCAATCGGTGGACAGCGCATCGTTCGGCGCCGGGCCGCGCATGCATCCTCCCTCGGCGAACGCCTATAAGGATACGTTCACGGCTACGCTCACCGGTCCGAATGCTGATGGCGTTTCCAGCTTTCATCTGGCGATGGCGAACGGAGCTTTTACTGCAGGGCCGAATGCCGGCCTGCGCTTCACGATTTCTCAATTCGAGCTGAAGGGATGGGCTGGCGCCAACGGACTCAGAACCTATGGAATCAGCGACTCGCCCGTAATCCAGACAGTCTCCCTCGCCGATGGCGCCAAGTTTCAGCGTATTTGCACCATGCTGATCGTTTTAATCTCGCCGCTGCGATGAGCGCATGAGGATTTGGGAATTCTCAGAGTTGGGTTGCTCTAAAAATTTGCTCATAAAAAAGAGGGGTCTGCACCCTTCCTTTGAGACACGTTTAATTCAGTGACAGCGCCTCGTGACGTGTCACCGAATTATCCCGCGTCTCACTTTTGGGGTCCACTCCAGTTTCCCGAATTTTGGCGTCCGCCGCCTTGGCCACGGTGAAAAATCCGCCGGCGCCGCGAACGTGACGGGCGACGGGCGGCCAGTGGCTCAGGCCTGACATTTAGATCCCGAACGCCCGTTATCCGATGGGCGCAAGCCGGCGTCAAGCGGTCAAGTTGCGTCAGAATTTCAGGATCGTTATCGGGCCTGAAGCTGCCGTTGCACGAGCAGAGCCGCCCGCGTCTGGCGGCTTCGGCCTACCGGGGGCGGCCTTCCATTCAGATGCATGCTGCGGCAAGCTGCTTTGATCCTCGCGCGGCGCCCTCAAAGGGCGCGATTTTGGCGTTGGCTTCGTCCTTCCATCGTCAAGCGAATTTGAAGTCTCCCAGATTGGCGTTCAGGGTCGCCAAGCTGGTCGAGTTGAGCTTGACGCTGTCGCCAAGGCTGTCCGTGATGATGACCGCCGTGCCCGAAGTCGTCGCATGGCTGAGCACCGCCGCCGCTTCCTGCGTCTGGGTCATGGTCGAAGGCGACAGATAGCTGAACATCGACGCCTGGAATTCAAGGACATCGTGGCCACCGCCCGTCGCCGCGAAACCGCTCACGGTCAGCTGCCCGAAATCCGGCGAGAGAAAGAAATGTATCGCTCGAAGACCCGGAGGCGTTCACGCTGAACGTCTTGTTCAACGAGCCGTTTCCGACTGCGATCGTGAGGCCATTCAAGCCATTGCGAAGCGTCACGCTGGTGGATCCGCCAACGACGCCCAGCGCGTCGATGGTCTGGATATTGCTCAATATTTTTGGCGTCCCGAGATTGAAGGAGCCGCCGCCCTGCAGGAGCAGCGTGTTCGACCCGCCGCCGCCATTGATGCTGTCGGTTGAATTGAGCGTCTTTGGCGTCGGCGCCACGATCGTGTCGGCGCCGGCGCCGGCGCTGATCGTGTCCTTCGAAGTTGTGAGCGAATAGGTCTGGCCAAGGTCGATCGTGGTCGTCACTGCCGACGAGGTCAGCGTTCCATCCGTCGTCGTCCAGGTGACGGTTCGCGTCGAATTCGGCGCCATTCGCTGTCGGGTTCGTATTGGTCGAGTTGAATGTGATCGAGTTCGAGCGCGGCCTGATAGGCTGCGAGGCTCGCTGTCCCCGACAGGGTCAGGACGCCGTTCGAACCATTGTAGCTGCCGGAGACGCCGTTCGCGGGCGCAAAAATGAGCTGGTCCCCGCTGCGAAGCCCGCCGGTGATCGCGACTGTTGCGCCCGCAAGCGTTTGCGAGTTCGCATCGGCGACCGTCAAACTCGGGTCGAGGGCGACCGATGTCGACGTCGTGGCGGGCGGAATTGCCTGGACCCAGTTGGCCGCGACCCCGCGCCGGCCAAAATCGGGGGGACGACAATGTTCACCGTGCTGGACGCGGCGTTCGAACTCAGCGTCCCATCGCCGACCTGCCAGGCGATCGTGCGCGAGACGGCGCCGGCGCTGGCGGTCGAGAAGGTCACGCTGTCGAGCGCGGCCTGATATTGCGCGAGGGTCGCCGCGCCGGTCAGGGTCAGGACACCGTGGGTTGCGTCGTATGACCAGCCAATCCCATTCGGGCTGACCAGGTTGAGCTGGTCGCCAGTCTGGAAATTGCCCGTGATCGTCACCGTCGCCCAGGCGAGATTTTGATTGTCCGGATCGCTGACCGCCAACGAATTGTCGATCGCGACGGCGACGCCTCCCGCGGTATAGGTCGACGTATTACCCGCGCCGGCAAGCACCGGCGCCTGGTCCACGCCGATGACCGTGACGGAGCTGGAGACGATGGCGGATTGGAGCGTTCCGTCGTTGACCTGCCAGTTAATGGCCCGCGTCGAGGTCGGCGCCGTAATTGGTCGGGTTGAGGCTGGTCGAGCTGAAGGCGACGCTGTCGAGCGCGGCCTGATATTGGGCGAGTGTGGCCGTTCCGCTCAGGGTCAGGACGCCTTTGGTTAGTCGTATGCGCCTGTGATGCCGCCGGGATTGGTGAAGCTGAGCGTGTCACCGGGCAGGAATCCGGCGCCGACGGAGACCGTGGCGCCGACGAGATTGGCGCTGGAGGGATCGGAGACGGTGATGCTGGTATCGAGGGACTGCGCCGCGCCGCCCTCCATATAGGTCGCGGTGGCGCCGGCGGCCCCGAGAACGGGGGGAGGACTTGCGCTGTTGATCGTGATCGTGTCGACGCCGCCGCTGTCGGTCACCATGATCAGGGACATGTTCGCGCCCGCGGCGAAGGTAAAGCTCTCAGAGCTTGCGCCGCTGGATATGGTGAGCGTAGCGCCGCTGACCGCATAAGTGTCGCCGGCTCCGAAGGCCTTCAGCTTGATTGCGTCGGCGCCTGTGAAGCCCGTTATCGTGCCAAGATGGACCGAGCCCGCTGCGGCCGCCGTGGCGACGAAGGCGCCGGAAGCGCCCTGGAAAGTGAGATTGGGCGTGATCGAAGCCGTGCCGACCACGCCGTCAAATTGCAGGGTCGCGCTATTGGCGATGTTGAAACTCGTGGCCGCCCCGGTTTGATCGACCGCCTGCTTGAATTCCAGCGCGCCGCCCGACGCCGTCACCGAGCCGCCGCCCTGAAGCTCATTCGCCGCAGTCGTTCCCGTCGTGACAACGCCATTGCCGGTCAGCGCGCCGCCCGCGCCGGTCGTCAGGCCGGCCGCGTCGGTGAACGATCCTGCGCTCAGGCTTAGCGTGGCGTTGTTCAGGGAAGTCGCAGCCGTGACGCTCACGGATCCGGCGACGATAAGCGCGCCATTGTCGTTCAAATTGGCGATCGTGTTGGCTGACCCGCCAAGCGTCCATGTCGCGCTGGCGTCAACTCGCAGAGTCGTGAAAGCCTGAAAGCTCCCGGAGCCGCCGATGTTGCTGATCGCCCCCGCTGTGGCGCCCGTCGCCAGTTCCAACGTTCCGCTATTGCCGTAGGCGGCGCCGTTGAAAACGGCGCCGGGATCGACGATCAGCCGATTCGACGAACTGGCCGTCGCGAAATCAACCGAATAGGAGCCGCCCGTGATCGTGCCGGCGTTCAGGACCGTCCCGACGCCGATATAGACGCCGTCCGAATTGCCCTGCAGAAGGGCGCCCGCATAGTTGTTCACAACGCAGCCCGTTTCGGAACTATCGAAATAGGCGCCGTAATTGGTTCCGATCATGCTGCCGTAATTCGTCAGCGTCCCGGCGATCTTGGCGAAATAGACCGCGGCAGGGCCGTAACCGCCAACCGTATTCTGGGCGCTGATGACGCCCGTAGCCTCGTTGATCAGCGTGCCGCCGGCGAAGAAGCCGACGCCATCGTCGACCGTCGCCGTGACCTGGCCGGCATTGTCCAGATAACCTGTGCTGCCGTAAAAAAAGACGCCGTCTTCGGCGCCAGTGATCGAGCCGCCATAATAGTTGTAGACCTGTCCGCCGTTGTCGAGGCCCACGCCATAGCCGCCAGCGGACGTGATCGCGCCGTAATTCGAGACCTTGCCCGCGCCGCCCGCAATGTGGACGCCGGAGATCGTCGAACTATACGATCCGTTCTGGTAGGCGACTTTCGCCGCGATGGTGCGCCGGCCTCATTGGTGACGCTGCCGCCCAGGGCGAGATCGACGCCGCCAGCGGCCGAGATCTGGCCGTAATTATCGACCGAGTCGCTATTGGAGCCGGCGAGGTAGATCGCCCACGCGCCAATGTTGGTCGCATTTGCCTTGAGCACGCCATAATTCAACACGCTCCAAGTCGCGCCAGAAAAGCCGTCAATGGCGTCCGACGTGGACGAACTCGTGTCGATGGTTACATTCGCGTCAACCTTCAGGTTCGGATCGCTCGACGATAGAACGTAGGTTGTGGTGAGGCTGGTTGTTAATTCCGCCATCGCGTCCTCCCGCCAGAGTCTCCGGGCGCACCGTTTCTTTCGCGATTTCTTGCGCGAAATTCGGCGCCTCCCGAGCGACGAAAATACCGTTTTGGTCGACGACCGGCCTCCGTCCGCGCGCCTGTGGCGCGTCCGCCGTCAATCGATCATCGACCGGAACTTCCCGAAGATAATTTACGAAGTTTTGGCGCTGAGTTCATTTATCTTAATAGTGCGAGCGATCAGCCTTTAGCGGTACCGCCATTTTGCAGTGAGCGACGGCGCAACAGCCCCGCGCGTTCGACGACGGGGGGGCAATTCGAAATGGCCATCGTTTCGCGCCCGGTGAGTGACCAAACCTGCCCGATCGAAACGACGACGCCCAAATCGACTGTCCACGAAACTGCCGGCGGGCGAAACGCGCTTGCCTCGCGACCATGGGAGTCACGGGACAAGGCGGCAGCCGGATGGGAACGAGGGATGGCGCGAGCGAGATTGATCGGAAAATGGACGGCGGCCGACGGGCGCCCGCGGATTCGACGACGCGGCGACTTCCCCCGACGCCGAGGCGCCGGAAGGCTCCGCGGAGATTTGCGCGCCGCGAGCCTGTCATCGAGCGTGCTCCGCTTCCCCGCCATCGGACCGATCCAACCCTGACGACCAACAAGCCTTGGATTTATCACCTTCAGACCCGTTCCCCGCCGATCTGCTCGCGGAACGGATGCGCGGGATAAGCGCCGAGAATCCGCACCTCTTCCGAGAAGAACTGCAATTCCTCCAGCGCCAGCGCCAGATTGCGGTCTTCCGGATGGCCTTCGACATCGACCAGGAACTGGGTCGCGGCGAATTCGCCATTGACCATGTAGCTTTCCAGCTTGGTCAAGTTGACGCCATTGGTGGCGAAGCCGCCGAGCGCCTTGTAGAGCGCCGAAGGCACGTTGCGCACGCGGAAGACGAAAGTGGTGAGCATCGGCCCCGGCCCACGCGGCTCGTCGCGCGGCTCGCGCGACAGGATGACGAAGCGCGTGGTGTTGTGGTCCTCGTCCTCGACGAAGCGGGCGAGCACGTCGAGCCCATAGATTTCGGCGGCGAGAAGGGGGGCGAGCGAGGCGCGGGTCTTGTCGCCCCATTCCGCCACCTCGCGCGCCGAGCCCGCGGTGTCGCCGGTGGCGATAGCCTTCAGATTGTATTTCCGGATGATCTTGCGGCATTGGCCCAGCGCGTGGACATGGCTGTAGACGCTGCGCAGATCCTCGATCTTCGCGCCCTTGAGGCCGAGCAGATGGAAATGGATCGGCAGAAAATATTCGCCGATGATGTGAAGGCCGGAATCGGGCAGGAAATGATGGATGTCGGCGACCCGGCCGGCGAGCGAATTCTCGATCGGGATCATGCCGAGCTCGGCCCGCCCCTCGGAAATCGCGGCGAAAGCTTCCTCGAAACTCGCGCAGGGCAAGGTGTCCCAGCCCGGATAGACATCGGAACAGGCGATGTGGGAATTGGCGCCCGGCTCGCCCTGATAGGCAATGATCTTCTTCATGTCCGACTCTCGAGAATGGCTCTCGCCCGCTCCAGATCTTCCGGCGTATCGACGCCGAGCGGCGCGGCCTCGACGATTTCGACATCGATGCGCATGCCGGCTTCGAGCGCACGCAACTGCTCCAGCTTCTCGCGCTTTTCCAGCGCCGAGGGAGGCAAAGCGACGAAACGCTCCAGCGCCGCGCGGCGATAAGCGTAAAGGCCGATGTGGTGGAACAGGTCGCCCTCGCCCCAGGGCGCGGTGGCGCGGGTGAAATAGAGCGCGCGCAGGCGCGTCGGCGCAATCGGCGCGCCGACCGCCTTGACCACATTGGGATTGGTCCGCTCGTCCTCGCGCGTGATCCGCGCCGCGAGGGTCGCGATATCGACCGCCGGGTCGGCCAGAGGCGCGAGCGAGGCCCGCACGCTCGAAGGTTCGATGGTCGGCAGGTCGCCCTGAAGATTGACGATCACGCCGAAGCGCCGCCCGGGGTCGAAAATTTCCAAGGCGGCGGCGATGCGGTCGGAGCCCGAGGGCAGGCCGGGATCGGTGACGACCGCCTCGCCGCCGGCCGCGCGCACGGCTTTGGCGATTTCCGGCCCGTCCGCCGCGACCAGCACCGGCCCGATCCCCGCTTCCACCGCCCGGCGCCAGACCTGAACGATCATCGGCGCGCCGCAGATGTCGGCGAGCGGTTTTTCTGGCAGTCGCGTCGAGGCGAGACGGGCGGGAATGACGGTGAGGACTTCCTGGGACATGGAGCGGGCCGCCGGGCGAAAAACGTCGCTTTTCCTTGGTTTCGCCGCTTATACGTCTTGTCCCAGCGCAAGGCAAGGCGTTTATCGGAGACTGCGGCGTTCACGCCGTCCCCGGAAAGGCCGGCGCGAAGCCGGGCGCGGGCGGAGATTTTCGACTTTTCCGCCGAAGGCGCCGGGCTATCCTGAATGTTCCGAGCCCTGCCGCTCAGGAACCGGAGCCGCCGTGACCTCGCGCGATTTCAGGAATTTTTTTCCCTCCCTCCCCGACCGGTCAACGCACGACCTCGTGGTCGAGATGTTTGCGGCGCGCCATGACCACATGAAATTCCTCGGCTTCCTCCACGATGACGCCGTCTTCACCATGACTGGCGAGATCCACGATTATCCGTTCAGCGGCGTCTATCGCGGCAAGGACAATATTCTGGGCCTGTTGCGCCGGATCGACGCCGAGATCGAGATGAGCGACCACACGATCCTCAACCTGGTCGTCGATGGCGACAAGGTCGGCCTGCGGCGCAGCCTCCGCATCCGACATCGCGGCACATCGGCGTCGCGACCTCTGGTCGTCGGGAATTTCGTGACCTTCCGCGACGGGCGGATCGCGGAGATCTACGAATATGTCGACACGAACTGGCTGAAGCAGATGTCCGGGGATTCCGATTGACGGGCGCGCAAAAGGCGCTCGTCACAGATCGAAGCTCTGGCCCAGCCCCGGTAAAGTCACATCGGCCGCGCCGATTTTTTCGGCGAAAGCCTGCATCGACGCTTCTTCGCCATGGACAAGAAAGGTGCGTCGGGGATTGACGTGAGCGCGCCAGGCGAGCAGTTCGGCCTGATCGGCATGGGCGGAAAATCCGTTGATCGTGTGGATGTGGGCGCGAACCGCGACGTTCTCGCCGAAAATGGTCACATGGCGCGCGCCGTCGATGATCTGGCGGGCCAGGGTGCCCTCGGCGGCGAAGCCGACGAAGATCACGCTGGCGTCGCTGCGGCCAAGGTGGCGCAGCAGATGGTGACGGACCCGGCCGCCCGTGCACATGCCGGAACCCGCGAGAATGACCGCGCCGCCACGCAAATTGTTCAGCGCCATGGACTCCGCTTTTTCGCGCGTGAAATGCAAGCCCGGAAGACCGAAGGGATCGACATGTCCGGCGAACAGCCGCGTCGTTTCCTCGTCATAGCATTCGGGATGTTTGCGAAAAATTTCGGTCGCCGAAATGGCCATCGGCGAGTCGAGAAAGACCGGCAGGGACGGCGGCAGCTTGTTCCGCGCGATGCCTTCGCGCAGATAGAACAACAGGTCCTGCGCGCGCTCCAGCGCGAAAGTGGGAATGATGACGACGCCGCCGCGCTGGAAGGCCGCGTTCAGCGCCCCGTAAAACTCCTCGACCGAGGCCGCGAACGGCCGGTGGAGGCGGTCGCCATAGGTCGTCTCCATCACCGCGACATCGACGTCGCGCGGTGGGTCGGGATCGCGCAGCAGGGGCCGTCCCGAATTGCCGATGTCGCCCGAGAACAGGATGCGCCGCGTCACGCCGTTTTCCCGCGCCTCGATCAGCACGCTTGCCGACCCCAGAATATGGCCGGCGTCGAAAAAAATCGCCCGCAGGTCTGGCGCGAGGTCGATGGCGCGGCCATAGGCCGCGACCCGCCCGAAACGGTCGAAGACATCCATGGCGTCGAGCAGGGAATAGAGCGGCGCGACCGGCTCGCCGCCTTCGCGGTGTTTTTCCCGCAGGCGGGCGTGGAACCGCGCCTCTTCTTCCTGAAGGTGGGCGGCGTCGATCAGAACGAGGCGGGCCAGTTCGCGGGTGGCGGCGGTGGCCAGGATTTCGCCGGCGAAACCGCGCCGGACGAGCAGAGGCAGGCGACCGCAATGGTCGAGATGGGCGTGGGTGAGCAGGACGAAATCGATCTCGCGCGCCGCAAAACCGAAATCCTGCGCATTCTCCTCCTCGATCCGCCGCCCGCCCTGATAGAGCCCGCAATCGACCAGAATCCTGCGTCCCGCCGCCTCAAGAAGATGGCAGGAGCCGGTGACGCCGCGATCGGCGCCATGGAATGAAATTTTCATCTGTCCCCCCGTGCGGCGCGTTCCCAGGCCAGCAGGGACTCATGAATGTCGCGCGCATTCTCCGCGAACCAGAACAATTCGCGGTCCTCGCGGTCGATCACGCCCTCGGCGACCAGGAAATCGAAATCGACCGCGCCGCGCCAGAATTCCTCGCCGACGAGAATGATCGGGATCGGTCGCATCACGCGCGTCTGGACCAGGGTCAGAACCTCGAACAGTTCGTCGAACGTGCCATAGCCGCCGGGAAAGGCGACGAGCGCACGCGCCCGCTGCACGAAATGCAGCTTGCGCAAGGCGAAATAATGGAACTGAAAGCACAGCTCCGGCGTGACATAGGGATTGGGATATTGCTCGTGTGGCAGCGCAATGTTGAGGCCAATGGTCTCGGCGCCGGCGTCGAAGGCGCCGCGATTGGCCGCCTCCATGATCCCCGGCCCGCCCCCGGTCATCACCAGGCTGGTCGGCGGCGCGCCATCCTGGTTGGCTTCGGCCGTCAGTCGGCAGAATTCCCGCGCCACGTCATAATAGCGGCTCTTGGCGACGATCCGCTCGGCGACCGCAAGCTTTGCGGCCAGCTCCGGCGCGGCGGCCGGGCCGCCGGCTTGGTCCAACCGGGCGCGGGCCTCGTCGCGGCGCCGGCGCGCCTCGGCCGGCTCGCTGATGCGGGTGCTGCCGAAAACCACGATCGTGTCGGCCACGCCATGGCGCTGGAGCGCCAGTTCGGTCTTGAGATAATCGAGCATCAGGCGCTCGCCGCGGGTGTCGTCGCCGGCGAGGAAATCGGGGTCCTGGGAAGCGATCCGATAGGAGGGCGAAGCGATGATTCGCCGCAACCGCTCGGGCGCCTGCGGGTCTTCGACGGCCGATTTGGGCTGGCGGCAGGGCAAGGGCTCGCGCCGCTCGATCGGATGCGCCGGCGCGGGAATCTGGGATTCGCTTCGTGGCGTCGCGGGAATTTCGGACAAGCTCGAACCTCACTGGCGGGCGGAACCCGATTATAAGCACAGGTTCGACGAATCGCTGAACCGACGGCGTGGAATTGGCGCCTCGCCGCCCCGCAAATTTTCTCCTCCCATCCCGACATGACGGAAATTTCATCTTGCGCGCACTTCCCAATGGCGCGGCCGCCGCCCATATTCCGGGCGGCCGGCCATGCGCAAATGCGCCGTGCACGCAGAAGATTACTCCAGAGGAGTCGCGCGATGTCGCCCGAAGAACGCCAGCTGCTGTCCGAATTGTTCGACCGCGTCCGCGCCCAGGCGAATGCGCCGCGCGACCGCGACGCCGAGAATTTCATCGCCGACGCCGTGCGCGCCCAGCCTTATGCGCCTTATCTGCTCGCGCAAGCCGTGATCGTGCAGGATCAGGCCCTGCAAGCGACCGACCAGAAGATTCAGGAATTGCAGGCCGAAATCAGCCGTCTCCAGCAGCAGGCGCAACCCGCCGCGCCGCAGGGCGGCGGCAGTTTCCTGGGCGGCCTGTTCGGCGGCGGGCGACCGGCGCCTCAGCCTCAGCATCAGCCCCAGCCTAGCCCCTGGGGCGCGCCCCCGCAGCCGCAGGCCTATGCGCCGCCCCCGCCTCAGCCCGGCCCCGCTCCCTCGCCCTGGGGCGCGCCGCAGCCGGCGCAGGGCGGATTCCTGCGCAACGCGCTCGGCGCGGCGGCGGGCGTCGCCGGCGGCGTGATGCTGGCGGATTCGCTCAAGGGCCTGTTCTCCGGCGGGGGGCATGGCGGCGCTTCCGGCGCCGGCCTGTTCGGCGGCGGCCTCGGCGGACAGGGAACGGGCGGCGGCGAGACCGTCGTCAACAATTATTACGACACGCCGCAAAGCGCCCAGGACGCCAAGGACGCGGCGATGTTCGACGATCCCGACGCCAGCGATCCGAGCCTGTCCGACGCCGACTATTCGGGCGACGATTTTTCCGGCGACGACGATTTCTCCACGGACGTCTGAGCTTTCTCAAGCCAGGATTGGCCGGAGCATATTCCCAAAAAAGGCGATCGACTTTTCGCAGCGGAAGATGCGTCAAGACAATGAAATGGCAGAGCGCGTTCGCCATCGTGATTTGCGAACGCGCTCTGCCGCATTTCTCACGCGGGGTCGGCTGGCGCGAGCCCAGGGCGGAAATTCGCGCCAAAGATGATCGTCGGATCCAAAATGAGTCCGCCGCGACGATGGCGTTGAACCTATGCCGGAGCCAGGCGCAGGGCCAGGGGCGTCAAGATCGTGTGGGTTTGCGCCGTCTTGTTATCGTATTCAGTCAGGATTGTTCACGAAAGATCGACCAAAAAAATCGCCCCCGCCTCGGCGGCAAATTCGGCGCTGCGCCAGCCGAAACAAGCCAGATCACGATTTTGGACGCGAACTCAGGACAGAAAGCTTCCCTATATCTTCTGCGGTCAGCGTCCATTTGACGGTCTGGGCCGATAGTTCGACAAATGCTCGATGTAACTTGCTCCGCGCCACTTGTATCATTTCTGTATCGTCAAACTCTTTCATCTTCAGCATAATCGGAATTTGGAATCGTAGCGAACCGCGCTCGACTTCAAAGGTCACGCAAACCTGGTTCCCCGTTTTGTTTGGCGTCACCGCCTCGATGCGCCCTACCTTGATTTTGAACTCACGCATAGCGTAACCTTCACCTTCATTCGGCCGATCGATC
>CAVSEY010000024.1:0-26430 GCA_963727035.1 uncultured Pseudomonadota bacterium | reverse complement strand
CGTAGTTCAGTGGCAGAACGACAGCTTCCCAAGCTGTATGTCGTGAGTTCGATTCTCATCGCCCGCTCCAGTTTTTCTTTTGTCCGGCTCTCAGTTCCAATCCGCGCGGCCTATCTTCCCTCGGCCTCGCTTTACTTCGCCGGCGCGCGCGCCTAAACCGGCCCCGGCTCAATCCGGCCGACCGCTGGACCCTCCTCGCCCGATGGATTCTTACGCCAAAGCCCGGGCCGCGGCCGACGCGCTCGTCGCCCGGTTCAAGACCGCGCCGCTCGTCATGGGCGTCCTCAACGTCACGCCGGATTCGTTTTCCGACGGCGGGTGTTTCGTCGCGGCGCAAGCGGCGCTCGCCCATGGTCAGGCCATGGCCGCCGCCGGCGCGGACATCATCGACATCGGCGCGGAATCGACCCGGCCCGGCTTCGTTCCCATCGGCGAGGCCGAGGAATGGGCGCGGCTTGAACCGGCGCTGGCCTTGCTGCTCGCGCGCCTCGCCGCGCCCGTCTCGGTCGACACCACCAAGGCTTTTGTCGCGCGCCGCGCGCTGGCGCTCGGCGCCGCCATGATCAACGACGTTTCGGGCCTTCGCGGCGATCCGGCCATGGCGGAGGTCGCGGCGCAAAGCGGCGCGGCGTTTGTCGTCATGCATCATCGCGCCGAGATCGATCCCGCGCGCGATATCGTCGCCGACATGTTCGCCTTTTTCGACGAGACGCTGGCGCTTGCCGAAAAAGCCGGCGTGGCGCGCGAAAAGATCGTGCTCGATCCCGGCGTCGGCTTCGGCAAGACCCTGCGCCAGAATCTCCAGGCGATCGACGCCTGCGGCGCCCTGCATCGGGAATATGGATTGCCGGTGCTGGTCGCCGCCTCGCGCAAAAGTTTTATTGGCGCCCTGACCGGCGCGCCGGTCGCAAACCGACTGGCGGGCACGCTCGCCGCCCATCTGCGCGCCTTTTCGCGCGGGGCGACGATTTTTCGCGTCCATGACGTCGCCGAACATGTCGACGCCCTAAAAATCTGGAGCGAAATTGAGCGCGCCTGAGTCTTCGCGTAACGAGAGCCGCATCGGGCTTGGGCTCGGCGCCAATCTCGGCGACCCGGCGGAAAATCTCCGCCGCGCCGTCGCGGCCCTGCGCGACGCAGGCGTCGCTTTCGACGCTCTGTCCTCGCTTTACGCCACCGCGCCGTGGGGCGTGACCGACCAGCCGGACTTCGTCAACGCCTGCGCGCTGGCGCGAACGCGCCTGGCGCCGCTCGACCTTCTCGACCTGCTCAAGTCGGTCGAGCGCGCTTTGGGCCGGGAGGAGACCCGGCGCTGGGGGCCGCGCATCATCGACATCGACCTGCTGTTCTACGATGACCTGAATTGGCGCGACGACAGGCTGGTCCTGCCGCACCCGGGCCTGCTGGAGCGCGCCTTCGTCCTTGTCCCGCTCGCCGAAATCGCGCCCGGCCTGCGCATCGGCGGGGCGCGGCTCGCCGATGCGGCGCGAGGCGCCGACGCGAGCGGAATTCGCCGCCTGGCGTCTTTTTTTCCTGAACGCCCGGTCGAAAAGGGGAGCTGATTTCTGTGTTGAAATTGAAAGTTTAATAGAAACAGTACCTTAATGAGTTTGTTGGAAAATGGGTCGTCTGGAGCCATCAGAACGACGCCGTCGGGCGGCGTTGTTTTTTGACGAAAAAAGCGAACAACGCGGCGGGCCCCAGACAAGCGATCGGGTTCCGTCATGTACAGTATAGTCATCGTCGACGATCGGGCGACCAATCGCGCGATTTACTCGCAACTTGTGCGCTCTCTTGGTCAGAACGTCTCGGTCAACGCCTTTGGCTCCGCCGCCGGGGCGCTCGACTGGCTGAAGGCGAACAACGCCGATCTGATCGTGACCGATTATGAGATGCCCCACATCGACGGCGACGAATTCATCACCCGCTTCCGCGCCTTGCCCGGCGCCAGCCGCGTGCCGATCATGATGATCACCGTCTGCGGCCAGCGCCAGAAAAAGCTGCGCGCGCTCGAAAGCGGCGCGACGGATTTCCTGCGCGCGCCGGTCGATCATTTCGAATTCATCAGCCGCGCGCGCAACCTGCTCAAGCTCAGCCAGTCCGCCGGCGAATTCCCCGTTCCGGCGCCGGAGAAAAATCCCGCCGAGGACGAGACGCGCGCCCTGCTGGAGCGTTGTGGCGAGCGCGATTACGCGGTTCATGTCATCGAAATCGACCCCATCGGCCCGGCGCCCGACCTGTCCGAGGCCTTGCGCGGCCATTTGCGCGAAGGCGACTTTGTCGCGCGGCTCGACCCGCTGCGCTACGCCGTGCTGCAAAAAGGTGTCGTCGCGCCGAGGGACGCGCAGGCGCTGGCGCGCCGGCTGTCGAGCCTTCGCGGGCTGTTCACGGGCGTTGCGGCGCTTCGCGCGGGCGCGGCCTTGCCGATTCCCGGCGAGGGCGCCGCCGCCTGCCTGCGCGCGGCGATCGAGGCTGTGCGCGAGAATCCGCCCGTCGCGGCGTCCGAGGACGAGCGCTGGCGGCTCGCCCCGGCGGTCGACCTCGCCACCGGGGCGCTGGCCGGGGCGCAATTGCTGGACGGCGACGACGAGGCGGCGCTTGGCGATCCCGAGGCCTTGCGCGTCGCCATGGCCTGCGGCGCGCGGATCGGGCGCGGCGCGCAAGGTCTCCGCCTCGCCTTGCGCCTGAACCGCGGCGGCCGGAGCGCCGAGGCGGCGAGGCTGCGCCTGCCGCCCTTCATCGCCAATTCGGGGATCGAGCTTGAAAGGCTCGATCTCGTCATCCCCGTGAGAGACATCGGCGCGGACGGCGCCGCGACGGAAAATCTGGCGCAGGCCTTGAAGGCGCTCGGACCCCGCCTGATCATCGATCTCGGCGCCTTGCGGCGGGACGACGCCGCGCCCTATTGGCCGGCGCTGCTGCGCGCCCTTGGCGAGGGTTGGAGCGGCGCGCTGCGTTTTTCGGGCGTCGACGCCTCCAGCGTGGAGCGGGTGCGCGAACTGAAGGCGCGGATCGCGCGCGAATTGGGCAAGGCGCCGGTTCTGCGCGCCGCCGACACGCCGTCGCCGGAGCTCTTGCCGGCGCTGCGGCGCGCGGGCGTCGGCTGGGCGCAGGGCGCCTGTTTCGGCTCGCCTTTCGCGCTTCGGGATTTCGGCGCGCTGCTCGCGCCGGGCGAGGGCGACGCCAGATCGAAGACCACGGCCCGTCCAGCATGAGCGTCCTCGCCGACCGATTGCGCGCCGCCGCCGACAAGGCGCGGCGCGGCCTGGCGCTGGCGGCGGATTTCGGCGAACAGGGCATCACGCTGAACCGCTTCGTCCTGGCGTCGCTGGTTCTGCTCGCCGCCGGTCTCGAGGCGCCCGGCAGCGCGGAGGCGCGCCGTTTTCTCGATCAGGGACTGCCCGGACTTCAAGCCTATGTCGCCATGGTCGGCCTGGTTCAGGTCCATCTTCTGATCTGGCCTGAACGCCGCTTCTGGCGCCGCATTCTTGCGGTCTGCGGCGATTCCGCCGTCATCTCTTACGGCCTCTACGCCGGTTCGGGCGCCTCGGCCTTTCTCTACCCGCTCTATCTGTGGATGATCCTGGGCAACGGCCTGCGTCTCGGGGCGGTCTACATGGCGGCGGGAGTCGTCAGCGCCGCGACCGGTTTCGCCGCCGTCATCTGGGCCACGCCGTTCTGGCGGCATAATCCGGGGCTGTCCGCCGGCCTGTTCCTGGCGCTCGTCACCATGCCCGCCTATGGCGCGCTGCTGTTGCGCCGCGTCGCCGAGGCCCGCGCCGAGGCCGAACGCGCCAATCGCGCCAAGACCCTGCTGCTCGCCAATGTGAGCCATGAATTGCGCACGCCCCTGACCGCGATCCTCGGGCTGGGCGACCTGTTGACGAAGACGCGCCTCGACGACGGGCAGCGCAAGATGGTCCAGACCATCCACGGCGCCGGCGACGTTTTGCTGCGCCATATCGAGGGGCTTCTCACCGTCTCGCGCGACGAGATCGGCGCCGAGGCGCCGCCGGTCGAGACCGTCGATCTTTACGCCCTTCTGGTCTCGCTGCGCGACATGCTGGCGGTCGAAGCGGACAGGAAAAGCGTGAGGCTGGGCTTGAGCATGGACGCCGGCGTCCCGCGCTTCATCCGCGCCGAATCCGGGCTGCTGCTCGACACGATCCAGAACCTCGGCGGCAATGCGGTGAAATTCACTGATCGTGGCGCGGTCGCGATCCATGTTTCGGCCAGGGATGCTGGCGGCGGCCTCCTGCTGCGGATCGAGGTTCGCGACACCGGCATCGGAATCGACAAGGCGGCGCAGGACCGCATTTTCGAGACCTTCGTCCAGGGCGGCCCGAATATCGCCGCCCGTTTCGGCGGCAGCGGCCTTGGGCTCGCCATCGCGCGCCGGCGGATCGAGGCGCGCGGCGGCCGCATCGGGGTCGAAAGCCAGCCCGGCCGGGGCGCCCTGTTCTGGTTCGAGCTGGAGGTCGCGCCGGACCCCGGCGCGTCTCCCGTCGCATGTTCCGCGCGCGCGCCGCTGCTGGATTTCGACGCCGCGCCAGCCTGGGACGCTCCGCAGGCGCCTGGCCCGGCCTGCGTCATCGCGTCCGCGCCTTTCGACGCCATCGCGCTCGCCCGCCGCTTCGCCCTCGCCGCGCTCGCCCGCCGCGACGACCCCGTGGAAATCGCGGCGGCGCGTTCCATCGCGGCGCAACTCGGCGAATTGTCGGGCGGCCGCGCCGAGGCGGCGCGCGACGCCGCCGAAGAAAAAATCCGGCCGCGCGGCATGGGGCGAAAAATCCTCCTGGCCGAGGACAATGGCGTCAACCGGATGATCTTCGTCGCGATCCTGTCCGGCGCCGGCTACCAGGTCACGCCGGTCGGCGATGGCGAGGCGGCGCTTGAGGCCATGCTGAGCGAGGATTTCGATCTCTTCCTGCTTGACCTGAACATGCCGAAAATCGACGGCGTCGAGGCGGCGCGGCTTTATCGCCTGGCGCGGGCCGGCGCGCGCCGCGCGCCGATCGTCGCCCTGACCGCCGACGCCGGCGCGGCGCGGCGCGAGGAATGCGAGCAGGCCGGCATGGCCGCCTGTCTGGTCAAGCCCATCGCCGCCGAAGCCCTGCTCGACGCGCTCGACGCGGCGCTGCGCGACGGCGCCTCGGCCGTTCCCGCGCCGCCTTCCCGCCGCGCCACGGAAAAAGGCGCGCCGCCCGAGCTCGATCCAAAATCGATCGACGCCCTGGCCGCGTTGGGCGGCGAGGATTTTTTGCGCCACGTCGTCAGGGAATTCATCGATGAAGGCGGGCGGATCGCCGAACGCATGATCGTCGCGGTCGAGCAGGGCGACCTCCATGCCTTCGGGCGCGAGGCCCATGCGCTCGAAAGCAGCGCCGGCAACGTCGGCGCCGCCGCGCTGGCGCGGCTGTGCCGGACGTGGCGCGCGCTGGGGCCGGACTCCTTCGCCCTTTATGGCGACGATCATCTCGACGATCTGCGCGACGTCTGGCGCCGCACGGCGGCCGCGCTCGTCGACGCCCTGGCGGCGCGCGGCGCGGCGCCGGGCGCGACGAGGCGGCCTGACGGGGCTAGAACCGCCCCGCCCGGTAGTCGTCATAGGCCTGGATCAGCTCGTCGCGGCTGTTCATCACGAAGGGGCCGCTCCAGGCGATCGGCTCGCGCAACGGCCGTCCGGCGAGCAGGAGGGCGCGCGCGCCCCGCGCGCCGGCGGTCAGGACCGCCGCCTCGCCTTCGCCGAGTTCAAGCAGCGCAAGCGATTGCGCTTCCCGTTCGCCCGTCGCGTCCGGCGCGGAAGCCGAGCCCTCGTAGACGACGAAGAAGGCCTGATGGTCCGCCGGCGTTTCCTGCCGGAAGCGTGCGCCGGGCGCGAGTTCGATGTCGAAATAGATCGCGTCCACATGTGGCGCGCGCACCGGGCCGACCGCGCCCGAAATTCCGGCGCCGGCGATGAGTTTTACGCGCGCGCCTTCGCGTTCTTCGACCGGGATCTGCGCCGCCTTGAACTCCTGATAGGCGGGCGGCGACATTTTCTCGGCGGCGGGCAGGTTGATCCACAACTGGAATCCGCGCATCAGTCCATGGTCCTGTTCCGGCATTTCGGAATGAACCAGGCCGCGGCCGGCCTTCATCCATTGCACGTCGCCCGCTTCGATCACGCCCGAATGGCCGTGATTGTCGCTATGGCGCATGCGCCCCGCCAGCATGTAGGTCACGGTCTCGAAACCGCGATGGGGATGGTCCGGAAATCCGCCGATATAATCGCCCGCCCGCTCCGAGCCGAAAAAATCGAGCATCAGGAAGGGGTCGAGCGGCGGTCGCGCGCCCGAGCCGATCAGGCGGGTCATTTTCACGCCCGCCCCGTCCGAGGTCGCCTCGCCGGGCGTGACGGCGACGATTTTTCGTGTCCTTGGGTCGTGTCTGGCAATCATGGGCTGTCTCCCTTGCGCGGAGACGTCGTGGCTCCCGCGGCCGGCGACAAGAACGCCCTGTCAGACCTTGCACGAATGCAAAGTGTCAGTCGGGCTTCACCGGGCAGAAGGATTCATACAGCACGCCGATCAGCCGCTGCGCCTTTTCGTCGGCCAGGGCGTAGCGGATGGTCTGGCCGTCGCGGCGCGGCCGGACGAGGCCGTCCTTGCGGAGCAGGGCGAGATGCTGGGAGATCAGGCTTTGCCGGGCGGAGAGCTTTTCCGCTATGTCGCCCACCGGCGATTCGCCTTGCGCCAGCAGGCAAAGAATCGCAGCCGGACAGGATTGGCGAGCGATTTCAGGAATTCGCTGGCCTGTTCCGCGGCGTCGGAAAGCGCAGCGGCGTCGACCGACTTCAGAGACCTGGGCTCATCGGGGCACGAGGGTATTTCAGAGGCTAACGGCATGATCTGGCGTGTCCCCCAAAGGCGGGCGTCTTAATATTCACGGCCACCCCGTTGCGCCCGCCGGGCGGCCTTATACGCGCTTATTCATATTTACGCGATTATTCATGTTTCCGATAGCGCGCCTCGAAGCCAAGGGCAAGAAAAATCGGGCGGCGACAGTCCAGATTCGCACGGAAAATATGGCGTCGGGCTCGGGTCTGCCGCGCAAAGGTCAAGCTGAAGGTCGAGGAATGTCGCCATCGAGCGGTTCGAGGATCGGTCGCCCATTTTTTCCGGCTCGACCCGCAAGGACCGCGCGCGGGAGACGGCGGCGGGCGCCGGCCAGCGCCTCCTCGCCCTGACGGATGCGCGGGGCTTTAGTCGCCGCCCTTGACTTCACCCCGGCCGGCGTCGACAATTCCGCCGATGTCGCTCAAGATCCGCATCGATCTGCTTTTCGGCCTGCTCCTGCTTTTCGGCCTCGCCGCCGACATCGGCCGCATGGCCATCAACGCCCGCGCCCGCGTTCAGGCCGAAAGCGCGGCCATGACCCGGGTGACGCGCGATTTCGTCGAGGCGGCCCTCGCCAATTTCCATGGCGCCGCCGATCCGCGGGCAAGTCTCGTCAAACTTGCGAGCAGCCTCGACTTGCTGCGCCATGTCCGGGTCGTTTTCGTCGAGGACGCCGCCCGGGGGGCCGTCGCGGCGCGCGCGGCTGATGACGCGAGGCGCCAATCCCCGGCCTGGTTCGACGCCCTGATCCATGCGCAGACCAATGTGGTCGTCCTGCCGGCGACGATCGACGGCCGCAAATTTGGCGACATTGTCATCGCCAGCGATCCCGCCGACGAGGTCAACGAGGTCTGGCAGGACGTGCGCAATCTGGCGCTGACCGGCGGCGCCATCGCGCTCGCCGCGCTGATCGGCGCGAGCTTCATCCTGGGCCGCACGCTTCGTCCCCTTGACGCTTGCGCCGGCGCGCTCGGCGCCTTGCGCGACGGCGACTACCACACCCGGGTCGAGGCGGCGGGATCGCCGGAATTCCGTGACCTCTGCGCCAAGATCAATGCGCTCGCCGCCGCGCTGCAATACCTTTCGCAAGCCAATCGCGCCCTGGTCCAGCGCCTGGTGAACGCGCAGGAGGACGAGCGGAAAAGGATCGCGCGCGAATTGCACGACGAGATCGGGCCCTATCTCTTCGCGTTGCGCGCCAACGCCAGCGTGCTCGAATCCGGCCTGCATGGCGCCGGGCAGGAGGAACTGATCGGCCGGGTCGCCGCGATCCGGGAGCAGGCGGAGGCCTTACAGGGCCACAACAAACGCATTCTGCGTGACTTGCGCCCGCCCGCGCTCGACGATCTCGGGCTGTTCGAGGCGTTGAAAATTCTGGTGGAAAACTGGCGCGAGACCGAACCCGGCGTCCAACTCGAACTGAGCCTGCCGGACGACCTCGACCCGCCCGATCCGAGGGTGGGGCTGGCGCTCTACCGGTTGGTCCAGGAAGCGCTGACCAATATCTTTCGCCACGCCCGGGCGCGCCGCGCCTCGATCGTGCTGTCGCGCGCCGGCTCGCCGCCGGAAATCCGCGTCCGCGTCCAGGACGACGGGATCGGGATTGACCCCTCGCCGCCCGCCGGGCTTGGCCTGACCGGGATGCGCGAACGGGTGGAAGGCCTTGGCGGGCGCGTGAGTTTCGGCGAGGCGCCAGGCGGCGGCGGCCTGATCGAAGCGGCGCTGCCTGTGCGGCCGCCGGAGCCCGGCGACGCCTTGTGACGTTCAGGCAGAGCCGGCGAGGCGCGGCATTCCGCCGCGCCGCCCTCGATCTGCTATTTTCGCCGCGCGGAAAGGAATAAAATAATCGCCTGAAGCGCCTGTCGAAGGGTTTCGCCTTGAAGCTGACGAGCTATTCCAATTTCACCTTGCGGGTTTTGATGGTCGCCGCCGCGCGCCGGCCGGCCCTGACCACGATCGGCGATGTCGCCGACGCCTTCGGCATCTCCAAGGCGCATCTGACGCGTTGTGTCCATCAACTCGGCCAATGGGGCTATATCGAGACCATTCGCGGCAATGGCGGCGGCTTCCGGCTCGCGCGCAGGGCGGATCGATCTCGGTGGGCGAGGTGGTTCGCCGCACCGAGGAAGGTTTCGACGTGGTCGAATGTTTCGACGCGGAGAACACGGCCTGCCCCCTGGTCGCGCGCTGCCGGCTGCGTCCGGCCCTATTGCGGGCGACGGAGGTTTTTTTGAACGCGCTCGACGGTTTTTCCCTGGCCGATATCGCGGCGAATGGCGACGATTTGCTCGACACGCTCGCGCTTCAGCCGCCTGCCGCGACTTGCGCGCGGGCGCGCGCCGTCGCCTACGACGGCGAACCCTCGTTCCGACCGTTTTTTTGAGCGACACGCCGGCCCCGCCGCCATTCTGAGCGATGGGCTCGACGCCGCCGTCTTGCGCGATCTGCCGGATCATACCATTGGCCCGTGAAAAGGACCGATGGTATCCGCGCCGACCGGCCGGATGAACCAAAACCTGGCCGGCTGACGCCGGCGGGCGCCCTTGTTTCCGACGAGGCGGAAACAAAGGCCAGTGGCATTATGACGCGGGAATGACCTGAGACGCGGGCCGGCATGTTCCGTAGAAGCCTTTTCCGACCAGACTGGCGCGAAAGCGTCAGTCTGGTCGGAAAAGGCTAAGCCGCGCGTTCGTCGGGGGGATCGATGGCGAGATCGGCGACGGTCAAACGCGCCAATTCCTGGCGAAAGGCGGCATAGGCCGCCTCGCAGGCCGTGCGCAGCTTGCACAGGGCCACGATACGGCACTCGCCGTCCTGATGAAGGCGGCAGGGAAAGAGATTTTCCTGCGGCTCGAACAGATCGATGATTTCGACTACGTTGATCTGCTCGGGCGGCTTCGCCAGCCGATAGCCGCCGCGCGGCCCGCGCTGCCCGACCAGATAACCCGCCTGCATCAGTTCATTGCAGGTTTTCAGCACCAAAGCTTCGGTCAGGCCGAGGCGCCGCGCCATTTCCGGCATCGAAAGCGGGCGATCGACCCGGCAGGCCATCAGGATGCGCATCGCGCCATTGGTTGCGGCGTTGAGTTTCATTATTGTGGCGAAACCTATACCTTGCTTATAAGTTTGATGCCGCTTTTAGGTCCATTTCAAGCGCCAAATATTGATTCAAATCAAAATTGGCTTGGCGTCCTGCGCCGATCGAACATCATCCGGTGCGAAGACGATTGCGTCTTGCGGAAGCTTTGCGGCCCGTCGTGACGCCAGATGCGACTTCACTGACGGGAGCTTGACGCTCGGCGCCGGGCAAATCGTGAAACGAAGCGCGCCGAGGCTTGCCGAAAGCTCCAACGTGGCGTCATAATCGCGCTTGGGCGAGGCGCGGGCGTCGGGCGCCAAAATGGTTTCGGGAGGAAATATGCCGATGAAAGGCTTTGGTTTGGCGCGAAATCTTGTGCTCGCGATGATCGTTTCGCTTGTTCCTGCTGCGGCGAACGCGATCGAAATCGGCCCCGTGGCGCCTCTGGACGGACAGATCGTCCTCGCGCGGGCCGGAGGCCATTTCCACGGCGGCGGCCATCGCCATGTGAACCGCAACGTTAATGTCAACCGCAATGTGAACCGCCATGTGAACGGCAACTTGAACGTCAATCGCAATGTGAGCCGCAACGTCAATCGCAACGTCAACGTCAACGCCAATCGCGGACTTATCGTGGCCCCAATGTCTATTATCGCGGCGGCGCATGGGCTCGCCCCGGCGGCTATTGGTGGCCGGCCGGCGGCGCCATTGCGGCGGGCGCGGCGATCGGGTTCCTGACCGCGGCGGCGGCGGCGTCCTGGGCCGGTCAGCCCCCCGGACCCAATTATTGCTGGTATTATACCGACGCCAGCCAGCGCAACGGCTTCTGGGACGTCTGCCGCTGATTTTTTTTCGCTCGGAGGCTTGAAGCCTTGACCGAGGCCCGGCCGAAAACGCTGCACATTTTTGTCGAAGGCCGGGTCCAGGGCGTCGGCTATCGCGAATTCGCGCGCCGCGCCGGCGCGCGCCTCCAGCTTTCGGGCTGGGCGCGCAACCGTTCGAACGGTTCGGTCGAAATCCGCGCCAGCGGCGCGGCGGGCGATCTCGACGCCTTGGTCGAGGCCCTGCGCGCCGGGCCAGCCTTAGCGCAAGTGCGCGGCCTGCAGGCGATCGAGGATGGCGGGCCGGCGGAGAGCGGCGGCTTCGTCATCCATCCCACCGCCTGAATCTTCTGATCCGGATCAGAACTTTTCGCGTAAGGCCGTAACGAAGGGCGGCGGCGCGCGTATTGCGCTTGAATGAAATTCCAGCGATCCGGAGAAAGCCCATGTTCACCCGCCGAGAGACTTTCGGCCTGTTCGGCTGCGCCGCGTTCCTTGCCAGCGCCGCGCAAGCGCGCGCGGAAGAAAAAGGCGTCGAAGACAGGATGGTCCGCAGCGACGCCGAATGGCGCAAGATCCTCACCCCCGACCAATACGAAATCCTGCGCCGCGACGGCACCGAGCGGCCCTTCGCCAGCCCGCTTCTGCACGAAGAACGCAAGGGCGTTTTCGCCTGCGCCGGCTGCGATCTCGATCTCTATTCGTCGGACACGAAATATGACAGCGGCACCGGCTGGCCGAGTTTCTGGGCGCCGCTTCCCCATGCCGTCAGCGAGCGGGAAGACCGCGCCTTCGGGATGGTCCGCACGGCGGTGAGTTGCCGGCGCTGCGACGGCCATCTCGGCCATGTCTTCAACGACGGACCCAAGCCGACCGGCCTGCGCTATTGCATGAACGGCGTGGCGCTCAAGTTCAAGGCGGCGTGACATGCTTCTCCTCCTGCTTGCTTTCGCCGGCGGCGCGCTGACCATCGCCAGCCCGTGCATTCTCCCGGTGCTGCCCTTCGTCTTCGCCGGCGCCGGCCAATCCTTCACGCAGCGCGGCCTGCCGATGCTGCTCGGCATGGCCGCGACTTTCGCGCTTGTCGCGACGCTCGCGGCCCTGGGCGGCGGCTGGGCGGCCCACGCCAATTCCATCGGCCGCGATCTGGCCTTGGCGGTGATGGCGCTTTTCGGCCTCGCTCTGCTGTGGCCAGGCCTCGCGGAACGCCTTTCCGCGCCGCTGGTCGCGCTCGGCGGGCGGCTTTCCCAACAAGCGGAAGGGCAAGGGGAAGGGACGCCCGGAACCGGCGCCGCACTTTTGCTCGGCATAGCGACCGGCCTGCTCTGGGCGCCTTGCGCCGGGCCGATTCTCGGAATCATCCTCACCGGCGCGGCGCTGAACGGCGCGAGCGTCGGAACCTCGCTGCTGCTTCTGGCCTATGGGCTCGGCGCGGCGACGTCGCTCGCCCTGGCGCTGCTGATCGGCGGCAAGGTTTTCGCCGCGATGAAACGCACGCTCGGGCTTGGCGAATGGGCGCGGCGCGGCTTTGGCGTCGTGGTGCTGGCGGCGGTCGCGGCGATCGCCTTGGGCGCGGATACGGGCTTTCTCGCCAATCTGTCGCTCGCCGGCACGGACAAGTGGGAGCAGGCGCTGCTCGACAAATTCGGCTCGTCTGCGCATGCCGGCGACCGCCCGAAATCCTCGGTCGTCATGGCGCCGGACGAAGGCGCGATGATGATGAAGGCTGGCGACGCCGGCGCGGCGCGGGTCGAACCCGCGCGCATCGGGCCGAGCCTGCCCGATGAAGGCCCCGCGCCGGCGCTGAAAGGCGCGGTCGCCTGGCTCAATTCGCCGCCTCTGACCCTTGAGGCCCTGAAGGGCAAGGTCGTGCTGGTCGATTTCTGGACCTATTCCTGCATCAACTGCCTGCGCACCTTGCCCTATGTCCGGGCCTGGGCCGAAAAATACCGCGACAAGGGTCTGGTGGTGATCGGCGTCCACGCGCCGGAATTCGCCTTCGAGCGCGACATCGCCAATGTGAAGCGCGCGGTGGCCGACCTGCACATCGATTACCCGGTGGCGATCGACAACGATTATGCGATCTGGCGGGCCTTCGACAATCAATATTGGCCGGCGGAATATTTCATCGACGCGCGGGGCCATCTCCGCCACCAGCATTTCGGCGAGGGCGAATACGGCGAAACCGAAAAGGTGATCCAGCAATTGCTGGCCGAGGCCGGGACCCTGGTCACGCCGACCAAGGCCTTCGAGGACAAGGCGACCGGCGCCGAAGCCGCGCCCGATTTCGCCGATGTCCGCTCAGGTGAAACCTATATCGGCTACGCCCGCGCGGAAAATTTCGCCTCGCCCGGAGGCGCTGTCGCGGACCGCAGCCATGTCTACAATGGCGCCGATCTTGGCCTCAACCAATGGAGTCTTCGCCGGCGACTGGACCATTGGGCGCGAGCGCGCCGAACTCGACCAGGCGGGCGGCGCCATTGCCTTTCGCTTCCACGCCCGCGACCTGCACCTGGTGCTCGGCCCCGGTCCCGACGGCAAGCCGGTCCGCTTCAGGGTGACGATCGACGGCGCCGCGCCCGGCGACGGACATGGCGCGGATGCGGACGCTCAAGGCCAGGGGACGGTGACGTCCGAGCGGCTTTACCAGCTCGTCCGCCAGAAGGGCGAGATAAGCGACCGCCTGTTCCGGATCGAGTTCCTCGATCCCGGCGTTCGCGCCTACGCCTTCACCTTTGGTTGAGAGGGGAACCGACATGAGTTGTTCAAACCGTGTTTTGGCCGCCGGGATGCTGTCGGCGGCGCTCGCGCTGGCGGCTTCCGTCTCCCTGGTCAGGGCCGACGGCAAGCCGCACGCCATTCCGGCGCCGGCGCGGGATGAGCCGGCGCATCAGGCGCCGGAAACCATCGTCTTCGCCGGCGGCTGTTTCTGGGGCGTGCAGGGCGTCTTTCAGCATGTGAACGGCGTGACCCGCGCAATTTCCGGCTATGCCGGCGGCGCGGCGGCGACGGCCCATTACAATATGACGAGCCGGGGCGACACCGGACATGCCGAATCGGTCGCCGTCACCTTCGACCCGGCGAAAATCAGCCTCGGGCGCATCCTGCAAATCTATTTCGCGGTGGCGCATGACCCGACCGAGCTGAACCGCCAGGGGCCGGACGAGGGAAGCCAATATCGCTCGGCGATCTTTCCGCGCGACGCCGAACAGGCCAAGGTCGCCAGAGACTATATCGCCCAGCTCGACCAGGCCCACGCCTTCGCCGCGCCGATCGTCACCCGCATTGAGCCGGGCAAGACGTTTTATCCGGCAGAGGCCTATCATCAGGATTTCTTGGCCCTGAACCCGGATTATCCCTATATCGTCACCAATGACCTGCCCAAGATCGCCGCCTTGCGGCGGCTCTATCCCGATGAATATCGGGCCGATCCGGTTCTTGTCGGCGCCGCCGGTCGTTGAGGCTTGACCTTTCGTTTCTCAGACGATTTCGCGCCTGCGGCAGGCGCAGGGCGCGCCGGAACGGGGCCGAAAAATCGTTACGACCGCAGCCGCCCGGCGAGAAGCCAGTAAAGCGCCGCGGCGGCGCCTCCCGCCGGGATGGCCAAGGCGGGGGTGAGGTCGTCGCCCAGGCCGATGGCCGCGTTGAACAGGCTGAAAGCCCAGGAGATCGCGGCGCCGATGAGGAAAAAGGCGGGGACGCCCGACAGGGCGAACCAGCCGCAGATTTTGCGCGTCAGCCAAAGATTGACGACGAGATCGGAGCCGACCGAAAACAGCGACCAGCCAAGGCGCAGCGGGATGAAGGCCGCTCCCCCGCGCGGCATGTGAAAGGTCAGGGCGACGATCGGAAGGGTAATCGAGAGCGCGGCGAGATTGGCGGCGAAACGGTTCGACGCCGCCGGCGCCATTACCGCGGAAACGTCGGCCTCGGGCGTCGCCAACAGCAGCGCGCGCTGATCCGGCGTCAGCGCGGTTTCATTGCTGAGAGCGACGGCCCGGGAAGCCGGAGCGGGGGAGGGCGGCGCGCCGCCGCGCCGGCCGAAGGATGCGGTCTTGTTCATGACCGCACAATGCAATGCGAAGCTTTCCAAAAGTTTGCCGCGATAATTCGAACCGGCGTTCTGCGCGAAACAGACGAGGGGAGCGGACGCAAATTCCGCCTTCCCTTTTTCGCGTCCCGCACTATGGTCGCGCGCCAAATCGCCATTGCAGGGGCAAAGATATGGGCTTCCTCGCCGACGCGCTCTCTCGGGTCAAGCCGTCCGCCACCATCGCCGTCACCCAGAAGGCGCGGGAATTGCGGGCGCAGGGGCGCGAAATCATCAGCCTTTCGGTGGGCGAGCCGGATTTCGACACGCCGGACAATATCAAGGCGGCGGCGGTCGAGGCGATCTGGCGCGGCGAGACCAAATATGGCCCGGTGGCCGGGATTCTGCCGCTGCGCGAGGCGATCGTGCGCAAATTCAGGCGCGAGAACGGGCTGGACTACAAGGCCTCGCAATGCATCGTCGGCACGGGCGGCAAGCAGATCCTGTTCAACGCCCTGATGGCGAGCCTCAATCCCGGCGACGAGGTCATCATTTCGGCGCCTTACTGGGTGTCCTATCCGGAGATTGTCGCCCTGTGCGGCGGCCATGCGGTCATCGTCGGGACGAAGGCCGAAGATGCGTACAAGCTCCAGCCCGAAGTGCTGGAAAAGGCGATCAATCCGCGCACCAAATGGGTGATCCTCAATTCGCCGTCCAACCCTTCGGGCGCGGCCTATTCGCACGACGAACTGAAGGCTTTGACCGATGTCCTGCTGCGCCACCCCCAGGTCTGGGTGCTGACCGATGATATGTACGAACATCTGGTCTATGACGATTTCGTCCATGCGACGCCGGCCCAGGTCGAGCCGGGGCTTTACGACCGCACGCTGACCATGAACGGCGTCTCGAAAGCATACGCCATGACCGGTTGGCGCATCGGCTATGCGGCGGGGCCGGAAAAGCTGATCCGGGCGATGGACATGATCCAGGGCCAGCAGACCTCGGGCGCCTGTTCGATCGCGCAATGGGCGGCGGTCGAGGCGCTCGACGGCCCGCAGGGTTTCGTCACTGAGAGCCGGAAAGTGTTTGAAGGCCGGCGCGATCTGGTGGTTTCCATGCTCAACCAGGCGCAATATCTTTCCGCCCATCGGCCCGAGGGCGCGTTTTATGTCTATCCCTCCTGCGCGGAGGCTTTGGGAAAGACGTCCGAAGGCGGCAGGAAAATCGAGAGCGACGTCGATTTTGTCACGGCGCTTCTGGAAGAGCAGGGGGTCGCCGTGGTCCAGGGATCGGCGTTCGGCATGGGGCCGAATTTCCGGGTCAGCTACGCGACATCCAACGAGGCCCTTGTCAAGGCCTGCGGGAAAATCCAGGCTTTCTGCGCCGGGTTGCGTTGAAACCATTCACGGAGGCGGGCGATGCGTGCGAAATATCTGAAATATTTGATGATTGTTGTGTTGGCCGCCATTGGCGGCGGCCGAATCGGCTCCGCTCTGGCCGCAAATATCGTCCCCGGCGAGGATTACAATGAGCTGCGCGGGCAATTGCTGGCGGAGGGCTGGAAGCCCGAGACGGGCTACGGCCAGAAACTCTCCAATGGCAAGCCGTTCCACCGTTTTCCCGAAGTTCTGTGCGGCATGGATCGGTGCAAGGCCAAATGGCATGATTCCCATGGCGCCGAGCGTGCGATCATGCTCAAGCGCGGCGCGCTGAACGATCCCTATACCGTCATGAGCGCGGAATAGGCGGCGGCTTTCAGCTTATTTCGGCCAGAAGCGTCGCCGCCAGGATCAGCGCCGCGACCAGCAGGCTTGGGGCATAGCCCCATTGCGAGGCATGGGGCCAGGTCGGCAGGACCGCGAAAAAACAGACGATCAGCAGCGCGATCAGTATGCTTGCAGGCGACATTGCCGCCTCCTTCCGCGCATTTTTCGGCCAATTCTCAACGCGCGAGACCCGCGAAGGTTCCGGCGCCTCTTCGATCATTCAACTATCTCAAGGGCTTGCGTGCGGCGCCGCACGGGATGGCGCGGCGCAAAAAACGCCTTGACATTTTGTGCAGCGCAACATAACTTGTGAACCGTAGCACGAGCGGTGCTTGTGCTGCAGCCCTCCTTGGGCGTTTCCTCCCTAGACTTGGGCCGCCGGTTCGTCCGGCGGCCTTTTTTTGTGTCGTTCACAAGGTGGCCAGCGTCGGGAGAACACGCTCGGGCGGCAGATCGACATATTCGTCCGGCGCGCTCGCGCGGTTGATCCACACCGCATGGAAGCCGAACCGCGCCGCGCCCGCGACATCCCAGCGATTTGACGACTGGAACGAGATTTTGTCGGGCGTCAGGCCATAGCGCGCGCCGACCAGAGCATAGACCTCCGGCGCGGTCTTGTACCGGCCGGTCGATTCGGCGCACAGCGACTCGTCCAGCAAATCCTGCAGTCCGGCCGAGGCGACGGCGCGGGCGAGCGCCGCCGGCCGTCCGTTGGACAGGATCGCGCATTTCGCGCCTTGGCTGCGCAAACGTCGCAGGGCGGGGGCGGCGTCGGGGAAGGCCTCCAGCGTCTCATAGGCCGCGAGCAGTTTTTCGCGCGCCTGCGCCGAAAGGCCGCCGCAACGAGCGGCGGCGAAGTCGAGCGCATCTGCGGTCAGGGCGTCGAAATCGCGCCAGGCGCCCATCAGCGTGCGCGTCCAGGTGTATTCGAGCTGTTTCGCCCGCCAGATTTCCGAGAGCCGTTCCGCCTGCTCGCCGACGATGCCGCGATGGCGCGCGACCGCCGAATGGACATCGAACAAAGTGCCGTAGGCGTCGAAGACATAGAGCGGAAAGGTCATGGCGGCCTCCTTGCGGCGGAAAGTCTATCATTTTGCCAGAACGACGACGAAGCCCGGCACGTCGGCGCCGCGGTCCTTGCGCGTCGTGGCGGGCGAGAAGCTTTGGACGGCTATGCCCGCCCTGTCGGCGCAGGCCCGCAAATAGGTTTCCGAATGGGCGAAGCGCAGATCTTCGCCGACTTGAAATCCGGCGCCCTCGGCAAGGCTTTGCGCGGTGAAGGCGAACAGGCCGCCCGGTTCGAGGACGCGCGTGATGGCGGCGAAAACGGGGTCGAGATCGCCGACATAGACGAACACATCGGCGGCGATGACGAGATCGGCGCTTTCCGCCGGCTCCGCCGCAAGGAAATCCACCAGGTCTGCGGCGGCGAGGCGGTCATAGAGGCTTTTGGCGCGCGCCTTGGCGATCATCGCCGGCGCGAGGTCGACGCCGGTCATGTTCGCCGTTTTCGCGCGAAAAACTTCGCCGGCGAGGCCGGCGCCGCAGCCGAGATCGAGCAGATGGGCGAAAACCCGGGCCGCCGCCGCCTGTTCGACGGCGCCGAGCAGGATTTGCGGGCCGCGATAGGCCAGGACTTCGGTCAGGTGACGGTCGAAACGTTCAGCATATTGATCGAACAGCGTCTTGACATAGGCGCGTGGCGCCGAAGCCAGGCTTTCGCCGGAAAGGCGGGCAAGGCGCAAGGCGGCGCCGGCGGCGTCCTCGGGGTCGCGCGTCAGCGTCTCGCGGAAGGCGGCGGCCGCCTCGGCGCGACGGTCGAGCCCTTCGAGCGCCTCGCCCAGCCCGAACCAGGCCGGCGCCCAATGCGGCGCGAGCTCCAGAACCTGGCTGAACAGGTCGCGGGCGGCCTCGTGATCGCGCGATCGCATCGCGCCGACCGCCCATTGATAGCGGCGATCGGCGGCGAGATCGCCGGAAGAGCCGGTCGGCGTCATGCGTTGGCGACCATCGGATTGAATCGAGGGCCTGAAGTGGCCACAATTCGTTCAGATAACATTCAGCGTCTCATGGCTAGCCTGCCATCAAAATGCTTTCGCGCGGCGGCGCAACCCTTTCGTAAGGAGAAAAATATGTCGATACCCGTGAAAAAGATCGTGATTGGCGCCGTCGCCGCGCTGTCAATGAGTTCCGCCTTCTCGTCGCCCGCTTCGGCCTGGTGCAACGGCTGGGGTTGCGGCGGCGGCGACCCTGGCGCGGCCGCGGCGGCCGGCCTGATCGGCGGCCTTGCCCTCGGCGCGGTTGCGGCCAGCGCGGCGCAGCCTCGTTATTACTATGCTCCCGCCTATGGCGGCTGCTGGCTCGAGCGCCGCCCGGTCTATGACCAATGGGGCAATTTCATCGGCCGCCGGCGCATCCGCGTTTGCCAGTGAGGCGGCGCCTTTCCTGAACGCCTTGCAGAAGCCCCGCTCGGGCGGGGCTTTTTGCGTTCAGTGCGAAAAAAGCACCGGCGTCGTCAGGCGCCGAAGCATGTCGCGCGTGTCCTCGCCGTGCGAGGGCAGCGAATCGTCGCCGCCGAAGGCGCCGATCACCACCAGATCGGCGTGGTGATCGGCGGCGCGATTGAGCAGCGCCTCCATCAGGCCGATGTCGCCCACAGGCGATTGCTCGGCATAGGCGCAGATCCCGTGGGCGGCGAGATGGGCCACGGTGAAATTGAGAGAGTCCTTCTGCGCCGCGAGCGCGTCCAGATCGTTGCTGGTTGAGAAGCCCGCCACCAAGACCTCGATCCTCGGCATGACCAGCGGGACGCCATTGGTGAGGCCGCGCGAGGCGGCGGCTGAATCCGCCCAGGCGAAGATCGGGCGTTTGCCGATGGTCTTGAATTCCCCGACATCGGGCAGGACCAGAATCGGCCGGCCGGAATGGAGGATCAACTGCTCGGCGAAATCGGCCGGGACCAGCGCATTTTCGGCGCGGCGCTGCCCGAGGACGATCATGTCGAAATGGCGGGCGATTTCCGTCGCGCGGCGGACGATTTCCTTTTCGTCGCCGCGATCGAGGTCGATCCATTCGGCGTCGAGCTTGGCCGTCGCGGCGAGAAATTCCGCACGGCTGGCCTCGGCGGCCTTGGCATAGGCGGCGGACGGCCATTCGGCCACGAGTCCGACCTGATGCGGCGCGGCGATCTGCGCGAACAGGCCGGTGAGCTTTGCGCTTTTGGCGCGGGCGAGGTCGGCGGCGACTTTCAGGCGGACCTTCGATCTTTCGCCGCTGTCGAGATGGACGAGCAGAGAGCTGATGGACATGGGATTTTCCGTCCGGAGGGGCGTTCAGACTTGTCGTTGCAGGAAGGGATTGTGCTTTTTCTCGGCGCCGATGGTGCTCATCGGCCCGTGGCCGCTGAGGAAGGTCATGGAATCGTCGAGCGTCAGAAGTTTCTGCTCGATCGAGCGCATCAGCGTGGCGTAATCGCCGCCCGGCAGGTCGGCGCGGCCGATCGAATTCTGGAACAGCACGTCGCCGACGAGACAGAATTGCATCGGCTCGTTGACGAAGACGACGCTGCCGGGCGTATGGCCAGGGCAATGGCGGACATCGAAGCGGGCCTCGCCGAAGGCGACAGAACTCGCCCTCGTCGAGCCAGCGGTCGGGCGTGACGTTCCGGCAGGGAAAGCCGAACATTATCGAGGCGGCTTCGAGATTGTCGAGCAGGAACTTGTCGCCGATCTGCGGCCCTTCTATGGGCGCGCCGAGCGCGTCGCGCAATTCGGCGGCGGCGCCGGCGTGGTCGGCGTGGCCGTGGGTGAGGAGGATTTTTTCGACGCTCGCGCCGGTCTGCTCGATCGCGCGGCGAATCAGGGGCACGTCGCCGCCGGGATCGACCACCGCGGCCTTCTGGGTCGCCTGGCAAATCAGGATCGCGCAGTTCTGCTGAAAGGGGGTGACGGGAACGATGGCGACCTTGATCTGCGACATGAACCTCTCCGAGGGCGGACGGCCATCCTAGCCCGGCGCGCGCGCCGCCGCCAGAGAAAGGGCTTTGTCCTCCTCATGCAAGGCCGACTTTGCGCAAATGCGAAAAGGAATTTCGTCGGCTGAGTTAGCTATCCCTCTATTATACAGTTGTTTATGAGGCGTTTTGGCCAAAAGGGCGAAGGCTTTTTATGCAGGACGCGCTTGCCGGGGCGAGACGACTTGCCGCAGGCCTTGCAACTTAAGAACGACGGCGCGCGGGCCTAAGGTCGTTTGCCGGGACGATGCGTTTCACGTAAACTTTCCGGTTACGGCTCGGGACTTCCTCGGGTTTCGCGACTTCCGGGCGGCGCCCGGCGGCGGCGCGGCAGGGCAGGGCAATGAACCAATACGCCTATCACTTCTATGAGATGGTCCATCTGGCCATGGCGCCGGCGCGCGCGCTTTCCGACATGACCCGGCTGACCTTCAAGAGCCCGTTCAATCCGCTGTCCTATACGCCGATGGGCCGCAATCTCGCGGCTACGGCGGAATTGTTCGAGCGCATGACCCGCCGTTACGGCAAGCCGGCCTTCGGCCTGGAAAAGACCACGATCGGCGGCGAGGAGGTCGCGGTCGAGCAGGACATCGTCTGGATCCGGCCGTTCTGCCAACTCGTTCATTTCCGGCGTCACATGCCCGCCCATGCGCCGCGCCAGTCGCGCCTGCTGATCGTCGCGCCCATGTCGGGCCATTATGCGACTTTGCTGCGCGGCACGGTCGAAACCTTCCTGCCGACCCATGACGTCTATATCACCGACTGGATGGACGCCCGCCTGGTTCCGCTCGCGGTCGGGCCGTTCGATCTCGACGACTACATCGACTACATCATCGAAATCTGCGATTTCCTCAATGTGCCGGGGGCGGCGCCGGTCCATGTCCTTGCGGTCTGCCAGCCCTCCGTTCCGGTCATGGCGGCGGTCGCGCAGATGGAGGCCCGGAACAGCCCCCACGCGCCGGCCTCGATGACCCTGATGGGCGGTCCGATCGACACCCGCCGCAGCCCGACCGCGGTCAACAAGATCGCCGAACAGCGCGGGCCGGAATGGTTCCGCCGCAACTGCATCCATGTCGCGCCCTTCCCCTATCCGGGCGCGGGCCGCGAGGTCTATCCGGGCTTCCTCCAGCTTTCCGGCTTCATGGCGATGAATTTCGACCGCCATGTCAACGCCCATGTCGACATGTTCAACCATCTCGTCAAAGGCGACGGGGATTCGGCCGAAAAACACCGCGACTTCTACGACGAATATCTCGCGGTGATGGACCTCACCGCCGAATTCTATCTCCAGACCATCGACACGGTCTTCGTCCATCACGATCTGCCGCGCGGCACGATGAAGCATCGCGGCGAGATCGTCGATCCCGGCGCCATCCGCCGCGTCGGCCTGATGACCGTCGAGGGCGAGAAGGACGACATTTCCGGCGTCGGCCAGACCGAGGCGGCGCAGGATCTTTGCGTCAACCTTCCCGACGGCCTGCGGATGCATCACCTGCAGAAGGACGTCGGTCATTACGGCGTGTTCAACGGCTCGCGCTTCCGCAAGGAGATCGCCCCGCGCATCGGCGCTTTCCACGCCCAGGTCGAAGCGTTCGACGCCAGGGCGCCGCTGGAGGCCGTCGTCAGCCCTGCGCCGGCGCCGGCGTCGCCGCCGCGGCCCGCCACTGGGCGAGAAGGGCGCGCAAAGTCGCCGGCTTGAGCGGCTTGTTGATCACCGTCACGTCCTTGTCCCGCGCCCGCGCCCGCGTGTCCTGCGAGCGGTCGGCGGTGATCAGCGCGGCGGGCAGGGAAGCGCCGAAGCGCCAGCGCAAGGCGACGATGGCGTCGACGCCGTCGCCCTCATCGAGGTGGTAATCGGCGAGAATGGCGTCGGGCGCCCGATTTTGGCGCGCCAGTTCCGCGGCGGCCTCGCGCTGGTTGGCCGCGACGATCGGGACGCAGCCCCAGGACGACAATAGCGCGCGCATCCCGTCCACGATGAATTTGTCGTTGTCGATGGCGACCACGACCATGCCGGCGAGCGGCGACTGGCGCGGCGCGGCGGCCGGGGCGTCGCGCGCCGGACTCTGCGGCGCCGATACGCCCAGCGGCGCCGTGACGGTGAAGACCGAGCCCTTGCCGAGCGTCGAGCGCAACGACAGCGGATGGTCGAGCACCCGGGCCATGCGCTCGACGATGGACAGGCCGAGGCCAAGGCCGGGCTCGGCGGCGCCGGCGTCGAGGCGCTCGAATTCCCGGAACACGCTTTTCCGCTTTTCCGGCGGAATGCCGAGGCCGGTGTCCCACACCTCGAACCGCAGCTTGCCGCGCTGCCGGCGCGCGCCGACCAGGACGCGGCCGGAGCGGGTGTATTTGATCGCGTTGGAGACGAGGTTCTGCAACAGCCGGCGCAGCAGCCGGCGATCGGAGCGCACCGAGAGCGCGCAGGGCGCGAAGGTGAGCTTCAACCGCTTCTTCTCGGCGAGCGGCGCGAATTCGATCTTGATCTGGTTGAACAGGTCGGCGACCGGGAAGGAGCCGAGTTCGACCTTCATCGCGCCGGCGTCGAGGCGCGAAATTTCGAGCAGGGCCAGGAAAATGTCCTCCACCGCTTCGAGCGCCGAAATCGACATTATGCGCCAGCGCGCTGGTTTCCGACGAGGGCGCGCCGGCGGCGGCGCGCTGCATCATGGTCGCGGCATAGAGCCGGGCGGCGTTGAGCGGCTGGAGAATGTCGTGGCCGGCGGCGGCGAGGAACCGGGTTTTCGAGATATTGGCGTCTTCGGCCTCGGCCTTGGCGCGCGCCAGCTCGCCGTTGAGCTGGGTCAGCTCCTCGGTGCGCTCGCGCACCCGCCGCTCCAGGGTTTCATTGGAGGCTTCCAGCGCCTGTTCGGCCGCGAATTGCTCGGTGACGTCGGAATAGGTGACGACGAGCCCGCCGTCGGGCATGCGCGCCGAGCGGGTCTCGATCGCCTTGCCGGAGGTCGCGAGCCTGATGCGGAACGGCTCGGAATTGGTCAGCCGCTCCAGGCGGGCGACCACCAGTTCGTCCACCGCGCCCTCGCCATAAAGGCCGCGTTCGGCGTTGAGGCGCAGGATGTCGTCGAGCGCCACGCCGTTGCGCGCATAATGGGCGGGCAGGCCGAACATGTCGCGGAATTCGCGGTTCCAGCAGGTCAAGCGCAGATCGGCGTCGAAAACGGAAATGCCCTGGCGCGTGAAATCCAGCGCGTGCTGGAGCATTTCGCGGTTGTAGAGCAGCGCGGCGGAGGCGTCGTCCAGCAGCCGCAGCGCGGCGGCGCTGGTGACGTTGCGCCGGCGCAGCAGCAGCGACAGCACCAGCCGCGCGGAGGCCGCGCCGATCGCCGAGGCGAGCAGATGCTCCGCGATCCGCAACAGCTGGATGTCGGCCTCGGCCTGCGGGTCGTAGGTTTGGCCGCGGCCGGCGAAAAAGGACTCGAAGGCCTCGTGGGTGTGCTGGGCGCCGAGATAGCGCGCGACCGTCGCTTCGACCTCGGCGGCCTGGACGCTGGCGCGCCACAGCCGGAAGGCCTGGGCCATGGGCGTTGCGTCCTTGCCGACGAAGATGTCGGCCTGGAGGCGCTCGATCGGGGTCGGCTGGCGGGCCAGCGAAAAGACGGCATAGGCGAGGCTGTTGCCGAGCAGGCTCCAGAACACGCCGTGGACGACCGTCGTCATCTGCGCGTTATAGTCGGCGGGATGGGCCGCAAGGCCGGCGTCGAGCGACGGCACGAGCAGGATGAAGGTCCAGATGGCGAGCCCCGTGATCAGCCCGGCTATGGCGCCGAGCGAGGTGCCGCGCCGCCAGGTCAGCGCGCCGACGAAGGCCGGGCCGAATTGCGCGACGCAGGCGAAGGACAGAATGCCGATCGAGGCGAGATGGGCCTCGCCGATGAACCGGTAATAGACGAAGGCCAGAACCAGGACGACCAGGATGGCGGCGCGCCGCACCCGTAGGATCAGTCGTCCGGCCTCGCCCTCGACGGAAGGCCGCGCGCCGCCGCCGGGCCAGCGTCCCGCCCGCAGCAGCAGCGGCAGCACGAGATTGTTCGACGCCATGATCGAGAGCGCGACCGACTCGACCACCACCATGGCGGTGGCCGCCGAAAGTCCGCCGATCATCGCGATAAAGGCCACGGGCCCGTTGCCGGCCGCGAGCGGCAGCGCCATGACCGTGATGTCGCGGTCGATCGCATGGGGGAGCTTGAGCAGGCCGGCGACGGCGAGCGGAACGACGAAGAAATTGATCGCGAGCAGATAGAGCGGAAAGACGACGGCCGCGGTCTTGATGTCGTTCTCGCTGTGGTTCTCGACGATGGCGACGTGGAATTGCCGCGGCAGGAACAGGATGGCGCCGCTGGAAAGCAGGGTCAGCGTGATCCAGACCGCGGGATTAGGCGGAGAGGCGAGCGCCGCGCGGACTTCGGGCGCGGCCGCGGCGCGGTGAAACAGGTCGCTCATGCCCCCGAACATGCCCCAGACGACGAAGGCGCCGACGATCAGGAAGGCGAGCAGCTTGACGACGGATTCGGCGGCGATGGTCGCCATCAGGCCGTTCTGGCGCTCGCCGGCCTCCACCCGCCGCGTGCCGAAAGCCATGGCGAACAAGGCGAGCAGGAGCGCGACCGTGAAGGTCAGCCGGTCCGGCCATTCCGACGCCGGCGCGAGCGGCGCCGAAGACCTGAAGCCGATCATCAGCGTCTCCGAAATCGCCTTGAGCTGCAAAGCGATATCGGGCACGACGCCGATCGTCGCGATCGCCGCCGCCACCGCCGCCACGGCCTCCGACTTGCCATAGCGCGCGGCGAGAAAATCGGCGATCGAGGTGATGTTCTGCGCCCGCGCTATGCGCGCGACCCGCGCCACCAGCGGCCAGCCGAAGCCGAAGACCAGCATCGGCCCGAGATAGATCGGAAGAAAATCGAGGCCGTTGGTCGAGGCGAGCCCGACCGAGCCGAAAAAGGTCCAGGACGTGCAGTAGACGCCCAGGCCCAGGACATAAACAATTCGCCGCGTCCTTTCGCCGGAGAAGCGCGCGGCGTGCCGGTCGCCCTGGATGGCCAGGACGAGCAGGCCGAGAAAATAGATCAAGGTTGCGGAAAGGTTGATCCAGCTCAACGTCCTGTCGCTTCCGTCGCGCGCATCCCCGGGATTGCAGTCGTCACCCAGGATTGACCCTGCCGTTCGCCCCGGCCTAACCTCGCTCTAGCGCGATATTGCGCGGCTGGGCGGGGGCTTCGCCATGTTAGAAGATTTTAAAAAATTCGCCATGCGCGGCAATGCGCTCGATCTTGCGGTCGGCGTGATCATCGGCGCGGCTTTCAGCAAGATCGTCAATTCGCTGGTCGATGACATCATCATGCCCGTGATCGGCGCGGTCACCCCCGGCGGCCTCGACTTCTCGAACTATTATATCGCGCTCAGCTCGAAACTCGCCACTCATCCGGCCTATGCCGACGCCAAGAAAGTCGGCGCGGCTTTCGGCTATGGCGCCTTCCTCACCGCGGCGCTGAATTTCCTGATCATCGCCTTCGCTCTGTTCCTGATGATCCACGCCATCAACAAGCTTGTGGCCAAGAAGGACGCGGCGCCCGCCGCGCCGCCGTCGCCGCCGCGCAACGAAGTGCTGCTGGAAGAAATCCGCGACATTCTCGCCAAGAAGTAAGGCCTTAACGCCCGACGCGCGAAAGCCAGAGCAGCGCGCGAAAGGCATTCGCCGGTTTCTGCAAAATCGTACGACAACACGGAACCGGTTGAGGCTCAAATCCGGCGTTTGCCCCCGAACCCGCGTCATGCCGATGGGCTGATGCCGACCCTTTGCGGTAGTGTGAGATTGACGTCGGC
>CAVSEY010000023.1:0-10906 GCA_963727035.1 uncultured Pseudomonadota bacterium | reverse complement strand
GCGGTCGGCGCTCGCCTTGTCCCATAATGCCGCGAGCCGCTGGTCGCGCGCGCCGCGCAGCAATTCACCCTCGCCGAGCGCAGGATAGAGATCGGCGAGACTGGCCACGCCGCCTTCCGCCATTCGTCGGCGGAAATGGTCGAGCGTGAGCTGATTGGGATGGTCGAGCCCCGCCGCCGCGGTGAGTTCGGCGAGGACATGCAGCGTCGCGCTGTGGAAATTGGCGACGCGCTCGATCTTGTCCGGCACATGGAGGGCGCGGCCGCGCGATGGGTCCTGGGTCGCGACCCCGGTCGGGCAAGTGTCGGTATGGCAGGACAGCGACTGGACGCAGCCGAGCGCGAACATGAAGCCGCGCGCGCTGTTGCACCAATCGGCGCCGAGCGCCATCGCCCGAGCCATGTCGAAGGCGGTGAGAATCTTGCCGGCGCAGCCGATCTTCACCTTTTGACGCAGGCCGGCGCCGACCAGGGCGTTATGGACGAAGGTCAGCCCGTCGCGCATTGGCATGCCCATGTGATTCATGAATTCCAGCGGCGCGGCGCCGGTGCCGCCCTCCTTGCCATCGACCACGATGAAATCGGGCGCCGTTCCGCCTTCCAGCATGGCCTTGCACAGTCCAAGAAATTCGATCGGCTGGCCGAGACAGAATTTGATCCCCACCGGCTTGCCGCCCGACAATTCGCGCAACTGCCGGACGAAGGCCATCATTTCGAGCGGCGTCGAAAAGGCGCTGTGCGCCGCGGGCGACACGCAATCCTGGCCCATGGGCACGCCGCGAATGGCGGAAATCTCCGGCGTGATCTTGACGGCGGGAAGCACCCCGCCATGGCCGGGCTTGGCGCCCTGGCTGAGTTTGATTTCGACCATCTTGATCTGCGGGTTCCGCGCCGTCGCCGCGAAATTTTCGGCGCTGAACGCGCCGTCCGGCGTGCGGCAACCGAAATAGCCCGAGCCGATTTCCCAGATGATGTCGCCGCCTTTTTCCGCGTGATAGGGCGAAAAGCCGCCCTCGCCGGTGTCATGGGCGAAATTGCCGAGCCGCGCCCCGCCATTGAGGGCGCGAATGGCGTTGGCGCTGAGCGCGCCGAAACTCATCGCCGAAATGTTCAGCACCGAAGCCGAATAAGGCTTTTCGCACTCCGGCCCGCCAATCTCGATACGAAAGGGCGCCCTGGCCTGCGGCCGGGGATTGAGCGAATGCAGCATCCATTCGAACCCGTCGGAATAAACGGCGAGCTGGGTGCCGAACGGCCTCTTGTCGAGCTGCATCTTGGCGCGTTGATAGACCAAAGCGCGGCGGTCGCGGCTGAAGGGCGCGCCGTCGGTTTCGCTTTCGAACAGATATTGCCGGATCTCGGGACGAACTTCCTCGATCAGAAAACGCAGATGGGCGAGGATCGGGTAATTGCGCAGCACCGAATGGCGTTTCTGGATCAGATCGCCCACGCCCAATGTGGTCAGGCCGCCGAAAAAGACCAGCGGGATCGCCAGCCGATTGCCGCGCTGGGGGTGGATCGACAGCGAGAACGCCAGCCAGGCGAAAAACAGGGCGCTCACCAGCAAGGCGAGGTAGCGGGGCGCGAAAATCAGTCGGATCAGCCGCATATGTGGTCCTTTGCGCGGATCGGAAGACGGCGGGAACGAATATTGGTCTGGTTTCGGCGACGCCGGCGTGAAGTCATGCGCGCGCCGACAATCTCATGCACGCTCACAAGGACGGCCGGGGCGCGCCATGCTAGCGTGACCCTCGACGTTGAAGCGCCGAGGTTGCGCGAGACTGAGGCGGCGCGTTCGCCCCAGAAACCCGATTCGCGGAGCAGAATGATGAGTGATTATGTTTTTACGCCGGCGCCGCAGCCCGCCGCGCCGGTCGAAGGCGGCGGATTGTTTCCGGTGCGCCGGATTTTCTGCGTCGGGCAGAATTACGCGGCCCATGCCCGCGAAATGGGCGGCGACCCGACCCGCGAGCCGCCATTTTTCTTCTCGAAACCGGCCGATGCGCTGGTGATCGACGGCGGGGACGCGCCCTATCCGAGCAGAACGACCAACCTCCATCACGAAATCGAACTGGTCGTCGCGCTTCACAAAGGCGGCGCGAACATCCCCGCCGCGCAGGCGCTGGATCACGTTTTCGGCTATGCCGCCGGCCTCGACCTGACCCGCCGCGACCTCCAGGCCGAGGCGCGCAAGGCCGGAAAACCATGGGACATGAGCAAGGGTTTCGATTGTTCCGCCCCGCTGGGGCTCATCCATCGCGCCGAAAAAACCGGACATCCGAAAGCCGGCCGCATTTTCCTGCATGTGAACGGCGCGGTGAAACAGGACGGCGACCTTTCCGACCTGATCTGGTTCGTCCCCGAAATCATTGCCGCGCTCTCCACATACGTCGCGCTGGCGCCGGGCGACCTGATCTTTACCGGCACGCCATCCGGCGTCGGCCCGCTGGAGCGCGGAGATGGGCTGGTCGGCGAGATCGAGGGCGTCGGCGAAGTGCGGACGAGAATCGTGTGAACCGTGCCTATCCGGTTGAAGCTCACACCTACTAAATATAGAGGGAGCTGCGGGCTCGACGCAAAGGCAGGAACCGGCGGGTAGCCGACGCTGGCAGGCGTCGCCGGCAAGGGCTGGTTGGCGCCACGAGCTGACTTCGCCAGGCGCGAAAGGCATGGCGCTGAATTGTCGGGAAAGCTGCCCTTCCCGGCTCCCCAATCAACTTCGAACATTCCCAGCTTGTCGATGTCTCGCTGCCGTTTGGCTTAGGTTACGGATCATCCCGGCGTCACATGCGCGCGATACAATAGACACTCGTGCTGAAGGCGATTAGCCTCGGCGCAGAGCGCGGCGATCGGGGTGAATTCGCGACTGGCGGGTTCGAGGGCGGCCGGAACGTTATGGAGTTTCGTCCGGCCGGCGGCTTTTCCGCATTTTCACGGGAGCGTTGAGCATGGACCCCAACTCAAACAAAACATGCCGGCTTTCGAATTTTTCGGCGTGGTTGTTGGCGTTATCGCTGACCATCGCGCCAGCGGCGGCCCAGCAGGTCACCGGCGTGCTCGGTTCGCCCGCGGCTACCACCACCATCGACGGAAAACATCTTCCACCGCCGCCGCTGGCGTTCGGCGGGGTGATCAAGGAGAAGGCTTCGGAGTCCAAGCCCTGGTGGCCGCCCCGCGTCGTTCCGCCCAAGGGCGCGCCCAATGTCTTGCTCATCATGACGGACGATGTCGGCTTCGGCGCGCCGGGCACCTTCGGCGGCGTCATACCCACGCCGACGATGGATCGCCTCGCGCAGGAAGGCCTCCGCTTCACCAATTTCCACTCGACGTCATTGTGCTCGCCGTCAAGGGCCGCGATCATCACAGGCCGCAACCACCATTCGGTGGGGTTCGGAGTGGTCGGCGAAATTGCGACGGGATACCCCGGTTACGACTCGATCATCCCGATTGATAAGGGCACGATCGGAACGATCCTGAAGGAGAACGGCTACGCAACCGCGTGGTTCGGCAAGGACCACAACACGCCCTTTTACCAGTCGAGCCAGGCCGGGCCCTTCAATCAATGGCCCAACGGCATGGGTTTCGATTATTTCTACGGTTTCGTTGGCGGTGACGCCAGCCAATGGCAGCCGAACCTGTACCGCAACACCACCCCGATTTACCCCTTCCTGAACAACCCGAGCTGGAACCTCGAAACGGCGATGGCCGACGAGGCAATTCACTATATCAAGCAGCTCAAGGAGATCGCGCCCAGCAAGCCGTGGTTCGTCTATTACGTGCCGGGCGCCACCCACGCTCCCCACCATCCCACGCCCGAATGGGCCGAGAAGATCGGCGACATGCACCTCTTCGACGAGGGCTGGAACAAGGTGCGGGAGACAATTTTCGCCAACCAGAAGCGATTGGGCGTGATGCCCGAAAACGCCAAACTGACGCCCTGGCCGAAGGAACTGCCGGCGTGGGATTCGCTGAGCTGGGACGAGACGAAGCTCTTTACCAAGCAGGCGGATATCTACGGGGCCTACCTCGCCTACGCCGATGACGAGATTGGCCGGGTCATCCAGGAGGTGAAGAACCTGGGCGAACTAGACAATACGCTGATCATCTACATCAGCGGCGACAATGGCGCGAGCGCCGAAGGCATGCTCAACGGCACGCCGAACGAGTTCACGACGTTCAACGGCGTCGCTGTGCCGGTCAAGGACCAGTTCCTCTGGTATCCGTTCTGGGGAACGGACCGGACTTTCCCGCATTATGCGGCGGAATGGGCCTGGGCGATGGACACCCCGTTCAAATGGGTGAAGCAGGTGGCGTCGCATTATGGCGGTACGGCCCAGGGCATGGTCATATCCTGGCCTGGGCATATCAACGACCCGGGCGGCATCCGCCGTCAGTTCCATCACCTCATCGACATCGTGCCGACCATTCTCGAAGCGACCGGCATCCCCGCGCCAGACGCCATCGACGGCATCAAGCAAAAGCCGATCGAAGGCGTGAGCATGGCCTACACATTCGACAAGGCGAACGCGAACGCGCCCAGCCGCCACGCGACGCAATATTTCGAGATGCTGGGAAACCGAGCCATCTATCACGACGGCTGGATCGCGGCCACGACGCCGGCGAACCTGCCCTGGGAACTCAGCACGGCGAAGCCGCCGGATGTGATCACCGGCTACAATTGGGAGCTTTATGACGTCAAGGACGATCCGACCGAAGACGACGACCTCGCCTCCAAAATGCCCGACAAGCTCAAGGAGATGCAGGGACTGTTCTATTCGGAGGCGAAGAAATACGACGTTCTGCCGCTCGACAATTCGACCCTTGCGCGCTGGAACACGCCACGTCCGAGTCTCACGGCGGGACGGACGGAATTCACCTATTCGGGCGTCCTGACCGACGTTCCGGCCGCGGCCGCGCCCAACATTCTGAACAAGGCCTACACGGTCATCGCCGAGGTGGATATCCCCGAGGGCGGCGCGGAAGGCATGATCGTCACGCAAGGCGGGCGTTTTGGCGGCTACGGCCTGTTCCTGAGCCACGGCGTGGCGGACATCCGTCGGGGCAAGGTGGTGTTTCTCTATAACCTGCTCGACCTCCAGCGCACCATCTGGGATGGCCCGGAACTGGGAGCGGGGAGACACACCATCGTGTTCGAATTCAAACCGGATGGACCCGGCCTCGGCAAGGGCGGCACGGGCGTGCTTTCCGTGGATGGACAGGAAGTGTCCAGAAAATCAATGGAACACTCGACTCCGATAACCTTTCCCGAGGACGAAACCTTCGACGTGGGCGAGGACACGCGCACAGGCGTCGCCATGCTGGAATATCGCTACGACGTTCCGTTCAAGTTCACCGGCAAAATCGACAAACTGACCTTCAAGCTCGGCCCCGACCTGGCGGCGGAGAAATAACCTGGCTCGGGCCAACCCGGCCGCGAGGACGGAAGACGGAGGCTGCGGCGGAAGATGAGCAAAGCGCTGGTTTTCGCCGCTGTTGCCGAAACATTGACGGGATTGGCTTTGCTGATCGACCCGGTGTTGGTCGGCTGGCTGTTGCTAGGTCAGGAGTTCGCCGGTCCCGCCGCCGTGGCGCGGGTGGCGGGCGTCGCCTTGGTCGGTCTGGGCGTCGCCTGCTGGCCGGGGCCGCCGATCCTCGGCATGTTGATTTACGGCGTCTCGGTCGCGCTGATTCTTGCTTATCTCGGCCTTGTCCAAGGCATGACTGGGATAATGCTATGGCCTGCGGTTGCTCTGCACCTGATCCTGACCGCGTTTTTGGCGCGCGCCGCGGTCGGCCGATCCAAAGCATGATCTGCGAATCCGACAGGCCGTTCGTCTCAAGTTTGAAATGTTGGAATTACCGCTTCGAGGCGCCCCGTGACATGCGGCGCGAGCTCGGCGAGGGGCCGCTCAGGGTCAACACGGGACAGTCGCGGGCCTCTTCGGGAATGTCTCTTCAGAGCCGGTTCCTGCCCGTCGTGGTCGTCTCAATCTGGCTCGCCGCTAAGCCCACATATAGTGGGTGTGTGCGTTAGCCGGATAGGCGCGGTGTGAGCGACGTCATCCCCCCAATCCGCCAAGCAGTACATATTTTATCTCTACAAATTCCTCGATCCCGTGCCGCGAGCCCTCGCGGCCGATGCCGGATTCCTTCACCCCGCCGAAAGGGGCGACTTCGGTCGAGATGACGCCGGAATTGACGCCGACCATGCCATATTCCAGCGCCTCGGCGACTCTGAAAACCCTGCCGAGGTCGCGGGCGTAAAAATAGGCGGCGAGGCCATATGGGGTGGCGTTGGCCTGGGCGATGACATCGGCCTCGTCGGAAAAACGGAACAGAGGCGCGACCGGCCCGAAAGTCTCTTCGCGCGCTACCGCCATGTCCGCGGTCACGTCGCGCAAAACCGTCGGCTGGAAGAAAGTCCCGCCCAATTCGTGCCGATGGCCACCGACCATCACCTGCCCGCCCTTGGCGAGCGCGTCGGCGATATGGGCCTCGACCTTGCCGAGGGCTTCGGCGTTGATCAGCGGCCCCTGCTGCACGCCCGCCTCCAGTCCGTCGCCGACTTTCAGTTTTCCCACCGCCTCCGTGAGCTTGTCGGCGAAGGCGTCGTAAATGCCCTCCTGCACATAGAGCCGGTTGGCGCAGACGCAGGTCTGGCCCATGTTGCGATATTTCGACAGCATGGCGCCGGCGACCGCCGCATCGAGATCGGCGTCGTCGAAGACGATGAAGGGCGCATTGCCGCCCAGTTCCAGCCCGACCTTTTTGACCCCCGACGCGGCTTGGCGCATCAGCAGCTTTCCCACCTCGGTCGAGCCGGTGAAGCCGACGAAACGCACCGCCGGATGTTCGCAAAAAACCTTGCCGATGGCGGGCGCGTCGCCGGTGACCATATTCAGCACGCCCGGCGGCAGGCCGGCGCGCACCGCCAGTTCGCCAAGCGCCAAAGCGGTCAGCGGCGTCTCGGGGGCCGGCTTGATCACGCAGGCGCAGCCGGCGGCCAAGGCGGGCGCGCATTTGCGAGTGATCATCGCCGCCGGGAAATTCCACGGCGTGATCGCGGCCATCACCCCGATCGGCTGGCGCAGAGTGAGGATGCGCGCGTCGGGCCAGGGCGAGGGAATGGTCTCGCCATAGACGCGCTTGGCTTCTTCCGCGAAAAATTCGATGAAGCTCGCGGCGTAATCGATCTCGCCGCGCGCCTCGGCGAGCGGCTTGCCCTGCTCGCTGGTCATGATGATCGCGAGGTCCTCGCGCGCCGCGACAACCAGATCGAACCATTTGCGCAGCAGACCGGCGCGCTGCTTCGCGGTCTGTCCCGCCCAGATTTTCTGCGCCCGCGCCGCGATTTCGACCGCCTCGGTCGCCTCCGCCGCGCCGCCGTCGGGGACGCGGCCAAGCAGCGCGCCATTGGCGGGATTCCTGATCTCCAGCGCGCCCTCGCCGCGCCACACGCCGCCGAGGAGCATCTGGGTTTTCAGCAGGGAAGGATCAGCGAGTTGCATCGGAATTTCCTTTCCGCGTCGCAAGAGTGCGCCGCAGCGCCACCAGGGACCATATGGCTTCGACCAGGCCGAAGGGCCACGCGCTTTGCACAAAGCCATAAGCCGAGCCGAGCGCGCAGGAGGCGGCGAAGCCGAGAATATAGATAGGGCCGCGCGGCTCCAGCGCATAGAATGCCAGCATGGCGCTGACCGCAAAAACCCGCGAGCGGTCGGCGCACAGGGCGTCGAGAGACGCCCGTCAAACATGACGGGCTATGCCGGAGCAAGCGGCGATCGATTTACGCCCGAAAGCGGTCAGCGGGTCCATCATTTCGTCGGCGGCGTGCAGACCACCGCGCCTTTCAGCACATAGCAGATCGACATTTCGCCGGTGCGCTGGTTGACGCGGAACACGCTGGCCTCGTGCTCATGTCTTGTGGCGACAAGGGCGTAGTCGCCGGGCGGCTGCGGCCCTGCGCCATCGCCGGCGGGATAGCACAAGGCGACGCCCACCGGCGCGCCCTCCTTGAGGCCGAACTGGCAGGCGCCGACCTCGCCGCTGGTCTTGTCGAGGCGATAGACCCGGTTGAGGTCGATCTGCGGCGCCGCGAGAAAATCGTAAGTCGCGGCGCGCGCCGCGGCGGTCGTCGCGGCCGTCGCGAGCAAGGCCAGAACAGTCCATTTCAGCATGGAGGCTTCCTCCCCGGCGCGCCCGCAACGGGCGAATCGCATCGATTTGCAGGATAGAGGATTTTAAAAATTATCCTGAAAAAACTCAAAGTGTTCACCTGCATGACTTTGGCGGCGGGAGAGGTTATAGCCTGTCCTCAAGACAGGAGGACTTGATGGCTGCGCAAATGGACCCCGTGCTTTACGTCTTCGACCTCGACGGCACGCTCGCCGACACGGCCGGCGACCTGATGGGAACGCTGGATTACATCATGGTCGAGGAAGGCTTCGAGACGACGCCGATCGCGGACGCCCGCTCCCTGCTCGGCGCCGGCGCGCGCGCGCTGCTGGTGCGGGCGCTGGCCCAGCAACGCCGGGACGTCACGCCCGAGCGGCTCGAAGAAATGTATGCGCGTTTCCTGGTCCATTACGAGGGCCGCATCGCCGACGACAGCCGGCTCTATCCCGGCGTGGTCGAGGCGCTGGACGCGCTGGAAAAGCGCGGCGGCGTCTTCGCGGTCTGCACCAACAAGATCGAGCGCCCGGCGAAAATGCTGCTCGAAAAGCTCGGCGTCGCCGATCGTTTCGCCTTCGTCTGCGGCCAGGACACTTTCGGCGTCGCCAAGCCCGATCCCCGGCCATTGCTCAGGACCATCGAGGCCGCCGGCGGCAAGGTCGGGCGCGCGATCATGGTCGGCAATTCCAAGACCGACATCGCCACCGCCCGCGCCGCCGAAATCCCGGTGATCGTGGTGGATTTCGGCTATACCGACCGCCCGGTGAGCGAATATGGCCCCGACCGCGTCATCTCGCATTTCGACGAACTACCGGCGGCGGCGGCGGAGTTTTATTAGTCAGGGGAGGCGGCGCCGGTTCGCCGGCGGATGCTGGCGCGCAGGCGCCCGAGCGAGGCGATGAAACCTTGCCCTTCCGGGGGCTCGCCGAACGCTTGCGCCAAAAGCGCCTTGGACTGAGCCTTCAGCGCGGCAAGGCGCGCGACCACGGCGGCCTTGTAGGGCGCGATCAAGACATGCGCCTTGTCCCTCCATATCAGCACCCAGCGATAGAAGCGCGCGAACCAGCCGATCTCCAGCACCTTGTCGCGGGTGAGATCGAAGATGAAGGCGAAGACGCCGACGCCAACGAATTTCAGCGCGGCGAGGCCAAGCAGGCCATTGAAAATATGGCCATGCGCCATCGCGCGAACCGCGAAAACCTTCAGGGGCTCCACGACAAAGAACGGCAGGACGAAGAGCGTCAGCGCGGCATAGGGCGGCAGGCTTGCAATGACGCGGGCGACCGCGTCCTTGAACGCCTGCCAAGGCAGGAGGCGGATCACGGCGCGCCCCAGCGCCTGGGTCCAATCCCACAGCCACGCCTCGATCAGGAAGAGGATGGCGGCGACGGTCAGCAGAAAATGTCTCAGGCGATGCAGCATCGACAGGTCCAAAAAGGCCCGATGCGCGAAATTGCGGCAGCGATCCTTGGCGGCCTCAATATGGGTTGCGCGGGGCTGAAACGCCAGAGCCGATGGTGGGCGATATAGGGATCGAACCTATGACCCCACCCGTGTGAAGGGTGTGCTCTCCCGCTGAGCTAATCGCCCGGACGCCGGAACGTCGGAGGCCCTGTTTAGAAAACCCGCGTTCCGGCGTCAAGCCCGCCGGCGCGGCCGGGTTTCGGCCCAGGCCGGGTTGAGCGTCTCCAGCATTTCCGTCCGATTGGCGGATATATCTGCGATCGTCGTCGCATCCAGCACCTCGAGAAAGGCGTTGCACGCGCGCTTGAATGTTTTGCCGAGGCCGCACAGGCCGATCAGCGGACAGGTATTGGTCACCGCGTCGAAACATTCGACCAGATTGAGGTCGTCCTCGGTCTTGCGCACGATTTCGCCGACCGTGATGTCCTTCGCGGGCTTCGCCAGACGGAACCCGCCATGGCGGCCCCGGACATTGTCCAGATAACCCCACAGCCCAAGCTGATGGACGCATTTGACCAGATGGGCTTTCGATATGCCAAAAATCTCGGCGACCTCCTGAACGGTCACGAGTTGGCCCTCGCGCATCGTCGCGATCATCAGGACGCGCAACGCATAATTGGTGTAGCTGGTCAGTCGCATGAAAAGGTTCCGCGCCGCGCAGGACTTGCGCGGCGCGAAATCTTACATTTTCCATCTATTTTTTCCAGCGTCTATTTCGGCGCTCAATAGCCGCCCTTGCGGCGGCTCTCCGCGACGCCGGCGATCCGGCCGCCCTGCTTGGACGGATCGAGCGGGAAAAGGTCGTAGATCGTCTTCTGATCGACCCTCCCGCCCCATTTGTCGGACATAGCCTTGAGGATCGTCCGGGTGTTCGGCGTGCTCTGGTTGTTCTCGAAGAACTCCTCGCGGAGGAAATCGATCACGTCCCAATGACGCTCGCCAAGGGTGATGCCGTCGAGGCCGGCGATATGTTCCGCCAGTTCGCGGCTCCAGTCCTCCGGATTGACCAGATAGCCGGTGGCCGTGGTCTCGATGTCCTTGCCTTGAAATTGATAGCTCATGGAGTCGCCCCTGTTTGGTTAGCTGGCCTGCCGCCGCCCCGTCAGCCCTTTGCCCGCCGAGGCGCCGGACCTGGCGCCCTGACGCTTGCGCTGCTGCCTGACGAAAACGACGAATTGGTCGGTCCAACGGTCGCGCGACGTCGCGCGCCGATGGGTGAAACTCGCAAAAAATTCTGATCACGATCCCGTCGCGCTGGCCGTCCACGCCGT
>CAVSEY010000022.1:0-63948 GCA_963727035.1 uncultured Pseudomonadota bacterium | reverse complement strand
TATACCGGCTACAGGCCTCCTCGAGCGAAAGCAGGCCGCCGCGCACGGCGGCGACGACTTCCGCCTTGCGCCGGATGACCCACCTTTTGGTCGAAGGCGGGGGAAGGTCGGCGACAGTCAACGGACTGCCATCGGGGCCAATAACATATTTGACCCTCGGACGGTGGGGCTCGGTCATGCTGAACACTCACTTACGCGAAGAACCCTGACTGGAGCGCCACCGCCCCGGTTCAGGCGTCCGAGGCCGGCCGCGGGGCGTTTTGCTCTACCGGACGACCTTAGCGCGACGGATTTAAGAAACGCCTAAGGTGAACGTTAGTAAATCATTGTTTGCGCGTAAGTTTATTGCCAAATTCTTAGCGCGGCCACTAAAATGTCCTGCTTCGGAACAGGCGCGAGGACGGCGTTAACCATTTTGGCGCCTTGGACCCGCCAGCTTTCTCGACGATTTTTGCTTCCAAGGGGCCGGACGGCGCGGGAAAATCGGATGGGAACGATCTTTTCCGCAAAGCGGATTCTGCTTCGGCGCCAAATTCATTGAAAAGCCGCAAGCGAGGGCCTATTGAAGAACGCTCGGGGCGCAAGGCCGAGATGACCCCCAGCGGGCAGCGCATTTTCGCCGCCGGGCGTCGCGTCGTAGGAAATTCGCGGGATTCCGCTATCATGAACGTTGGTTCGGAGCCTCTCAACAGCCTCGACCTGCCGGGAGCGCCGGAAAACTGTCGCGTGGTCGTCGCCATGTCAGGCGGCGTCGATTCTTCGGTGGTCGCGGCCCTGCTCAAGGAACAGGGCTATGACGTGATCGGCGTCACCATGCAGCTTTATGACCAGGGCGCGGCCGAGCATCGGCCGGGCTCATGCTGCGCAGGCCAGGATATTTACGACGCGCGCCAGGCAGCCGCCCTGATCGGCATTCCGCATTATGTGCTCGATTACGAAACCCGGTTTCGCGACAAGGTGATCGACGCCTTCGCGCAGTCCTATGCCGAGGGCGAGACGCCGATCCCCTGCGTGACCTGCAACCAGGAATTGAAGTTCACCGATCTGTTCGATGTCGCCCGCGATCTCGGCGCCGAGGCTCTGGCCACCGGACATTATATTTCCTCGCGCAAGGACGGCGCGGACCGCGCGCTTTTCCGCGCCCGCGACCCAGATCGCGACCAGAGCTATTTCCTGTTCGCCACGACCCGCGAACAATTGCAGATGCTGCGCTTTCCGCTCGGCGAAATGACCAAGCCCGAGGTGCGCGAGCACGCCCGCCGCTTCGGCCTGCCTAACGCCGACAAGCCGGACAGCCAGGACATCTGCTTCGTGCCGACCGGACGCTATTCCGACATTGTCGAAAAGCTGGCGCCCCAGGCGGCGCGGCCCGGCGAGATCGTCCATGTCGACGGCCGCGTGCTGGGGCGCCATACCGGGGTGATGCATTTCACCATCGGCCAGAGGCGGGGACTCGGCCTGGGCGCGGCGGCGGCGAGCACGGGCGAGCCGCTTTTTGTGGTCAGGATCGACGCGGCGAAAGCGCAGGTCACGGTGGGGCCGCGCTCGGCGCTCGCCACCCGGCGCGTGGCGCTGCGCGACGTCAACTGGATCGGCCCCGGCGAACTTGAGGCCGCCGCGCGCTCGGGCCACGAGATCGCGGTGCGGGTGCGCTCGACCCGGCCGCCGGCGCCGGCGGTGCTGGAATTGCGCGACGGCCAGATCTGGGTCGAATTCATCGATGACGAGAGCGGCGTCGCCCCCGGCCAGGCTTGCGTGTTCTACGACAGCGCCGAGCCGCGCGCCCGGGTGCTGGGCGGCGGGTTCATCCGCGCCGCCGAGGCGGCCACCTCGCCCGCGCCGCCCCCGCGCGCCGCCGCCGGATGAGCGAAATTCCCCGCGAAATCGCGCAACTGGAAAATGCGCATGTCGAACAGGCCTATGCCCGCTGGGCGCCGGTCTATGATCTTGCTTTCGCGGCGATCATGGCGCCTGGGCGGCGCGCGGCGGTCGCCGCCGCGCAAAGGCGGGGCGGACGGATCCTCGACGTCGGCGTCGGCACCGGGCTCGAATTGCCGATGTTCGATCCGGCGGCGTCGGTGGTCGGCGTCGATCTGTCCGAACCCATGCTGCGGCGCGCGCAGGCCCGCGCCGCGCGGGAAAAATTGCTTCAGGTTGCGGGGCTTTGCGTGATGGATGCGACCAGACTCGCTTTTCCCACCGGCCATTTCAATTCGGTGGTCGCGCCCTATGTGCTGACGGTCGTGCCCGACCCTGCGGCGACGCTCGATGAACTGGCGCGGGTGGTGAAGCCGGGGGGAGAGATCGTCCTGGTCAATCACGTCGGGGCGGAGACCGGGCCGATCGCCTGGATCGAATCCTGGCTCGGCAAGAAATCGGCCGCGCTCGGCTGGCGCCCGGAATTCCCCTGGTCGATCCTCGGCGACTGGATCGCCACCCGCCCGGTCGTGCGCCTCGTCGAGCGCCGCAGGATCGCGCCGCTCGGGCTTTTCACCCTGACGCGGATCGAGCGGATTAGCTAGGCTCGCTTCCTTGACAATCGGCTTGGCGGCGGACTATAGACCGCGCACTTGAGGCGCGGCGTTGCCGCGCTTCTGGGGCGGAGTAGCTCAGCCGGCTAGAGCAGAGGAATCATAATCCTTGTGTCGGGGGTTCGAGTCCCTCCTCCGCTACCATCACTCCCCACACTCCTTGGCGGCGTGGCTCTGAGCCGAACAGAGCGTTCAGCTTCCCGCTGATGTCGATTCGGACCCGGCCCAGCGAATCGTCCGCGCGGGAGACGGTCACTGTGTCGATCAGGTCGCGCAGAGCTTCCGCCCCTTCGCTATCCCCCGCGTTCAAGCCAGCTTGGAGCGCCGCACTGAGGTCATGAAGTTGCCGCTCGTATCTGGCCAGGGCGGCCGGATGAAGGGTGACGACATTTTCGGCAGGAGCAGCCTGCGCAAGCTTTTCATTGATCCGATCTCGCTCTTGGGCGGCGTCCTTGATCTTTGGCCCGGCGACTTCCGGTGGCACATAGCCTTTCGCGATTCCATCGAGCAGCCGGTCTATTTCCCGTTGAAATCCGTCGCGCCTCCGTTCGAGGGAGGAGCGTTGGGCGACTGAGCGACACGCGCTCGCGCGACGAAGAACGCGACTTGCCGCAAGACGCGCCTGTGCAACATCGCAGACGCAGGCTCCCGAAGCGCCGACGGACCCGCGCGGGCCCTTGCTGCGCCATAGCCAGCCATTCCCCACCCGTGAAGCCCGACACGCCCCAGGCGTCACTCGCCAGCGAGGTTCCTCGGGTATTGCCGTCGCCGAGTTCGAGCCATAAACGATCACTGGCGCGGGACGCGTCTTCAGATCGCCAGGATCAGGATCGGTGGAACAAGGCGCGGCGGCCTTGATTGTCGGCGGTTGCGGGCTCCCCGACCAGATTGACCATGTAATATATTGAATTTGCTCGTTGATTTGATAAGCTGGCGCTTCGCGGCGCAGGCTTCCGTTTACGGCGCGTCGCGCCGCCGTTGTTCGCAGTCGCCGGCCGAATCCTGACGTCTTGCCCGGAACACGATCCACGTCTATTCAACTACCTTTGGGTGTCGCGCTTTCTTGGGCGGCCCGGCATTCGCAGACAACAGGGAGTGGACCCCATGCGGTTTTGGCGGGTTTTCGCGCTGCTTCTGGCCACGCAGGCCGCCGCCTGGGCGGGACAGGATGCACAGGTCGCGCTCGGCCGTAAACTTCTCGCCGACAATGATTGCAACGGCTCCTGCCACCAGAAGCGCGCCCCCGACGGCAATGCGCTGAGCCTTTTTACCCGCCCGAACCGCAAGGTGACGAATCTCGCGCAGTTGCAGCGTCAGGTCGAGAGCTGCGTCGCCAACACCAACGCCATGATTTCGCCAGACGAAATCGGCGCGGTCGTCGCCGCGCTCAATCAGGATTATTACAAGTTCCACTGAAATTTCGACGGCGCCCCCAGCGCCGGCTTTTTTTTAGTCTTCGCCAAGGTCGTGCGACGAAAAACCCTCGTCTCGGGCAGACACTTTCGGCAAGGCGGTCAAACGGCGAGGCGCGCGGCGCGGGAGGCCGGCTTTTCCACGCCCATCGCCCGCATCAGGGCGACGCGAGCGAAAGCGAGCAAATCGTCCGAGCAGTGCGACGCGCGCTCGAGCACGCGCATCAGGAAGCGGAAGCGGGCGGCGTCGAGCCGCGCCTCCTCGCCGCCGAGCCAGGCGATCAGCCGGCGGGCGGCGTCATCGCTGACATTGTTGCGCGCGTAGGTCTCGACAAACCAGCCGCTCATGGTTTCGGCGAAAAATTCCCGCCACTCCGGACAGGACAGAAAGCCGGCGTGAGCGACGGCGAACAGAACGTCGGCTTCTTCGCCCGTCAATTCGGCGTCGACAGAGCAGGAGGACTCGAGGACCGCAACGTCCTCGGCCCGAATTTCCTTGCGGAGCGCGATGGACTCGCAGCGCCGCAGCACGATCCCCGGATCGCTCTTTCTTGTCGAAGCCATCTCGTCCTCGTCCCGAACCAGTTCGACGCTAGGTCCGGTCTTGTTGAGGAAATGCTAATGGCCGAGGCGTTTCGGCGCGCATGGTTAACCGGCGTTAACGAAAGCGCGCCGTCACCTGAGTGTGTGGAGCTGCGCGAAAAAGGCGCGAAAGTCGATATATTGCGTGCCGTCGCAGGAAAAGGACAGGTTGATCATTCCGTTGATCAGATTGACCGCGCCGTTGCGCAGATAGACGGTTTCGTCGGTCAGCCGCAGCCGTTTGAATTCTTCGAGCAGCAGCGCGACATGTTCGTCGTCGATGACGGGGGTGCGGCCGGCATAGTCGGAGTCCGGAAAACGCTCGACGAAACCGTCTTGCAGCACTTCGTCGCCCACGAATTTTTCATAGCAGAACGGATCGCGCGCGAACCAGCAGGTCAGCTGGTTGGACGAATAATGAATCTTGGCGTGAAAAACGCCTTTGCGCGCGAGCAATTGCCGCACGACGCCATGCACACGGTCAATCGAGGCGTCGAACATGCTTTCGACGCGGGTCTGATTGAACAATTGCGCCCGGATCGAGGGGTCGCCCTTGATCTGCATCCATCTTTCCAGCATCGCCGCGCTCCCCGCGTTTCGATCGACAGCGCCCCGCGCCAAAAAGGCGGCGGCGCCGTCCATTCCGCCGGAGCTGCCCGGCGTCGGGCGCCGAACATGGTTCGCCGTCAGAAACCCTTGGCCTGGAGGGCGGTCATGATTTCGTCCATGATCGCCGGATCGTCAATGGTCGCCGGCATGGTCCAGGGGTCGTGATCGGCGATTTTCTTCATCGTGCCGCGCAGGATCTTGCCCGAACGCGTCTTGGGCAACCGGTTGACGGTGATCGCGATCTTGAAGGCGGCCACCGGCCCGATCTTGTCGCGCACCAGTTTCACCAGTTCCTTCTCGATGTCCATCGGCGAGCGCGTGACGCCCGATTTCAGCACCACGAAGCCGCAGGGCTGCTCGCCCTTCAACTCGTCCTTGACGCCGATCACCGCGCATTCGGCGACATCGGGATGCGAAGCCAGCACTTCCTCCATGCCGCCGGTCGAGAGGCGGTGCCCGGCGACATTGATGATGTCGTCGGTGCGGCCCATGATGTAGAGATAGTTGTCGTCGTCGACGAAGCCGGCGTCGGCGGTCTTGTAGAAGCCAGGGAATTCCGAGAGATAGCTCTCCTTCATGCGCTCGTCCTGCTTCCACAGGGTCGGCAGGCAGCCCGGAGGCAGCGGCAGCTTCACGACGATCGAGCCCATCTTGTTGGTCCCGACCTCGTGTGAGGCCTCGTCCACGATGCGCACGTCATAGCCCGGCATGGCGACGGTCGGCGAGCCGCGCTTGACCGGCAGCATCCCCAGGCCGACTGGATTGCCGGCGATGGCCCAGGCGGTCTCGGTCTGCCACCAATGGTCGATGACGGGGACGCCCAGCACCTGCTCGGCCCAGGCGACGGTGTCCGGGTCGGCGCGTTCGCCGGCGAGGAACAGGGTGCGCAGATTCTTGAGATTGTATTTCTTCACATGTTCGGCGTGTGGGTCTTCCTTGCGCACGGCGCGGAAGGCGGTCGGCGCGGTGAACAGCGCCGAGATCTTGTATTCCTCGATCATGCGCCAGAACGCGCCGGCGTCGGGCGTGCCGACCGGCTTGCCCTCATAGACCACGGTGGTCGCGCCATAGAGCAACTGGGCGTAAATGATATAGGAATGGCCGACCACCCAGCCGACGTCGGAGGCCGCCCAGAACACTTCGCCCGGCTTGATGTCATAGAGATTCTTCATCGTCCAGCACATGGCGACGGCATGGCCGCCATTGTCGCGCACGACGCCCTTGGGAATGCCGGTGGTGCCGGAGGTATAGAGGATATAGAGCGGATCGGTCGCCGCCATTTCCACCGGTTCGACCGTGCGCCGCTCGGCCAGCGCCGCGACGACCAGATCGCCCCAGTCGAAGTCGCGTCCGGCGATCATCGCCGCCTTTTCCTGCGGACGCTGGAGCAGCAGCACCTTTTCCGGCTGGACCGCGGCCATGGAGATCGCTTCGTCGAGCAGGGGCTTGTATTTGACGACGCGGTTGGGCTCGATGCCGCATGAGGCGGTGAGGATGACCTTGGGCTCGGAATCGTTGATGCGGGTCGCCAGCTCCTTCGAGGCGAAGCCGCCGAAGACCACGGAATGAATGGCGCCGATGCGGGCGCAGGCCAGCACGCCGATCACGCCCTCGGCGATCATTGGCATATAGACCAGGACGCGGTCGCCCTTGGTCACGCCGAAGTCTTTCATGACGGAAGCGACCGCGTTCACCTCGGCGAGCAGCTGCGCATAGGTGTAGGTCCGCTTCATGCCGGTGACCGGACTGTCGTAGATCAGCGCGGCCTGGTCGGCGCGGCCGTTCTTCACATGGCGGTCGAGGGCGTTGTAGCAGGTGTTGAGCGTTCCATCGGGGAACCAGCGGCCATAGACGCCCATGTCGGGGTCGAAGACTTTTTGCGGCGGCTTGATCCAGTCGACGGCCTTGGCCGCCTCGCCCCAGAAGCCGAGCGGGTCCTTTTTCCAGGATTGATAGACTTCCTCGTAGCGGCTCGTCATGTTTCCCCCTGATCGCCGTTTTTTTTCCGCGACGCGCGGCAAATTGCGTGGAAATTGCGCCGGAACGGGCGCAGAGTCCATCATCCGGCGCTCAATCCTTCGGCTAATGAACTTCCTTTCACTCCCGCGCATTTCATCGCGGGCGTCGTTTCGCGAAAAGGCAACCTCTTCTTAAGCAAGTTAGGCGAGCTTGCGGCGAGGCCGCGCGTCGGATTTCGTTTCCGGCGAAAGCGGGTTAAAGTCTGCGTCAACAGCTGCCGCTTCCTTCTCTGATTCGCCAATCGGAACCCGACCATGAACATTCTCGCGCTCGAATCGCTCGATCTCGCCGCACTCGTGGCCTCGCGGGTGTGCCATGACGTCATCAGTCCGGTCGGCGCCATCGTCAACGGGCTCGAGGTGCTGGAGGAGGACAAGGACGAGGGCATGCGCGAATTCGCCCTCGATCTGATCCGCAAGAGCGCCAAGGCGGCCTCGGCCCGGCTGCAATTCTGCCGCCTCGCCTTCGGCGCGGCGGGCTCGGCGGGCGCGGCGATCGACACCGGCGACGCGGAAAAGGTCGCGCGCGGCCTGTTCGCCGACGACCGCACCCAGATGAACTGGACCGCGCCGCGCGTCTTCATGGCCAAGAACAAGGTCAAGCTCGCGCTTAACCTGTGCCTGATCGCCGCCGCCTGCATACCGCGCGGCGGGGTGATGAATGTCGCGATCGAGGGCGAGGGCGACGACGCCCGGATCAGCGTGTCGGTGCGGGGTCCCAATCTCAAGCTCGCCAGCCATGTCGCCGACCTGCTCGAAGGCCGCTCCGAAAGCGGCACGGTGGACGCCCACGGCATCCAGCCTTATTTCACCGGCATGGTCGCGCGCTCCTGCGGCATGGCGGTGCAGGTGACCGCGACCAGCGACGAAGTGACCTTGGCCGCCGCGCCGGAGGCGAACGCGAAAGACGTCGCCTGAAACTTATCAATAAAGCCGGCCGCCCCGCCTTGCTTTGGCGATCCAGCCCGCTATAAAGGCGCCTGATTTCGCCCGGCGCCTTGGCGCCGGGACGACGGAGGGGTGGCCGAGTGGTTGAAGGCGCACGCCTGGAAAGTGTGTATACGGGAAACCGTATCGCGGGTTCGAATCCCGCTCCCTCCGCCATCCATCACGCCTAATGCTTTGAATTTCTTTGATTATTTTTGAACGTATCGCTGCTGGTCTTACAATGAGTATTACAATTCGACGGCGCTTGAGGCGCATAGAGGCGGATAAGCCCGGACAATGCGCGGCCGCCGCTTCGAATTTCGCGCCGTCGCGCGTTGGTCAAGAACCACGGACGAGGTGCGCCTTTATGACGGGAATTTTCACTGTTAATCGACCCGCGACGGGGAGTTGATAACCTCGGAAAAGCATCGGCTGCTGAAGGCGACGCTTCCGGCTTGAAAAACGCGGACGCCAGTGGCAGCCGTGCCCCGACCGAGACCTCCATCCGGAGAATCTCGGCTTGAATCACATCCGATTCATGTGATTCAACTTCTTTCCGAACGGACACTGAGGGAAAGCTATGCTTCGTATACTGCGGGATAAGTTTAGACGGAAAGAGCGCCTCATTAAGGATATACTTGCGCAAATCGATACAACGATCCTCGGGCTTGAGCAGAAAATTGCGTCGCTGTCGAAATACGGCGTCTCTTACGCCGCGTCGTTGGAATTAAAGCCGGCTGTCGGCTTGCCGATTGACGCCTTCCGCAACGCATCTACAAATGAAATAGATGAACTGACCAAATATTGTAACTTAATTGGTCAGTCGATAGAGGATTTTCTAACTCATATTGAGAGAGACACTATTCAGATGCCTCATGGTGATAACCGTGAGCATTACTGCGCTGGTTTTGACTTTTTTACTGGTTGTCCGGATATCAAGATTATCTAGGAATTCAAGAAATAGGCGCCGCCTTCGGCGTTAAGAGTGGAAGGTACTTCGATTTTGGTGGCTCAACTGGCCGGCTATTCCGCCACTTTGGCACGCAAACAGACGCTTGGGAGGTATGGAGTTGTGATTTCAAGCAGTCATCTCTAGATTTCATTATTGAATATTTTCCAACTCAATTTAAGGTGTTTTTGAATACAGCGCACCCGTCACTACCGATACCAGATCAATATTATGACCTTATATCTGCGTGCTCTGTCTTTACCCATATAAATGAGACGGAAACAAGCTGGTTACTTGAGCTACGCCGCACCTTGAAGATCGGCGGGATTGCCTGCCTGTCAATCCATAACGATGACACCTGGTTGCAGATGCCAGACGTGATCCGCGAGCAACTTCATAAATTTCGTCCCGACATCGCTGATCGAGATACGATCCCGCCGGGCAAAACTGTCATATCCTGGCGAAATGACGACCCCTATAATTGTAATGTTTTTCATTCAAACGAATATATTAAACAGAATTGGGGGAGGTACTTTGAGGTATGCGACATCAAGCCTTTGTTCCTTGGCTGGTTTGGGAAGCAAGCCATGGTTGTTTTAAGGAGAATAGCTTAAATTTAAGGCATTAAACTCATGTCGTGAAACGCCTTGAATCAATATGGTGAGCACACTATGAAATAGCTTGCGAGATGCGACGGAGGCTTATCCTGTCTAACAGCCCTTTCTTGATGTAGCGGGCAATGTTGGCTTAACCTCCCTAGCCCCGAATTGGCAGGACGGTGACCGAAGTTAATTCGAAGGCGGAGAGAAATTTTCCGCGCGTGAGTTCAAGCGCCGGTCTATGGCAAATCGACTTTCGGCGCCCACGCCCCCTACGGTCGCGCGCGTGTTGGGTTGCGCGGCTTGTGCGATCGGCCCGCGCGCGCGGATCACTGCTCAAGCGATCATCGCCTCAAAACGAGCCTTGCATCGCATCCGCGCGCGCCGGCAAAATGCGGTCGTCGGCGTTGGGCTGGCTTACCAATTTCCGGATTGTCTCAACCCACGAGATCGCGTCACCAGCCATGATTGTTCCGAGAGCCGGTGTGCAAGCCCTATGAAACCACACGTTCCGTGGGCCGCGACGACGGCGGCATTGTGCGCTCTGGCCTGTTTGCCGATGCGCGGCGCGGCGGCGATGAATTCACCGGAGGATGCGCGGCAGAAGCCCCGCGCGGCGCTCGAGTTCGGCATCGACCGATCCAACATGAATACGCAGTGGACGCTCGCATGGCCGCAGGAACCCAACATTCGCCGTTGCTCGCGGCCGATACCACAAGCCTGCCGAAGCCAACCATGTTGCCGCCGGCGACTTCCATCATTCCGAGCTTTTGTCCGGCAAGCACGCTGGAGATGCTGACGCGTTTTAGGCGCCTGCAGAAGCGAACCATGTCGAAGCCGGCTTGCGCGTGCTGTTAATATCGAATATTCTCGATATATGGATGAACTGAATGCGCTGTCCGCCCTCGCGGCTCTTTCCCAGGCGACCCGCCTGCAAACCTTCCGGCTGCTGGTCAGCCGGGAGCCTGATGGCGTTCCCGCCGGGGAGCTGGCGCGCGAAATCGGCGTGCCGCAGAACACGCTCTCCACCCATCTCGCGATCCTCGCCAACGCCGGTCTGGTTCACGGCGCGCGCCATAGCCGGTCGATCATCTACCGCGCGGACGTCGAGTGTTTGCGTCAGCTCGTCCTCTTTCTCTTGAAAGACTGCTGCGGCGGCCGCCCCGAGCTTTGCGCGCCGCTGATCGCCGATCTTTCGCCCTGCTGTCCACCGGAGGCGCATGCCCATGACTGACCCCGTCTACAACGTCCTGTTCCTTTGCACCGGAAATTCGGCCCGCTCCATCATCGCCGAGAGCATCCTCAACAAGGACGGCCGCGGGCGTTTCCGCGCCTTTTCCGCCGGCAGCCACCCGAAGGACGCCGTCAATCCTTTCGCCTTGAAGGTCCTGGACTCCTATGGCTATCCGACGGAGGGCGCGCGCTCCAAGGACTGGGACGAATTCGCGGCTCCCGGCGCGCCGGAAATGGATTTCGTTTTCACCGTCTGCGACAACGCCGCCGGCGAGGTCTGCCCGCACTGGCCCGGCCAGCCGATGACCGCGCATTGGGGCATCGAGGACCCGGCGGCCGTCGAGGGAAGCGACCTCGAGAAGGAGCGCGCCTTTGTCACCGCCCTCCGCTATCTCAAGAACCGCATCGGCGCCTTTACCGCCATTCCGATCGCGCGGCTGGACAAGTTGAAGCTCGTCTCCCGGTTGAAGGAAATCGGCGAGATGGAAGGCGCGACCCAGCGGGCGAACCGAAATCAAGGCCTGACTTTTCCCATCCGTTTGCGGCGCGAGCGCCGCGGGAGTCTCCGCATGTCCACCTTCGAACGATATCTGACCCTCTGGGTGGCGCTCTGCATTGTCGCGGGCGTCGTCCTCGGCCATTTCTTTCCGGCCGGTCTTTCAGGTCGTGGGCGCGGCTGAAATCGCCAGGGTGAACTTGCCGGTGGCGGTGCTGATCTGGCTGATGATCATCCCGATGCTGCTGAAAATCGATTTTTCCGCGCTGGCGCAAGTCAAGGAGCATTGGCGCGGCATCGGCGTCACCTTGTTCGTCAACTGGGCGATCAAGCCCTTTTCCATGGCATTGCTCGGCTGGCTGTTCATCGGCGGCCTGTTTCGCGCCTTTCTGCCCGCCGACCAGATCGACAGCTATATCGCCGGACTGATCCTGCTCGCCGCGGCGCCCTGCACCGCCATGGTCTTCGTGTGGAGCAACCTTTCGAACGGCGAGCCGCATTTCACCTTGAGCCAGGTGGCGCTCAACGACCTGATCATGATCGTCGCCTTCGCGCCGATCGTCGCCCTGCTGCTCGGCCTGTCGGCGATTACCGTGCCCTGGGAGACCCTGTTCCTCTCGGTCGTGCTCTATATCGTCGTTCCGGTGCTCATCGCCCAGGCCCTGCGTCGCGCCTTGCTGGCGCGCGGCGGCGAGGACGCCCTATTGGCCGCGTTGAAACATTTGCAGCCGCTGTCGCTCGTCGCGCTGCTGGCGACCCTGGTTCTGCTGTTCGGTTTCCAGGGCCAGCAGATCGTCGCCCAGCCGCTGATCATCGCCATGCTCGCGGTCCCGATCCTGATCCAGGTCTATTTCAACGCCGGCCTCGCTTATCTGCTCAATCGGGCGACCGGCGAAGCGCATTGCGTGGCGGGGCCGTCGGCGCTGATCGGCGCCAGCAATTTCTTCGAACTGGCGGTCGCCGCCGCGATCAGCCTGTTCGGCTTCCATTCCGGCGCGGCGCTGGCGACCGTGGTCGGCGTGCTGATCGAGGTTCCGGTGATGCTGTCGGTCGTCAAAATCGTCAATGCGACCCGCCCATGGTATGAGGCTGGCGCGGCCGTGCGCCGTCGCCGTCTCGGCGCGGAAATCCACCAGAAAGTCGTCGGCTGAAGCCATGAACGTCGTCATCCATCATCACCCGGGCTGCGGCACGTCGCGCAACGTGCTGGCGATCATCGAGGCCGCCGGCTACCGGCCGACGGTGATCGAATATCTCGCATATCGGCTGGACGAAGCCGCAATTGCTGGGTCTGTTCGCCGCCGCCGGCCTGACGCCGCGCGAGGCGCTGCGTGTGACGAAATCGCCGGCGGAGCAGCTTGGCCTGCTCGACCCTCTGGTTTCGGACCAGGCCCTGCTCGACGCCATGATCGAACACCCCGTTCTGGTCAACCGGCCCATCGTCTGCACGCCCAGGGGCGTGAAATTGTGCCGGCCCAGCGAGGCCGTCCTCGATCTGCTCGACCGCCTGCCGCCGGGGCCCTTCGCCAAGGAAGACGGCCAATTGATGATCGACGCCGAGGGCCGCCGCGTTGGATAAGCCGATCGATTCCACGCCCAATCTCGACGAAGCCTCGTTCCACGCGATCGACGAAGAACGGTTGTTCGTCCGGCCCCGGCAGAGCCATGCGCCGCGCATCCTGCTGCTCCATGGCTCGGTGCGGAAACGCTCGTTCAGCCGCCTGCTGGCCGAAGAGGCGGCGCGCATCCTGCGTCGCCTCGGCGCCGAAACGCGAAGCTTCAACCCGAGCGGCCTGCCTTTGCCGGACGATTCCGAACCCGACCACCCCAAGGTCGCCGAGTTGCGCGATCTGGTCACATGGTCCGAAGGCATGGTCTGGTGCTCGCCCGAGCGGCACGGCGCCATGACCGCGATCATGAAGGCGCAGATCGACTGGATTCCGCTTACGCTCGGCGCGGTGCGTCCGACCCAGGGCAAGACGCTCGCCATCATGCAGGTCTGCGGCGGCTCGCAGAGCTTCAACGCCGTCAATCAGATGCGCGTCCTCGGGCGCTGGATGCGCCTCATCACCATCCCCAACCAGTCTTCGGTCGCCAAGGCGTTCATGGAATTCGACGACCACGACCGGATGAAACCCTCGCCTTACTACGACCGCGTCGTCGACGTGATGGAGGAACTGGTGAAATTCACCCTGCTGACGCGGGGCTGCGCCGACTATCTCGTCGACCGCTATTCCGAGCGCAAGGAAAGCGCGGAAGAATTGTCGAAGCGGGTCAACCAGCGCTCCATCTGACGCCTTCGGCGCCTCAGCCGGGCTTGCGGGCGACGATGATCGCCTCCTGGCCCTCGCCGAAGCGGAAAATTTCCGGCGCGAGACCCTCGGCGGCGAAGGCTTGAGCGATTTCGTCGGCCCGCAGCAGATGATTGCCCTGAACATGTTCGGCGAGATTCTGGAAGGCCAGGCCCTGGAAGGCGGGAGCGCGCAAGGTCGCGCGCTCGGCCGGCCAGTCCGGCTCCCAGATCACCGCCGCGCCGCCGGGGCGCAGATTGTCGCGCAGCCGGGCGATGAAGGTCGCGCCGCCGGCCTCCCACACATGGTGCAGGGCGCGGTTCATCGCGATCAGGTCGGCGGGCTGGTCGAGGGTGAATTGATGGGCGTCGCCGGCGACGAAGCGCAGGCGGTCGCTCAAGCCCTCTTGCGCGGCGAGCCGGGTCGCTTGAGAAATATTCTCGTCGAATCCGTCGATCCCGAGTCCGCGCAGGCCGCCGCAGCGGCGCGCCAGCGCGCGCAAGTACCAGCCGTTGCCGCAGCCGAGATCGACGGCGAGGCCGCCGCGCTCGTTCACCTCGGCGAAGAAGGGAACGGCGGGGCAGATCACATCCTCGAAAAAGCGCGCGAAATTGGCTTCGAGCATCGGCCCGAACCACGGCAAAAGGGTTTTGCGTTCCGCGAGAACCTGTTCGCCGGGCCGTTCGCCCGTGCGCATCAGCTCGGCCGCGCGTTCGGCCAGATGCATGTTGAGCACGCCTTGCGCTGCGGCGGGCATCAATGAGCCAGGGGCGCCGGGGATCATGGCGGCGCCGGTTTCCGAGAGCCGGAAGGAATCGCCATCGGCTTCCAGCAGGTCGAAGGCAAAAGCCGCGTCGCACCAGCGCCGCACATAGCCTAAGTCCATGCCCGACGCGGCGGCGAGCGCCGCCGCGTCGGCCTTGCCGAGGCCCTGGAGCGCGGCGAAAAGGCCGTTGACGACGCCGACATAGGCGATTCCGAGCACCTGGGCGGCGCGCGCCATGCCGCGAAATTGCTTCCTCAGCTCGTCCTGCTTCATCTGCGTCATCGTCCCGCCTTCCGGTTCTGGCCTGCCTCAAAGGGTCTACACGCTTCCGCGTCGGCGTAAAAGCGCGGCGCCGCCTCGCCGCTGTTTCGACACATTCGGCGCGGCCTGGCGGCGCCAGCGTCAATAATTAGGCAATCTGTATAGATTTTCATCACGTCCCGCGATGTCGAGCTTCAACCTTGCCGATTTCTTAAGGGATTCGCCGCCGCGCGCGGGTTGGCACGGTCCTTGTTTAACGGATGTCGGCGGACGCAGCTCCGTCGGCGTAATCCGAGACGACTGCGTCGTCCGACACGGAAACTGGGGAACATCGGATGAAAATCGTGATGGCTATAATTAAGCCGTTCAAGTTGGACGAGGTGCGCGACGCGTTGAACGCGATTGGCGTGCACGGCCTGACGGTGACGGAAGTGAAGGGCTATGGCCGCCAGAAGGGCCATACGGAGATTTATCGCGGCGCGGAATACGCCGTGAGCTTTCTGCCCAAGCTGAAGATCGAGGTGGCGATCGCCGCCGAGTTTGTCGACAAGACGGTCGCGGCCATTTCCACCGCCGCGCGCACCGGCCAGATCGGCGACGGCAAGATCTTCGTCAGCCCGCTTGAGCAGACAATCCGCATCCGCACCGGCGAACGCGACGCCGACGCGCTCTGACTTCACCTCTCGATCAGGAGTAAATAATGCATTCCTTTCCCTCCCGCCGATCCGGGCTTAAGACGCTCGGCCTCGCGCTGGCCGGGCTGGCGCTGAGCGCCGGCGCAGCCTTCGCGGACACCGCCGCGCCCGTCCCCAACAAGGGCGACACCGCCTGGATGCTGACCTCCAGCGCCCTGGTTCTGATGATGTCCATCCCGGGCCTCGCGCTGTTCTACGGCGGCCTGGTGCGCACCAAGAACATGCTTTCGGTTCTCACCCAGGTCTTCGCCATCGTCTCGATGGTCGGCGTCGTCTGGGTCATCTACGGCTATTCGGAAGCCTTCACCCACGGCGACATCGCCAACGCCTTCTTCGGCGGCGGCTCGCGCCTGTTCCTGAAGGGCATGGACGCCAATTCGACGGCGGCGACCTTCTCGAACGGCGTGGTCATTCCGGAATACGCCTATATGGTCTTCCAGATGACCTTCGCCATGATCACCCCGGCCCTGATCGTCGGCGCCTTCGCCGAGCGCATCAAGTTCTCGGCCATGATGCTGTTCATGCTGCTCTGGGTGACCTTCATCTATTTCCCGATCGCCCATATCGTCTGGTACTGGGCTGGTCCTGACGCGATCGGCGACGCGGCCAAGGCGCTTGCCGCGGCGACCACCGACGCGGCCAAGCAGGCGGCGCAAGCCAAGCTCGACGCGGTCAACGCCGACGCCGGCCTCGGCTTCCAGTGGGGCGCGCTCGACTTCGCCGGCGGCACCGTCGTGCATATCAACGCCGGTATTGCGGGCCTCGTCGGCGCGCTGATCATCGGCAAGCGCGTCGGCTACGGCAAGGAAAGCTTCGCTCCGCATTCGCTGACCATGACCATGATCGGCGCCTCGCTGCTGTGGGTCGGCTGGTTCGGCTTCAACGCCGGCTCCAACCTGGAGTCCAACGGAACGACGGCGCTCGCCTTCGTCAACACCATGGTCGCCACCGCCGCCGCGGCTATGTCCTGGCTGTTCACCGAATGGCTGTTCAAGGGCAAGCCCTCGCTGCTCGGCATGGTGTCGGGCGCGGTCGCCGGCCTCGTCGCCGTGACGCCGGCCTCCGGCTACGCCGGACCGATGGGATCGGTGGTGCTCGGCCTGATCGTTTCGCCGATCTGCTGGTTCTTCGTCTCGGTGGTGAAGAACAAGTTCAAATACGACGACGCGCTCGACGTGTTCGGCGTCCACTGCATCGGCGGCATCACCGGCGCGATCGCTACCGGCATCCTGGTCGCCCCCGCTCTGGGCGGCGTCGGGATCACCGACTACACCAATTTCGCCCACAACAACGCCGGAAGCTACGACATGCTCGGCCAGGTCTGGATCCAGGCGAAGAACGTGGGGTTGACCCTCGCCTGGTCCGGAATCGGCTCGGCGATCCTCTACAAGGTCGTCGATCTGGTCATCGGCTTGCGTCCGACTCCCGATCAGGAGCGCGAGGGTCTCGACATCGCCGATCACGGCGAACGCGCCTACAACTACTGAGCTCGTCCTCCCACGGCTTGGTAAAAGGAACGGCGGGGCCAAAAGCCCCGCCGTTCTTTCGATTCGGGGGGCGCCGGGCTCGCAACGCGCGCCAGGCGCCCTGGAAGCCAAAGATGGACCTGCCGTTGCGGATCAGGCGTCAAAGGATGCCGCTTGTTTTGTTACATAAAAGCCACATCCATCTCCAAATTTCTTTCTGAGACCCGAAAATGCACAAAATATACGCTAATTGCACAGATACAAAGCAGTTGCGCAAGTCTTGTCCTTGAGGATTCAGGCCGAATGCTGGCAATTTCCCGTCATCGAATTTCGTTCACCTGGAGCACATCATGAAACTTCTCCCTCTGCTTGCGGCCTCCGCTCTCGCCGCCTCGGCCGGCGCCGCCCTCGCCGGCGACCTGCCCGACACCAAGGCCGCCCCCGTCGCGCCCGTGGCCGTCAGCCCGTGGGACTTTGACGTCGGCGCGACGCTGACCAGCGACTATCTGTTCCGCGGCATCACCCAGTCCAACCACCAGCCGAGCGTCTGGGGCCGCGCCGAACTGCGCTACAACATCAATTCGAACTGGCAGCTCTATGCCGGCACCTCGGCCGAAAGCATCAAGTTCTCGCCGAATTACTTCCCGGTCGGTTCGCCGGCGCTCGAGTGGGACGGCGACGCCGGCGTCCGTGGCACGTTTGACAAGTTCGCCTTCGACATCGGCGGCATCGTTTATGGCTATCCGGACTCGCCGACGGGCACGAACTTGGTGTTTAGCCCGCTGACCGCCACCTTCTATCCGATCGGCCTCTCGCCGCGTAATCCGACCTTCTTCGAAGCTTACATCAAGCCGACCTACACGGTTAACGACCTGTTGACCCTCGGCGCGAACTTCTTCATCTCGCCGAGCTATCTCAACACCGGCGCTTCCGACGAATATCTGTCCGGCACGTTCAAGCTCACCGGCCCGGGCAATATGTCGGCCTTCTCGCTGTCCGGTGAACTCGGTTATCAATGGCTCGGCAAGGTCAACTCGGTCTACACCGGCGCGAATTCCTCGGCCTATTGCTATATCGGCTGTCAGCCGACCCCGGGCGCGCTGGCCTCGCTCGGCCAGCTGCCGTCATACCTGTACTGGAACGTCGGCGTTTCCTATAGCTGGAAGTTCGTCACCCTCGATCTGCGCTACTACGGCACCAACCTGAGCAAGGCCCAGGCCTATGTGCTGACCGGCATTCCGAGCGGCGGCAATACCGCTGTTGGCTATCCGACGACCTCGAACTATGCCGACGACCGCTTCGTCGCCACGCTGTCGTTTGACCTGACCAGCGCCAACCTGAAGTAATCGGTCCGGGGCGGGTCGCCCGCCCCGGCCTGACAGATCTCGACGCCCGGCGCTACGCGCCGGGCGTTTTATTTTGCCCGCTTTGGCGCGCGCTTGCCGAACGGTTCGATGGGGGCGCGTGGTTTGTCGTCGCCGGATTCCAGCTCATGTCCACGACAGGTAGAGGCCGACGTCGCCGGGCACGCCGTCCGGCCAGTCCACGATCATTGCCTTGAGCTGATAGCCCAAAGGCTGGAGCTTTTCCTTCCAGAGCAGATAGGCCTGCCGCGGACGGCCGATCAGCGTTTCGGGCCAGTTCGGCTCGGCCATGTTGATGGCGCGGCCGTTATCGGAGCAAAGTTCGACCGGGAAGCGGCCGATCATCAGTTCGTTTTGGCCGGCTTCCGCCGCCGCCTTGACCCGCAGGGTGAAGGCGCGAATACGTTCCGGGCTGATCGGCTCGTCGGACTTCAACTGCTCGATCAGGTCATGCTTGGCCTTGTCGGCGCGACTTTGCGCCTCCAGCGATTGCTTTGCCTTGGCCATTTCGATTTCGGAGACATAGGTCCTCAATTCCTTGACCGACATGAAAATGTCGTCGTCGGAGAGGTTTTCGAGGCTCGATTTCGCTTTGTCGGACATTGCCGCTCTCCACCGGGCGAGCGAAGACCTCCGTGGGAAGTCTCGCGCGCCGCGCTTGCCAGGCCAGACTGTCCCGGCTAGTCAATTGGAGCAATGACGTCGCTCAAAGGTCAACCCCTGTTGCGCATTTCATCGGCGGTCTCGTACACTTGAAACGCCGACCGTCCAGCTCTTCCGCTCAGCCTGTTTTTCAGACTCGTCGCATGCGCTGAGACGCCCCGGATTCAAGGAGGAAAAGGTTCCATGCCCGCTCGTTCCAGCATCCGGATGGCTTCTTCCGCGCCCGCAATGGTTGGCGTCGGCGCTGGCGGCGCTCGTCGTTTTTTCGGGCGCCGCTCGGGCGCAGGCGCCGGCGCCGGTCCGGGTCGGCGTCGCGCCGGCCGAAATGAAGGAAGTGACCAAGGCCGGCGAATATGTCGGCCGCGTCGATGCGATGGAAAGGGTGGAAATCCGGGCGCGGGTGAAAGGCTATCTTCAGGCCGTGCTGTTCAAGGAGGGCCAAGCGGTCAAGGCCGGCGAGCCCCTGTTCGAGATCGAGCCCGACCTGTTCAAGGCCGACGTCGAACAGGCGCAAGGCGCGCTTGCCCGCGCCGAAGCCGCGAAAACCCTCGCCGAAATCCAGCTCAAGCGCGCCTCGGAACTGCTCGCCAAACAGGCGGGCACGGCGGTCCAGCGCGACCAGGCGGCGGCGTCGGACAATGCAGGCCGGCGGCGCCGTGCTCAGCGCGCGCGCCAATCTCGACACGGCGAAGATCAACCTCGGCTATGCGTCGATTACATCGCCGATCAAGGGCCGCATCGGCCTGACCAATGTCACGGCCGGCAATGTCGTCGGTCCTGACAGCGGCGTGCTGGCGACCATTGTCAGCGAAGATCCGATCTATGTCACCTTCCCGGTCAGCCAGCGCGAATTCATGCGGGTGACCGGCGACGCCAAAAGCAAGCTCGACAATGTCGGCGCCTCTCTGATCTTTCCCGACGGTTCGACTTACGCGGAAACCGGCAAGGTGGACTTCGTGGACGTCAAGGTCGATCGCGCGACCGACACCATCACTTTGCGCGCGGTCTTTCCCAATCCGGACGGGGTGTTGCGCGACGGCCAGCTGGTGCGGACGCAACTGGCGAGCGACAAGCCGAAAAGCGCGGTGGTCGTCCCGCAATCGGCGCTGCTCGCCGACAAGGACGGCGTCTATGTCTTCGTGGTCGAGGACGGCAAGGCTGCGATGCGGCGGATCAAGACCGGCGCCGAGGTTGGCAATGACGTCGTGGTCACGGACGGCCTTTCCCAGGGCGACATGGTCATCGTCCAGGGTCTGACCAATGTCCGTCCGGGCGCGCCGGTCGCCGCCTCTCCCGTCCAGAGCGGGAGCTGACGGCATGATTTCCGCCATTTTCGTCGATCGGCCGCGCCTTGCGATCGTCATCGCCATCGTCACGACCATCGCCGGCCTGCTGGCCCTGCTGTCGATCCCGCTAGCGCAATATCCCGACATCGTGCCGCCGCAGGTCTCGGTGACGACCTTCTATCCCGGCGCCAGCGCCAAGGTGGTCGAATCCACTGTCGCCCAGCCGATCGAGGCCCAGGTCGTCGGCGTGGACAAGGCGATCTACATGAAGAGCGTGAGCGGCGACGACGGCAGCTACACGCTCACCGTGTCCTTCGAGCTCGGGACCAATCCCGACATCAATGCGGTCAATGTCAACAACCGCGTCCAGATCGCCCTCGCGCAGCTGCCGCCCGAAGTTCAGAAGCAAGGCGTCGTCGTCAAGAAGAAATCCTCGGCGCTGCTCGGCGTGATCGCGGTTTATTCGCCCAAGGGAAGCAAAAATCCGCTTTACCTGTCCAATTTCGTCACCATCAATCTGCTCGACCAGATCAGAAGCACGCCGGGCGTCGGCGACGCCACTTTGTGGGGGCCGCAGGATTACGCCATGCGGGCCTGGGTCCATACCGACCGGCTGACCGGTCTCGGCCTCACCACCGCCGACGTCATCAACGCCATCCAGTCCCAGAACGCGCAGGCGGCGGTCGGCCGCATCGGCGCGCGCCCGGTGAGCGGCGACCAGCAGCTCCAGCTCAATATCCAGACCAAGGGCCGGCTGACCTCGGTCGAGGAATTCGAGAACATCATTATCCGCACCCGGCCCGACGGCTCGATTCTGCGGTTGAAGGATGTGGCCCGCGTCGAACTCGGCGCCGCCAATCTCGACCGCGACACCTTTTTTAACGGCGCCCCGGCGGCGGCGATCGCCATCTATCAGACGCCGGGCGCCAACGCCCTGAGCACTCTGGCCGCGGTGAAACAGCGCATCGCCGAAACGCAGAAGACCTTCCCGGAGGACGTCGCCTGGAAGGTCACCTACGACCCGACGACATTCGTCACCGACACCATCCACGAAGTGAAGAAGACGCTGGTGGAGGCCTTCGTCCTCGTCGTGCTCGTCGTCTTCCTGTTCCTCGGCAGCGTCCGCGCGACCTTGATCCCGACGCTGGCCGTGCCGGTCAGCCTGATCGGCGCCTTCATCGCGCTGAAGGCGGTCGGCTATTCCGCCAATACGGTGTCGCTGCTGGCGGTGGTTCTCGCCATCGGCATCGTGGTCGACGACGCCATTGTCGTGGTCGAAAATGTCGAGCGCGTGATGGAGGAAAATCCCGACATGACGCCCGCCGAGGCCACGAAAAAGGCCATGGCGGAAATCACCGCGCCGATCATCGCCATCACGCTCGTCCTGATGTCGGTCTTCGTGCCGGTCGCCTTCATCCCCGGCATTTCCGGCGAATTGTTCCGCCAGTTCGCGGTCACCGTCTCGGTCGCCATGCTGCTGTCGGCGATCAACGCCTTGACGCTGTCGCCCGCGCTTTGCGGCGTGCTGCTGACGCGCCATCATGGGCCGCGGCGCGGATTGGTCGGCTGGGTGATGCGCTCGATCGACCGGGTGCGCGACCGCTATGGCGCTTTGGTCGCGCGGCTCGTGAGCTTTTCCGTCACCGGCCTCGTCATGGTCGGCGCCGCCAGCTTCGGCGTCTGGGCGCTTTCGGCCAGGACGCCGACCGGCTTCCTGCCCGAGGACGATCAGGGCGCCTTTTTCGTCGTCGCGCAATTGCCCGGCGGCGCCTCGCTCAACCGCACCAATGAGGTGGTGCGTCAGGCCGAGACGATCCTGAAGGAAGAAAAGTCGGTTCAAGACTTTACGTCGGTCGTCGGCCTGAACTTCATCGATTCCTATTCGCAGCCCAACGCCGCCTTCATCGTGGTGACGCTCAAACCCTTCGAGGAGCGGCAGGGCCATGACGAGTCGGCCTCGGCCCTGATCAAGCGGCTCAGCCAGAAATTCGCCGCGATCGGAGGGGGCTCGGTGGTCGCGCTCGCGCCGCCGCCGATCATCGGCCTCGGCACCGGCGGCGGCTTCACTTATGTGGTCAAGGAAGCCGGCGGCTCCGACCCGAAGGAGCTGGCGCAGGTTCTGCGCGGCCTGACCGTCGCCGCCAACCAGGACCCGAAACTCAATCGCGTCTTCTCCACCTTCTCGGCGTCCAACCCGTCGGTCCATCTCGATATCGACCGCGACAAGGCGCAAATTCTCGGCGTGCCGCTGTCAAACGTGTTCCAGTCGCTGCAAGCCTCGCTTGGCGGCTATTTCGTCAACAACATGAACATGTTCGGGCGCACCTGGCAGGTTCAGGTCCAGGCGGAGGCCGAAGACCGCAAAAGCATCGACGACATCTATCGCATCAACGTCCGCTCCGGCGAGGGCAAGATGATCCCGCTGCGCAGTCTCGCGGAGGTCAAGGTCGTGGTCGGGCCGCCGGCGCTGATCCGCTACAACAACCGCATGGCGGCGACCGTGCAGGGCGGCCCGGCGGCGGGCGTCTCCTCCGGCCAGGCCCTGGCGGCGATGGAGGCGGTGGCGGCCAAAACCCTGCCCGCCGGCTATTCCGGCGAATGGACCGACACCGCCTTCCAGGAGAAGCGCGCCGAGGGCAAGACCGCGATCATTCTCGGCTTCGCGATCCTCTTCGCTTTTCTCTTCCTGGTCGGGCTCTACGAGAGCTGGACCATTCCGATCCCCGTCCTGCTTTCGGTGTCGATCGGCGTGTTCGGCTCGTTCCTGTTCATCCTGCTCGGCGGCCTGACCCTCGACCTTTACGGCCAGATCGGCATGGTTGTGCTGATCGGCCTTGCGGCCAAGAACGGCATTCTCATCGTTGAATTCGCCAAGGAGCAGCGCGAGCGCGGCGTGCCGCTGCTCGAAGCGGCGACCGAGGGCGCAAGATTGCGCTTCCGCCCGGTGATGATGACCTCGCTCGCCTTCATCCTCGGACTTTATCCCCTGGTCGTCGCCCATGGCGCCTCGCAGCTCGCGCGGAAAAACGTCGGGACGCCGGTGTTCGGCGGCATGATCCTGGCGTCGGTGGTCGGCATTTTCGCGATCCCGCCGCTTTACGTGGCGTTCCAGGGCTTGCGCGAGCGCTTGCGGCCGGGCGCGCGGCCAAAGGCTTGAGCGCCGCGGCTTTCATTGCGCCGTCGCGCTGGACGGACAGACTAGGTTTCGTCGCGTTCCCGATCATGGCGGGGCGGAAAGACAAGGAGCAGGACATGAGCGATCTGGTTTTCATCGCCTTTGACAGCGAGCAGAAGGCGGAGGAGGTGCGCGAGCGCGTCCTCGCCATGCAGCGCGAATATCTGATCGACGTCGGCGACGCGGTGATCGCGGTGCGCGACGACAAGGGGCGCGTCAAGCTGAACCAGCTCGTCAACACCACAGCCGCCGGCGCGGCCTCCGGCGCGTTGTGGGGCGCCTTGATCGGCCTGCTGTTCATGATGCCGCTCGCAGGCGCCGCCGTGGGCGCAGCCGGCGGGGCGCTGGGCGGCGCGATGACCGATATCGGCATCGACGACGAGGACATGAAGCGCCAGGCCAACGAGGCGCTCAAGCCCGGCATGGCCGGCCTGTTCCTTCTCATCCGCAAGATGACCACCGACAAGGTGCTCGAAGACCTCAAGGGCGTCGGCGGAACCGTGATCCGCACGTCCTTCGATCACGCCATGGAAGACAAGTTGCGCCAATCCCTCGCCGACGGCGCGCCGGCTTCCCCCGCTCCGCAAAACCCCTCCGCCTGAGCGAAAAAAATCCGGCGCGAAACGGACAAATGTTCGTTTCGCGCCTTTCTTGCAGGGCGCCGGCCGCGCAATCTGACGCAAGGTAAGTGTCTTGAGCGTGTGGGCGGCCTCATGGGGCGGGGGCGTGGTAGCAGTCGAATCCTTATCGTGTCTGCCGCGCCGGTCTGGTTATGGGCTGCGCCAGTCTGGGCGGGCGCGTGGACGACGGATCAAGGCCATGGCGAGGTCATTGTCACGACCTTTGTCGACGAGGCCAACCAGGCCTTCGACAGCTACGGGAAATTCACCCCGATCCCGCTCTACCGCAGCTTGCAGGCCAATGTCTATGTCGCCTATGGCGTCACCGACTGGCTGACGGCGATCGTGCGGCCGGGCGTGCAAAGCTCATCGCTTGGAGCCCCGGAAAACCAGCGCTATACGGGTCTTGGCGACAGCGAGGCCGCCGTCCAGGCGCGGGTCTGGCGCGACGATTCGACAGTGATTTCGGTTCTGGCCGGGGTGCGCGCGCCGACGGTGGGCGGCGCGACCAATGTGCTGTTCCAGGGACCGGCCGGACCGCAATATGATTTCCGCCTGCTCTTGGGGCACAATCTCAGCCTGGTGGGCCTTTCCGGCTTTGTCGATTTTTCGGCGGGCTACCGGCTGGTCGGCGAGGGGGCGCCCGACGAGGGTCATTTCGACGCGACATTCGGACTTTATGTGACGCCGAAGCTGCTGGTGATGGCGCAAAGTTTCAACACGATCTCGGGGGCGTCGCACAATCCGCAATTTCCGCAATGGGCGCAGTCCAAGGCCCAACTGAGTCTGGTCTATAGCCTGACCCCGCTGTGGCGGGCGCAGCTCGGCGTTTACACCACGCTTGCCGGACTGAACGCCTATCGCGAGAATGGCGCCTTGCTCGCCCTGTGGCGGAAATTCTAGGAAGGGTCAGCGATATGTCAGGCCTCGAAGAGCTTTTCGCCCAGGCCAGGGCGGCCCGGGAGCGGGCCTATGCGCCCTATTCGCGCTTTTGCGTCGGCGCCGCCCTGCGGACGGCAAGCGGCGCGGTCTTTTCCGGCTGCAATGTCGAAAACGCCGCTTATCCTTTGGGCGTCTGCGCCGAGACCTCCGCGATTTCGGCGATGATCGCCGCAGGGGAAAGGCGGATCGCGGAAATTCTCGTGCTCGGGCCGGGGCCGGACAGAATCACGCCCTGTGGCGCCTGCCGCCAGCGCATCGCGGAATTCGGCGCCGGCGCTGTTGTCCATCTCGCGGATGAACAGGGCGCGGTCGAAACCTTCGCCTTGTCCGACCTGCTGCCCCGGGCGTTTGGCCCGGAATCGCTCAAGACGTGAAGGTTATTCCGCGATCCACGGCTCCAGCCAGGTCTCGGTCAGCCTTTTCGGGCCGGCGTGAAGGAAAGCGCTGACATTGGCGCTCTGGCCCGGTTTGACCTGGACGTCGATGAAGGCCCTGAAACCCTTGATATGCGGGTTGGGCATGAGAATGGTGCGGATCACCTTGCCCACCGAGGCCGAAGCCGTGACCTTCACGCTGCCGGGGTCCTGCGCATAGAAGGGGAGGTCGCCGCCGGCAAAATCGACGATGAAGCGCCGCGAGCCGACATCGACCGTTTCATTCGAGCCGAGCGCCTTGGGCCAGGTCTTCCAGGTATTGACCACCCGTCCGGCCGGCGAAAGGTCCGGCGCGTCGAGCAGCGCGCGGATGCGATAGGAAAAAGAGAAAGGCTTGCCGGAGGGCGGCGGGTTGGTCGGGGTCCAGTAGGTGACGATATTGTCGGCGGTCTCGTCCTTGGTGGCGAGCTCCAGCAATTCGATCCGGCCGTCGCCCCAGTCCTCATGCGGCTCGACGAAATAGGTCGGGCGGGTCTCATAATCGAGTTCGAGATCCTGGTAATCGTCGAAATTGCGGTCGCGCTGGACGAGGCCGAAGCCCTTGATGTCGTTTTCCGGGAAGGTGGACATGACCATGACGCGCGGCGCGCGCAGCGGCCGCCAGATCCATTCGTCGCTCGACGTATGCATCAGCAGGCCGTCGGAATCGTGCAATTGCGGCCGCCAGTCGTCATAGGGCTTGCCGCTGTTGCGGTCCTCGGAAAGGAACATCATCGAGGTGAGCGGCGCGAGGCCGAATTTCACATTGTCGCGGCGCGGAAAAATGGTGGCGGAAACCTCCATCACGCTTTCGACGCCGGGCGTCAGTTCGAACTTGTAGGCGCCGGTGACCGAGGGGCTGTCGAGCAAAGCGAAAATACGCACGACATCGGGCGTCGCTTTCGAGGTCTCGATCCAGAATTCGCGAAAATAGGGGAATTCCTCGTCGTCGCCGCCGGTGTTGACGGCAAGGCCGCGCGCGGAAAGCCCGTAGGACTGGCCCCGGCCGAGGAAGCGGAAATAGGTGGCGCCGAGGAAGGACACCAGCTCGTCCTGTCCGTTGGGCGAATTCAGCGGGTAATGCAGGCGGAAGCCGGCGAAGCCGACATTGACCGGAAGAGTCTTCTCGAATTTCGTGTGGCCATAGTCGAACAGGCTGGTGGAAAAGGGAATCGGCGTGGAGATGCCGTCGCGGATCGTGTTCACCACCACCGGGCGCTTGTAGATGAAGCCGGGATGGAACAATTGCAGCCGATAGGGGCCGGTGGTGATCGGCGACTTGTCGGGCTTGAAGCGGATGTCGCGATAGGCGTCGAAATCGAGCTTGGTGAGGGCTTCCGGCAGCTTGGGCAGGGTCCCGTCATAGGGGGCTGCGGCGAGATCGCTCGCCCGCCGCACCACGTCGTCGAAGCCGAAATGGGCCTTCGGCGGCCGGCCGTCCGCGGCGCCGGCGCCTTCCGCCGCCGCGGCGGAGATGAGGCGGGGGGCGAGCGCGACGGCGCCGGAAAAAGCGACGGCGTTGATAAGAAAGCGGCGATCGATCTGAGGCATGAGTTGGTCCAGGGGCGGGCGCGCGGAAAACGCCGTTCTGGCGGGCGCGACACTAGGAATTATCCGTGATTTGCGGCCTGTGCAAGGCGTCTTGCCGGCGCCCGCGCGCGGCGGGCGCAAACGGCGCCGCTCCAGCCGCCAAAATATTCTGAAATTTAGTTCTTTTTCACTTGCGCTTACGACCTGGAGTCCTATTTATCTCCTTGCCCAAATCGCACGTGCCTGTGGTCGTGTGTCGGTTGGCGGGACTTCGGACAAGAGGCCGAGGGAGCGCCTGAGAACCAAACCGGCAGCCGGAGGCGAACCGGCGAACCCCGTCTGAACGGGGGATCGCGACTTGAAGCAACGACGGACCGGGCTTTTTCGTCTCTGCCGACCTTCCAAAGTCGGCTTACCGAAGAGGCTAGTCTTTCTTGCCGGGCGTGCGGAACGGGATATCCCATTCCAAACGAAGGCCGCATAAAACTTGGCAGGCGACCAGCCTTCCGGGCTTTTGGCGTCCACGGCGCAGCACCCGACCGTCAAGTGGCGTTTTTGACGCCGCGAGAGCGGTCCTGGACGGCGTTTCCCTGCCGCTCGCGTCTCCACCGCGCGAGGCGGAGGGTTGGCGCTCGTCCTTCCGAAGTTTGCTTACTGGCGGGAAGCCGCCCTTCGAAGGGATGCCGCGATGACCGATCGTATCCTCGAATTCCTCCGCGACCGCCGCGAGAAGGGGCTGGACCACGGCCCCTGCCTCGTCGTCGATCTCGATGTCGTGCGCGAAAATTACGCCGCCTTCGCCAAGGCGCTGCCGGACACGCGCGTCTTTTACGCGGTCAAGGCCAATCCGGCGCCGGAGGTTCTGGCTTTGCTCGCCGGCCTCGGCTCGTCCTTCGATTGCGCCTCGGTGGTCGAGATCGAGCAGGCGCTCGCCGCCGGCGCGACCCCCGACCGCATTTCCTTCGGCAATACGATCAAGAAGCAGCGCGACATTTTCCGCGCCCACGAACTGGGCGTCCGGCTGTTCGCGGTCGATTGCGAGGCGGAAGTCGAAAAACTCGCGCGCGCGGCGCCGGGCGCAAAAGTCTTCTGCCGCATTTTGTGCCAGGGCGACGGCGCCGAATGGCCGCTGTCGCGCAAATTCGGCTGCGCGCCGGACATGGCGCCGCGCGTGCTCGAACTGGCGCACCGTCTCGGGCTTGAGGCTCATGGCCTGTCCTTCCATGTCGGGTCGCAGCAGCGCAATCCGCGCATGTGGAACAACGCGCTCAAAAGCGCCGCAGGCGTGTTCCGCGAACTGGCCGAGCGCGGGATCGTTCTCCAGATGGTCAATCTCGGCGGCGGCTTCCCGGCCCGCTATCTCAAGCGCGTCTCCAGCGTGCGGACCTATGGCGACGCGATCTTCCGGGCGCTGCGACGACATTTCGGCAACCGCATCCCGGAGACGATCATCGAGCCGGGGCGCGGCATGGTCGGCGACGCCGGCGTGATCGAAGCGGAAGTCGTGCTGATCTCGAAAAAATCCGAGGACGACGCGGTGAAATGGGTCTATCTCGACATCGGCAAGTTCAACGGCCTCGCGGAAACCATGGACGAGATGATCCGCTATCCGATCCGCACGGATTACGACGCCGACCCGCGCGAGCCCTGTGTGGTGGCAGGCCCGACCTGCGATTCGGTGGATGTGCTCTATGAGAAAGAGCCCTATCCGCTGCCGGTCAGTCTCGAAATCGGCGCGAAAGTGCTGATCGAGGGGACCGGCGCCTATACGACGACCTATTCCGCCGTCGGCTTCAACGGTTTTCCGCCTTTGCAGTCGTTCGTGATCTGAAGTCCGGCCACCAGTTCCCTGTCAGACCACTTTGTCTTTCGCGACCCAAGGGAGGTCCGAATGAATTCTGTCGCCTTCGCCACCGCCGCCGCCGGCAAGATCATCATCCGCGAGGAAATTTCCCGCGATTTTCTCGCCCGCGAAGCCCTGCTCGACCGCGCTTTCGGCCTCAACCGCGGGCGCAAGACCAGCGAACGCCTGCGCGAGGGCCGCCGGCCGGCGCAGGGCCTCGCTTTTTCCGCGATCCGCGACGGCGTGCTGGTAGGAACCTTGCGCTTCTGGCCGATCGAAGCCGGCGAGGGCCGCGACGCCCTTCTGCTCGGCCCGATCGCGGTCGGCGCCGCCCAGCGTTCGCAAGGCCTCGGCGGCGCAATGATCCGCCTGGGGCTCGATCGCGCCCGGGCCTTTGGACATAAAGCCGTGCTGCTGGTCGGCGACGCGCCTTATTACCAGCGTTTCGGCTTTTCGCCGGCCCTGACCGAAAATCTCGGCATGCCCGGCCCGGTCGACCGCGCGCGGTTTCTCGCGCTCGAACTGGAGGAAGGCGCGCTCGCGGGCGCTCAGGGCGTGCTGCGGCCGACCGGCGCGCTCGCCGCCCCGGCGCGGGAGCGAGGCTGGCTTCGCGCGGCTTGATCGAGGATAGCGGTCGCGGCCCAGCGCCGTGTTCGCCCTCGCGCTCAGAAGGCGCCGACAGGCGCCGTCTCGAAACATCGGCAAAGTCTCCCATGTCGGCCCGTTTTGTGCTTCGCCGGCAGCGGGCCCCCTCTTTGTCGTAAAGCTGACATGTCCGCGAACGAAGACTTTTCCGGCGTCGACCAGATTCTCGAAGGCGCGCGTCAGGCGCGATCCGACTTCGCCGCGTCGCGCGAGGCGGTGGAAAAGGCTCTGGCTCTGGCGCCGGAGGACATCATGGCGCGCATGGGAGCCTATAAATTCTATCTCTACAATCATCAGCTCGATCAGGCCGCGCTCCACGCCGAATGGCTGCTTGGCCATTTCGCCGACGACCTCGGCGTCACGCGCGACTGGCGCGCGGTCTCGCCGGAGAGCTCCGCCTTTTCCAGCCTCGATTTCGCGCCGCGCCGCTATCTCCAGGCGCTGATCGCGCTGGGCTATTGTCGCGCGCGCGGCGGCGATTTGACCGGCGGGCGGGAGATGCTCGCCAAGGCGCAGCGACTCGACCGCGAGGATCGTTTCGGCGCCGGGCGGCTGCTCGCCGTGCTCGATCGGCAGGGCAGGGCGGAAGAGGACGAGTAGGGCGCCCGAACTTGACCTCAGGCCCCGGCTTTGCCACTAACCCCGCCCAAGGGGCCCCGGCCCCACGAATTTCCCCAAGAACGCAAGGTGAACCATGACTGACTGGCCCGTGCATGGCCGCATTTCCGGCCCGATCGTGATGATTGGCTTCGGCTCCATCGGCAAGGGCGCGCTGCCGCTGATCGAGCGGCATTTCGAATTCGACAGGAAACGCCTGGTCGTCATCGATCCGACCGACGTCGATCGCGAGCTGGTGGACGTGCGCGGCTATGAATTCGTCAAGAAAGCCGTCACCAAGGACAATTTTCGCGAGCTGCTCACGCCGCTGCTGACCCGTGGCGGCGGCCAGGGTTTCTGCGTCAATCTGTCGGTCGACACTTCCTCGCTGGCGATCATGGAATTGTGCCGCGAAATCGGGGCGCTTTACATCGACACCGTGGTCGAGCCCTGGGCCGGCTTTTACTTCGACAAGCACCTCGGCCCGGAAAACCGCACCAATTACGCCTTGCGCGAGACGGTGCTGGAATCGCGCCGCCGCAATCCCGGCGGCGCGACCGCCATTTCCACCTGCGGCGCCAATCCGGGCATGGTGTCCTGGTTCGTGAAACAGGCTTTGGTCAATCTCGCCGCCGATCTCGGCGATCAGGCGCCGGAGCCGAAAACCCGCGAGGAATGGGCCGCGCTCGCCCATCGGTTGGGGATCAAGGGCGTCCATATCGCCGAGCGCGACACCCAGCGCGCCAAGAATCCCAAGCCGCGCGGCGTCTTCGTCAACACCTGGTCGGTGGAGGGCTTTGTCTCGGAAGGCATGCAGCCGGCCGAACTCGGCTGGGGCACGCATGAAACCTGGATGCCGGAAAACGGGCGCGCCCACAAATTCGGCTGCGGCGCCGCGATCTATCTGTTGCAGCCGGGCGCCAACACCCGCGTGCGCAGCTGGACCCCGACGCCCGGCCCCCAATATGGCTTTTTGGTCACCCATAACGAGGCGATCTCGATCGCCGATTATTACACCGCGCGCAACGACAAGGGCGAGGTGATCTATCGCCCGACCTGTCACTACGCCTATCACCCGGCCGACGACGCCGTGCTGTCGCTGCATGAAATGTTCGGCGCCGGCGGCAAGGCGCAGGAAAAATATCACATTCTCGACGAGCACGAGATCGTGGATGGGATCGACGAATTGGGCGTGCTGCTGTTCGGTCACGCCAAAGGCGCCTATTGGTACGGCTCGCAGCTGTCGGTCGAGGAAACGCGGAGCTTGTGCCCCTATCAGAACGCCACCGGCCTTCAGGTGTCTTCCGCCGTGCTGGCGGGCATGGTCTATGCGCTGGAAAACCCGAACGAGGGCATTCTTGAGGCCGACGAACTCGACTACAAGCGCTGCCTCGAAATCCAGACGCCCTATCTCGGCCCGGTGATCGGCGCCTATACCGACTGGACGCCGCTGCAAAACCGCCCGGGCTTCTTCCCCGAAGACATCGACGAAAGCGACCCCTGGCAGTTCCGCAATATTCTGGTGCGGTGAGGCAGGCGGACAGGCGCCCTCTACGCAAGACGGGCGCCTCTCCCACGCGCTGCAGCGTTTACCCACAAACCCAAACGAATCCGATGGGGCTCGACCTCCAACAGCCGCCGACCCCATAGGGCCACCACCGTCCGCCATACCAGCGCCGTCCAGTGCCGTACCAAACGCCGCCGTAATAGCGTCCGCCGACCCGATATGCCCCTCGGGCTCCGGCGCGATAGCCGCCTCGATATCCGGTGCGATAGCCAGCACGCGCGCCATATCCTGCCCGCATGCCGCCGCCGCGAACGCCGTAACCGCGGTGCGCCACGCCAGCGCCACGATGGAAGCCGCCGCCGCGATGGAAGCCGCCGCCCCGTCCGCCACCTCCGCGGCGCACCAGTTCCAATTGCGGCGCTGGGGCGGAGGCGCCTATGTCGGAGGCGGAGACCGGAAGGGCCAGGGCAGGATTGAAGTCTGCGAAAGCCAGCGCGAACGCGAACGCATAAGAAGCGAGCCGATTCATGAGCATTTTGAGTCTCCCCGTGTTGCTTCGTCTGAACAACAACTGACCACGGCCGCGATTTGTTTCAATCTCGTGTGTTTTATCATAGCTTGAACTTGAGTTTAAATGTAGAAAACGCCGTGATTTCAATCAGGTCACGGTGAAGCGTGATTAAATCCCTATTTGGCGTCATGTTATCTTTTTGCCTGCGATGCGCGCGCCCCCGAAAGGGGGCCGAACAAGGGGATTGATTAAAATGTCAGCGAAACCCGGCTGGCAGGGCGCGCTCTTGCCAGCCGCCGCCGCGCAGCCGCCTCGCTTTCGCCAGACTTGGGCGTTTGGTGTACAAAAGCGCGCGCAAGGCCGCCGGAGCGATTCTTTGGCAGAAAAACGGAAAATTTTGCTGGTGGCCTGGCTCTTGCCGGGGCTGCTGCTTTCTGCGCCGGCGTTCGCCCATCCTCATGTCTGGGTCACCGCCAAGGAAAAAATCCTGTTCGGCCCGGACGGGAAGATCATCGGCTTTCGTCACACCTGGACCTTCGACGAAATGTATTCCGCTTTCGCGACCCAGGGCCTTGGCAAGGACGGCAAGCCGCCAACCAGGGAGGAATTGGCGCCGCTGGCCCGGACCAATGTCGAGTTGCTCAAGGATTTCCAATATTTCACCGTCGCCAAGACCGGCCCGAAATATTACGAGTTCGGCCCGCCGCAGGACTACGAGCTGACCGCCGACGACAAGAAGATCGTGACCCTGCGCTTCACGCTGCCGCTGAAAGAACCGGTTTCGGCGAAAAAGCCCTTTGTCTTCATGGTCTATGACCCGACCTATTTCGTCGATTTCGAACTGGCCAAGGACAATCCCGTCACCTTGAAGGACGCGCCCGCCGGCTGTTCGGTGAACTCGATGACGCCCGATCCGCTCACCGAGGCCGACAGCAAAAAGCTCAACGAGAGTTTTTTTTCCGGCCTTTCGCCCGGCACGGATTTCGGCGTCAAGCTGGCGCCGCGCTCGATCGTGGCCTGTCCATGAAGCGGGTTGCGTATTCCCTCTCGTTTTTTGGCTTTTTCTGCGCGCCGGCCGCTGCGCAATTCGCGCGGCCAAATCCTTTTTCGCTCGGGGTCAACGAAGGTTCTGTCGGCGAGGTCGGGCGCGTCGGCCTGTGGCTGTTGCAGGAGCAGGCTCATTTCTATGAAGCGCTGAAACATGCGGTCGAAGCGGCGCGGACCAATTCTTTTGCGGCGGTCTCGCTCGCGGCGGTCGCCTTTGCTTATGGAATTTTCCACGCCGCCGGGCCGGGCCACGGCAAGGCAGTGATCGCGAGTTATATGCTCGCCAATGAAAAGGCCTTGCGGCGCGGCGTGGTTCTCGCGGCCCTGGCCGCCTTGCTGCAAGCGATCGTCGCCATCGCCATCGTCGGGATCGCCTCGATCCTGCTTGGCGCGACGGCGACGAAAATGATCGCCGCGACCCATACGGTGGAGGTCGCGGCCTATTTTTTCATCGCCGCGCTTGGGCTTTTCCTGGTCTGGCGCAAGGGGGCGGGGCTTTACGCCGCCTTGCGCGCTCCGCCGATCCCGCTCTCCGATCGTTTCCGCTGCGACGACCCCACGCAGCCCTTGTCGCATGGGCCCGATTGCGCCCATTGCGTCGCGCCCGACCCGAGCCGGCTCGGCGGCGATTTTTCCTGGCGCCAGGGCGTGGCGACCGTTTTCGCCGCCGGCTCGCGCCCTTGTTCGGGCGCGCTGCTGGTGCTGGTCTTCGCCGCCGCGCAGAATGTTTTCATCATCGGGGTCTGGGCCACTTTCGCCATGGCGGCGGGGACGGCTCTGACCACGGCGGCGCTCGCCGCCGGCGCCGTCCTGGCCAAGAACGCGGCGACGCGTCTGCTTGGCGCCCGCCGGCGCCGCGCCGAAATCTTTGGGCGTCTGGTCGAAGTCGCCGCGGCCTGCGTCGTGCTGGGCCTTGGCGTCACGCTGCTCGCCGGGCTTTTCGTGAGCGGAGGCGCCTGAAACATTTCGCTTCCGCGCATTGAACGTATAATCCCCCGACGATTTGAGAGAGGCCGCCGTGTCGGACATTGCCCGCGCCATCGAAAACAAATATGCCGCCGACGCGATGACGGCGCAGATCGTCACGGTCGGTCCGGACGATTCCGCCCGCGCGGCGGCGGAAGAAATGCTGCGGCTTCATGTCAGCGGCCTGCCGGTGGTCGATCGCGACGGCCGCCCGCTCGGCGTGGTCAGCGAAAGCGATTTCCACTTCGCCGACGCCGGGATCCGCCAGAGGCACCGCGACGCCTGGGTGGCGATTCTGTCCGGCGGGCAGGATGTCGCCGCCGATTATCTCGAAGCGCTGGAGCGCGCGGGCGAGACCGTGCGCCAGATCATGTCCAGCCCCGCGCTCGCCGTCGACGAGCAGGCCTCGCTCGCCGAAGTCGCCGATCTGATGACGGCGCGCCGGGTCAAGCGCATTCTGGTCACCCGGCGGGACAAGCTGGTCGGCGTCATCACCCGCGCCGATCTGCTGCGCTTTTTCACGGAAGCCGGGAAACGGCCGAACGCGCCGGTGACGGCCGAAGTTCTTGAGGCCGCCTGCAGCAATATTCGCCTCGGTCTCGCGCCGCCGCGGCCTCCGTCGCCTCCGGTTCCGGCGCCCGCGCCCGCGCCTGAAGGCGCGGTCACCGCCGCGAGCCTCAAGGAACTGGTGAGCGCCTTCGAGCGCAACAAGTCGAAATTACACGAGGACGTGCTGCTCCAGGCGCGGGGAAAACGCGACGACGCAGTCCGGAAGCTTCTGGCCGAACGTTTCACCGACGCCGAACTGTCCCATCTCATGGTTTTGGCGCGCGAAGCGGCGACCAGAGGCGAAGCGGGCGTCACCGCCCTGGTTTTTCCGGCCGCGCTCTGCAACGATGGCGGGCGCATGATCAACCTGCCCGATCCCGATTGGCCCCGAAGCCTGTGCGGCAAGGCGGCGGATTTCTACCAGCGCTGGGACAAGGAACTGCGGCCCCTGGGTTTCGGCCTTTCGGCGCGGATCGCGACCTTCCCCGACGGCTTTCCCGGCGACGCGGAATTGTCGCTGGTGTGGGGGCGCTGAAGCGGCCATCGCGGAGTCTCCAAATGAACAGAGCCGAAACCGCGCCGCCGGCGAAAAAGCCGCTCTATCGCCAGCTTTACCTTCAGGTCCTGTTCGCCATCGCGATGGGCGTCGTGGTCGGCGTGGCCTTCCCCGGTTTTGCGACGACGCCGGGCGTCGAGGCTCTGGGCGCCGGCTTCATCAAGCTGATCAAGATGGTGATCGCGCCGATCATCTTCTGCACGGTCTCGACCGGCATCGCTCATATCCAGGACGCCAGAAAAGTCGGCCGCGTCGGCGTCAAGGCCTTGCTTTATTTCGAGGTGGTCTCGTCCTTCGCCCTCGCCATCGGCCTGATCGTCGGCAATATCGTCAAGCCGGGCGCGGGCTTCGGCGGCCATCCCGACGCCGCGGCGGTCGCGAAATTCTCGCAATCGCATCTCTCCACCGTCGATTTCCTGCTCAACATCATTCCCGATTCGGTCGTCGGCGCCTTCGCCAAGGGCGACATTCTCCAGGTCCTGCTGTTCTCGGTCCTGATGGGCTTCGCCATGATGGCGATGGGCGAGCGCGCGGCGCCGCTGCGGCGGCTGATCGACGATGTCGCCCTGGCGGTGTTCGGCGTCATCGGCATCGTGATGAGGGCGGCGCCGATCGGCGCCTTCGGCGCCATGGCCTTCACCGTCGGCAAATATGGCCCCACCGTGCTCGGCAGCCTGTTCGGCCTGATCGCGACCTTCTATTTCACCTCGGCTTTGTTCATCTTCGTCGTGCTGGGGCTGATCGCGCGCTTCACCGGCTTTTCGATCCTGAAATTCGTCATCTATATCAAGGACGAGCTGCTGGTCGTGCTCGGCACCTCGTCCTCCGAGAGCGCCCTGCCGCAATTGATGGCCAAGCTTGAGAACCTCGGCTGCTCGCGCCCCGTCGTCGGCCTCGTCGTGCCGACCGGCTATTCCTTCAATCTCGACGGCACCAATATCTACATGACCCTGGCGACACTGTTCATCGCCCAGGCGCTGAACATTCCGCTCGACCTCAAGCAGCAGTTCATCATCGTCGCCGTCGCCATGCTGACCTCCAAGGGGGCCTCGGGCGTCACCGGGGCGGGCTTCATCACCCTCGCGGCGACGCTCGCCGCCGTCGATCCGCGCCTCGTGCCCGGCATGGCCATCGTCTTCAGCATCGACAAATTCATGAGCGAGAACCGCGCCCTGACCAATATCATCGGCAATGGCGTGGCGACCGTGGTCATCGCGGCCTGGGAAGGCGAACTCGACCGCGACAGGCTCGAGGCGGTGCTTTCCGGCGCAACGGGATCGGAAAAAAATATGCAGGAAGCGCAGCAGGGGGGATTCTCCGACTGATTTTTCATCGCCGTCAGAACGAACGGCCCTTCTCGTGCGTATGCATCAAGGAGGGAGATCGTTTGGAGGAAGCCATGAAAAATCGCCGCCTTTTCCTTGCCGCGCTGTGCGCCGGCGCGCTTGCCGCCCAAAGCGGGCAAGCCTTTCAGATCCAGCCTTATCAGCAACGGGCCGCGCAAAGCGCGATCGCCTCGGGCAAGCCGGTCGCGATCGAGATTTACGCCTCCTGGTGTCCGATCTGCCTGATCCAGGCGTCGACGATCGACTCGCTGAAGAACGATCCGGCCTATCGTCACTTCACCTTTTTTCGGGTCGATTACGACGCGCAGAGGAACATCGCCGAGCAGCTCCATAGTCCTCGCTCGACCGTCATCGTCTATCGCGGCGGCAAGGAAGTCGGCCGCGAGTTCCTGGGGGCCGACCACGGCGGACGTGACGCAGGTCCTGATGAAGGCGCTCTAGCCATGGCGCTCTGGACGTTGCCGCTTTCCTTCGCCGCCGGGGCGCTGACGATCCTCAGTCCCTGCGTGCTGCCTCTTGTTCCCGTGGTCGTCGCCGGCGCGCGGGCCCAGGACCCGCGCGCGCCGCTCGCCTTGGCGGCCGGTTTGGCGGCGACTTTCGGCGTCGTCGGCGGGGTGCTGGCGTCGCTCGGCCTCGATTTCGGCGACGGTCCCCATGTGCGCGAGATCGCCGCGGTGGCGATCCTGGTGGTTGGGCTGGCGCTGCTCTTTCCCCCACTTGGCGACCGTTTCGAAGCGGCTCTCGCGCCGCTGCAAAAAATCGGCGGGGCCTTGCAAGCCCGCCTGCCGCAGGCGGGTCTCATCGGCCATGCCGCGGCCGGCGCGCTGCTGGCCCTGGTCTGGGCGCCCTGCGCGGGACCAACCCTCGCCGCGGCCTTCATTCTTGCCGCGAAAGGCGGCGGCCTGCCCTTCGCCATGCTGTCGATGGGCGTTTTCGCGCTGGGCGCGGCGAGCGCGCTGCTGGCCGTTGGTTACGGCGTCGGACGTCTCGCCGGCGCGCGCCGCAACGCGGCGCTGGCGACCGGAGCGGCGGCCCGGTTGTTGCTCGGCGCGGCCTTCAGCCTGGTTGGCGCGTTGATCCTGACCGGCGGGGATCATTGGCTGGAAACCTTCGCCCTCGCTCACTCGCCCGGCTGGCTGACCCGCTTGACGACCTCGGTTTGAGGCGCCCCCATTTGCGCTCGACAGGACCGGCGCACTTCCGGTTAAATCCTGTCGCATTCCAATGGAACAGGACGGGGTCGATATGACGGAGACGAAATGGAGCGAGGTTGACGCCTATATCGTCGAGAAGCTTTCGCCTGCCGAAGACCCATTAAACCAAACGCTCGACGCCGCGCTGATGCGCAACCGCGCCGCGGGCCTGCCGGCGATCGACGTGTCGCCCGCGCAGGGCAAGCTGCTTCATCTGCTTGCGCGGATGGCCGGCGCGCGGAGGATTCTCGAGATCGGAACGCTCGGCGGCTATTCCACCATCTGGCTCGCCCGCGCCCTGCCGGCCGACGGCAGGATCGTCACGCTGGAATTCTCGCCCGTCCACGCGGCGGTCGCGCGCGAGAATATTTTGGCGGCGGGGCAGGGCGCCAAGCTCGACCTGCGGATCGGCCCGGCGCTGGAGGCCTTGCCGGCCCTCGAACGGGAAGGCGCGATTTTCGATTTCATCTTCATCGACGCCGACAAAGGCAACAATCCCGCGTACCTGCAATGGGCCTTGCGTCTCGCCCGGGTCGGCGCGGTGGTCGTGGTCGACAATGTGGTGCGCGACGGACGGGTGCTCGACGCGGCAAGCGCCGATCCCGACATCATCGGCACGCGCAGATTTTTTGATCTCGCGGGCGCCCAGAAGAGATGGACGGCCACCGCGATCCAGACCGTCGGCGCCAAGGGTTGGGATGGCTTTGCGATCGGCATTGTCGAGAAAGCCTGAGCTGGAACGAAACGGCGCATGCACAACCTCCGGTTGCGCATTGTTAATCTCCCTCGGCTATGGTGTGACGCCTGACCCGAAACAGAGGAGCGAGACAATGGCCGAGGATTGGAAGGAGATGGGCATGGAGAAAAAGTTCGAATGGCTCCACGCCGCGATTGAATCGCTCGAAAAGACGATTGAGGCGACCCAGGATGACATTTCCAGCCTGTCGCGGCGTTTTGTCGAACTGGATTTGCAGCAGAAATCGACCTTCGAACTGGTGACGGAGCTGACCGCGACGGTCGAGCGCGACGAAGCCGTCCGGTAAGCGCCGGCCGGCGGTTTTGGTCAGCCGTTCAACCGCCAGATGGCGAAATTCAGCGCCGTCGCATAGCCGACCCAGAGCGCGAGCGGCGCGAGGCAAAGGCCCGCGAGCCGGTCGAGGCGCCAGAACAGCACGGTCGTGGCGATGACCAGCGCTTCCTGCGGAAGGACGTCGATCAGGCCGAGCAGGGGCGAATGGGCGGCGAAAAAGGCGAAACTCCAGATCACATTGAGCGCGAGCTGGGCGAGAAAAAACCCGATGGCGAGGCTGCGCGCCTTCTGTTTCGGCTGGATCAGGATGCGCCAGAAGGCCAGCGCCATCAGGGCGTAAAGCAGGGTCCAGACCGGACCGAAAACCGCATTGGGCGGGTTGAATCCGGGCTTGGTCAGGCCCTCGTACCAGGGCGCGATATTGGGCAGCGTCGCGAACTGGCCGAGCAGGGAATTGAAAAGGACCAGACCGACGGCGAGCACGGCGGCGCGGCGCGGGGCCATTCCGGGCGGGAGCGTCTCGGGCGCAGCGTTCAAGGGTTTATCCCCATGTTGAATCAGGTCGCGACGTGCGGCCGGAAGGTCCAGTGACGGTTGGCGGCGAAGTTCCACACCATCACCAGCCCGGTGGTGACCATTTGCGCCGGCAGGTAAGGCGCGCCCCAGGCGACGACGAACAGGCGCATCAGACCCCAGGTGAGGAAAAAGCCGGCCGCCGAAACGGTGAAAAAGCGCCAGCCGGCTTCGACATGGGCGCGGTCGCTGGCGAAAGTGTGACGCCGGTTGAGGACATAGGAGACGACGCCGCCGAGGCAGAAGCCGGAAAGCGTGGCCGGAATGACGCTCCAGTGCGCCAGCTCCTTCAGCGAGATCAGCACGGTGTAATGGGCTGCCGTGGCGATCAGGCCGACGACGACGAAAGACGAGAACTGGCGACGCAACGACATCTGGCGGTCCTGGTTAGTGCATAATCCCAAAAAGTTGCAGACTTTTTGGGATTATGCATAAAAAACAAAACGCTAGAGCGAAAAACGCTCTAGCGTGGCGGCAAATGCGAGAAATATTCGGCGAGGGCGCGCATGTCCTCGTCGGACAATTGCCGGCTCATGTAGAGCATTTCCTTGTGCTGGCGCCGCCCGCTGCGGAAGGCGCGCAACTGGTTGTAGAGATAGGCGCCGTTCTGGCCGGCGAGATTGGGAACCTCGGCGTCATGGGCGAGGCCATCGGCGCCGTGGCAGGGCGCGCAGGCGTCGACCATGGAATGTTTGCCCACGGTCAGCTCCCGCCCGCCGGGGGTCGTCTCCCTCCCGCCGGGGGCTTGTGCGCGCGCCGTCGCGCCCGCCGCCAGGACGAGCAAGGCGGCGGCGAGGACGCGGAAGGCAGGGTTTTTGAGCGGTTTCCGTATGGGCATCGAGCGCATTATGGCCCGAACCCGTTACCTTTCCTTGAAAGGACCCCGATCCTTTGTCGCGGGGGTTCACAGCGGGGCAAACTTGCGCTAACAGGAGCGTCATATTCGGGCCGGGCGTCTGCCGACCGAAATCTCCCACGAAGCGGCGAAATTTTCCCGACGCGGCAAATTTCCCTGCGCAGGAAGACAGCGGAGGACGCGCTCCGGCCTTTTCGGCCGAAAGCGCGGCCTTTTTTTGTGCGCGGAAATCAGCTGCGCCGGAAAAAGCCGGCCCCGAGGGGCGGGCCAGCGAAACGATGCGGGGGCGTCCTGCCCCCAGGCCGGAACGAAAGCGAAGAGCGGACCATGCCGAAACGGACAGACATCCAGACGATCCTGATCATCGGCGCCGGCCCCATCGTCATCGGCCAGGCCTGCGAGTTCGATTATTCCGGAACCCAGGCCTGCAAGGTCTTGCGCGCGGAAGGCTATCGGATCGTGCTGGTCAATTCCAATCCGGCGACGATCATGACCGATCCCGATCTCGCCGACCGCACCTATGTCGAGCCGATCACGCCGGAGATCGTCGCCAAGATCATCGAGAAGGAGCGTCACGCCGTTCCCGGCGGCTTCGCGCTTCTGCCGACCATGGGCGGGCAGACGGCGCTGAACTGCGCGCTGTCTTTGAAGAAAATGGGCGTGCTGGAAAAATTCGACGTCGAGATGATCGGCGCCACGGCCCACGCCATCGACAAGGCCGAGGACCGCGAATTGTTCCGCGAGGCCATGATCAAGATCGGCCTCGACACGCCGCGCTCGCATCACATCAAGACCCTGTCCCAGGCTCTGACGGCGCTGGAGGACATCGGCCTTCCCGCCATCATCCGCCCGTCCTTCACTCTGGGGGGCACCGGCGGCGGCATCGCCTATAACAAGGCCGAATTCATCGACATCGTCGAGCGCGGCATCGACGCCTCGCCGACCTCCGAAGTCCTGATCGAGGAAAGCGTCCTCGGCTGGAAGGAATTTGAAATGGAGGTCGTCCGCGATCGCGTGGACAATTGCATCATCGTCTGTTCGATCGAGAATATCGATCCGATGGGAGTGCACACCGGCGATTCCATCACCGTCGCGCCAGCCTTGACCCTGACGGACAAGGAATATCAGATCATGCGCGACGCCTCGATCGCGGTGTTGCGCGAGATCGGCGTCGAGACCGGCGGCTCCAATGTCCAGTTCGCGATCAATCCGGCCAACGGCCGGATGATCGTGATCGAAATGAACCCGCGCGTGTCGCGCTCCTCGGCCCTGGCGTCGAAGGCGACCGGCTTTCCCATCGCCAAGGTCGCGGCCAAGCTCGCCGTCGGCTATACGCTGGACGAAATCGCCAATGACATCACCGGCGGCGCGACTCCGGCCTCGTTCGAGCCGACCATCGATTATGTCGTCACCAAGATTCCGCGCTTCGCCTTCGAGAAATTCCCCGGCGCCGAGCCGATCCTGACCACGGCGATGAAATCGGTCGGCGAGGCCATGGCGATCGGCCGCAATTTCGCGGAATTGCTGCAAAAGGCCTTGCGCTCGCTGGAAACCGGCCTCTCCGGCCTCGACGAGATCGAGATCGAGGGGCTCGGCAAGGGCGACGACATGAATGTCTTGCGCGCGGCTTTGGGGACGCCGACGCCGGATCGCCTGCTGGTGGTCGGCCAGGCCCTGCGCATGGGCATGAGCCAGGCCGAAATCCATGAGGCCTGCAAGATCGATCCCTGGTTCATCGCGCGGATCGCGGAAATCGTGGCGCTCGAGCAAAAGGTCAAGCAGTTCGGGCTGCCCGAAGACGCCGAAAACCTGCGTGGGCTGAAGGCCGCCGGCTTCTCGGATCTGCGGCTCGCCTCGCTGACGGCTAAGAGCGAGGCCGAGGTTTCGGCCTTGCGCCGCGGCCTGAACGTGCGTCCCGTGTTCAAGCGCATCGACACCTGCGCGGCGGAATTCGCCTCCCCCACCGCCTATATGTATTCGGTCTATGAGCCGCCTTTCGCGGGCGTCGCCGCGGACGAGGCGCGGCCCAGCGACCGCGCCAAGGTGGTGATCCTCGGCGGCGGCCCGAACCGGATCGGGCAGGGCATCGAATTCGACTATTGCTGCTGCCACGCCTGTTTTGCTTTGAGCGACGCGGGTTATGAAACCATCATGATCAATTGCAATCCGGAGACGGTCTCGACCGATTACGACACGTCGGACCGCCTCTATTTCGAACCTTTGACCCGCGAGGACGTGCTCGAAATCCTCAACAAGGAGCAGGAGGCGGGGACGCTCAAGGGCGTCATCGTCCAGTTCGGCGGCCAGACCCCGCTGAAACTGGCCGAGGCTTTGCAGGAGGCCGGAATTCCGATCCTCGGCACTTCGGTCGATTCGATCGACCTTGCCGAGGACCGGGACCAGTTCAAGCGCCTGCTCGACAAGCTGGGGCTGAAACAGCCCAAGAACGGCATCGCCTATTCGGTGGAGCAGGCGCGCATCGTCGCCCATGATCTCGGCCTGCCCCTGGTGGTGCGCCCCTCCTATGTGCTGGGCGGCCGGGCGATGGCGATCATCCGCGACCAGAGCGAACTCGACGATTATCTGCTCGGGACCCTGCCGGGCCTGGTGCCCTCCGACGTCAAGGCGCGCTATCCCAACGACAAGACCGGCCAGATCAATACGGTTCTCGGCAAGAACCCGTTGCTGTTCGACCGCTATCTGGTGGACGCGGTCGAGGTGGACGTGGACTGCCTCGCCGATGGCGAACAGGTCTATGTCGCCGGCGTGATGGAGCATATCGAGGAGGCCGGCATTCATTCCGGCGATTCCGCCTGTTCGCTGCCGCCGCGCTCGCTTTCGCCCGAAATGATCGCGCGGCTGAAGGAGCAAACGACCAAGCTGGCCCTGGCGCTTCATGTCGGCGGGCTGATGAATGTGCAATTTGCGTTGAAGGACGGCGAGATCTATGTGCTCGAAGTCAATCCGCGCGCCTCGCGCACCGTGCCTTTCGTCGCCAAGGTCATCGGCCTGCCTTTGGCCAAGATCGCGGCGCGGATCATGGCGGGCGAAGTCGCTTTCCGGCTTTGGGCTGAAGCCTTGGGCAGGCGGCCATGTCGGCGTCAAGGAGGCGGTGTTCCCCTTCGCCCGCTTCCCCGGCGTCGATACGGTTCTGGGCCCGGAAATGCGCTCGACCGGCGAGGTGATCGGGCTCGACCGCAGTTTCGACATCGCCTTCGCCAAGAGCCAGCTTGGCGGCGGCACCAAGGTGCCGACCTCGGGCGCCCTGTTCGTCTCGGTGCGCGACGTGGACAAGCTGCGGGTGCTCGATGCGGTCAAACTGCTCGCCGGCCTTGGATTCAAGGTGCTGGCGACGGGCGGCACCGCGCGCTTCCTCAACGAGCATGGCATTGCCGCGCAAAGGATCAACAAGGTGTCGGAAGGCCGGCCCCATGTTGTGGACGCGATCAAGAACGGCGCGGTCCAGCTGGTGTTCAACACCACCGAAGGCGCCCAGGCGCTCGCCGATTCGCGCTCGCTGCGCCGCGCCGCTCTTTTGCACAAGGCGCCCTATTACACCACGATCGCCGGAGCGCTGGCGGCGGCGCAGGGCGTCCGCGCCTTCCTTGCCGGAGACCTCGAAGTGCGGGCGTTGCAGGATTATTTCCCCTGATCCGCCCGCCTTGCGGTTTATCGTCCGACCGCGAGGACAAGGGCCAGCGCGGCGATGGCCGGCAGGGCCGACACATAGAAAATGCGCCGGCTGACGGTCGCCGCGCAATGCGAGCCTGCGACGATCGCGCAGGCGAGGAAAAAGAGCTTGAGTTCGAACCCATGCGACGCCGCCATGAGCGACCACATCAGCCCGATCGCCAGAAAGCCGTTGTAAAGGCTCTGATGGGCCGCCAATTTCGCGGAGGCGTTGGCGAATTCCTGCGTCATGTCGTAATTGGTGACGCCCACGGGCGTCCGCCACAGGAACATGCCGAGGACCAGACACCAGATTTGTCCAACCGCGCTCAAGGCGACCAAATAATTTGCGACGGTAGCCATAACTTTCCCTCCAAAACTGCCGACATTCTTTTTGGGGCCGGCTTGAACCGGAGTTTGTTCCGGTTTTGATTCCTTGACAAGATGCGCGGCAGGCTGCCGACGCAGATTCATTCGGAATTGTCGGGCGCGGCTTTCGCGCCATGATGGCGCAAGGGGCGGTTGACCTGCGCCCGCCGCTGTTCCATCATGAGCGCGCTGAAAAGCCGGAAGCGACGCGCCCAAACGGGCGCGTCTCGCATTTTGTCCAGACGCCGCGCCGAAGGCCGGGCGGCGCCGCCGATAGTTCCGCCGCGCGCGGCGGAGCCGAACCGAGGATTTGAAAGAGTTGCAGGATGGAAAAGCTGCCCATGACCGTCGCAGGATATGCGGCCCTCGAAGCAGAGCTGAAGCGCCGCCAGCGGGAGGAGCGCCCACGCATCATTCAGGCCATCGCGGAAGCGCGGTCCCATGGCGACCTGTCCGAGAACGCCGAATATCACGCGGCCAAGGAGTTGCAATCGCACAACGAAGGCCGGATCGCCGAACTGGAGGACAAGCTCTCCCGCGCCGATGTGATCGACGTCAGCAAACTTTCCGGCGCTACGGTTAAATTCGGCGCGACCGTGACCCTGATCGACGAGGACACCGACGCCGAGAAGCGCTACCAGATCGTCGGCGACATGGAGGCGGACGTCAAATCCGGCAAGGTGTCGATCTCCTCGCCGATCTCTCGCGCCCTGATCGGCAAGAAGGTCGGCGATTCGGTCGAGGTCAACACGCCCGGCGGCGGCAAGAGCTATGAGATCATGAAGATCGTCTTCGTCTGAAGGGCTTCGGCGCGCCGCGGGCCAGCGCGGCGGGATGTTCGAGCACTGTCAACGCAGCGTCTTTCGAGGGCGCCCGTTTGACGTTTCGCGGCGCCTTGCCTGTTGTTAACGCCGCACTTTTTTATTGCCAAGGCGCAGGCAGAGGCGATAATGCGCGCGGCGCTAAAAGAGGCTCCCGCTCTCGATAGCGGAAGTCCGAAGGGTTTCTCGAGTGCTCGGGGAGTTCTTGCGCCTTGTGCAAGGAAGGATTTCCCTATGACCATGCGTTCCCTTCTCTTCGCCGCATCCGTGGCGGCGCTCGCATTTTCCGGCCAGGCCGCTTCCGCGGATTCGACGAAGGTTGGCACATTGAATTGCCAGGTCGCCGGCGGCGCTGGAATGATCATTGCCTCGAATCGCGCGTTGGACTGCGTCTTCACCGCGGATAGCGGCTATTCGGAACGTTATGTCGGATCGATCAGCAAGATCGGCGTCGACCTCGGCGCGACCACCAACGGCGTGCTGGTCTGGGCGGTTTTCGCGCCGACCGCCGCCCCTCCCGCCGGCGCGCTCGCCGGCAGCTATGGCGGCGCGACCGGTTCGGTGACCGTCGGCGTCGGCCTTGGCGCCAATGTGCTCATTGGCGGCAGCGCCAGCACGGTTGCGCTCCAGCCGGTGTCGATCAACGCCCAGCAAGGCTTGAACATCGCCGCCGGCGTTGCCGGCATGACGCTGAATTACGTGCCGCCGCCGCGGCGTCATCACCATTATCGCCACCATCACTACTACCACCACCATCACCATCATCATCAATGAGTGACGCGCGCCGGCCGCCTCGGGCGGCCGGTTTCGCCCGCAGGCTTGGCGACAGGTTCGAGGCGCATGCTTCCGGAGATGTTCCGCTTCTCTGAAGGGGGTTTCCGATGCGCTTCATCGCCTGCATGACCGTTGTTGGTTCTCTTGTCGCTCTCGCCTCGGCGACGCCAGCACGGGCGCAATATGACGCCCAGCCCGGCCCGTCCGCGCCAAGCTACGCGCCGCCGGCCAACCTTCCGCCCACGAATCTCCCGCCAGCCGTCAATCCGCCAGCGCCTCAATATGACGCGCCGGTTTACCCGTCGCCGACCTATTATCCGCAGACCTATTATCCGGGCCAATATTACCCGCAGACTTATTATGGCGGGCGCTGAGCGGCCGCCGCGCCGCTTTCGCTCCGGAAGCCGGGGGTGTCCCCTCAGCTATCCATCTTGAGCGCGGCGATGAAGGCTTCCTGCGGGATTTCGACCTTGCCGAACTGCCGCATGCGCTTCTTGCCTTCCTTCTGCTTTTCCAGAAGCTTTCTCTTGCGGGTGACGTCGCCGCCATAGCATTTGGCGGTCACGTCCTTGCGCAGGGCGCGGATGGTTTCGCGGGCGATGATCTTGGCGCCGATGGCGGCCTGAATCGGAATCTGGAACATATGCTGCGGGATCAGTTCGCGCAGCTTTTCGACCATGGCGCGCCCGCGCATTTCCGCCCGGGTGCGATGGACCAGCATCGAGAGCGCGTCGACCGGTTCGGCGTTGACCAGGATCGACATTTTCACCAGATCGCCGGCGCGATAATCGGTGATCTGATAATCGAACGAGGCATAGCCCTTGGAGATCGATTTCAGGCGGTCGTAAAAATCGAACACCACTTCATTGAGCGGCAGTTCGTAAACCACCATGGCGCGCTTGCCGACATAGTTGAGGTCCACCTGCACGCCGCGCCGGTCCTGACAAAGTTTCAGCACCGAGCCGAGATATTCGTCGGGGGTGAGAATGGTGGCCTTGATCCAGGGCTCCTGTATCTCGGCGATCCTGACGGCGTCAGGCATGTCGGCGGGATTGTGCAGTTCGAGCGTCTCGCCTGAATTCAGCGCGATCTTGTAGATGACCGACGGCGCCGTGGCGATCAGGTCGAGATTGAACTCGCGCTCCAGCCGCTCCTGGATGATTTCGAGATGCAGCAGGCCGAGAAAGCCGCAGCGGAAGCCGAAGCCCAGAGCGGCGGAGGATTCCATTTCATAGGAGAAGCTGGCGTCGTTGAGCCTGAGCTTCCCCATCGCCGCGCGCAAATCCTCGAAGTCGGCGGCGTCGACCGGGAACAGGCCGCAAAACACCACCGGCTGCGCCGGCTTGAAGCCGGGCAACTGCTCGGCGCAGGGCTTTTTGTCGTCGGTGATGGTGTCGCCGACGCGGGTGTCGGCGACCTGCTTGATCTGGGCGGTGATGAAGCCGATCTCGCCGGGGCCGAGTTTCTGGATATCCTGCATCTTGGGGCGGAACACGCCGATCCGGTCCACCTCGTAATGAGCGCCCGCGCCCATCATCTGGATCTTCTGGCCCTTGCGCAATTCGCCGTCGAAAACGCGCACCAGCACCACCACGCCGAGATAGGCGTCGTACCAGCTGTCCACCAGCAGCGCCTTCAGCGGCGCCTTTTCGTCGCCCTGCGGCGGCGGCAGCTTCCCGACGATGGCTTCCAGAACCTGATCGATATTGAGGCCGGTCTTGGCCGAAATCGGCACCGCCTCGGAGGCGTCGAGGCCGATCACTTCCTCGATCTGGGCCTTGATGCGGTCGGGTTCGGCGGCGGGCAGGTCGATCTTGTTGAGCACCGGCACGATTTCATGGCCGGCGTCGAGCGCGTGATAGACATTGGCCAGCGTCTGCGCCTCGACTCCCTGGGAGGCGTCCACCACCAGCAGCGAGCCTTCGCAGGCGGCGAGCGAACGCGACACCTCATAGGCGAAGTCGACGTGACCGGGCGTGTCCATCAGATTGAGGATATAGGTCTTGCCGTCTTTCGCCTGATATTCGAGGCGCACCGTCTGCGCCTTGATGGTGATGCCGCGCTCGCGCTCGATATCCATCGAGTCCAGCACCTGTTCGACCATGTCGCGCTCGGCCAATGTGCCGGTCTGCTGGATCAGCCGGTCGGCGAGGGTCGATTTGCCATGGTCGATATGGGCGACGATGGAGAAATTGCGGATGTTTTCGATTTTGTGCGCGGTCATGACCGGCAGATAGCAGGCGTTAACGGTGAAAGGAAGAGAGCGCGGGCGCGCGCCGGCCATTTTTCCGGCTGATCGCTTCCGGCGCCCTGGCAAAATCTGCTAGACAGGAAGGGCGCCCGGGGATCGTTCGGCCATGAGTGAAAAGGCGCCCTTGACCAATGCGCCGGAACTGACCGTCTCGGAGCTTTCCGGGGCGCTCAAGCGCGCGATCGAGGACCAGTTCGGCCATGTGCGGCTGCGTGGCGAGATTTCCAATTATCGCGGGCCGCATTCCTCCGGCCATTGCTATTTCTCGCTCAAGGATTCTTCCGCCCGCATCGACGCGGTGATCTGGAAGGGAACTTTTGCGCGCCTGCGCACCAGGCCGCAGGAAGGCCTGGAGGTGATCGCGACCGGACGGATCACCACTTTCCCGGGCAAATCCTCCTATCAGATCGTCATCGAGCAATTGGAGCCGGCCGGCGTCGGCGCCTTGATGGCGCTGCTGGAGGAGCGCCGCAAGAAGCTGGCGGCGGAAGGCCTGTTCGACGAGGCGCGCAAGAAGAAGCTGCCCTTCCTGCCCGGCGTCATCGGCATCGTCACCTCGCCGACCGGGGCGGTGATCCGCGACATTCTGCATCGTCTCGGCGACCGTTTCCCCCGTCGCGTCCTGGTCTGGCCGGTGCGGGTTCAGGGCGAGACCTCGGCGGGCGAGGTCGCGGCGGCGATTCGCGGCTTCAACGCCTTGCCCTTGGGCGGCGCGATCCCGCGCCCCGATCTGCTGATCGTGGCGCGCGGCGGCGGCTCGCTGGAGGATTTGTGGAGTTTTAATGAGGAGGAGGTTTTACGCGCGGCGGCGGCTTCCGACATTCCGCTGATTTCGGCGATCGGCCATGAGACCGACTGGACCCTGCTCGACCTCGTCGCCGATCTGCGCGCGCCGACGCCGACCGGCGCCGCCGAAAAGGCCGTGCCGGTGCGCGCCGAACTTCTGACCGATCTCGCCGACCGCGCGCGCCGCCTCGACGCCGCCGCCTTGCGGCTGCTGGATCGCCGGCGCGCGGATCTGCGCGGCTTGGCCCGCGCCCTGCCGGGGCCTGAAAGCCTGTTGGCGACGCCGCGCCAAAGGCTCGACCGCGCCGGCGACAGATTGCGCGCCAGCCTCGCCGCCGGGTTTTCCCGCCGCCAGCTCGCGCTGGCCAACGCCTCCCGGCTGCTCGCGCGCCATGCGCCCCATGCCGAAGTGCAGCGCGCGGCGGGGCGGCTCAACAATCTCGCCTTTCGGCTTGGCGCGGCGCGCGGCGCATTGGTCGAGAAAAGGGGCGAGCGGCTGGCGGCGCTTGCCGCGCGCTTCGCCGCCGCCCGCCTCGCCAGTCATGCGCTGTTGCGCAACGATCTGCGCGCGCGGGAGGAAAAGCGGCAGGCCCTGGCGGCCCGGCTCGACGCGGCGGCGCGCGCCGTGCTGGCGCGCCGCCGCGAAGCGCTTGCCCATGCCGGGCAGATGATGGCGGCGGTCGGCTATGAGGCGGTGCTGCGGCGCGGATTCGCGCTGGCGCGCGACGCCGCCGGCGCCCCCGTCCGCTCCGTCGCCCAGGCGCCCGATGGCGCGCTTCTCACCTTGCAATTCGCCGACGGCAGGATCGCCGCCACCGCGGGCCCGGCGCTCGACGCGGCCCAGGCCCGAAAACGCGCCGCCAGGCCGCCAAAGGCAAAACCGGGCGGGCAGGGCAGCCTGTTCTGATCGAGCTACCGGAACGGAATGACTTCCGGCTTGAGGCCGCGAATGAGGCGGTTGACGAGGTAACGTCGGGCGCGGCCGATATCGAGGAAAATCCGGACAATTTCCCGTTTCAGCTTGAACCACAGCCGGGGCAGGCCGCCGTCGGGACCGGGGCGGTCGGTGCGGGCGATGTCGCTGACGAATTTCTGGCCCGGCGCGTGGTGTTCCTCGTAGCGCGAGTCCTGGACCGTGACGGCCGGGGTGAGCTGATAGACGTTCAGCTTCTCGCCGATCGGATCCTCGGGAAACAGGATGTAATCGACCGGCCGCGTCGGGTTTTCGCTCAGGCGCAAAAAAGTTTCCGCGCCATGGCGGCTGAGAATGTAGGCCGCCGAGCTCTCGTGGCGGGTGAACAGCCGCGCCAATGCGCGACCCTGTGGCGCCGGCCGGGGCGTCCCGACCATGACCACATTGTAGAAACTGTCGAGTTTGACCGCATGGGCGTCGGCAGGAATCCAGCCTTCATCGCCGACGAAAGCCGGAAAGTCGGCCGAGAAATGGAGATCGTCCTCCAGGAAACAGGCAAAGGGCGCGGGCGTGGCGAGAAATTTGCGCCAGGCGACGCGGTGGCTGTCGATACAGGCGATCTGGAAACGGTTCAGGCCTATTTTTGTCGGCGGGTTCAACTTGCCGTCCACGGCCGCGACGCGCTCGAAATCGAGACCTTGCAGTTTCTGCTCGGTATAGGCGCGGCGCTCGGGAGCGCGGTCGAGATTGATGAAATAGACCTTCAACTTCCGCGCGCCTCCGTTTCGACGAGATCCGGCTCCAGCCCGTTTTCGGCCAGGATGGTCCACATTTCAACGCCGGGATCAACGCCATTCGCGGAGAGATAGCGATAAAGCGCGCCGCCTTCGAGGTCGATGGCGCGCAGGTGCCGCGCCGCGACCTGGTCCACCACCGCGACATTCGGGCCGAATTTTTTGGCGACCGTCGCGCCGATCAGGACATCGACGCCGAAGCCGCTGACGCCAGCCCGGAAACAGTCGGCGCTCGCGGCCAGAGCGCGGCGCGACAAAGCGGGCGTCATGATCTCGACGTAATTGACTTTTCTGAACCCGGGCGATCCCGCTTTCCGGAACAGGACCGGGAAGGAGCCGTCGCGAGCCCTCGGCGAGCGCGGGCTGGGCGAGGTCGAGGCCATTCTGGCGCATGAGATCGAAAAGATCGGCGATTTGCGCCGCCGAGAGGTCGATGTCGTCATCGAGCAACAGCACGTAGTCATAAGCGTCGAAGATATGGGGCCGCGCCTCCATCAGCCGGGCGATGGCGGTGGTCTTGGTTCCGTTCTGGACAAAGACATATTCTGCGTCGCGCGCCGGCTCTTTCGGCTCGCGATAATAATTGAGCATCAGATCGTAGCGGCGCTCGGGCGCATGAAGGCGCGCGGGATGGCCGCCATCGGTCTGGACGAAGACGAGCCAGGGCCGTTGCGCCGGCGTCTCTTTCAGCGCGCGCAGGCGGATCGCGGCGCGGAAGGCGGCCTGATTCGCCTTGAGGTCGGCTCGGTTCAGGACGCAGGAGGTCCGGCCGTCGCCGCGCCGGCGATGAAAAACCTTCATCAGCGTGCGCGCCAGCCTTTTGTTGCGGGTGCGATAGGCGCCGGCGACGAAGGCGAGCGAGACATTCGGCGACGGGTCGAGCAGATCGGCGATCCCGCGTTCGGTCATGAAGGCCCAGGGCGAGGCGGCGCTTCTTGCCTCCTCATGACGGGCGACGAACCAGGCCTCATCGAATTCGGCGCAGGCCGGCGCGCCGCGGGGGCTTCGCAGAAAGGCGGCGAAGGGACTGCCGCCCTGCGGGCGCCGCGCCGCGAAAAAGGCGGGATCGAAGAAAGGCGTCGGGCGGTTCCCCTGGCTCTCTCCGGTCAGCAGGTAATGGAGCAAGGCGATGGGCGCGAGAGCGCGCGAGCCCAGGTGCAGCCATGCGTAATCGGCGGCGCGGAAGGCGCCGGATTTCAGGATGGTCCAATAATCGGCGAGCAATGGCAGGATTTGGGTCTCCGGCTCGACGCGGGCCAGTGTCAGCCTGTGCCCCGCCTCGCTCCAGCGGCGGGGAATTTTCTGCGCGCGTTGCTTGTTTCGGCCAGCCCAAAAAGCGGAAGGCCGGCCCGACCGCTGCGCGAGACGCATCGGGTCAGGCCGGCCCTGAATTTCACCGCTCTCGCATCAGCCCTTCTTGAGGACCTTGGCGACGTGGTTCGGACGCAGGCGATAGGCGTCGGGCATGCCCGAGCCCAGCAGCGGGCGCAGGTACAGACGGAAGGCGTCGGTGACGTCGGTGCCGCAGGGAGTGATGAATTCGTCTTCCATCACGCGGGTCTTGCCGGCGACCGATTCGAGCGCCGCGAGTTCGTAATCCACCGAATAATAGCCGGTGCGCTTGATCGCGACCGAGCCGCTGCGGCCGCTCCACATCGCATATTGCACCGCCTTCTCGCCGACCTCGCGCGCCTCGCGCTGATCGACGTCGGAGACGCAGCCGAGGAACGAGCGCTGGACATAGCCGAACGTGTCGCCGCGAACGCGCTTGATGCCGAGCTTGTTCTTGATCTCGTCGCACAGAAGGTCGGCGAGAGCGCCGGTGCCGGAGAGCTGGATATTGCCGTGGGCGTCATGCTCGACCTTGGAGGCGAGCTTGGTGACGATCGGCTCTCCCGCGGCGTCGTGGACGCCCTCGGAAATCGCGATCACGCAACGGCCGAGGCGATCGTAGACGCGCTTCACGTCGGCGAGGAATTTTTCGGTGTCGAAGGTCCGCTCCGGCAGATAGATCAGATGCGGGCCGTCATCGGGGAATTTCTTGCCGAGCGCGGAAGCCGCGGTCAGGAAGCCGGCGTGGCGGCCCATCACCACCGCGACATAGACGCCGGTCAGCGAGGCGTTGTCGAGATTGGCGCCCGCGAAGGCCTGGGCGACGAAGCGCGCGGCCGAGGGGAAGCCCGGGGTATGGTCGTTGCCGACGAGATCGTTGTCGATCGTCTTGGGGATGTGCATGCAGCGCAGCGGATAATTGGCCTTGGCCGCCTCTTCCGCGACGATGCGCACCGTGTCCGAGGAATTGTTGCCGCCGATATAGAAGAAGGCGCCGATCTCATGGGCCTGAAGCACCTTGAAGATCTCGTGGCAATATTTGGCGTCCGGCTTGTCGCGCGTCGATCCGAGCGCGGAGGCCGGGGTATTGGCCACCATTTCGAGGTTGTGGGTGGTTTCCTGGGTCAGGTCCAGCAGGTCTTCGTTGATGATGCCGCGCACGCCATGATGGGCGCCATAGACCCGCTCCACGCCGGCGAAACGGCGCGATTCCAGCACCACGCCCGCGAGCGACTGGTTGATCACCGCAGTCGGGCCGCCGCCCTGGGCGACAAGAATTCTCTTCGGCGTCATTCACAACCTCCCCTTACAAAATTTCGGTTTCTTCTATAGTGGCGGACGCAAAAGGCAATCCGGTTTTTCCCGAAAATGCTACTTTGGCGCCATATCATGCGGTTTCCGCACGATGGCTTCGCAGGCTTCGCGAAGGCGGTGACGCGAAAATCCCAGGCGGTGGGTGGATTTTTCGCGCCAGCCGAAGTTGGATTGCGCATGAATCATGCGCAATCCATGCCCCGCCCTGGCGGCGCGCGGCGCGACGATATGCCGCCGCCTGGGATTTTGGAGCCGGGCGGGATTGAACCGCGGGGGCGTTGGCGATACATCGAAGCAAGCCCCGATGGGAGCGCGGGGGGAAGGGAAGAGGCCGATGAACCGCATGGATCGCCGCGTTCCGCTCAGCGGGCCGGCCGACGTCGAATATCTGGATGGCGATTTCAAGATCAGGAAGCCTGGCGCTTTCGTCGTCTGTGCGGCGACCGGCGTCCAGATTCCGCTCGAGGAACTGCGCTATTGGAATGTTGACCGCCAGGAGCCCTACGCCGGGCCGGAGGCGAAGATGAAGCGGTTGGAGCAACTCGGCGAGCTGACGAAGAAAGCCTAAGGCTTCACGCTGTCGGACAGCCGGCCGGCGCCGCGAAATCCGGACACCACGTCGAGCAGCAACTGGCGCAGCTCGTCGCCTTCCTCGACCACCAGCCCGACCGGCAAAGCCTCGGGCTGCGGCAGGTCCTTACGCAGCGCGGCCATGAAGGGCGAGAGCTTGACCATGTCCTTTTCAGTCGTCACCAGAAGAGCGTCGAGGGCTTCCGCCTCGCGCTGCAAGGCGGCGATCTCGCTCAGCCGGTAGGGATGATGATCGGCGAAACTGTGCCGCGCGACCAGACGCGCGCCGCAGGCTTCAAGCGAATCGAAGAATTTCTGCGGCCGTCCGATCCCGGCGAAGGCGACCACACGGGCCCCGAGCATGCGCAGGGCGGCGTTGGCGTCGGGCGCGAGACGCCCGTGAAAGACCGGCTTGCCGGTGGCCTCGAACAGCGCGGCGGCGGCGCGGCCGGCCGCGCCCTCGCCGATCACCAGCGCCGCCGACGAGAGCCGGAGCTGGTTCTCGAGCGGCGCCCGCAAGGGGCCCGCCGGGATCAGCCGGCCATTGCCGAAACCGACCGCGCCGTCGATGACCGCCAAAGCGAAGTCGCGGCGAAGGCTGGGGTTTTGCAGGCCGTCGTCCATCACGATCAGGCTGGCGCCGCCGGCGAGCGCCAGCATCGCGCCGGTCGGGCGGTCGCGCGCCACCACGGTCTGGGCGACCCGCGCCAACAGCAGGGGTTCGTCGCCGGCCTGGGCTGCGCCATGGCGGCGCTGATCGACCAGATGGGCGCCGCCGTCGGCGCTGAGCGCGCCGCCGTAGCCGCGCGACAGGAAATAGGGAGTCTCGCCGGCGCGTTTCAGCCAGGTCGCCACCCGGAGGGCCGTGGGGGTCTTGCCGGCGCCGCCGACGACGAAATTGCCGATGCAGATGACTGGGGCGCTGACGCGCGAGCCGGGACGCGCCATCCGGCGCGCCGCCGCCCGGCCATAAAGCGCAGCCAGGGGCGTCAGGATCACGATCATGATCCGCCCGAACAGACCGGGCCTGGCGGACCACCAGAAGGCTGGCGCGCGCATTTTGCCTCTTAGGGGCTTCGGGCGTCGTTGCGGCTTCGGGCCTCGCAACGTCGTTGGCTTAATCTAGAAGGCTCTCGGCTGGGATACAATCATGTGGGCGATATAATGTTCGAGCGCCCGCATGATTTTATCGGTCGCGCCGCCGAGTTCCGCGACGACTTGCCGGGATTCGGCCGCCGTGCGGCGCAGCAGGGCGGGGTCGGTGAAGAGATTTTCGATCCGTCGGGCGAGGTCCTCGGCGTTTTCGACCTGGATCGAGCCGCCCCGGCTGTCGAGCGTGTCATAGACGTCGAGGAAATTGCCGACATGCGGGCCGTGCAGGATGGCCGAGCCGAGCTTGGCCGGCTCGATCGGGTTCTGGCCGCCTTGGCCGGCGAGCGATTTCCCCATGAAGATCACGCTGGAAAGGCGGTAGAACAGGCCAAGCTCGCCGATCGTGTCGCCGATATAGATTTGCGTCGAGGGTCGAATCCGGTCGCCGCGCGAACGCAACGCCGCCGTGAGGCCGAAGGTCGCGGCTTCCGCCGCAATGTCCGGGCCGCGATGCGGATGGCGCGGCGCGAGGACGGTGAGCAGGTTGGGGAACCGCGCGAGAAGCATCTTGTGAGCCGCGAAAGCCAGCGCTTCCTCGCCGGGATGGGTCGAGGCGGCGATCCATATCGGGCGTGGGCCAATCTGCAGGGCGAGGTCGTCGAGCCGCGCCGGATCGGCCGGCGGCGCGTCCACGTCATATTTGAGATTGCCGATCGCGTCGACGCGCGGCGCCCCGAGCTGGAGCAGGCGCGTGGCGTCGTCCTGGCTCTGGGCGAGGCAGAGGTCGATCTTGCCGAGCAAGGTGGAAATGAAGCCGGGAAGGCGCCGCCAGCGGCCGAACGAGCGCGGCGACAGCCGGGCGTTGACCAGAGTGATCGGAATTTTGCGGGCGTGGACGGCGCAAATGGTGTTGGGCCAGATTTCGGATTTGGCGAGAATGAAGAGATCGGGGCGCCAATGGTCCAGGAAACGGTCGATGAAGGCGGGCGCGTCGAGCGGCGCGAACTGATGGGTCGCGCCTTCCGGCAGTCGTTGCGCGAGAATGCGCGCCGAGGTCACCGTGCCGGTGGTGACCAGGACATGGAAGCCCTTGGCGGTGAGGCGCGAGACCAGGGGCAGCAGGGCGAGGCCCTCGCCGACGCTGGCGCCGTGAAGCCACGCGAGCCTGCCTTGCGGACGGGGAAGGCCGGCGCGCCCGCGGCGCTCGCCGATCCGATCGAGGTCTTCCTTGCCCTTGCGGCCGCGCCGCCAGAGGAAAAGGCCGCTGAACGGCGTCAGGCCCCTGGCGGCCGCATGATAGACGGGCAGCAAAACCGCGGTTTTCATCTCAGTCCGGTCTCGTTATTGTTTTTCCGGCCAGGCTTGCGGGGCGACGTCCCCATCGGCCTGGTTCAATGCGAATTTTCCTGATCGTCCCGACCGTAAGACGGAGAAAACCTTCGAACTGCGGCGCCGGGCCCGAAAGTCTTTTCCCTGGCGACAGATAGCGCGGATGGTGGAAAAAGGCGAGCGGGGAAGGGCCGGTCCTTGGGCCGATCAGTCGTCGGACGGATCGAGCACCTGATGCAGATGGACGATGAAATAGCGCATATGGGCGTTGTCCACCGTGGCGTGCGCCTTGGCTTTCCAGGCGGCTTGGGCGCTTTTGAAGTCGGGATACATGCCGACCAAATCCATCTTCGATATATCCTTGAATTCGACGTCTTTGAGGCTTTTCAACTCGCCGCCGAAAACGAAATGCAAGAGTTGTTTGGGCTCGACCTCGTGGCTCATGCGTATCACCTTTTCCGAAGTTTCGTTTTCACGTTTCGCGGACCGCGCGCCGCCGCGCGTCCCTGGAGGCGCCTTCGCGCGCCGCCTGGATCAGATCGGACTGAAGGCGGGGCGGCCCCGCGGCGAGGGCGGGATGGACCGGGTCGGCCCGGTTGTAGAGCGGGGCGTGGCCGGAAAAATCGGTCAAGGCGCCTCCCGCCTCGCGCAGGACGAGGTCGGCGGCGGCTATGTCCCAGTCATGGGCGTCCTTGCGGGCAAGCGCCGCGTCGAATTCGCCATGAGCGACCCGCAGCAGGCGCATGGCGAGCGACGGGAGCCGCGGCTGCTGGCTGAAGGAAAGCCCGGAGCGCCGCAGATCGGCGGCGAGCGCGTCGGGCGCGGAGACTGAGGCGCCGGCGAGTTCGCGCCGCCTCGAAACCGCGATCGGCGCGCCGTTGCGCCGCGCGCCGCCGCCGGACAGGGCGACGAATGTCTCATCCAGCGCCGGGGCGTGGACGACGCCGAGGACGGGCTGGTTATGGGCGATCACGGCGACGCAGATGGCGAAACAGGGATCGCCCGCCACGAAGCCGCGCGTGCCGTCGATCGGATCGACGACGAACAGGGCCTCGCGGCCCAGCCGTTCCGGCGAATCGACGCTTTCCTCGGAGAGCCAGCCAAGGTTCGGCGACAAGGCAAGGAGGCGGTCCCGCAGGAAACGGTCGACGCGCAGGTCGGCCTCGGTCACTGGCGAACCGCCCGGCTTCTGGCTGACCTCGGCCCGGGTAGGCGCGCCGGGACGGAAAAACTCCATCGCAATCGCGCCGGCTTCCCGCGCGACCGCCTCGATGCGAGGCAGGAGGGCGGCGAAGGTGGAAGGGTCGGACAATTTTCAACTCGCGGGAGAAGGTCGCCTTCTCCTGTAATCGCCATGGCGCGGCAGGGCAAGAAATTCCGCGAGCGCGAAATGCCCGATCCGGCGAGGCCGATGAAGGGATTGGCGACAATTTGAACAATCGCCGCAACTCTGGGTTGGACATGCCCAACCGGGCGGCGGGATCGTTAAAATGCCGCCTGTTTTTTTAGCGGCGTCGTGGAGGCTTGCGGCTGAATGTTGGGTCCAACGCGAAAATTTTCGTCGGAAGCCCGTCATGTCCGAAACCCAGACCGCTCCAGTCGCCCGAATCGTCGCCAACGACCCGCGCGCAGATTCCGGTCAGCGCGAGATCGCCGTCACGGCGGACTCCATCGCCATCGACCGCTGCGTCGCCGGGGTGCGTATGCGCCTTTCGCTGCCGACGCGCAGTTTTCGCGGCGTCGCCTTGGCGTTGCAGCAAGGCGCGCGCGGGCTGTTCTATCGCGTGGCCCTGGTTCACGCCGACCCGGACCTCGACGTGGCGCTGGCGGAAGCCGACAATGAACGCGACGCCGCGCGGGACTGGCTGGCCTGGGCGAAGTTCTTCCGCCTGCCGCGCCTCACGCGGGTCGTCAAGGGGCGGCGACGCCGTGGTCGAGAGCCGGTTCGGCGCGATCAAGGCCGGCGCGGTTCAGCCGCGCCGGCGCGGCTGGCCGCTGAAAGCGCGGCGCTCCGCCATTTCGGCGCGCCGCAAGGCGGGCATGAAAGGCCGCGTCCTGCCGGTCCATCGCGACGAGCGCGAAATCGTCTGCTACGAATGAGCCGTTGTTGAAATCCGGCTCAGCGCACCAGATAGAACAGCATGTTTTCGCCCAGCAGGCCGGCGAACAGGATGAATCCAGCCAGGCCATTGGAGCGGAAGAGTTTGAGGGCTTCGGCTTCGTCGGCGTCCTCCAGCCGGCGGATCTGCCACAGCAGATGCGCGGCGAAGGCGAGCAGGCCGATATGGGCGACAATGCCCGCGCCCGCCGTCAGAAGCGCGATTTCGGCGCAGACCACGCTCACGAGATAGAACAGGGCCACCGCAAGCTGGACATGGGCGCCGAACAGAAGCGCGGTCGATTTGACGCCGGCTGCGACGTCGTCCCTGCGGTCCTGGAGCGCGTAGATCGTGTCGTAGCCGATCGTCCAGGCGACGCATGAGACATAAAGCCAGAAAGCCGGCGCGGCGAGGCCGCCGGTCTGCGCCGCCCAGCCCATCAGCGCTCCCCAGGAAAAGGCGAGACCCAGCGCGGCCTGCGGCCAGGACGTGAAGCGCTTCAGAAAAGGATAGACCGTGACCGGTATCAGCGAGAGCAGGCCGAGCAGGATGGCGAAACGGTTGAGCGACAGCAGGACGGCGAGGCCGACAAGCGTCTGCGCGGCCATGAAGATCGCGGCGTTGCGCGGGCTGACGCGGCCCGACGGAAGCGGCCGCCGGGCGGTGCGGGCGACCTCGGCGTCGATCTTGCGGTCGATCAGGTCGTTGAAGGTCGATCCCGCGCCGCGCATGACGACGGCGCCGATGAAGAACAAAGCGAGCAGCAGGTAATTCGGGTTCTCCAGGCGCCGGATCGTGGCGAGGCAGACCGAGGACAGGCAGGGCGCCAGCAATAATTGCCAGCCGGCCGGGCGGTCGAGCCGCGCAAGCTGAACATAGGGGATCCAGCTGGCAGGCAGGCGCCGCCACAGGGCGGAGGCCGGCGCGTCGGGCAGTTGGGCCTCAGCCGCGCCTTCGGCCGCCGGCTCCGGCATGGCTCAGAGCGGTCCGGCGGGGAGTTTCGGCGGCGGCGGCAGATTGCCCAGGCCTCCGCCCCCGCCGCTTTCCTGCATCTGCTTGGCCTTGGCGGCCAGCGCGCAGGCCTGCTGGGCCACATTGGCGGTGCGCACCGAGCTTTCCTTGAACTTCGTGATGAAATCGTCCGGAATGTTACACCAATCCTTGTTCTTGGCCATGTAGTCGGCCATTTTGGCCTCGATTTCCTTCATCTTGCGCAGATGCGGGCAGGCGGCGACGGGATCGAGCTTCTTGTCGTGGGCGGCGGAAATGACGTTGAGCGCCTCGACCTCGGCGTTGCGGCTCTTGCCGAAGGCCGCCATGTCTTCGCTGCAGCTTTGCGCGCGGGCCGTCCCGGAAAATGCGCTCCAGGCCAGAAACAGCAGGCCGAAAAGCACAAGTGGACGGATCGAGGCATTCGTCGCTTTGGTCATTTTTTTCCGCTCTTGAGGCGCCCCCGCCAAATCCCATGCTTTTCTTTAGCAAAGGGCGCGCCGCCGACGCAAGCGTGGCCTGATCCGCTATGCCCCCTTGCGGTAGGGCGCCATGCCGGCCCGCGCCAGCGCGTCGGCGCGCTCGTTCATCGGATCGCCGGCGTGGCCCTTGACCCAATGCCAGGAGATGTCGTGGCGTTGCGCCGCCTCGTCGAGCCGCTTCCACAAATCCTCGTTCTTGACCGGTTTCCTGTCGGCGGTGCGCCAGCCGTTGCGCTTCCAGTTGTGCATCCAGGCCGTGACGCCCTGGCGGACGTATTGGGAATCGGTGTGCAGATCGATCGCGCAGGGGCGGGTCAGCGCCTCCAGAGCCGAAATGGCGGCGAGAAGCTCCATGCGATTGTTGGTGGTCAAAGGCTCGCCGCCGGAAAAATCCTTCTCGGCGCCGTTATAGGTCAGGATGGCGCCCCAGCCGCCGGGTCCGGGATTGCCGGAACAGGCGCCGTCGGTCCAGATCGCGACGCGGCGGGTCATTCCATCAGCCCATATTCGCTCGCGTTGTCGATGGTCCGGTGGAACCTGAGCTTGCCGAGATATTCGAGCGGATTCTTGAGCTTCACCAAGGCGCCGGGCGGCACGTTGAGCCAGTCGTAGAGCCGGGTCAGCAGGAAGCGCATGGCGGCGCCGCGCGCCAGAACCGGCAGGGCGTGGCGCTCATGCTCGTCGAGCGGGCGCAGGCTCTGGTAGCCTTGCAGCAAGGCGCGGCCTTTCGTCGCGTTGAACGCGCCGTCCGGCTCGAAACACCAGGCGTTGAGGCAGATCGCGAGATCGTAAGCCAGGGAATCGTTGCAGGCGAAATAGAAGTCGATCAGGCCCGACAGTTTTTCGCCGATGAAAAAGACATTGTCGGGAAAGAGATCGGCGTGGATCACGCCCCGCGGCAGGTCGCCGGGCCAATGGCGCCGCAGGAAATCGAGTTCCGCCGCGATCTCCTGCGCCAGATCCGGCGAAACCTCGTCGGCGCGCGCGCGCGAAGCCTCGAAAAGATCGGGCCAATGCGCGAGCGACAACGCATTGGGGCGGGTGAGGGCGAACCCGCGGCCGGCGAGATGCAATTGCGCCAGCGCGCGCCCGGTTTCGCCGCAGTGACGCGCCTCCGGCTTGCGGGTCGAGACGCCGTCGAGAAAGGTGACGATCGCCGCCGGACGCCCGGCGAGCGTCCCGAGAGAGCGGCCGTCGCGGCGCTTGACCGGAAGCGGGCAGGACAGGTTCTTGGCCGCCAGATGCTCCATCAGCCCGATGAAAAAGGGCAGGTCGGCCGGATTCACCCGCCTTTCATAGAGGGTGAGGATGAAGTATCCGGCTTCGCAATGAAGCAGGAAATTGGAGTTCTCGACGCCCTCGGCTATGCCCTTGAAGGACAGGACTGCGCCGAGGTCATAAGCGCCGAGAAAGGCGAACAGGGCCTCGTCCGTGACATCCGTGTAAACCGCCATCGCCCGCGACTCTCCCCCGCGCCTGAAAATCTGTTAGCGGCGCGGATCGAAGCCGTCAAACCAGCGGCTTGAGCGAAACCCCCTCCGGGACCGGCGTTTCGTCGGGCACGAAAAAATCCGGGGCGAGCGGGCTTGAGGGATCGACGCGATAGGCGTCGAAATCTTTTATCCCATGAGCGGCCAGGACCACGTCGTCGATGAAGAATTTTCCGCTGGTCTGGCGGCTCGGCGAGCAGAAAATCGCATGAGCCGCGTCGGCCATGATCTCCGGCTTGCGCGAGGCGCGCATCAGTTGTTCGCCGCCGAGCAGATTGTTGATCGCGGCGGTGGCTATGGTTGTGCGCGGCCACAGCGCGTTGACCGCGATTCCCGCCGGGCGGAACTCGCCGGCGAGGCCGAGAACGGCGAGGCTCATGCCGAATTTGGCCATGGAATAGGCGGTGTGGGGCGCGAACCATTTTTCCTTCATGTCGAGCGGCGGCGCCAGCATCAGCACATGGGGGTTTTCGGCCTTGACGAGGTAGGGGAAGGCGAGCTTGGCGGTCATGTAGGAGCCGCGCGCATTGACCTGATGCATCAGGTCGAAGCGCTTCATGTCGATCTGCTGGCTGCCCCCCAGCGCAATGGCGCTGGCGTTGTTGACGACGATGTCCACGCCGCCGAACTCCCGGGCCGTTCGCGCCAGGGCCTCGGCCACCTGGGCCTCGTCGCGCACGTCCACATTCAGCGGCAGGGCGCGGCCGCCGGCCTGCTCGATTTCTTTTGCCGCGGTGAAAATCGTGCCCGGCAGTTTGGGATGCGGCTCCGCCGTCTTGGCGGCAATGGCGACATTGGCGCCGTCGCGCGCGGCGCGCAGCGCGATGGCGAGGCCGATGCCGCGCGAGGCGCCGGTGATGAACAGGGTTTTGCCAGCAAGTCCGGACATGATTTCCTCCCGCTTTTCAGTTTGTTTCCGCATGAGTCATGCGGAATTCGCATCATTTGCCCTTGTTGAGGAAGGCCATGAGCGCCGCCCGCGCCTCGGGCGAGGCCAGGGCCTTGTGGAAGGCGTCGAGTTCGGCCTCGATCCGGGCGAGGATTTCGGCCGTGTCGCCGCGCAGGAACTTTCGCGCCGCCATCAGGGCGGCGCGCGGCTTGGCCGCGAGTTGCGCCGCTTTTTCCCGCGCCGTGACGATCAGGGAGTCCTTTGAAGGAGTCGCGTTAAGCAGACCGGCGGCCAAAGCCTCGCCGGCCGAAAAACTGTCGCCGGCAAGCAGCCAGGCGCTGGCGCGGGCCATGCCGACCCGGCGCGGCAGCAGCAGCGAGGAGCCGGCCTCGGGCAGGAGGCCGAGTTCGACGAAAGGCAGCAGGAAGCGCGATTCAGGCGTCGCATAGACGAGATCGCAATGGAGCAGCATGGTGCAGCCGACTCCCACCGCCAGCCCGTCGACGGCCGCGACCAAAGGCTTGGGAAAGGCGGCGATCTTGCGCACGAAATCGGCGCCGGCCATGTCCCCGCCCTGAACCGCGGCGACGAAATCGCCGATGTCATTGCCAGCCGAAAAGACGCCGCCCGCGCCGGCGATGAGAACCGCGCCGATCGCCGGGTCGCGCTCGGCTTCGCGCAGCGCCTCGTTCAGCGCCCGATACATGGCGTTGGTCAGGGCGTTCTTCTTGGCTGGGCGGTTCAGCGTCAGTTCGAGCACAGCGCCCGATCTTGCGATTTCGACATCCGGCATAGCCGTCTCCCCCAGGTCGGGTCGTGCATTGTCCTTGATCGGCGCGCGCGCCGATGTCATGTGCTTTCGCATGTGCGGCAGGCGAATAGTTTATATATGAACTAAATCTCCCGCCGACGTCAAGCAGGATTGGCCGATTGCAAGCAGAAGACAAGCGGGTCACCCGGCTGCTGACGCCCGGGCCGGCGGGAATTGCGCAAGCCGCGACGATTTTGCGCGCCGGCGGGCTGGTCGCGCTGCCGACCGAGACGGTTTACGGGCTGGGGGCCCTGGCGGCCGACCCGCGCGCGGTTGCCGGAATTTATCGGGCCAAGGGGCGGCCGAGCTTCAATCCTCTGATCGCCCATGTCGCCGATCTGGCCTCGGCGCGGCGCGAGGGCGTCTTTGACGCGCGCGCCGAGAAACTGGCCGAAGCCTTCTGGCCCGGGCCGCTCACTCTGGTGCTGCCTTTGGCGCCCGGCGCGAGCGTCTGCGACCTGGCGCGGGCGGGCCTCGACAGCGTGGCGCTGCGCGTTCCGGCCAACGCCTTGACGCGCGGCGTGATCGCGGCGGCCGGCGGCCCGGTCGCGGCGCCCTCGGCCAATCTGTCCGGCCATGTCAGCCCCTCGACCGTCGGCCATGTGCTGGCCGACCTCGAAGGCCGGATCGACGCCGTGCTCAATGGCGGCGCCTGCCCGGTCGGGGTCGAATCGACCATTCTCTCCCTGCTCGACGGCGCGCCGCGCCTGTTGCGTCCGGGCGGCGTGTCGCGCGCCGAGATCGAGCGCGTGCTTGGCGAAGGCCTTGCGGGGGCGCAAGTGGGTCCGCAAGCGGGTCCAGAAGCGGTTCCAGAAGGGGTTCCAGTCTTGGCGCCGGGCATGCTCGCCTCGCATTATGCGCCGCGCGCCTCGGTGCGCCTCGCCGCGCAAGATCTTGAGGACGGCGAGGCGGGCCTCGATTTCGGCGGCCGTTTCAAGGGGGCCTCGGGGCGGGTGCTGGACCTTTCGCCGCGCGGCGATCTGACCGAGGCGGCGGCCAATCTCTTTTCCATGCTGCGGGCGCTCGACGCCGGCGGGGCCGCAAGAATCGCGGTCGCGCCCATTCCCGACGCCGATCTCGGCGAGGCGATCAACGATCGGCTGCGCCGCGCCGCCGCGCCGCGCGG
>CAVSEY010000021.1:0-354217 GCA_963727035.1 uncultured Pseudomonadota bacterium | reverse complement strand
CTAAAACCGCGGGGGCCCCAATCGAAGTTAACGCGGGAGGGCTCCGAGGGCGGCTGAGAGGTATTGCGGACTCCATCCAGCGATCCTTCGGCGCAGCTTGATGATCGTGCGCAGAACCTGCGCCTTGGTCCGGCCCATGGCGCGCGCGTTTTCGGCGATATAGCGGTCGATCGCATCGGCGAGCGTGGCCCCGGCGGCGCGCCGGATTTCGCGCCGAGCAGCGCGCCCGGCTTGGCGAGTTCCCCTCGCGCTTCTTGAGCCAGGCCGCAGCCGCCGGCCGACGCTCGATGGTCTTGGATTCGCGATGCGCGATTTTGCCCTCGCGCGTGAGGGAGATTTGCGCCAGAAAGGCGGTGGAGCCGTCCTTGCGGCGTCTTTGGATGATCGCGCCCATTTGCGACATGGCCGCTGGATTTACAACTTTTGTTGTAACTATGGGCGAAAATCGGCGAAAATGGCAATGTATGACAGGAAACGAGACAAGCCCTGAAATGGCCAGCCATATTGAAGATGAAGGAAAATATTTGACTTTCAGCCCCTGGCGCTTTTCCGTCGCGCCGATGATGGAATGGACCGATCGGCATTATCGGGTCCTGGCGCGGCTTCATTCGCGCAAGACGCGGCTTTACACGGAAATGGTCACTTCCGCCGCCATCGTGCATGGCGACCGTGAGCGGCTGCTTGGCTATGACCCGAGCGAACATCCGCTCGCCGTGCAGCTTGGCGGCTCCGACCCGGAGGAATTGGCGCGGGCGGCGAAAATCTGCGCCGAATTTGCTTATGACGAGATCGATCTCAATGTCGGCTGCCCGTCGGACCGGGTGCAGAACGGGGCCTTCGGGGCCTGCCTGATGCGCGATCCGGAGCTTGTCGCGCGCTGTGTCGCGGCGATGAAGGAGGCGTCCGGTCTGACGGTCTCGGTCAAATGCCGCATCGGCGTCGATGACCAGGAGCCGCGCGCGGCTTTGTTCGCCATGGCCGGCGCCGTGGTCGCGGCCGGGGCCGACGCCCTGATCGTCCATGCCCGGAAGGCCTGGCTCAAGGGCCTGTCGCCCAAGGAAAACCGCGAGGTTCCGCCGCTGGATTACCCTCTGGTCCATGAGCTGAAACGTTCGATGCCGGAGGTCCCGATGGCGATCAACGGCGGCGTCGATACGCTGGAAGCGGCTGCATCCCAGCTTGAACATGTCGACGGCGTGATGATTGGCCGCGCCGCCTATCACGATCTGTCGATGCTTCAGCAGGTCGATCCGCTGCTGTTCGGCGTTCCGTCGCCCTTCGACAGCAGCCGCGCGGCGGTCGAGGCCTTTTTGCCCTATATCGAGCGCAATCTCGTCGAGGGCGCGCGCCTTGCCGACATCACCCGGCACATGCTTGGGCTTTTCGCCGGACGGCCGGGCGCGCGCGCCTTCCGCCGCCATCTCGCGACCCATGCCGTGCGCCGGGGCGCCGGCGTGCGGGTGGTCGAGGACGCGCTCGCACTGGTCGACCATTCCGCCGTCGCCCGACGGGCGGAACGGCTCAGCGCCTGAACCGGCTTCACGTCATGGCGACCTTGTGGCGCAGAACAAGCCTGGCCGCGGCGCTCGCCGCGGGCTTGAGCTTTTCGCAGGCGCCGGAATTCGCCCAGCAATATCGTCAGCGCCTGGGCGGCGCGATCGACGAATTGCAGGCCTCCGTCTCGGCTTTCGATTCCGACAGCCGGGCGTCGGGCCTCAGCCACGACGAAGGCGTGGGGCGTCTCGAAAGCTCGGTCGACGCCTTCGTGCGCCTGCGCGGCGCCCGCGTCGCGCAGGAGACCGTGCGGCTGGCGCGGCTCAAACGCCAGGCCGCCGACCTCAATGGCGGACTACCCTTGTCGAAAATTTTCGCCTTGGCCGTGGACGCCGACCCGCAGGTCGCGCGCGGCGCTTTCGACGATTTCCAGCCGGCTCTGCCGCTCACCGCCGATGGCGCCGCCAGCGCCGCCATCGGCTTCGTCGGCGTCCTGCTGGCGCTGCGGCTCCTGCCTTTGCCGCTGCGCCGGAGGAAAAAACGGCCGGTGGAAGGCGAGGCGCCTCAGGCTGTCGCCGAGTAATACCCGTTCTCATTGATGAGAACCGGTGAGGAGCGAAGCGACGCCGAGCCGATGCGAGGGGTTCACTGGTCGCGATGAGTCGCGATCAGTGAAAATGGGCATAATACCGGTTCTCATGGATGAGAACCGGTCAGGAGCGAAGCGACGCCGAGCTGATGCGAGGGGTTCACTGGTCGCGATGAGTTGCGATCAGTGAAAAGCGGCATAAAGGAAAAAAGCCGCGAATTCCGTATGCTGCTGCACGGCGCGAGGAAAACGCCTATATAGAAGACATGCGCCCGCAGCCGCCCGAAAAGCCGCTTCCCGCCGCCGAATATTCCGCTTCGGCGCCGCTGGTCGATTCCTACGCCCGGCGCATCGACTATATCCGGCTCTCCGTCACCGACCGCTGCAATTTCCGCTGCGTCTATTGCATGTCGGAAAACATGAATTTCCTGCCCAAGGCCGATCTGCTCACGCTGGAAGAGCTTGAGCGGCTGGCTTCGGCCTTTGTCGCGCGCGGCGTGCGCAAGATCCGGATCACCGGCGGCGAGCCGCTGGTGCGGCGCAATGTCATGAGCCTGTTCCGCGGCCTGTCGCCCCTGTTCGAGCGGGGCTTGCGCGAGCTGACCCTGACCACCAACGGCGCGCAGCTCGCGCGTTACGCCGCGGAGCTCGCGGATTGCGGCGTGCGACGGGTCAATGTCTCGCTCGACACGCTTGACGCGCAAAAATTCCGCGCGCTGACCCGCTGGGGCGACGTCGCCCAGGTTCTGGCGGGCGTCGAGGCGGCGCGCGCGGCCGGCCTCAAGGTCAAGATCAATTGCGTGGCGCTCAAGGGCGTCAACCAGGATGAATTCCTGTCCCTCGTCGAATGGGCGCATGGGCTCGGCATGGACGTCTCCTTCATCGAGGTCATGCCGCTGGGCGAGGACGCGGCCGGCAATATCGAAAGTTTCCTCCCGCTCGACGCCGTCGCCGCCGCCTTGGCCGAGCGGCTGACGCTGTCGCCCTCGACCCATGCGAGCGGCGGCCCGGCGCATTATTTCGATGTCGCCGAGACCGGCGGCCGGGTCGGCTTCATCACCCCGCTCAGCCAGCATTTCTGCGACAGTTGCAACCGCGTCCGCGTGACCTGCACGGGCGCGCTTTATACCTGCCTTGGCCAGGAGGACCGGACCGACCTGCGCGGCCCGCTGCGCTCGTCGCCGGATGATTCCGCGCTCCATGCGGCGCTCGACGAGGCCATGCGCCGCAAGCCGCGCGGCCATGATTTCGTCGCCCAATGGTCGGGCGCGCTGGCGCCGTCGCGCCGCCCGATGAGCCTGACCGGCGGCTGAATTTTTTTTGCGCAACGCTGTAATCTTTTCCTCCGCCGCGCCGTATCCCCTTGCGCAGGCCAAAGGAGCTTGCGCGACGCGACCGGGTCCGGGCGCGATCTCAGGGAGAATGACAATGCAGATCAAGGTCGTTTCCGGCGCGAGCCTCGCCGCCGCCGCCATTGCGCTCGCCATTTCCGGCGCCGCCCTCACCACCCAGGCGCAGGCCAAGAAGGCGCCGGTTCATTGCATGGGCGTCAACGCCTGCAAGGGGCAGAGCGCCTGCAAGTCCGCCAGCAACGCCTGCAAGGGCAAGAACTCGTGCAAGGGCATGGGCTGGCTGCCGGAAAAATCCACCTCGGCCTGCACCAAGCTCGGCGGCACGGTCGGCTGATCGCGCGACCTTTTTTCTTCCCCGCGCGATTTTTCTTTGGCGCGGGGAGGCTCCCACGGCCCGGAGATGGCGATGACAGCGAATGATCCGCAAGGATTTGGGCTTGGCCTGCGGCCCGTCTATTACCCGGAAATTCTCGACTCCCCGCAGCCGGTGGACTGGTTCGAGATCATTTCGGAAAATTACATGGTTCCCGGCGGACGGCCGATGGCCATGCTCGACCGCATCCGCGCCGATTATCCGATGCGCATGCATGGCGTGTCCTTGTCGCTGGCGTCGACCGATCCGCTGGACCTCGATTATCTGCGCGCGCTGAAACGACTGATCGCGCGGGTCGAGCCGGAACTGGTGTCGGACCATCTCGCCTGGACCGGCGTCCACGGCCTCAACCTGCATGACCTCCTGCCGGCGCCGCTGACGCGCGAAGCGCTCGATCATTGCGTCGAGCGGGCGTCGCGCGTTCAGGATTTCCTCGGCCGCCGGATCGCGCTGGAAAATCCTTCGACCTATGTCGCCTTCGCCGGCGACGAGATGAGCGAGGCGGATTTCATCGCCGAACTGGCGCGGCGCGCCGATTGCCTGCTGCTGCTCGACATCAACAATGTCTATGTTTCCGCCTTCAACCACGGTTTCGACGCCCGCGCCTATCTCGACCGCCTGCCGAAGGAACGCGTCGCCCAGATCCATGTCGCCGGCCATACCGATCTCGAAACCCACAAGATCGACACCCACGACCATCCCGTCTGCGACGATGTCTGGGCGCTGTTTTCCCATGTCTGGCGGACCTTCGGGCCGATCCCGGCGATGATCGAGCGCGACGATCGTTTTCCGCCTTTCTGCGAACTTCTCGACGAACTGCGCCACATGAGGGCGCTCGCCGAGGCCGAGGAAAAGGCGTTCGCATGAAGCTTTCCGACGTGCAGAGCCTGTTCCAGGAGAGCGTGCTGGCGCAGGCGCCGTCGCCGCGGCTGCTCGCGCTGTTGCGCCCGCCGGCGCGCGCGGCAAACATCGCCGAGACATTCGCCGTCTATCACGACGGTTTCCGGCTCAGGATGGCGGAATATCTCAGCAATGATTATCCGGCCCTGCGCGAGGCGATGGGGGACGAGGCTTTCGGCGCGCTGGTCGAGGCCTACGCCAAAGCCAGCCCCTCGACCTTCCGCAGCGCCCGCTGGGTCGGCGCCGGCCTGCCCGCTTACTTGCGCGCGTCGGCGCTCCATGCCGGCGATCGCTTCGTCTGTGGTGTGGCGGCGCTGGAGGCGGGGCTGGCCAAAAGTTTCGACGCCGCCGACGCGGTCGAACTGCCGATCGAAATTCTTGGGCGCATCGAGGAGGAGGATTGGCCGCGCCTGTGTTTCGGCTTCCATCCGAGCGTTCTTGTCGTCGAGGCGACGGAGGATGCGCTCGCCGCCTATGAGTCGGCTCAGGCCGGCGAGCCGGTCGCAACGGCGCGTGACGGAGAGGATGTGACGCTGGCCTTGTGGCGGCGGGAGCTCGACGTGCATTATCGCGTTCTCGACGACCTGGAAAGGATCGCCTTGACCGGGACGATGGCGGGCGCGGCCTTCGGGGATATCTGTGCGTCCTTGGCCTTCGCCAATCCGGAGCGGGACGAGGGCGAAATGGCGCAGGTCGCCGGCGGCTTCCTCGTCCGCTGGTTCGCCGACGGCATGATCGTGGACGCGGCGCCGGCGTCCGAATGACCGGGCCGTTTGTCAGCGGCAGGGCGGCTTTCCCGGTTCGCCGCAGCCGTCGGCGCCGTCGTGCGCGCCGGCGAGGTTTTTGAACCGATCGTAATAATCCTGCGCTCCCGGCGCCTTCGCCGCCACCACAGCGGGCGCATGGAGCACGCCCATATGCGTCGCGGCCGTGGCGCCGGCCAGCGGCGCGACGGCAAGCGGCAGGGGCAACAGGCCGGCATGAGGCGGCGGCGGCGGCGCCTCCTTGACGATCACGGCCGGCGGCGGCAGGAAACTGGCCGGCGGCCGAGGCGGCGGCGCCCAGTCGGGGTCCGCGAACACGACATAGGGCCGCTGGAACACCGCATGATCGGCAGGCGGGGGCGGCGGCGCGCCGAGGTCGACCATGCCGAATTTGGCCGGGGCCTGGTCGGGCGCGCCGAGATCGGCGAGGCGGCGGCGCGCGTCATAAATGTGCGGTCCGCGCGGATAGAAATGCGCATAGGTCCAATAGGCCTCCGGCGTGTTGCGCAGCCAGGCGCGCCGCCACATCATCGCCTCGCGGCGCACCGCCAGAACGGCGCGCACGCGTGGCGCATAGGGCGAATCGGGATAGACGGCGAGAAAGTCGAGATAGCCCTGGATCGTGTCGCGATCGAGCGCGGCGATGAAGGCGTCGCTCACGGAATAATCGCGGATCGGGCGCGCGCGCAGCCACGTTGCGCTCTCGACGGCGAGGCGATGGGCGTCGGGCGTCCGGGCGAACAAGGCCGGCGGCGCGGTCAGTTTCGATTCGTCCCACGGAATCGACGCGCCATTGGTTTGTTCGGCGGCTCTCATCCGGGTCCGGTCGAAGGCCTGATCGATCGGCAGGCCCGGTTCGCGCAGGGCTTCGGCCAAAGCCAGGGCGTAGACGCCATAGGGGCCGGGCTCGTCGGGAGCCACCGCGCCGGGCGCGGCGTTGAGGGCGAGAAGTTCGCCCGGGTCCGGATCGACAAGGGCGAGCCCTCCGGCGAGCGGGTCGCCGGTCCGGGCGAAGGAATTGACCCGCTCCGCGTCGAGCACGACGACTTTCGCCCGCATCGGCATCTGGGCGAACGGCAGCAGATAATCCCCCAACCGCACGGCTTCGAGCGGAACATCCGCCGCGCGCGCGATATTGGCCTCGATCGGCGCGATGTAATTGTCGCCGGCATATTGCAGGCCCCGCCCCGAAATATAGATGAAGGCGATGGCGCCGGGGCCGGCGGCGGCGGCTTTCTCCACGAATTCGCGCAGCGTCTTGCGCAGGCCGTCCCGGTCGAGATCGGCGGCGCCGGTGACGTCGAAACCGGCCCGCCGCAAGGTGTCGGCGATCAGGCCGGCGTCATTGGCGGCCGTCGGCAGGGGCCCGGTCTTGTAATTGGATTCGCCGATGACGAGGGCGATGCGGGACGATTTGCCGGGCGCCGGCACGGCCGCGCCGAACGCCGCCCCGGCGACGATCGCCCCAGCGAACAGAGCGCCGGCGGCGAGCCGGCGCCTGAATCTCCTCGTCCCGAATCCCATGGACATCTTCTCTCATGCAACCAATCGCGGCGGCAATGTTCAGCCGGCGTTCAGGCCTTGGGCTCGGCCAGTTCGGGATGCGGCGTGTACCAGTTCAGTTTGTCGCGCAGGGTCACGACCTCGCCGACGATGATGATCGTCGGGCCGCGCAGGCCGCGGGCGGTGGCCCTTGGCGGCGATGTCGCCGATGGTTCCGGTCAGGGTGATCTGGTTGGGCCTCGTGCCATTCTCGATGATCGCGACCGGCAGGCCCGGGTCCGCGCCGTGGCGCAGGAACTCCTTGGTCAGATAGTCGAGATGGGCGAGGCCCATATAGATGGCGACGGTCTGGCGCGGGCGCAAAATCGAGCTCCAGTCGAGCTGGATCGGGCCGTCGCGGCCATGGCCGGTGACGAAGACGCAGGACTGGGCGTAGTCGCGGTGGGTGAGAGGAATGCCGGCATAGGACGAGCAGCCGGCCGCCGCGGTCACGCCGGGGCAGACCTGGAAGGGAATGCGATGCGCGGCGAGTTTTTCGATCTCCTCGCCGCCGCGCCCGAAAATGAAGGGATCGCCGCCCTTCAGCCGCAGGACGCGCTTGCCCTCCCTGGCGAGCTTGACCATCAGCTCGCCGATTTCCTCCTGCGGCACGGCGTGGTTGGCGCGCTTCTTGCCGACATAAATGCGTTCGGCGTCGCGGCGCACGCGGTCCATGATCGCCGGCTCGACCAGCTGGTCGTAGAGCACGACATCGGCCTTCTGCATCAGGCGGAAGGCGCGGAAGGTCAGCAGGTCGGGATCGCCCGGACCGGCGCCGACGAGATAGACCTCGCCGGTCGGCGTCTCGTCCGAAGCCGAGCCGTCCGGGCGGCAGGAGTTGATCTCGCGGTCGAGCATGGTTTTCGCCGTGGCCTCGTCGCCGGCCAGCATCATTTCCGCGATCGGGCCGTCATAGACCCGCTCCCAGAAGCGCAGCCGCGCCTGCTGGCTGGAGACCTTTTTCGCCAAGGCGGCGCGGGCGGCGCCGGCGAGCGCGGCGAGCCGGCCGTAATTGGCCGGGATCAGGGCCTCGAGCCGCGCCTTGAGCATGCGGCCGAGCAGGGGCGCGTCGCCCCCGGTCGCAATGGCGATGACCAGCGGGCTGCGGTCGAGCACGGAGGGCGTGATGAAATCGCTGAAAGCCGGGAAATCGGCGACATTGACCAAAGTCCCGGATTTTCGCACCCGCGCGATCAGGTCTTCGTCCGGGGTCTCGCCCGGCTCATAGGCGAAATAGACGATGCCGAAACCTTTGAGCGCGTCGGGCGCGGCGAGGTCGCCGCGCCGGAATTTGCCCTCGAGCGGCGCCAGTTCGTCGCTCGGATTTTCGGCGAACAGCCAGACTTCGGCGCCAGCGCGCGAAAGAGTGTCCACGCGGCGCGCGGCGAGCGAGCCTTGGCCGACGACCGCGACAGGGCGGCCGTGGAGGTTGAGGAAAATGGGCAGGCGGTTCATGCGCGCGTCCGGATCAGGCGGCGAGCAGGCGGGCGCCGTCGCGGCCCCGCCACAGCGCCTCGGCCTGGATCTGGGCGTCCTCCATGTCCGACGCGTGTTTCATCGCGCGCAGGATCATGGCGAGCGTGCCGGCCACCGCCGCCTCGGCATAGGCGTCATGCGCCTCGCCGCGCCAAATGCTGAGCAGGCGCGCAACATCCATCGTCTCGTCGGGGAGCTGGCGCGGCTCCTCCATCATCGGCGGCCAGCGCTCCTCGAAGGCGACGCCTTCGCGCACGCCAAGGGTTTCGCAGGGTTTTCCCGGCCGGCGTTCGATCTCGCCGCCCTCGCCGCGGAACACGATCATGTTGTTTTCGCCGAGCAGCAGCGCGGCGTTGCGGTGGGTGTGCATGTAATTGGGATGGAAGACGCCCTGCGGCAGCACCGGCGCGGCGAAGGGATTGATTATCCGCGCCAAAGTATGGATCGGCGAGCGCAGGCCGAGGATCGGCTTGAAGCCCATCATGCGGGCGAGCGGCGGGCTGATGGCGGAGAGATCCATATAAGCGAAGCGGCTTTGCCGCAGCGCCCGGGTCGCCGCCGGAAAATCGGTCGCGACGGGCAGGCCGAGCGCCGTCAAGACCTCGCCGGTATAGAGCCGGCCGGGGGTGTGGCCGTCGAAACCGTGCATGAAGACGGGATGGCCGGCCTGGACGAGACAGAGCGCCGCGAGCAGGAACCAGGGCAGCTGGCGCTTCTTGCCGGCGTAGGACGACCAGTCCACCGCGACGAGGCCGGGCTCGGGGGCGGGCAGGGTCTTGCGCACCGCCTTGGCGAACCCGGCGATTTCCTCGGCGCTTTCCTCCTTCATGCGCAGCAGCATGAGAAAGGCGCCAAGCTGTTCGGGCAGCACGTCGCCGGCGAGAACCATCGACATCGCCTCTTCCGCCTCCTCGACGGTCAGCGAGCGCGTCAGATTCTTGCCGCGCCCGAGAATGGCGATGAAGCGGGCGAAAGGATGAGGCGATTGGAGCATGGCGTTTTTCCCTGTTGGTTCGTTCCATATTAGCAAAGGTGGCGCGCGCGTCACGCTTTCATCAGCGCCAAGGCGCCTCGAGCGATGACATATAATCCGACGCCGGCCACGGCGAGCGCGAAAATTTGCGACAAGAGCCGGCGGCGGACGGCGAGAAGCCCCGCAAGCCGCGCGCCGAACAGCCCTCCGAAAAGGCCGCCGACGAGAAGCAGGGCGGCGATGCGCCAATCGACCAGACCGGACGAGGCGTAACTGGCGGCGGTCGCCGCGCCGAGAGCGGCGACCGAGACCAGCGACGAGGCGATGGCGTTGATCATCGGCATGGCGGTGGCGGCGAGAATGCCCGGAACGACCAGAAAACCGCCGCCAATGCCGAAAAAGCCGGACAGGATTCCGACGATCCCGCCCAAGCCGAGCAGGCCCGGCAGCGTCTTTGAGAGATTTTTCTCGGTCGGGCGAACATCGCTTTGCGCAGGCGTCTCTTGCCTGAAGGCCATTTGCGCCGCGACGGCCAGCATCAAGAAGCCGAACAGAAGCAGCAGCTTCTGGCCGTCGACGATCTTGCCGAGCGAGGCGCCGACGAACGCGCCGATGACGCCGGCGAGGGCGAAAACGATGGCGCTGGCCCAATGCACGCGACCCGCGCGCGCGTGACTCAGAAGATTGGTCAGGGCGTTGGCCGACACCGCCGCGGCGCCCGTGCCGATGGCGATATGCGGATCGGCGACGCCGACGAAATAATAGAGCAGCGGCGTGGCGAAGATCGACCCGCCGCCCCCGATCAGGCCAAGGACGAAGCCGACGATCGCGCCCGAGAGGAGGGCGGCGCCGTCCGCGCAAGAAAAGGCCAAAAGTTCCGCTCCATTCCGCCCGTTAATATATTAGGAATATCGAATATATGCAGTCAAACGACGTGGTCAAGTCATGCGGGTCTCGGGTTTTGCAGTGCGGGATTGACGCGATCGCCTCTCAGGAGGCCGAGTTTTTTTATACGCCGTGGCGTTTCTTGGGCCGGAATTGCGCGAATATAAGGTGGTGTTGCAAAAACGCGACATCCTTCGACGTATTCAAATGTTATCGTCTGACAACTTCGCGTCACCAAGGATTCGGCCGAAGCGCCGCACGCGATCCGGAATATCATCTGAATATCGACCTGGGGGGAAAAAATGCAAAAGTGGCGTCATCTGCTCGGCGTGAGCCTGACCGCGCTGTCTCTGGCTGTTTCGGCGGGCGCCGCGCACGCCACCGAGGGCTATTTCCTGGAAGGCGCCAGCGCCCGCGATCAGGGCCTCGCCGGCATCGATTCGGCGAATCCAGGGGATTCGCTCACGATCGGCAACAACCCCGCCGGCCTCGTTGATGTCGGCACCCAGTTCAATGGCGATATTTCCCTGTTCATGCCCTGGCGCGGTTACACAGCGACGCCGAACGCCTTCGTCATCGCGCCCGGAAGCGTGAACAGCGAGCGCAATGCCTTCGTTCTCCCGACGCTGGGCTATTCCCATCAGATCGACGGCGAGTTCGGCCTGGGGCGTCGGCATGGTCGGCAACGGCGGCATGAACACGACCTATGCCGCTGGGACCTTCAATGCGACGAAATGCCCTCCGCCGCCATTCTCGGCGGGTTCGGGCGTGTTCTGCGGCGGCCGCGCCGGCGTCGATCTTAACCAGGGCCTGATTTACGTTGGCTACGCCCACCGCTTCGGCAATCTCGAAGTTGGCATCGCCCCGGTGCTGGGCGTCCAGATCTTTTCGGCCTATGGCCTCGGCTTGTTCAGCGGGTTGTCGTCCGCCCCCGGCTTCCTGAGCGACCATTCGCCGTCTTATTCGATCGGCGCGGGGGTGCGCGCGGGCGCGATCTATCACTTCAACTCCCAGCTCTCGTTCTCGGTGCAGGGCTCGACGCCGATCTGGTCCAGCAACTTCGCCAATTATCAGGGCCTCTTCGCCCAAGGCGGCAGCTTCGACATTCCCGCCACCATCGGCGCGGGCGTGTCCTATAAGATCATGCCGACCTTGGCGGTGATGGCCGATTACAAGCGCATCTTCTATTCGGGCGTTCAGTCGATCGCCAATCCGATGGTCCCGGCCACGCCTGCGGCTCTTGGCATGAGTGGCGGTCCGGGGTTCGGCTGGTCGGACGTGGACGTCTTCGGCGTCAGCTTCGAATGGAATTACAGCGACCGTTTGACGCTCCGCGCGGGCTATGCCTACAGCACCCAGCCGATCAGTTCGGCCAATGTGATGTTCAACATTCTGGCGCCAGCCACGGTCACCAGCCGTGTCGGCGCCGGCTTCTCTTATCTCGTCACCCAGAACTCGCAGGTCGACTTCTCCGCGCTCTATGCGCCGCGGGTCGCCGTCTCGGGCCCCGCCTACGCCTTTCCTGCCGGCCCCTATATTGCCGGCTCGAACATCAACATCTGGCTCTCGGAACTCCAGCTTACGCTCGGCTACACCTATCATTGGGACACGCCCCAGGCCGTCGTCGCCAAATATTGATCGGCGCCGCATAAACGCGTTTCGTCAGGGCCGGCTTTCGCCGGCCCTGATTTTTTTGCCTTCATTCCACGAATGGAGATTGGCCGAAGGCGCCATGCCGTGTTTTAATCCAGGTCAAGGCGCGAATCCTGGGGCTCGGCAATATACGGTCTCAAATGGACATTCGGGGGCGAAAGCCAGTGACGCAATTTGTCCTCGTGCTGGGAATCGGCAATGTGCTGATGTCCGACGACGGCGCCGGCGTTCATGCGGCGCGCGGCTTCGATTCGCTCGAGAATGAAGAGCTGAGAGTGCTCGACGGCGGCACGATCGGCCTGTCCTTGCTGGCGGAGGTCGAGTCCTGCGGCGCTTTGATCGTCTTCGACGCCGCGAGCTTCGGGGCCGAGCCCGGCGCGGTGCGGACCTTCACGGGCGAGGAGATGGACGCCCAGCTTTCCGGCAAGAAGAAAACCGCGCATGAAGTCGCCTTGTTCGACCTTCTCGCCACAGCGGATCTGCTCGGCTGCAAGCCGGAACGCCGGGCGCTGATCGGCGTCGAGCCGGATCGTATCGAATGGGGGCTTGAACCGACGGCCGCCGTCGCCTCGGCCATTCCCGAAATGCGGCGCGCGGCGCGCGCTCTGATCGAGAGCTGGGCGTCATGACTTCCTCTTGCGCCGCCACCGAACCAATCGAGCCCGACGCCGGTTTCGCCGCCGCCCTGATCTGCGAAACGCTCGCCCGGCTCACCCGTTTCGCGAAAACCGGGGACGTGGCGACGATCGATCTCGGCGGCCTGCCGATGTCGAACCGGGACCGCGCGGCGCTCGACGATTTTCTCGGCCGCGGCGAGGTCAGCGCGAACATCGAGGTCATCGGCCGCACCGAAGTTTGGGAAACGCAATTTTCAGGCGTCTGGCGGGTGCGCCATTTCGGCGACGCGGGGATCGCCACCGACCTGATCGAAATCGCCGCCTGCCCCAAAATCCTGTTCGCCGACCCTCGCGACGCCGAGAGCGCGGCGCGCAGCATGGCGAAAGCGCTCGAACTCAACCCCGGGATCGTGGAGACGCCGCATGAAACATGACGATACCCTTGCCGGCGAAATGCAAAGACGCGGCGTGTCGCGGCGCGCCTTTCTGAAATACGGCTCTTATATCGCCTCGCTGATGGCGCTTCCGCCGTCGGCGGTCGAAGCCCTCGCGGAAGGCCTCGCGGCGGCGCGGCGCCAGTCGGTGATCTGGCTGTCGTTCCAGGAATGCACCGGCTGCACCGAGTCGCTGACCCGGTCCTATGCGCCGACGCTGGAGAACCTGATCTTCGATTTCATCTCGCTCGATTACCACGAGACCTTGATGGCCGTTTCCGGCGCGGCGGCGGAGGAGGCCCGCAAGGCGGCGATGGCCGCCAACAAGGGCAAATATATCGTCGTCGTGGACGGCTCGGTGCCAATGAAGGACGGCGGCGTCTACGCGACCATCGCCGGCAGGACCAATCACCAGATCCTCGAGGACACGGTGAAGGACGCCTTCGCGGTGGTGGCGGTCGGCACCTGCGCCGCTTTCGGCGGCCTCCCCAAGGCCAATCCCAATCCCACCGGCGCGGTTGCGATCTCCACGCTGGTCGGCGACAAGCCGCTGATCAATATCTCCGGCTGCCCGCCACTCCCGGAGGCCATGACCGGCGCCCTCGCCTATATCCTCTCCTTCGGGAAAATTCCCGAACTCGATCACCTCGGCCGGCCGAAGGCCTTTTTCGGCGAGACGATCCATGACCGCTGCTACCGCCGTCCCTATTACGAGCGCGGCGAGTTCGCCAATAGCTTCGACGACGCCGGCGCGCGGCAGGGCTTCTGCCTCTACAAGGTCGGGTGCAAGGGGCCGGTGACCTATAATTCCTGCGCCACGATGAAATGGAACGGCGGCGTGTCCTTCCCGATCCAGTCGGGGCACGGCTGCCTCGGCTGTTCCGAGCCGGATTTCTGGGATCAGGGCGGCTTCTACCGGCCGCTGTCGACGCCGCTCGGCGCGATGGGGCCGGCGCTCGCCGGCGCAGCGCTCGCCGGCGCGGCCTTGGGCGTCGGCTCTGCGCTCGCCGCCCGCAGCCATCAGAAATCTTATCTCGCCTCGCTGGACAAAGAGAAGGAGTGAGCCATGGAACTGCTCGCATTCGCCCGCGGCCCGGCGCTGACCTTCTCCATGGCGGTATTCGTCATGGGCGTGCTGTGGCGTCTGATCGGCGTGCTCGCCTTGCCGCCCTGGCATGATTATTCGCAGCCGCGCGAGGGCTCAGCCCCGAACTGGCTCTCGGCGATCCGGGCGGTCTTCGGCAAGATGATCCCGCACAAGACCTTCCTGAAGGATGGGATGTTCACGACCGTCAACGGCTATGTCTTCCATATCGGCCTGGCGATCATCGTCTTCCTGTTCGTGCCGCATATTCTGCTGCTGAGGAGCCTGTTCGGCCTCTCCTGGCCGGGCCTTTCCAACGGCGTGATCACTGGCGTCGCCGCGCTGACGGCGGCCTCATTGATCGCGGCGCTCGGCTATCGCCTGACCAGCCCGGTGCTGAGGCTGATCTCGCGGCCGAACGATTACATCAGCTGGCTTCTGACTTTCCTGCCGGTCATCACCGGCCTCGCCGCCACCGCCCATTTCGGCCCGCGCTACGAAACCATGCTGGCGCTCCATATCCTGAGCGTCTGCGCCTTCCTGATCTGGTTCCCCTTCGGCAAGCTGATGCACGCCTTCCTGTTCGTTCTGTCGCGCGGCGTGACGGGCATTCGCTTCGGACATAGAGGAGCGCAATTATGACCGCCAAGACGACAGCCTCGGGCGCGGCCTATGACGTGCAGGGTAATCGCGCCGACTCGGAGCGCCGCGACGCGGCCATGCAGGCCTTCGTGCGCGACTTCGCGCGCACCGCCGCGATCCACATGGAATCCTGTCTGCGCTGCGGCATGTGCGCCAACGCCTGCCATTTCTATGTCACGACCGGCGACCCGAAATATACGCCGATCAACAAGCTGAAGCCGTTCGAGCAGGCCTATCGCCGCCATGTCGGACCCTTCGCGCCGATCTATCGGCTGTTCGGCCTGAAATCCAACGTCTCGCTCGATATGCTGGCGGAATGGGAGTCGCTGATCTATGACGGCTGCACCCTGTGCGGGCGCTGCACGCTCGCCTGCCCGATGGGCATCGACATTTCCGAATTGATCAAGGAGGCGCGGCACGGCATGTACAAGGCCGGGCTGGTGCCGGATCGCCTTGAGCTGATGGACCGCACGACCAAGGCCTGGGGCAGCCCGGCCTCGCCCTCGGACGATTTCGCCGACATCATCCACGACGCGGGCGAGGAGAACGGCGTGCCGATGAATGTCGACCTGCCCAAGGCCGACTATGTCGTCACCGTCGCTCCGGCAGAGCTGACCGAGCATACCAAGGCCTTGTCCGACGTCGCCAAGATCCTCAACAAGATCGGCGCGAGCTGGACCTATTCGACCGCGGGCTTCGAGGCCTCCAACATCGGCTATATCAATGGCGACCTCGATCTCCAGGAGAAGATGACGCGCAAGATCATCGACAACGCGCTGAGCGTCGGCGCGCATACGTTGATCCTGCCGGAATGCGGCCACGCCTATGGCGCGGCGCGCTGGGAGGCGGCGCGCTGGTATGGCAAGAAACTGCCGCTGCGCATCATCCACATGACCGAATTCCTGGCCGAAGTGATCGCCAGCGGGCGGATCAAGCTGAAGAAGATGGGCGAGACCACCTGCTTCCACGATCCCTGCCAGCTGGTGCGGCGCGGCGGGGTCACGGAGGCGCCGCGCGCGGTGCTCAAAGGTCTCGGCCTCGACCTGACGGAATTCGACGACCATAGCGAACTGGCGTGGTGCTGCGGGGGCGGCGGCGGCGTCGTCTCCAACGTCCGCGCCGATCCGCTGCGCTTCAAGGCGTTCGAGATCAAGCGCAAGCAGGTCGAGAAGGCGAAAACGCAGCATTTCGTCACCGCCTGCGGCCAGTGCCGGATCACCCTGACGCTCGGCGCCAAGCACGACAAATGGGACCAGAAGGTCGAAAGCCTGCTGGAGCTTGTGGCCGACCATCTCGAAGACTGAAATCTGACGGAACACCCGCACCGAGGAAAATGCGATGAGCAACCGCATCGTCGTGGACCCGATCACCCGGATCGAAGGCCACCTGCGAATCGAAGCCGAACTGGGCGAAGGCAATTCCATCCGCCAGGCCTATTCCTCCGGCACCATGGTGCGCGGAATCGAACTGATCCTGAAAGGGCGCGATCCGCGCGAGGCCTGGGCCTTCGCCCAGCGCATCTGCGGCGTCTGCACTCTGGTGCACGGCATCGCTTCGGTGAGGGCGGTGGAAAATGCGCTCGGCTACGACATCCCGCCCAACGCCCAGTTGATCCGCAACCTGATGATCGCCGCGCAATATGTGCATGACCATGTCATGCACTTTTATCACCTCCACGCCCTGGACTGGGTGGACGTGGTCTCGGCGCTCAAGGCCGACCCCAAGGCGACCTCGACTCTGGCGCAGAGCATTTCCTCTTACGCCAAGTCGAGCCCCGGCTATTTCTCCGATGTCCAGAAACGCCTGCAGAAATTCGTGAACAGCGGCCAGCTCGGCATTTTCGCCAACGGTTTTTGGGGCAATCCGGGCTACAAGCTGCCGCCCGAGGCCAATCTGATGGCCGTGGCCCATTATCTCGATGCGCTCAACTGGCAGCGCACCGTCGTCCAGATCCACACGATCTTCGGCGGCAAGAATCCTCATCCCAATTTCCTGGTCGGCGGCTCGCCGTCGCCGATCAGCGCCGGACCGGGCGAGGCGGGCAGCGGCAGCGCCTCGACCGCGGTGAACATCGTCACGCTGAACCAGGTGCGCAGCATCATCCAGTCGATGCGCGACTTCGTCGATCAGGTCTATCTGCCGGACACGCTCGCCATCGCCGGCTTCTACAAGGATTGGTTCGCGCGCGGCGAGGGCCTCGGCAATTTCATGACCTACGGCGATTTCCCCGCCGACGGCCGCGCCAACAGCAACAACCTGCTCATCCCGGCCGGGGTGATCCTCAATCGCGATCTCTCCCATATCGAGCCGATCGACCTGAACGACCCCAAGCAGATCCAGGAATTCGCCGCTCATAGCTGGTACGATTATTCCGCCGGCAAGACGGCGGGGCTCCATCCCTATGACGGCGAGACCAATCTGGCCTATTCCGGCCCGCAGCCGCCTTTCGAGCAGCTCGATGTGGATAAATCCTATTCCTGGCTCAAGTCGCCGCGCTGGCGCGGCAAGGCGGTCGAAGTCGGCCCGCTGGCGCGCGTGCTGATGCTCTATGCGAAAGGCCACGAGCAGACTCGCGAACTGGCCGGCATGGCGCTGAAAAAGCTGGACCTGCCGCTGACCGCGCTGTTCTCGACGCTCGGCCGCACGGCGGCGCGCACGCTGGAATCCAAGATCATCGCCGATCAGATGGACGGCTGGCTCGACGCGCTCATGGCCAATATCCGCGCCGGCGATGTGTCGGTTCACAACGAGGCGATGTGGGATCCCTCGACCTGGCCGGCGGAGGCGCGCGGCTTCGGCATTACGGAGGCGCCGCGCGGGGCGCTCGGGCACTGGATCGTGATCAAGAACGGCAAGATCGACAATTACCAGGCGGTGGTGCCGAGCACCTGGAACGCCGGCCCGCGCGATGCGACCGGACAGGTCGGCGCCTATGAGGCGGCGCTCCAGGACCGCCATACTCTGGCCGTCCCGACCCAGCCGCTCGAAATCCAGCGCACCATCCATTCCTTCGACCCCTGCATCGCCTGCGCGGTGCATGTGGCCGATCCGAATGGCGAGGAAATATCCTCGATCCGGGTGGTTTAGGGAACGGCGCTTGCCGCTCCCTCCCCCATCAATGGGGAGGAGAGTCAGCTCCCGAGACGCGTGTTTCAAAACGGCTTTCTCAGCCAGCGCGGCGTGCGCGCTGCGAAGGCCGTCCATTCGTCGCCGAAGCGCAGGGCGAGGTGGACCTCCTCGCGCCGGATCGCCAGCCGGTCCACGAGAAAGGCGCCGACAAAAGCCATGGGTACGAACCACAGGGCGCTGAAGGCGAGGCCGATCCCGATCAGCAGCAAGGTGTTGCCGAGATAGATCGGGTTGCGGGTATGCGCGAAGGGCCCGGAAGTGACGAGCCGCCCGGCGCCGCGATTGGGCAGGATGTTGGTGCGCGCGAGCAGCATCACGCCCATGGCCCAGAAATCGAAGGCGAGCCCGAAAGCGATGAACACGTCGCCGCACAGCCTGGCCCAATCGGGCAGGAGCTTTCCCGTCGGGACGACAGTTTGCAGCAGATAGGCGACGCCGCCCGCGATGACATAGAGAATTGGCGGCCAGGGTATCCAATTGGGGCGTTTGGCGAAATCGATGGCCAAGATGTTGCTCGGGCTTTTTGCGGGGCGACCGCGGGATCATGCGCGTTCGCCGGGGATTGTCCAGCCCACGAATTTTTCAGGCTTCGTCCGACGGAAATTCGAATCCCAACTGCCCTGTCGCCTGGGTTTCGTCGAAGGCGGAGACGGTGACGCCGAGCAGCCTCACGCCTTTTTGGGGCGGAAAGAGCGGGGCGAGCAGGGACAGGCCGCGGCGCAGCAGGTCGGCGGCGGATGAGACCGCTTCGGGCTCGGTATGGGCGCGGGTGAGCTGTTGAAAATCCGCATATTTGACTTTTAGCGTCACGGTGCGGCCGCTCATCTGCGCGCGTTCGCAGGCGGCCCAGACTTTTTGCACGATCGGCGCGATTTTCTCGCGCGCCGCGTCGAAGGTGAACACATCCTCCAGAAAAGTATTTTCCGCGCCGATCGATTTCCGGGCGCGGTCGGCTCGCACCGGGCGCTCGTCGACCCCGCGCGCGATGGCGTAAAAGAAGCTCCCGGCCTTGCCGAAATGCTTTTGCAGAAATTCCGGGGCGCAGGCTTTCAGATCCGCGCCGGTCTCGACGCCGAGGCGGCGCATTTTCTCGGCGGTGGCGGGTCCGACGCCGTGGAACAGTCGTACTGGAAGCGCTTCGATGAAACCGGGCCCCATCTTAGGCGTGATCACGAACAAACCATTGGGCTTGCGCTGGCCCGAGGCCATTTTGGCCAGAAATTTATTGTAGGATACGCCGGCGGAAGCGGTGAGGCCGGTCTCGGAAAAAATCGCCGCGCGGATGTCCTCGGCGGCCGAGGCGGCGGTTTCGCCCTCAGTGAGAAAATCGGTCACATCGAGATAAGCTTCGTCGAGCGCCAGCGGTTCGATCAGCGGGCTGCGGCGGGCGAAAATTTGCCTGATCTGCAAGGAGACCGCGCGATAGACCTCGAAGCGCGGGGGAACGAAAACCAGTTCGGGACATTTGCGCAAAGCCGTCACCGAGGGCATGGCGGAATGAACGCCAAAGGCCCGCGCCTCATAGCTCGCCGCCGCCACCACGCCACGCGCCCGCCCATGGCCGACCGCGACAGGCCGGCCGCGCAAGGCCGGATTGTCGCGCTGCTCGACCGACGCATAAAAGGCGTCCATGTCGACATGAATGATTCTTCTGACGCGCGACGGGTCGCGCGGGAATTTCGGGCGGCCGTCGCCGGCGTTCACGCCACGGCGCCGTGGCTCGTCACCCAGCGCACGATCGTGTTGGCGTCGCTCGCGCCGGATTGCCGCGCGATTTCCTTGCCATTGGCGAGGATCACCAGGGTCGGGATGCCGCGGATGTTGAAACGGCCGGCGAGGCGCGGGAACATTTCGGTGTCCACCTTGAGGAAGCGCGCGGAAACCTCCATTTTCTTGGCGGCCGCCACGAAATGCGGACCCATGACCTTGCAGGGGCCGCACCATTCGGCCCAGAAATCGACGACGATCGGCAGATTGGTGCGCTCGACATGGCGCTCGAAATCGGCCTCGTCATGGATCTCGATCACGCCGGGAAAAAGGGCCGAACCGCAGGCGCCGCAATCGGGCCGCAGGCCGCCGTGGAGCTTTTCGCCGCTGGCGCGATTGACCTTGCCGCAATGCGGGCAAACCACATGAACCTCGTCCACCTCTGGCCTCCATCGCCTGTCGCCGGGATCCGAAAAGCCGGCTCCGCTCGTGATATATATTCGCTGGCGGCGATATGATCCATAGACAGGAGACGGCGGGCGTCAGGAACGATGATTGTCTGGCGCGTCCTTGGTCAGGCCCTGCCCGATTTCGCGGCAGGCGCCAGCGCTTTCCTGGGCGCCGGGCGCGGCCTCGGGCCTGAGCCAGGCGACTGGCGCCATGGGCCGGCTGGAATTTTCCGCCGGTTTCGCGGCGCCCGGGCGCGAAAGGGCGCGTCGTCTGGCCTGGAAGTCGATAATTTCGCACATGGTATTCACCCTCTGCGATTCGCTCATTCCCCCAAAGCGGCGCAGCAAGTTCGGCGCCAGATTGGCCAATGCGCCGGGAAGGCGCAGAATGGCGCGGGCGAATCCGGCGCTGCTTTGGTGAACGATATGACGCAAGACCCCTTTCTTCTTCGCCAGGACGACGCGGGCGTCGTTACATTGGTCCTGAATCGGCCGGAATCGCGCAACGGCCTGTCGCTCGGCATGTTGGGCGCCCTGCGCGACGCCCTGGCCGCCATCGAGGCGGAGTCTTCCGCCCGCGTGGTCATTCTGGCCGGCGCCGGGCCTGCTTTCTGCGCCGGGCACGATCTCAAGGAAATGCGCGCGCGCGACTATGATCCCGCCTATGTCAAAGACCTTTTCGCGCTCTGCGCCGAGGTCATGCAGGCGATCGTGGCCTTGCCCAAGCCGGTGATCGCCCGCGTCCACGGCGTCGCCACGGCGGCGGGGGCGCAGCTCGTCGCCAGCGCCGACCTGGCGCTCGCCGACGAGGACGCGCGCTTCGCCACGCCGGGCGTCCAGATCGGCCTGTTCTGCTCGACGCCCATGGTCGCGCTGTCGCGCAATATCGCGCGCAAGCACGCGATGCAGATGCTGCTGACCGGCGATCTGATCGACGCCGAAACGGCTCTGCGCTTCGGCCTCGTCAACGACATCGTTCCCGCCGCCGAACTGGAGGCGCGCACCTTCGCCCTGGCGAGAAAAATCGCGTCGAAATCGCCGCTGACCCTGGCGGTCGGCAAAAAGGCTTTTTACCGTCAGGCCGAACTGCCGCTGGCCGAGGCTTACGCCTTCGCCAGCGACGTGATGGCGGAAAATCTGAAGGCGCGCGACGCGCGCGAAGGGATCGGCGCCTTTCTCGACAAGCGGCCGCCCTGCTGGACCGGAGAATGAAATGTCGGCAAGAGTTTCAGACGAGATCATCGCCCGGACCCTACGCGAGACCAGGACAATCGCGCTGATCGGCGCCAGCAAGAATCCGATGCGCCCCAGTCATTCGGTGATGAGCTATCTGCAAGGCCGGGGCTATCGGGTCATTCCGGTCAATCCCGGCCTCGCGGGCCAGACGCTCCTCGGCGAGCAAGTGCGCGCCAGCCTGTCCGAAATCGACGAGACGGTGGACATGGTCGATATTTTTCGCCGTTCCGACGCCGTACCGCCGGTGGTGGACGAAGCCATCGCCAAAGGCGCCAGAACCGTGTGGATGCAGCTCGGCGTGCGCCACGACGCGGCGGCGGCCAAGGCGGAAGCCGCGGGCCTGACGGTCATCATGGAGCGCTGCCCGGCGATTGAAATCCCCCGGCTGGGGCTGCCGCCGGTTTGATTGGACAATTCTAGCCAAATGCACATATATTTGGTGCAAATGGCGCGGAGCCCATCATGGACACGATCAGCAAAGCGACCGAATGGCTCGGTCTGAATATCAGCCGGGAGCGGGTGTTTCACCAGATGGCGGCTGCCGGAGGCAGAGTCCATGCCGGCCCCGAAATCGGGCTGGTAGCATACATCCGAGAGGGTTTTCCGGTCGAAACCGTCCAGCACATCCTTGACAGTGGGCGGCTAAATGCAGTCGAGGTTGATCGCATGGTCTTGCCGCGCAAGACATTGGCCAACAGAAAGAAGCTCGGCGCTCTCACCGCCGATCAGTCCGATCGGCTGTTGCGTGTGGCGCGGGTCATCGCTGTCGCGGAAGATGTGTTTGGAAATGAGGCGAAGGCTTACGCCTGGCTGCGGCGCTCCACCACTGCGCTCGATGGCGAAAATCCGCTCGATTTGCTTGACACGGAGGAGGGCGCGCGCGCGGTCGAGGCCTTGCTGACCCGCATCGCCCATGGCATAGCCGCCTGATGGTTCTGGGTTGGCGCATCTGCCGCCGCTGTTATGCCGATCTTACGGGAGAAGGCGCGCGTCTTGTCGGCGGTCGCTGGAACAGGCCAGGCCGCCTCATGCTCTACACGGCGGCGACGCCGGAACTGGCCGTACTCGAAGTGCGCGTCCATCTCGACCTGCCGCCGGAATTGATCCCCGACGATTATGTGCTGATGAGCGTCGATCTCGAAGGCTTGACCATCGAAGAGGTTCGCCACTCGCCGGACGATCCGGCGGCGTTCGGTGAAAGGTGGCTTTTGGAGCGGCGGACGTCGGTCCTGCGCGTCCCCTCCTTCATCCTGCCGGAATCGAAAGACTTGCTGATCAATCCGCTCCATCCCGACGGCGCCGGCCGCATCCACTCGATCCGCAACTTCACTTTCGACCAGCGGCTTTGGCTTCCGCTGTGGTGAATGGAAGCCCGGACGGCGGCCGCCAAGGCGGAAGCGGCAGGTCTGACGGTCATCATGGAGCGCTGCCCGGCGATCGAGATTCCCCGGCTGGGGCTGTAGTTGGCGCCGCCGTGGCGAACCCTTACGCCTTTTTCAAAAAACAGGTTTTGAGGACCAGACCCTTCACCTTGTCCGTGCGCCCTTCGATTTCCTCGGGGTCATCGGTGAGATGGATGCCGCGGATCATTGTGCCGCGCTTGAGCACTGTGGACGATCCCTTGACCTTGAGATCCTTGATGACGGTGACATTATCGCCTTCATTGAGAAGGGATCCGTTGGAATCGCGCGTTTCGGACATGCAGATCTCCCTATTGGCGGCCGATCAGAGCGTTTTCGAACGAAGTGGCTGCCGCTTCGCGTGAAGAAAGCGCGTCGGAATAAAAGGTTGGCGCGAGCGGAAAGTCCAGCGCGTGTTAAAATCACGCCGCCGTTTCGTCGCCGCCCGCCGCGGGCGGAGGCTCATCGCCAATTCCCGCGACCGCTTTGCTCAAGGCGGGGTAATCGATCTTGCCCGAGCCCAGCAGCGGCAATTGATCCACCACCAGGATTTTGGCCGGGAACATCAGTTCCGAGGCGCCGTGCGACCTGGCGGAGGCGACGAAATCGGTTCGCGTTGCGCCGGCATGGTCGGTGCAGAGAATGATTCTCTCGCCCTTGCGCGGGTCCGACTGGGCCACAGCCGCGACCCTGGCGTCCGGCCAGCACAGGGCGGCGAGATTTTCCACCGCCGCTAGCGAGATCATCTCGCCGCCGACCTTGGCGAAACGCTTGGCGCGGCCCTTGATGGTGATGAAGCCTTCGCGGTCGATGGAAACGATGTCGCCGGTGTCGTGCCAACCGCCGGGCGGCGGCTCCAGCACGCCGGGGTTTTCCGCGCGCAGATAGCCGAGCATGACATTGGGGCCGCGCACATGCAGGCGCGCTCCGTCCTTGACGCCTTCGACTTTTTCGAGCCGCGCCTCCATGCCGGGACAGATCAGGCCGACCGTGCCGAAACGGTTGAACATCGGCGTGTTCAGCGCGAGCACCGGCGAGGTTTCGGTGACGCCATAGCCTTCGAGCAGGCGCAGGCCGAATTTTTCCTGATAAAGCCGGCGCGTCGCTTCCTTGACCGCCTCGGCCCCGGCGATGACATAGCGCAAGGAGCGCAGATCGTAAGGATGGGCCGAACGCGCATAGCCGTTGAGCAAAGTGTCGGCGCCGAACAGGATCGTGGCGTTGCTGGCGTAGATCAGCTCCGGGATCACGCGGTAATGCAGCGGCGAGGGATAGAGATAGGTCGGCACGCCGGAAACCAGCGGCAGGACGAGGCCGCCGGTGAGCCCGAAGGAGTGAAAGATCGGCAGCACGTTGAACAGGCGGTCGCTGCAGCCGAAATCGATACGGGCGGCGACCTGCGCGACATTGGAGAGAATGTTGCGGTGGGAGAGCGCGACGCCCTTGGGCGCGCCTTCCGAACCCGAGGTGAACAGGATCACGGCGCGGTCGTCCGGCTTGGCCCTGGCGAGCCGCGTGCCGCGATTGAGGAAGGCGCTGAGCTTGTCGAAGCTTGAGAAGGCGTCGCGCAGATCCTCAAGATAGACGAAGGCGATGCTTTCCCCGACGCGATCGACGATTGTCTGCAGCCGCGCCTTTTCGATGAAGGCGCGCGAGGTGACGATGGTTTCGACATTGGCCGCCGCGCAGGCGGCGACGATATTGGCCGGGCCGGCGGTGAAATTGATCATCGCCGGCGGGCGATTGGCCGAAATCAGACCGAGAAAGGCGGCCCCGGCGCCATTAGCGTTGGGCAGCATCAGGCCGATTGGCTCGCCGGCCGGCGCGAGGCGTGAAAATTTCTTGCCCAACAGGCGAGCGCCGATCAGCAGATTGCGATAGGAAAGCGCCGGCGAGGTCGGGTCTTCGAGCGCGATGCGGCCCATGCCGTGCTTGTGCGCGGCCTCGGCGACCGCGGCGAAAATGGTTTTTTCGACATCGGTGGTGCGAAACAGCAGATCGGACATGATTTGGTAGAGCGCCGCGCCCGCCGCCTGCCGCCGCGCCTTGCCCCGCAGGCTCGCGTCGATTTTCAGATCGACCGGCTCCAAAATTGTCACCGTCACCTTGTTGAGGAAGCGGCGTGGCGCCTGATCGCGCGACAGGCGGGAAAAGGCCGAGGCTTCGAGCCCGTCGATGCGGGTGGGAACGATCATGCAGCCGGATTTTTCCGCGATCATGCCCGCGCCGTCATAGACTTTCATCAGCGAGCCGGTGACGGTGAGGCGGCCTTCGGGAAAGATCACCAAAGTCTCGCCGTTGCGCACCGCATGGATCAGGCCGCGCGTCGCCATCGGCTTGGTCGGATCGAGCGGAAAAGCGCGGACCAGACGCAGGAAAGGCTTGACCCACCAGCGCTGGGCGATGCCGGTGTCGATGGCGAAGATCGGATCCTGGTCGAGCAGCGACAAGGCCAGCGCAGCGTCGAGAAAGGACACATGGTTGAGCGCCATGATCGCGTTCGGCCCGGCCTTGGCGATATTGTCGCGCCCCTTCACCTCCAGCCGATAGAAGGCGCGAAACAGGATGGAGATGAAATCGCGCGTCGGGCTGGTCGGGAGGCGGAAGAACATCCAGACCGCGCTGATGAAAGCGACGCCGGCCATCAAGGCGAAGACCCCGTCGATGCCGAGGCCCGCCTTCTGAAGCGCGACGGTCGCCAGCGCGCCCACGGTCATGAAGGCGGCGTTGAGCACATTGATCGCGGCGACGATGCGGGCGCGCCGTTCGACGGGCGCCCAGGCCTGGGCGGCGGCGAAACTCGGCACCGCCAGCACGCCGCCGGCGACCGCCATGCCGGCGAGATCGAAACCGACGCGCCAGGCGGCCGGCTGTCTGAAAAAGGCCTCTAGCGCGAGCGGCGCCGCCGCGGCCGGCATGGAATGAAGCGCGAAGGCGAGTTCCGCGGAAAAGAATCCCAGGACAAGCGTGGCGACCGGCGCGGGCAGCAGCACGATGCGTCCGGCGCAGAGAAAGGCGCCGAGGCCGGAGCCGATCGCGACCGAAATGGCGAAGACGCTGAGATAGACGCTCACCACCATTTCCCCGCCGCCCATGTGCAATTTGATCATCGGCGGCAGCAGGGACAGCGCGATGGCGCCGAACATCCAGAACAGGCTGACCATGACGCCGGTGATCCACAGCCTCTGGTCGGACCACAGGTCGCGCAGCAGCGCTGTGGTGGAGCGAAAAATATTGGGGTCGATCCTCAGGTCCGGCGCCTCGCCGCCGGTCGCGGGGATGAAACGGCTGGCGATATAGCAGGCCAGCGCCACCGCCAGCATGAAGCCCGAGATTTCGGAAGAATCGCCGCCATCCTTCGAGGCGAGGGCGCCGACGATCGTGCCGAGCAGGATGGCGATGAAGGTTGCGCCCTCGATCAGGGCGTTGCCGGCGGGCAGTTCCGACTTTTGCAGATGGTCGGGCAGGATGCCGTATTTGATCGGCCCGAACAGGGTCGAAATGATTCCGAACAAGGCGAGCGCAACGAAGAGCGCCGGCACGGAGGCGTAAGTGAAGCCGGCGACCGCGACCAGCACGGCCAGGATTTCGGTCAGCTTGAGCCGGCGCGCGATCATCGCCTTGTCGTAGCGGTCGGCCAACTGGCCGCCGAGGCCGGACAGGATGAAAAAGGGCAGGATGAAGACGGCGCCGGCCAAAGTAATCAGGGACTCCGCATTCGGCCCCGACAATTTGTACATGACGAGAAAAACCAGCGTGTTTTTCAGGAAATTGTCGTTGAAGGCGGAAAGAAACTGCGTCCAGAACAAAGGCGCGAAACGTTTCTGGGCCAGAAGCGCGAACATGAGGTTCTCCAGGGAATCGCGCGATTAGGCCCCGGCGCGGTTAAGAAACAATTTTGGCGATCAAGATCGAAGATTTGGCGTCCGGACGTCAGGATTCCTTCCCAACGCCGTCGAGACTTTGGCCGCGCGAATTTCTTCGCGCGGCTTTTTCGCAAGGGTTGGACAAGAATCAGGGACGCTGCTCTTGACCCGGACGACCACGCTCTGCCGGCCCCGGGCGACCGCGCTCGGCCGGTCCCGGATGAGGCGCTTGCGCCGGGGGATGCGGCATCGCGGCCGGGGGATGGGGCATGGCCGGCCCCGGATGGGGCATCGCCGCTGGGGGATGCGGCATTGCGGCCGCCGGATGGGGCATGGCCGGCTCCGGATGGGGCATGGCCGCCGGGGGATGCGGCATTGCGGCCGCCGGATGGGGCATGGCCGGCTCCGGATGGGGCATCGCCGCCGGGGCGTGCGGCATCGCAGCCGGGAGATGCGGCATGGTCGGCTCCGGATGGGGCAACGCCGTCGGCAGGGCGTGCGACGGCTCGACCGCGGGATGCGGCATGGCCGGCGCCGGATGGGGCAGCCCCGCTGCAGGCGGACGCCCAGCCATTCCCGCCTTCGGCGGTTCAACCTGTCCCGGCGCGCGCTGCATCGGCGCGAGCGGTCCACCCTGGGTCTGCGGCCGTTGGGGCGTGATCGCCGGTCCGGCGTTGGGCGCTCTTTGCGTCGGCTGGCCGGGCGCGGCCCCGGCGCCATTCAACTCCCCGGGGCGCGCCGTCGCCGCGATCGGAGGATGGCCGTTGTTATGCGTCAGCTGTAGCGCCGGGTTCTTGGCCGCCATTTGAACATGAGTCACCTGCGCTGTCGTCGGCGGGACGCGCGGTTCGCGCGCGGCGGCGGCCTCCTGCTGTGTGGGCGTGGCCATGATTCCTCCAGGGCCGCCATGGTAGCTGACCCGAGGCCCTTGATTGACAAGGATCTGCTTCTCGTAAACGGTGCTGATGGAAGTATTGTTGATGTTGTTGACCGTACGGTTATAGAAAAAATTATTGTTTCGCCAGTATCCGCCCTGGTATCCGGCGCCGCCGTAGCCGTAGCCATAGTTCACGCCGCCGTAAAATCCGACGGTCGCCCCCCAATAGCCTGCATGAAAGGCGAAGGCGCCGTCGCTCCAGCCCCAATAGCCTGGGGTCCACAACAGGCCGGGGCGCGGGGGCTGCGCCCATGTGCCGGGCACCCAGTAATAGCCGGACTCGTCGGATTGGGACCAATAACCCGGTGTCCAGATGTAGCCCGGGCCCGGAATGGGCGGCTGTTGATAGTCGGGCAGCGGCGGCGGCGCTTCGTCGACGACGTCCCGGCAGACCATGCGCGCCTGCGCGACCGGGATGGCCGCCGCGAGTCCGATAAAACTGATCGACGCCAATGCGATGGTTCGAATGAGACGCATTCGTCAAGCTCCATTTCAGGATTGAAATTATTCACAGGTTCGCCGAATTGCGCTGAACCCTGAGTGAACGGCCACTCAAACATTCCGGCCGATCCCGCCATGAATAATCTGATTCGAGCGAGATCCCGTCTGAAAAATGGCGGCCGCCGTGCGGAAATTTCGCACAGGGCGGACCTTGGGCGCCGGCTGGATGAGTTGTCGCGCCCCTCCCGCCCTTCGTGCGACAAGCGCCGCCCCAACACATTGTTCCGTTCGCAGAAGCGGCGCTCGCGGCGGCGCGTTCGACTTGCAAAGACGCTACGATCCGGCCAGTCTTGCGCGTGAGGCGCAGGTCATCCGGCGATTGCTGTCCGGAAATCCTGTTCAAGCGCGGCGTGGGGAAGCATGATGGAGAAGAGAATCGTCGTCGTCACCGGCGCTTTCGGCGTTCTCGGCCGGGCGGTGGTCAAGCGCGCGCTCGAACTGGGGGCTTTTGTCGCGCAGGTGGACAACAGCTACGCCGCCCCTGGCGCGGCGGACGCGGCGCGCAATCTTGTGCTTCCGGGCGTCGATCTTGCCGACCCCGACGCGGCGCGCGCGGCCTTTGCGCGCATCGGCGGCCATTTCGGCGGCATTGACGCGCTGCTCAATGTCGCCGGCGGCTTCGCCTGGCAGACCATCGCGGGAGGCGACGTCGCTGTCTGGGACCGCATGTATGCGCTGAACCTGCGCACCGCGGTTTCCGCCTGCATGGCGGCGCTGCCTTTCCTCGAAAGCGGCGGCTCCGGCGCCATCGTCAATGTCGGCGCTTTCGGCGCGGTGAAAGCCGGCGCCGGCATGGGCGCCTATGCCGCCTCCAAGGCGGGAATCGCCAAATTGACCGAAAGCCTCGCCGAGGAATTGAAGGGCAAGGTGACGGTCAACGCCGTGCTGCCCTCGATCATCGACACGCCGGCCAATCGCGCCGACATGCCCGACGCCGATTTCGGCAAATGGGTCCGCCCGGAGGATCTGGCCGAGGCCATGCTGTTCCTGGCCTCGAAAAAATCACGCGCCATCACCGGCGCGCTGCTGCCGGTGACCGGAGGCGTGTGAAAAAGTTTCTTTCGTTTCGCCCTTTGCGCTCGCGGAACGTCCCGTCGCCTTGTCCCGTCTCGAACGTCTCCCGGCCGATCGGGGCCGCGCGAGGACGAGACGGATCTGCCGCAATTGCCGCTGGGCGTCCGAGTGATGGACGAGGGCCATGACCTTCTGGAGCCGATATTCGCGCCGGCGGCGCGGATCGCAGATTCCGGCCTTGCGGCGCATCTCGACGCGTTCCTTGGCGAAATCTCCGCCCATTTCGCGCGCGAGGAGACGGAAATGGAGCGGGGCGCCGTCGTCTCGTCGCCTTCAATCTGGCGCAGCTCGTCGCCGATCATGTCGCAGGCGCGGACCGGATTTCGTCCGACTTTCCTGCCGAGAAAATCAAACCTTCCGCCGCAGATCGCCACAGCGCCTGATCTCGGGCCGGCTTGGTTTTCTCCCGCCGGGACAATAGGCTTGCGCGGGACCGTCGCGGCAGGAAAAGCCGGCGGGGCTGGAACGGAGCGCGATGCGGCGGAGCTTGACCCGGAACTATCCCGATTATGCGCCCGAGGCGCTTTTTGCGCTGGTGGACGACATCGAATCCTATCCGTTTTTCGCGCCGTTTTGCCGTAACGCGCGGGTTCTGACGCGGGTGGGCGATTGGCGGCGGGTGGAAAATATCTTCGGCTTCGGCCGCTGGCGCTTCGCCTTCATCAGCGAAGCCCGCGCCACGCCGCCGCGCGAACTCGTCATCGAATCCTATGACCGCCCCTTTCGCGCCTTTCGCCTGCGCTGGCTGTTCGAGCCGCAGGGCGAGGGCTGCCGGCTGACCTGCGATTGGCGAATGGAATTCTACTCGCCTTTGCTCAATATCGCGGCGGCGCTGGCGGCGGACGAAGCGCAGGCGCGCGCCCTGGCCGCCTTCGAGCGCCGCGCGGCGCTGACCTTCGGAAAAAGGGAGCCGACATGACCTTGAGCCACAGCCGTGCGCGCGCGGCGCGTCTCGCTGTCTGGATCGCGGCGGCGCGGCCGCGCACCCTGTCGATGGCGCTGGCGCCGGTCTTTGTCGGCGCCTGTCTCGCCTGGAATTTCGGGGCGCGGATCGATTTCGCGGCCGTATTTGTCGCAGCCCTTTCAGCAGTCTGCATCCAGATTGCGACCAACCTTTTCAACGACGCCCGCGACTTCGAGCGTGGCGGAGACGGGCCGAGCCGTCTGGGGCCCAAACGCGCCGCCGCCAGCGGATTGCTCGCGCCGGGCGAGATCAAGAACGCCGCCTTCGGCTTTTTCGCTTTGGCCGCGCTCGGCGGCCTTTACCTCGTCGCCGTCGGCGGCTGGCCGATTCTCGTCCTTGGCCTGCTCTCGATCCTTTCCGGCTACGCCTATAGCGGCGGCCCGGCGCCGATTTCGCATGCGCCCTTCGGCGAGCTTTTCGTCATCGCCTTTTTCGGGTTCGGCGCGGTGGGCGGAACCTTTTGGCTCGCGGCGCATGCTTTTGGCGCGGCGCCGTTGTTGGCCGGGCTGGCGCTCGGCCTGTTCGCCGCGGCGGCGCTGATGGTCAACAATTATCGCGACGCCGCCGCCGACGCCCGGGTCGGGCGCCGGACGCTGGCCATTGTCGCCGGGCCTCGCGCGTCGCGGTTGTTGTTCGCGGCGATGATGGGCGCGCCCTTTGTCATCCTGGGCTTTCTGGTCGCGCTGGCGCCTCATCGCGCGCTGTGGCTCGCATTCGGCGCGCTGCCCATGGCGCTGATCCAGGTTCGCCGGCTTTATGCCGAGCCGCCGGGGCCGGGGCTCAACGCCTTGCTGGCGCGCACGGCGCAAGTTCAGGCGCTTTACGCGCTGCTGCTGGGGATTGGCGCGCTCGTGTGACCGCGCCTCGCTTTTCAACGCCGAAGCGGCGGTCCATAGTGCGCCGCCTTTTGCCGGAGACGCCGATGCCTGATCGCGATGCGCCATTCCCGCCGCCCAGCACACGCGCGGGCCGGTTCGTGCGGGCCTTGGCGCTTTGTTCCTTGGCGCTTTGGACCTCGGCGCTTTGGACCTGGGCGCTTTGGCTCGCGGGACCTTGCGCCGGCTCGGCGCAGGCGGGCGATCTTTCCTATTTTTCCGGCAGTTTCCGTGGCCCCGGCTATGTCGTCGAAGACGGTGGCGCGCGGAAAGTTCTGGACTGCCGCGCGACCGGTGAAACGGCGAAGGACGGCGGCGTCCTGTCGCAGAACATCGCCTGCGAGTTCGGGATCCTACAAATTCGACCTGCGCGCCCAATATGTCGCCGACGGCGCCGAGGCGCGCGGTTTCTGGCGCGAGGCGACGCGCGGTTCTTCTGGCGCCGCATCGGGGCGGATCGTGGGGCAGGGTTTTGCGGGCGCGAGCGAAGCCAAGGGCTTTTCGGGGCGTTTCAAGCTCCACGCCGGCCCGCGCAAGCTGATCTTCACCTTCTGGCCCGAGGACGGCAAGCCGGCGCGCGTTCACGCCTCGATCGCCCGCAAGAGCCTGCCCGCCACGGGCGAGGGGCCGCGCAATTCCAAGGAAAGCCGCGGAAACGTGAGCCTGAAGCTGCTGAACTAGCGCAGCGTGCGAAAGCGGGAGCGCCGGTCTTTCGCTCCCTGGGTGGAAGGCCCTGACGGGCGGAAAGCCGACGAAGCTCGAATGTCCAAACCTGAATTGCCGGCTTACCGGCGGGCGGCCGCCAGCAGCGGCTCAATCGCGACACGCTCGTAATCCTCGCGCTCGCTCTTGATTCTGTATTGCAGTCCCGATCCGCCATCGGGGAGAAGGCGCGTGACCTTGAATAAGGTCTGCTCTGACTTGCCGACCAGGGTCACGAAAGTTCCGAGCGCAAATTTGTGCGTTGCGGCTGGGACATTCGGCCTCGCATTGTCAGCTATGGGTTTTAGCGATTTGTCGTGCACGAGATATCCTTTCGTTCGCCCGTTCGAGCGTCCGCCGGTCGCGGCGATCAACGATGGCTCACGCCATTTTCCGCAAATGGAAACAAAAAAGCCCCGGGCGCCGCCCGAGGCTTCTCGATCTCGCGTCGCATCGCGCCAGTACATCCGTGGAACGACGACACGCCTGCGAGAAAAAAGATTTATTCCACCGTTTGCAGGCGCGAGGCCGAAGACTTGCCGGTGCGACGGTCGGCAGTCACCTCGTAGCTGATCTTCTGGCCTTCTTTAAGGTCAGCAAGTCCAGCCTGTTCGACTGCGCTGATGTGGACAAAAACATCCTTGCTTCCGTCGTCGGGCTGGATGAAGCCGAAGCCCTTTTGGCTATTAAACCATTTCACGGTGCCGATAGTCATGCGTAGACGCTCCTTAATAAGCAGGCTTTAACGTGGCCCATCCTTGAGAACGAGCCATTCTTATCGATGTTTTTAGAGGAGGTCGTCAGCGGCGTTTGAAACGCTCGGCCAAGGCATCGGCCTAAAATTTCGATTTTCCTGAATTAAGCGGGAGCGATGGCGAAAACAAGGCCGGAAAGCATTATTCGTATATTTTTTTGATGATTTCTCATGGCGCGGCAGGCCGGCAATGCGGCAGAGGCGATGCGAACGCCATAGGTTTTCGCGGCTCGAACTCGGCGCCTCCAGCCTGCGGCGACCGTCATCGTACTCCGCTTTGCCCGGCGGGCGCCCTTGTTTTCGACCAGTCGGAAAAAAGGGTCGATGGCATGACGTCCGATGGGCGCCGCCGGGACTTCATCCCTCGTGCGCAAGTTCGCCCCACAAGGCGAATGTCTCTTGCAGGTCGTCGGCGAGCGGCTGGAAAGCTTCGGCGAAATTTCGGCCCTCGGCGAGCCGTTCGGCCACGTCATTGACCAGCGGCGCGCTCAGCGCCAGGCGGAGGGCCTTGCGCGCGCCGACCGATATGGGGGCGGCGAGGCGAACCGGGCGGCGGCGCGCGGCGCGGGGCGCCGCCCGCTCCGCCGGGTCGGCGAGGGCGCGGCGCAGCTTTTCCGCCTTGATCGCGCGTCCGCGCTCGTCGAAGGTCAGGATCGGCAGCAGGACCGGCGCGCCATCCCCCGCAAACCGGAAATCCGCCGTCTTGAGGAAGGGCGAGGCCGCGAGATGGCGATGGACCTCGCGCGCGAAGGCTGCGGCGATGGACGCGCGCAGGCCGGGGTCGATGGCGAAAAAACTTTCGAGTTCGGCGAGCGCGGCTTCCCAGCGCAAGCCAAGCCGAAGGTCGGCGAGCAGCGCGAAATCGCCGCGCAGGCGTTCGCGCAGGCTCGGCGGCCAGTCCAGCGCGGCGGAAAAAGCAGCGAGCGCGCCGGGCAGGTCGAAAGCGCCGATCCTCGCGGCAAAGGCCGGGGGCAGGAGCAAGGCCGCGGCGCCTTTCGGGCCGCCGGCGAAAGTCGCGCCCGACAGCAGGACGGCGCGGCCGGCGGCGAGATCGGCGGCGATTTTTTCGGCTTCGCTGCGCATCTGCCTGGCGTCGATCACGACCGTCAGGCGTCCGGGAAAATCCTGCTCCAGCCGCGCGACGCAGGCGCGCGACGGTCCGGACAGGCCGGTTTCGGAACAATCAGCCACGTGAAGCGCGGCATGAGCGCCGGACGCGACCGCCTCGCCGACCTGCCGCGTCGATTCGGCGTCGATCTCCTCTATCGGCAAAGCGAGGCCATAGCGGTCGCGCAGCGGGAAAAATCGCGCGGGCGCCCCGCCGTCCGGCCGTTCGGGCGGCGCGGCGGCGACATGGACGATCGGGCGCGACGAGGCTGCGCGGGTCAGCGCGTCGAACAGCAATTCCGCTTCGGCCGTCGAGGCCGACAGCACGGTCTGGCAGTCGGGCGCATCGTACAGGGCGGCAAGGCGGCGGCGCAGATCGTCGAACCAGTGGGGCAGGGCGCGAGCGGCTTGCGCGCCGATAGAGCGCGCGTGGGCGTCGCCGGCGGCTCGCGCGGCGCGCGCCGAAAGCCCGACCGCCTCGCTGGAGGACATCCAGATATCCTGCGCCGCATGACGTGGACCCGAGCCGGCCTCGGCCGATCTTTCGTCGGGGCTGAACAGCAGCAGGTCAAGAACGGCGCCTTGGCGGGCGCGATCCATATTCGCCGGCGCGACGGCGCGCGCCGCTCCGGGCGCATAGGGGAAGGTCAGGATGGGTCTGTTCACGGAAGTCTTCACGCGCGCCGGCTCGCGGCCCAGATTTCTTCCTACGCCCGAGGCGCTGAAAAATGGTTAATTTTTTATGGATTTATAGCTTCGCCGGGGGTGAAAATGGCTCGCCGGCGCCAATCGTCCTGGTTGGCATGGGAAGGTTTCACGCCAGGCGAGGGTGTCGATGCGCCGTTCTCGCTGCGATCATTGCCTGCGGGTCGAGCGCGCCGCCACGGCCGCGATCTCGGCGCAATCGATTCGCTGGTCGGGCGCCGGGGCGACGATTTTTTCCTGCTTTCGCCCGATTTTCTTCATCGAAAGCCCCCAGAATGGCTTATCCTGCTGCGTGATTTGCACTTCGGGAGAGCGCGTATGCGCATGAAATTTCCTGCCTTTTCGATGTCGCGATTGTCGAATGCGCTGGTCGGCCTCGCGCTCTTGGCGCTCGCGCCGGCTTTCTCGTCGGCGGGGCGGGCGCAAAGCGCCGAGCCCCAACCGGCGGCGAGCCCGTCTTCCGCCCCGGTCCTCACTGGCTTCTGGACGGCTTACAACGATGACGGCAAGCCGGGCGGCGTCTTTTATTTCTACGAGAACAACGGTCTTTACGAGGGCCGGTTGGTCAAGGCGATCATCCATCCGGAAGATCCGCCGGAAAGTCCGCTTTGCACCCATTGTCCCGGCGAAAAGAAGGACAAGCCGATGCTGGGGCTTGTCATCGTGTGGGGCATGAAGAAACACGGCGAGGCGAAATACGAGGAAGGCCACATTCTCGACCCGCGCAACGGATCGATCTGGAGCGCGCAGCTCGACGTGACGCCGGACAATCAGAAGCTCAACCTGCGCGGCTATGTCGGCACGCCGATGCTCGGCGAGACCCGGGTGTGGACGCGCATGCCCGACGACACCATGGCGCTGACCGATATCCCCGGCGACCCCCTTCCGGGGGTCGCCGCACCGCCGCCGCCAGCGGCGCCGGCCAAGAAACACGCCCCGCATGGAGCCGCGCATCCCTCCGCCACACATCCCGCCGCCGCCACACATCCCGCCGCCGCCGCGCATCCCGCCGCCGCGCCCCCCGCCCAATAGGGCCGGCGCTTTCACGCCTCTAAACGGGGACCTTCGGCAAGCAGCGAGAGACGGATCAGCTCGGACAGGCTTTGCGATTGTGTCTTGTTCATCAGATTGGCGCGGTGGGACTCCACCGTGCGCACGCTGACGCCCAGTTCATGGGCGATGGTCTTGTTGAGCTTGCCTTCGAGCAGACCGTTCAGGACATTCCTTTCGCGGGTGGTGAGGTTCTCCAGCTTTTCCCGCGCCGCGACCGTGGTGGCGCCGCCGTTCCTGGCGAGCGCCGCGCGCACCGAGGACACGATCAATTCGTCGTCGAAGGGCTTTTCAATGAAATCCACGGCGCCGAGCTTCATGGCCTTGACGGCTTGCGGCACGTCGGCGAATGCGGTCATCAGCAGGATAGGTTGCGGCATGCGCCGCTTTTTCATTTCGCCGAGCAACTCCATCCCGGTCATGCCCGGCATGCGCACGTCGCTGACCACGCAGCCGGCGGCAGGCGGGTCGGAGCCGAGAAATTCCGCCGCCGAGTCATAGAGTTTGGTTTCGAACCCGGCGCTCTGCAGGAGCAAGGACAGCGACTCGCCCACGCCAGCGTCATCCTCGATGATGTGAACCATCTGGCCCTTGGTCATGCGCCCCCCTCGCGCCGTCCGGCTTTGCTCATCGGCCATTCGATCCGGGCCGAGGCGGCGCGAATTTGCGATCTCAGTGAGAATGCGTCCAAAGCCGATTTCATGGTTTGATCTAAAGCAAAAAAGCTCGGCGCCTGAGGCGTTGGTGATGCGGTCAAAATAGGCTAAAAAGGCCGAAGGTAAAGTTCGCCGGGCTTCTTCGCGGGACCATCGGCGGCGGCCTGCGCCGGTCTGGCCAGCCGGGTCCGCCTGCGAACGCGAAGCAATTCAAGGGCGCCGGACGATTTTCGTGATGTCGCGGCGTCGCAAGAGGTCCGGGGACGCGGGAGCATGAAGTGAGCAAGCGCGCCGAAGACGAGAAGGCGGCGCAGAGCGAGGTCTCGGCTTTCGAAGAGCGCGCGCTGAGCTTCTTCGATTTTCTTGCCGCGACCCCCTTGGCCGCGAGGGCGTTGGTCTCTGTTCTGGCCGTCTTCGCCGCGCTCGCCCTCGTCGCGACTCTTCCCGCCTCGGTCGATCATTATGCCTGGCGCGACATTGTTTTCTATTCGGCTGTTGTCTTGTCGGCCTTGTTGTGCGGCGTCGCCGGCGGCGTCGCGGCGGTTGTCGCCTTTCTGCTTTTCGGTCATCTCGGCCTCGTCGCCGCGCTCCTGTCGCGGCCGGTTCAGCCCGTCGTGCGCCCGTCGGCCTATTTCAACTTCCTGTTCGATTCGTCGGCCTATATCGCGCTCGCCCGACTGCCGTTTCTTCTGGCTCGCGCGCGCCGCGCCAGCGAAACATTGCTGCGCGCCGAGGCGAAGCAGCTGCGCTATTTCGTCGAGCAGGCGCCGGCGGCCATGGCGATGTTCGACCGCGACTTTCACTATCTCGCGACCAGCGCCCGTTGGCGCGGCATTTTCGAACTCGATCGCGACATCGCCGGGAAATCGCATTTCGAGATCGCGTCCGGCGCTCCGGACGAATGGCGAGACATGCACCATCGCGCGCTCGCCGGCGAGAACGTGCGCGCCGAGCAGGATCGGTTCGTGCGGGTGGACGGCAGCCACCGTTGGCTCAGGTGGGAGGCCCAGCCCTGGCGCGTGGGCGATCGCCACATCGCCGGCGTCGTCATCTTCGTCGAAGACGACACGGAACGCGTAAGCATCCAGCGCGACCTGCAGGAAAACGAAAGGCGGTTGACCGCCATTTTCGAGACTGCGATGGACGCCATTGTGACTTTCGGCCGGGACGGCGCGATCCGGTCGGCCAATCCCGCGGCGCGGGAAATTTTTGGCTATGGCGGCGATGAATTGATCGGACGCGACGTCGAGGCGCTGGCGTCTGAATTCTTCGCCCTCCGCCACGATTCTCGCGCCGTGGAACGCGGCGGCGACGGTTTGACCCGGATCGTCGGCCAGCGCCGGGTGGTCCAGGGCCGGCGCAAGGATGGCGATACCTTCCCGCTGGAGCTGGCTTTGAGCGAGGCGGGTCTCGACGACGACTTTCTTTTCGTCTGCATCATGCGCGACCTGAGCCCGATCGAGGCGGAGCGGCGGCGCGTGAACCTGCTGCGCGCGGAGCTGGCCCATGTCAGCCGACGCAACGATATGGGCGAAATGGTCGCCGGCCTCGCCCATGAGGTCGCCCAGCCTCTCGCCGCGATCCGCAATTTCGCCGCCGCCTGGCGCCGCGCGCTGGCGACCGCCGGCAAGCCGCCCGACACCAATCTGATCGGCAAGATCGAGGAACAGGCGCGGCGCGCCAGCGAAATCCTGACGAGGCTGCGCGATTTCATCGAGAAGCGGCCACCGGAGCGGCGCGTGGTCGAACTGGCGACCCTGATCGACGACGCGCTGAAACTCGTGATTTTGCGTTCCCACGCGAAGATCGTGCGCGCGCCGGTCCCCGCCGAACTCGCCGCCGCCTGCGTCCGCGTCGACCCGATCGAAATCGAGCAGGTTCTGGTCAATCTCCTGCGCAACGCCGACGATGCGGTGATCGACCGCGAGGCGGCGGAAATTGTGGTCGAAATCGGCGACGCGGGCCCGGAGCGGGTCCGTATCGCCGTGGCCGACAATGGCGTCGGCGTTCCCGCCGAAGCGGCGCCAAGATTGTTTTCGCCTTTTTTCACCACCAAGCACGACGGAATGGGCGTCGGCCTGTCCATCAGCAAGGGCGTGATCGAGAGCCATCGCGGGACAATCGCCTATCGCCCGAACACGCCATACGGGTCGATCTTCGAGATCGAACTGCCGCTGCAATTCAACGACGGCGGCGCGGAAAACGCGGTTATGGAAGGATCTGCCCCGGCGAGCTAATTTTGCGCCGGCTTCGTCAGGAGGGGCGCCGCCGCGTCCGAACGCTGGATCAAGCCGAGCGCGTCGGGCGCGAGAACGGCGTCATCCCAGCCGCCCGAAAGAGTGAGGCCGATCTGCAGCGGCTTGGCGTCGGATGCGGAAGGCGTCGCCGCCTGGGTGGCGATCGCGCGCAGGTCCAGGGTGCGGTCCGCGACCTGGGCGCCGCCGGAAAAAGCGAGGGCGACGCCGTCGCCGCGCGCCGCGCCCTCCTCGATTTCGGCCCGTCCCTGGACGACGTTGAATTTCGCGGCCAGCTGGTCGAAAGCGGTGCGGCCGGAGCGCAATTCAACGCCCGCCGTCAGCGGGTGGCGCTCCATGCGGCGGAAGGCGAGGCCAAGATCGAGTCCGTAAACTTCGCCGTTTGCGACGCTGAAATCGCCACGCGCGTCGAGATGATTGGCGAGATCGTAAAAGGACCGGCCATTGGTCTCGAAACTGACCGAGGCGTTGGCGGTTCCCGAGAGCGTCTGGCGGCGGAACATGTCCCAAAGGAAGGCGGCGGCGTCGATCTTGTCGGCCGCGGCCGAACCGCGCACATCCAGGCTCCCGCCGTTTTCGGCCACGATCGCCCGCGCGTGGATCTGGCCGGAATAGGCCGAAGCCCCGGCGATCGACAGATCGAGGCGACCGTTCCTGAGGATCGCTGAAACCGCGGCGTTGTCGGCCTGGAACTCGCCGAGGCGCACGCGGGTCGCGGAAAGCCGCAGATCGAGGTCCGCGGCGGCGAGATCGGAAGGCGCGAAGGCGTCGCGGCTCCACTGGCCATTGAAGGAAGGGGCCGGGGCGTCTTCGAACATCGGATTCAGATCGACGTCGGCGCCGGCGAGCGTGGCGGAAATCTGCGGTCGAGGCGTGTCGAGACGCACGGAGGCCGCGCCTTCCAGCGCGTTGCCATCGATCGAGATCGAGAGTTGGGAAAAGGACAGCGCGCCGGGGTCGATCGAGGCTTCGCCTTTCACCGTCGCGTCGCGGTAACGCCCGGGCAGGGGCATGACCAGGCCGAACCAGCCGGCGGCCTGACGCAACGACGGCGCGAGACCCGCGATCTGGCCATGGAAATGGGGCTGGGGCCGCAGCGCAATGCCGCCGTTGAGACTGAGCTGGAAATCCTCGCCGCGAAGGCGCAGGTCGAGCTGGCTTTCGCCGCCGCTGCGCAATTCGTCGAACCTGGCGACCCAAAGGGCGAAATTGGTCGCGGCATCGCCGTCGTTGAGCCCAGGCAGGACGCAATGTCCGATCAGCGACAGCGGCGCGCTCGCGCGCCCCATGTCGAGACGCGCGTCGCATTGTTCGGCGAAGGCTTTGGTCTCGCCGCCGGGAAGTTTCAGCAAGGCCTTGGCGTTGGTCGCCTCGACCTCGCCAGGCGCCGCGTCCGCGTGGGTCGTCGCGGCGCTGACCGCGCCGCCGAGTCGCACGCGCGCAGGATCGATGGCGATCACTGCGTCGGCGAGGACGACGCGCGCAAAATTGAGCCGACCCGTCAAAAGCCCGGAAAACCCGAGATCGACCTTCAGGCTGGAGGCCGTGACGGTCGCGGCGCCGCCGCGATAATCGAGATCGACGTCGTAGATGCGGATATGCGGGCGGGGCAGAACGGCGAAGACCGAGCGGCCGTGCGCGGTCAGGCGCAAATTCAGCACGGAGTTGACGCCCTTCTCGATGGCGTCGATCTGGGCTTGTTGCGACACCGTCCACGGCGCGGCGGCGAGCGCGACGATCACGCCGGCGCCCGCGGCGAGGATCCATTTGAGCCTGAGTTTCATGTCCGAAGAATAGCCGCCTGCATCGTCAGGGCAAACAGCAAATCTTTCAGGCGGAATTTGGTCGCCGGGCGCCGGCCCGCGCCATTTCCTCGTCCACGATGGTCTTGAAACGGGCGCGAAAGGCTTCGCGCGTGAAACGCTCCGCATTGGCGCGGCAGGCCTGCGGCGTGAAGCGCGCCGCTTCCGCGTCGAAACGCCGGACCGCCGCGACGATCGCCTCCTCGCTCTGGCGGTCGAAGAACAGGCCGGTCGGCTGGTCGCTTTCGGGGCCGACGACCGTCTCCAGGGCGCCGCCGCGGCCGAAGGCGATCACCGGGGTTCCGCAGGCCTGCGCTTCGACCGGCATGATGCCGAAATCCTCTTCGGCCGCGAAAACGAAGGCTTTGGCGCGGCGCATGTAATCGCGTAAACGCGCGTCGTCCTGATAGCCGAGCACCTCGATATTGGCGGCCGAGGCGGCGATCCGGCGCACCAGCGGGAGTTCCGGGCCGTCGCCGATGACGACGAGCTTCCGGTCCGGCATGCGGGCGAAGGCGCCGGCGATCAGCGCCATGCGCTTGTAGGGCGTCATGCGCGAGGCGGCGAGGTAGAAGTCCTCGCGCGCGGCGGAAAAAGGCATGGCGGCGATGTCCACGGGCGGGAACACCACTTCCGCCTCGCGTCGATAGACCTTGGCGATGCGCCGCGCGATATAGGCCGAATTGGCCACCATGCGGTCGGGCCCGTTGGCGGTGCGCATGTCCCAGATGCGAAGATAATGCAGCAGGATCCGCGCCAGCGCCGAGCGCAGGCCGCGCGTGAGCCCGGATTCCGCGAGATAGGTGTGCTGGAGGTCCCAGGCGTAGCGCATCGGCGAATGAATGTAGGAAATATGAACCTGGTTCGGCCCGGTGATCACGCCTTTGGCGACCGCATGGGACGAGGAAATGACCAGGTCATAGCCCGAGACGTCGAATTGTTCGACCGCGAGCGGCATCAGCGGCATGAAGGCGCGGTGTTTCGTTTTCGCGCCCCAGAGATTTTGCAGGAAGGAGGTCGTGACCTTGCGGCCCCGGATCATCCCGTCCTGGCCGGGCGGGAGGGCGCAGATCAAGGTGAAGAGATCGGCGTCCGGATAAAGGCCGAGGATTTCCTCGACAACCTTTTCCGACCCCGCGCGCGTCACCAGCCATTCGTGAACGATAGCGACTTTCATTCCCGTCCCGCGCCAGATTTGCGTCGCAGGATAGGGGCTTGGCGTTAATTAAGGGTAGTCCCGGAACAAGTCGGCGACGCCGGCGGCGCAGACGATCAGCCAGCCGAGGATCATGGTCGTTCCCCCGATCGGGGCGGCAAATGGGAAGAGGCGGGCGCCGCGCAGGGTCAGCAGCGCAACATCGGCGGAAAACAAGGCCGCGCCCAGCGCGAGGGCCAGTGCGGCGGCGAGCCAGAGCCGCGCGCCGGGCGGGTTTTCGCGCGCGCGGGCGGCCAGGGCGAGCAAGGCGGCGGCGTGGACCAGCAGGATCAGCGCGACGGAGCGCAGGTTCTCGGCGCCGGGGAGATGGGCGGCGGCGGCCGCGGCGGCGACGCCGCAGGCCCCGAGAAGGCCGGCCCAGGCGTTGAGCGCGTCGAGGGTTTTTCTCATGTCGCGTTAGTCTTCCGAAAGATTTTTCGCGCCACACTCGCGCCGTCAATTTCCTGGGTTGAGGCGCATTCATGAGCGCAAAAGGGTCGCACATCAATATTGTCATCGCGATCGATCACGCCTCGATCACCGGCGGCCAGGCCAAGGTGGCGCTGGAGAGCGCGCTCGGGTTGAAGCGCGCCGGCTACAATCCAATCGTTTTCGCGGCAGCCGCGCCAATCGATCCTCGTCTTGCGGCAGAGGGGGTGGACGTCGTCTGCCTCGATCAGGCCGATCTGCTCGGCAATGCCTCCAAGGCCGCCGCCGCCATGCAGGGGACCTGGAATTTCCTGGCGGAGGCGGAAATGCGCAAGCTGCTCGCCCGCCTGCCGCGCGACAAAACCATCGTCCATGTCCATGGCTGGGCCAAGGCGCTTTCGGCCTCGATCGCCCGGCCGATCCGGCAATCGGGCCTGCCGGCCGTCTATACGATGCATGAATATTTCATGTTCTGCCCCAATGGCGGCTTCTACAACTACCAGAAGAACCATGTCTGCAAGCTGGCGCCCCTGTCGGCGGCCTGCTGGACGACCCATTGCGATTCCCGCAACTTATCCGCGCAAAGTCTGGCGCTGCCTGCGCCAGACGGTGATGGAGCGCGTCGCCCGCCTGCCGCAAACATTCGACGACTTCATCCTGATTTCGCGCTTTCAGGCCGGCGTGGTCGAACATCGGCTGCCGAAAGGCGCACGAATCCATGCGATCTCCAATCCGATCGATTGCCATGACCTCGGCCGCAAGCCCGAGCCCGCGAGCGGGGATTTCCTGTTCGTCGGCCGGGTTTCCATGGAAAAGGGTCCGCTGCTTTTCGCCGAAGCCGCGCGCAGGGCGGGGGTGACGCCGGTCTTCGCCGGCGACGGCCCGGCGCTGGAGGCCTTGCGCGAAAATTATCCCGAGGCGCGGCTGCTCGGCTGGAAATCGCCCGACGAGGTCAAGGCCCTGATGCGGCGCGCCCGCGTCCTGGTCTTTCCCTCGCTGTGGTTCGAGGGCCAGCCGCTCACGGTGCTGGAGGCCAAGGCGATGGGCGCGCCGATCGTCGTCTCGGACGGCTGCGCCGGGCGCGAGGAAGTGGAGGACGGCGTCAGCGGCCTGTGGTTCGAGGGCGCCAATGCCGATTTGCTCGCCCAGGCGCTGGTCAAGGCCAAGGACGACGCCTTGGTCGCCGCGATGTCCAACGCCTGTTACGACCAGTTCTGGGCCGATCCGCCGACGCTGGCGCGCCATGTCGAGCGGCTTGGCGCGGTCTATGCGGAAATGCTGGCGCGTCGCGGCGTGGCGATCGAAAGCGCCGCGCTCAATGGCGGGCCTGGTCCAGCTTCCATTCCTGCGTCGGCTCGGGTCTGAGCGCATCGCGGCGATCCTGGAGGCGCCGGCGCAGGGTCCGGCCCATCGCGATCGCCGGCGCTTCGACGAGACGATAGGTCGTCGCCGCGATCGGCAGGGTCAAGATCATCGCCAGGGCCACGGTCAGGAGGGTCGGCGCGCCTTCGGGAAGGAAGGCATGCGCCTTCATCGCCAGTTCCTGGCCGAGCGGCCCGAAAAGATAGACCGAATAGCTGATCCGGCCGAGGAACAGCGCGGACGGCGCGTAGATTTTGATCCTGGTCGTGAAAACAATGAAAAGGGTCAGGGCCAAAAGATAGGAATTCGCATAGCGCCACCAGGTTTCGTGGAAGCCGTGGTCGGCGGAATAGGCCATGACCGCGATCGGCGTGATGGCGACGAAAATCAACGGGGTCAGCCGGGCGACCCATGCGCGGGCGTCGGGCGCGTGGTCGATCGGTGGCGCGGCGCCACAGGAAACCCCAGAACATGATCGAGAGCGCCAGCGGCAAAGCGACCGGCAGTTTTTGGTCGAGAAAGCCCCGCGCGGCGGCCAGGGCCAGGGCGCAGGCCAGCGACAGGATCGAGGCCCAGGCGATGTGGCGCGGGGTTTTCAACAGGCCAGCGGCAAAGAGAGCCGCGCAAAGAAAATAGAAGACCAGTTCGATCTGCAAGGTCCAGAACAGTTCGATGACGTTTTTCACGCCGACGAATTGCTGGAGCATGGTGAGATTGACGAGAATCTCGCGCGTGGGCGTGCTCTCTCCGAGAGAAAAATATGAAAAAGCGACCCAGACGAACAGGCTGAGCCAGTAAACCGGATAAAGCCGGAAAAACCGCGTGACCGCGAAGCTTTGCAGCGGCGCCTGCGAGTCCTTGAACAGGGAAAAAGGAATGACAAAGCCGGAAATGGCGAAAAAGACGATGACGGCGACCTTGCCGGCGTCGATATAGACCAGGGTGAATTTCGCGATTTCGTTCTCGACGGGATAATGCAGGCCGCCGTTCAACATGAATTGGGCGGTGGCATGCGCAAAAATGACGGCGAGCGCGGCGATGCCCCTCATGGCGTCCAGATATCCGAGGCGTTTTTCCATTGTCTCGCTCAGCCGAAAGCCTTCAGGCGTCGATCCTTCCGAGTTTAGGCGCCGCGGATGAAATGAATTGGCGCAAATTGCATAAAAATTTAAGCGAAGGCGCCGATTGACCGTTTCGCGCAAAACGCGCCGGAGCGCGATTGCGGAGCCGGCTCTCGGATCGCGACGGTCCGGCTTTTCACCGAACCTCGGCGCAAACATTGTGGGACCGGTCCCTAAAAGGCGTAATTCACTCCAATCGCGACAACCGGATAAGGCTTTTCGGCGCCGAGCCCGTTTTTCAATGCGCCATAATCCCGGCCGTCGTCCTCGGTCCTTGTTCCGTCATTGGGGGACGCCCGAGGGGCTCAGCGCCATGATGGCGCCGCGCGAAGAACCGGTGATCATGTTGCCCTGAATGAAGGTGAACCCGCGCGCCGGGTCCGAGCCTTTCCAGAATCCGACGCCCCATTGCGCGTTCTTGACGATATTGCCGGTGACGTTCGCGGCGGTCTTGATCGGCTGTTCTGGATCGCCATCGGCGCGACATAGATGCCGCAGCCGTCGCAGTCCTCGACGATGTTGCCGACGATATCGACATCCGCTTCCGCATAAATCCCGTCGCCATAGGTCGCGTAGCGCGGCCAGTTCGGATCGCTGGTGCGGAAGCTTTTGCGCGCGATCGAGCGGACCTGGTTGCCATTGATCGAAACCCGCCGGCCGCCATACCAGCCATTGGTGACCGACACGCCTTCCGCGGCGCCGGAGACGATATTGTTGGCGATGACGCCGCCCTCGTAGCCCAGGCCGTTCGGCGTCTTGCCGTCGGTCTGCGGACATTCGACCATGATCCCGGTCTCACCGGACCGGTCGATGGCGTTGTTCGCGATCTGAACATCGGAACAGCCATTCATGCGCACGCCGGAAAAGGCGGAATCCGAAATGCGGTTGCCTTCGACCATCATGTGATGGGCGTAAAGGCCGAAAACGCCATTGCCATAGGGTCCGCTGCCGCCGACGATTCCGCGCGACGGGTCGGCGCCGAAGCTCGCCGCCGTCTTTGCGATCCTGTTGTTGCGCAGGATGGTGTAATCCGGCCCTGGCGGCCATTGCTCGACGACGATCGCGAAATTCGCATTGTCGTGGATGTCGTTGTCGGCGAAGAGATTGTTCTCGCCCTGCGCGGAATAGATCGAAATATTGTTGTTCGAAAATTCGTTGCGCGTCACCGAGGCGTTGCGGCACCGCCAGAGCGCCAGGCCGCCGGCCTGCGAGCCGCCGATGGCGCAATCCTCGACGATCAGGTTCCTGACGCGGAAGGCGGTGATCAGCGCGTTGAAACGGGGCATGGCGGCGTCGAGGAACGGATCGACCGGCCGTTCTGCCGGATTTACGCCGGTCGGGAAAATGGCTCCCTTGCCCTGAAAGCCGATCCCCCTGATCGTCACGCCCTCCAGCAGGCTCGATCCCGAAGCGGGCCTGATGTCGATATTGAAACATTCGCCTCCCGCCGGCTCGATGACGACCGTTCCCGGGGCGGCGAAAATCTCCAGCGGCGCGGTGATCGAAAAGCCGGAGGTGCGATAGGCGCCCGGCAGGATATTCAGGGGTTTTGCTGCCCTTGCGGCGGCGGCGACCGCGCCGGCGAGCGACAGGCTCTGCGTCCGCGCGGCCGAGGAAAAGCGTGTGGGGCTGACGAGCACGGCGGAATCGCTGACCAAGACGAAATAAGCCGGGTCCGCCGCACGGGCTGGCGTGGCGCAGAGCAAGCCTGCCGCCGCGACGGGAAAAGTCTGGATGAACCGGCGCCTGTCCATGCTTTCTCCAGAATCCGTCGCCGCGAAGGGCTAGCGCATTTCTCACCGGGGTCGGCCTGCGCCAGCGCAAGGTGATGACAGGGTAGGAGAATGGCGCGGGCCGATGTGGCGCATCGGCCAAGCCGTTCGACGCACACTGTCATCACCTTCCGCTGGCCCTTCGGGTTGCATTTCGACGGCCGCCCGCCGCGTCGGGCGGCTCAACCGTATGACCCCATACGCTTTTCGCCGCCCTCCTTGCGTTCGACTTGTCGAAATCGCAACGCAGGTCGGCCCCGTGTGAGAAATGCGTGCTCGATTTTTCCTCCTCCGCAAGCCAGCGCCGCCGCGCCGCCTCGATCCCCCAGAGCCCGCCGAGCGAAACGAAGAACATGCGCCAGTGGCCGATGTCGATCTGCAAGGCCTGAAGAAGGAAGGCGAAGGTCGCGGCGAACAGGACCTGCGACTGGCGCATCCAGGGATGCCGCGTCAGGCTTTGCCGGAAACCGACGAAAATGGTCGAAACGGCGAGGGAGAGAAAGCAGAAGCCGCCGAGCCAGCCTTCGGAGGCGAAGGCGTCGATATAGGAATTATGCGGCTCCAGCCCGAAGGTGAGGCGGAAGCGCAAAGGCCCGAAGCCGTTGGGCCGATCGAGCAGCATGGGAATTGAGCGCGCCTGGTTGCCGAAGCGCCCGTTCGGCCCGCTGTCGTAATCCTGTTCGGCGTGGGCGCGCTGGAAAAAGAAGTCGCGGACGTCGGGCTGGCTCAGCGCGCCCATGATCCCGACGAAGACCGTCAGGACGACGCCCGCCGCGCCGGCGACGATCCGCAGCCGCATGCGGCGCGAATCCGCGGTCTTGACGAGGAAGGCGACGACCATCGCCGTCGAGACCACCGCAGCGCCCCAGGAGCCGCGCGAGAACGACAGGAACAGGGCGGCGAGGATCAAGGCGAGGCTTGGCAGGACCGCCCACCAGTAGCGGGCGCGGCCGAGCAGCAGGCGCTGAACCAGATAAAGGAGGCCGAGGACCATGTAGGAGCCGAGCACGTTCGGGTCCTTGAACGGCGCCATGGCGCGCCCGTCCCTGACCCAGTCTCCGTTCCCGTCGAAAGCCGCGAACCAGGTCGTCACCGCGATCGCCGCGGCGAGGACGCAGGAGACGGCATAGGCCGAGAGCAGGAGTTCGGCCCGGCGCGAGGTCTGGTTGGTCAGGAAGAGCGCAAAGAACACGCCGGTGGTGATGATGAAGATCGTATGGGACATATAGCCGACCGGGTCGTCCTCGTTCCAATAGGGGACGAGGGCGATATAGCCGCCCAGCGCCCACAGCAGGAGGAGGAAAACGTAGGGCAGCACGGCGCGGTGGATGGTGAAGCCGCCGAAGCCCCAGAGCGCGATGGTGATCAGGATGAGAATGTCATAGGGCGCGGGTTCGATGAACACGATCGAGCCGCTGGCCACCGCCAGCCAGAACAAGCCGTTGACCAGCTTGCGGTAATCGAAAGTCACGCGGGGGGCGGCGAACGGCGGCGGCTTGCCCGGAGCGAGTCCGATCTCGGTCATGGGCCGGCCTCCGCCACGTGGCCCTTGCGCGCCAGGCCCGCGCGATAGGCGGCGAGAACGGAATCCGTCATGGCCTCGACGCTGAAATGGGCCGCGATATGGCGGGACAATTCCGCGCGTTCCGCGGCGGCTTCTTGCGCGTCGCGCCGCAGGGCGGCGGCCATCGCCCGCGCCAGCGCTTGGCGGTCGTCGCGCGGAATCAGGCGGTCGCTCAAGGGCCCGAAAATCTCGGGCATGCCGCCGACAGCGGTGGCGATGACGGTCTTGTCGGCGGCGATCGCCTCCATGACGAGATAGGGCAGGGACTCGGCGCGGCTCGGCGCGACGACGATCCGGCCAAGTTGAAAGGCCTCACGGGCGGGCAGGGCGCCGAAAAAGGCGACCGAGCGGTTCAGGTCGAGATTTTCGACCATGCCGGCGAGGCGTTCGAGTTCGCAGCCCGAGCCGACAATGGCGAGACGCGCCTCGTCATTCCCCGCGCGATGGAGCGCGGCCAGGGCCTCGATCAGCGTGTCGACTCCCTTGTAGGCTGAGAGTTCGCCGATATAGAGGAACTCCGCCGCGCCCGGCTTGGCGGCGACGGGCGTGAATTCCGCGGGGCGCAACCCGTTCTTGGCGACCCGCTTCAGCGCTCGCGTCGTCCCGACGCCCCTGGAATATTCGCCGGCGATGAAATCGCTCTCGAACGCCAGGACGTCGGTCTGGCCGGCGACGAGCCGCTCGACCGCCATATACAGCCGATAGCCCGGCTGCTGATGAAAACTGCCGCCATGGGGCGTATAGACGCGCAAGGGATCGCCCAGGCCGGGAACGAAGCCCGAGGCTCTGGCGTAAAAGCCGCCCTTCGAGCCATGGCCGTGGACGACGTCGGGTTTGAGCCGGGCGATTTCGCGGCACACGCGGGCAAGCGCCCAGAGATCGCTCGCATGCGGCTTGCGGCGCATGGGAAGGCGCTCGACGCCAAGCCGCAGCAGCGGCGCGATTTGCGCGATTTCACGGGTTGCGGCGTCGCCGCCGGTGAGCGAATCCGTGATCATCCCGACGGCGTGGCCGCGCGCCGACTGTTCCCGCGCCAGGTCCAGCACATGGCGGAAAAGGCCGCCGACAGGCGACCTGAGCACGTGGAGGATGCGCAGGCTCGGTTCTCTCGAAAGCATCTGGACGTGGTTCCGCAACGGCGCTGTTTTAAATGACGAGTGTTAAAAAAGAGAGGTCGGCCGCCTTCGTCGGGGTCAATAGGCGTTGCGGCCGCTCGCGAGAGCGAATGGCGTCAGGGCGAGGATGCGGAGGTCGAACCAGATCGACCAGTTCTCGATATAGTCGAGATCGTAATCGACCCGGCGCTGGATTTTCTCCAGCGTGTCGGTCTCGCCGCGCCAGCCGTTGATCTGCGCCCAGCCGGTCAGGCCCGGCTTGACCTTGTGGCGGGCGAAATAGCCGTCGACAATCTCCTCATAGGCCTGGCCGGCCACCGTGGCGTTGACCACATGGGGGCGCGGCCCGACGAGTGAAAGCTCGCCTTTGAGCACATTGAACAATTGCGGCAATTCGTCGAGCGAGGCGCGCCGGATGAAGCGGCCGAAAGGGGTCACGCGCGGATCGTGGCGCGTCACCTGACGGCAGGCGCCCCGGTCGCACTGGTCGACATAGAGCGAGCGGAACTTGTAGATCCTGATCTTCTCGTTGTTGAAGCCGAACCTTTCCTGGCGGAACAGCACCGGCCCCGGCGACGACAGTTTCACTCCGGCCGCCACCGCCAGCATCACCGGCGCGAGGAGCGTGATCAAAGCCAGGCCGACCACGCGGTCGAACACGGCTTTGACGACGATCGCCGATTCCGACATCGGCTTGTCGATCAGGTCGAACAGGGGCACGTCGCCGAGGAAGGAATAGGCGCGGGGGCGGAAGCGCAGGCGATTGGCGTGGGCCGCGAGCCGGATGTCGATCGGCAGAACCCACAGACGGCGCAGGATTTCGAGAATGCGCGCCTCGGCGTGGACCGGCAGGGCGAACAGGATCTGATCGACGCGGACGTTGCGGGCGAAGGCGATCAGGTCGTCGATCGTCCCGAGCTTGGGAAAGCCGGCGACGACGTCCGGGGCGCGGTCGTCGCCGCGATCGTCGAACAGGCCGAGAATGCGCACGTCGCAGAGGGACTCATTGGTGAGTTCGCCAAGAAGATCCTCCGCCAGCGGGCCGCCGCCGACGATCACGACATAGCGGTCGAGCTTTCCGAGGCGCGCCATCAGGGAGGCGGCGAAAGCGGTCAGGAAGCGGAGCCCCAACAGGCAGGGCAGGCCCGCCGCCAGCCAGAGGCCCAGCCAGCCGCGCGGCGAAAGTCCCGGGGCGCCGAAGATGAAGCCAATGGCCAGGACGGCGAAGGCGGCGCCGGTCCAGGCCCCGGCGGCGCGCAGGAAGCCCTGGAAGGGCGCGCGCAGGATGGCGAGCCCATAGGCGCCGTTGGCGCGCGCGAGAAGCGCAAAGGCGGCCACGACGAAAGGCGCGACGAAAATCGGCGCGGCCTGTTCGCCCGCCGCGCGACCCTGGCGCAGCGCGAGCCCGAGCAGCAGCAGGGCGGCGAATTCCCCCAGGCGCGCCGCAGCGGTCAAAGCAAAGCCGTAAAAGGACGCCTTGCGTCGATGAGCGCTGACGGCTTCCGCCGGTGGTCCGTGTCGCATGTCGATCACCGCCTTGGCCGGCGGGTCGTCGCCGCGCCGGTTCGATGCAGGATCATACAACTTGAAGGAAATATGAAAAAATGCGGAAACGCGGAACGGCGAGACTTTTCGATATTTACCTTTATTTAAGAATTGGCTTGCGTTTCAGAAGTACCGCTCGGGAATGTAGATCGTGTCGCCGGGGCGCACCGGCACGGTCACCGGAACGTCGGCTGTCGCGGTGCGGTCGCCTTCCGTGCGGGTGAGCTGGGCCTCGTCCTTGCGCGCGCGCGGCGTATAGCCGCCGGCGATCGCCACGGCCGTCTCGACGCTCATGCCGTTGACGAAGGGATACTGGCCGGCGGTGGTGACCTCGCCGAGGATGAAGAAGGGGCGATAGGCCTCGACCTCGACCGAGGCGCGCGGTTCGCGGATATAGCCGGCGCGCAGCCGCGTCTCGATCTCGCCCGCGAGCTGGGACGGGGTTCGTCCGGCGGCGTGGACCAAGCCGATCAGCGGCATGGCGATGTTGCCCGAGCTTTCGACCGCATAGGAATTGCTGAGCGAATCCTGCCCGAACACGATCACCCGCACGCGGTCGCCCGCGCCAAGTGTATAAGGCGTATCGGCATAGGCCTGGAATTCTCCCGGAATCCGCCGTTCGGCGCAGCCCTGGAGGGCGACCGGCAGGAGGAGACAGGCGAGCAGCAGGATTCGGCGCATGACAAGTACCCGACGAGCGCGCGCCGTGGGTTCGGCGCTGGCGGCGAAACTAGGCGTTTATGGTTAACAAAGCTTTGCCATTAACCATCGCATCCTGCGCGGGATTAACATTGCTTCAACCATAGATGTCCTAAAGTGCCGGCGTTGCGGGAGCAGGGAATGAACGCGCGGCAAAGCGATTTCGAGTTGGATGACGGCCGGGACGAGATCGACCTCGGCGGCGTCGCGGCCGCGCTGGGACGCAGGAAGCGCCTGATCCTGAGCGTCATGCTGGGCGCGGCGGCGGCCGCGGCCATGTTCGTGACCGTCGTCAAGCCGCGCTATGTCGCCGAATCCCGCATCCTGATCGAGAATCAGGAGAGCTATTTCACCAGCGCGGGGCCGGAGGGCGCGCGCGCGGAAGTGGGCGACGCGCTCGACGAATCGGCGATCAACAGCCAGATCCAGATTCTCACCTCGCGCGATCTCGCGCGCAGGGCGGTCCAGGAGCTTCATCTTCAGGGCAATCCGGAATTCGATCCGGCGGCCGGAGGCCTGAACCTTTTGACGCGGCCGCTGGTCCTGCTCGGCCTCATGCGCGGGCCCGGCCGACCAGCCGGTCGGGGATCGGCTGCTGACCAATTTCATCGATCATCTGACGGTGATGTCGCCGTCCAAGACGCGGGTGCTGCAAATCGAGTTTTCGTCGCGCGACCCCGACCTCGCCGCGCGCGGCGCCAATGCGGTGGCCGAACTTTATATCGACATGAAGTCGCAGGCCAAGCGCGCGGAGGCGCATCAGGCGGCCGAGGCGCTCAAGCCCCTGATCGCCTCGCTGGAGACCAAGGTGGCCGAAGCCGACGCCAAGGTCGAGGCTTTCCGCGCCCAGACCGGGCTTTACGAGAGCGCCGGACAGACCACCGTGCCGACCCAGCAGCTCGGCGAGATCGCGACCCGGCTCGCGGAGGCGCGCGCCGCGCATTCGGACGCGCAGGCCAAGGCGAATATCTTGCGCGATCTGCTGAAAATGGGTCGCCTCGCGGACGTCGGCGACATCGCCAAAAGCGATCTGGTGCGACGGATCTCCGACCAGCGCGTGGCGGTGCGCGCGCAGCTCGCGGCGGAGTTGCGGACGCTTCTGCCAGGCCATCCGCGCATCAAGGAGCTTCAAGGCCAGCTGAGCGACCTCGACGCGCAATTGCGCCTGGCGGTGGACAAGGCCGCGCGCGGCTACGAGGACGACGCCCGTGTCGCCGCGGCCCGCGTCGCCAATCTCGAGGCCTTGCTCGAAGCGCAGAAGAGCGCGGTCGGCGCCTCCAACGTCGACGCCGCCAAATTGCTCGAACTGCAGCGCGATTCCAAAACCCTGAAGGACCAGCTGGCCAGCCTCTCGTCCAAATATCAGGCCGCGCTTGCCCGCGACTTCGCCGATTCCGCGCCCCCCGACGCCCGCATCATTTCGCGCGCTCTGGCGCCGAGCCAGCCGGCCTTTCCCAAAAAGCTGCCGATCATCATTTTCGCAACCCTGGCCGGCCTGTTCTTCCCGGTCGCCTTGGTGATCGCGAGCGAAATATCGGGCGGGCGGCGCCGCAGGCCGGCGGAGCCGGCGCCGGACGCGCGGCATGAACACGCCTCGATCGACGACCTCAAGCGCGCCGTCGCCGCATTCGGCGAAGGCGGCGCGGCGGCCGAGCCGAAGCCGGGCTTTTTCCGGCGGCTCCGGCAGGCGGCGGCGGAATTCGGCGCGCCCGCCGTCCTGCAGGAAGACGAGGCGAAGGCGCCGGCGCCGGCGCGCGCGCGGCAACATGACGCAACAGCCGACGCCCTCGCCGCCTTCGCGCCCGAGGCGGAGGACGCGCCCGAAATGGCCGACGCGCCGGGTTCGCCGTTCCCGGCCCGGACCGGCGCCGCACGCGCCCTGGTCAAGCGCATTGCCGAGACCGCGCCCGCCGGCGGCGCCAAGATCCTGGTGGTGAGCGATGCCGATTCGGCTCACGCCTGCGCCGCGCTGGCGCTTGCCCGGGCGCTGGCCCGCGAAGGCCGCGCGATCCTGGTGCAAGTCGACGATTCCGATCCGGCTTTGGCGGCCGAGCTCGAATCGGCTCTGGCCAACGATCTTGACGACGATCTTTTCGACGAGGTCCAGCCGGGGCTGGCGCAGCTGCTGTCAGGCGAGGCGTCTTTCGCCGAAACCATCTACCGCGACGGCGCTTCGCGACTGCACATCATTCAGTCGGGCGGACCTGTCGAGGCCGCGCCGGCCGATACCGATCTCGTGCTCGACGCGCTCCATGCGACCTATGATTTCGCCCTCGTCGCGGCGGGCGCCGGCGACGAGGCGGCGCGGATCGCGCGCGAGGCCGATCTCACATTGATCTATGCCGAAGACGCGCGGGCGCGCAGCTTCCTGTCCGACGATTTCGCCGCCGCCGGGGCGCGCATGGTTGTGCTCGCCGGGCGCGATTCGCTTGGCGAAATCGTCGAAATGGCGGCATAATCCGTTTTTCTCGCGGAGAATATGGCGTGACCGAGTTCTCAAAAATCGAGGTCCGAACCATCGATGGCTCGGTCCGGACCATGGCCGATTTTGGCGGCAGGGTCCTTCTCATCGTCAATGTCGCCAGCAAATGCGGCTTCACCCCGCAATATGCCGGGCTGGAGGCGCTGTATAAGCGTTTTTCCGCGCGCGGCTTCGAGGCGCTCGGCTTTCCCTGCGACCAGTTCGGCCATCAGGAGCCGGGCGACGAGGCCGAGATCAAAAATTTCTGCGCGTTCAATTTTGGCGTGACCTTTCCGATGTTCGCCAAGATCGAGGTCAATGGCGACAACGCCCATCCGCTCTACCGCGCCTTGAAAAAAGCGGCGCCCGGCCTGTTGGGGACAGAGGCGATCAAATGGAATTTCACCAAATTTCTGGTGGGCCGCGACGGCAAGATTTTGAGGCGCTACGCGCCCAATGACAAGCCGGAGGACATTGCCGACGATATCGAGAAGGCGCTCGGCTAGGCGCCACATCCGGAAATTCGTAGCTGGCTGGTCCAGAGTCCGAGTTCGACCCATTGCCGACGCACAACGTCAACCCACGAACAGCGGCGTCGCAACCCGAAGCGGCTATTTCGCCGGCGCGGCGGAATCAGCGGCGACCGGCGGTGAAAAAACGCCTCCGCCGCGGCCAACTATGTTTCTTGTTCTCGCTCACACATGGCCAAGGATGGTGGTGCTTCCCGCTCCGGCGGCGAGGGTGAAATCCGTCTTGGCGTAGGCGCCGACCAGATGGACAATGTCGGTGGCCGCGCCGCTGCTGAGCGTCAGCGTCGACAGGGTATGGGCGCTGTTCTGCGTCACGCTCAGCAAGGACCAGGCGCCCGCGAAGTCGATCGTGTCGGTCTTGGCAAAGCCGCTGATCGAGCCTGAGAAGCCGGTTGGATCGGTCAGGTCGAGCACATTGTTCGAGCCCGAGAAGGCGATGGTCTGGCCCGGTCCCACCGTCGAGTCGAACTTCAGCGTCGCGCCCCCCGAGATCGTGTCCGTTCCGGTTCCCGTGACTGCTCCGGTGAAGTCCAGCGTCCCGGAACTGACCGACACGGCATGGCCGTTATAGAAACGCGGCGCGATCACGCTCGTTCCGGTCCCGCCCGTCTTCTCGAACAGTCCGTTATTGGCGAACAGCGAGGCGGTCGACGTCCCATGGGCGACGCCGCTGTTGTCGGCGATTTTATAGGTTCCCGGCGCGGCGTTGAACAGGATTGCGGCGACGCCGCTCGCATCGCCAACCGTCACCGTCCCGCCGCTCTGCGTTAGCGTGCTGGCGTTTTCAAAGGTCGTGGTCCCGCCGATCGTCAGGCCGGACACGGTTGACGCTCCCGCGTCCACGAGTACGTGCGCGCCTGTCACTGTCGCGCCGCTGAAGCTGTTCGCTCCGGACAGGACCAGGTTCCCGCCCGACAGGTTCACCGTCGCGCCGGCCCCGGCCGAGAACACGCCCGCATAGGTTCTGGAGGCCGCAATCGTGATCTTGGCGTTCTTGCTCGACCAGTTGGCGACGTTGAACGCCGCGCCCGAGCCGAAGACGATGGAGCCGCCTGTTTGCGAAAGCTTGCCCGCGCCAGTCAGGGCTCCGTTGATCGTCAGCGCGCCCGTTGTCGTCAATGTGTCGCCGGAGGCCAGCGAAAGCGTCGCGCCCGCGCCGACGGTCAGCGCGCCGAGGTAGGACAGGTTCTCCTTCACGGTGAGAGCAGTTCCCGAGCCCGTGAGCGCGAAGCGCGGCGCATTGATGACGTAGCCTGAAAGCGTGGCCGTCCCCGAGATTCCTGTCAGCGAGGCGACAGTGGAATCGGCGTTGAGGCCTGGGAGATTTGCGATGATATTCGGCAGGCTGTCCGAAACTGCAAATTTGCTGAGGCCATTATGTGCGGCGAACACCGCCTGAAGCACGGGATCGTTGCTGAGCGCCGTGTCGCTGTTCTGCGACCCCCAGCTGTAGGTGTAGTCGAAAGCGGGCGTTGGAACCACGGAGGCCCAGGTCGCCAGAATTTGCTCCTCCTGCGCCGCCGTCGGCAGGATATAGGTCGAATAGCCGCCGCCGCCGAAGGCCTGATAGACGGGCACGATGTCGGCGAGCGGAATGCCGACCTTTTCCGCCTCGGCGACTGCCAGCGGGATGATGTTGTAATCGAGATTGTTCGGGACGTTGGTCTGCACCGGATAGGGATCGAGTCCGAACAGATCGATATGGGTGTTCGCGGGCGTGTAATAATAGCTTGGGGTGGTGTTGCTGCTGAGATTCTGCTCGACCATGAAGGTTTTGGCGCCGGGCAGATTGGCGTGGATGTAATCGGCCTCGGCCTTAAGGTTGGCCGCGATGGTCGCGCTCGCGCCGGGTTCATCGGCGAGGTAGAAACCGTAAAGATTCGGGTTGCCCTTGCACGCATCGACGAGCGCCTTGAAGGCGGCGGTCACGCCGTCGGTCATGCCGACATAGACAAGCCCTTTGACGCCCGCCGGCAGGTAATTGAGCATGTCCGCGGAGCCGACGTCGGCGAGGTTGAAGCCATCCGTGGCGGGCGTGTAGACGCCGTTCACGAAATTGCCGTTCGCCGTGTAATGCAGCGATGTAGCTGGACCGAGTGTCGAAACCATTTGTCCTCCGCGAGCATTGGCGACAAAAATCGCCTGAGCAGCAGGGGATCAACTTATCGTGATGTGTGACAAAAATATGTCCTTCATTGAAGGTGGTAAATCATTACACCAACGGTCAAGGTTTTATTTTTTGAAAAATAAGCAAAAAAAAAGCACGCGCAATCGCGGGAGAGTTGTTGATAAGTCAGGGATTGTTTTTTTAACCTTTAGCTTGTCCTTATCATGTTTGGATATTCGTGCAAATTTTTATATCGCATTTCGAATGCGAACCCAGAGTCGTCAAGGCGCGGACTTCTCCGGCAGCGAAGCAGGTTTCATCTCTCGTCTCTGGCTTGCCGGCGCCTCCAGTTGTAAATTCCCCTCACATGGCTGCTGGAGGAGGCGACCCATGGCGACCCGTCGCCTTGCTCCGGCCTGTGAAGAACAGGACTTGCCTGCCGCGGCCGCAACCAGCCTCGTCAGGGATTGCTGCGCTGTTGTCCTGGCCCTGGCGATCCTGGCCTATCGCCATTTGGGCGGAAGCTGGACGTTGTTCACCGTGCTTTTTCTCGCGCCGACCGGCTTTTGGGCTTCGGCCTGAAATATCCGGCCGGAGTTCGGCGCCACCCATCTGGGATGGCGCGATCACTCCGCCTTTTTGGCCGTCAGCTCGCGGTAATAGCCGGAAATGGCCTCGAACCAGATATGGCGGGACTGGAGATAATTCGCGCCTTCGGCCCTTGACGGCAGCATCAGGTCGCCGAGCAGGCCCTCGATTTCGCGGCGCGCCGAGACCTGCGACGGCGTCAGGGTGTGATTCGCCTCTTCCAGCGCATCGAGCGCGGTCAGGCCGAGCGGGAAAAGTTCGCGGAAGATCACGCGGTCGTGCAGGCCTTCGGCGACGCGGAACTGCAATTCCACCGCGAGCTTGCGCAGGGCCTGATCGACCTGCCGCGCATTGTTGCTCTTCAGGCTGGCGATGCGGTTGCGCACCAGCACCCAGTCGATCAGGCCATTGTCCACCAGCCGGCGCTTGCGCCGCGCCTCGATCACGATCTGGGCGTATTGCGAAACCATGCCGCGTTGCGTGCGGTCGTGATGGACCCGCGACAGCACGTCCATGTCGATGAAACTGTCGTTCATCGGCGAAATCAGGGTGTCGGCGAGCGAATGGGCCAGCCGCATCAGATAGGAATTGCTCGCCGGCGTGTCGATCACCACGAATTCATATTCGTGTTCGACCTCGCCGATCGCCTCGGCGAAAACCGCGAATTCCGCCGATTCGTTCTCATGGACATTGGCGCCTTCGGCGCGGTCCGGCGCGAAATGGCGCGGCAGTTCCACCCGCCACGGCGCGGTGCCGGCGAAGGAGGCGCGATTCTCGAAAAAGCGGGTCAGGCTGCGTTGGCGGATGTCGAGGTCGATCGTGGCGACGCGATAGCCGGCCTTCAGCAGGGCGACGGCGAGATGGATCGACAGGGTGGACTTGCCCGAGCCGCCTTTTTCATTGGCGACGACGATCACATGCGCGGTTCGCAATTCGGGCGCGTCGCTGGCGTCGTCAAAATTCATCGGGCAGGCGCTCCCAAAGCGTTGCGCGCGGCTGCTTAGACCGATTTGGCTTCCGTACGCAAGGCGCCAAAGGCGCGCGGGCGCCGTTTCTCCGGGCGCCGTTTTTCAATGCGCGTAAATCCAGTCCTGGCGCAACCGCAGGATCGCGGGGGTCGAAAGCTTCAAGACCAGATCGCGGGCGAAGGCCTTGGCGCCGCTCATATGATAGATCTGGCCCTGGGTGCGCGCGCCTTCCTGGATCTTGCGGGTGCGCGCCACGCGGTCGGCGGAATATCGCGCAAGTGCGGCGGAGGTATGGTTCGGGTTCGCCGCGGCGGCGGCGGCGAGCGCGGCGGCGTCCTCGATCGCCTGCGCCGCGCCCTGAGCGAGATAGGGCAGCATGGGATGGGCGGCGTCGCCGAGCAGGGCCATCCGACCCATGAGCAAAGGACTCGAGCGGCGGGCGGTCGAACAGGGGCCAGCGCAGCCACGTCTCGCCGGCGCCGATCAACTCGCGGGCCTCGCCGCACCAGCTCTTGAAACGGTCGTGCAGGAAACGCCGGTCGCCCGCATTGTCCCAGAAGTCGGGATCGTCCTCGCCGCGCCATGGATCCTCGACCAGCGCCACGACATTGACGATCGATCCGCCGCGCAGCGGATAATGGACCAGATGGGCGCGCTCGCCGAACCAGAGATTGCCGACGTGGCGCCGGTACGCTTCGGGCAGGCCGGCGGCGGGCAGGGTCGTGCGCCAGGCGGTATGGCCGGTATAGGCCGGCTTGTCCCAGCGGTCCTGGATCGCCCGGGCGCGCGTCGTCGATCGCACGCCGTCGGCGCCGATCAGCGCGGCGCCGTCGGCGCGGCGGAACTCGCCGTCGGCGAGATAGGTGATGGCGACGCCTTTTTCGTCCTGGATGAAGCCGGTCAGCAACGATTCGTTGCTGATCCGGATCAGGTCTTCGCCGCGGGCGCGTTCGATCAGGGCGGCAAGCAGGTCGGCGCGATGGACGGCGATATAGGGCGCGCCCCAGCGTTTTTCGGCGTCGTCAAGCGGCAGGCGCGCAAGTTCTGCGCCGTCGGGGCCGCGCCGCACCCGCACATATTGCGGCTGAATCGCCAATTCCATCAAGGCGTCGAGCACGCCGAGGCGGCGCAGGATCCGGGTGGCGTTGGGGGAAAGCTGGAGTCCGGCGCCGACTTCGTGGAAGGCCAGGGAGCGCTCGATCACAAAGGAGGGGACGCCGACTTGCGCCAGCGCCAGCGCGGCGGTCAGGCCGCCGATGCCGCCTCCGGCGATCAGGTAAGGCTTTCGCTCAGTCAATTCTCAACTCCACGGCGCACCGAAAAATTCTCGATCGGGGCGTCACGCGGCTTGCGCCGGAACTTCGCAGGCGGCGGGATCGGCATGGCCGTGGAGGGAGGCGTCATAAACATAGAGCGTCGAGCAATAGGGGCAGATCGCCTCGTCGTCCGAGCCCATGTCGATGTAAATATGAGGGTGGTCGAAGGGCGGCAGCGCCCCGATGCACATGAATTTCCGGGCGCCGATGCGAATTTTCGGCAGTCCGGGCTGGTTGTGGAAATGCGGAATGGCGTGATCCGACATGAGGGCCTGTTTCCAAAAAGGGGGTATCTGCGCGACGCGGCGCACCATAATCAATGCCGCCCCGTTTGGGTAGGGGCTTGGCTCGTCCTTCCCGTCAGCAGTTTGACGGCCAGGGCGTCGAGCGAAATCCTTCCGGGGCCATAGAGGAAGATCGCGATCGCCGTCGCCGCCCAGATCAGGTGGAAACTGGCCCAGCCGTCCGGCTCGGTGAGCTGGATGACCGCCGTCATGCCCAGCAGCCCGAGCGCGGCGAGCCGCGTCCCCAAGCCCAAAACCAGCAGGATCGGCAGCAGGACCTCCATGACCCCCGAGGCGAAAGCCATCTGGTGCGGGGCGGGGAACGGATATTGCCCGCCCAGGATATGAAGCTTGAACTCGTCGGTGAACAGCGCGTCGGCGCTGTCGCTCAAATTGAGAAAGCCGTTCCATTTGGTCATGCCCGACCGGTAGAACGGAATGGCGAGGGAAAAGCGCAGCGCCAGTTGCGCGACGCTTTCAAGCAAGGGCCGGACAGCTCGCAAGAAAGGCATTTCGATCAGCAAAGCCGGGATCGAATTGGTCATCGGGCGCTCCATTTTCAGCTGGTTTCGGGCAGGAATTCGGCAAAGGCGCCGGCCTCGGTCAGGGCGACCAGCGTCTGGCCGAAATCGAAGCCGGGCTCGGCGAATTCGCCGGCCTCGGCGGCCTGCCCGAGCGTCGCGCCCGCGCTGCAGGCCGACAGAAAGGCCGCTGGCCCGGGCGCGAGCGCGATCAGGCGCATTTGGGCGTCCGGACGCAGGACCAGGATGGTCCCGCCGCGCCAGTCGGCGACCGCGCTCCCCTGCGGCTCGCGCAAGGCGAGCAGCGGCCAGGGCGAGGCGACCAGCGCGAGCGAGGGATGGAGTTTTACGCGCGCCACGACGATGGCCGCGGGGTCGTGCGCCGCAATCTCCGCCAAACGGCAGGGCTCGGTTTCCTGCGCGCGCAGGGCTTGCAGCGCCGCCCAGTCGAGCCGGGCGACATCGGGCAGGTAAGGAACCTCTGCGACGCCCTGCTCGTCAAGAAAGCCGGCAAGAAAGGCCGGGAATTTTTCGCCATAGTCGGCCAGAACCGGCGAAAGCGGCGGATTTTCTTGCGCGAAGGCCCGCGCGGCGGCGCGAAAGGCCTCATTGCCGACGAGGCGCGCCACGGTCGGAAACTGCGCCTTCAGCGCTTCGATCGCGGCGACGGCGGAATTGTTGCGATAGACCGCGAAACGCGCCGGCGCGTCGCACGGCGCGAACAAGGGCGGAACCGGCGCGGCAGGGTTTTGCAGGGCCGAGGCGAAGGCGCGCTGCCATCGGGCGTCGCTTTGCCCGGCGTCCTGCGCTGGCCCCGAAAGCCCGTCGCGTGACGGGCGTCGCCCGACCGGCCGATGGCTGAGCGGCGCGGGAGCGCGGTCCATGCGCAGAATCGCCCGCGCCTTCGCCGTCTCCGCCCAGAGCTGCGCCCAATCGGGAACATTGTTGTCCCATTCGATCAGGGTCGGGCGAGGACCGGCGGCGGCGACCACATGGCGGTAGAGCGCCCAGACGTCCGCGCTCACCGGGGCGCCATGATCGTCGATGAGGAAAGCGCCGTTCTGGTCGCGGGCCTCAGCATGGCCGGCGAGGTGGATTTCGCCGACGCGGCGATAAGGAAAGGCGTCGAAATAGGCGAGGGCGTCAAAACCGTGGTTGATCGCGCTGACATAAACATTGTTGACGTCGAGCAGCAGGCCGCAGCCCGTCCGCGCGCAAAGCTCGGCCAGGAATGCGGGCTCCGCCAAGGTGTCGCCGGCAAAGCGCAGATAGGTCGCCGGGTTTTCGATCAGGATCGGGCGGCGCAAAAAGTCCTGAACAACGTCAATTTTCGCGGCGATCCGGGCGAGCGCGGCATCGTCATAGGGCAGGGGCAGCAGATCGGGAAAGGCGCGGCCGGAAAAATCCGACCAGGCGAGATGTTCGGAGACCAGCGCCGGCGCGGCGAAATCGACCACCTCTTTCAGCCGCGCCAGATGATCAAGATCGAGCTTTTCGGTCGAGCCGAGCGACAGGCCGACGCCATGAACCGAAATCGGGAAAGACTCAGCGAGCGCGGCGAGCAGGCGGCGGTTGGGGCCGCCGGCGTTCATGTAATTCTCGGCGTGAATTTCGAAAAAGCCGATGTCGGGCCGCGCCGCCATAATTTCCGCGCCATGGGCCGGCTTGAATCCGGCGCCCACGGCGTCCAGCGCGAGGTCACAGGTCTGGACCCGAATATTCATGGCGACGCGGCTCCGTTTGCAAATCAGGACTTCGGGCGGTCGCGGTCGAGCGCGCTGAGCGATCCGGCGCGTCCGCCGGGAAGCTTGATCGCCATGCAGGTTCCCGCCGGCACGAATTTCCAGCTGTTGCCCTGGTAATCGAGAGCGGAGGTTCCGGCGCAGGTCGTGCCGGCGCCGGCCGCGCAATCATTGGTTCCCTTCAATGCGACGCCGAAGCACTTTTCCTGTTTGGTCGCCGCATAAGCGGGAACGGCGGCCAAAGCCGACGCGAGCGAGGCGGCGAGCGCGAGAGGGCGGGAAAAACTGGACTTGCTCATATTGAATTCTCCGGTTGGGGCGGGCGCTGCCGCCTGTTCTGCCTTACGAGCGCGGGGCGGCTCCGTTACGCGGCGGGGCGAAAAAAATGGCGGCGGCGAAAAATCCCTGCGAGACGGTGCAATTTGGTCCTTTCCGATGTAACAATCCGCCGCCGTCGGGCGAAAAAGGACATTGGATGCCTGATTTTCTGGCGCAGGATCGGGAATGGAGCGCGGCCATGCGGGCGGCGCTCGCGGGCGACGGGGCGGCCTATCGGCGCCTGCTTGCCGACCTCGTTCCTTTCCTGCGCAGGATTTGCTTGAATTCATGCGCGCGCGCCGGCCTTTCGGCGAGCGATGCGGAGGACGCCGTGCAGGAAACCCTGCTCGCCATCCACCTGAAGCGGCACACCTGGGATCGGGACCAGCCGCTGAAGCCGTGGCTTGCGGCCATTGCGCGCAACAAGATGATCGATGCGGCGCGCCGGCGCGGGCGCCGCGCCGAGACGGACATCGCCGATTTCGAGGGTGTCCTCGCCGCGCCCGCCGAGGCCGAAAATTTCGAGCGGGAGCTGGACCGTCAGGGCGCCTTGCGCCTGCTCGATCAATTGAGCGCCAGGCAGCGCGAGGCGATCGAGGCGGTGTCGATCAAGGGCGAAAGCCTGCGCGACGCGGCGAAAAATCTCGGCGTCAGCGAGGGCGCCTTGCGCGTCTCCGTGCATCGCGGCCTGAAGGCGCTGGCGGAACTCTATCGGAAAATGAACGCGTGACGATATGAAGACCGAGGATCTCATCGCCGCCTTGGCGGCGGACAACGACACCAGGCAGGCGCCGCTGTCGCGGGCCTTCGGCCTCGACCTTGGCTTGGGCTTCTGCGTCTCGGCCCTGTTCTTTTTCACCTTCCTCGGCTTGCGCCCGACCTTTTTCGCGTCGCTCGACGAACCGCGCTTCCTGTTCAAATTTTTGTTCAGCGCGACCATGGCCGCGACCGGCCTGGTTCTGGCCTGGCGGCTGTCGCGGCCGGACGGCGCGCCCGGCCTGGCCCGCCGCGCGGTTTTTCTCGCGCCTGTCCTGGTTGCTCGTCGCCAGCCTGATCGAAATGGCGGTCGTTCCGTCCGATCAATGGGCGGCGCGGATGATCGGCCATAACGCCGTTCATTGCCTGACGCTCATTCCCTTCATGTCGCTGGCGCCGCTCGCCGGTCTGTTCCTGGCCCTGCGCCACGGCGCGCCGAGCGATCCGCATCGCGCGGGGGCGGCGGCGGCCCTCGCGTCCGCCGGTCTCGCCGCTCTGCTTTACGCCGCCAATTGTCCCGACGATTCGCCTTTCTTCGTCGCGGTCTGGTATATGATCGCGACCTCGATCGTCGTCGCCCTCGGCTGGTTCGCCGGCGGCCGGCTGCTGCGCTGGTAAGGGAAACGGGATCGCTTCGGATCAATCCATGCAGGAATTCTTCTCCGACGGCGTGCGTCTGGCCTTTCTCGATTTCGCGCCGACGACGGCGGATCGGGGCGAGCCGATCCTGCTCATCCATGGCTTCGCCTCGAACCACGGCGTCAACTGGGTGTTCCCGCAATGGGTCAAGACCCTGACGAGCGCCGGGCGGCGCGCCATCGTCTTCGACAACCGCGGCCATGGGCGCAGTGAAAAGCTTTACGATCCGGCGCGTTACACGCCCTGGATCATGGCGCGCGACGCGGTCAACCTGCTCGACCATCTGGGCGTCGCCCGCGCCGATGTGATGGGCTATTCCATGGGCGCCCGCATCGCCGCCCATATGGCTCTGGCGAGCCCGGACAAGGTTCGGGGCCTTGTGCTGGCGGGATTGGGTTTCCATCTGGTGGATGGCGAAGGACTGCCCGCGGGCCTGGCCGACGCCATGGAGGCGCCGTCGCCGGAGGCGCTGACCGACCCGACGCAACGCATGTTTCGCGCTTTCGCCGAGGCGACCAGGAGCGATCTGCGGGCGCTGGCGGCCTGCATGCGGGGCTCGCGCCACGCGATCAGCGAGGCCGAGGTCGCGACGATTTTCGCGCCGACGTTGATTTGCGTCGGCTCGGAGGACCAGGTGGCCGGCGATCCCGAACCGCTCGCCCGGCTCATGCCGAACGCCCGAGTCCTGGTCATTCCCGGCCGCGACCACAACAAGGCGGTCGGCGACAAGACTTTCAAGGCGGGCGTGCTCGCCTTCCTGGACGGCCTTTAGGCCCGGGCCCGACAAAGGGTCGGAAACGTGCTAATATCTCGCGCACGCGGCAGGAGTTCTGGATGACGACGACCGGCAATGTATTGGCGCTGCGCAAGAGCGACGCCGATCCGATTTTCGAGCAGATTCGGCGCGAAGCCGAGGAAGCCCTGCGGCGCGAGCCGGAACTCGGCTGCTTCTTCGCCTCTTCCATCCTCAATCACGCCACTCTGGAGCAGGCGGTCGGCCATCGCCTCGCCGCGCGCCTTTCCCATCCGGATTTCTCGGGCGATCTGATCCGCCAGAACTTCCTCGACCTCGTCGCCCGCGATCCGCTTGTCGGCGAGGCGATGCGCGCCGACATTCTCGCCGTCGCCGACCGCGACCCGGCCTGCCAGCGTCTCATCGAGCCGGTGCTCTATTTCAAGGGTTTTCACGCGCTGCAGGCCCATCGGCTGGCCCACGCCCTGTGGAACGCGGGACGCAAGGATTTCGCGCTCTATCTGCAAAGCCGGTCCTCGGCGGCCTTCCAGACCGACATCAATCCGGCGGCGCGGATCGGCAAGGGCATATTCCTCGACCACGCCACCGGGCTGGTGGTGGGCGCCACGGCGGTGATCGACGACGACGTGTCGATGCTGCACGGCGTGACCTTGGGCGGCACCGGCCACGAGCGCGGCGACCGCCACCCGAAAATCCGCCATGGCGTGCTGATCGGCGCCGGCGCCAAGATCATCGGCAATATCGAGATCGGCCATTGCTCGCGCATCGCGGCGGGCTCGGTGGTGCTCAAGCCGGTTCCCGCCAATGTCACGGTCGCCGGCGTGCCGGCGAAAGTCGTCGGCGCCTCCGGCTGCGCCGAGCCGGCGCGCGAAATGGACCAGGTGCTCGCCGCCAAGGCCGACGAGGACTGATCGTTTCTTTCATTCCGACGAGCGGCGGCGCGCCCCTTGCGCGCCGCGCGTCTTTTTGGCAAGCCTCCCCATGTGGACGCGAGCGGAGTCGAATTTTGGACAAGATCGAATTACGGAAGCTGCAGGAATTCCTGCGTCAATCCTTCGGCGCGCCGGGACTCAAGGTCGGGCTTGATCCCAAAAACACCGAAGAGGCCATCGTCAGCTTCGGCGAGCGCGTGCTGGGCCGGATCAGCGTGGACGACGAGGACGGCGACCGCTCCTTTTCCTTCGCCATGAAAATCCCGGTCGAGCGCCCGGTGGTGCAGGATTATCTGCGCCGTCTGTTCGACAATGACGAACTCAAGATCGTCGCCCGCACCAAGAAGACCGATTTGGTCGAACTCAACCGGGGCGAGGATTTTCTGGGCGTCATTTCCGCGGATGATCCCAAGGGCAAGTCCTACACCCTTCAGATGGCGATCCTCGACTTCGACCTCGAAGACTTTTGAGGTTTAGCCCGTATTTCTGATACGGGGCTGGCCCTCCGGGTTGCTTTGTGACGGCCGCGCGCCGCGTCGGGCGGCTCGACGCAAGGTTCACGGGCTCATCGCGCCCTTGACCAGGAGCAGGGCGTTGGCGCGCAATTGCCGCCAGTCGCCGAGCCAGACAGGGTCGAAGCGCGCCTCGATCGACAGATCCTCGATCCTGAATGCGCTCGTGCAGGTGCTCGGCAGTCCGTCGGACGGGATTTTCGGGCGTTGGCACCGGGCGGAAAATTCCTCGCCGTCGGGCGGGGAGAGATAAAGGTCCTCGCCGGCGAAGGGCGAATTGTCCTCGAACCGCCGCAGCAGCAGACCTCCCTGCGTCACCTGCGCTTCCGGCGCGAGAAAAGGTCCATAGCGTTCCGCGGGCGAGGCGGCCGGCGCGCGCTCGTCGCCTTTCGGCGCCGGCTCGATCGCAAGGAAGATCTGGTTCCGGCCTGTGGCGTCGGTCTCGCCGTCGGCCGGCAGGCGGCGCGGATCGGCGGCGCCGGGGGTGAAGCCCGGCGCCAAGGCGACGAGATCGACCCTGTCCGGTTCGGGCGGATCGGCGATTCGCACATAATTGGCAAGGAAATGCAGGCGCCGCCCGGCAAGGACGAAAGTCAGCGTCTCTGTGGGCGGCGGCGACGGCCACAAGCGCCACAGGGCGAAGCCCAGGGCGAACAACAGCAGCGGCGCGAGGCCGAGAAGGATGACAATCTTGCGCAAGCGGTTCGAACGAAAGGCGGACGAAAAAGCGCGGGCTTTTTTTCAGGGCCGCACTATCTTGGAGCCGATTACGCCGGCCTTGGCAAGGGAATCGTGAGGATGAGTCTCTATTCGCTCGACGGCGTCGCGCCGGAACTGCCGCCCGAAGGCCGCTTTTTCGTCGCCCCCGACGCCAATCTGGTCGGTCGGGTGCGGCTGCGCGAGGACGCAAATGTCTGGTTCGGCGCGACCTTGCGCGGCGACAACGAATGGATCGACGTCGGCGAGCGCTCCAATGTGCAGGACCATTCGGTGCTGCACACCGACATCGGCTGCCCGCTGACCATCGGCGCCGACGTCACCGTCGGCCATTCGGTGATTCTTCACGGTTGCGTCATCGGCGACGGCGCCCTCATCGGGATGGGCGCGACGATCTTGAACAATGTGACGATCGGCAGGTTCTGCATCGTCGGGGCCAACGCCCTGATCCTCGAAGGCAAGCACTTTCCCGATTATTCGCTGATCGTCGGCGCGCCGGCCAGGATTGCGCGCGCGCTTGAGCCGTCGGTTGCGGAAGGCCTGCTCAAGAGCGCGCGCCATTATGTCGAGAACGGCCGCCGCTACGCCGCGGGCTTGAGGAAAATCGGCTGAGGGAGCGTGGGGCCGTAGAGCATATTCCCGAAATGTCGGCAGGCTTTTTCGCGTTCGACTCTGTGACTTGCGCAGTCGGCGCTTATGGCGCTTACAGCACGACGTTCTCGTCGAATTGGTCGAAGGACAGCGGCAAGGCGAACTCCAACGCCATGCCGTAATCGAACACCCGCACGACGCGCGCGCGACGCCGGCCGACATGGATCAGGCTGCCGAGCGGCGCGCTCTTGGTGCAGGCGACCGCCGCGCCGGAGACCGAAATATCGACGATCCTGGCCGGAGTCGCGCTTGCGTCGGGCAAGCGGAGGGTGGTGTTGACGTCCTTGGGAACGATTCGTTCATGGCGGCGGTCTTCGGGCAGGCCGAGCGCCTCGCGGTTGGCGAGCCAGGTCAACTGGTTCACCAGCTTTTCCTGCTTGGCGTGGGTCAGGATGGCGGTCATCGCGAATCCTTGTTCGAGATGACGCACGATGACGCCCTCGATCCGGCCAAGGGCGTCGAAATAGGCGACAACCCGCTCGCCGATTTCGCCCTTCACCGGCGCGGTCAAAGCCATGCCGCCGACCGACACATCAATGGTCTGGCACGGAAACTCACGCCGATTCGCCAGCATATAGCGTCCGAGGAGCGAGAGTTTGATACGCCTGTGGCGCCGCCGCTCATGGGGATCGGTTATGATTTTGGCCTGAGATTGCATTGCGATCGCCAAACGGTTCGCCTCCATCGTCGTTAATATAGCCGATGGCCTGTTAATTCATTGTTACGGCCGGGGTTACGATCCGCGGCCGCAGTCTTGCTTCAATATTAGGCAGATCAAATCTGGCGTCCGCCGCGAATGACGAAGAACGACCGGCGCCGCATCTTGACGCGGCTGGCGAGATCCGAGGGTCTCAAGGCGCGCTCGCTGTGCGATGCGGCAAGCGGGGCGGAGTCGGCGTCCCGATTCTCGTCGATGAACCGCATGGCGACCATCCGAAGGTGGTCGGCGCGGCGCAGGCTGAACCAGGAAGGAAGGCCGGTCGGCGTCAGCATGCCCAGGACCCGCGCGTGGGTCTGGCCGTGGTGGCGCAGCGGAAGCAGCAGCAACTCCAGATGCGCCGGCGGCTCGTCGGATTGTTCGGCGACCAGTCCGGCCACGACGGGCCGCGCGCCGTCCACCACCGAGGAGGCCATTTCACTTGCGGCGGTCCTTTCCTCCGGGGCGAAAAGTCCGACGAAGGAATGGCCCTTGAGTTCATCGAGGAACAAGGCGTTCAGCCGCGAGCCGGAAACGCGGACAGGGAACTGGCGCTCTTCGTCCACCTCGAGGATCATGGTGTCGGCCAGAATGTGACGGATTTCGCTCGGATCGATGTCCTCGCGAGCCGGCGAGAGGCGCGCGCCCCGCAATCTGTTCCAATAGCTGTAAAGCTCCTGGGTCGCCGCCTGTCTCATCCTCCCGTCCTTTTCTTTTCTTGGGCCATTGGCGTTCCATTTTGGGTCAGCCGCCGGCCTGGGCGGTTTACGGTAAATTAACCAGCGAAATTCGGGCCAAAGCGCGGCGCGCGCAAGCCGCCCCGGGCGGAAATTAATCTTAACAGGATGTTGACATTGCAAAAGCATTAGGACTTTGGCAATGTTTCTTCGTCGAGGCGGCGCGGAAACGGCGAAACGAGTCGGGCGACGCAACGGAAGGATGAATTCAAGTAGCTGATACTGAATGTTTTTTTGTGCTGCCGCGGTCTTGCTCGAGATTGTTGGCGGCTGATGGGCTCCAGCACCGGTCGCAACGATCGCGACCCAAGCGCGGGAGCCGGACGGTTAACGTGATTGCGAAAGGGGGAGAGCCAGCTCCAGCTCTCCCCCTTTTTTTCTTCGGTCGAAAAGGGGAGGGCGCCGGCGATGCGCGAACGCGAGCCGATCTTCAACCTGCCGCCGGTGATCGTCGTTCTCCTGGCGATCATGACCGTCATCCAGGTCGCGCAAAGCCAGATTTCGCCTGAACTCGATGGCGCGATCGTCGCCACCTTCGGCTTTACGCCCGCGCGGTTCGCCTTTCTTTTCGACCAGAAGGCGGTGATCGACCATCTGAACGAGATCGCCCGGCAATCCGAGTTCCAGGCCCAGATCGGCTACTTTTTCCTGACCCATGCGCCGCCGTCATGGCTCTGGTTCACGCCTCTGTCCTACGCCTTCCTGCATGGCGGCGCGACGCATCTGATCTTCAACGGGATCTGGCTCGCCGCTTTCGGCTCCCCGGTGGCGCGGCGCTTCGGAACCGCCCGCTTTCTGCTGCTCGGCGCCCTGGGGGCGGTCGCGGGGGCGGCGGCCTATCTGGCGGCCCATCCGCTGGAGCTTGCGCCGATGATCGGGGCCTCGGCCGCGGTTTCCGCTTTCATGGGGGCGGCGGCGCGTTTCGTTTTTCCCATCCGCGGCCCTTACCGCGCGGATTCGACCTTCGAACAGCCGATGCAGAGCGTTCGGGAAATGCTCGCCAACGTCCAGACCATGTCCTTTCTCGCGGTCTGGTTCGTCTCCAACATGCTCATGGGGCTCGCAGGCCAGACCCTGGGCTTTTCGCAGGCCCCGATCGCCTGGGAGGCTCATATCGGCGGCTTTGTCGCCGGTCTGCTTCTCGCGCCGATATTCGACCAAAGACGCAAAAGATGAAGGCGAAGCCCTCGCTTGCGCTCTTTTGCGAACGGGCGCATCCTCTGGCCAATAAAGGAGCAAAAAGCTCCAGGTCCCAGGGGAGGAATTCCATGAGCGTGGCTTTCATTCTTGCAACCAAAGGTCACGACGTCGCCACGACCCAGCCGCATCGCACGATGCAGGAGGCGGCGGCCCTGCTCGCCGACAAGGGAATCGGCGCGCTGATCATCACCGGCGGCGACGGCGACGTGCTCGGCGTCCTGTCGGAGCGCGACATTGTTCGCTCGGTCGGCCGCCACGGCGCCGACGCCCTTCAGGATCCGGTGTCGAAACACATGACCGCCAAGGTCGCCACGGCCAGCATGGCCGAGTCGATGGAAAGCGTGATGGAGCGCATGACCAACGGTCGCTTCCGCCACCTGCCCGTTCTTGAAAACGGCCGGCTCGCCGGCGTGATTTCGATCGGCGACGTGGTCAAGAACCGGCTCGAAGGGCTGGAATCCGAACATCGCGCCATGCGCGAATATATCGCCACCGCCTGATCCGGACGCCGCGGGCGCGAAAATCCGCCCGCGACTTCACGGATTTTCGCGCCAGGGCGTTTCCGCGGCAATTGCGGCGCCGTCTTGCGGAAACCGGACGCGGCGGCGGCGCGCTCAGGGCTTCGCGCCCGCGCCGTCGAAGCGTCGCTCCAGAGCCGCGATTTCGGTGATGTCGTTGAGCGCGCGGCGCGCCGCCTCGCGGCCGAGCGCGATCAACTCGTCGGCGCGATGGAAATCGAAAAAGCCGATCCTCGACAGCCGGGCGGCGATCAGCACGTCGGGCGGGTCGCCCGCGAGCCGCGAGCGCGCGATGCGGTCCTGGGTGATGTTGAACGCATCGAGCATGGCCGCCGCAATGCCCGGCGCGCCATTGGCCGCGCGCCCGAACTGCCGGCGCAACTGGCGCGCGTCGGTCGCGCGCCACGACGATTCTTCCGCCGCGGGGGCAGGATGTTGCGGCTCCGGCGTCATTGCGGCGGCGTCGGCGATCAAGGTGCCGCGATAGGCGGCGTCGCCGACCAGATTGACCGCGATCACCAGTTCGGCGCCCATGGCGCGGCACAAGGTGACCGGCACCGGATTGACCAGGGCGCCGTCGAACAGCCAGCGGCCGTCGATCTGCACCGGCTCGAAAATTCCCGGCATGGCGTAGGAGGCGCGGATGGCGTGGACGAGATCGCCCCTGCGCAGCCAGACCTCGTGCCCGGCGCCGATTTCCGTCGCCACCGCGCCGAAGGCGACGGCTAAGTCCTCGATGCGCCGGCCTTCGATCTCGCGCGACAGCTCGTCGCGCAATTTGCCGCCTGACATCATGCCGGAGCCGAAAAGGGACAGGTCCATCAGCGAAAAGACGCGGCGCCGCGTCAGCGAACGGGCGAATGTTTCCAGCTCCGCGAGCTTTCCGGCGGCAAAGCAGCCGCCGACCACCGCGCCGATCGAACTGCCGGCGATGACGTCGATCGGCACCTGACGCGCCGCCAGTTCCTGGAGCACGCCGATATGGGACCAGCCGCGCGCGGCGCCGGAGCCGAGCGCCAGCCCGATGCGCGGCCGCCGCGCGCTCCGGGGCGGCCGGCCGCCGCCGTCGCGCGCCGCCGAGAAGGACTCGCCCGATCTTTCGAAGGTCTTCCAATTAAAGCCGAACATGGCCCGGTCCTCAACTGAGACGCCCGCCCGAATTCGCTTCCCGAAGCAAAATTTCTGCCGTCGCCCGCACTTGCGCCGCGACATTGGCATTTTTCGTTAATGTCGAAGCTGCGCGCGAATTCTTGCGGAAGGTTTAATCGTCATGTCCAAGGATATGGGCGCCCCGGGCCGCGAGCGGTAGTCCCGGCGCCACGCCCCCCGCGGCGCTTTGACCTCGGCGGCGAATTGGGCTAGCCCCTCGGCGCAAGGAGAACCGGGGCCCGCCATGAACATCTATGCCGAATTCCACGCCCGCATCGCCGCGCTTTTGCAGAAGATGGGCGCGGAGGGGCGTCTGCCGACGTCGCTCGACATGGCGCGTTTCGTGGTCGAACCGCCGCGCGAGGCGAGCCTTGGCGATCTCGCCTGCAACGCCGCCATGGTCTTCGCCAAGGAGGCCAAGGCCTCATTTCCCAATCCGCGCCAGCTCGCCGCCGAACTCGCGGCGGCTTTGAGCGAAATGCCGGATGTCGATCAGGCCGAGGTCGCGGGGCCGGGCTTTCTCAACATCCGCCTCAAGACCACGGTCTATGCCGACATCCTCCACGCCGTCCTGCGCGAGGGCGAGGATTTTGGACGCGGCGCCTCGGGCAGGGTCCAGGCGAAAAAGGTCAATGTCGAATATGTTTCGGCCAATCCGACCGGGCCGATGCATGTCGGCCACGGCCGCGGCGCGGTGTTCGGCGACGCCCTCGCCAGCCTGCTCGAATTTTCCGGCTCTGAGGTCACCCGCGAATATTACATCAACGACGCCGGCGCCCAGGTCGACGTGCTCGCCCGCTCGGCTTATCTGCGCTATCTCGAAGCCTTGGGCGAGGCCGTCACCGTGCCGGAAGGCCTTTATCCCGGCGACTATCTCAAGCCCGTCGGCGCGGCGCTCGCGGCGAAATACGGGGAAAGCCTGCGCGGCAAGGCGGAGGGCGAATGGCTGGCGCCGGTGCGCGCCGTCGCCATCGACGCGATGATGGACCTGATCCGCGACGATCTCGCGGCGCTGAACATCACCCACGAGGTCTTCTTCTCCGAGCGCAGCCTGCATGACGACTCGCATGGCCCATCGGACGTCGCGACCGCCATTGATGATCTGCGCGAAAAAGGGCTGATCTACCAGGGGCGCCTGCCGCCGCCCAAGGGGCAATTGCCGGACGATTGGGAGGATCGCGAGCAGACCTTGTTCCGCTCGACCCGGTTCGGCGACGACGTCGATCGCCCGCTGAAGAAATCGGACGGCGCTTTCACCTATTTCGCCTCCGACATCGCCTATCACCGCAAGAAGATCGCAGCCGGCTACGACGTGCTGGTCGATGTCTGGGGCGCGGATCACGGCGGCTATGTCAAGCGCATGAGCGCGGCGGTCGCGGCCCTTTCCGACGGAAAAGTCGCGCTCGACGTGAAATTGTGCCAGCTGGTGAAGCTGATGCGCGACGGCGAGCCGGTGAAAATGTCGAAACGCTCCGGCGATTTCGTCACCTTGCGCGAGGTTGTGGACGAGGTCGGCGTCGACGCCGCGCGCTTCATGATGCTCTATCGCAAGAACGACGCGCCGCTCGAATTCGATCTCGCCAAGGTGATCGAGCAATCGAAGGACAATCCGGCCTTCTATGTGCAATACGCCCACGCCCGCGCCCATTCGGTGCTCCGCCAGGCTGTGGCGGCTTTTCCCGATCTCGACGTCTCGCCGGCGCGCCTCGCCGAATCCGACCTTGCGTTGCTGGACGACGAGAATGAATGGGCGCTGATCAGGTTGCTGGCGCAATATCCGCGCGTTGTCGAAAGCGCCGCGAGCGCGCACGAGCCGCATCGATTGGCCTTTTACCTGCACGATGTCGCGAGTTTTTTTCATTCTCACTGGAATCGCGGCAAAGATCAGCCGCAATTACGCTTTGTTAATCAAGATCGTAGAGATTTGACCTGCGCCAGGCTCGCCCTCGTGACAGGGTTAATGAATGTTCTGGCGTCAGGATTGTCGGTTTTAGGTGTTAAAGCGCCGGAAGAGATGCGCTAATCTTCGCGCATGGGCCCCTCCCGGAAGAGGGGCGCTCCCCCGCGGCGCTTTGCGTCGATAGTGAGGGTTGGCCATGGGTGAGTTTGCCGCCAAGTTTCGTCCGGAGGTCGATCTGGACGAGTTCGAACGTCGCCTGCGCGCTGCGGCGCCCATGCATCAGCCACGCCCGGAGGACGCCGCCGATCCGCTCGCGGAACTCGCCCGTCTCGTCAACAGCGAAGCGTTGGCGGGGCGCAAGGATCCGTTCGAGGCCTTGTTCCGGGCCCAGAACGCAATCGCCGAAGAACGCGACGCGGCGCAGGCGCGTCAGGCGGATGAACCGCCGGCGGTCGCGCCTTTCGGCCTGCGCGAGCCCTTTTTTCCCCAGTTGCGGGGCAGCGACGGCCAGTTCGCCGACGAGGCGGCGCAACACGAATACGCCCATCCCGAGGAAAACTACGGCTATCCGGACGAGGCCTATGCGGCGGATCCGCTGCCCTATCGTGAATCCGAGCCGGCCTGGGCCGCAGCGCCCCGCCAGGAGACGCGCGACGAGCAGGCGCGCGACGAGCAGGCGTGGCCGGCGGCTTTCGGCGAAGCCGCGCCGGCCGAGGCGCCGCCCCGCATCCGCCGCAAGGTGATGTATGGCATGGCCGTGATCATGGCGGTCGGCGTCGTCGGCGTCGCCGGTCTCCTGACCCTGCGTCATCGGGCGGCAAATCATGAGGTCGTGACGATTCAGCCCGACAGCGCGCCCGCGCGCGTCGCGCCGGCCCAGGTCGAGGGGGCTTCGGCTCCGGAAGGACAGGCCCTGTTCGATCACAAGGGCGGCAATGGCGTGGCGAAGGTCGTCGCCGGCGCCGAACAGCCGGCGGACCTGAAAGCCGCCGTGGACAATGCGCAGGCCGCGGCCGGCGCGGCAGGCGTCGCCACGCCCGCCCCGCCGACGCCGTCGGACCAGGCGGCCCCGGGGCCGCAGACCGATTCCCTGTTCCCGGCGGTCAAAAAAGTCAGAACTGTCGCCGTGCGCGCCGATGGCAGCCTCGTCGGCGGCTCCGCCGCCGCCGGAGCCGCCGCGCCCCTGCAAGCGACCAGCGCCTTGCCGAGCCTGGCCGCCAGCGCCCCGCCGCCCGATGTGGCGCCCGCGCCGACGAGCGGGCCGGTCGCCAAGTCCACCCAGCGCGCCGCCGCCCTGACCACATCGGCGCCAAAGGTCCAGGCTCACCCCAAGGCGCCCAAGGCGGAAGTCGCCCAGGAGGCGGCCGGCGGAAGCGGCGGCTATGCCGTCCAGCTTTCGGGCGAGCCCAGCGAGGCCGCCGCCCGCGCCACGGCGAAACGCCTGACCGCCAAATATTCCGGCGCGCTGGAGGGCCGTCACGCCGCGCCCGTCAAGGCCAATATCGGCGCCCGGACGGTCTGGCGCGTGCGCGTCGGCCATCTCTCCGAGGAAAAGGCCAAGAGCATGTGCGCGGCGGTCAAATCGGCGGGCGGCTCCTGCTTCATCGCCAGGGATTGAGCGGCAAGGATTTAGCCGGTTTGAGTTTTTGCGCCTTCATCGCCGGCTGCGCCGGCCCCGTCCTCAGCCCCGACGAACGCGCGTTCCTCAAGGAGACGCGGCCGTGGGGGCTGATCCTTTTTCGCCGCAATGTCGAAACGCCGGATCAGGTCCGCGCGCTGACCGGCTCCTATCGCGACCTTCTCGGGGCCGACGCCGCCGTGCTGGTCGATCAGGAGGGCGGCAGGGTGCAGCGGCTGGCTCAGCCGCACTGGCCGGTCTATCCGCCGGCCGCCGCATTCGGGCGGATGGGGGCGCAGGGCGCGCGTCTGGCCGAGATTTCCGCGCGGCTGATCGCTTTGGATCTGCGCGCCGTGGGGATCGACGTCGATTGCCTGCCGGTGCTGGATTCACCGGCGCCCGGCGCGCATCAGGTGATCGGCGACCGCGCCTATGCCGACAATCCGGGCGATGTCGCCCGCCTGGGGCGAGCCGCCGCGCAGGGCCTCATGGCCGGCGGGGTCATGCCGGTGATGAAACATGTTCCCGGCCACGGCCGCGCGCTGGCGGACAGCCACCTGGAACTCCCGCGGGTCAAAGCCGGGCGTGTCGAACTGGAGACGGATTTCGCGCCCTTCCGCGCCAATTCCGACCTTCCGGCGGCCATGACCGCCCATGTCGTCTATGAGGCGCTCGATCCTCTGTTTCCGGCGACTCTTTCGCGCGCCGTTCTCGAAAATGTCGTGCGCGGAGAGATCGGCTTCGACGGCCTGCTGATGACCGACGATCTTTCGATGAAGGCGCTCGACGGCGGTTTCTTCGAGCGCGCGGCGCGGGCCTTTGGCGCCGGCGTCGATCTCGCCCTGCATTGCAACGGCGACCTGGCCGAGGCGAGCGCGGTGGCGCAGGCCGCGCCGGTCCTCGCCGGGGCGTCGCTGGAGCGCGTGGAGCGGGCCAGGGCGACGGTCGCGGCGGCGGAAAGGGCCGCAAATGCCTTCGATCCTGTGGAAGCGCGGGCGGAATTGTTCGCGGCGCTTGCGGCATTGACTTGATTCCCGCAGGCTGTGAACCTGATTCGAGACGAGTTGCAGGAATGGAGCGGGATCACGACGCTCCGCCCGAAGACGCGACGCCGGTTCTCGAACCGGCCGAGGCGGCTTTCGAGGCGGAGGGCGCCAGAAGCGAAGACGAGGCGGATTTCCGGGTCGATGTCGATGGCTATGAAGGGCCGCTCGACCTGCTGCTGGAGCTTGCCCGCCGCCAGAAGGTTGACCTGAGCCGTATATCGGTGCTCGCGCTCGCCGAGCAATATCTGGAGTTCATCGAGGCCGCGCGCCGCGTCCGCCTGGAGCTGGCCGCCGATTATCTCGTCATGGCGGCCTGGCTCGCCTATTTGAAGTCGCGCCTGCTGCTGCCCGCGCCGCCCAAGGCCCAGGAGCCGGACCCCAAGGATCTCGCCGCCAATCTCGCCCGCCGGCTGAGCCGCCTCCAGGCGATTCGCGTCGCAGCGGAACGGCTGATGAACCGTCCGCGCCACGGCCGCGACCTGTTCACGCGCGGGGCGCCGGAAGGGCTCGACATCCTCAGCGCGCCGATCTATCGCGCGAGCCTGTTCGACCTGCTCTCCGCTTACGCCCGCCAGCGCCAGAAGCTGGCCCTGTCCCATGTCTCGCTCAAGGTCCGGCAGGTCTGGTCTCTGGCCGAGGCGCGCGAGGCGCTTGAGCGCATCGTCGGCATGGCGGTCGAATGGACCGCGCTCGACGATTATCTGATAGACTGGGTCGCGACCCCGGCGCTGGCCCGCACCGCCCGCGCCTCGACCTTTTCCGCCTCGCTGGAAATGGTCAAGGAGGGCTTGATCGACCTGCGCCAGGACCGCGCCTTCGCGCCGCTGATGCTGCGCCGGCGCCAGGCGCTGGCGGCCGAGTGAGTTTTTTGGCCGAGTGAGTTTCTTGCCGGAGTGATTTTTTGGCCGACCAGGAGCCCTTGTTCGATCTCAAGGCGGCGGACGCCGCCGCGCTGCTCGCCCGCGAAAAACCGGACGAGGCGCAGCGCGAGGTCATGCGGCTGTGCGAGGCGATGATCTTCGCCGCGACCGAGCCCTTGAGCGAAGAGGAAATGCTCAAGCGCCTGCCGGAGGGGACGGAGCTTGCTCCGGCGCTGGCCTATCTCAAGGCGGAATATGTTTCGCGCGGCGTCCATCTGGTTCGGGTCGGCAAGAAATGGCTGTTCCGCACCGCGCCGGATCTCGCCTTCGTGTTGCAGCGCGAGCAGGTCGAGCCGAAAAAGCTGTCGCGCGCCGCGATGGAGACCCTGGCGATCGTCGCCTATCACCAGCCGGCGACCCGCGCCGAGATCGAGGACATTCGCGGCGTCGCCTTGTCCAAGGGCACGATGGACGTGCTGCTGGAAACCGGCTGGGTGCGCCTTCGCGGCCGCCGCCGCGCGCCGGGCCGCCCCGTGACCTATGGCACGACCGAAGCCTTCCTGCTCAATTTCGGGCTGGAACAGATTTCCGATCTTCCCGGCCTCGACGAGCTGAAAGGCGCGGGGCTGTTCGACGGCCGACTGCCCAAGGGTTTCGGCGTGCCGCAGCCGCGCGACGATTCCGCTTTGATGGAAGACGAGGAGCCGCTGGGCGACGATCCGCTCAACGAGTTTTTCGCTTCCGACCTGCCGGAGGACTAGGCCCGGCGCCGCCGGGGCCGGGTTTGCGCTCCCTGGGGCTGGGTTCGTCGCCCGGGGCGCCGGCCCTTTCGATGCGGATCGCATCGCCGCCGGGCTTTCGCATGTTCTGAAAAAAGACCTCGGCGGCGCCGGCGGCGATTTCGACCTTGCTGTCCTTGGGAAAAATACGGATCGCGCCGATGTCGGCGCGGGTCACGCCGCCCTTGCGGCACAGCATGGGCAGCATCCACTTGGGGTCGGCGTTGCGCTCGCGGCCGATGTCGAGCCGGAACCACACCCCGCCGGCCATGGGCTGGCGCGCGCCGCGCGGCGGCTTGGGTTGGGAAAAATCGGGGGCGGCGCCGGGGTCCGAGACTTCCTCGGCCTCGGGCAGGCGGGCGCGCAACAGCCGCGCCAGCGCCTGGGCGCATTTTTCCGGCCCCATTTCGGCGAGCAAGGTGGCGGCGATTTCGCTTTCCTCCTCGTTCGGCTCGCCGGTAAAGGCCTCGTCGCGCGTCATGCGTTCGCGGTCGAGCCGGCTGATGTCCTCGGCGCTCGGCGGCGCCTGCCAGTGCGGCGCGACCTTGGCCTCGGCGAACATGTTTTCCGCGCGCCGCCGCGCCTTGGGCGGCACGAGCAAGACGCTCACGCCCTTGCGCCCGGCGCGGCCGGTTCTGCCTGAGCGATGCTGCAAGGCTTCAGCGTCGTGCGGCAGGTCGGCGTGAATCACCAGCCCGACGGTGGGCAGGTCGAGGCCGCGCGCGGCGACGTCGGTGGCGACGCAGACCCGGGCGCGGCCGTCGCGCAGCGCCTGGATCGAGAGGTTGCGCTCGTGCTGGCCGAGTTCGCCCGACAGCAGCGCGGCGGTGAAGCCGCGCTCCTGCAGATTGGCCTGCAAATGGCGCGAGGAGTCGCGGGTGTTGCAGAACACGATGGCGGTGGGCGAATCGAAATAGCGCAGCAGGTTGATCACCGCCTTCTCGGTCTGGCGCGGATCGACCCGCACGGCGCGATATTCGATGTCGGCATGGCCGGTTTCGCCGCCGGCCGCCTCGATGCGCAAGGCGTTGCGCTGGTATTTTTTCGCCAGCGCGACGATGCTTTTCGGCATGGTCGCGGAAAACAGCAAAGTGCGGCGGGTCTGCGGCGTCGCGTCGAGGATGAATTCGAGATCCTCGCGGAAGCCCATGTCGAGCATTTCGTCGGCTTCGTCGAGCGCCGCCACGGCAAGGCGCGACAGGTCGAGGGCGCGGCGCTCCAGATGGTCGCGCAAGCGGCCCGGCGTGCCGACGACGATGGTCGCGCCGGCCTCAAGAGCGCGGCGCTCGGAGCGCGGGTCCATGCCGCCAACGCAGGCGACGATCCGCGCGCCGGCCTGCGCATAGAGCCAGCGCAGCTCCTGCGCCACCTGCAGCGCCAGTTCGCGGGTCGGCGCGATGACGAGGCCGAGCGGGGCGCCGAGGTCGGGGACCTTTTCGCCGGCGCCGAGGATGTCGAACGCCATGGCGAGACCGAAGGCGACGGTCTTGCCGGATCCGGTCTGGGCCGAAACCAGAATGTCGCGCCCCTCGGCCTCGGGCCGCAGCACGGCGGTCTGGACGGGGGTCTGCGCCTGATAGCCTTGCTCGGCGAGCGCGCGGGCCAGCGGCGGGCTGGCGTTTTCAAAGGTCAATGCGGTTCCGATCGGTGGTTGAGGCGAGCGGGGCGCGTTACTGCCCCCGTCTCGCCGAAGACGCGAAGCGCAGGGCTTCCTCGGCGGCGCGGAACAAGGCGCGGGACTTGTTCACGCATTCGCGCTGTTCGCTCGCGGGGTCGGAATCATAGACGATCCCGGCGCCGGCCTGGACATGCATCTTGCCGTCCTTCACCACCGAGGTGCGCAGGACGATACAGGTGTCCATCTCGCCCGAGGCGCCGAAATAGCCGATGCAGCCGCCATAAATGCCGCGCTTGTCCACTTCGAGTTCGTCGATGATCTCCATGGCGCGGACTTTTGGCGCGCCCGAGACCGTGCCGGCGGGGAAACCCGCGGACAGAGCGTCGATCAGGTCGTGGTTGGGGTCGAGCTTGCCTTCGACATTGGAGACGATATGCATGACATGGCTGTAGCGCTCGATGACGAATTGCTCGGTGACGCGGACCGTGCCGATCTCGGCGACGCGGCCGACATCGTTGCGGCCCAAGTCGAGCAGCATCAGATGTTCGGCGCGCTCCTTCTCGTCCGCCAGCAACTCGCGCTCCAGCGACTTGTCCTCCTCGCGGGTCGCGCCGCGCCAGCGGGTGCCGGCGATGGGGCGGATCGTGACCTTGCCGTCGCGCGCCCGCACCAGGATTTCGGGGCTGGAGCAGACGATCTGGAAATCGGCGAAATCGAGATAGCACAGGAAGGGGGCGGGATTGACGCGGCGTAGCGCCCGATAGAGCGAAAAGGCCGGAAGCTGGAAGGGCGAGGTGAAGCGCTGCGACAGCACGACCTGGAAAATGTCGCCGGCGCGGATATAGGACTTGGCCGCCTCGACCATGCGCAAATAGCGCGCCTCGCCGGTGTTGGAGACCGGCTCGCGCGTCTGGAGCAGCAGCGCGTCGTCGGACTGGCCCTCATGCCGCATCGGGCCTTCGAGCGCCGCCACGGCGCCGTCGAGGCGCCCGAGCGCGGCCTCATAGGCGGCCTTTGCGGCGATATGGGCCTGCGGGCGCACGGGCGTCACCAGCCAGATTTCGTCGCGCACCGAATCGAACACCGCCATCAGGGTCGGGCGCACCAGCAGGGCGTCCGGCGTGCCGATCGGATCGGGTTTCGCCGGGGCGAGCCGCTCCATCTCGCGCACCATGTCATAGCCGAGATAGCCGAACACGCCCGCCGCCATCGGCGGCATGCCGGAAACGCCCGGATCCGCGGCGGGAATGGCCGATTCGTCGAGCAAAACGCGCAGGGCGTCGAGCGGCTTGCCTTCGCAAGGCGCGAAATTCTCGCGGTCGTCGCGCGCGGCGCGATTGATCTCCGCCTTGCCGTCGCGCACCCGGAAGATCACGTCGGGATCGAGGCCGATCATCGAATAGCGGCCGCGCGTGGCGCCGCCTTCCACCGATTCGAGCAGGAAAATATCGCCGCTGCGACCGTGCGACAGTTTGAGAAAGGCCGAGACCGGGGTTTCGAGGTCGGCGACCAGGGTCAGGCTGACCAGCGACGGCTCGCCGGCCTCGTAACGCGCGGCGAAGGCGTCGAATTCAGGCGTGAACATGCCGGCTCCCCTATTCCTGTCCGATGATCGCGGCATAGGCGGCCTGGTTCACACGCAGGCCCAGTTGCGACTGCAATCCGGAAACATATTGGGTGAAGAGATCGTCGCCGAGAGCTGATTCGAGCTGCGGCGCGATCTTGGCCATGGCCGGGTTTTTCATGTCGAGCGGCGGGGTCGTGGCGTCGGTGACCTTGAACACGACGCGGCCGCCATTGTCGGCCAGGGCGACGCCGGCGCCGCCGACCGGCGTCCCGAAAATCTGCTCGACGACGGCGGCCGACAGGCCCGGCGCGCCGGAACGCTTGATCGGCGGGCTGTGGACCAGGACGGCGCCATTGGCGGCGGCGATCTTGTCCGGACCCTGGCCGGCGTCGATCTGGCGCGCGAGCTCATTGGCCCTGACCGCGACCTGCTTCTGCGCCTCGTTGTCGCGCATGGCCTTGAGAATCTGGGCGCGGACCTCGGCGAGCGGCACTTGGCGCGAGGGCTGCAGGGAATTGATCTCGAACCAGTCGTAACCGCCGTCGCGGCGCGCGACCGCGTCATTGTCCACGCCGACGTCGGAGGCGAAAATCGCCTTGAGCAGATCGCGATCGCCGGCGAGCGCAGGGATCGGCGCGCCGGCTTGGCCGGCCTCGCCCTTGCCTGCGCCGGCGGCGTCGGTCACAGCGATCTGCGGCGTCAGCCCGACCGCCTGCGCGGCGTCGGTCAGGGACTTGCCGGCGGAGCGCTGGTCCTCGATCTTGTCGTGCAGCTTCTGGATCGCGTCCCGCGCCCGGGCGTTGGCCAGTTGCGTCTTGATCTGGCCCTTGACCTCGTCGAAGGATTTGGTCGCGCCGGGCGCGATGCGCGAGACGCTGGCGAGCACGGTCCCGAACTTGCCGACGATGGGCTGGGTGACGCCGGGCTGTTTCAGCGCGAAGGCGGCGCCAGCGATCGCCGGATCGAACATCGAGCCTTCAGTGGTTTCGCCGATGTCGGCGAGCACGCCCCCGGCCGCCTTGTCGGCGGCGACCTTGTCGAAGCTCTCGCCGGCCTCGATCCGCGCCCGCGCCTTGGCGGCGTCGGCGGCGTTGGCGAAGGTGAGCAGCGCGAGGACGCGCTTTTCCGGCTTCGAATAAAGGCGCGCGGCGTCCCGGTCATAGATCTTGCGCGCCTCGTCGTCGCCGATCGCAATGGTTTTGGCGACGGCGTCCGGGGTCACGACCAGGACATTGACGGTGCGATATTCCGGGCTGCGGTAAATGTCCTTGTGCAGGTCGTACCACGCCTGCACCGCGGCGTCGGAGGGCGGCGGCGCCGTGGAGAGATCGGGCGCCGGCAGGACGAAATAATCGGCGGCGCGGGTCTGGTTGGCGTAAGTATTGACGGCGGCGAGCAGGACCTCGGGCGCCTTGAGGCCGCCGGTCAGCGCCGAGCCGATCTGCTTGCGCAAGGCGAACTGGCGCTGCTCGCGGATGAAGCTGGCTTCGGTATAGCCGTTCTGGCGCAAGATCTCGTCCAACCGGGCCTGGTCGAAGCCGGCGGGGCCGGAAAAGGACTTGTCGGCGCGGATCATCCCGGCGATGTCCGCGTCGGAAAGCGCGAGGCCGAGGCGCCGCGCGTCCTGATCGAGCGCGGAGCCGGTCACGAGCTCCGCCAGAACCTGGCGGTCGAGCCCGATCTGGCGCGCCTCCTGGCTGGTGATGGCGCGCCGCGCCTGCTGCTGGAGCCGCTGAAGGTCGGTCTGGTAGGCGTTGCGATAGTCCTGGACGGTGATTTCCCGGTCGCCGATGGCCGCGAGCTGATTGCCGCGGAAATTGGTGAACATGTCGCGGATGCCCCACAGGCCGAAGCCGACCACGATCACGGCGGCGAAAGCCGCGAGAATGAGGCGGCCGAAGATATTCTTCGACATGACCCGCAGACCATCGAGCATTTTTACTTTCCTGTTCTGGCGCCGGATTGGGGGCAGAGTGGCGCGCGGGACTATAGGAACGGCGAAGCCCGCGCGCAACGGCGCTTTCCGCCGAAACTTTTGACCTCAGTCCGGCGCCGAAAACAAGCCATTTGTCGCCCGCGCGCGCCGCCGCTTCGTTTCACCCCATTTCCAAGCGGCGCGGGCTCTGCTATTCGGGCGCGGAATATTGGGGGAAACCAACATGACGACGAAACTCCGCCCGCTCGCCGCCGGCAACTGGAAAATGAACGGCCTCAACGCCTCCATGGCTGAAATCTCGGCCATCGCCGAGGCCGCGACGCAGATCGGCGGCGCGGACGTGCTGATCTGCCCCCCGGCGACCCTGATCTCCGCCGCTTGCGCCGCCGCCGCCGGGCGAATCGCCATTGGCGGCCAGGATTGCCACGCCAAGGCTTCCGGCGCCCATACCGGCGACATTGCCGCCGAACAGCTCAAGGACGCCGGCGCGACTTTTGTCATCGTCGGCCATTCCGAGCGCCGCGCCGATCACGGCGAAAGCGACGAGGTCGTGCGCGCCAAGGCGGAAGCGGCGCTGCGCGCCGGGCTGACGGTCATCGTCTGCGTCGGCGAAACCCATCTCCAGCGCGAGGCCGGCCAGGCCCTGGCGGTGGTCGGCGCCCAGCTTTCCGGCTCCCTGCCGCATGGCGCGACCGCGAAGACTCTGGTGATCGCCTATGAGCCGGTCTGGGCCATCGGCACCGGCCTCACCCCGACCCCGGCGGATGTCGCCGAGGTCCACGGCTTCATCCGCCATGAACTGGTCGATCTCATGCCGGGCGAGGGCGCGTCGGTGCGCGTCCTTTACGGCGGCTCGGTCAAACCCGCCAACGCCGCCGAATTGATGGCGATCGAGAATGTCAATGGCGCGCTGGTCGGCGGCGCCAGCCTGACCGCCAAGGATTTTCTCGGCATCGCGTCGGTTTACAAGTAAAAGCCGCGCCGGGGTTCCCATCCGGTTCGTTTTGCGCTAAGACGCGCCGACTAGCCGCCGCGGCCCTGTCGCGGCGGCTTTATGGTTTGACAAGGCTTCTCAACGCCCTGGCCGGGAAGGGTTCCCGCCGGGCCCGAAGGACGACACATGCAGACGATTCTCATCGTCATTCATCTCCTTATTGTGGTGGCGCTGATCACCGTGGTTCTGCTGCAGCGCTCGGAAGGCGGCGCCTTAGGCATGGGCGGCGGCGCCGGCGGCTTCTTCACCGGGCGCGGCCAGGCCAATGCGCTGACCCGGGCGACGGCGATTCTCGCCACCCTGTTCTTCATGACCAGCCTGGGCCTGACCGTGCTTTCGACCCTGACGCACCCGAAGAAATCCGTCTTCGAAACGTCGGCGCCCGCGCCGGCTTCGCAGGAGAACGCCCCGGCGCAGTCCAAGGGCTCGGTGCTCGACCAGTTGAAGCAGATGGAACAGAACAAGGCGCCGTCCGCGCCGCAGGCGCCCGAGACCGCCCCGGCGCCGCCGCGTTCGCAGTAAGGCGCCGCCGCGCTCGCAGTAAAAAGCCCGCGCATCGCGTTTTGGCTTGTCGGAGCCGGTTCGCCGGCCTTTTGTCGAGAAAAAACTTGGCGTCCTGACCGACGCCCGGCGCTTTGGCGCCTGTCGAGATCAAACCCGAGGCGGCCCGAGATGGCGCGGTATATTTTCATTACTGGCGGCGTGGTGTCTTCGCTTGGCAAGGGGCTGGCCTCGGCGGCGCTCGGCGCGCTGCTCCAGGCGCGCGGCTATACGGTGCGGCTGCGCAAGCTCGACCCCTATCTCAACGTCGATCCCGGCACCATGTCGCCCTATCAGCATGGCGAGTGCTTCGTGACCGACGACGGCGCCGAGACCGACCTCGATCTCGGCCATTACGAGCGCTTCACCGGCCGCTCCGCCAACAAGCAGGACAATGTCACCACCGGCAAGATCTATCAGGACATCATCGCGCGCGAGCGGCGCGGCGATTATCTCGGCGGCACGGTGCAGGTCATTCCCCATGTCACCAACGCGATCAAGGAATTCATCCTCGACGGCAACGCCGGCTATGATTTCGTCCTGGTCGAGATCGGCGGCACGGTCGGCGACATCGAGGCCATGCCTTTTCTTGAGGCGATCCGCCAGCTCGGCAACGAGCTGCCGCACCACCATTGCGTCTATATCCATCTGACGCTGCTGCCCTTCATTCCCGCCGCCGGCGAGCTGAAGACCAAGCCGACCCAGCATTCGGTCAAGGAACTGCGCTCGATCGGCATCCAGCCCGACATTCTGCTGTGCCGCGCCGACCGCGCCATTCCGGCGGACGAGCGGCGCAAGCTCAGCCTGTTCTGCAATGTCCGCGAAAGCGCGGTGATCGAGGCGCTCGACGTCGCCTCGATCTATGACGTGCCGCGCGCCTATCATCAGGCTGGCTTCGATCACGAGGTGCTGGCGGCTTTCGGCATCGAGCCGGCGCCGCGCCCGGACATGGCGCGATGGAACGCGGTGACGGAAGCGGTCCACAATCCCGAGGGCGAGGTCACCATCGCCATTGTCGGCAAATATACCGGCCTGAAGGACGCCTACAAGTCGCTGATCGAGGCTCTGGCCCATGGCGGCATCGCCAATCGGGTCAAAGTCAATCTCGACTGGATCGAGGCGGAGATTTTCGAACATCAGGACCCGACGCCTTTTCTCGAACATGTCCACGGCATTCTGGTGCCCGGCGGTTTTGGCGCGCGCGGCACCGAGGGCAAGATCGCTGCGGCGCGCTTCGCCCGCGAGCGCAAGGCGCCTTATTTCGGCATCTGTTTCGGCATGCAGATGGCGGTGATCGAGGCGGCGCGCTCGCTGGCCGGCGTGGCGCAAGCCAATTCGACCGAATTCGGCCCGACGCCGGAACCCGTCGTCGGCCTGATGACCGAATGGATGCGCGGCGACGAACTGGAAAAACGCTCCCACAGCGGCGACCTCGGCGGCACCATGCGGCTCGGCGCCTATCCGGCGGTGTTGAAGGAAGGCTCGAAAATCGCGGAAATCTATCGCACGACCCATATTTCCGAGCGCCATCGCCATCGCTACGAGGTCAATATGTCCTATCGCGACAGGCTGGAATCCTGCGGCCTGGTCTTCGCCGGAACCTCGCCCGACGGCCTGTTGCCCGAAACGGTGGAACTGGCCGACCACCCCTGGTTCATCGGCGTGCAATATCATCCCGAACTGAAGTCGCGCCCCTTCGAGCCGCATCCTTTGTTCGCCAGCTTCATCGCGGCGGCCAAGGCGCAGAGCCGGCTGGTGTGAAGCTCAATTCGAGGTTGGGGACCGGCGGCGAGGGCGATGCTGGCGGCCCGGGTTGACATTGGGCCCGGGACGGGTCGCCGAAATTCATCGAATGGTGGCAATCAGCTCGAAAACTGTTGGCGGCGCATCGGCAATATTGCGCTGATTCTGTTGAAAAACTCTCTTTTGGCCACCGATCTAAATTTTACTGCCCCTTGGAGCCAGTCGTATAAAAAAGATGTGGGGAACCCCACAGGGTTGACCAAAAATCCGCCGAAAACCACCGCCGCCGATTCAAGACGGCGTCGGACGAGAAAAGTCGCTTCCCATCGCATTCGGCGGGATTTTCGAGGCGCCTCATTTTTCGAGTTCTTGAACAGAAAGGGCCTGTTTCGGAAGTTCGATGATGGGTGAACCAGTTGGTGCTTTCGACGGAACATGGGCATATTTCCAGCTTCGTCGATGCCGCGTACTGATTTGGAAAGGCAAATGCAAAAGCGCCTTTCCGATATTCTCATTCCGACAAAGGCTTTATCGTCAGGTTTCGGATTTCGCCCCCCGGAATCGGGTCGTATGTCGGTCGATGTGCGAATTTCTCCCCGCGCAAATAGTTAGCCGCCACGATCGCAGCGGCGACGCCCGAGGCGGCGCCGACCGTCAGCGCCCAGCGCGGCCCGAAATGGTCGGCGACCCAACCGACGACGGGCGCCCCCAGTGGCGTTCCGCCGAGCGCTATGGCCACGCGGATCGCCATCACGCGCCCCCGCATGTGGGGCTCGGTCGAAAGCTGCATCAAACTGTTGGTCCCATTGGTGACGGTCAGCGTCGCCGCGCCGATGATGACGAGGGCGCCGGCGAAGAGCCAGTAGCCCGGAGCGATGGCGGCCAGCGTGCAGCCGAGCCCAAAGATCGCCGCGCCGAACAACAAGGATCGAAATCGCGGCGTTCCGGACCCAGCGGCGAGGAGTGCGCCGCTCATCGTTCCAACGGCCATGATCGACGACAGGAGTCCATAACCGGCGGCATCGGCATGAAAGACCGAGACGGCCATCGTCGAGATGAAAATCGGGAAGTTCATGCCGAATGTGCCGATCAGGAACAGCATGACCAGTATCGCCCGCAGATCGGGGCGCATCCAGACATAGCGCAATCCTTCGGCGAAGCTTCCTTTGGCGCGGGGCGCCCTGGCGTTCGAATGAAGCTCTTGGACGCGTAGCAGACAGAGAGAGACCAGAACCGCGATAAAGGAGGCGCCATTGATCAAAAAGGCCCAGCCGGTTCCGAACGACATGATGACCAGCCCGGCGACGGCCGGTCCGAGCATCCGGGCGGCGTTGAACGAGGCGGAATTGAGCGCCACCGCATTCGGCAGATCGGCGTCGCCCACCAGTTCCGAGACGAAGGTCTGGCGAACGGGGGCGTCGAACGCCGCGGCGCAGCCGAACAGAAAAGCGAACACGTAGACGTGCCAGAGCTGTACGAGGCCGGCGACAGTCAGGACGCCCAGTCCCAACGCGAGGACGCCCATGGTCGCCTGCGTGGCGATCAGCAGCTTTCGCTGGTTGAAATGGTCGGCCGCGAAGCCCGTCCACGGCAGCAAGAGAAGCTGCGGGCCGAACTGGAGCGCCATGACGATCCCGACGGCGGAAGCATTGTGATGGGTGAGCCCGGTGAGAACCAGCCAATCCTGTGCGGTGCGCTGCATCCAGGCGCCGATGTTGGAGACCAGCGCGCCGCCGGCCCAGACCCGATAGTTGAAAGTCCCGAGCGACCGGAAGACGCCCGTCGGTGAAACGCTCATTTACGCTCCGGCGTATTGCCGCCGTGAAGCCGTCCGAACGCGCGCGCCGACACAAGACCCATCAGGAGAGACCCGAGTCCTGCGGCGACGACCTGCGGCGCGGATCGCGGATCGAAAGTCCCGACGCCTGCGATGAGAACATAGCCGACGGCCACGTTGAAAAAGCCCCAGAGAACGTTGACCGTTGACGACGACAGACCCTTGCCGGGCGGCTTGGCGAACGGGCTCTGGAACGGCCGCCCCATGAGGCCGCTGACGAGGTGCGGTATGGCGTTGGTGAGAAAGGCGCCGGCAAGGAAATAAGCGACAGCGTGAGTCCATTCCATGTTCAGGCGCTCCATATTCAGGCGCTCTTGGCCAAAAGGTCGATGATCTCCTGCGTCGCGCTTGTTTCCCCGAGCCTCGGGAAGACTTTCGCGATGCTGTAGGCGTGAGCCTCGGGGCGCGAGTCGGTCATCGCATCGACGGCGAGCGTGACGTTGAACCCCTGCTCATAGGCTTGCCGGGCGGTCGATTCGACCCCCGTCGCGGTGGCCACGCCGACGACCACGACCTGTGTTACGCCCCGCGCCCTCAGTTGGTCTTCGAGATCTGTGCTCGCGAAGGCGCCCCAGGTCCTTTTGGTCACGACAATATCGTCGGGCTGCTGGTTGAGTTCGGGAATGAGGTCGGTCCACCCGGCGGGAAATGACTGGCTATTGCGCGGAATCTCGGTGCGGCCGGGCGCCGATCCGGCGACATTGACGAGCGCAACCGGCAGACCGCGCGCTCGGAACGTATCGGCCAGCGCACGAGCCCGGCTCACGACCTCGTCGATGGGATGCGCCGTGGGATAGGCGACGATGCCTTTTTGCAGATCGACGACGATCAGCGCCGTCCTCGGGTCGAGAGTTCGTCAGGGCCATTATCTTCTTTCCTTTTGCCGATTTCCGCGACCGCTTCGCGCTGAAATCGGATCAGTCGCCGGCGAGGCGCTTGAGCAGTTCGACGCCCTTGGCGAGCGCCTCACGCTCCTCGGGCGAAAGCTTTGTTTCGATGTTTCGGGTCAACCAATCGTGCCGGGCGGCGCGCGCCTCGCCAATCCAGGTTCGGCAGGCTTTTGTGAGCGAGAGGATCGTCTGCCGCCCATCGTTTGGATCGGGCTCGCCGCCGACGAGTCCGGCCGCTTCGAGGGTCGCGACGGTGGCGCCCATCGACTGCGGCCGCACGCCTTCCCCTCGCGCGAGCGCCGACACTGTCGCTGGGCCTTCTCGCTCCAGGCGAAGAAGCACCGACGCCTGAGATGGCGTCAGGTCTCTGGAATCCGCCTGTTCGCGCAAACGGCGCCTCAGTTTGCCAAGCAGAGCCCGAAGCTCTGCCGCCAAGACGGAGGCGTGCGCGATCTCGGGGATGTCGTGGCCTTGGTTCATGCGCCATTTTGGATATATGAAGGTAACCTGTCAAGCTAGCCTTCATAAATAGCGGCGCCGAGGGGAGGCGGAACTTCGCCGCCTGCTCCCTCGCCGCCCGCTGCCGGTCCACCGCCTCAGCTAGCCAGCAAGCCGGCCGCAACAGCCGCGCGCGTCAAAAAGACGGCCAACGATCCGGCGCGCATGGCTCGTTTCCCGTCAGTCAGGCGCCGTCATTCGTCAAGGTCCACCTGACGGGCGGTCGATGGCGCGCCGTCGCGGCCCTGGCCGCCATATTCGAGGACGAGAAGCCGGTCGCCGTCGCGCGAGAACTCAATCGCCGTCTCCGGCTCGCCCGGCCCGCCGGGCGTGGATATTTTGGTTGTTTGCCCCGAACGCAGCGAGGTGACGAAGCGCAGGGGGCGCCCGCCGATGTCCATTGTGGCGACGACGACGAATTCGGCGCCGTTGGTGGTGTAGTAGACGGTTCCCCGCGCCGCCGCGAGCGCCACGCGCCGACCGGCATAGGGCGCGAGTTCTTCAGTCATCCCGGCGCCGACGAACATGAGCAGCCCCGCGGCCGCGGCGAACGCCAGCATGGCGAATTTCACGAAGCGTTTGGTCATCAAGCGTTCCGTCATGGCGACCTCCTCTGGGCGCCGCGCGGCCGATCGCGGCACACGGCGCCGCCCGTGACGCCGCCGCGCCGGACCACCGAACATCCTCGACCGCGACGGGCGCGATCGAGCTTTTCCCTGCCGCCGACCGAGGTCGGCCGTCCATCGCAATGTCACCGCAGCGACGCCAGAGCGACGCGCTGGAAATCGTTGCCGCTGACCTGCGGCTCGCTCTGCGCGACCATGAACGCGTCGCCATCCGGCGAATTCTGCCAGGCGATCAGCCGAGACATGAGGCCATTGGCGCGGTCGAGCGTGGAGTTGTTGGAGATGCTTGGGAAATGGCCCTGCGCCGCGCTGCCCGTGGACATCTGCGCCACTTGCTCGAAATCGGCGTTATTTTGCTGCGCCTGCGCGAACTGATAGGCGTCGCTTTCCGGCATATTCAGCCAGGCGATTTGTTGGGCGAGAACGCCAATATTGGCGTTCAGCGACGCATCGCCGCTCACCGGCGGGCCAAAGCCGGACACGCGGAGCGGCGCGGCGGTCAACCCCGCCCCCGCGCTCAGCGCGACGATGGCGGCGGCAAACAGGGAAATCTTGCGCCTGAATTGCATTATAGCCTCCATTTGTCAGATAGCGCGACGCCGCTGTCGTGTTGTTGCCGGCCGTATGGTTTCGAACGAGGCAAAAGCCGAGCGGCGTTTGCGCGATTCTCCCGCGGGAAAATCACTCCCCGCGGGTGTGCATGAATCCACGCCTGTCGCGCGCGGAAGAAACGCGGGCGGAAGAAAGATGCGCTTCTGCTGGCGGGGGAGGACAGGCGGCCGTCAGCGGGGACTCGTTGCTGGGCGACGACGATGACGCGAGTAGCAAAGGGTTGACGTTTTCGGCATCGCAGCCTCCCTTTGAACGACATTCGCCGAGCGACGAAAAAGGGCCGGCGACTCCCTTTCCCATTTTCCGAAGAAAATGGCGCGTCGTAATTCTGTATTTTATCCCTGGAGGATAAAGACGCGGGACCGTTTTTTACACCTCTCTAATTGGAGAGGTCCGAGGAGAACGGTTGAATATTAAACATAACCTAGCGACACGATTATTTGCGCAGCCTGCAGGCGCGTTCTGACGTCAAATTTTTTTTTCACGTTTTCAATATGATAATGCGCAGTCGTCGGCGAGATATTAAGTATCTGGCCGATATCCGTATCCGATTTGCCCTCTATCACCCAGCGCATGCATTCGAGTTCCCGCGCCGACAGCGGACATTTCACCATGCCAGCCTCAGCGCTCGCGTGGACAAGCTCGCGGCAGCGCAACAGGACGTGGATCGAGGCGAAATGAAGGGCGCGTCTCTGCGTCGGATGCTTGAACTTGTGGTTGGCGACGCTCACGCACAGGCCGACGTCGCCTCCAGGGAAATGGAAAGGCACCGCGAAAATGTCGACGACGCCAAGTTCCGTTACCCATGTTTCAAAGGCCTGCCGCTGTTCGGTCTTGTCGCAATCGGCAAAGGCGTCGCGCAAGCCGAAAGGACGCCAGTTCAGCCACGCCAGCAGGGGGATCGGATCGTGGCGCGGATAGCCGCAATTCTGGTACTGCTCGCGCCACACGGCCGGCCAGGTCACGAAGGAGAAATTGCGAACGCGACCCCCAGGGGCGCGCCGTAATTCGCTGGCGGAGGCGCCGAAGAAACCGAAGGGTCGGATCATGTCGGAAAAAGCTTCGCCGACCGCGTCTGGCGTTTTCAATTCTGGCAGCTGATCGATGAATTTCTCAACCCGGGGCAAATCCATGGGCTGTCTCCGCCAGATCCGAGCCGTAAAAAAACTGATCGCTGTGAACGCGCTCATCGCATCCTTGGTTCCCCGGGCCGCCATCAAAGCGCGAACCCGCGACAGCCCCGATCGGCGTCGGATTCCGGTTCGCTTGCGCGGGCATGCCGGCGAAGCCCTGGATCGGGGCGGGTTGGATGCGTTTTGGACCGGGCGCCGCGCGGCCGGAGTGACTCCTGCCAATCCGCCACGAGGCGACAACGTTGCGCCAATGGTCCCGCCTGGGTCGGCGGACGAAATTCCAGGCGATATGCGGCCAGGGCGACCGAAGGCTTGCCCAAAAATGCCGATTGACCGATAAGGTCGCACGTCTCGTTCGGGAATTTTCATGTCGCGCAAGCTCGTCCGCATATCCTTGACCGCCGCCAGCCGGCAGGACCTTGTCGGGGCCTGGACGCGGCTCGGCTTTGCGCTGGACCCGGACGGCGCCGGCGTCACGCTCGCCGATGGCGTGAGTTTGGCTTTTTGTGCGAGCGACGATCCGGCGCGGCGGGTTTCGGTGGGCTTGAGCGCCGGTCCCGGCGACGCGCCGGCCTTGTCTGCCGGCGAGGCGGCGGGCTGTTTTCAGCTGGTCGAGGGCGCGCCGGCGGCGCGCGCGCCGGATCATCCCAATGGCGCCGAGAGCCTGCGCGAGATCGTCGCCTGCGCCGAGGAGCCGGCCGATCACGCCGAATTTCTTTCGGCGCTCACCGGCCAGAGGGAAATGCTGGCGACTTCGGCCGGGCTCGAAATCCGGCTTGAGGGTGGGACGAGCCTCCAGGTTCTGAGTCCGAGGGCTTTCGCCTTCCGTTTCGGGCTGAACCCGCGCGCGGAAAAATTTTTCATCGCCGGGCTGGTGTTCGGGGTCCAGAATCTGAACGAAACCGACGCCGTTCTGGCCTCGAAAGGGCTGATTTCGATCTTTCAGGTCGGCCGGCTGGCGGCGGGCGAGGCCGAGGGCGTGGCGGTCGCTTTTGAGCGGGCGTGATGGGAGCGGCAATGTCGGAAGCGCGGAAAAATGGTGTGGTTGTGGTCGGCGAGGGTCCGCGTGCGGCGCATTTTGGCAATCATTTGCCATTCGCCTTGATCGCCGGCCCCTGCGCGCTGGAAGGCCGCGACCATGCCCTGTTCATGGCCGAGAAAATGGCGGCGCTGACCCAAAAGCTTGGGCTTGATTATGTGTTCAAATCCTCCTTCGACAAGGCCAACCGCACCTCGGCGCAAGGCCGGCGCGGCGTCGGGCTCGACGCGGCGCTCAGGATTTTCGAGGAGATCAAGCAGACATTCGGCCTGCCGGTGGTCACCGACGTGCATGAAAAAGAGCAATGCTCAGCCGTCGCGGAGGTCGTGGACCTGTTGCAGATCCCGGCTTTCCTGTGCCGCCAGACCGACCTTCTGCTGGCGGCGGCGGCGACCGGCAAGCCGGTCAATGTGAAAAAGGGGCAGTTTCTGGCGCCCTGGGACATGAAAAACGTCGCCGCCAAGATTTATGACGCGGGCAATCCCAACGTGCTCGTGACCGAGCGCGGCGTCTCCTTCGGCTACAATACGCTGGTCACGGATTTTCGCGGCCTGCCGATCATGGCCGAACAAATCGGCGCGCCGGTGATCTTCGACGCCACTCACAGCGTCCAGCAGCCGGGCGGGCAGGGGACGTCTTCGGGCGGCCAGCGCGAATTCGTTCCCGTCCTGGCGCGCGCGGCGGTGGCGGTCGGCGTCGCCGGCCTGTTCATCGAGACCCATGACGCGCCGGAAAAAGCCTTTTCCGACGGGCCGAACATGGTTCCGCTCGATGAGATGCCGGCCCTGCTCGAAAGGCTGATCGCCTTCGACCGGCTCGGCAAGGGGCTTTGAGAACGGCCGGCCCCGCTATGGACGCCCGCCGTCCTTGCCAGCGCCCCCCAGCTCAACCCTTCAGGATGAAACGCCGGTTGCCCGCCTGCAAAGGTCGTGCGTTCATCGGAAAAAGCGCCTTGAACGCCGCGATGTCGGCGGCGGCGACTTCGATCGGCTCGACGAACACATTCCAGTCGACGACTTCCGAGCAGGGCGGCGTGGTCAGCGAGCCTTCGTAGCGAAAGCGCTTGCGGCCTTTCGGCAGGAAGGAATTGGGGTCGAGCGGCTTGGCGAGCGGCTTGTCGCCTTCCGCCTTCGGGGCGGTCGCCATGATTGCGGCGAAGTCTTCGTGTCTGGCGCCGGGAACCATGAACATGCCGACGACCAGCAGCTTGCCGGACGAATGGGCGTGGACGAAATGCGCCTCCATTTCGGTGCGCTTGCCGTCAATGGCGTGCTCGCTCGGGGTGTGGAAGTGGAACTGCTTCAGGCCGTAAAGCTCGCCATCGAGCGTGACGCCGCTTTTTTCGGCGACATTGGCCTGAATGGTGTGGCCGTTGTTGAAGATGGCGAAAGCCTCGGGCTTCCAATCGAAATCCAGGACGCCGACCTCGGCGGCGATCGGATCTTTCAGGTCGAGCGGCGATTGTTCCGAGCCGACCGCGCAGGCTTCGAATTTCTTGTCGAGCTTGCCCCATTCGGCCGCGCCGCCGTGGCCCTCATAGCCCCAATGGGCCTGCTGGTCCGCCCGGGCGAGGCCCGCGCAAATCGGGCAGGCGACGACGCCTGCAATGAAACCGCGTCGATTCAGGGTCATGTGCGCCTCCCGGGTTCGCCATCCGCCAATTTATATCAGGATTCATGACAGTTCGACGCTGCAATTTCCACATCATACCATTGGCCCTTGTTTCCAACTCGTCGGAAACAAGGGCGCCCGCCGGCGTCAGCCGGCCAAGTTTTGGTTCATCCGGCCGGTCGGCGCGGATACCATCGGTCCTTTTCAAGGGCCGATGGTGTCAATCGGGCGTCTGACAAGGGCGCCTGATCGGACCTGCCGGAATCGCGGGGCGAGGACGACCGGGGCGAGCGGGGATTTCGACATCGACGGCTCGATCATCGGCCTCAGCGAGCGAAAGTCCGCCAGAAGATGAAGGCGGTCATGCCGGCGTTGAGGCAGGAGATGACGATGCGGGCGAGCGCCGGATCGATTCTGCGGGCGTAATGGGCGCCGAAATAGCCGCCGATGATCGCGCCGACGAACAGGATGAAGGTCTGGCGCCAATAGACCAGGCCGCCGATGGCGAACAGCAAGGTCGCCGTCGCGTTCATCGCCGCGTTGAGCAGGTTGCGCGCCGGCTGCATGGCGGCGATCGAGGCGGAGGTCATCAGGCTCCAGGCCGCCAGCATCATGACGCCCACGGCGCCGCCGAAATAGCCGCCATAGAGTCCGAGAACGAACTGGCTGACCAGCAGCAGGCGCGGCGTAATATGGATTTTTTGGCGCAGAAAAACCCCGGCCTGCCGGCCGAAGGCGAAAGCCAAAGTCCCGAACAGCAGCAGGAAGGGCACAAGAACGTTGAAAAGGCTCTGCGGCGTATATTCCAGCAGCAGCGCGCCCAAGGCGCCCCCGGCCACGCTCAGCAGGGCCATGTCGCGGAAGCGGACGCCCTCGAAATCCTGGAAATCGTGGCGATAGGCGTAAGCGCTGGCGAGCGCGCTCGGCACCAGCGCGACGGTGGAGGAGGCGTTGGCGTTGAGCGCCGGCACGCCTGCCGTGATGAGCGCCGGCAGGGTCACGAAGGAGCCGCCGCCGGCGATGGCGTTCATCGTTCCGCCGATCAGCCCGGCGCCGGCGATCAGCGCGATGTCGTTCACGCGTCCGGCCCGAACACGCGATTGAATATCGTGTCCACATGCTTGAGGTGGTAGGAGAGGTCGAATTGCTCCTCCAGTTCGGCGTCGGTCAAAAGCCGTTTTACGTCCGGGTCTTTTTTCAGCAGATCCAAAAAATCGCCCTCGCCGCGCCAGACCGGCATGGCGTTGCGCTGGACGAATTTATAGGCGTCCTCGCGCGAGGCGCCTTTTTGCGTCAAAGCCAGCAGCACGCGCTGCGAATGGACGAGGCCGCCGAGCAGGTCGAGATTCTTCTGCATGTTCTCAGGGTAGACCAGCAGCTTTTCCACCACCCCGGTGAGGCGGGCCAAGGCGAAATCCAGCGTCACCGTGGCGTCGGGGCCGATCATGCGCTCGACGGAAGAATGCGAAATGTCGCGCTCGTGCCACAGCGCCACGTTTTCCAGCGCCGGCGTGACCATGCCGCGCACCAGACGGGCGAGGCCGGTCAGGTTTTCGGTCAGCACCGGATTGCGCTTGTGCGGCATGGCCGAAGAACCCTTCTGGCCTTCGGAGAAATATTCCTCGGCCTCCAGCACTTCGGTGCGCTGCAGATGGCGGATTTCGATCGCCAACCGCTCGATGGAGGAGGCGATCACGCCCAGTGTGGCGAAGAACATGGCGTGGCGGTCGCGAGGAATCACCTGGGTCGAAACCGGCTCGGGCTTCAGGCCCATCTTCTGCGCGACATGTTCTTCGACGCGCGGGTCGATATTGGCGAAAGTGCCGACCGCGCCGGAAATGGCGCAAGTGGCGATTTCCTCGCGCGCATTGACCAGCCTTTTGCGCGCGCGGGCAAATTCGGCATAGGCCTCGGCCATTTTCAGCCCGAAAGTCACCGGCTCGGCATGGATGCCATGCGAGCGGCCGATGGTCGGCGTCATCTTGTGCTCGAAAGCGCGGCGCTTGATCGCGGCGAGCAGAGCGTCGACATCCTTGATCAGAATGTCGGCGGCGCGCGACATCTGCACCGCAAGGCAGGTGTCGAGCACGTCCGACGAGGTCATGCCCTGATGGACGAAGCGGGAATCCGGCCCGATGAATTCGGCGAGATGGGTCAGGAAGGCGATCACGTCATGCTTGGTGACGCGCTCGATCTCGTCGATGCGATCGACGTCGAACGTGACCTTGCCGGCCTTGTCCCAGATGTTTTTCGCGCTTTCCTTCGGGATCACGCCAAGCTCGGCCAGCGCGTCGCAGGCATGGGCCTCGATCTCGAACCAGATCTTGAATCGCGTCTGCGGCTCCCAGAGCGCGACCATTTCGGGGCGGGAATAGCGGAGGATCATCGGCGGTCTCTCTTGAGTTCAATATGATGACTTCTCCCGCCATAGGCCATCCGTAAGGACGGCCGTTCCAGCGAACGGCCTAGGGGGAGAAGGAAGGCGGCTGGCGTCGATCTATACCATCTCGCCGCGCGCCATATGGGCGGCGAGGCGGATGGCGTCGATGTTCTTCCTGTAATGCTCCGGGCCGCCCTTGAAGACGGCGGAGCCGGCGACCAGCCAATTGGCGCCGGCGCCGACAATGTCCATGGCGTTTTCGGCGGTGACGCCGCCGTCGATTTCAAGATCGATCGGGCGGTCGCCGATCATCGCCTTGAGCCGGCGCAGCTTTTCCAGCATGGCGGGGATGAATTTCTGGCCGCCAAAACCGGGATTGACCGACATGACCAGGATCAGGTCGAGTTCGTCGAGCACATATTCGACCACGTCTTCCGGCGTCGCCGGATTGAGCGAGACCCCAGCCTTCTTGCCCAGAGCGCGGATGGCTTGCAGCGAGCGGTGGAGATGGGGGCCAGCCTCGGCGTGGACCACGATATAATCCGAGCCTGCTTTGGCGAAGGCCTCCAGATAGGGGTCGCAGGGCGCGATCATCAGATGGACGTCGAAAATCCTGTCGGTATGGGGCCGCAGGCTTTTCACCACATCGGGACCGATGGTGATATTGGGCACGAAATGCCCGTCCATGACATCGACATGGACGATATCGGCGCCGGCCGCGATGACGGCGCGGACTTCCTCGCCGAGCTTCGAGAAATCGGCGGAAAGGATCGAGGGGGCGATTTTCAGCGGGCGCATCGTCATGCTCCTGAAGGTCGGGCCATTGCTGGCTTTTGCCTGAAGTCGCTCCTACATGAAGTGCGGGCCGGCGTCCACCGGCCCCCTCGATCGGCCGAAAGCGGCTTAAGCCCAAGGGAATGCGGAATGCGCCGGACGGATGTGCTTGTGCTGGGCGCCGGGATTGTCGGCGTGGCGACGGCGTTGCAGATCCAGGCGCGGGGGCGCGAGGTCGTTCTGGTGGACCGGCGCGGCGCCGGCGAGGAGACGTCTTTCGGCAACGCCGGGCTGATCGAGCGCGCCTCGATCTTTCCCTATCTTTTCCCGCGCGACGTGCGGGCGCTGGCGGTCTATGCGGTCAATGGCGCCAATGAGGCGCGCTACCATTTGCGCGACCTTCCCTTTTTCGCGCCCTGGCTCGCACGCTATTGGTGGGAGAGCGCGCCGGAGCGCGCTCTTCGCCATGCTCTTGCCGCGCGGCCGCTGATCGAACATTCGCTGAGCGAACACGAAAAGCTGATGGCGCAAGCCGGCGCGCTTCCGCTGATGCGCAGGACCGGCTGGCTGAAGCTTTTTCGCAGCGAAAAGACTCTTGCCGCCGGCCAGGCGGCGGCGCAAAAAATTCTGCCCTACGGCCTGAAAATCGCGCTTTACGATTCCGAGGCCTTGCGCGCGCTCGAACCGGCGCTGGCCGGCGTCTATGGCGCCGTGCATTATCTCGACCCGGCCTCCATACATGATCCGTTCGCCCTGACCCAAAGCTATCTTGCTTTGTTCGAGCGGCGCGGCGGCCTTTTTCTGCGCGGCGACGCCAAAAGTTTTCGGCCCGCGAGCGCGGGCTATGGCGTCGAGACCGAGCAGGGGCCGGTTCTGGCGGGCGAGGCGGTGGTCTGCCTCGGCCCCTGGGCCGACATCGTGCTCGGGCCGCTCGGGCTCAGCGTCCCGCTCGCCGTCAAGCGCGGCTATCACATGCATTACGCGCCGGGCGCGACGCTCAATCATCCGGCGCTCGACGCCGACAATGGCTTTCTGCTCGCCCCCATGGCGCGCGGAATCCGCCTGACAACAGGCGCGGAATTCGCGCGGCGCGACGCGCCGCCGGACTATACGCAGATCGAGACCAGCGAAATTTTCGCCCGCAAATTATTTCCTTTGGGCAAGCGGCTCGACGCAAAGCCGTGGATGGGCTGCCGGCCGTGCCTTCCCGACATGCTGCCGGTCATCGGGCCCGCGCCGCGGCGCAAGGGCCTGTGGTTCAATTTCGGCCACCAGCATCATGGCCTGACGCTGGCGGCGAGCACCGGCCGCCTGTTGGCGGAAATGATGACCGGCGAAGAGTCCTTCGCCGATCCCTCGCCCTTCGCCATCGGACGTTTTTCCTGATGGCGCTGGATCACCACCGGCGCCAGCGGCGATGCCAGTAAGGGCGGCGCCAATAGGGGCCCGGGCCCCAACGGCGGTTGGGGACGCAGCGGCCCCACGGGTTGACATGCCAGCCGGGGCCGCAGCGCCAGCCGATCGTTTCGATCGGCGCCGACGCAGCCGGGGCGCCGGCAATGGGCGCGACGGGCATGGCGCTCGCGGCGCCGATTCCAGCCAGGCCTGCGCCCAACAGCGCGCCGGCGATGACAAGGCCTTTCACGAGATTTTTCATTTCATCCCTCCTTGGTCAGGACGGCTCCAGCCTAGCCGCGGAAGATGAACTTGTCCTGAACCGGGAAGAAAGGCGAATCACGGTCGGTTGCGCCCGACGAATTCGCAAGCCTCATTTCCACAGGTCGATCGGCGCGGGCGCGTTTTTCGCGACGCCTTGTCCGCGCCGGCGGGCCGTCCTGGCGAATTTCATCGCCTCCTCGCGGCTGACGAACAGGCCGCCTTCGCGGCCGTCGGCGCCGCGGGCGGTCCAGAATCCTTGAGCGTCGCGGCCGATCCAGAATTCGATCGCCGTTTCGGGGAGCGTTTGGCGTTGAGTGGAGAACATTTTCCTTGGTCCATACGATCCGGTTCGGATCGGTCAGGCTTATGCTCGCAAATAGCGGCCTTTCCTTAGCCGGAAAATGAAATCGGCCTTACATTTTGGTCATGCGCGCGCCAGTTTTCCGCGCCGCGCGCGGTTTCGAGCTGTTGCAGCAAGGCCCAGGCCGCCTCCAGCCGCGTCGCGCCCGCCACGCTCAATCCCGCGCCGAGATCGAAAGCCTCGCCGCGAACGCACAGCAGGAAAGCGGGCGGCGCCTTGCGCTCGAGGGTCTGTTCGAAAATGGAAAGCACGCTTTCGGGCGCCAGCGCGTGACTGAGAGGCGTCAGGCCGGGGCGCGGAAAGATCTCGGTGAAGGCGAAAGGCGCCGGCGTATCCCGGCCGGCGTCGAGAAAGAGCGCAAGATCGGCGCCTTCCAGGTCGAGCGCGTGTTCGATCTGGAGCTGGTAATCTTCGATCAGCACGCTGTCAGGCCATTGCGCCTCAGCCACGCGCGCCAGCAGAAGCGGCCCGATCCCGTCGTCGCCGCGCGCCACGTTTCCCCAGCCGAAAACGACGAGTTTCATGCGCCACCAAAATTCTTGCGCCGCCTGTCGACCAGCGCGCCGTCCGAGTCGACCAGATCGACTTCCAGCGGCATCTGGCCGATGGCGTGGGTCGCGCAGGACAGGCAGGGGTCATAGGCGCGGATCGCGACCTCGATGTGATTGAGCAGGCCTTCGGTGAGCACCCGGCCGTCGACATATTCCGACGCCACGGCGCGGATCGCCTCGTTCATCGCCTGGTTGTTGTTGGTGGTCGAAACGATCAGCCGGCAGAATTTGACCAGATCGTCCTCGCCGACGCGATAATGATGGAACAGGGTTCCGCGCGGCGCTTCGATCACGCCTACCGCCTCGTCCTGGCGTTCGCCGCGCTCGGCCATCAGCTCCGTCCCGACGATGTCGGGATCGTCGAGCAGGTCGCGGATGACTTCCGCCGCGTGCAGGGCCTCGATCATCCGCGCCCAATGATAGAGCAGGGCGCCATGCACGGGCTTGCCGTCGCCGAGCGCCAGAAAATCCCGGCGCTCGATTTCCGCCAGTTCCGACGGAATGTAAGCGCAGATCTGGATGCGGGCGAGCGGTCCCACCCTGTACCATCCCGTCTCCGGGCCGAGCGCCTTGATGTGCGGGAATTTCATATAGGTCCAGGGCTTGACCTCTTCCTGCAGCACATCGTGATAGGAAGTGTAATCGACATGGTCGAAGATCGTCTCGCCGTCGGCGTCGCGGGCGCGCAAGGCCCCATGATAAAGGTCCAGCGCGCCATGGCGGTCGACGAGCCCCATCATATTGGCGCGAAAGGCGCCGAAGCCGTTGTAGAAGGCCGGATGGACCTGATGCAGTTTGGCGATCATCCGCACGGCGTCGCGCGCCCAAAGGATCAACTGGTCGATTCCGCCGCGCAACTCGTCGCGTTCGATTCCGGTCAGCGCCTTGTTGACGCCGCCGGGGATCGCGCCGGTGCCGTGGATGCGCTTGCCGGCGGTGTGGCGGATCACTTCCTGGCCGAATTTGCGCAGCAGCACGCCCTGTTTCGCGATGTCGGGAAAATCGGCGGCGACGCCGACGATATTGCGCCGCGTCGGCTCGCTGTCAAAGCCGAGCAGCAGGTCGGGCGAGGCGAGATGGAAGAAATGCACGGCGTGCGATTGCAAAATCTGGCCGTAATGCATCAGGCGGCGCAGTTTTTCGGCGGTCGGGGTCAATTGGTGGTAGCCGGCGATGGCGTCCATCGCCTTGATCGCCGCAAGATGATGGCTGACCGGGCAGATGCCGCACAGCCTCTGCACCGTCACCGGAACCTCCCAGAACGGCCGGCCCTCGATGAAGGCCTCGAAACCGCGGAACTCGACGATGTGCAGGCGGACCTGATGGATTTTGTTTTCTTCGTCGAGCAGCAGCGTGACCTTGCCGTGGCCTTCGACGCGGGTCAGCGGGTCGATGGCGATGCGGCGGAGCTTTTGCGGGTGGGCGGCGGTCTCGAGCGATGCCATGGCGGCGCCTTCAGTCGAAATGAAACGTCGGATAGTTGAGGCGCGGGGTGCGCCCGCCGATCAGGTCGGTCAGGAATTTCCAGATCGCGTCGGCCGAGGGCGGACAGCCGGGAAGGAAAAAATCGACCCGCACCACGTCATGGATCGGATAGACCTTGTCGAGCAGCAGCGGCAACTCCGGGTCGTTGGGGATGCGGGATCGCCCGTCCGGCGTGTCGCTGTAGACTTTCTGCAGGATGTCGCCGACGTCGAAGCGGTTGCGCTGCGCCGGCAGGCCGCCGTTGATGGCGCAGGCGCCGACCGCGACCAGGAATTTGCAGCTGCGCCGGAATTCCCGCAGCACATGGACATTCTCGGCGTTGCACAGGGCGCCTTCGATCAGGCCGATGTCGATTTTGGGGCCGCAATGTTTGATGTCGGTGAGCGGCGAACGGTCGAATTCGGCGATTTCCAGCAAATCGAGCAGGCGCTCGTCGATGTCGAGCAGCGACATGTGGCAGCCGAAACAGCCGCCGAGAGTCGCGGTGGCGATCTTGATCTTTCTTGGCGGAGGCGAAGTATTCATTTCGCGGCTCCCGCGCTTTCCGGAAGGTCGACCTCGCTGATTGGCGCGCGGTCGTAAAGCCTTTCGCCGATCGGCGTGACGAAGCCGATCTCCTTGCGCAATATGGCGCCGACCGGGCAGACCTGCGCCGCCTTGTCGGTCGTGGCGAAATCGGTGTCGCCGAGCTTTCCGCTCGGCGAATTCACGACGATATGCGAATCGCGCCCGCGCCCGGCGAGGGCGAAGATATTCTTGCCGTCCACGTCGCGGCTCGCGTGAACGCAGAGTTCACACATGATGCAGCGATTGAAGTCGAGAAAGAAGTCCGGATGCGAGGCGTCCACCTCGCGATGGGGAAAAAATTGCACGAAATGTGGCGACAGCATTGCGAGTTCATAGGCGAGCGCCTGCAATTTGCATTGGCCGCTCTTTTCGCAGCCGGGACAGAAATGATTGCCCTCCGCGAACAGCATCTGCAGCAGGACGCGGCGGATTTCGTTGAGCTCCGGCGTCTTGCTGCGCACGTCCTGATCCGGCGCCGCTGGAATCGTGCAGGCCGAACCGGCGCGGCCATTGACCGTCACCGTGCACAGCTTGCACGAGCCATGCGGCGGGAAATCGGGATGGGCGCAGAGATGCGGGATATAGACGCCTGCCGCCGCCGCCGCCGTCAGGATGGTCTGGCCGGGTTCAAAGGCGATGGTCTGGCCGTCGAGCGTGAAGGTGTTGGCGCTGTCGCTCAAATGTCTTCTCCCAGATGCGCGGCGGCGTCGTCGCGCCCGGCGAGTTCGCGGGCGCGGGCCAGAGCGGCGTCGAGGTCGAAATCGGGCTCGAAATCCTTGGCGCTCAGTCGCCTTTCGAAGGCGGGCTTGAATTTCCGCATCATATCGGACAGCGCGAGCATGGCCGCCTGGCCAAGACCGCAATGGCTCGACGCCCGCAAGATGTCATGCAGGCGCTTGAGGTCCATGAATTCGTAAAGTGCGCCATGGCCGTCGGTGATCTTGTCCATCATGCCGGCGACAACGGCGGTTCCGACACGGCAGGGCGTGCAGAAGCCGCAGGATTCATGCGCGAAGAAATGCGCGAAATTGCGCGCCGCCTCGATCGGGTCGCGCTGGTTGGCGAAGACCATCAGCGCGCCGGCGGTGGGCTGGTCCTCGAAGGTGATGCGGCGGCGGAATTCCTCCGGAATCAGGCAGTTTCCCGCCGCGCCGCCGATCTGGACCGCGCCGACGTCCGGCGCGCCGCAATCTTCAAGAACCTGCGCGATGGTCACGCCGAACGGATATTCGTAAATCCCGGGGCGTTCGCAATCGCCGGAGACGGAAAGGATTTTCGTGCCGGTGGATTGTTTCGTTCCCCGGCTGGCGTAGGCGGCGGCGCCAATCACCGCGATCGCGGCGGCGTTGCACAAGGTCTCGACATTGTTCACCACGGTGGGGAAGCCGAGATAGCCGTGCGTGACCGGGAAAGGTGGGCGGATGCGCGGTCGCCCCGGCTTGCCTTCGAGCGATTCGATCAGCGCGGTTTCCTCGCCGCAGACATAGGCGCCGGCGCCCATATGGATTTCGATGTCGAAATCGAAATTCTTGGCGCCGCCGATGCTCTCGCCGAGCCAGTTTTCGCGGCGCATCTCGCCTAACAGCGCCTCCAGCGGCGGCCGCAGATAAGAATATTCGCCGCGCAGATAAAGAAAGCCTTTTTGCGCGCCGGTGACCAAGGCGGCCAGCGCCATGCCTTCGAACAGGCTTTCGGCAAAACTTTGCAGCAGCACGCGGTCCTTGAACGTGCCGGGCTCGCCCTCGTCGGCGTTGCAGACGACAAAACGCCTCTCGCCCGGCGCATCGCGGCAGGACTGCCATTTGAGCGCGGTCGGGAAGCCGGCGCCGCCGCGGCCGCGCAAGTGGGATTTCTTCAGCTCGTCCAGAAAGCCTTGCGCGCCAAGGGAAAGAGCGGCGCGGATCGCCTCGCCGCGGCGATAAGGCGATCCGAGCAGCAGATCGGCGCGGCGGATATGGTCCTCGACCTTGAAAAACGCCGTCGGCCATTGATCGAGCGGCGTGCGAGCGCGGATCAGGCCGCAGATTTCGTCGATGCGCCGCGCCGTCAGGCGGGTCACCGGCAGATTGTTGACGAGCAGGGCGGGGCCCTGGTCGCACATGCCGGTGCAGGAGGTGAAGTCGACGCTGACCAGGCCGTCGGCGGAGAGATTTCCCTGCTCCAGCCCCAGATTTTTCAGCATGCGCTCGATCAAGGCGGCGGAGCCGGCCATGCGGTCGGTGATATTGTTCGAAAACAATATGCGGTATTTGCCGCGCGGCGCGTCATGGAGATGGGCGTAGAACTGGGTCAGGCTGTCGATGCGGGTCGGCGCAATCTCCAGCGCCGAGGCGATCGCTGCGCGGATTTCCGGCGAAATCCAGCCGAAAACCTCCTGCGCCTCGCGCAAGATCTGCAACAAGGCGGTCGGATCGCGGCGATGACGCCCGAGAATGGGTTCGAGGGTGGACTCGATCGCGGTCATTCATCCGGTCCCTGCTTGGCGCGCAAGCGAAGCTTCGCGCGGATCGGGCCGCCAATCAAGCCTCGCGGCAGGCCGCCTCGCGCAAAAAAGAGGGCAAGGACGAGCGGTCGCGGCGAAAAGGCCGGAAAACCGGGGAACGCGGCCGGCTCGCGCCCGTGCGCGCCAGATTCCGGCGATTTGGCTCTTGAAGTTGCCGGCAAAGCCTTCTATTGAGCGCGGTCGTTGGATTCTACTCGCCTGAAATTCGGAACGAGGGCCATGGCCAAGGAAAAATTTTCGCGCACGAAGCCGCACTGCAACATCGGAACGATTGGTCACGTCGACCATGGCAAGACGTCGCTGACGGCGGCGATCACCAAGATTTTGGCGGAGTCGGGCGGGGCGACGTTCACCGCTTACGACCAGATCGACAAGGCGCCGGAAGAGAAGGCGCGCGGCATCACGATTTCGACGGCGCATGTCGAATATGAGACGGCGAAGCGCCATTATGCGCATGTCGACTGCCCCGGGCACGCCGACTATGTGAAGAACATGATCACCGGCGCGGCGCAGATGGACGGCGCGATTCTGGTGGTGTCGGCCGCCGACGGCCCGATGCCGCAGACCCGCGAGCACATTCTGCTCGCCCGTCAGGTCGGCGTTCCGGCGCTGGTTGTGTTCCTGAACAAGGTCGACCTCGTCGACGATCCGGAACTGCTGGAGCTGGTCGAGCTCGAAGTCCGCGAGCTGCTGTCGAAATATGAATTCCCCGGCGACGACATTCCGATCACCAAGGGTTCGGCGAAGGTCGCGCTGGACAATGGCGATCCGGAGCTGGGCCGCAACGCCATCCTGAAGCTGATGCAGACGGTTGACGACTATATTCCGCAGCCGGAGCGTCCGATCGATCAGCCGTTCCTGATGCCGGTCGAGGACGTGTTCTCGATCTCGGGCCGCGGCACGGTGGTGACGGGCCGCGTCGAGCGCGGGATCGTCAAGGTCGGCGAGGAAGTCGAGGTCGTGGGCCTGCGTCCGACGATCAAGACGACGGTGACCGGCGTTGAAATGTTCAGAAAACTGCTCGATCAGGGCCAGGCGGGCGACAATGTCGGCTGCCTGCTGCGCGGCACCAAGCGCGAGGACGTGGAGCGCGGCCAGGTTCTGTGCAAGCCCGGCTCGGTGAAGCCCCACACCAAGTTCAAGGCCGAGGCCTATATCCTGACCAAGGAAGAGGGCGGCCGCCACACGCCGTTCTTCACCAACTACCGTCCGCAGTTCTACTTCCGCACGACGGACGTGACCGGCATCGTGACCTTGCCCGAGGGCACGGAAATGGTGATGCCGGGCGACAATGTCACCATGACGGTGGCGCTGATCGTTCCGATCGCGATGGAAGAAAAGCTGCGCTTCGCCATCCGCGAAGGCGGCCGTACGGTCGGAGCCGGCGTCGTCGCGTCGATCATCGAGTAAGCGCGCGAAACAGGCGTGAACATGACGAAGGGAGCCCGCGCGGGCTCCCTTTTTTCTTGTCATCACGCGCCTGTGACTGGGCGAAACCGGGTCTGGATGCTATACTTGCTGCGCTTTGCAGCGCGCGGTGATTGCGCCGGGCGAAGGGCGGCGCGGACTTACGCCGGATCCTCTTCCCGCAATTGCCTTTGGCTTCGACCGGCGCGCGTCGAGCTTGTTGCAGGCCGGAAGGAACGCCATGAGCAATGTCGAGTTCGTCAAGTCGATTTACGCCGCTTTCGTCAGCGGCGGCATAGAAAAAATCCTGACCGCCGCCGACCCGCAGATCGAGTGGAAGTCGAACACCGATCCGGCGCTTCTGCCCTGGGGCGGCGAGCACAAGGGCCTGGACCAGGTCATCGCCTGTTTTTCGGAACTGGCGCGCAATGTCGAAATCGAAAGCTTCACGCCGCGCGAATTTCTGCCGGGCTCCGGCTTCGTCCTGGTGATGGGCCATTTGGCGGGCCGGATGCGGCGCTCCGGCGCCCGCTTCGAGGACGATTGGTGCCACGTCTTCAAGATCCTGAGCGGCAAGGTGATCGCGTTCCATGAATTCGTCGACACCCACGGATTGGTCCAGGCCTTCATCGGCGGCGATGTCCACGCCGTCGGTGTGGCCTCGTCGGCGGCGGAGACCCTGACGCCGCGTTCGCACTGAATTCGCGGCGGCCCCAGCCCAAGCCACAGAAGACGGCCTCGCGCAACGAAGGCGCCGAGGCTTTTGGCGTGTTGCGCGCACGGGCTTTTTTCGGCCGTTTTTTGTCGACCAGACTTGCGTGAAGGCGGGTGTTGCGGCTAAGAACACGTCGCTGGCGGCGTCGCGAGACGCGTCCACAGGAGTGTAGCTCAGTTGGTAGAGCACCGGTCTCCAAAACCGGGTGTCGCAGGTTCGAGCCCTGCCACTCCTGCCAAAGACATCATCTAGTTAGCCGGAAGGTCGTGGTCCCCTTGGCGACCGCGTCGCCTTGGCCGAAAATTTCCCACCGACGAGTCCGCCAACGAAAAACGCCCGATGATCCGGCGCGCCCGATCATCGGGGCTGGCGGCGATTGCTCGGCCACGGCATGGCGCCGCAGACGAAGACGCCGGCCGCCGCGCGGTTCGATGGGCGCGGCGGGACTCAACGGTTCTGACCATTTGGCTCCGGTTTTAGGCCTTCATTAACCATCTTTGTCCAATTTGGCGGAAATGGACAACAGGCAGGACGGCGTGCGGCGACCCATTCCATCGCGAGTGTCGACGCGCCGCCCGCCGGTGACGACCGGCGACCAACTGCCGCTGGCCTTCGTCTTCGTCCTGGCCTTCGGCCTCACCGCCCTTCCCGTATTCCTGCACACATTCGGCCAGCCCTTGGCTCTTGCCGTTTGCGCCGCCCTGGCGGTCGCCGCCGCCTTGACGATCGAGGCTCAGGTCCCTGTCGTCGTCCTTGTCGCGACGATATTTCAAAACGTTTTCGTCTCGATCGCATCGGTCAATTACACCGACATCCATGACCTCGATCCGATCAAGAGCTACAATTTCGTCACCACCGTCGTCATGTGGCTCGTGGTGATGGCGGGCTTCCTCAATAGAGCGCGGTCCTTTTCGCCCTTCACGCGGCGGATGATTTTCGCTTCTGGCGCCTTGCTGGCGATCTACGGCGTCTATTTCCTGGTCGGCGTCCTCATCAATCCTCGAAGCGCCGTCGTTTACATGCGCAATATCGGGACGCCCATCCTCTTGTTTCAGATGTTTCTCATTGTCGCGGCCCGGCACGAACTGGCTCTGCCGCGAATCGTCGCGATCCTGCTGGGGCTGATGATCGGCGCCGGCTATGTCGAATTCCTGGCGCACGATCTGTGGCTCGACCTCACCAACGGCTGGCATTACCTCACGCTTTCCTACGCGGACAACGCCAGCAGCCTCAAAACCCTTGACGAGGCGGCGCGCTCCGGCGTCGTGCCGGTCAACCTGGTCGATTACGGCAGGACCGACCTTTTCAATTCGCCGCTGTTCGCGGCTTTGCATATGACGGTGCTGCGGCTCGAAGGGCCGAACCTTCATTCGATCAGCTTCGGCTACGCCCTGGCGGCGCTGCTGTCCTTTGCCGCGATTCACAAGCGCTGGGCCGCGGCGCTGCTCGCGGCGCCGCTCCTGTTGCTGACCAGCGCCAAGGGCCCGCTGATGCTTGCCGTCTTCACTCTGGCCTTTTACGAGGTCGCGCGCCGCTGGGGCCCGAGGACGGCGCTGCACATCCTGGCGCTCGCGCTCGCGGCTTTTGCCGTCTTCGCCTTGGCTTTCGGCTTCAAGAGCGGCGACTATCATGTGCTTGGCCTGATCGGCGGGGTCAACGGCTTCATGAAAATCCCGATCGGCCACAGCCTCGGAGAGGGCGGCAATCTTTCCTTCGCCAGTTTCAACGTGATCGACTGGAGCAAGTTTCAGCGCCAAGGCGCAGCAGACGTCGCGGTGGAAAGCGCGGTCGGCGTCATGCTCTTCCAGCTTGGCGTCGCGGCGGTCGCCGCTTTCGCCTTTTACGTCTGGATCGCGCGAACGGCCTTGTCCCTGTTCGAACGGACACGGGCGCCGGCGCTGGCCTTCGCGGTCGGCGCGCTGGCGACGACGCTGGTCAACGGGCTGTTTCAGGAAGAAGCCTATTTCGCGCCGCTGGCGCTCGGCCTGGTGATGGGTCTTGCCGGTCTGTCGCTCGGCGCGGCGGATCGCGCCCTCGTCGCCGCGTCGGCGCCGCGCGGCCTGTCGGCGCCGAGACCGCGCGTCTCGCCGGTCGCGCGGGACGGCGCGGGCTTCAGCCGTCCGGCAGCAATGCGCTCATGACGCCTTCGTCGAGCCGGCCCTGTTCGTCGAGCAGGCCGAAGCCGCCGGCGTAATCCCAATGCGCCCAGCCGAAGCCGTTGGCCTGCGCCGCGGCGCGGACCGCGGCGAGCCAGGCCAGACGGCCGGCGCGCGGCGCCTTGAAGCGCAGGACGCCGAATTCGTTGACGATCACGGGGACGGAATGGCTGGCGCTCCAGGCCGCCAGCGCGGCGAATTGCGCCGAAATGGCGGCCGGCGTCCACGCCGTCTGCGCGGCTTCCTCCAGGACTTGCGCCGCCGCTTGATCTCCGCGCGCCAGCGCCTCCGCGCGCAGGCGCGCCAGCACAGGATCGTGCTCGGCCAGCGGAAACGGCACGCCCTCAAGATGTCGATAGGGACTGGAGGCGTCCCAGTTCAGCCCCTGATGGGTAAAGATCATCGGCGTGTAGAAATGGACCGCATAGACGACATTGCGGTCCGCGAACGGCCGCCATCGCGCCAATTGTTCGAGGCGCTGAAACGGCGCCGGGCCGGTGATCAGCGTCGTGCGCGGCAGCAGCGCCCTGACCTCTCCAGCCAGTTCCTCCGCGAAGGGCCGCCAGACATCGTCGCTGGTGTCGGGCTCGTTCAGCAGTTCGGCAAAGACGCGGGACGCCGGCCAATGGCCGATGCGCGCGGCAACGCCGCGCCATCCGGCGCGCAAGGCTCTTTGCGCCTCGGCGGGATCGGAGCGCAGCAGGTCGTGGAACGGGCCGTCGGCGTGAAGATCGACCGTGACGGAATAATCAAGTTCGAGCAGCAGTCCCAGAATTCCGCTCGAGATCGTCGAGCGCCGCGCCGCGCGTGGCCGGCCCGGAAAAATAGGGCAATGCGGCTTCCGCGACGAGGGGCAGGCGGATGTGCGTCATGCCGCGCCGGCGCAGCGCCGCGAGCATCGCCGGATCGGCGGCTTTGCCCTCCCGGCGCGGCGCCTGATCGGGCAGGTTGAACCCGCGCCGCAGCGCGGGCGGCATCCCGGCGCCCGGTCGATATTTTTCCTCACCGGCGCGGGCGCAGGCTCCGAAAGCGCCGGAGGCCGCGAGGCCCGTCAGCAATTTGCGCCGGTCGAGCGCGAAAGTCACGTTTGGCTTCCCTTTCGCCGACCGCGAGAATGCGCCGGCCGGCTCGTCCCGGGCAAGCCTCAAAGGCGCTCTTGGCCGGTCGGCAACACATCATTTACCATTTCTGTATTTTATAGCCCAAGGCGTTTCGCGCGAAATCGCCTATTTTCCTGGGCTTCGAGTTGTCAATGGACATGAAAATCCTTGGTCCGTCCTGGCGCCGAGTCTCGGGCGACGACAGTTCCGACGGCGCGATGGAAATCTGGAGCGACTCGCCCGCGAGCTTCGCGCCCATCGTGACGCTTTCGAGCTTCTGGTTGTTTCTGCGTCGCAATGCGCGGCGCATCGCTCTTTCCTCCGCGCTGGTCGCCAGCGCGCTTTTCGTCCTCTTCCTGCTGGTGTTCAACAAATATTCGGCCGTCGCCACGATCATGGTGGAGCCGCGCGTCACCAATATTACCCAGGACGCCAACGTCGTGCAGAATATCGGCGCCGACGCGATCGCCGTCGAAAGCCTGGTGCAATCCTACCGGACGGACGCCTTTCTGGGCGCCCTGGCCGATCGTCTGGGACTGGTGAAGGACGGCGCGTTCGGCGATCGCGACAAGGCCATCAAGGCGCTTGGAAAAGAGCTGGATATTTCGCGCCGGGGCGCAACTTACGTCATCGATGTGACGGCGCGCAACGGCTCCGCCGAAGAATCCGCCACAATCGCCAACGGCGCGGCGGAAGCGATCATCGACAGCCAGCGCGAGATTCGCGCGCGCGCCAATGACAGGGTCGCCGGAGATATCGCGGCGCGGCTGGACGAAGTGAGCGGGCGGGTGAACAATGCCGAACAGGCGGTCGCCGATCTCAAGGCCAAACTGAACGTGATGGACGTCGGCCAGGGGACGACCCTGCTCGAGCGCCGCGCCTATGATCTCGGCCAGCAGCTCGCGCTCGCCAGCGCCAGGACCGCCGAGGCCCGGGCGCGTTTCGAACAATTGCGCCGGGCAGGCGATGGCGGCGAGCTTTCCCCGGCGTTGCAGTCGAATCTGCTGGCGGGATTGCGGACCGACTATGCCCGGCTCGCCGCGCAGGCGGCGGATCAGGCGGCGATTTTCGGCGCCCGCCATCCGGCGGTGACGGCGATGAACGCCCGTGTCGCCGCGCTGAAACGGCAGATCGGCGCCGAACTGGCGCGTCTGGCCGGCGCCGCCCAAAGCGATTTTGCGACCGCCCGGCAAAGCGAGGACGCCCTCGCGCGCCAGCTCAAGGCGACGCAGGATGAGGCCGCCGAACTCGGGCCCAAGCTGGTGAAGCTCGACCAGTTGCAGCGCGAGGCGAAAGCCGAACAGCTGATCTACGAGCAATTGCTCGACCGGCAGAAGCAGCTGGTCGCGACGCGCAACCTCTCGCCCGACGACATCAGGCTGATTTCGCCGGCGACGCCGCCCAACGGGATCAAGCCCGGCTTGGCCGCGCGCGCCGCCGGCGCCGCGCTGCTCGGGCTGCTGGCCGGGCTCGCCCATGCGCTGGCGCGCGAGACCGTTCCGGGCGTGCTGACCACGGCGCGTCAGGCGGAGCGTCTCGACGGCGTCAAGGTCGTCGGCATGGCGCCGCTTTTGCCGCAGCCGGACAAGGAGTCATCGTCCAAGCCGGCGGTCGGGCCGGATCTTGCGCCCTGGCTCGACGAACTTTGCGCCTTCGCGGCGCAAGGGGCCGAAGGCAGGGCCCGCGTCGTGCTGGTCTCCTCGCCGTTCCGCGGCGCCGGACGTTCGACCGTCGCGCGGGCTTGCGCCGCTTTTCTCGCCGACGGCGGCGCCCGCGTGCTGCTGATCCGGGCCGACCGCCCGACCGACGCGGGCCGGCGCCCGCGCTTCGGCCTGATCGACGTGCTCGACAGCGGCGTGAACCTGCAGCGCGCCTTTGTCGAAAACGCCTCCGCCGGCTATACCGTCCTGCCCTTCGGCGGCAGCGAGGCCGAAACCCGCGCCTCGACCAGCGCGCTGATGAGCGGCGTGACTCTTCGGGCGCTGTTGCATCTGTGCCGGCAATGGTTCGACGTGGTCGTCATCGACGGGCCCCCGGCGCTCGAAGCCGGATATGGGCCGCTGCTGGCGCGTCAGGCCGACGTGACCGTGCTGGTCGCAGAATGGCGCAAGACTGTTTCATCCGAGATCGCCGAGGCGATCGACCGCCTCGGCGTCGAGGACGCCGCGCTGTTCTTCAACAAGGTCGACATCGCCCTGCTGCGGCGCTTCGATCCCGCGGAATCGCGCCGGATCGAAGTCCAGGCCGAAAGCTGGCGCCTCGCCTCCTGAACCCGCTTTCCCGCGCCGCTGCCTGAACTGGCAAGCTTTTTTCTTCCCTAGTGGACAGACGTCGCCCTTGCGTCATTTTGAGGCATGGCGGCCCGAATCGCAGGGGGAGCGCCAATGGCGGCACAGGACAGCGCGGAAATTCTCGCTCATGTGGAGCGTCGGATCGTCGGCGGCGCGTCGATCGCCCGGCTCGACCTGCAACAGACCGCGCGACTGATGATCGATCTGGCCCAGGCCGCGCCGAGCGGACGCGGGCCGCTCTACCTTTCCTCGACCAATGGCGAAGTGTTGGCGCGCCGCCATTTAGACCCGCAATTCGCTCGATTGATCGACCGCGCCGATGTCCTGAACGCGGACGGCCAGGCGATGATCTTCGCCTCGAACTTTTTTACGCGCCGTCCGCTCCCCGAGCGCGTCGCCACCACCGATCTCTATCCGGTCGTCGCCGGCATGGCCCAGGAGGAGGGCGTCAGCTTCTACCTGTTCGGCGCGACGGAAGAGGTCAATCGCGCCACGTTCAATTCGACCCGGCGTCAATTTCCTCGGCTCGACCTGCGCGGGCGTTCGCATGGCTATCTCAAGGGGGAGGCGCTGAAAGCCAGGCTCGCCGAGATCAACGCCCTCGCGCCGGACATTCTCTGGCTTTCGCTCGGCGTGCCGCTGGAGCAGGAATTTGTCGCCCGTTACGCCCATCTGCTGCCCAATGTCAAAATGATCAAGACCTCGGGCGGCCTGTTCGATTTCCTCTCCGGGGCGAAGAAACGCGCGCCCCTGTGGATCCAGAAGGCCGGCCTCGAATGGGCCTATCGGTTGGGTCTCGAACCGCGCCGCCTCGCCCGCCGCTACCTGACCACCAATCCGGTCGCGCTTTATCTGCTGCTGACCCAGACCCGCTAGTGGTCGAAAGCTTGCGCTTGGCGCCCTCGCGAGATGGCCGTGTTCGGCTCGAAGGGGCCGGTCCGATACGGCAGCCGTGACACCCGGCAAGGTTCCGTGAATGGCGGGTCACAATGTAAAAATCAGTGGCATGTGGTCGCTATGATCGAGCCAAATTTCCTGTTTCCCGATCTCTATAGAAGACTCCGGGCCTAAGAGGCCTTTTGATACGAAGGCGTAATCAATGTGATATGGTTTCGCTAATTTCCTATGCATGTACAGAGTCGGGCTGCTTTCTTTCCCTTGATTTTCTTTCGTCAATTCATGGTAAAGACTATGAATGTCTATTTCTGCTAATTCACGAACCACGTCGCTATGGCTCCACCCGCGATGACTCGAATCCCAGCACACATTGCTATTAAAGTCCCCGCAAATAATAATTGGATCGCGTTTAATTTCATTTTTATGCAGTTGCAGATACTTCCAAAACTGTCCAATGTAACGAAAATTTCGTGATGGCGTCTGCTTAGTCCACACCGCAATCAAATTGATATGGTCGTTGATACGGCAAGGTATAAATGACCGCAATCCGTCATCGTGCAATTCTAACGCCTCAAGTTTAATGTTTTGCTTACGCAAAAATACTCCGAGTCCTTTATTTTTGCTTTCGCCAATCCAAAGGTAATTGTTAGCCCATTCCTGATAGTCACCTTTAATTTTTGATGGGTCTTCACATTCTTGTATAACAAGAATATCAGCGCCTAATTTTTCAATTAGGTGAAACTTTTTTCTAAATGCACCATTGCAATTCCAAGTGATAATTTTCATAAAGCTCAGCATCCATACATAACACTTAGAATAAACCCGCGACCACTTATTTGGTTAGCGGCGGAATCGTTCAAAGAAAGAAGGGTCCGTGACGAGAATTTTTTGCTCGATCAGTCCAATCTCGTAGTTCTCGCAAATCTCCAATATCCGGTCGAGATCAACGAGTTCGATTTCAACCTTTCCAGACGCCTGCGCTTCGCGCTTAGCGTCTTCTGAAAAAGTCGTCGTGGTAAAGAAAATCCCTTTGGCAATGTGGCCGCCTATGGCTCCGCGAAAACGCTGTATCTCTTCCGACGACACCTTACGACCTGAGCCGTCTAATTTTTTTGCTTGAAAAGCTATCGGCTGGGAGACGAATTCATTGATGCGCAAACGACCCGTCCCGTCGATGCCGCCATCCTTGACATAGCGCGTCGTCTGAACATCCTCCACCCCGACGCGGGCTAACAATTCTGAGCAGAAATCCTCAAAACCAGCGGGCGTCATGCTGCCGATCAGCGTTATAAGAGCAGGACGATGATCGCTGTAAGGCGACGTTTGCGGTGAAGGCGCAATGACTTCGTCTTGGTCGTCTTTAGTGGATGCTTTGTTTTCGGGAGCAGATTCCGCCGCCGTCTCAATCTCTGCTCCCGCCTTGGCGAGCGCGTTCATTTCCATGACGCGCCGAAAGATCGAGTCGATGTCAGGCCCGTCAAGGTGGGCTTCCTTGCCCTTGTCGGTTAGTCGCCAGACGCCGCGAGATGGAGAGTTGAGATAGCCGGTTTTGACAAAATAGGAGCGCGCCCACGCAATCTGGTTTTCGAATCTCGGATATCCATTTCTGTTCGTGACTGTGCGTTCCTCCTCGGACAGATTGAGATTATGCGCGATCGCTTCGTAGATTTCGCGAGGCCGGGCTTGACCGCCTTTTTCGCGCATCGCGTCCAACAGCGGATTCATGAACCGCAGGAACTCGGCTTCATATTTGGGAGGCGTCTTAACGCCGGGGAATTCGGATAAGGACATGAGATAGGCTAACTACAGTAATTCATTTTTGAAAGAGCCACGTTTGGAAGATCGGGGCGAAGAGCCCCTTTCCGCCGTAGGGTCGTTCGCGAACGGGAAACAAGCGTTAGATTTCAACCATAACAAAAGGTTCTCGCGCCAGAACCAACCCAAGGCGAGCGCTTTCCGCTATAATCGCCGCAGCGCCGTCACGCCGCCTCGAGGACCCTGCATGACCCAGTTTGCCGCGCCGGAGAATTCGGTCCCGCTCGAGTCCGGCTTTCCGGCTGCGAAGCGGCTTCAAACCCGCGACCGGGACGTCGACCAACCCCGGCGCGTTCTTTTCGTGCAGACTCAGGCCGAGAACGCCGGCGCGCAGGAAGTCGCGCGGCAACTGGCGCATGGCGCAAGCCGCAACGGCTGGCGGACCGGTCAGGTCTTTTTCTTCCGCCGCACCGACTCCTTCGACGCCGAGGACAATGTGTTCTTTTGCGCGCGCCGGCGGCCGTCGTCGCCGCTCGCCCTGGTGAAACTGCTGATCGCGCTTTTTCGCCATTTTCGCCGCGAGGCGCCCGACGCCGTTGTCGCCCTGCAGCATTACGGCAATCTGATCGCCGCGCCCATCGCCCGCCTTGCCGGCGTGCCTTTGATCATCGCCAACCAGGTCACCACGCCGCGCGCTATTCCAGCCTGGGCGCGCGCGGCCGATTTCTGGCTTGGGCGCCTCGGATTCTACGATCGCATCGTGGTGAATTCGTCGGAGACCGAGGCCGTGTACGGCGCCTATCCCTCGTCCTATGCCCGGCGCCTGGTGCGGATCGATCATGGCTTTTTCGACAAATCCGTGGCGATGACCAAGGCGGAAGCGCGCCGCGCGCTCGATCTGCCGCCCGACGCGGAAATCATCGGCTGCGCCGCGCGTCTGCACGAGGGTAAGCAACTCGATCTCGCCATCAGGCTGCTGACGATCAACCGGGATCAGCTTCTCGTCCTCGCTGGTCAGGGCCCTGACAGGCTACGTCTGGAGGCGGTGGCGCGCGAGCTTGGCGTCGCCGGGCGCGTGCGTTTCCTCGGCGAACTCGACACCAGGACGATGGGGGTCTTTCTCGCCGCGCTCGACGCCTTCGTCCATCCCAGCGCCGGCGAGTCCTTCGGTCTGGCGCCGGTCGAGGCGGCGCAGGCCGGCGTGCCGGTCGTCGTCAACGATCTTCCGGTGTTGAGGGAGGTCCTGTCGGTCGAGGGCGGCCCCTGCGCCCTGTTCGTCGACGCCAGCGACACCGAGGCTTTCGCCGCCGCCGTGCGGCGCGCCTGCCAGGACAAGGATCTGGCGGCGGAATTTTCCGCACGGGGACGCAAATTGAGCCAAAAATTCCCGCTCGACAGAATGGTCGATGAATTCATGCAGCTTCTTCAGGCGGCGGACGCCAGGCCGAACAGATAGACGAGCCGTGCAAATAGAAATCCTGATCGATCCGCGCAATTTCCGCCGCTGGCACCAAAGGCTGCGCGACCGGCTCGCGCATGTGCTGCCGCGGGCGAGCGTGCGCCTCGCGCGCCAGGACGGCGCCGGCGGCTTTCCCGCCGAGGTCGGCGCTTTGCTCGGCCTGGAGAAAACCATCCTGCGGCGCATGCGCCCGACCCTGTGCGACCGGGCGCCGGCGGCAACGCTCGAACCGGCGCGCGACAAAGGAGAAAAGCCCGATGTCGTCATCGACCTGACGGGCGCCGGGGCGGGTGCGCGGGCGCCGGGAACGGCCTTGTGGCGCGTGCTGTACGACAACGCGCCCGGCGAGGCCGGCGCGGTCGCCGCACTGCTCGGCGGCGCCTGCCCCGCGCTGGCGCTGGAGGACGCCGGCGGCGGCGCGATCCTCGGCGAGGCTTTGCCCTCGCTCGAAGCCGCCGACGGACTGACCGGCGGCCTGGAGGCGGTGTTTTCGCGGGTCATTTTCCTGATCGAACAGGCGTTGCTGTCGCCGCGCCGCGCGCAAGAACGCCCGCTGGGGCGCCCGCCGGCCCGGCCGGTCGCGGGACGCCGCCCGGCGGCCTTTTTCGCGCGCGCCATGGCCCACGAAGCCCTGCGACGGATTTATCATTTATCCTGCCATTCGCCGCATTGGCGCATCGGCTGGCGCCTGCACGACGGTCCCGGCGTGCTGGAGACCGGGTCTTTAAGCGGGCCGCGATGGCAGGTCCTGCCCGATCTCGGCGCGAGTTTCGCGGCCGACCCCTTTCCGATCGAATGGCGCGGCCAGAGAGCGCTGTTCTACGAGCGGCTCGATTACGCGACCGGCAAGGGGACGATCTGGGTCCAGCCTTTCGACGCGTCCGGACCAATCGGGCCGCCCTTGCCCGCGCTTGGAAGAGCCCTGGCACCTGTCCTATCCCTTCCTCATCGTCCATGAGGGCGAACTCTACATGGTCCCGGAAGCCTCGGCCTCGGGCGCCGTCGCGATCTATCGCTGCGAGGACTTCCCCACCCGATGGCGTTGCGTCGGCCAGTTGCTCGAAGGCGTCGAAGCCGCCGACGCCACCATCTTCCGCCATGCCGGCCGGTTCTGGATGATGTCCGTCGTGCGCGACGGCGCCGGGGGCTATTCCGACACGCTGGCGATCCATCACGCCGCCGATCTGTTCGGACCCTGGCGGGAACATGCCCTGCGTCCGGCTCTCATCGACTCGCGGCTCGCGCGCCCCGCGGGCGCCGTGGTCGAAGTTGAGGGCGCGCTGTGGCGCCCGGTTCAGGACTGCTCGACCGGATACGGCAAAAAACTGGCGCTGGCGCGCATCGACGCGCTGGACGAGGAAAATTTCGCCCAGACCCGGATGAGCCTGATTTCGCCGGGGCCGGCATGGCCCGGCGGCAGGCTGCATACGCTCAACCGCTGGGGCCGTCTCGAAGTGATCGACGGCGCGATCCTGACGCCCAAAAACGCCGCGCTGCGGCGGATCGTCCACGGCGCGATCGACCGGCGGCGGACGGCTTGAGCGGATTTCAATCCCGTTGCGTCAGGACGCGAACCGGCGCAGCCGGTCTCGAAAACTCCGCGCCAGATAATAGGCCGTCTGCCGCAATTCGCCGGCGGGCGACTCGTCCGTCACCGCCTTGCGGCGCCTGAAGGCGAGCGCGTGGGTGGAGAAATCCCGCGCCATTTTTCGCGGCGCGCCATAGAAGGCGGCGATCTTCTCGGCGCCCATGCCCGGCGTCGCGAACCATGGCCCGACGAGATCGCGAAGGCAGACGACATCGACCAGGGCGCAACTCAGGCCGGTTCCGACCGCCGGACAGGAGGTCCGGAACGCGTCGCCGATCACGACAAGACCGGAGCGCACGACATTGTCATATTTGCACAATTCGACCGGGAAAGAGGCGAAATCGCCGACCCAGCCGCAATCGTCGATCCAGGGCCGCAGGCCCGGCAAAAGCTCGAACAAGGCCGATAGACCGCGCTCTTCGATCGCCTTCACGCGGCGATCGGCGATATCGGAGAACAGGAACAGATTGGCGCGCATGTTGGCGCCGATGGGGAAGAGCGAAATATAATCGACGCGATCGCCCTGGCGCTCGCCATAGGCGGTCAGCGCCTGGAATCGGAAGCCGCCGGCGGGCGGCGTCAGCGTGAAAGCGACGCTGATCGTCTGCTGCGAATGCGCGCGCGCCCTTTGCAGGCCGAGTTTGCGGCGCAAGGCTTCGCCATGTCCCGTCGCCAGCGCCACCAGCCGCGGCTCGATGGTTTCGCCGCCGGCAAGCGTCACGCGCTGGCGGTCCTCGCCGGTGACAATGTCCTCGACGCGATCGAATTTGATCGTGACTTGCGGCGGAAGGCGCTTGCGCAAGACCTCGATCATGTCGCGATAGAGCATGTTCAACTGCAGATGGCGGCTGACATCGACGATGTGGCGGCCGCGGATGTTGACGAATTCCGCCACCGGGGTCGAAGCCGCCTTGAAGTCGTCGAGAAGCCCCAGTTCTGCGAGCAGGGGCAATTGGTCGCCCGCCAGTTTCTCGGCGCGAAACAGATCGGGGATGGTTGGACTGGATTCGATCAATGTGACCGTCCGGCCCTCGCCGGCAAGCGCGATCGCCGCCGCGCATCCCGCGAATCCGCCGCCGACGATGACGATCTCAGGCGCCTCGGTCTGGCCCCAGCCGCCGGGTTCGCCTGGCGCTTGAATGGCGGCGTCGCTCATGACCGATGTCCCTGTTCCTCCCGGAGCCGCCGCGCGCTTGCGGGAAGATCGCAGGGCGAATCGAGGTCGCCTTCGCTTCCGTGCCGGGATTTCCCGCGCTTGAACCGTTTGATCCATCGCCCGAGAGATTTGCGGGCGGCGAAGGCCAAAGCCAGCGCCGAAGCCAGCAGCGCGTCGGCCGGCGTCAACGGCCGCAGGGCGCAATGGAGCTGCGCCGGCGCGGCGCCAAAGCGCTTCTTGTAGTCCTCGTTGCCGATGGTGAGATCGTAAAAGCCGATCCCTTGCGCGATGCAATGCTCGACCGCGGCGAGCGTCAGCAAATTGCCGAGCGAACAGCTTCTCCAGTCGCCGCCTTCGAAGGTCGCCATGATGACATGCAAGGCCTTGCCGCGTTCGAGCGCGAGGATCGCTCCCAACGCCTCGCCGCCGACCTTCAGCAGGAAAAGCTTGACCAGGCCGGCGTCCGACTCGACGGCCACGGCTTCATAGAAACGGCGATAGGCGGGGCTGGCGAGGCTGTTGCCGCGCCCCATTTCGTTGCAGCGCTCCTGCCTTTGGCGCGCCAGCAGTTCGAAGCCCAGGCGCCTTTCGTCCGGCGTCTGCGCCAGCACAAACTCCACCTCGCCGAATCGGGCGACGCGCCGCGCCTTTTTCGCGATATCCTTGGCGAATTTGCGCGAGAGAAATTGCGCCCGGTAGGCCGCCGCCGTCGCCGGCAGTTCGATCCCCCAGGACGCGATGTCCATCGGAGCGGAAAAGCGGTCGTAACGTGTCAGCGGATTGGTTCGCCCGGCGATCAGCCGCGGCATGTTCTTGAACCGCAATATGCCGCGAAGCCCGAGCGCGGCCAGGATGCGGCGCCACAGCCGGCGCCATTGCGCCGGCGTCGGATCGAAGTTTTTGGCGAGGATCGGCGCATTGTAATCGCTGACGCCGAGGTCGGCGAATTGCACGACATTGACGCCATAGATCCGGCGCGCGCACAGCGGCAGCAGCATCAGCGGCGCGCCGTTGGCCCTGTCCCGCACGACGATGATCAGAGGCGTCGCCTTCAGGCGCGGCGCCAGTTCGCGATAAAAGGGAGCCAGCCAGGCCCGCGTCTGAAAGGGCGTGAGCAGTCCATCGGCTTCGAGCCGCGCCCAATCCTCCTCCACGCTGTCGAGATCGCGCGCGACTTCGATCGCGAACCGGCCGTCGAACGGATCGCCGGATTTGTTCTCGCGCATCCCGGAAGTCGTCGGCTTGGCCTGCGCGGCCGCCTCTTCCCGACCGCGCCGGAGACTATCCTTGCGGTCGATCGCGAAGTCTCTTTTCCATGCCGCTTGGTTCAGGATCATTGTCAGGTGACGCAATTCAGCGCGTTAATAGGGAATCTATAGCCTCTCTTTGAAGGCGGCGACAGGTTGTCGAGAATACATGCTTAATTTAACCGAGTTTCTACGACCTGCCTGAGCGCATTGGAACGCGACCTGCATTCCTCGACGATGCAAGGACCAAAGACGTTCAATCCGCGACGCGATCGCTTCAAAATGGCGCACCTTATGTTTCGTTCTTTCGCCTCACCGGGCCCGGTCGCGCCGCATGTTCCGGCGCCGCCGGCCATCTCTTGCGACGCGATCATATCCGCAAGGATTTTTCCGGGCCCCTTTACCTTAATCGGGGCTCCTCCTTGACTCTTAACATTACAATTGAGAACTTTCTGAAAATATTAACTTATCTGGCGACGAGCGGCGTGAATACAGCGGTCTGGCAAGAGTCGATATGACTTAACTTGGACGGCTTCAACCGCTGCCGTCTTTTCACGCCCAGGTCGAAGCGTCTTTCCAGACGGCGCCGGCTTCGGCGATGGCGCCGGCCTTTCGAGGACGGCGTCGACCGGAAAGCGCGGGAGGGACAGTGAGCGACGAGAAAAGTGCAACGCTCTCCGCGACCGGAAGAGACTTCGATCGGGCGCTTGGAGCCGCGGCGGGCGCAAGAGGCGCGCCAGCGGGCAAATTCGACTTGCGCTCTTCGCTGGCGCGGCTGGTCCTCGGCCAGCATATGCTGGCGTTGATCGACCAGGCCATCGTGAGCGGCGCAAGTTTTCTCACCACCGTCTTTGTCGGCCGCGGGGCGCATTCCAGCGAACTGGGCATTTATGCGATCGGCGGCTCGCTTCTGGTCTCGGCGCTGATGATCCAGGATTCCCTGATCATCCTGCCCTATACGATCCATCGCCAGGAGCGCGACAGCGCCGAGGCGGCGCAGTCGGGAAGCGCCTTGACGCAAAACGTCCTGCTGTCGATCATCGCCGCCGCTTTGCTCGCCGCCGTCGCGGGCCAGGCGGGCCTCTTCGGCCTGTCTCAGCGCTTCGAGCCGATGATCTGGGCGCTCGCCGGAATCGCGCCTTTCGTCCTGACCAAGGAGCTCTGCCGGCAATTCGCCATCGCGGAACTGAACGTCGCGCGGGCCCTGGCGCTCGACGCGTCGGTCGCGGCGACCCAGCTTTCGGTCCTCGCCTGGCTGGCGTGGACGGACCGGATGTCGGCGTCAGCGGCCTTCGTCGCCATCGGCCTCGCGTCGGCCGCGCCCGCCGCCGTCTGGCTGGCGATTCACCGGCGCGACTTCGCGTTCAGCCGCCATTCCGCGCGGGCCGATCTGGAAATGAACTGGCGGCTCGGCAAATGGCTGTTCGTCGGCCAGTTGATCGTGCAGGTGGAATCCTATGCCGCCTATTGGTTGTCGCTGGCGATCGTCGGCGCCGCAGGCACCGGAGTTTTCGCCGCTTGCGCCAGCATCATCGCCTTCTCCAATCCGTTCATTTCGGCGTTCCGCAATATTCTGACGCCGCGCTTCGTCAGGGCGTGGAAAAAGGGCGGAACCGCGGCCTTGCGGGCCCAGGCCGCCAGCGACGCCGCGCTGCTCGGCGCGGTGACCGCCGCCTTCGCGCTGGTCGTCAGTTTCCTCGGCGGGGATTTGTTGCGGCTGCTCTATCACGGCGAGGAATATCAGGGCCAGACCACCTTGCTGCGTCTGCTCGCCCTGGCGCTGCTCGCCACGACGATGAGCCTGCCCCCCTCGACCGCGCTGGCGGCGATGCAGCGCCCGCGCCTCATCGTCGTGGCGGGCGCCTTCGGCGCCGCCGTCACCACCGTGCTGCTCTGGGTTCTGACCGTGAAATGGGGGCTGACCGGAACCGGCCTCGGGCTCGTGCTGGGCGGCCTGTCGGGGGCGGCGGCGCGGTGGATCGCCTTCCTTCATGTCGCGTCGAAACAACCGTGCGTCGACGACGCCGTGGCGGATGTCGGCAGGAGCATGGCGGCGAACCGCCCCTTCGCGCGCAGCGAGATCGAGCGCCTCGACGAAGGCACGCAAGCGATCGTTTACGCCGTGCGACCGACGGCGCCGCTGGTTCCCGCCGGCGAGGGCGCCCGCCTGATCGTAAAAATGTTCAAGCCGGACGCCGCGGTCGACGTGGAGACCCTGCGGGGTGAGGCGCGCGTGCTGTCGCGCCGCCGCGCGGCGATGAATGGCGCGCTCGTCGACGGCTGGCGAATTGTCGTTCCGGAAGGCCTGCATGTCTGCGCCGCGCCGCTGGCGATCGTCATGACCGAGGCGCCTGGCCGCAGCCTGTTCAACTGGACGAAGACCGGCGAGGGCCTGACGCCGGACCTGCTGGAGCAGATCGCCGAAGCAACGATCGCATCGGTCAGGAAATTATGGGCGCGCGGGGAGCTTCACGGCGATTTCTCGCTGCAGAACATTCTGTGCGACGCCCCGAGCCGGACTCTGGCCTTCATCGATTTCGGCACGATCGACGATTGCGCGCCGTGCTTCAGCGGGAAAGGCCCATGGTCGCCCGCGGCCCGCGATCTTTCGCATCTGTTGAGCGATGTCGCCTCCGACGTCAGGAGATCGATCGGCAATGCGAGGGCGCCCAGGCTGCGACGCTTTTTCGCGGCAAAAGCGCTGCGCGCCTTTCTGCGCCCGCTCGGCTCGCCCGAGGAACAACGGCGGGCGCTGGACGAAATCGAAAATTGCGCCTGGGCGCATGTCGAAAATCTGTTCGACCTGTCCTTGTCGCCGCGACTCCCGTGGCGCCTCTATGTCAAATTCATCACCACCCGCCGCGTCGCCGCGCTGCTCGCCGAGGCGAGGGCCTGGATCGACGAACAGCGGCCGGCGCCGTCCGAAATGACGGGTCGCGGCCGGGAAGCCGGAGAGCGCCATGGAGCATGAGAACATGGAGCATGAGAGCGCCATGACTTCATCCGCGGTCATCGACATCGGCGACTTTCCCGTGACGGTCTCGCCGGTGGGGAAATGCGATTTCGGGGCCGCCCCGCAAAATGGTTCGGCCGGCGCGGCGATGGGCCCGATCCGGACCTCGGAGGCGGCGTTCTACCGCGCCTATGGCGCGTGTCTCAATCCCTATCCGACCATCGGCGAAACCCTTTTACGTCTGCGCGAGGAGGCCGGCTGGCTTGAAACGCGCGACGAAGGCTGGCAATTCGCCGAGACCGCCACGAACATCTATCTCCTGGCCTGCGCCGCGGCCAACGGCGCCGACGAATTTTTACGCGGCCCCGCCCTGCGGCTGCCGCGGCGCTTTTCGGGAAACCGCCCGGGGCGCGCCGCGCGCGCCGCGCATGAAACCGCGCGCGGCCTTCTGCGCCGCGCCGCCGTGGCGCAAACACTCGCCTGGCGCAAAAATGGCTGGCGGCGCTCGATCATTTTCTCACTGTCGCGCTGATCGCGGACGCGCCGGACAGGAGCCGCGCCAGGGACGCAGGCCGTGCAACTCGCCGCTTTTTCGAAAATGCGCCTGCCCGCCGATCTGTTGAACATGCAGATCGGCGTTCCCTCGCCGTTCCGCCGCCTCGACATGACCCATCACGACGTGCTGACGCTCGGACGGCGCTTCGTCGACTCGTTCCCCGACCGCGCCCAGCCCGTTCTCCTGATCGGCTTGCGGACCTCCGGCTCCTATTTCGCGCCTTTGCTGCGCGCCTTTCTCCGCGCCCAGGGCTATGGGAAGGTCGAGCAACTGACGATCCAGCCGGACAAGGGATTGGGCGGCCATGAGCGGCGCGAACTGAAACGTTGCGCGGCGGCGGGCTATCTGGCGGTCATCACCGACGACCCCCCGCGCACCGCCGGCACCATCTTCCAGGCCTTCGATGTGGCGCGCCGCGCCGGTTTTCCGCCCGAAAAACTCAAGCTGCTCGTTCCGGTCGATTCGGATGCAGGCGCGTGGCGCAAGACGCTGCCCGGCGACGCCGTCGTGACGCTCGACTCCCGCCAGTGGCGCTTGCGGGAGACTTTCGAGTCCGGCGTTCTCGCGGATCGTATCCGAGACTATTTCCTCGACGATCCCGACATCGTTTCGGCGCGCGCCGTCGAGGGCGGCCAGGCCGAAGAATTGAACGCGCGGCTGAAGGCGGCGGGCGGCAAGCGCGGAGACCGGCTGAAGAAAATCTTCGAGATCTCGGTCACGCGCAAAGACGGGCGCGAGCAGACGCGCCTGGTTCTGGCCAAGAGCGTCGGCTGGGGCTGGCTCGGCTATCATGGCTTTCTTGCCGGCGACCGGCTTGCGGGCTTCGTTGCGCCGGTTCTTGGTCAGCGCGACGGGGTTCTTTTCTGCGAATGGGTTCCGGCCTTGGCGGCCGGGGAGGGGGACGGCGATCGCCGGCGCCTTGTCGAAACGGCCGCCGCCTATGTCGCGCGACGCGCGGAAAACTTGCGCCTCGAAACCGACCCGGTCGCGGGACGCGGCCAGGAGCGGCATCTCAACGGCCTGGTCCTGCTGACCAAGGCCCTGGCGCGGGTCCATGGCCCGCTCGTCGGCGCGCTGGCCCAGCCGACCATAGCGCAGGCCTTGCGGGCGCGGAAAAATCCATTCCCGACCTTGATCGACGGCAAGATGGATCGCTGCGAATGGGTCGCGGGGCCGCGTGGACTGTTGAAAAGCGATTTCGAGCAGCATGGCATGGGCAAGGCGGCGCTGAACCTGTCCGACCCGGCCTATGATCTCGCCGATGCGATCCTGAAACTCGACCTGACGCCGGCGGAAGAAAAAAAGCTGATCGGCGATTATGTCGCCGCATCGGGCGATGTCGGCGTCGAAAGCCGTCTGATGACGCAAAAAATACTGGCGGGCCTGTGGGAGCTGGACGCGGCGCGCGAGGATATTTTCGCCAAACGCGGCTCAGCCCGGGCGCGGCGCGAACATCACGACCGTTTCATGAGGGCCTGGGGTTTCCTGATCGTCCACAGCGCCAGATTTTGCGGCGGCTTCTGCGAAAAGCCGGCGCAAAGGGCGTGGCGCGGGCCGCTGATCGCGCTGGACGTCGACGGCGTGATCGATCGCCGGCTGTTCGGCTTCCCGCTGACGACGCCAGCCGGCGTCGAGGCCCTGTCGCTGCTGCATCGCAGCGGCTGTTGCCTCACCCTCAACACCGCGCGTTCGGTGGACGAGGTGAAGGCCTATTGCGAAGCTTATTCGCTGGCCGGCGGCGTTGCGGAATATGGCGCCTATATGTGGGACGCGCTCAGCGGACAAGGCCGCGTCCTCATCAGCCCCGAGGCCGTGCGCCAGCTTGACGCCTTGCGGCGGCGCCTGCGCGAAACGCCCGGCGTTTACGTCGACGAGCGGCACCAATATTCGGTCCGGGCCTTCACTTATCAGGCGGAGCCCGACGGGCTTGCGGCGAAGCTGGCGCGCTCGACCCGCGCGTTCAGCGTCGGCGACGGCGCGGTGGCGCCCCTGTCGCCCCTGCTCATCGAGCCGATGATCGCCGAAATGGGGCTGGACCTCCTCCATTTTGACAATACGGCGCTCGACACCACGATCACCGCCAAGGCGGCCGACAAGGGCACGGGCCTGTCAGCCCTGCGGGACTGGCGGCTTCCGGCCGGGGCCGAAACGATCGCCGTCGGCGATTCGCAAGCCGATCTCGCGATGTTCAAAGTCGCCAGCCGCTGTTACGCGCCCGCCAATATCAGCAGCGCGACGCAAGCGCGATTGCTTGGCTGCCGCATCGCGACGCGCGCGCATCAGCAAGGGCTGCTGGAGATCGCCCGCTTGATCGCCGAGGACCAAGGCGCGCAAGACAGGAGCCCGCGCGTCGAGCAAAGCGCGCCCTCCCGCGCGCCCGACTTCCTCTTCGAGCTTTTGCGCGCCGCGGATGAGACTTCGACCCGGCATTTGTTCCGGCTTCTTTTCAGCGCGGCCACCTACCGGCTCCTGCTGCGATGACAGGCGATAAGAAATAGTTGAGACAAAGCTATAAAATGGTTGGCATGGTCCACGGCTTGTGATTCACAGCTTCCGAAAGGAGGCGCCGATGTATCGCGGTCGGTTTTTACTAACGGATGAACATTGTTCAAAGATCGCGCCATATTTTCTGAAGTAAGGGACCATAGGTGCAATGTAGTTGCCGGAGCCGGTTGGGACAGGCTTTGTAGGCGGCAATAGTCGACAATGAGCAGGTTGCCGCGGTTCATACCATCAGCACTCCGAGATTTTTGCTCGGCGAAGCCGGTTCAAAAACCAATCGAGCGCTCGGCTTCTTCGGCGGCTTCGTCGAACTTTTCTTCAAGCCATTTGTTCGCGCCGCGTAATCCCTCGACGACATCACGAGCCCACTTAAGGTATTCAAGCCTGCGCTTGATCGACCAGTCCGCCGCCGGGCTGGTGGCCAGCGCCCTGAGGTTGCTGGTCTTGTCGGCAAGTTTCAGAATTTTCGCGCGGGCGCTCTTGTGCGGGGCGTTTGCTATCTGAAGCCGTTTCCGTTCGGCCTTGTCCAATTGCTTGTCGTCGGTCACTTCTGCGACGATCAGCGCCACGTCCTTTCCAAATCGTCTTTCGATCAGTTCCAATGGCGCTTCACAATCCTCAACGGCGTCGTGCAGGAGCGCGGCAATGACCAGATCGGGGTCTTTGCCGTCAGTCGCCTCGGCGACAAGATGGGCGACCTCGAGCAAATGGTTGATGTACGGCTCGGCGGCCAGGCCCTTGCGCCGATGGTGGACATGCCAGCGGGCCGCGGCGTCGGCGGCGTTGAGAACGGCAAGCCATTCTTTCATGTGATTGGTCTCCTTGTCGGAATTTTCAGGAAATTGCCAAAGGCGCAACGAAGACGGGTGGAAATGGCGTGCGGCAATATCTTCGGCGGTCAGCTTTTTATTTGCGATCACAAGCCGCCGACTGATCGCGGCTCGAAAAGAGAGCGGAACCGGAGTAAGGTTGCGCCGGCAGTCTATCATGCGATAGGCGAAAATTGGTGGAGCGCTGCGATGGTGAAAATTATCGAGCAGCCGTTGCCGGATATAACCGACCCGATGTGGCGCGAACCTCCGACCAGCTATTCGCCCGGTCTCGTGGTAAAGCGGAAGTCATCGGAAAAATCGCCGCTGAAAAATATGGCGGGTGTTCCTGCCGCGAGCCCGGAACCTGCTTCCGATTTGTCGAGCCCACCGCAATCGCCCAGTGGGTCGAATAGTTAAGCTGTCACCACAGCAAAAAGCGAGGTCATCGCGATGAGCACGCTCACGAAGCTCGCGCTCGGCATGATGGGAAAGCTGCGCCCGAAGCCTGTGCAGGGCGATGCTTCGCCAAGAATTGTGCTGCCTGATCCTCGGAAGGACGGCGGCATGCCCTTGATGGAGGCGCTTTCCAAGCGGCGCTCGGCGCGCGAGTTTTCGCGCCAGCAGTTGCCGCTGCCCATGCTGTCCAACCTTTTATGGGCGGCTTATGGAGTAAATCGCGAGGATGGCGGACGGACTGCGCCTTCGGCGCTGAACGCGCAGGAGATCGACGTCTATGTCGCGCTGCCGTCGGGCGCGTACCTATACGACGCTCCCACTCATTCTCTGCAACTCGCAGCTGGCAGCGACCTGCGGCGTGTCACCGGCTACCAGGACTTTGTCGATGAGGCCCCTTTGGACATCGTGTTTGTGGCCGACTACAGCCGCATGAAATTGGCGCCGGTCGCGCAGCGCGAAAGCTATGCCTCGGTCGCAGCCGGAGCGATCTCGCAAAATCTGTATCTCTTCGCCGCCAGCAATGGTCTGTCCACGGTTATTCGTGCGTGGATCAATCGCGAGGCGATTGCCGATGCGCTCGGACTGAGCCACGAGCAGCATGTTCTGCTCTCGCAAACGGTGGGCTTTGCGCAGAGATGACACGAGGACCCCGCCCTGCAGACGTAAATATTGATCCAGTCGTGAAGCCGCCGCGTTGCATCAGCCTCGGCGCGGCAAGTGGCGAACGAGGCTTTCGGGCGCGTGGCGTCGCGCTGGATCGATTCCCGCATTCGGTTCCGGGTGCGAACCTTGGTTGAACGACAGGACCTGGCGAATGAAGACGCTCATGCCTTGCCTTGCAATCGCTCTGACGGTCGCTGCCGCAGTTGGCGACGCCAACGCCCAAGTTGTCGGCGACCCAAAAGAAGGCCTCGCCCTGGCGCAAGAGGTTTGTTCGCAATGTCACGCGACGGTCGCCGGACAGGATCGATCTCCAAACGCGCAAGCGCCGACATTCGTCAAACTTGCGGCCACCCATCCTGGAAAGCCGTGTGCTTCACCCGCATTTCTCACACCGGGCCGGCCTGCGTTGCGATTTCGACGAGTTGAACGCAAGGAGAGCGGCGAAAAGCGTATGGCGTCATACGGTTGAGCCGCCCGACGTAGCGGGCGGCCGTCGAAATGCAACCCGGAGGGCCAGCTGAAGACGCCGACAGTGTGCGTCGAACGGCTTGGCCGATGTGGCGCATCGGCCCGCGCCATTCTCCTGCCCTGTCGGCGTCTTGAGCTGGCGCAGGACGACCCCGTGTGAGAAATGCGGGTTAAGGCCGTGAAAATGAAGCGTTCGAGATTGCACGAGGGCCAGCCGATCAGTCGGGCTGCCGTGTCACGGTATCTCTTCCCCACCCATGTCGTGTTTCGATAGCTAACGACCCAATCCGAATGGCCGTCCCGGAGGCAGACCGGCCGAAGGCGCAAGGGCAAGGATGCACAGGAGGAGAAATTCGGCGCTGGCCGGAGGAACCGCATTTTTTAGCGGAAAGCGGCCGTCGCATCGATGACTTCATACGCACGGTGATCGGTCGCTCTGCGACCTCGCCGTGCGCGTCGCAATAATGCAGTTTGGCCATTGAGGAGCCCGACGCCTTCGTGGCGGCGGGCTCGATTTTTTTCTCTCCTTTTTTAAAAGGCGAGCCTTTGATCGGTGATTGGCGGCTTAAGGCGCCTGCATGTCGGCACGTTCGCCGCGAGCGATCGTGACGCCAGCGAGGATCTCAACCTCGCCGGCCCGGTTGGTCACCAGGATTCAACTCCCCGGTTCGTTGACCGTCCTGGCCAGTTCCGTAACCTGCGACCACGCAGCCTTCAAATCCGGGAGTTCGATCGATTTCCGGGCCGCGATCGTCTCGTCGCCTTTCAGAACTGCGAAATCGTAATGTTGCATGCTTGTCCTCTCATCTTGATTGCGCGAGGCGGACTCGGGACGCCGCGGCGGGCGGCGGCCCCTTGGGATCGTTGTCGTTGGCGGGGGTCGAGCGACTCCGGCGTATCTGCGCCTCGACCCGTGCGGCCAAGGACAGGATTTTCGCGATCATCGTCATGGCCGAGCCTCACGCCGGCAGGGAGCCGCGATCCGGGCCGCCGCTCGGTCCGCGTTGCAGACCGCGACGGGGCCACCAGAACAGCTCGGGGTCGAAGCGTATCGGCGCGGACTTGGCCGCCCGCAGGTCCAGCTCCTTAAGCGCGTCCATGATGTCGTCCCAACGCGCGGCCCCGCCTTCGGCGGTCTCGCGCACCACCGGGTTCGACTCCGCAGCGCACGCGTCCGAGGCCCATGACGCGAGGATCGCCCTCTTTTCGTTCAAGGTTAGGTCGGGGTCGTCGTCGACGTCCGACGGATGGGCGAACGCCCGCGCCGGATGAAGAAGATCGTCGAAGCCGGCCCCTTCGTCGAGGCGAAGAGTGGCGCCCCGACGAAGGGCTTTTCCAAGATCGTGGTTCATTTCCGTCGCTCCATGTCACGTCGATGGCGGTCCGCACCTCCCGCGCGGTCCGCCCCATTCAACGCAGGCCTCCTTTTCAGGCCGCTTCCTCGTGTTCGATCGTCCTGACGTTTTCACCCCCGTCGGGCGTCTTCTTGACGCCGACCTCGATGCGGCGGGGCTTCATCGCCTCGGGCACACGCCGGACAAGCTCGATGTGGAGCAGGCCGTCCTCGAACGAAGCGCCCTGGACCTCGACGTAGTCTGCGAGGTTGAATCGCTTTTCGAAGGCCCGACCGGCGATGCCGCGGTAGAGGTATTCGGCCTTGTCGTCCTTCTCCGAAGGGCGGCCCGCGACCGTCAGCACGTTCTGGTGCTGGGTGACGCCGATTTGACTGGGCGCGAAGCCGGCCACAGCCAGGGAGACCCGGTAGGTGTCCTCGCCGGTGCGGAGGATGTTGTAAGGGGGATAGCGATCCTCGGGTTCGAGGGTCTCGTCGATCATGGCGAACAGCCGGTCGAAGCCGATGCTGGACCGCCAGAAGGGGTCGAAGTCGATGTTCCGCATAGCCACATTCTCCAATGAGCAACATGGATGTGTAGAACGCCGGACGCTGCCGGCGCCGGTTCTGTCGAGCCACGGTGGCGCTCGACGGAAATCGATCTAGGAAAGCAAAAAAGCCGCTTCAAGAGGGACGCGGAAAAAATTTTTACTTCGCGTAACATATTGATATTTCGTGATTATGAAACCGTGATGCGGGAGGCTGGCCTCCCGTCCGGTGCGGCGACTTGACACGGATCGCCCGACGTCAGACTCCTGATATCGAGGACGACCTTGGCGCCGTCGGTCAGATGCATGTTCGCGCATTCTTGCAGACGGTCGTGGAGGGTCCGACCTCTCTTGTCGCGGAAAGTCCAGGTTGCATTGATCGACGACGCGCCGAGCAGTTTCGGCGACCGGCTGGTCAGGGTCAGATTGGATCTTATGACTGCGATAAAGGCGCTGCAACTGCTTGAGCAGACGTCCATGACCGTCGCAGGAATTGCGTCCCTGCTCGGCTATGCCGATGTCGGCGGCTTTTCCAGGGCTTTCAAATCGCGCGCCGGCATGCCGCCCAAGGCCTGGCGCGCCCGAAGAATCGGATGAATGGCGCGAAAATCGTCGGATGACGCGATGGCGCGGGACGTTCCGGCCGGCCATCCCGATCGTCGAAACCACTGGCGCCGAGAACCTATCCGCCCTACATTGGCTTTGCGGCGCTGCGGGGTGCGTGAGGACTAATTCCCCGGGGCCTTACGATCCCAACGGGAGCCGTCCCTGTCTTCGTCCGTGGACTTAGGCACATGGCGCCCACCTACTTTGTAGGTTTCCCGGGATCGCGTCCCACGGCTTTTGCGGCCCGCACCCTCTGCTGATGAATCTCATTCAGGAAAAAACCCGGCTCCGCGCAAGATTGCGCGCCACACGCGCCGCCGTTTCGCCATCGCAGGCCGAAGCGGCTGCGCAGGCCGTCGCCGATCATGCGCTGGCCTTGACGCTGGAAAAGCTCGAAGAACCGGCGCCCGTCGCGCTTTATGCGCCCTTGCCCGGTGAACTGGACCCTTTTCCGTTGCTCGAGGCGCTGGCCAGAATTGGTTTCCCGACCTTGCTGCCGGTCGCGGGGGAGAAGGCGACGCCGCTGACCTTCCGCCTGTGGCGGCCCGGCGCTCCCTTGGTCGCCGGGCGCTTCGGCTTGCGCGAACCTTCTGCAAGCGCGCCAGAAATGCGGCCCGAAATGCTGTTCCTGCCTTTGCTGGGCTTCGACGCCAAGGGAACGCGGCTCGGCTTTGGCGGCGGCTATTATGATGCGACGCTCGCCCATCTGCGCACAAAAGGCCTGACTGCCGCCGTCGGCCTCGCCTTCTCCTGTCAGCAGGCGCCAGAAATTCCATGCGAAAGCCACGACGAACAACTCGATTTCGTGGTGACCGAGACTGGCGTCTTCAATTTCCGATGATCTTTTTCGCCGGCGCGGCCTCGGCTTCGCCGCGCGGAACGAATGCGCCGAGCGCGCTTTCGACCAGGTTCGACAGGCCATAGGGGCCGGTGACCCTGATCTTGGCCATCAGCGGAAAATCGGTCGGGGCGTCGAAGGCGATGCGCACCGGTGGCGGCGCGCGAAAAGCGCGACGGGGGATGGCTTTCATGATAACCAGAAGCCGAAATTCCACTTAACTCGGATTCTTCATGCGTCTCCTCTTCATCGGCGACGTGATCGGCCGCTCCGGGCGGGCGGCGATCGCCGAACATGTTCCGCGCCTGCGTCAGCAGCCTCGCGCTGGATTTCGTGGTCGCCAATGGCGAAAACGCCGCCGGCGGCTTCGGCATCACCGAAAGCATCGCCCAGGAGTTCCTGAACGCGGGAATCGATTGCGTGACGCTCGGCAATCACGCCTTCGACCAGCGCGAGGCGCTGGTCTTCATCGAGCGCGCGCCCCATGTCCTGCGGCCGATCAATTATCCGCCGGGCACGCCGGGGCGCGGGTCCTGGCTTTACGAGACCGCCGGTGGCGAACGCGTGCTGGTGATGAGCGTCATGGGCCGCGTCTTCATGGACGCGCTCGACGATCCCTTCGCGGCGGTGGAAAAGGAGCTGTCGGGCTCTCCGCTGGGCGCAGGCCTGCGACGCCATCGTCCTCGACATCCACGCCGAGGCGTCGAGCGAGAAACAGGCTCTGGCCCATTTCTGCGACGGCCGGGTCTCGCTCGCCATCGGCACCCATACCCATGTGCCGACCGCCGACTGGCAAATCCTGCCCCACGGCACGGCGTTCCAGAGCGACGCCGGCATGACCGGCGATTACGATTCGGTCATCGGCATGGACAAGGAGGAGCCGATCCGCCGCTTCACCCGCAAGACGCCGGGTTCGCGCTTCGAGCCCGCCGCCGGCCCCGCGACTCTGTGCGGCCTGTTCGTCGAGACGGGCGGCGACGGATTGGCCAGGCGCGTGGCGCCGGTGCGGATCGGCGGGGTTCTGGGGCAGGCGCTGCCCGAGCATTGATGAAGGCGCCTGCAAAGCGTTGAGCAGCAACAGGCGATCTCGGCGCTGCGGGTCATCGATCCTCAGCGTGCTCATGCCCATTCCAAAGCGAAGGTCCTTGCTGTCCCGGAAGCTGGGCTCGATGGTCCACCTTTTCGAGTACAGATTGACGATCTGCGCCGCAGAGAGCGCGCCATCGCTGGCGGCAAGATGCCAGGCTTCCTTCATGCCCGAGGCTTTCACGCATACGACCGCCCCGACCTTCTGGCGGGCGGCGGAGATTTCGGCGTCGCGCAATTTCCGCGCTCGTCCGCCCTTGCCGACCCAATCGCCGGCTTCGCGCGTTTCGCCATCGGCGGCCCTGACATGGGTGCTGGAGCGAAAGCGGATGACATATTGAAAGCCAAGGGCGTCGAGGAATTCGAACAGCTTGACGTCGCCAAAGCCGCGGTCGGCCAGATGGTCGCGGTCACCCCCTCGGGCAGCAGCGCCTTTAATCGGGCCAGGCACAAATCCTCGAAATCGTTGCGCTGGTCCTTCAATTCGTCCTTGTCGACGGTCAGCCAAAGCAGCGGCGTCGCCCTGCCGTGGTTCGGGCGAGATGCAGCGCAGCGTGCACTGGTTGTCGCGATCGAAATCCGTCCAATCCATCGCCACGACGATCTCGCGGCGCTCTCCGACGACCTCGGCGATCCAAGACCCGAACAAGTCCCAAGGCGCCACGCCCGAGTTGCTGAGCAACCGGTCGACCTGTTGATCGCCGACTTGGCGATCAAGCCACGCGCTGTGCCAGAGCCTGTCCAATCAAGGAAACAGCGAGCGCCGCTCCGGTCATCACCCCGAGCGTGCCGTTGGCCAGCGACAGGATGCGCTTGGCATGCAGATCGTCGCCGAACACGCGCTTCAAAAATTCCTGAATGAAATCAAATCGCTCCTTCGACGCGCGCATAGCTCCCCCTGCCGGCTGATTCTCCGTCCTACAGCTCGGGGATAACGAAAATTTAGGCTTTTCCGAGTTCGCGCAAAAATCCGGCGCCTTTTCAGGCGGCGCGGGCGCGTCTATAAGGCGCCATTCCGAATTTTCCGCTCCATCCGCGCTCCCAAAGCCGCCGATGGGCGCTTTGCAAGCATCAGGGACGAAAATGGCCGGGCATAGTCAGTTCAAGAACATCATGCACAAGAAGGGCAAGCAGGACGCGATCCGCTCCAAGCTGTTCTCGAAACTGGCGCGCGAAATCACCGTCGCCGCGAAGATGGGCATGCCCGACCCGGCGATGAATCCGCGCCTGCGCCTCGCCGTTCTGGCGGCGCGCGCCGAAAACATGCCCAAGGACAATATCGAGCGCGCGATCAAGAAAGCCTCGGGCGGCGACGCCGAGAATTACGACGAGGTCCGCTACGAAGGCTATGCGCCGGGCGGCGTCGCGGTCATCGTCGAGGCCCTGACCGACAACCGCAACCGCACCGCGGGCGAAGTGCGCTCCTATTTCACCAAGGCCGGCGGGGCCTTGGCCGAAACCGGCGCGGTCTCCTTCATGTTCGACCATGTCGGCCAGATCGAATATGACGCCAAGGTCGCGAGCGAGGACGAGATGATGGAGGCGGCGCTGGAAGCCGGCGCCGACGACGTGGCCGCCACCGAAGAGGGCCACGAGATCACCACGTCGCTGGAAGGGCTGGCGGAGGTCGCCAAGGCGCTGGAAGCTAAATTCGGCGAGCCGAAAAAATCCAAGCTGGTCTGGCGCCCGCAGAACACCATCGCGGTCGACGACGAGGCCGGCGAAAAGATTCTCAGGCTGATCGGCTCGCTCGAAGACAATGACGACGTGCAGAACGTCTACGCCAATTTCGAGATATCCGACGCTCTGGTCGCCAAAATGGGCGGCTGATCGCCGCGACGCCCGCATCTGGCATCCCGCGAGGCGCTCCCTCGCGGGATTTTTTTGGCCCGCCGCGCCGCCTTGCCAATTTCGGGCGCCGCGAGTAGCAAGGCCACAGCTTTCAACAATCCGTGACCACGAGGCGAAACATGGCGAGCTATAAAATCTTCCTGCTGCCGGGCGACGGCATCGGTCCCGAGGTGACGGCCGAGGTCGAAAAGGTCGCCAAGGTCGTTGCGGACGCCGGCCTCGCCGGGTTCGAATTCGAGAAGGGCCTGGTCGGCGGCGCGGCCTATGACGCCCATGGCCAGGCGATTTCCGAACAGGACATGGCCCGCGCGCAAGCCGCGGACGCCGTGCTGCTCGCCGCCGTCGGCGGCCCGAGATGGGCCAATGTGCCCTATGACGTGCGCCCCGAGGCCGGCCTGCTGCGGCTGCGCAAGGACCTCGGCCTGTTCGCCAATCTGCGCCCGGCGGTCTGCTACCCTGCGCTCGCCGACGCCTCGGCGCTCAAGCGCGAGATCGTCGAGGGCCTCGACATCATGATCGTGCGCGAATTGACCGGCGGCGTCTATTTCGGCGAGCCCAAGGAAATCATCGACCTCGGCAATGGCCAGAAGCGCGCCATCGACACCCAGGTTTACGACACCTATGAAATCGAGCGCATCGCCAAGGTCGCTTTCGAACTCGCCCGCAAGCGCAACAACAAGGTGACCTCGTCGGAAAAGCACAATGTGATGAAGTCCGGCGTGTTGTGGAAGGAAGTCGTCTCCGAAGTCCACGCCAGGTCCTATGCCGACGTCAAGCTCGAACATATGCTGGCCGACGCGCTGGGCATGCAGCTCGTGCGCTGGCCCAAGCAGTTCGACGTGATCGTCACCGACAATCTGTTCGGCGACATGCTGTCGGACGTCGCCTCGATGCTGACCGGCTCGCTCGGCATGCTGCCTTCCGCCTCGCTCGGCGAGGCGGACGCCCAAGGCAAGCGCAAGGCGATGTACGAGCCGGTGCATGGCTCGGCTCCGGACATCGCCGGCAAGGGAATCGCCAATCCGATCGCCATGATCGGCTCCTTCGGCATGGCCTTGCGCTATTCCTTCGGCCTCGGCCATGCGGCCGACCTGATCGACAAGGCGATCGCCGATGTGCTGGCCGCCGGCCTGCGCACCGCCGACATCAAGGGCGAAGCGACAGAGACCATTTCGACCTCGGCCATGGGCGACGCCATCGCGGCGGCGCTGCAGAAATCGCTCTGACGATGGCGCGACCGCCGCGTTTCGCGGCGGTCATTTCATGAAGACGTGAATGTCGACCTGAAGGCTGGCGTCGCTCGAATCCTTGGCGTCGGTCAGAAATTCCTCGGTATAGGCGTCGCCGGCCTCCAGGCCTTTCGCGTCGAGATAGGCGGCGACCGCGTCATAGGTGCTGTCGATGTCGTCGTAAGGGCCGCGATGTTCGAATCGCAGCGCCTTGCCGCCCGGCGTCTGGGCGATCGAGACATCGGGGCCGAGATCGGGCTTGGCGTCGGCCGCGGCGTCGACCGGCAGCATGGCGTCGAATTTGAAGTCGCCGCTGTCGGCGGTCTCGGCGAAGACGGCGAGGGGCCGGCCGCTTTCCTTCAATCCCGCCTTTTGCGCGGCGGCGCGCAATTTGGCGATGGCCTCGCTGATCCTGGCGTAGCCTTCGTCCAGTTTCCCCTCGCCATGGGTCTTGAGCGCGACATGGGAGACGATCGTTTCTTCCTTGATCGAATTGTCCTCGGCGGCGGCCGCGGGCGCCGCTTGGGCCGGCGTCGCTTGGGCCGGGGCAGGTTGGGGCGCCGCTTGGGCCGGCGCGGCTTGCGCGGCCGGGGCGGCGGCCTGTTGCGCCGCGAGCGGGAGCGGCGCCGCCAAAAGCGCGAGGGCGAAAAGGATTGGCTGGCGCAAATTCATGATCCGCATGTTCAAGCCCCGTTCCAGAGCGCTTCGACGCGCCAATCTAACCTGTCGCGCCGCGCGGCTCTATGGTTGTCGTCGCACTTTTCTCCTATATTCCGGCTAAATCCTGCATGAACGCGCCCGGACCCCGAAAATTGACCGATCATTCCGCTCAAGCCTGCGCCACCGAAACGCGCGATCAGACCCTGGTGGGGCGCGAGATCTTCAAGATGAACGGGGCCGGCAACGCCATTCTCGTGCTCGACCTGCGCGGCGCCGGCTTTCTGCCGGCTCCTGAGGACGCGCGGGCGCTGGCGCGGGCGCCCGGGCTTGGCTACGACCAGCTCATGGTCCTGTCCGACCCGCAGGCGCCGGGGCAGGACGCTTTCATGACCATCTACAATCAGGACGGCTCGCTTTCGGCCTCCTGCGGCAATGGCACGCGCTGCGTCGCCCATTATCTCGCCGCGCTGTCGGGCGCGGAAAAACTTCAGCTCGCCACTTCCGCCGGACCTCTGGCGGTGCGCCGCGAAGGGCCCCTGTCCTATTCCGTCGACATGGGGCCGCCCCGGCTCGGCTGGCGCGACATTCCGCTCGCCCATGAGGTCGCGGATATCTGGCGCGGTCGAACTGGAAAAATTCGGCCTGCCGCCGGCCTCCTGCGTCAGCATGGGCAATCCCCACGCCATTTTCTTCGTCCCCGCCATCGAGGCTTTCGATCTCGCCGCGATCGGCCCGGTTCTGGAGCACGATCCGCTCTTTCCGCAACGCGCCAATATTTCGCTCGCCCAGGTTCTTTCGCGCGACGCGATCCGCCTGAAAGTCTGGGAGCGCGGGACGGGCCTGACGCTCGCCTGCGGCACGGCGGCCTGCGCGACCTTGGTCGCCGCCGCCCGCGCCGGCCTGACCGAAAGGCGCGCGACCATTTCGCTGCCCGGCGGCGATCTGACGATCGAATGGCGCTCCGACAATCACATCATCATGACCGGCCCGGTGGAGGTGGAATTCTCGCGCCGCCTCACGCCCGACATTTTCGCGCCGATGACCGAAAAAGTCGAGGTCGTCACTTTCGGCTGCCGCCTCAATCTCGCCGAGTTGCAGGCCATTCGCGATCTGGCGGCGCAGGGCGGCGAAAGCGGCCTCGTCGTGGTCAACACCTGCGCGGTGACGGCGGAATTGACCCGCCAGGCGCGTCAGGCGATCCGCCGGCTCAAGCGCGAGCGGCCCGAGGCGCGGATCGTCGTCACCGGCTGCGCGGCGCAGATCGAGCCCGAAAAATTCGCCGAAATGCCAGAAGTCGCCCATGTCATGGGCAATGCCGAAAAAACCCGCGCCGTTTCGTGGAGCGGTTTTGCGCAAAGGGTCAATGTCGCGGCCATTGGCGAGGCGACGCGGCGCGACAATGCGCCGGCGCCGGTTCTTTCGGCGATCGAGGGCCACACCCGCGCTTTTCTCGCGGTGCAGAACGGCTGCGACCATTCCTGCACCTTCTGCGTCATTCCCGCCGGGCGCGGCGGATCGCGCTCGGTGGCGCCAGAGGCGGCTTTGGCTCAGGCGCGCAAATTCGTCGAGACCGGCCACAAGGAAATCGTGCTGACCGGGGTCGACCTGACCTCCTGGGGCCAGGATCTTTTCGGCGCGCCGAAGCTCGGCAAGCTGGTGCGGCTTTTGCTGCGCGAATTGCCGGACCTGGCGCGCCTGCGCCTGTCCTCGATCGATTGCGTCGAGGCCGACCCGGACCTGCTGGCGGCCTTCGCCGAGGAAGAGCGCCTTGCGCCTTATCTCCATCTCTCGCTGCAATCGGGCGACGATCTGATCCTGAAGCGCATGAAGCGGCGCCATGGCCGCGCCGACAGCGTCGCCTTGTGCGGAGAACTTCGCCGCCTGCGCCCGGACATGGCTTTCGGGGCCGACCTGATCGCGGGCTTCCCGACCGAGGATGAGGACATGGCCGCGCGCAGCCTTGCGCTGATCGAGGATTGCGGGCTGAGCTTCCTCCATGTCTTTCCCTTTTCGCCGCGCCCCGGCACGCCGGCGGCGCGCATGCCCAGGGTCGCGCCCGAACTTGTCAAGGCGCGCGCGGCGCGGTTGCGCGAAGCGGGCGAAGACGCTCTCCGCCGCCATCTGGCGGGGCGGGTCGGGCGCAGCCTGCGCGTCCTGACCGAGCGCGGCGGCATGGGCCGCGCCGAGGATTTCACCCCGGTCCGCACGCCGGGCCTCGCGCCGGGGCTTGTTCTGAGCGGTCGCGCCGTGGGCGTTTCCGGCGGCGCGCTGGAGGTAAGCTTTCATTCATAGTTAATTGAATTGCCAGGCGCGCGGTAAGACAACACTATAGAAAATTCTCGTCAAATTGTCGGCGTTGCGCTCGGATCGAGCGCGGGGAAAGCCCATGCCGCCAAAGAACGGTTTTGACAACGCAAGCGTTCTGCGCGCGCTGCGCGGAACGCGGTTGCGGAGCAGGACGAGGGCGCCGGCGCCGTCCTGCCGGGCCATTTCCTGCGCCGTTTGCGTTTCGACGCCGAATGGGCCCTTTCGCTGGCGCGCCGGGAACCGGCGCTCGCGCTGGCGACAGGGCCGGCCGCAAAAAAATGGACCGTCGTTTTTCACAAGAACTCCGATCCCATTGCCGAAACCAGCGTTCATGGCGATTCAGGGAGCGCTCCCTCGGCGCTGGCGCGCGCCGAAGCCGAATTGCGGGCGCGGCGGGGCGAGGCGCGGCTCGATCGCGGCCGGAACGAAAAAGCCGCCGCCCCGCAGGCCCAAGGCGCAAATTGGGCGGCGCGTCTGGCCGAGGAATATCGTCGGGAATTTCACCCCCGCGCGGCGCCCAAGGCCAAACCGCCGGCCGAGGACAGGCCGACCGCCGCGGACGGCGCGGCTGCGGCGGTTTTTGGCGCGGGCAGGGTTTTTTGGCGCGCCGGTCTCTTGCTTCGTCCGCTCTTTGGCTTCGTCCTGGCGCGCAGCGCGCCGATTCTCAAATTCGCCGCGGTCGGCCTCGCGATTCTCGCCGCCGCCGGCTTTTTCGCCCAATGGTTGCATTCCGGTACGCAAGCCGAACGCGTCCAGCCGCCGGAAGCCGCCCAATCGGCGCCGCGCCGGCCGGGCTGGGTGAAAATCCCCCAGCCTTTCCATCTCTATGACCTTCCCGCGCCCTTGGTCGCCGGCGAAAGGCTCGATTACGAGGCGCGGCGACACGCGACGGGGGGCGGGCGCGAGGATTTTCTCATCTATGGCGAATTCGACGGCAAGGCGCCCTTCGTCAGGCTCGCGGTCTATCGCCACGGATCGGAGAAAATGGCCGCGCCGCCCTTCTATGTCGACATGGCGCGGCGCGCCGCCGCGATCGGGATCAGCATCGACCGCGCCGATCCGCCCACGCCGCAGTCAACGCGTTTCGGCGAATTCGAGATGGCGGCCATGTCCATGCTCAAGGGGCGGCTCGCGCGCGACAATTGCCGGGGCTTCCGTTCCAGCGTCGCGCCGTCCGGCGTCGCCATCGCCGGATTTGCCTGCGGGGCGGACGGCCAGCCCTTGAGCGCAAGCGCACTCGCCTGCGCCATCAACCGACTCGAACCCGCTTCGGCGCGCGAGGACAAGGCTTTGCGCGACTTTTTCGCCACGGCCGCGGCGCGCGGCGGAGCTGGTTGCGCCGAGCCGGGGCCGTCCAGGCGGCGGACGAAATAGCTCAAAGGGGTTGCACGAAAGCCGCGTAGCGTCAGTTTTTCAACTTTATCGGCCCAATTTGCTATCGCCCGGCGCGCCGAAGCGATAGATTGGCGCCAGACATCAGGAGTCCAATATGCGCCGCACGTCCCTTTTCATTCTCGCGCTCGTTTCCGGCGCGCTGGTTTGCGCCAGCGCCCAGGTCGCCAGCGCCCAAGCCGCCGGTAAATACAGGAGCGGCAATGAAGTGACCGTCACCAAACGCAGCTTCCTCGATCCCGGCAATGTCGTGCCGGTCGGCTCGCAGGACCGCTATGTGGCCAGTGTGTCCCACCCCGCCCCGGCGCCGGGCGGAACCTATCGCAATGACAATTTCGGCGACTGGCTGCTGCCGCAGAATTTCGGCGTGCCCGGCTTCCAGCGCTGACGGACGCCGCCTTGAAACGCAACGGCCGGGCGAAAGCCCGGCCGTTTGGTTTCCGCGCCCTTGTTGAGCGAATGAAGGATCACGCCATCGGCCCTTGAAAAGGGCCGATGGCGTCAGTCCTTGGCGCGCTCGACATAGGAATTGTCCTCGGTGAGGACGACGATGCGGGCGCCGACGCCGATATGGGGCGGCACCATCACGCGCAGGCCATTGTCCATCTTGGCCGGCTTGTAGGAGGACGAGGCGGTCTGGCCCTTCACCACCGGCTCGGTCTCGACCACTTCCAGCGTCACGCGGGCCGGCAGCTGGATCGCGACGGCCAGGCCGTTGAAGATCGACACGATGCACTTCATGCCTTCCTGCAGATAGGCGGCCTGTTCGCCGATCACGTCTTTCGGAACGATGACCTGCTCGTAATTGTCGTCGTTCATGAAGGTGTGGCCGTCGCCATCCTGGTAAAGATAGCTGAAATTCATGTCCTCGACATGGGCGCGCTCGACCTGTTCGGTGGTCTTGTAGCGCACGGAGGTCTTGTTGCCGTCGGACAGGCGGCGCATGTCGATCTGGGTCGTTGGCGTGCCCTTGCCCGGGAAAAAGCTTTCGGCGCTCAGCACGACATAGAGATTGCCGTCCTCGTGCTCGATGATATTGCCCTTGCGGACGTTGCTGGCGATGATTCTCACGTCTTGATTTCCTTGGCGAGCGATGGCCGCCACGCCGGTTGAAGGGACGGGCCGTCGGGTCTATGGACCTTTTTGAAACTTGCGGCGTCACCTATACGCAAAGATCGCCGCAACGCCAGTTTTTTGTCGAGTTCGATGGAGCGGGGCGGGAATGGCGCAGCGCGCGGCCTTCTGGGCGCCGGAAATTTTTGCCGCACGACGGCCGCGCCTGCGCGCGCGGGCGCGGATCGTCAAAGCCTTGCGCGACTGGTTCGACCGCCAGGGCTTTGCCGAGATCGAGCCTTCCGCCTTGCAGGTCTCGCCCGGCAACGAGACCCATATCGCCGGCTTCGCCACCAGTTTCGAGCCGCTCGGCGCGCCGCCGTCGACCTATTATCTGCACAGCTCGCCGGAATTCGACTGCAAGAAACTGCTGGCGGCGGGGGAGACGAAACTCTTCTCGCTCGCCCATGTCTTCCGCAATGGCGAGCGCACGCGCCTGCATCATCCGGAATTCACCATGCTGGAATGGTACCGCGCCGAGGCGCCCTATCGCGCCCTGATCGACGATTGCGCGGCCGTGCTCGCCGTCGCGGCCGATGCGGCCGAGGCGCGCGAATTCTCGTTCGGCGGCTCAAGCCTGGATCCGCGCGCCGCGCCCGAAATCCTGCCCGTCGCCGAGGCCTTTTCGCGTTACGCGGGCGTCGATCTTGCCGCCGCGCTGGGGAAACGCGACGCTCTGGCGCATGAGGCCGCGCGGCTGGGCGTCCGGGTCAGCGCCGACGATCACTGGTCGGACCTGTTCAGCAAGATCGTGTCGGAAAGGATCGAGCCTGAGCTTGGCCATGGCCGCGCGACCGTGCTGATCGACTATCCGGCGAGCGAGGCGGCGCTCGCCCGGCGCAAGCCCGAGGACCCGCGCTTCGCCGAGCGTTTCGAACTCTATGGCTGCGGGGTGGAGCTGGCCAACGCTTTCGGCGAATTGACCGATCCGGTCGAGCAGCGCCGCCGTTTCGAGGCCGATATGGCGGAGCGGGCGCGGATTTACGGCTCGGCCTATCCGATCGACGCGGATTTCCTCGACGCCCTCGCCTTCATGCCGCCGGCCTCCGGCTGCGCCTTGGGTCTTGATCGCCTCGTCATGCTGGCGACCGGCGCGGCGCATATCGAGGATGTTCTCTGGGCGCCGGTCGCCGCGCCATGAGCACAAAGACGTCCGAAAAAACGCTGACAAAGCCCGAGGATTTGATCGCGGCGGGTTTCGCCGCGCCCGAGGAAGCCGAAACTTTAACAAAAGTGGCGGCGCGCTACAGCGTCGCCGTGCCGGCGGCGCTCGCGGCTTTGATCGAGCGCCGCGACGATCCGCTCGGCCGGCAGTTCCTGCCCGACGCCGCCGAGCTGGAAATTCTGCCGCAGGAGCGCGCCGATCCGATCGGCGACGACGCCCATGAGGCGGTCAAGGGCCTCATTCACCGCTACCCGGACCGCGCGCTATTAAAACTGACCAGCGTCTGTCCGGTCTATTGCCGGTTCTGCTTCCGCCGCGAGCGGGTCGGCGCGGGAACCGAGGGCCTGCTCGACGCCCACGCGCTCGATTCCGCTTTCGCTTATCTCGCCGCGCATCGCGAAATCTGGGAGCTGATCGTCACCGGCGGCGATCCGCTGGCGGTTTCGCCCCGGCGCCTGGCCGAGCTTTCGGCGCGGCTGAAAAGGCTCGACCATGTGAAAATCCTGCGTTTTCATTCGCGCGTCCCGGCGCTCGCGCCGGAGCGCGTGACGGAAGAGCTGATCGGCGCCCTGCGCGCCTCGGGCAAGACAATCTATGTCGCGCTCCACGCCAATCATCCGCGCGAATTGACCGAGCCAGCGCGCGCGGCCATCGCGCGACTGGTCGATTCAGGCGTCGTCATGGTCAGCCAGACCGTGCTGCTGCGCGGCGTCAACGACGATGTCGAGACCCTGGCCGCCCTGATGCGCGCCTTCGTCGAAAATCGAATCAAGCCCTATTACCTGCATCACGCCGATCTTGCTCCCGGCACGTCGCATCTGCGCGTTCCCCTCGACGAAGGGCGGGAACTGGTTCGCGCCCTTTTGGGGCGCCTGTCAGGTCTCTGTCAGCCGGTTTTTGTGGTCGATATTCCGGGCGGCCATGGCAAGGCGCCGGCGGGACCGAATTATTGGCGGCGCGAGGATGACGGCTGGCGGGTCGAGGATTGGCAAGGTAAGAACCACGCCTATGCCGATCCGGCCGCGCCGGTGGGGCGAAAATCGCGGGCGCCTTGATTTAAGCCGAATTCCGGCCATGCTCACGTCCAGGAAAAATTTGGAGTTCGCCGTGACGCGCATGCTTTCCCGCGTCTTGCTGACCAGGCTGCTGGCCGCCCTCTTGATCTGCGGCGCCGCCGCGCCCGCCTGGAGCGCTGATTCAGGCGCCGCGGCGGCGGTCGCGCCTGCGCCGGTCGATTCGGCGGCGAGCCTCGATTCGGTTCAGCAAAGCCTCAAGAGGGTCGAGAAACAACTCTCCGGCGACAATCTGACCGACGCCGACCTGGCGAGCCGGCGCAGCGAACTGGACCCGCTTTCGACGCAAATCCAAGCCGTCATCGCCGATGTCACGCCCAAGCTCGCGGCGATCAAGGCGCGGCTCGACCAGCTTGGAAAGCCGCCGGATCTCAAGGCCAATCCGACCGCGGCGCCGGAGGATCCGGCGATCACCAAGGAGCGCGCCGATCAGGAAAAGCTGCTTGCGTCGCGCGACGACCTCATCAAACGGGCCAAACTGGCGCAAGTGCAGGTCGAACAGACCGCCGCGCTGATTTCCGTGCGGCGGCGCGCGCTCTTCGCCAATTCGGTTTTCCAGACCTCGTCGAGCATCCTGTCGCCGCACTTGTGGATCAGCGCGGCGGCCGACCTCCCGCGCAGCCTCGCCGCTTCGCGCGCCGTCGTCATGGATTATGCGAGCCAGGCCGATGGCGTGCTCGAAGGGAACGCCTTGCTGTTCGGCGTTTGGGTCCTGGCGCTGATCGCCGCCATCGTCGGCGCGGCTTTCGTGGCGCGCCGCGTGATTCCGCGCGAAAAATCTGGGCGGACCCGCAGCGATTTTCAAAAGGCGGCCGCCGCCTTGTGGACGGCTTTGGCGGTGGCGGTCATTCCGTTCGGCGCCTTGCTGGCCTTTTACGCGCTGGGCGACTGGTTCGGCCTCGGCGGCGACGAGTTCAAGCCCTTGTCCGACGCCCTGCTGCAAAGCGTCATCATCGTGGCGCTGGCGGGAGGCCTCGGCAACGCCATCCTTGCTCCCAATCGCCCGCAGTGGCGACCGGTCGAACTGACCGACCCGGTCGCCCATCGGCTGATGAGGCTGGTGCTGGCGGTCGCCGTTCTGATCGCGCTCAGCAAGCTGTTCGACGCGCTCAACGAGACGGTCAGCGCGGCGCTGCCCTTGTCGGTGGTGGCGCGCGGAACCTTCTCCCTGCTCGTCGGCCTCGCCTTGACGCAGGGGCTCTATGGCATCGTCGCCGCGCCCGAGGACGCGGCGGAAAGCCCATCGGGACGTCCGGCCAATCTCGAAGACGAGAGCCCGTGGTGGGCGGCGATCCGCTTCGCCATCTGGACGGCGACGCTGGTCGTCCTCGGCGCCGATCTCCTCGGCTATGTCGCGCTCTCTTCCTTCCTGGTCGATCAGATCGCCTGGGCGGCCCTGGTCATCAGTCTGCTGTTCCTGTTGCAGAAACTGGTCTCTCAAGGGCTTGAGCAGGCGTTCCGGCCCGAGTCGCGCTTGAGCCGGGCGATGATCGCCAGCATCGGCCTGCGGCGCGAAAGCCTGGCGCAGTTCGGGGCGCTGCTGTCGGGCGTTTTGTCGCTGACGCTTTACGCCACCGCCGCCTTCATGGTGGTCGCGCGCTGGGGCGTGCAGTCGCACGACGCGGTCGGCGCGATGAAATCGGCCTTTTTCGGCTTCTCCGTCGGCAATGTCACCATTTCGCCCTCGAGCCTGATCGTCGCGCTCGCTCTGTTCGGGCTGGGCTATGGGCTCACCCATGCGATCCAGAACTGGCTTGAGAAGAGCTATCTGCCGCTCACCCATATCGACGAGGGCCTGAAAGCCTCGCTGCGCACCAGCGTCGGCTATATCGGCGTCCTGGTGGCGCTCTTGTTCGCCATCGCTTTTCTCGGCATCGATCTGCAGAAAGTCGCGCTGGTCGCGGGCGCCCTGTCCGTCGGTATCGGCCTCGGCCTGCAAGGCGTCGTCAATAATTTCGTCTCCGGCCTGATCCTGCTGTGGGAGCGGGCGATCAAGGTCGGCGATCTGGTGGCCATTGGCGACGACCAGGGCCATGTCCGCCGCATCAATGTCCGCGCCACCGAGATCGAGACCGCCGACCGCGTGACCCTGATCGTGCCCAACGGCAATCTGATGACCGGCGTGGTGAAGAATTACGTGCGCGGCGACCGCATCGGCCGCGTCCGAATCCCGATCCAGGCGCTTTGGGGCGCGGACCCGGAAAAAGTCCGCGAAACCCTGCTCGATGTCGCCAAATCCCATGACGAGGTGCTGGGCATTCCGGCGCCGACGGTGCTGTTCACCAATATCGGACCGAATTCGCTCGATTTCGAAACGATTTGTTTCGTCGAGAATGTCGAGCGCGCGGGTCGGGTGCGCAGCGATCTGATGTTCGCCATTTTCAGCCGCCTGCCCGAAGCCGGCATCGCCCTCACCGGCGGTTCGGCGGCGGTGAATGTGAGCCTGCCCAGGATCGAGCCGATGCTGGAGCGCTATCTCAAAGGCGGCGCCGAAAACAAGGCTTAATCTTTTTCGGCGATTCCCTCTGCCTTCGCTTTTGATCGGAGCCTGGTTCTTGTCTCGTTTCCCGCGTCCCGTCATCCGCCTTGCTTTTGCCGCCGCGCCTCTTGGCCTGTTGCTCGCCGGCTGCGCCGAAACGCCGGCGACGCCGCCGCCCGAAGGCGGCCTGTTCCAATCGATGGCCGCGCCCGGCGCCCGGATCGACGCCGCGGCGGCGCGCGACATGATTTCGCTCTACCGCCGCAATCACGGCCTGGGCGACCTCGCCCTCGATCCGGGCCTGATGGCGCAGGCCCAGGCGCAATCCGACGCCATGGCGGCGCACGACAAGCTCAGCCACGAGCTGCGCGGCGGCCTCGCCGAGCGGCTCGACCATGCGGGCTACGAGAAGAACCGGGCGGTGGAGAATGTCTCGGCCGGCTATGACACTTTGGCCGACGTTTTTTCGGGCTGGCGCCAGTCGCCGCCGCATAATGCGAACCTGCTGGCGCCAAGCATGAAACGGATGGGGATCGCGGCCGCCTATAATCCGAAAACGCGCTACAAGGTGTTCTGGACATTGGACATGGCCGATTGATCTGAATTCAAATTATAATTTGAAGGCTTGTAAACTACTAAACATTTAAAAACACAAATAGGTGGTATTTTTCAGATATTCTACTGTTTATAAAATGCAGATAAGCGCATCCTATATTGCATCAAAGCGTCGTAATAACTTGAAGTTGGAGGGAACTCAATCGGCGCCCATTTCAGCTTAACGGCTCAGGCGACTTTTGGCGCCAGCCGGGTAACCTCGATCGTCGAGGCGCGGGCGCGGACTTGCGCCAAGTCGTAATTGACCTGCAGGCGCATCCAGACGTCGGCGGAACTGCCGAGAGCCTTTTCGAGCCGCAAGGCCATTTCTGGCGTGATCGCGCTGCGACCGGCAATAACATTGTGCAATTGCTGGCGCGTCACGCCCATGCCCCTGGCGGCGGCGCTGATCGACACGCCCATTTCCTGGAGAATGTCGCCAATCATTTCGCCGGGATGTGGCGGGTTCTTCATCGTCATGGCCTTCACCTCCTTCAATGGTAATCCACGAGATCGACGTCAGAGGCTTTTCCGTCCTTGAAGCGGAAAATCACCCGCCAATTGGCGCGGACTGTGACCGCCCAGAATCCTTTAAGCTCGCCTTTCAACGCGTGGAGGCGAAAAGTCGGCAGATCGAGGTCCGCCACGTCCTGCGCGGCTTCAAGCAAGGCTAGAATCTGCTTGAGTTTGCGGACATGCTCGGCGCTCACGCCTTTGACGGCGTCATCTTCAAAAAGCTGTCTCAATCCTTTGTGGCGAAAGCTTTCAATCATTGCGCCCTAATCAATTAACTTGCCGGACTGTAAATCATAGTTTTACATGTGTCAAACGTGATTTGACATGGTTCCGGCCGCATATTTCGTTTGCAATATCGAGATCGAACGTTCCAGATTTCCTGCCGCCGCACTCTTCTGCCGCGCCTTGGTCGCGTTTTACTCCGCCGCGACGCTGGCCGCCCGGCCGCAGGCGCCGCCGCCGCTCCAGCAGCGCAGGAAGGATTCGGTCCAGCGCGCCACCACGGCGTCGTGCTGGAACCAGCCGTCGAGATGGCGGCGGCCTTCCTGGGCGCCGGGCTGGTTCATGCGCTCCAGGGCGGTCACCGTCCACTGGCACATCATGTCATAGGTGACGTCCGGGTGGAATTGCAGGCCAAACGCCCGTTCGCCGACGCGGATGGCCTGGGCCTCGAAATCCTCGCCTTCGGCCAGCAGCGTCGCGCCGTTGGGCAGGTCGAAGCCCTCGCGGTGCCATTGATAGACGCAGGTGGGGAAGGGCGCCGCGCACAATCCGCGTCCCGCTTCGGTCGGGCGGATCGGATAATAGCCGACCTCGACCTTGCCTTCCGGGTGGCCGCCGACGCGATGCCCGAGGTGGCGGGCGAGCATTTGCGCGCCGAGGCAGATGCCGAGAAAGGGCTTCCGTTCTTTCAGCGGCAGGCCGATCCAGTCGATTTCGCGCCTGATCCAGTCCTCTTCGTCATTGGCGCTCATCGGGCCGCCGAAATAGACCGCGCCGCTGTGGCCGCTCATGTTCTGCGGCAGCGGATCGCCGAAGCGCGGGCGCCTGATGTCGAGGCCGAAACCGAGATCGCGCAACATCCGGCCGATCCGCCCCGGCGTCGAATGCTCGCCATGAAGCACGATCAGCATCGGCTTGCGCCGCGAGCAGGAAAAGCGGCTGCAACAATTCATTTTCCGGCGGCCTCCTTCCATTTGCGGCGCATTTGCAGCGACGAGATCATCCTCAGCGACAGGCCATTTGGCGTGAAGGGCGCGCTCCAGGCCATGATCCTGGCCACGATCCCCGGCAGGACCACCCGCTTGCCCGCCATCATGCCATCATAGCCCGCGCGGGCGACTTGCGGAGAGGATAGGGCGATATGTCGCATGAACGCCATGCCGCTGGAAAAACCCGCGCGCGCCTGAAAGCCGGTCGGGACCGGGCCCGGGCAAAGCGCGGTGACGCTGACGCCGAGCGGCGCCAGCTCCGTCGACAAAGCCTCGCTGAAGGAAAGAACATAGGCCTTGCTGGCGTAATAGACCGCCATGCCGGGACCGGGCATGAAAGCGGCGACCGAGGCGACATTGAGCAGCCGGCCGCGGTTCGCCGCGAGCCTCTTGCCGAAACGCAGGCTCAGTTCGGTCAGCGCGCGGATATTCAGGTCGATCATGCCAAGCTGTTCGGCAAGATCGCCGTCGAGCGCCGCGTCCACCACGCCAAAGCCGGCGTTGTTGACGAGGATTTCGACATCGGCGGCGGATTGTTCCAGGAAAGCCTCGATGGCGGCGGCGGCGCCTTCCCGCGACAGGTCGCAATCGAACACCAGCGGGCGCGGCGCCTGCTGGCCAGGTCGCGCCGCGATTTCGTCGGCCAGGGCGTCGAGCGCGGCGCGGTTGCGTGCGACCAGGGCGAGATCGTGACCCTTCGCCGCGGCGACGCGGGCGAGATCGGCGCCGATGCCGCCCGAGGCGCCGGTGATCAGCATGACCTTGCGCGGCCCGCTCATGGCTTCGCCTCCGCGGCGGCAGCCCTGTCGTCGTCCCACGGCCCCGGCGCGTCGGGATCGCAGCCATGCTCCTCGCGGACCTTGCGGCGCATGGCGATGCGCTCGCGCGACGGCACGCCCAGCAGTTCGGCGACGCGCCAGATGATATTTTCCTCGAATTCCTGGACCACGCCGTCGGCATAGGCGACGGTCCACATCATTTCGACCAGCCTGCGCCGATCCGGCCCGCTCATCGAATGTTTCAGGACCGAGGTGAAGCCATAAAGGTCCACGGATTTGCGGTCGCGCGCGCGCGCCTCGGCGAGCAGGCGCTCGGCGGAATCGACATCGAGATCGAAACGCTGCTGAAGCAGAAGCAGCAGGGCGCGTTTTTCCGGATCGGTGAAAAAGCCGTCGATTTCGGCGACATGGACCAGCAAAGCGGCGGCGGCGACGCGCAATTCATTCTCGCCGAAATCCCGCTCCACGGGTTCGGCGCCGGTCAATTCGTCAATGAACCGCCGCAACTTGTTGAACATGCAAAGACCCGCGCGACACGCATTTTCCCCAGACTGAACCCGGCGACCTTAATTAAGCATTAACCATGCCAGAAAAGTCCGGCAATCGGCAAAATGACGCGGGCAGGCGGGCGAAAATGCAAAGGCCGTGGGATCAGCTCTTCTTGCCTTTCGCCTCCAGCTCGGCCTTGAGCGCGGCGAGCTTGGCGAAGGGCGAATCCGGATCGGCCTGTTTTTCGCGCGGCGGGCGCTTTTCGTGATGGGGCGGACGGTCGCCGCCAGCTTGTCCGCTTCCTGGGCCCTCGCGCTTTTTGCCGTCGAACTTGCCTTCGAATCGGCGATTGTCGCGCCGGCCCTCGAAACGCGGCTTGCCGCCTTCGGGACGATGCGGGCGCTCCTGCGCCGGGGCGCCTTCGCCGCCCTGGGCTTCGCCCTTCTGGCCTTCGCCGGGCGCCGCCTGCGGACGGCCGGAGAACTCCGCGTCCGCCGGGACGGCGCTGGGGCCGCTGGTCATGTTCGCGGCGCCGGCCATGATGGCGCTGCGGCTTCCACACTTCGACCGTCGCCGGTTCGGCCGGTTGGGCCTCCTCGGCGGGCGCGGCTTCGGCGGTTTCGCCCGCTTCGCCTTCTCCCGCCGCGACAATCTCGTTCTCGCCCGCCGGCGTGGACTCTTGCGCGGCCTCTTCCGCCGCCGCCTGTTCGGCCGGAGCCGCCATTTCGGCGGCCGCGGCGTCCTCGGCGGGCGCGGCTTCGGACGTTTCGGCGGCTTCGCCTTCCGCTCGCGACCATCTCGTTCTCGACCGCCGGCGCGGGCTCTTGCGCGGGCTCTTGCGCGGCTTCTTCCGCCGCCGCCTGTTCGGCCGGAGCCGCCGTTTCGGCGGACGCGGCTTCGGGCGCCTCCGCCGTGGCTTCGGTTTCAGGCGGCGTTTCGGCCGTTTCGGCTTCGGCGGTCTCGGCGCCTTCGCGCAACCGTTGCTCTGCGGCCGGCTTGAACGGCTCGGTCGGGGCCTTGGGCAGCAGCGGGACGGTGATCGCCGGGCCGGGCCGCGTCTCGCTGGCGTAGCTGAGCGATTTCAGAATGCTCGAAAAACTCTCGCCGGAGCAGCCGGCGAGCGAGGTCATGGCGACGGTGACGACGAAGCCCTCGCCGTCCGCCGCGCCGGGAGGCGGATCGCCCGGCGTCACGCCGGGGCGATAGGCGATCGCCGGGCGGATCAGATCGGCCAGGCGCTCCAGAATGTCGACGCGCACCGCGCGCTCGCCGCAGACGCGAAAGCCCGCGGCGCGATAAAGGCCGCGGTTGAGCGAAGCATCGGCGGCGAAGGAGGTGCGGCCGGAAGAGGCGAGATGGGCGACCTCGTCGATGCCCTTCACCGTTTCGAGCCCGCCATGTTTCAGCGCCCAGAGCTGGGCGGCGAGCGCGCGCGGCGCCGGCTTCAGCAGCGCGGGCAGATAAAGATGATAGGCGCCGAAACGCACGCCGAATTTGCGCAGGGCGGCGCGGCCTTCCTGGGGCAGGGTCTTCATCTCGTCGGCGACGCGCGAGCGCTCCAGCACGCCGAGCGCCTCGCCGATCTGGAAGGCGATCCCGCGCGCGACGCCTTCAAGGCCGTCGCCGATTTCCAGCTCTTCCAAAGCGCCGAGCAGTTTTTTCACATGCTGGGCGAGCCACAGGTCGAGGCGGTTCTGCGCCATGTCGAGCTGGCCGCCGGTCAGCTGTTCGTCGGCGATCAGCCGCGCCCGGGGCTTCAGGATATGGTCGCCCGCCGCGATCCGCGCGACCGGCTCGCCGAGCCAGCGGATGATTCCGTCATTGGCCAGGACAAAGGCTTCGTCCACCGCCTCGTGCACGCGGCGCGCCCGCGCCTCGATTTCGGTCGCCAGGGCTTTTTGGGCCGCCGCGTTGAGAGTTCTGGCCTCCTCGCCCTCGGCCGTCGGATCGGGGGTGAAGCAGAATCCCTGCAAGGAGCCGACGTGATGACCCTCGACCATGACCTGGCCCGTGGCGGTGACTTCGGCTTCCAACATCGCGTTCTCTCTCAGTCGGCGCATCAGCACGCTGGCGCGCCGGTCGACAAATCTCTGGGTCAGACGCGCGTGCAGGGCGTCCGACAGATTGTCCTCTACCTGACGCGAGACGCCCTGCCAATGCTCAGGATCGTTCAACCAGTCATTCCGGTTGGCGATGAAGGAGCAGGTCCGCACCTGGGCGATGCGCGCGGAAAGCGCGTCGATATCGCCGTCGGTCCGGTCAACCAGGGCGATCTGGCGGGCGAACCAGTCGTCCGGAACCGTTCCTGCGCGCACGATAAAGCCGAACATGGTCAGAACCAGATCGGCGTGAGCGGCCGGGGAAGTCTTGCGATAATCGGGAATCTGGCACACGTCCCACAGGCGCGCGACGTCGGCGCGGGTCTTGGCGTTGCGCCGCACCTTTTCGTCGCGCGCGGCGGCTTCCAGAGCAATCTGGTCTTCCGCCGTCGGCGCGCGGGACAATCCGGACAGGGTCGGCGTCTCGTCGAGCGAGGCGATCAAATCCTCGATCGATGAAAAATCCAGAGCGGCGTTGCGCCATTGCAACAGCGCGACCGGGTCGAAAGCGTGGGATTCGATCATCGCCGCCAGTTCCTCGTCGAAGGGCGGGCAGCGCCCGCTGGTCCCGAACGAGCCATCGCGGACATGGCGGCCGGCGCGGCCGGCGATCTGGCCGAATTCGGCCGGGTTCAGCCGGCGGTGCTGATAGCCGTCGAATTTGCGGTCGGCGGCGAAGGCGACATGATCGACGTCGAGATTGAGTCCCATGCCGATGGCGTCGGTGGCGACGATATAATCGACGTCGCCGTTCTGGTAGAGCTCGATCTGGGCGTTGCGGGTGCGGGGGCTGAGCGCGCCGAGCACCACCGCCGCGCCGCCGCGCTGGCGCCTGATCCATTCGGCGATGGCGTAAACGTCCTCGGCGCGAAAGGACACGATGGCGCTGCGCCGGGGCAGGCGGGCGATTTTCCGGTCGCCGGCGAAAGTCAGTTGCGAGAAGCGCGGGCGCGATTGGATGCGAATTCCGGGCAGAAGCCGCTCCAGCGCCTCCTGCATGGTCGCGGCGCCGATCAGCAGGGTTTCCTGCGTTCCGCGCCGGTTGAGAATGCGGTCGGTGAAGACATGGCCGCGATCGAAACTCGCCGCGAGCTGGATTTCGTCAATCGCGACGAAGGGCAATGCGAGGTCGCGCGGCATGGCCTCGACGGTCGACACCCAAAAACGTGGATTTTTGGGCTTGATCTTCTCTTCGCCGGTGATCAGCGCGACCGCTTCGCTTCCAACCTGGGCGACCACGCGGTTATAGACCTCGCGCGCCAGCAGGCGCAGCGGCAGGCCGATCATGCCCGCCGAATGGCTCAGCATCCGCTCGATGGCGAAATGGGTCTTGCCGGTATTGGTCGGGCCAAGAAGCGCCGAGACATTGGCGGCGGCGCGCGGGGCGCCTTGCGAATTCATGCCAAAGGCTCCGGCTTTCGCGGCAGGCGAAGAAGTTTCGGATCGAGCCGACCCGCGCCGAGAGTGCGCCCGCGCGCCTTAATAAGGGCATTGGCGGCGCGGACGCCACAAAAAGAATCGCGGCGCCGCCCGAAAGTCTTTTGCCATCGGCCCATGAAAAGGACTGAGGGTGTCCGCGCCGACCGGCTGACGCCGGCGGCGCCCTTGTTTCCGACCAGTCGGAAACAAGGGCCAATGGGATTATCGGCGCGAATCTCGCCGGCCTGTTTCATTCCAGGACGAAACATTTTTCCTCGCGCCAGAAGAATCAATGGGTTGGATACGAAACGCGGGCTGCGGCGGCTCTCGCCGTTAAGCCCTCGAACCTTGCGCGAACGAATCGCGCCCGAATTGCTGACCGCGCCAGAATCCGCTTTTGTTCGCGCTACATATAGGCGCCAGCGCATGACCATACGCCATAAATTGAATCGCGGCCCGCGCGCGGGTTCAGGTGGCGCGGACTCGAAACGCCTGTCCTGTCAATGGTTTCTCTATGAAGGATTCGTGAATGGCGCCGGCCCGACGGACCGGGTCCGCTCAGGGGGTGAAGCGCAACTCTGCGGCCTCGATGACAGCCGTTCCGGCCATGGTCATCAGCGACACGCGATAGGGCACGACCATCTGCATATGGGGCACGGGGGCGAGCCAGATGTTCATGTCCTTGTTGTTGGCCATGAACTGGGTCGCCTTGTTGTCCGGCTTGTGCCCGGCGATCGGGATATAGCGCGCCGAGCAGACCGTCACCGGCCCGGAATAGCCCCGGGTGCGGATTTCCTTGACCCCGACATAATACAGGGTGACGTCGAAACGCGTATAGCCGTCGAACACCGGAACGCGGCGATTGCAGGCGGCGGGGCCGACCGGGCTCGCGCCCGTGGGCGCCGGCATGAGGAAAGCCGAAAGCGGGTCGATGACGTCGCGCTTGCTGGCCTCGGTCAGCGGCACGCGGTCGGGGCTGTTCTGGCCGTACCAGGGCGGCGAATATTGAATCTCGCGCACCGCGCCTTCGCGCATCGCCATGCGCAGGGTGCGGGTCTCGCTCGAATTGGAGGCGATGGTGGCGTAGCCGGAAGGCGACAGGGCGCCGCCCGCGTAAATTCCCGAGGAGGCGAGCGCCATGCGCAATTTGGAGATCCAGGCCGCGACGCCGGTGAGATGGACGTTGAGCACGACCTTGTAACGGCTCTCCGCGACCGAGGCGTTGGCGGTGGCGACGCCGATCGGCACGCCGATCAGCGAGACGCGATAATCGGCGTGCATGGTCTCGGCCCGCGCCGCGCCGGCGAGCGGCGCGCAAGCCGCGAGCGTCGCGCCGAAAAGAGCGAGGCCTCGGGAAAAAAAACCGTTCATCGGGACAACCTTTGGGGCGGCCGCGCCGGCGCGCCCAAGTGATACGCGCCCAAGTGATACGCGCACAAGTCAAGCGCGCCCAAGTGATTCGACTCGATTGCGCCAGAATATAATGGCGAGGGCGCGGCGGCGACAAATGCCTTGGTGGACGAACCGCCGTTTATCGGCGCCTTTCGCGAAATTTCACAAAGCCGGGCCAAGCCTCTTGCTCCGGTCCACTGTCGCCGCTATAAGGCGGCCGCAAGCAAAGCGGCGTGCGAAAAAGTGGAACCCGGTTTTTCGCGAAAACGCGGCGTCAAATTTGCAATGCGGCGGAACAAGCCACCGCCATGTCGGAGTGTAGCGCAGCCTGGTAGCGCACCTCGTTCGGGACGAGGGGGTCGGAGGTTCGAATCCTCTCACTCCGACCATTTCAATAATTTATTCGTTTGGGATCAGTATGTTGCAAAATCGAGCGCCTGCAAGTGTTACAATTGGTGTGACAATTCGACGGCGTAAACGGTCTTGATGCCCGCGTCTGCGAGGAATCGGCCAGCCCTCGCCTACCTCTTTTCCCTAGTAGGGAAATAGCCTCGCGCGAACTGGTCACTAAATTCCCGTCAGCGTCGCGCAGTTTCTTCATCAAGGCTGGAAGATCGCGGTAATCCATCGCGGCATGGTGATTTTTCTCGACCTTCTTCCTCTTTGGAAGAAGGTGCTCAAGATGGCCCTTCCATCGCGCTGGGTTCTCGCCGGACCGTAGACCTTTGGCTGTCGCGGCGTCGAGCACGGCCTCAATCTTCTCGCGGAAGCGCTTTCCGGTTTCGGGCGTCGCAACCCAGACCGGCTTGAGGGCGGCGAGGACAGCCTCGGTGTCGATCTCGTCCGCCGGCAGCGGTTGGAGCGGCGCGGCGGTCCGCGTCAGGGCGAGACGCACCATCTCGCGATATTTGTCGTTCCGGTATTCGCCTTTCTTCGTCTCGAAATATTGATCAGCGATCTGGCCGAACGTCACCTTTGCCGCGCCGGCGCCCCGCCCGGCCGCACGCCGAGCCTCAATCGGATTGACGCCATTGGCTAGCAACTTTCGCGCCCCGCCCCGCAGGTCTCGGGCTTCTGCGAGAGAGACAACATCGGCCGAACCGAGGCCCATTTGCGTGACCTTGCCCAACCACGTGAAGCGATATACCCATTTGCGGGCGCCGGACGCGGCGACGACGAGCCATAGGCCGGCGCCATCACCGTAAGATCCAGGCTTGGTCGTGGCGGCTGCGCGGGCCGTTAATTTTTCGCTCGCCATGGCTTAGTTCCCGCTCGGTGTGATAACCGGTGTTACATTCGACCCAGATTATACCGGACGAGCATGGACGTCATACGCTCTAAGGGATTTTCGTGGATCAGGATGGATTTTCGCGGACACAAGGAGATCGGACTTCACTCCGAACATTTTCATTAATTTATCGCGAGTGTTATCGCGCCAGTCGGTCCACTATTGTGCAATTTCGACGACATGGAGATGGAAGTCGTGCTCGCCTGATTTGTAGCGCCCGGCGGTGCTTATCCACGAATGGGTAAAAAGCGGTTACGTCGGTGAATTGCGTGAGCCGGCGCGGCGCGTCCTTTCGTTGATCGTTGAGACATTTCTTCGGCAATGCGGGCTCGTTTCTTCGCGGTCAGGGACACGATCCCAACGACAAATTCGTTCTCGGCGTAGTCGCCAGCGAGATCGACATCGGCACGGGTTTAAACAATTCGTTTCAACTCGTCGCGCGGAGACGGCGGGCCCACGCGACGGCGCGGGCGCGGGGCCCGGTTCTTCTCAACCGGTGGGAATAATTCGAAGCGTTGAGCTTGCCAGCGCAGGCCTTGCGCGAAAATGTAATGAGATGTTTCGCGAGAATACCAACCGAGATGACCTCCTCTATTCGGCCGGCCTTGAGGCGCGGCCAGGCATAGGTCCAGAACTCGCGGCGATAATTGGCTATGACGCCGAGTTTCCACAGGATTTTGAACAGCATCTTGAAGCCGCGCCGCACATCCTTGGGCGTGACCGAGCCCGGCGCGCGCGGGCGCGGGCGACGATGGGGAAAGACGGTCTTGGTCAAATGATCGTAGCGCGCGAAAAGGTGCGCGGGATCATAGATTTGCTTGAGCGCCTTGCGCCAGTCGCCGACCACTTCGTCGTAGCCGCGCTTGAATATGACATTTGATTCGCGCTCCGGGTCGTCGCTCAGCCGGCCCTCGGCCGCGAGCCGGTCCCACAGCGGGGTGCGCGGCAGCGCCTGGATCAGATTGAGCGTGACCATGGGAATCTGGTTGCGCTCGATGAAGGCGACGATCGCGTCCGCCGTATCCGGAGTGTCGGAATCGAGGCCCGTGATCATGCCGGCGATCACTTCCATGCCTTTGGCGTTGAGGCGGCGCACCGCTTCTTCGATCGGCAGGAAGAGATTCTGCTCCTTGGAAATGGCTTGGAGCGCATTCTGCTCCGGCGTCTCGATTCCGCAGAAAATGGCGGTGAAACAGGCGGCGCGCATCTGTTCCAGCAGATCGTCATATTTAGCAATATTGAGCGTCGCCTCGAAGGCGAAAGAAATCGGAAAGCTGTGGCGCTCCTGCCAGTCGATGAGATGCGGGAGCAGCTCGCGCAAGGCGCGGCGGTTGCCGATCAAATTGTCGTCGACGAAATAGGCCGAGGTCTTCAAGCCGCAGGCGCGCAGCTTATCGAGCTCGGCGATGATGCGCTGCGGCGATTTCAGCCGCGGCACGCGCCCGTAAAGGCCGGGAATATCGCAAAATTCACAGGTGTAAGGGCAGCCGCTGGAAAACTGGATCGAGCCGATGAAATAGCGGTCGAAGCTGACGAGCTCATAAGCTGGAATGGGCAAGTCCTCAAGCGCCCGCCGTTCTTTGGTTTCGAAGCGCATCTGCTCCGCGGGGCGGCTGCAATCCTTGGCGAGACGGGCGAAAAGGGCTTCCGTTGCGTCGCCCATTTCGCCGATATGGAGGAAATCGACCGAGGGATAAAATGCGGGACAGGCGGAAACGGAAGGGCCGCCGAGCGCGACCGGCTTGCCGAAATAATGCGCCCGGTCGCAGATATCCTCGATCTGGCGGCGCTGAACATGCATGCCGCTGACAAAAACGGCGTCCGCCCAGGTAAAATCCCCCCTTCGCGCTGGCGCGATATTTTCATCACGAAAGCGCACCTCCCAGCCGTCGGGCAAAGCCGCCGCTATGACCAGAAGCCCCTGCGGCGGCATGAAGGCGCGCAGGCCGGCGGTGACGTCATAGGCATATTCGAATGAGCCGAGCGACGGTTCGTAGCGCGGAAAAACGCAAAGAATCCGTCTTATGACAGCTGTCGTCGCATCCACGCTGAATGTTCCCGTTTGGCCCAATGGCTGTCCCCTGGAGAGGCCGTTGATAGATAATTATAGAGAGGTTACTGGTTAGCGCCACCATGTTGACGCGTTGCGCGGCGCCGTTGGCTTGCAACTGAAAGGCCGGCGGCTAAATCGCTATCGGAGAATTGGAATAGGCTTCGGCATCCTGTAATTCATCGGGCCGGCACTTGGCCCTCCACTGAAATCTTTGCCGTCGTTCATGACCTCATCAATCGTTTATGACCTGTCGCGCCTCGTCACCCGCGTTCTGAACGCGACGCCGAACGGCATCGATCGGATCGATCTGCTGCTCGCCCGGCATTTTCTGATCCATGGGCACTTCAAAGGGCTCGCGATCGGCCTTGGCTTCACCGGCCCACGCGTTTTGTCACGAAATGCCGCGCTGGCCGCGATCGAGCGCGCGTCGGCGGTCTGGCGCGAAGAAATGGCCGCTCATGAGGGCTCGCCCGCATATGAAGCTGTGGTCGCGCGTCTGCTCGACGCGTCGGGCGGCGGGGCGGGCGCCCCGCCGCGCATCGTCGCCTCTCGGCCGCACAGGCCGCTCCATATCGCTCGGACTATAATCCGTCACCTGCCGCCTGGCGCGCGGTCGCCGCGCCGGGCCGCCCCGCGCGGCGCGCTCTATTTGAACGCCACGCATTTTCCCCTGGAGTGGAAACGGCATGTCGCCTGGCTCGACGAGCGGCCCGATGTCAGGCCGCTGTTTTGGATCCATGATCTGCTCGCCGTCGAGCGACCTGAGTGGTTCTGGGGACGCGAACCGGCGTTGCACGCGCAAAGGCTTGACCTTCTGGCTCGGCGTGGCGCTGGCGCGGCCGTCGCCAGCCGCGCCGTCGAAGACAGCCTGCGCGACCATTTGACGCGGCGTGGCCGGCCGAACCTGCCGATCGTCCGGATCGCCCCGCCCGTCGCTCCGATTTTCGCCGCGCCGCGCCATGAGGACGCTCGCCTCGCTCAAACGGCCTTCTTCATCGTCTGCGGCACGATCGAACCGCGAAAGAACCATTTACTCCTTTTGCGCGTCTGGCGCCGGCTGATCGCGCGATTCGGCCGCGAGGCCCCGAAACTCGTGGTGATCGGCAAGCGCGGCTGGAACAACGGGGAGATTCTCGCCGCCCTGGAGGATGAGGCCCTGGGCGGCCATGTGATCGAGGTCGCGGGGCTCCCAACGCCCGATTACAAGAGACTGCTCGATCATTGTCGCGCCTTGCTCGCCCCCTCCTTGGCCGAAGGCTTCGGTCTTCCGGTCGCCGAGGCCCTCGCCGCCGGAGCCCCGGTGCTCGCCTCCGACATTCCACCATTCCTGGAGCAAGACGGACGCGAAATTTCCTATTGCGATCCGTTGGCGGAGGCGGACTGGTTTGATGCCATCGTCGCCAAAACCCTGGCTTCGGCCGCGCCGAGGGGGCCAAACGGCGCCGCAGCGACGGTTCCCTCGATGTGGGGGGCGGCCTTTTTCGCCGAATTTGACGCCTTCTTGCGCAATCTGGCGGCGTAGGCGCGATCGCAAGAAAACGACAGGGCGTTAACCATGGCCCGAAATTAACTCGAAAGACTTAACTGAGCTTAACCCGAGGCGGCGAGCCTTGTGGCGGCGGCGCCACGGCCTCCGAGCAAAATCGACGGCCTGATCGGGTTGGCGTGTTAGAGGTTGACCTAGGCGTTTGCTTGCCGCACTTATGCGGCCGAAATTTGTAGTTGAGGATTGAATGGGCCCGTCTCGGCAAATTGCTTTCGTCGCGCTGATTGGGTTGACGCTCACCTTCGCGGGCTGTTCGACGCTGCCTTCCGCGGGCCCGAACGCCAATCAGGTGGTCGACGAAGCGAAAAGTGACGGCCAGAAGATTCCTCGATATCTCGTCGCGGATATCAATCAGCGCACGGTGTCGATTCTCGCCCGACATCCGCAATCGTCGCTTTACGAGAGGTTTGGGGCAAGGGCTGGCGCGCCATCGACCGTCATCGGGGTGGGCGACACCGTCCAGGTGACGATCTGGGAAGCCGCGTCCGGCGGCTTGTTCTCGTCTGCGTCGATAAATGGCGTCAGCGCCGGATCGCACTCGGCCAGCATTCCAGAACAGGTGGTTGGACGCGACGGCGGCATAACGGTGCCCTATGCCGGCCGCATCCATGTCGCCGGAATGACGCCCGAACAGGTGGAAAGCACCATCGTTGCTCGTCTCGCCGGCAAGGCGATTGAACCGCAGGCGGTCGTCACCGTGCCTCACAATGTCAGCAATGACGTGACGGTCACCGGCGAAGTGACCAATGGCGCACGCATTCCGTTGTCGAATCGCGGCGACCGGATTATGGATGTCATCGCGGCGGCCGGCGGTGTGAAGGCGCCGGTTCATGATGTCTTCATTTCTCTCACCCGGGGCGACGTCACGGGTCGTGTGCCGATGCAGGCTTTGCTCCGGAACCCACGCGAAAATATCTATGTTCGGCGCGACGATGTGCTCACCGTCGAGCAAGAGCCGCAAACTTTTACCGTTTTCGGCGCCGCTGGCCGCAATGCTTTGGTGCCTTTCGACGCCGCCGGGATCACGGTCGAGGAAGCCGTCGCCAAATCAGGCGGCATCCTCGATAGCCTGGCTGATCCAGAGGGCGTGTTCCTGCTTCGTTCGGAGCCGGTTTGGCTGGCGCGCGAGCTTGATCCAACCTATCCCATCCCGCCTGGCGCGCAATCGGTCAATGTCGTCTATCGTCTGCATTTCAAGGATGCGAACACCTATTTCCTGGCGCGTCACATGGCCATGCAGAACAAGGACATGGTCTATGTGTCCGCCTCGATGGCGATGGATTTCTACAAGGCGATGTCGCTGTTTTCGACCGCCATCAATGCGGCGGCAGGCCCCGCTATGACGGCCTATGCGGTCAAGGGTCTGTAATCCGGAGCGCCTGTCTCCGGAGGGAGGCTCATCGCTATTCCTGACAGCGTGATCTTTGGGGGCGTTCAGGGCAGGGTGGCGCGGATGATGGATTCGGTTCGCACCTTGGTCTCCGCTGGCGGCTTTGCCGCGGCGGCGATTTTGCAGACATTTTCGCCTTTTTCCACATCGGCGCGCGACGATCGCTGGGGTTTCGGCTATTGCGCCCCCCCGTACCCCCCACAATGCGCGCGAGGAGACCCCGGCCGCAAGGCGGCGGCGGGCGCATGCGGCGCCGAGGTGGATTCCTATGTCGCGGCTGTCTTTCGTTACCGCGCCTGCCTCGCCCAGGAAATGGAACGCGCTGTGCTCGAGGCGAACCACACGGTACAGATCATCAAATGCCCGAAAGACAAGCGTTTTTGTTACGGCTTGCCGCCAAGTGGGGCGCAATGAAGCAGGCGGCGTCTTACCCCCGTCAAGCAATTCCAGCCCTGGCGCGAAAGCGCGGGCGACCGCCGGCGGACGGCCGGCGCCTTGCGACCAATTTGCGCGCCACTCGACGTTCGAGCGATAAATTGCGAAAGTTGCAACAATGGCACACCGACCATAAGATATTGATAACCCGAAAGCATGTATCCTTATCACCTGGCGCTGCGCATCAATTTGGATCTTTGAATCCGCAAGAGCATCGCTATCTGGGCCTTGACCTTTTGCAGCGCAAAAATTATGGTTCCGGCGAAATCACAACAAATTGATTTTGAGGTGCGTGATGCAATCTGGTTCGGGTCCAAAGCGTCATAACCGCAGTTTTCTGGTGGAAGCCGAGCAGAGCTTGATCCGGTGGATTCTGCCGCGTATTCCCCGTTCGGTGACATCGCTTCATTTGACGATTGTCGGCCTTCTCGGCTCCCTTATCGCTGCGCTCGGCTTGGTTGGCTGCAATTGGACTTTTTGGTCGCTGCCGGCGGTTGTCCTGGGAATAAGCCTCAACTGGTTCGGCGATTCCCTTGATGGATCCTTGGCCAGATACCGCAAGGAGGAACGTCCGCGGTTTGGCTTCCTCGTCGACCACACCTGCGATCTGTTCGCCCAGATCGCGCTGATTGTGGCCTTCGGTCTGTCGCCGTTTTTGTCGCTGATCGCCGCCTTCACGATCCTTCTTTGCTTCCTGCTGTTCTCTGCCTACACCTATATTCGCGCCGCCGCTCACCACATCCACCAGATGTCCTATATCGGCGTCGGCGCCACCGAATTCCGCATCCTGATGATCCTGTGGGCAATTTTTGGCGCAGCGACCGGGCTCAAAGAGCCGCTGGCCAATGGCTTGTCCGGCCTCGACATCGCCATCCTGGTTCTTGCCGCTTTTGCAGTCATCGCCCTGGGCGCGAAAGCGGTAATGGACGCGCGGACGATTGCGGAAGAAGAGGGCGTCGCCGTGCTCAAACCAAGCGTCGAAACATTCATTGGCGAGAATGTCTTGGCGAACGAAGCCGACGCCCTAGCATAGCGCTGTCGCGTCGAAACGCGCCGCCCCGCCGCGAGTGGAGATCAACGGTCTCAAACTTGAATATCTATAGCGCGGCGAGTTGCCAGTCGAGATAATGGCGGGTAGATAAACGAAGCCGCCGAATTCATGCGCACGCTGAAAAATGGCATGCGCTTCCCGGTCACCTGTCCTCAGAAGGTGGCTGCCGCGCGCTTTCCGCGAGCTTGACATTATCGGCTCTAGCAGGCGCCATTTGGGGCTTGACAAGCGCGCTAGGTATGGCGCTTCGCTCGCGAGCGGCAGATATACGTTGTCGAGCCTGTTCTTGGTCTTGCCACGTTCAAATATGACAGCGCTGCTAGCTAGGCAAAGTTTGAGGACAAAATGTCGGACGTAATCGTTGTCTTAGGTATGCACCGGAGCGGGACGAGCGCAATCACCGGCGTTATGTCAAGGCTTGGCGCATCGGCTCCCAAAACCATTATGCCTCAGAACGAATTTAATGAGCGTGGGTATTTCGAATCCCTGGAATTGATGAACCTTCATGACAAAATCTTGGAATCGGCAGGAACGAAATGGGATGACTGGCGCCCATTTAATAAAGCATGGCAGAACTCACCGCCCGCGAGCAAATTCAAAAAAAGGGCAAAGAAGCTTTTCGCGAGGGAGTTCGATGATGCGCCTCTCGCGGTTTTGAAGGATCCGCGAGTCTGTCGTTTCTTTCCTTTTTGGGCCGACGTTTTCCGAGAAATTGAGGCTAAGCCGCGTATCGTTATTCCCATCCGTTCGCCGTTGGACGTCGCGCGCTCTCTGAAAATACGAGATGGGATATCTCTCAATAAAGGGGTGCTGCTGTGGTTGCGTCATTCCCTGGATGCCGAAGCCACGACACGTACAAACGCGCGTTCGCTCGTGCTCTGGAGCGAATTTCGACAGGACTGGCGCGGCGCCTGTGAAAAAATTGCCGCCGAGATCGACCTTTCCTGGCCAAAGCTTTCGGATCGTTCCAGCTACGAAATCGAGAAATTCCTCTCGGATGCGCTGGTTCACCATGAATCGAACCCGCACGAGCTCAGGATCCATCGGGAGGTGAATGAGTGGGCCGCGCGCGCCTTTGAAGCGCTGTCCGATCTCAGCCGTAACCCGATGTCGAATTCGGCCATGGCGACATTGGACCACATCCGCGACCAATTCGATCAATCGAGCGAGATTTTCGGACGGCTGCTCATAGACTACGAAGTCAGTTTGGAGGAATTGCGCGATCAGACCCAGAAATTGAACGCCCAATGCGACGAGCTGCGTCTGAAGCACGAAGAAGCTCGGAATGAGCTGACGCAAGCGGTTGAGATCCACGGCGTCAGCGAACAGCAATTCCGAGAGGCCCTGGAAGCCGCGATGACGGCAAAGGAAGCGGACGAGCGCCGACTTAACCAGGTCGTAGCGGAATTGGACGCGGCGCGGGACGAAATAGGGCGCCTGGAAGGACAAATCAGGAACTTACATTCCGAGCACGCCCTCGAGATCGCCGAATTGCGAGGGCGCGCGGAATCCCTGCAAAGCGCCGTCGATGAGGCCGCCAAAAATGCGAATGAGCAATCGCAGGTTTTGTCCGCGACGTTAAGCGAGCTCGCCGCTCTTCGCGACCAGCAGGAACGATCGAACGCGGATTTACAGGCCGCCGAGTCGAAACTGGCGGACGCGCTTGCCGGCGTGGCTGCTCAGGAGGCGCGCGCGGCTCGAGCCGAAGCCGCACGAAGCGATCTTGCCGCGCGCTTGCAAAGCGCGGAAGACGAGAAGCGCGCGCTTGCGGAACTGAACGAAACCACGGCCGCCGACGCCGCACGACGGCAGCGGAACTTCGAGGCCGATGCCGTCCGCCATTTTACGGAAGTCACCCGCCTGTCCTCCGATCTGACCATGGCGCGCGCGGAACTCGGCAGGGTCGAGCGCGGCCAGGCCGAGCAGGCCGCCGAAATCGCGACGCTGCGCGCGCGGCTGGTCGATGCCGAAGCGGCGGCGGCGCGCGCCGCCGCGCGCGACAAGGCGCCCGCCCTTGCCGTTTTCTCCGAACCGTTCCGTCGGCTCTGGCGCGCCTGGGCGTTGAAAAGAAGCGGCCTGTTCGACCCGGTCTTTTATCGCGCGCGTTATCCCGAATGCGAAGCCCTGAGCCTGTCGCCCTTCAAGCATTATGTGACCTTGGGCTTTGCGCTCGGCCACAAGCCCAACGAATTTTTCGACACCCACTGGTATCTCGAAAAATACGAAGACGTTCGGCGCTCGGGGGCAAATCCCCTGGAGCATTATTGGCTGCATGGCTGGAAAGAGGCCCGCGACCCCGGACCGAAGTTCAGCACCGAGAAATATCTCGCCGCCTACCCTGACGTCCGCGCGGCGGGCAAGAACCCACTGGCGCATTACGTCCGATATGGTGTACGGGAAGGGCGAAAGCCACAACACGCATAGGTTGCAGCTTTCCTGAGTTTCCAACCGCGACAGGGCGTCAAGTCCCGCATCAGCCAAGGTTTTTTCGTGCGCCATCACAATATTGCCGATCCGACCCAACAGCCTGCCGAATCCGAGGCTCTTTCGAGCCCCCACCCGCTGTTCGACCCGCATTGGTACGCGCAGCAAAATCCCGATCTTCCTCCGGAACAGGCGACCTTTGGCCATTACCTGACCGAGGGCTGGCGCAATCTGAAATCGCCGCATCCGCTGTTTTCGGTCGAATATTATTTCGAGCAGCGCCCGGACGTGAAGGCCGCCGGACTTGAGCCGCTGACGCATTTCATCACGCGAGGATGGAAGGAGGGGACGAATCCGAACCGGCAATTCGACGTTGCTGCTTATTTGGCACAGGGCCCAGAACTTGGCGACAAGGACCCGCTCACGCATTATGTCGATAGAGCTGGGAACGACGCGAAAGCGCGACCACAAAACCTCGTCTCTGTAATAATCCCGGTTCACAATCGTATTGATTTGACGATTCCTTGCCTGGATAGTATCTATCGTTATCAAACTGATGATTTGCCAATCGAGATTATCGTCATTGACGATGCCTCCACCGACGACACCGCACAGATTGTCCGCGAACGATACCCGGAAATCAAGCTGATCCAAAACGCCCGACGCCAAACCTTTGGTGCCAACATGAACGCCGCGGCCAAGCTGGCCAGGGTTGTTTAGTTCTCTTTACAGCCCCGGCAATGCAAGGATGAGATCGAGGTCGAGGGCGGCGCGCCAGCGTGCGTTTTTGATGTTGTCGCAGCCTTGGGCCCTGAGCAGGTTGTAGGCGAAGGAACGCAGGCGGGCGGCGATGTCCGGGTTTTTGCGAATGCGTGAGGCGTCCTCGGCGAAAACGGTGTCGCGCACATAATGGCTGCCATTTTCGATGCGCCAATGGCCGCGGATCCACTCGTTCCATTGTTCAGGCGTCGGGCCGGTGAGCGAGGACACCCAGAAGACAACCTCGCACGTTTGCCGGCAAAGGCCGGTCTTGGGGTCGCGTTTGCAGACGGTGCGCTCCAACCTCAGGACGGTGTTGATCAGCTTCTCCCACGGCGTCCCACGGAACCACGCCTTGGCCGGAAACACCGTCAACTCGCGCGTCTCCCAGCGATTGCGGCCTGAGGATTTGGTTGTCGCGGCTCCGCTTGGCTTGCGCCCCATTGATCCAAGTTCCAGCCGGCGGCGCAGTTTCGGTTGGTTGTCCTTGACTTGCGTGAGCAGATGATTGCCCGAGGCGATCACGCGAGCGAAGGATCCTAAGAAACGGCCGGTACAGCCGTCGACGCGTCTTCGGCGACCATCACGTAACCCAGGGCTTTGGCGCGACGGTGAAGATTTTTGACGACCCGCTCGCGGTAGCGGGTCTCGTAATAGGAAGCCCCCGGGTCGACATAATCCATGCCGTGCCGCATCGCATTGTAGAACAGAACTGCAATCTTGCGCGCCGTCGCGGTGATGGCTTTCGCTTTGCCGACGCGCGACGACAATCGCCGGTAGAATGCTCCCAGGGCGGTTTCGGTTCGGCCAACCGAGACTGCCGCCAAACGCAATAGGGACGCGACACGGCTTCCGGATCGTTTCGTGCGTGACGACAAAACCTTGCCGCCCGATATTTTGTTGTTAGGAGCCAGACTGAGCCAAGAAGTGAAGTGTTTTGCACTCGGCCATGCGGATAGATCGTCCCCGCATTCGGACACGAGCTTGAGCGCCAGATAGGGCCCGACGCCGTCAATCCGGGTGAGATCTTTTCCGAGCAGGGTGTGAAGCGAATGGCCGACGTCGAAAGCAGGCTCATTTGCAGTCCGGTGGCGGTGCTGTTTGGGCGAGACTGTTTCAGCGCGTGTTGCGTCCTCTTGGCGGCCACGAACCGAACTGAGCGCGGTGATAACGGATTTGATCCGGATGTCGCAGGCGGACACTTTTTGCTGATACACGTCGTAGAGCGCCACGGCTTGCTCCAGGACGAACAGATGTTCGGCCCGATAATGGCCTGTCAGCGCCTTTTCGATCATTTCCACGCTGGAATGACAGCGTATATCGCGCATCGACGCCAGCGCCGACGGGCTGCGCTCCCCGGCGATGATCGCGCGGATGATGCGCAGGCCGGTCGCCCCGGTGATGTCGGCCACGACATGATGAAGCTGAAGATTTATCTCCGTCATGGCCTTTTGCATATGCTGGATCTGGGAGGCTGCGGTATCGAGTAGGCGCTCGCGCTGGCGGAGATATGCGCGAAGTTCCGCAATCTCGCCCTTGGGCCGAAAACTGGCGCGCAGCAAGCCATACGAATGAAGGCGTTGCAGCCATTGCGCGTCGCTTACGTCAGTCTTGCGGCCAGGAACATGCTTGGAATTGCGAGCATTGACCAGAGAGACCTCGAAGCCGCGTTCGTCCAGCAATTCGAAGATCGGGATCCAGTAAACGCCAGTCGATTCCATGACGACCGTTTTGACGCCGCACTGGGCGAACCAATCGGCAAGCCGGAGAAGGTCCCCGGTGAACGTGCCAAAACTCTGAACCGGATCCGATGTCCGATCCGCTCCCACCGCCGCCATGTGCATCGTGGCGCCGATATCGATCGCCGCCGCGTTGGGATGCACCATCGCCATCCCTGAGCCCGGCGCCTTGCCGATTTCCTTGCGCGTCATTTCAGTCCTCCTGCAAACAAAAGCGGAAGGGGTGGGCTGCGCGATTGATCAACTTCCTAATCGGGATCGTCCGAGGACGTCGCCACTCTCAAGTTCGCAACGGCCCATGAATTATGTTTTTTTGCGGGGTCAATTACCACCACGCCTTCATCGACTGCTCCCTTCCGTGCTCAGATTAGGTCGAAACCGTTTCTATCCCCACAGGAAGCCGCAAGCTGGGATCGTTTTTTTGACAATGCTCGGCGTCGAGGGTGAAGAGGCAGCCCTTCAACCCGAGCGCCTCAATCAATTCCGGCGCCGCCGGTATCTCATTGCTCTTCTCCTCGACCATCAGATGGCCAAGCACGATTTGATCGGCTTGGCGCAGCGCCGACAGCATGTGGGCGGCCTTGCGATCGCAAAAGGCGTCGAAGCTGCCGCGCAGGGTCTTGCCGTCAACGGCGATCGCCACCGGCCCCTCCGGCGAAGGCGGCGTTTCAATCGAGGCCGCATGGCGGCGAAAGGCTTCTTCCAGCGCCGCAGGATCGATCCCCTGCAAGATCAGCCGCAGCCCGGTATAGGACGGCGCGTAGCGCAAATGCAGGCCAAAGGCTTCGTTCAGTCGGCGGCGATGGGTGCGAATAAATTCGTGCATCTGCCGATATGAATTGGCGCCGGCGACCATGCCCAGGATGGCGTAAAGCAGCACCGTCGCCAGTTCAAACCGGCGCCCTTCCTTGCGCCGATGATCCGGGATCGAGCGCAAAACCTCCAATAGCGACCCTGCCATGCGACAACCACCTCCGATTCGGGTTGTCGCTGATAGATTTACATATTTTCGCTCGCGGGAATCCCCGGGGCCCTCTCAAAGTTCAGAGGACTGAACAGCCCTGGCTGCTAGTGGATGAAATCTGACGCAAGAGTCCTTTTATGGATTCCCGTTGATTTCGGGGCGTGCGAGTTTGCGCGATGCGCACGGGAATTTCCATCACAGTATCCGCTTTGGATCGACGCCGGCTTGACGCCTTGGTCCGAGACCGAAACGCTGCCCAAAAACATGCCTGGCGGGCGGAAATCATTTTGCTCAGCGCCGACGCGATCGGCACGAGCGAGATCATGCGGCGAACCGGCAAGTCCAAGACTTGCGTCTGGCGCTGGCAGGAGCGGTTCATGGAGGAGGGTTTCGACGGCCTCCTTCGTGACAGAACGCGGCCCGCCCGCATCGAACCGCTCGGCGCTGACGTCGTCGAAAGGATCGTCGCTTTCACGCTCACGGATCCGCCCGGCGAAACAACGCACTGGACCGGCGTGATGATGGCCAAGGCCGTTGGCGTTTCGGTCAGTTCGGTCCAGCGCATCTGGCGCGCCCACGGTCTCCAGCCGCATCGGGTCCGCCAGTTCAAGCTCTCCATCGACTCAAAGTTTGTCGCTAAATTGCGACGATGTCGTTCGAGCTTTACGTCGATCCACCGGCACATGCGATCGTCCTTTCGGCCGACAGAGAAAATCCATTTTCAAGCACTCGACCGCACCCAACCGGGTCTGCCTTTCAAGAAGGGCCTCGTCGGAACCATGACCCACGATTGCAAGCGGCACGGCACAACGACGTTGTTCGACGCTCTTAAGCGTTCTCGACGGCAAGGTGATCGGCCGCAACAATGCAAGCGGATCATCGCCATCAAGGAGTTTATCCGCTTTCTCAACGCTATCGAGGCCGAAGTCCCGGCCGGCAAGGTTGTCCACGTAATCCTCGACAATTACGCCGCCCACAAGCATCCCAAGGTGCGCCAATGGCTGGATCGGCATCCGCGCTGGACTTTCCATTTCACGCCCACATCGGCGTCATGGGTCAACGCCGTCGAAGGCTTCTTCGCCATTCTCACCAAGCGGAGGCTGAAGCGCGGCGTGTTTCATTCGATCACTGACCTCCAGGCTGCCATCAACCGCTTCCTCGAAGAACATAATCAGCAATCGAAGCCGTTCACATGGACCGCCGATCCTGACAAAATCATCGCTGCCGTCAGGCGTGGGCACCAAGCGTTAGATTTATCGACGAAGTAGGCAAAATTTGAGGACAAAATGCTGGATGTGATCGTTGTCTTAGTTCTACTGCGTCACGTCGCTCTCCGAGGTGAGAGCCGGCGCCGCGAATTCGGACAGTAGCTTGAGTGGATTTTCTGCCTGACGGCGGCCAAGATGTGGGCCGCATTTCAGGAGCAAAGATGACGAAGAGAAGCCGCCGGACGCATTCTCCGGCATTCAAAGCGAAAGTGGCGCTGGCCGCCATCAAGGGCGAGAAAACGCTATCGGAGTTGGCGCAGCAGTTTGACGTGCATCCTAACCAGATCACGACGTGGAGGAGCCAGCTTTTGGAGGGCGCCGCCGACGTGTTCGGTCAGGACAAGGCGTGGGCCGCTGAGCCGACGGTGGATTTGAAGGCGCTGCACGCGAAGATCGGAGAGCTGGCGCTTGAGAATGATTTTTTGTCCGGCGCGCTCAGCAAGGCCGGCCTGCTGAGCGCAAAGAAATGATCGACCGCAACCATGACCTTCCGGTCGTGCGCCAGGCGAAGGTTTTGAACCTCGCGCGCAGCACGGTCTACTACCAGCCTCGACCGATTTCGGCCGAGACATTGGCGTTGATGCGCCGGCTCGACGAATTGCATCTCGACTATCCGTTCGCCGGGGCGCGGATGCTGGCGTTGCTGTTGCAGCGCGAGGGCGTCGCGATCAGTCGTCGCCGCGTCTCAACCCTGATGAAGCGCATGGGCATCGAGGCGATCTATCGTCGCCCGAACACCAGCAAGCCTGCGCCGGGACACAAGATTTATCCCTACCTGCTGCGCGGGGTGAAGGTCGATCGTCCGAACCACGTCTGGGCGATGGACATCACCTACATCCCGATGCGGCGCGGCTTCGTCTATCTCGCGGCGGTGGTCGACGTCGCCAGCCGCCGGGTCCTGGCGCATCGCGTGTCGATCACGATGGAGGCCGCCTTCTGTGTTGAGGCCTTGGAGGAGGCGCTGGCGCGCCATGGCAAGCCGGAGATCTTCAACACGGATCAGGGCAGCCAGTTCACCAGCCACGAGTTCACGAGCGTTCTGACGACGGCGGGCGTTTCAATCAGCATGGATGGCAAAGGCGCATGGCGCGACAACGTGTTCGTCGAACGACTCTGGCGCAGCGTCAAATACGAGGAGGTCTATTTGAAAGCCTACGACAGTGTCTCCGAGGCGCGGGCGTCAATTGGCCGATATCTGACCTTCTACAATCAAGGACGCCCACATTCGAGCCTTGACGGGCGCACGCCTGATGAAGCTTATTTCAACCGGCAACCGCTGGCGGCGGCCGCATGATCGTCGCCAGAGATTTTCCGCAGCTCTGGTCGGGCTACGCCCTCCCGACGCCGCGGAAAAATCGCTCAGCCCCGCGTTCAGCATAACCCGGCAGGAATCCACTTAATTTCCGCGGGGCGCTGTCCAAACAAGCGGCGCCAGCTCTGTGTGCGTGCAAGACAGCACGGACAGCGCATAAAGGTCCGGGCCAGCGCGACCGTGAGCTTTCGGCGGATTGTCGCGATCGAGTTTTCGACGTGTCGTTCGGGTCGGATCGGCGGCGCCTCGGGGTCTCGGACGATTGGATAGCGGAGCCGTTTCGCGAGGCCGGGCGCTGAGGGGGGGATATTGCTGCTTGTTCGCGGATCAGGAAGCCATAGGCGGCGATGCACAGCGTTGCGTGATGATGGAAACCTCGCCATCCCCGCCCTTCGAAATGCGCGAGGCCGAGTTCGCTTTTCAGCTCCTCATAGTCGCGCTCGATGCGCCAGCGCAGTTTCGCCGTATCTACGAGAACCTCAAGAGGAACATTTTCTGGAAGGGTCGACAGCCAGTATTTCGTTGGCCTTCTTAGCCTCTGGCCATTCGATGAGAAGCCATTCGCGGGGATGGGGCGTTGATCGTTTCCAGTCGCGCGAGGCCGGCCTTATCCGCACGGCGGCGAAGCGAGAGGACAAGGCGTCGTCGGAGCCCTCGCGCCAGGACACCGTCCGCCAAGCCGCCGGGGCCAGCCCCATCGCCAACTTCTTGGCGCTAACGGGCGCATGATCGGCGTCGCGGCGCACGCGCGCCGGCTTGCGCCCGTGTTCGCTCCAAGGGGGCGGGCGGCAAGGGCTCCGCGCCAGGCGGCCAAACGCTGAGTGTCGATTGCACGCCCACCGCATAGGTCAATCCCAGGGCGGCGACGCCGGAGCGGAACGCGCCATCGACCCCGTAGCCGGCGTCGGCCAGCACCACCCTAAGCGCCATGCCGGACGCAAGCGCGGCGCGGACCTGATCGAGCGCGATCTCGGGTTTGGTCTGGAACTTCACATCGTCCGGGACACGGGTTTTCTGGCGGCGCACCGCGTCTTGCGCCCAGTCCTCGGGTAAATACAGCCGATAGGCGATCGGCAGGCTCGCTGCGTGATTGGCGATCGAGAGCGTCACCGCGATCTGGCAATTGTCGGTCTTGCCGAGCCGGCCGCAATATTGCCGCGCGACGCCGACCGAGTGAACGCCCTTCTTCGCAAAGCCGGTGTCGTCCGACCATCCTAGCCTCGATCCCGCCTTGCGCTTCGATCGCCGGGGAGACGAGTTCCCTAACTTTGTCGAGAACCGCCTCGTCTGACCACGCCGCCTGACCCACCAAATGCAGCAGCGATTGATGTTTCGCCGAGACGCGAGCTGGAGCCACCACCGCCGCCATAGGCTCGACGCTTTTGCGCTCGCCCGGCATCAACAGTCCGGTGCAATAATCCTTGAGTGGACGAGCCCGGTCCTCGCGTCCTAAAACTGCTGACAACGCATCGACATACGCAACAAAACGCGCTTCACTCGATTGCGCTTCAGGCTCCATCTTCCCCACCATTCGCCATTTTGCCGAATCAGCAAAATAACAAATCTCAGCCGATCGCGTAATTGGCAGATCGTGACTAAGTAGAATTAGGAGCATTTGCAATTCAAAAAGAGCCGTCTATAATTTCCATAGCCGCCAAGGCCGCGCTTTCGGCGCGACGTTCTTCTGGCGGATTCTTCTGTTAACCGCGTGGGGATCTGCGCGCGGGCTTTCCTTGGCATAGAACAGCGAACCGGAGCATAGAGAGTGGCACTTGAAGGATGGATTGATGTTCGTCATCCAACGGCAGTCGGAGGATGGGCGTCTGACACGCGGAGCGAGGCCGCTCTCCGCTCGAGTTAGTCGACTCCAAGGGTTCTGTCCTTTGCACGGCGACGGCTAACGCATTCAGAGACGATCTGCTCGGGCGCCCCGAAGCGGTTGCGGCTCGCGCTTTCTGGTTCCAGCCGGAGGACCATTATCCGCGCCGCAGGAGGCGCGGGTGCGCGTCGCCGGAACCAACGATTATCTGCCTGATCGACCTGAACCGATTCTTGATTCCCGACAACGATCTGATTTTCGATGTGGTGGGGGGACGAAACATCGTTCCGCAATTTCTTGCCGCCGGCGCCGCTAACCAGCAATTTCTACAAAAGCTCGTCCTGGAGACCAAGGGGCCCCTCCAAAAGGGCGCGAGAGTGCTTGATTGGGGATGCGGTTGTGGCCGAGTCGCTAGGCACTGGGCCGCTCAGGCTTCAGAAATCGAGTTTTACGGCTGCGACATTCACAGCGCAGCAATGGCTTGGTGCGCCCAAAATATGCCATTTGGAAATTATCTGGCGACGGACTTGCTGCCGCCTCTCCCGTATCCGGATAATCATTTCGATCTGATCTACGCTACATCTGTCCTCACTCATCTCCTATTCCAGACGCATTACCTTTGGATGGCGGAAATCTGGCGCATCCTAAAGCCGGGCGGCATCGCGATCCTGACGGCGCAAGGCCCCGCCGTCGCTCCTATCGTCCTGAACGAAATTGCACGCCACGGCTTCAAGTCCGAGGTTCATGGCGTCGGCGACGGTATGTTTGTCGGTCTCGATCTGGGAGAGGGCGCGAACAGCACGGGAAATATCGTCACGCGCGACGTCATGGAGAAGATTTTTTCGCCCTTCGAATTGGTGGCCTACCATCCATGCTTCGGCTTGATGGGCATTCAGGACACTTATGTCTTCTCCAAGAGATCGGCGTCGCACGCGGTGCTCGTGCCGTCGCTGGCCGAGCAACCGATCGCCTCGACGGAAACAAGGATCGAATTACAGCTTCCCTCGGATCCGTTCAGAAAATGCTCGGTGCTGGCGGCTGCGCCAGGGTTGGTCGAACCCGCCACGATCGAGCTGATCCTCGAATTCGAAGGTTCGACAATGCCTCCGCTGTCCAGTGGGCGCACTCGTTTGCAGCAAAAGTCCTCCTGGACCAACCTCAAAGCGGCCTACAGCTTTGCCAGTTTGGGTCCCGTTCCGCCGCATGACGGGCAATTGAAGCTCGCCGCAATATGCCGGAGCGAAAAACCAATGGATGGTGCTGATCTCAAATTACATAACGCTGTTTTTTGGTGAGCTTCTCCTGAAATGTTTTTGAGCGGACTGGATACTGCTGCGCACGAAGAAATCCGATAAAACAATACTCATATACTCTTCCGAGTTCACGAAGCCGGAAGACTACACTGTAAATAGGTCGGGCGCAAAATGCGCCCCTGCCCTATAAGCATAAGCTATACATGCCTCGGCTTGAGCCTTCTATTTAAATAGGGGTGGACATCAAAAACTCCGAAGGGATCGATGAATATGTTGCAATATTTTTTCCGGAAGTGGAAAACGAAGCAAGCTTACGCCGCTATACAAAGGTCTGGGTTATTCGATGAACATTACTATTTGTCGACCTATCCAGACGTAAAAAATGCAGGCGTTGATCCACTTCTTCATTTCATTTACAACGGAGCAGAAGAAGGGCGATCGCCATCGACAGGCTTCGACTTACCCGAGTATCTCCGTGCGAATCCCGAAGTGAGATTGGGAAAAATCAATCCTGTCTGGACTGGATATCGAACAAGGTGACGCGTAAACGCGTTCCGCCCCAATCGATCAAACAAGAGGTCCCGCGAGATAGTTTCGCGGTGCGTCCCGAGGCCGGGCCGACCTCCAATGCTGAGGCCCTTCCCGACGCGTCGATCCTAAAAGAGCGTGTAGAAGCCAGTGGGATATTCGATCCTGCTTATTATCTTTCGGCCTATCAGGACGTGTCCTCTTCTAGCCTCAATCCGCTAGACCATTTTCTTTGTCATGGAGTTTTTGAAAACAGAAACCCATCGGCTGAATTTGACCTTTTTTATTTCTTGACGATGTGCGGCATCCGGAATTTCGGGGCGTTCGAGGAGCGAGAGAATAATTCTCTTTTTTTCCAGTTTTCTCGATAATCAGGCGCGCAGCGGGTGTCGTACACGCCCGCCATGTTCTGTTACGTTCGACCTCGACGACCGGCACTCGCCAAGCTCTTTGCGGGGGACGCTGCAAAATGCAACGCACGGCCCGCGCATCGCCATTCAGTTACATCTCTATTTTCCGGAGATGGCTGAATTGTTTGTGACATATCTGGCTTCGATCGAGACGAAGTTCGATTTGTTCGTTTCGACCACCACGAAGGCAAATAAGGAATTTTTGCAAAATATCTTTCAGCGTCTTCTGAGCACTGACGTGAAAATTGTCGTCGAGCACGTCGAAAACCGCGGCCGGGACATAGGCCCATTCATTTGTAGCTTTCCACAGATCTGGCGTGACTATGACTATGTTTTGCATCTTCATTCCAAGAAGAGTCTGCACGCCGGTTTCGGTGACCGTTGGCTGTCCTGGATTTTGCGGAACATCCTCGGCAATTCGAAAATAGTCGACCGGTCAATTGCGTTTCTCCAGGACAATCCTTCCTGCGCGATGCTTTTTCCGGACACTTATTATGAAGTGAAGGAATTCGCACGCTGGGCGGGAACGAAGCCCGCATTGCCTCGCTGTTGCGCCGTTTTGAAATTTCGGACGTCGATTTTCCCTTATTTGCCCATTTTGCGGCGGGGTCGATGGCTTGGTTTCGGACCGCGGCGTTTCGTGAAGTCGTCCGCGCCATCAAAATCGAAGAATTTGAAACTGAAGAAGGGCAAGTGGAGGGAACTCTCGCCCATGTCTGCGAACGCGCGCTGCCGCTCGCCGTGGCCACAAGAGGTTACACGCTCACAACCTATTATTTAAAAAGCGTGCCCGCTGGGAAGATGACGTCCCCGCTGCACGCGGCGACGTCTCAAGAGGATATTGTCGGGAACCGCTGGCTTCGAGATACTCCACAGATCATGCGGCAGGCACCCTTGCCTCTGTCCCCCTCTCCCGGGTCTACAACGCCTCTTGCTTGGATATTCACTGGATTATTCCGGATTTTGCCAAAGGGGCTGGCGGGCATATGACGATTTTCAGAATCGTCGAATTTTTGGAGAAATTCGGACACCGACAAACGCTGTGGATTCAGAACGCATTCAATCATAGAAATGCAGCAGTGGCGAAGCGTTTCATCCAGCAGCATTACAGGAAGATCGGAGAGCGCGTTATTGTTCGCTTCCTTCCTGACGACGTTCGTCAATTGTCCGGCGACGCCTTGATCGCAACGGACTGCTGGACGGTTTTTCCGGCCGTTGCCGCGACGAATTTCAAGGAACGCTTCTACTTCATTCAAGATTACGAGCCCTATTTTCACCCGGTCGGCGAGAATTACCTCATCGCCGAATTGACGTACAATATGGGTTTAGCGGCTCTGTGCGCCGGAAAATGGCTACAACGAAAAGCCGAGACGCATCGCATGTGGGCGCGCGAATGGGAGCTGGCTTCCGATCCAGAGTTTTACTTTCCTGCGAATTTTTCCGATCACAAGCCGAAAAACCCGCTGAGCAAAAGCCGAATCTATCGTATTGCGTTTTATTGTCGTTCATCTACGCCGCGGAGAGCGGTCAATCTCGGCTTGGCCGCTTTCGAAGAGCTCGCGCGTCGCCGTAGCGATTTCGAGGTCATGCTATTCGGCGAGGAACCTGACGGCGCGGGTCGCAAATTCCCGTGCGTCGAACTTGGAATTCTAGCGCCCTCCGCACTTGGAGATACTTACCGCAAGAGCGATGTCGGCGTTGTATTCTCGACGACGAATTATTCCCTTGTGCCTCTCGAGATGATGGCCTGCGATCTTCCCGTCGTCGAAATCGATACCGAAAGCACGCGAACTGCATTTCCGAGCGGATCCCTCGAATTGGCGTCAAGCACGCCAACCTCGGTCGCCGACGCGATCGAACGCATTCTCGATGTTCCGAAGTTGAGGGCCGAACGCATAGAAAACGCAAGGCGTTTCGTTTCCGGCCTCAGTTGGGAAAACAGCGCGAAAGCGGTCGAAGCTGCGTTGCTCGAGCGGTTCTCGGAACTTGAGTTCCAGAGTATCGACCCAGTCGCGGCAACTGCGCCGCTCGTCAAGAAACATCGCTCGGTTTCCGTCATCATCCCCACTTACAACGGCTCAGACCGTTTTCGCCAAGTGCTGGAATGCGCTGCGTCGCAAAAATGTAACTTCGATTACGACGTACTCGTCATCGACAGTTCGTCGACCGACGACACCGCACAGTTCGCCCGTGATTTCGGCGGCAGGGTTCGTTTGCACAGCATTTCGAAATCGGAATTTCAACACGGCCGCACGCGGAACCTCGGCTTCGCGTTGACAGAAGGAGAGTTTGTCGCCGTCCTGACCCAGGACGCGACGCCGATGAACGAGGAGTGGCTCAAGAATCTGATCGAAGGATTCGAAAGCGCGCCGCGCGTCGCTGGCGTGATTGGACGTCACAAGGCGTATCCCGATCACAACTCATTTCTCGCACGCGATCTGGAGCGCATGTTCGACCGTATGGCGGATCTGGGGCCGGTTTTCAGTTTGGATAGGGGATTGCCGAGCTTCTTCATGCCTGGCGGCGTGGATTGGCGATTGGTGATGCATTATTATTCGGACAACAATTCGGCGATGCGCCGGTCCGTCTGGAATATGTTGCCTTACCCGGAAGTTGACTGGGGAGAGGATCAAGTCTGGGCTTGGGAAGCCTTAAAGTTGGGATTCACAAAGTTTTACGCAAACGATGCTGTTGTCCTGCATTCGCATGATGATCCGACAGCGAAGCAGATGGAGACTGGATTCCTGGAAGGAGCTATGTTTGGCGAATTTTTCGGCTACAATCTTCATCCCTCGCTGAGCGAGAACTGGTCTGACGAAATCGCCAAACAGGAGAAGCTTTACGCGACGCGCCTTGGTTTGCCTCAGGAACACGCGGCCGCTTATGTCAAAGCAATGCGGGCAAGCGTGGAAGGAAGAACCCAAGGATATAAGCGGGCCTAGTACTATATATTAGTGGCGGACTATGATGGCGTTTGTAATGAGCTCGCGCGGCCTCGGCTTGATGTTTTCGTCGCCAGATCGACCAATCCATGATTTCGGTGACGGCGCGAGGCGGCGCGAACCATAATCGTGCGAGGAGCGTGCGTATTTCCGGGACGCTTCGTGACGTTGCCCCCAACTTTTATCCAGCTATGCATCCGCCGATAGCCGAAGCGCCGGCGCTCATGCGCGATCGCCTTCATCCGTTCGCGCAGGTCCGGGTCCTCTCCCCGGATCGCCTCGCAGAGCGCGCAGGCATTTAAAAGTCTGCGAAAATGGTGCGGGGAGACACACGTGGAACATCGCGGGAAGATGGTCGTAACCCGGCGCCCTTCGCTAAACGAGAAATCGTCCGCGCACCAATCGCTCGCCGGCAAGGCCAAGGAGCAGGAAGACGCTTCCGACCAGGACGATATAGGAAAGACTATAAACGTCCGCGCCGAGCCCGCCATAATAGGCGGATCGCAGCAGCGCCACCGCCTGAAAAAGCGGATTATACCATAAGGCGTCCTTGATCGTCTGGGGCACGAACATGAGCGGGATGATCGCGCCGGAGCTCAAGTAAAGACCGAGCACAAAAAACACGACGAACAAAATACCCGCCAGCATGTGAAACGAGCAGAGAATGACGCCGAATACCCCGAGCCCGAGGGAAAAATAGATCGTCGCCGCGATAACCAGGGAAGTGGAATAGATATCGGGCGGGGGTGTGGCGGCGCCGAAAGCCACGAGGCCGGCAAAGAAGAGCATGAAAACCGCGACCGCCGAAAGCGCTTCGAGAAGAACGCGGGCAAAAATCAACTGCAGCGGGGCAACGATCGGGAAAAGCAGCAGCGGCTTGTTCTGGATGACCGCCAGCGCGGTGAACCGCGCCGGATAGAGGCACAGGATATAGGGCGCGAGGCCGGTGAAGGCGAAAATCGAGGGATCGTCGCCAATAGGCGCGATCTGATGGGTCAGCACATAAACGCCATACATCGTGAGCAAATGGAAGAGCGGCCAGGCGATGGAAATCAAATAAGAAATATAGGACCGGCCGTAACGCGTGCGCATATCGCGCAGCATGAAGGCCAGGACAATTCGACCGAGTTCGTTCCTCGTCCGTGACGCCGCAAGCCAAGTGGAAGGCAAAGCGCCGGACTCTCGCTTTACAATGGTCATGGTCATGCGCGAACGTCTCCGTCCGCGCCGGCAGCTAGGATCAGATGGGCGATCTTGCCCGGCGTTGGCTCCTGGGCAGGCAAAACGGGGTTAGGGCTCGCGCCGCGGCCCTGTATCCCGCCGACGCGCGGCTCGGTTCGCGCCACGGCCTTTTCGATCTCTTCGGCAAGACAATCAGGTGTCAGGTTGGGCAAAGACACGATCTCCGGAAATTTTTGCGCCAGATTTTTGGGGCCGAAGGCGTTGGTGATCGTCCGCACCCCCGCCGCCGCCATTTCCAGCGGAGGGTAGCTCGGATGGGGCGAGAGCATCAAGGATATTCCGACGGAGGCGCGGCTGAGATAGTCCGCGTAACGCTCCAGGCTCGCCTTGCCTTCGATCAGGACGTTCTGGACGGGGTAGGCGTAGCCGAGGTCGAAACTTTCGCCCAGCATGACGATCTTCCAGCGGCTGGCGCGGATGGGATCGGTCTGCTGCCAGGCGTGGAGCGCGGCGCAGATGATTTCGAACGCGTTGCGCGCGACGGAGGGCCGGGCATAGACGAGGATCAGCCGTTCGCGCGGTTTCGGCGCCAAAAGCTTGTCGATCCGTTCGTTCAGCCGATAGGGAATGCAAAAAGCCTGCAGGAACTGGTATTTCGCCGTCATCTCGGAAAAAAGCTCTTCGGAATTGATGACGGCGATGGCGCGGTCCGCATGATGGTAGGTCGCCTCGGCGAGGGCGAATTTGCTGCCCCAGCCGTAAAAATACGGCTCCTCGTCCTGAATGAGATAGAGGAAGGGGAGGCTTTTGCCGAAATAGCGCTTGCGGTCGTCGTCGAATTCGATGGCGATTTTGGCGGTCCACCAGGCGGTGGCGACGAAGAAATCCTGGGCGCGCAGGTCGATGGCGCCGCCCTCGCGACCACTGGCGTCGACGATGACGCGCGTTTCCTTGTCGAGACTCGGCAGGAAGGGTTTTGGCGTGAAGTCCGGCAAGAGGTCGTAAGAAGCTTTCTCGATCTCCGCATCGGTCACAATGATCCGCCGATCGAATCCGACGCCGAGGGCCTCCGCCCATTCGTTGAAATATTTCAAAGCTGTGGTGACGCCGCCGAAGCTTTGATGCGGATTGACCGTGTTCAAGATCAAATTCAAGCGCGGGCGGCGATTGCGGGAGGGATAAGTCTGGATCGGCGCGGCTTCGATCACGGGCTGGCCATAGGGCGGAACGAAGCCGTCGACCGCAGTCAGGCAGGGACGAAAGACCTTGAGCCTGTGGGTGGCGAGATCCGATCGCGCATTCACCGTCAAGACCGTGTCTTGCAGTGGATAGAGGGGGCGGCGCACAACCTTGAGCCATTCGAAGCCGGCCGATTCCGCCACCATCAGCACGCAGCGCTCGATCGTATGGGCCAAGGTCCCGTCGACGTGGCTATCCTCGACCGGAAAATCGGAATAGTCGAGGCCGAGGTCGAGCAGGGGCTTGATGGCCGCGCAACGCCCCCAGAACATCGAGCCGGAAGGGAATTCAAGGACAAGGTTCTTGTTGAGCTTGACCCCGATTTTCGCCATCAATTTACGAGCTTTGTCGTAATTATAGCCCCAATTGACGATCCCCCGGATCTCGAACAGATGCTGAGGGAAAACGACGCCGATTTTTTCGTCCTCGAACAAACAAAGGATCGAGCGGACGATTTCCGGCGATCCCAACATATTATCAATCAAATAATCGCGCCAACGTTCAAGCGGCGTTCCACCATGCGGCGACTTCTTGGTATGCAGATGCAAAAAAATCTCATAGCGCTCATAAATGTCGTGAAAGCCGACGAATTTCGCGGCGATGTCGCGGCCGCGATTGGGGAGAATCCTGATGTCGAGCGCCCCCTTGGTCCAGTGCGCGAGATGGCGTTCGATTTCCTGTTTCTTCGTTTCCTCGTCGGTTGAAAGGAACAGGTCGACCGCGCCGGGAATATTCTCGATCTTGACGAGCAATTCCGGGAGCACGTCGGGATAGAAACAATGCACGACCACCGCGATCGTCCGTTCGTGAACCGGTCCGGGATCGAAGGCGAAGGGGACTTCGAGGGCGTAGTCCATCTCATTGACCGGCCGGCGGGCGGGCACGACGCCGTCGGCTTTGGTCAGTTCGTAGGTGTAATGATAGCGAACCGCCTGTTCGAGGACTTGCCGGTTGACCGGGTTGCGGCTTCTGCCGAGCGGAGGAAAATAAAGGGCGGCCAAATAGCGCAAGACGGCGCCGAAGGTTCCCAAAAATCCGTAGCTACGAAAAAATTTGGGCCCGTCGCTCAAAATCTGGCCGACCGGCAGAAAGGGCCCGACCGGCTTGTCGACGATCTTGGCGAATTCAAGCATCGCGGCGCCAAACAGCGCCACGGCGCCGCGCTGGCTCAAGATGGTGTAGCCGTTGCCCAGATGCCTGCGCACGGCCTGAAAAAGCGTTTCGGAGAATAAGGCCGCCATGAATTCGTCACCGAGTTCATCAAAAAAATGGTCAAGCTTCAGCTGAGGCCGGACGCGGGTTTGGAATGCCACAGCTTTGCCAGAATGGCAAACCAGGATATAAGGCGATGCTTACGAGGCCGTCGTGGCCTTTCGTCCGGACCAAATTACTTTCCAATGATCGAGCTGCAAAACGTATTCAAATATTACCGGTCTCATGGACACGTCAAAGTCGTCCTTGATCACATCAGTTTCGACTTCGCCGCCGGGAGAAGCTATGGAATACTCGGTGTTAACGGCGCGGGCAAATCGACCTTGATGCGAGTTCTCGCGGGGACCGAACTTCCCAACAGCGGCCGGGTTCGTCGGCGCGCGCGAATTTCCTGGCCGCTCGGGTTTTCCGGCGGCCTCCATCCGAAACTCACCGGGCGTGAAAATGTCCAGTTCGTGGCCCGGATCTATGGCGCGAATGTGCGCCAGGTCACCAGTTTCGTCGAGGATTTCGCGGAAATCGGCGCCTATATTGACGTGCCGATCATGACATACTCCTCGGGAATGATCGCTCGCCTGGCGTTTGGCCTGTCGATCGCCATCGATTTCGAATGCTATCTCATCGACGAGGTCACGGCGGTCGGCGACGCCCGCTTCGCTCAGCGCTGCCGGACCGAGTTCGAGCGGCGAAAAAAAACCGCCGACATCATCATGGTCTCGCATAGTATGGAAACGATCAGGGAATATTGTGATCGGGGCGCCGTTCTGGTAGGCGGTTGTTTGCATATTTTTCAGAATGTCAACGACGCCATCGAACTCTATAAACGGCTCAACTCTTGACCAAACGCCCGCAATGGAGAAAGCAAGCCTTTGTCGGATTTGACGACGATCGAGACCCCTCGGCCTCTGGACCCTGTTGACGTCAAGGCCAAAGCGGACGCGATCTCACGCGCCTTACGCCGGGCGGCGCGCCAGTCGCGTCAGCCCGCGCCGCTTATCGTCGGCGGCGGGGGCGTCAGGGCCCGTAAGGGTGATCGCGTTTTCCGCCTCGCTTTGATCGTGAGCTTTATCGTCATGGTCGCTCTGCCGACGGTGGTGGCCACGGTCTACTGGGGGCTGATCGCCAGCAAGCAATATCAGAGCACAGCAGAATTCATGCTTCGTTCCGGCGAAGCGTCTCCTCTCGACGCCCTTGGCGGCTTCGCCGGTCTGCCGACCTCCAGACAGGCTCAGGACACACAGATTCTCGCCAATTACATCCGCAGCCCGGCGATGATCGAAGCAATCGAGAAATTATTGGATTTGAGGGCGATTTTCGAGCGTCCGGGCGTCGATTATTTTTCGAGGCTGAAAACCCACGCGAAGATTGAGGAACTGGAAAAATATTGGCGCAAACGTGTCGACGTGAAGGTCGAGGCCGCTTCGAATATCGTCACGCTCGACGTTCGCGCCTTCACGCCCCAGGACGCCGAGCTTCTGACCAAAATGATCGTCCAGCTTTCCGAAAAGCTCGTCAATGATATCACCAATCGGCCGCGAATTGACGCATTGAATTTCGCCCACACGGAGCTGAAGCGTTCGGAAGCATTTCTCCTGGAGGCGACGGCTTCCATGCGCGACGCGCGCAACGCGCTCGGGGTTCTCGACGCCGGCGCGGCGGCGGAGGCGATCAACAAGACGCTGACGTTGCTCCGGATTCAACTTGCTGACGCCGAAAGCGATCTGACGGTCCAGGGGCCCGATGCGGCCCAATCGCCACAATCGCGCGTGCTTTCGGCGAAAATTGCTGCGCTCAAGCAACAGATCGCCGTTTATTCGGGTCAGATTGCCGGAAATTCGCCGCAACATGGCGCGAACATGGCGGAGCGTGAGAGCAAGCTTTCAAGCAATCAGATTCAGCTCGATGTGGCGCGCCAGCAATATGTTCAGGCGACTGCCGCCTACCAAAGCGCCCGCAATAATTTGGAAACACAGCAGACTTATCTCGTCGCCTTTCTTCAGCCGATCGTGGCCCAGAAATCCACTTATCCAAAGCGCTGGCTTGAATGGCTGATTATCGTTGGGCCCTGCCTTCTGGTCTGGAGCTTGCTGGCCGCGATCGCCTTTCAGGCGCGGGACAATATGGCCAAATAGCCGGATGGGAGATCTGCTTGCCGCGCGCCTCGGCCCGATGCGCCGGCCGCAGCGTTTGCTGTGCATGAAGTGAGGCTCCCGCCCCAAAAGAGGCCTGCAGGCGCAGGTCTGTCGCGCGAACCGCGGGAGAGCCGATTCGCTATTTCAAGCGCCCTTATTCGCCTATTCCACCCCGCGAGGTCTGGATCCATGTTTTTCAATATCGACGCCGATGACGGTCATGCCGTTCGGGGCTGGATAGTTCTCGACAATCCCGGCGCGGTTCCCTCGATCACGGTCATCATGCCGGGGCGTCCCGAAATCAATCTCGAGGCCAATGTTGAGCGTCCCGACGTCCAGGAACTCGGCATTCACACCACGGGGCAAGTCGGATTTGAGATCAATGAAACGGTCGTCCCCGGGATTGCTTCGCTCGATGAACTGGCGATCGTTGAAACCGAAAGCAGGCTGCCGATCTTTCGGCGCTCCAGGGCCCATCATATCGAACAGCGGCTTTATCTTTTTGACGCCGGCGCGTTGCCGCAAAAGCAACTTCTTCAGAAGTTGAGCAAAAATTTCAGTTTGAGCTATTTAAACACGGAGCGCTTTTCGCTTGAAACCATGTTGGTCATTATAAATAACAAATTCAGTCGCTCGACATTGATGCATGGGCGTTCTAATTTTAACCGTTATACGTCATTTCTTGCCAATGGTGGGTTCTTGCGCGCAGCTTTATTGAGGGAGCCGTTCGAGGAATTCGCGGAACGTTTGATGTTCATGAAAATTTTGGCCAGGTCTCCTTCTGGCAATCTCGGGAGCATTCATACAACAGGATTGGAGCCTCTCATCGATTTCGCCGGGGCTCTGCCGATAGAGGATGCCAAAGGTGTGCTTGCCGCCTTCCGCGCCCTCGATCGCGAGCAGCGCCAGATATTGAGCAATCCCATGACCCGCCTCTTCGGCTGTAATTTCGACGAACTCCCTGAACGCAAGCACATCGGAGTCGCCCTCGAAAATCTTGCCACGATGGAAGTCGTCGGCACCAAAGCGCGTTTCGAGGACTTTCGAGGCCTGCTGGCGGGAACGCTGGGGCGTGATGTCCTCGGCGAGCAGCGACCGCACCATTTTGAACCCGCCGTCCAATTCGGCGCCACGCTTTCGAAAATCGGCATTGTCGCGGATATGTTGGAATACGATCTGGAGCTTTACTCCCTCGCCGATGAGGCGATCCAGTCGGTTTGGGAGGGAGCGAGCGAGGCGGTCGCGCGCGATACTCATTCCATTTGATCGCGGATGCTGGCCCAGATCAAGGCGCCGATCGACCAGAAAATCAGCAAGGAGACGAACAGCAGCAGTGTGCTTGCAACGATCTTAGGATAAATCGCTTTTTCCGGGTTAACCGGCGGGACGATTGTCACAAGATAGAGCTGCTGTTGATCCAGAGTCTGGCGGGCGCGAAGGTAGCTATCTTGTGCGATAATATAAATCTTTTCCGAAAATTGTTCGTCGAGCTTCAGCCGCTCATATTGGGCGATCTGAGAAGAGACAGCCCCGGTTCCTTTTGGGTCGGCAAGCTTTGCCTTCAACGCGTCGATCTGTTGGTCGAGAGAGGCAAGCTTGGCGCGCATCACTCGCTCGGTCGGCGAATTGCTCGAGAGCGCGCCAGAAAGCGCATTCAGTGACGTCTCAGTATCTACCTTTTCAAGCGTCAGCTTGCCGATCATCTCCCCCAAACTCGTCGCGCGCGACCCGGGGTCGATCAAATCGTTGCTGTTGCGGAAGGACAACAGTTTCTGACGGGCGTCGGCCAAGCTCGCTCCGGCGCGCTTGACCTCGTCTTCGGCGCGCGCAAGGGCGTCGCGACGGCTACGCAAGCTGATCCGGTTGATCAAGGCTTCGCTGAGACGGTCGATGTCTTGGGCGACGCGCAAGGCGTCGCCAGGGGCGTAAGCCGTGATCTTTAACGTCAAAATGCTCGAGACGGTGTCGACGCTGGCGCTGACGCGCGAACGCCAATATTTCAAGAGTTCCTCAATTGGCTCGCCGCGGGACAGGCGGGAAAAGAAGTCGATGTCGCCCTTCGAGAAAATATTTTCCAGATAAGAGCGTCCTCCAAGATCGACAATAATGGCGCTGCTCTTGATATAATTAAGAACGATATATAGAATCTTGCTGCGTGTTGGCGACGCTGCCTCCGGTGAATCGGCTGATAAGGGACGCCGCGCCTGAAAGCATCGACGATGATTTTTGATTCGGACTTTCGTTGGATTGGACCGTCACCCGCGATTCGGAAACGTAGCCGTCGGATTCCCACAGAGCGGCGTACAGAAAGAAGAAAAAGGTTGGCGCCAGCACCAGAGTTACGAAGCTTCCGATCACGGCGCGCGCACCCGGGCCCTCGTTCCGGTCTGGGTCTGTAGCGTGGAAGCTGAGGGATGGCAGGCCGGGCTTTGCCGCCAATTTGGGCGCAAGACGGAACCAAAGCGAGCGCCCGGCGTCCATGGCGTCGCGCGCCGACTTGGTCAGCAAGGCCAGTGGCGTTCGGAGCTGATCGATAAGGGTCATCTGTGTTGGCGCCTTCCGCTCTCATCCTTATAGCAGGCATGTCCGGCCCTTAAAATGCGCGACGGTTCGCCGCATGTCGCCTTGAGCATGGTCACCAAAGGCGTTCGTCCAACGCGTAGAGCGATAAGGCGGGGTTGAAATAGGGATCGTCGCGGATGACTGCGCTCCATTTTTGCAAGAAATAGGCGCGCTCGCGCGCATAAACGCGCTGCAGACGGAAGGTTCCAGCGCCACGACTGGCGGATTCGCGATGCAGCAACTCAACGCGGGCGTCGCAGACGGTGCGCCAGCCGCGTTGGGCGAGGCGGAGGCAAAGGTCGATATCATTAAGGTCGACCGGCAAATTCTCTGCGTCGAAGCCGCCGATGGCGTCGAATTTCCGCTTCTCAACCATGAGGCAGGCTGCGGTGACCGCGGACGTCTCGTGCGGGACGCGCCCTGTTCGCCGCCAGCCGGGAGTGTCCGCCGGCGCCTGGGCGCCGAAATGGGCGGCGACGCCGCCAACGCCAAGCACCACGCCCTGATGTTGGATGTTTCCGTTCGGGAATAGCAGCTTGGCCCCCACCGCGCCAATATCAGGGCGCGCCGCAAATATTTGCATCTTGTCAAGCCAATCGGGCGTGCGAACTTCCGTATCGTTGTTGAGAAAAACCAGCATGTCGCCGGTCGCGCGGACGGCCGCGGCATTGCACAGCGCTGAAAAATTAAAGGGCCCGGGTTGGCGCAGGACGACGAGGTTGGGGCGTCGTGATTCGAGTTCGCGGAAGAGCGCCTCGGTTCGGGGTTCCTTGCTGCCGTTGTCGACAATGAGAATTTCTGCGCTTGGCTCCAGGCGGGACGCAATTATCGAGCCGACACACGCCTTGAGCAATGACGCCCGATCGCGCGTTGGAATAATCAGGCTGACACGTCCTCGTCGAGGCGTGGCCGCAACCGCGGGCGGAGCCGCCCGCTTCTTGCAGGGATCGGGCGTCCGAAAGCGAAAAAGGGCCCGACGGATGTGGCCTACCTGGTCATGTTCGACCGTCTCAAGAACGTGGCTGACCGCGTCTTCCGCCGTTTGCCGTGAGGCGCCCGCAGGCTTCGCGGTTAAGCGCCGCCAGAGCGCGGCGCGTCCGACATAGGGCGCCCATTCTTCCAGGCACGGGCTCCAGTCGGGCTTTGGATTCAATCGCTCCTCACCATTTTCGCTGACGATGGTTTCATCGGTGTAAGCGATGTTGCAGCGCGGATTGCGGGCGAAATATTCGATGAAGCAGGCAAGCGCGTCGGGATCGAGCTCGTCGCCCGCCTGTAAAACGCCCCAAAGAGAGCGATCGGCGTTTTGAGGCCATTCGGTCCCGCAACGACGATCGGGCGCGCAAAACGCGGGAAAGGGCGCCGTGGGACTCGCCTGTCGAATGACCATGCGCCAGTTGGCATAGCTTTGCGCGAGGATTGAACGGTATGTCGCCTCCGCGAGGCTCTCGGAACCCACCGGTATGTCGAGGATCAAAATGACCTCGGGCGCGGTCGACCAATCGGAGCGGGGCTTGGCGGGCAACGTCCCGACACGTTGACCCCTCCAGGATGCGTATGCTTCGGATTTGCTGTGACCCAAAGCCCAGCGAAGATTGAGGTCGGATTCATCGCGCAATCCGACCAAGCTCGCCGAGGCGGCAAAAAACATCCTCTTGGGCGCATCGACCGCCTTTCGAACGAGCGCGCCTGGCGAGGCGCGCGCGATGCTGTCGATCTGGAATGAGAATGGTCCGATTCTGTTGGTCGGAGAAATCCAGGTTTCCCGCAAGCCTTCTGGAATCCTTCCTGTCCAAACGCCAGCGCCGCAATAAGGAGCAGGACCGATAAGATCGCGAAATCCGCCATCCTGGAGCCAGAAGCGCAGAACGGGCCGTACAGGCTCGTCGAATATGGCCGACGAATAGCGAATTTGCATGATCTTTCCGGGCTCCAGCGTCCGCCGATCGTCGAGCTTGAGCCAGGGTTCGTTGAGCAGCGCCAGGAAATCGCCCGCCGCACCGGTCGCGCCGTGTTGCGGCGCCAGCGCGAACGGGATAGCCCGCTTCGTTTCGGATTTCGGCCATTTTTCAGAAGTTCGTCTTTGAAACTTTGACGGCGGACTGGATGTCAATGGTGATTTCCGCTTTGAGGACGATGCCTTTGGACGCCGGCCAAAAGGCCCGGAGCAAACCTGTTTCGCACCTTAATCGGCGCTCGGTCGAGTCGGTTCCGTCTTGGTCAGCCGGTCGAGGTCGAGCGCCTCCTCGTCACACATGACCTTGAAGACCTCTTCGATCGCTTTCAATTCGTTCTGCTCGCGGAAATGGCGACCGGCGACGATATCAAACGCGCGTCCAATGGCCTGTTTGGCGAAAGGCTGTTTGAGGAAATGTCGCGAAAAGACCCGCATGACATGGGCAACGCCATGTTCCGTCACGGATCGGCGGTCGGCGGCGAAATAATCGCCAGCAAATCCTCCCGCCACGATCTCGTACGAGGGAAAATAGGCGACATCGTTCTGCCGCGCCAGAATCTCGCAGCCGACGCGCAACGCTGACTTTGAATAAACCGTCGAGACCAGCACATGCCGTGGCTCCGCCGTCGCCATGAGGGGGACCGGCGAGACCGTCAAAATGATGCGCGGGCGACGATTGACCCCGCGCAAACGCTCCAGAAAGGCGTTCATGTCGCTCACAATGGCGTCGACGTCGAAATTGACGAATTCATGCTTTGATTTGTCGAAGTCGCCACCCGCGACGCCGGGGCAAAGCGGAAAGATCGCGCCGTCTTCGCGCGAGCGCCAAGCTTCCGTCAGTCCCAGTGTGAAAATGAAGACGTCCAACTTTTCAAAGGCGTCACGCACCGCGCGAAAATGACGGTCCCGATCGAATTGCAGTTCGCGCTCGCTGTTGAAGCCGCCCGGCTGGATCTGCGGACGGAATGGATCGAGCACCCTGCCGTCGCCCTCGCGCCAGAAATCCTCGCGCGGCTTGAATCGCCCGTAAGCGCGATCAAAAAGCTGAATCAATTGCCTGGGCGTGTAAATATTGCCGTAACGCGCCGAAAAAACCCCATAGTTCAGCCGCAGTTCGGCGTTCGCGCCGACCGAAGGGTGGGCGGGCTCCGTGATCAAATAATTATAGCTGTTCGCCTTGAGATAGCGGCCGATGTGCTGCGCGAAACACGACCCTGCGGCCACGACCGCGTCCTTGACGCCAAAACGGAACTGCGGCTCCGTCATCGGATCGAGTTCGTCAACTTGCGCGACGGCGCGCCGCCAATAGGCGCTGTCGGGAAGCTCGGAGTAAGGATGAGGCGCCATAGGTCGATCCTAACGTCCGCTCAGGTCGGTGAAATGCCGGAACGCTTCCTCCATCATGCGCTGCCCGAAGGCCTCATTCGCATGTGTTGCGTCGGCGCCTTGATAGCATTTTGTCAGCATTCCGTCCTCGTCAACCACGCCGCTTGGCGTTTCAACGAAGAAAATGCCGGCTTTTTGACAAATATCACGGTATAGTCCGCACGCAACACGCCACATCTTGAAGCGCAGACTATCGGGAGAAATTCTGTTTCGATAGATGGGATTGGGCAACAGTTCGCGAGGGTGGGCGAGAACATGGGCCTTTGGCAAAGGCGGCGGCGGAGCTACTTGCGCCATCGGCGCTGGACTTGCGCTTCTGAAGGCCAACAGCAAATCGAGTGTTTCAGCCATTCGCTCCCGCAGCGTCTCCCGCGCCATGGCTTCCGGATATATCTCAGCGCCCGGCGTCAACGAAAGCTCCGGTTGTTCGCCGAGAATGAAATCGTATTTCTCATAGAGCTGTACAATCGAAAGAATATTATGCTCGTTTCCTCCAAGCGAGAGAATGACCCAATCAGCTCTGGCCCGGTCAAGCTTGTCTTGGATTGCGGAGTTGAGCTTCGGGGGCGAAGCGGAAGTCAGATTCGGGCTGAACTCCGGCGCATAGAGATAATGGAAAGCAAAATCCTCCGCGCCTCCAAAGGAATTTGCGGCTCCATTTCGCCGCATTCGATCGAATCCTTTCGCCAACGCAACAATATGGCTGTGCCCAAACGCTGTAAATGACGGCATATCTGACGATCACCGGAACTTGTGCGCGCGATTCAAACGCGACGATTTCTCTTCTAGTGAGAAAAAATAAAACTTGTCCGCACCGTAGCGCTCGAAGGCGATATTGGAAAGCTTGAAGACGCTAGGAGTTCGGAATTGCAGGGCCGGACTTCGAGGCCAACTGGCTCTTGAGCGGCGATCGGCCCCGAAATCTGCCGGTGAACGCCGAGAATGATGTAGAGCGCGCCCTCCATGCGCAGCGTCCGTCCGACCAGACCCGCGGCCTTTTCGGACATGGCGTGCGGCGCTCGCACGGCAATCATCTCCCGGCCTTGAAAGCCATAGGGGTAGAATATGTCGAGGTCGAGCGGTTCGAGCGTGCGCCTTTCCGCATCGTTCCTTGGTTCCGCCGCCGAAGCTGGCCCCATCGAATTGCCCTCCATGCCAGCGCAATGCATACACGATTCATGGTGGATGCTCCAGCGCGGCGCTGTCAATGCCGAGGAGGATGCGGGAAAAACGCCGCCGTACAGTGGTCCTTAAACCCGGCGCGGTTCACATCATCGCAGCGCTGAGGGAAAAAAGCGGCGCAAAAAGCGCATCGTCTTGGCCTCAAGGCTAAGTGGCGCGCCGAGCTTTCGTAATTGGACGTAAAACTCATTGTGGCCCTTAAATGGAGCCGACAAACGATCAACGTACAGCGGTATTCCGAATTCGCTTAATATTTTCTGTATAAAATCGCGAAAGCTACTATACTCAAACACCCACGCATGACAGTCGATATAACCGCCGGCCTTCCAATCTGAGATCGCGCGCATTAGGACTTCGGCATCGTGTATTCGCGGCGAATCGGACACATCTACGCCCTTCCATACATCTGCTGCGCTTACGTGCGCAACATTAGCAAAATGATCGCAAACATTTTCTAAGCCCGGCCGTTTAAAGCCACCACTATAAGCGCCCCTAACAGAAGAAAACGTAGAAAGTCTCCTGAACCTATCAAACGTAAATCTTCGATCAGGTACGACAAGCGCAATAACCCCGTTATCGCTTAATACATGAGCGCAAGCGGACAGCCACCCCGCGATATCAGGAACGTGTTCTATAACATGTGATGCAACGATAAGATCGAATTTGCCATTCATTACAATATCTGGAGATATTCCGCCGGACCGAGATACGAAATCAATATGAACAATATTTTCCTTTGAAACGCCAGGATCATCCAAATATTTATCTCTGAGCTCGTCCTGGTTGCAATGGTCGAGATAATAAACGTCGTACCCAGTCGTTTTCTTAACGATCGGGCGATCAAGGGGGCCAATTTCAGAAAATCTTCTTGCCTTGCAGTTTGATCCCGGCGATCACCGTTCGTCTCAGATCCGTACCCATTCAGAACTCCGACCAAAACTCCAAATCTCCGCTCTGATAAGCCCAGCCGAACTTGCGCATTATTCCAATGATTTCGACATTGTCGAATGTAGAACAGGCGAGCGAGCCACCGACTTAACACTTAGAGCATTCTCGCTACCACTAGTGGTAGGAAAGTTATTTCGTATGTAGTTTGCTAACCAAATATGCCTCAAATCCGGAGAAGTTTTTCAGTAATTGAATTTGATCTAACCCAATGACAATTCCAAACCGCTCTTGCAAAAGCATGATCAGCGTCCACGTCATCATAGAGTCCCAATTTTTAGTGTTCTCCATAGTCGCTTGCGTGACGTCGGGGGGGAGACTGTCACCAAAAGTGTCTCGAAAACAGCGGATGAGTTTTCTCTGGGTGGTATTGCTTTTATCGATCACGGAAAACTCGCTCATGAAGGCCGCTGGGAGCGGGGGTATTGATCGTAACAAATCCAGAGGGTTCCGGCAAATCTCCGCCGAGGCCCCGAAGAAACGCCCGAAGCGGCTCATTCTTTTCCGTCGCCATATAGTCGATGACCAAGGAATCCACGCCAAGGTAGCTCCCTATAACCTCCAAGATAACGTACTCAATCCTCCGCGCGAAGGCGCGGCAACTCAGAACCCAGGTTTGAATGGTTGCGACACGGCCCTCAACGCGACCTGCGGCCACCGAAATCGTCCCAACTTGCCCGAGTCGGTCCCGGTAATTTACAGTGACGGCAAAATTGCAACGATTCCGTAAGACGCGGGCCCAATCGGCGGCTTCAAGCCTTCTCCCATTGATGTTGAACTGATTGGTTTTATTTATCAGTTCTAACGGTCGAGGTTCATTCGGGCTTGGGTTGAAGTCAAAGTGTAGCGTCCCCGCTAAACCTTTTAGGAAATCAAGCGATGTTGCAGGTTGTGCACGAATCTCCTCTGACCGTCGCATGCTGGATACGCGCAGCTTGTCCTCGTCGGTCACGAAGTTGCGGCAAAACAGATCTCTAAGCGTTTCCATCAGTTCCAGCGCGGCGCCCACGTCATTGGTCGGAAACCGCAATGTTGTTATTTCCGGAAAATGGGTTCTGACTTCTTCAAGCTCCATATTGCTGTCATCGACAAAGGCCACCGCCTCGGCTCCAATATTCCACCGAGAGAGAATGCGTCGAACCGCTTCTGACTTCGGTCCCCAGCCGATCTCGATCGGGTAGATCTTTGCCATTGGAGCCAATAGGTCGGCGCGTTTTAAGGCCGGCCCGACAACTTCGGGAGAATTTTTGCTCGCGATGCCAATAAAAACACCCTGTTCCGCGAGTCCCTGCAGCATTTGCTGATAGACGCCATGAATTTGCGCGTTGTCGTCAAGGCTCCAGGATACGTTCAGATATCCGACCTCGCCGACGAGACCCCGCCAGAGGGTGTCGTCAAGATCGGTAATGAGACCTTTCAGTGGTTGTGCCGGAGCCGACGCTTTGACCAAACATTCGGCGAGCGCCGACATGTAAGGCGCCTCAAAGGGTAAGTCTGCACCAAGCTCTCCACTCGGAGAGCGCCTTGAATGAGGTGAGGAAATGCGATCCAGTCGTGCTTGGTTTAATATCGTTACACCCGCTCGTTCAGCACAATTCTCGGCAAATTGGAGAACTCGTCGCCGGAGCGACAATTCCGTTGCTTTCATCTGCCGACCCGGAACGAGAAAAAAAGGCGGCAATTCCAGACCTGGGAGCGCCAAAATTACTGGCGCCTTCGATGCGACCTGCGCCACAGCTTCGCCAATCAGGCTTAACCGTTCGTCGATCGTTCGGAGCATATCCCGTTCGACTTCCGCAGTTCCCGTGGCGAAGCGCCGCAGACCCAGCCGGGGGTCGAGATCGTACCATTCGAGAACGACGAAAACGGCATGTGAATCGTGTAGTTTAGCGCTGGCTAGCCCATTGATCACGTCACCATAAGGCCCCAGAGTACATTCGATATACCGCAGAGGCAACAGTTGAGCGGCCCATGCGGTAACAAAGACTCCAAGATGCATTGGAGTCGAACCCACGACCAGATATATTGTGAATGATTCGACTCTCGATCTTTTCTTATTCGCATGGGTCAACGCGAGAGCTTCAGAAAACTTCATCGGAAAGAATCCCAGACAAAAATCTTACAGCCGACGAGGCAGCCGGAATTGGAAAAACGGCAGTGACGCCTTTGGCAGGTCATCACTGAGAAGCTGCGAAATTGTAGTCTTAATGGCATTAACGACTCCGAGTTCAAAGGCCAACCCCCGGTCGCTCGTAAACTCCTCCCATTGAGTCCAACTATAATCCTCAGGGTACGGGGCGTTTATCAGCGACACCCTTTTTGTGCTGGGCTCGAGCGATAGTGGAACCTTTTGGACATTAATGATGAGAAGGCGGGATTGCTTATCATCCAGCATTTTATGATAAGAATCAACTATTGACTCGACGCATGTGGGGCCGCAAACACAGTATATATATAAAATGTTACCGTTGCGAATATGTTTCCTAAAATTAGAAATACGGCGGTTATATGATTCTTTAAGTTTACACCAATCGTTCGCCGCCCACCAGTTTCCAGTTTCATGAAAAAAAGACGCTTGCATCCGTTCATTCATTAATGCTGGAATTTTCGTTGCGGTTGTAAACGTTTTTAAAGCGTCGTCATCCAGAAATGGCTGGAAATTGCTGTTTAGCGCTTCCGCGGCTTTATCGCCGACCGTAGGGAAATAATCGAAGGGGCCTATAGGGGACATGTCGGTGGCCGCAGGTCGCAAACCCCACCGATTAGGCAACATCCACGGCAGACAATTCTGGCCAAGCGATAAGATCGTTACAGCTTTCGCGTCTCGTTCGATCCAGGTGCTATTTTGGATCGCGATTTTAACCCGGGCAATGTAATTCTTTCGCAGGCCGGTCGGAACGCTGCGTAGCGCCCACTTTGTATGAGCGGCCCTATGTCGCCCATGCAATAAAGTACCAAGCAAAAATACTTCATGCCGAAATCCAAATTGAGTACGACGGATGAATGGCCACCACGCGTTAGCAAGCTGGGCTGCGCTATCGAAATCCAGCATATGCTCGAAACAGTGAAGCTGAGAAAGGACCGTGGCTAGCGAATCCTGAAATTCAAGAGGATCAAATTGTGAACGTATTTTCTCATAACGATCAACAGCAACCTGCCAATCGTATGATCGGTGCGCAATTACGGCTTGGGCTATTCGAATGTACAGGGAATGCGGAAAATCCTTAATCGCTTGCGACGCACAGTCTTCAGCCTCGCTCCAAGCGCTCGCCATGGTTAGCGCGCCAATTTCCTCAACCCGTAGCCATTCTTCGGAAGGACTTTCAATGCGAAGGCGACCCCAAATTCGCGCCGCTTCGAGGTAGTCTCCCTCGTCTAAGGCATCGGCGATATTGATCCTTATCGCCTCAGGGAGTTCTATCGAGCGCACTCATGCTCAGCACCTTGGGATCTTTCGTGTTCTCCGCGTTCGTCGGGCGGGTAGTTTGGCGTGTGCCGAAAATGGTCAAACGCTGGCATGGTTCAATCCGTTGGCGATTGCCTCCTCCGCCCAAGAATAAAGCAAAATATCATTTTCGAGGAGATCGACAACCGGACCAACTCGAGCCAACGTTTCGGCGACCGTGGCGATGGTTTCAAATTGGACTGGATTTTGGCTATCAAAAATGTCTAGCCCGAGATGCCCGCGCAGCAATTTTCGGAAGATTTCGAATTGGCTGTGGGTACCGACCAAATCCATACCTGCGAGATTCTCCAGCGCCACACTCACGTGCCGGTGTCGCGGGTCCTCGTTCAGTTCGCACCCGTAAAGACGCGTCATGGGATCTGATAGCGCCCGGCGCTGTTCAGGGGTTGCGTTACGAAAAACCGCGGCCATTGAGGTCGGATCGTCAAATGAAAGAGCGTTCGCGAGCGGAACCAAGCTCTCAAGACCATGCATGCCGACCGAATCGGAGTAGGTTCCTGCTGTTCTTGACACGATATTCAAGCACATCAATCGCTCTGCAAGCTCAATGAACGGATCGCGCAAAAGCGCGACCCTCGTGAATTCGGCGTTGTTTAAAAGAGGGCTGTAACGATTAAGGTTGGAACGCCCCTTCATTAAAATCGAATTCGTGAATTTGTTACTAGTGATTGTCATTAATGTTTCGAGCGGAATCGACTCGGCATTGAAATAAGAAAGGTTAAAATGCCGAGTTATAGCGTTGTGGAGATGACGTTGTATCAAAATAGTTGTATCGAACAAATATAGTCGTTTGTCAATAAACGTCATTGTCCTCGATCGACGAAATATAGGTAGCCTGCTATCGGCCTCGAGAAGAGTAAATTCATCAAGTGTAGCAATATCAGTAAGTATATCAGTACCAATCACAAAACCGACTTGCCCGGTCCCATGCCATCCCATATCTTTAATAGCGGAGCGCATCAAGTTGGCCTCTATCACAACCTCTGGCTGGCCTGGCCTTGCAATAATTATTCTTGGAACGGCATTGGGATTATTTGGGGCGACCCAGCCCCGCACACAATCCCCATCGTCAGCGTCGATACAAAAGTACATTCAGCACCACCCCAGCTATGCATCAAACCAGTGTGAAGTGAAATTATGGTATTTTTTTGCCAAATTGCATATAAAATATGGGTTCCTGCCAGTTGCTTTGTGCAGCTTTAATCTCATTAGAACAGCAGCTCTATTCACTTTTAGTTATAAACGCGGCAAGTATAGGCTTTACGTCATACGTACGCTAAGGTCTACACCTATCCAATGCGTGAAGACTTCCACGCCGGCTGTGGTCCTCGCCGGCGATGGTGGCCGGCCGCATTCCGTTGTATGTCGACCGAACACATACTGGAATAAAAAGCGATTCTCTAGCGCGCTTCCGTCGAAGCAAGGCGATCGCTCGAAAGTGGCGCCCTTGCGCCCACCTTTCATCCAGTTTTGGATCCGCTCTGTCGGATTTGCCCTTTTGGGTGCGTTGAGCGGGATGGCGCGAGCCGGCGCTGCGCAGGCGGGATTGAGCAGCCGTCGATGAGTCGTTCGTCGCAAGCCGCCGCGTCAAAAGCTGTGGACCGGCCGTTCGAAACCGGCATTCATCTTGACGGATATGGCTCGGGTCGACCATTGGATGTCGCGGTCTTGCATAAGGTTGAGGAATATTTTTTTGGACGCTGCCGATGACATGATTCATGAAGGCCTCGACGGCTGGCTGTTCCTGACGGGCGGCTCGAATTATGTCACGACCTTGTATGACCGGGACGGCGGCAATTTGCCGGACAGGACCCTTTCGGCTTGGCGTCGCCTGATAGAAGAGAGGCGGAAAAAGTGCGCGGCGCTCGGCATACGCTACGCCCACGTCGTCATTCCCGACAAGCTCACCATTTATGGCCATAAGCAGGCCAGGGCCCTGGTCGATACCGATCTGGCGCCGACGCTGCGCCTCCAGGACATGCTGGCGGCGGGCCCGGCTTTTGATTCCTGGGTCGATTTGGTCGCGCCCATGCGAACCAAGCGCGATCTGGTCGATCTTTATTGGAAGACGGACACGCACTGGACCCCCGACGGATGCGTTCTTGCCTACCAGAACATTTGCGAGCAACTCGGCCTGGAGCCTGGTGAAAATCCTCTTGCTGGCCCACACAAGGTATTTCCGGCGCGCATGGACCTCGGCGTCAAGCTGGAACCGGCGAGATGGGAACAAGTGGCGGAATATGAATTTTCCGGCTCCGCCCGGCGCGTTTTCGTGAATGGCGTTAGCGACATCCTGGAAGATCCAGCCTATGGCGGCGAAATTCACCTTGGTAGCCGGTCGATTTTTGAAAATCACAATGCGCGAAATCCACAACGGATTCTCTTGTTCGGTGATTCCTTCGCCAGCCAACGCGAGAATTTCCTGACCGGCTTGCTGGCTGGAAATGCTCGGCGTGTGGAGTTTATCTGGTCATCCAGCATCGACTGGCGTCATGTCAAGAAAAACAAGCCAGATATTCTGATAACCGAAATCGCCGAGCGATTCATGACGATCACGCCACAGGATCGATTGATATTGCCTGCCCTCGAAGCACGCCAGATTTTCCGTGCGCGGCGCCGTCGGTTCTCTCGGTGGCTTGCCGCCAAACTCGCTGCGCTTTGAGGATGCGCCGCCGGACACAAAAGTCCTGGCCAGCGACGGCCATCTGGTTACGGCGCCGGCAAATAAAGCGCCTTCGCTTCCTGCCAATCTTTCGGGTTCCGAAGTGCAGCGACAAGGATTTTTCCTTTCGCGGTCAGTTTCCTGAAAATGTAGCGATCGGCGTCATAAGCTCCGGGCCCTTGAATGAAGCCCCTTTCGTGCAGGAGGGAAAGACCTTCCAGGACATTGAGCGCCGAATCGTTGAAACGCGTTGAAAGGTCGACGAGATCGACAAAAATGGGTTCGGGCGGCGATCGCTCGACCGCGTCCAGATAAAGCAGGATCAATCTCACAAGCTCAAAATCATGGTTCATGACAAGGATTGTGCGATTTTTCTCGATAAAGACAAGCGGCGTGATCCTCCCCGCCCTTTCACGACGTCGGCGCGCGCTGATAGGCCGGAAATCAAATCCGGGTTCTTACCGAGGCTGGCTTTGAGCTTGCAACAGACTGCGTACGCAACTTGCCGAAGTCACATTTGCGCCTTTCGCCATGCGCGCCCTTCGTGGACGCCATAAAGACGGTAGTGTCGCCTCGCATCCATCCCGGACAAACGCACGTCGGCATGCAACTGCAAATATTCCTCGGGATCGAAATCCGCTGGCAAGACGAACCGCCCGGGACGTGGGAAACGCAGCGCAAAAGGCTTGAACTGAGTATAGCGTTTCCAATCCATCAAACCGCGGCCGCCATCCTCGATCGCGCCCTGGAGGCAGTAGCGCACACCCTGAACCTGGGGATCGTTGCGGTCGAGCAGCCACGTCATGATCTCGAACATCAGCAATTTGGTCACGCCCTCGCGCAGCAGTTCGGCGTGACCCAAGAAATGGTCGATCGAAACAATGTCGCCGGCTCGCTGCAACACCGCATGAGCGACAAGCTTTTCACCCTCCGCCATTGGCAAAAACACGCCAAAACGCGCCAGCCAGTGATTTTTGCAGTGTGGCTTTTCGATCACGGGCGGCGTAAATTTTTCGGGCGTCTCGCTCCGTTCGCGCCAGCGCAGAGCATCAATTACCAAGTCCCCGCGAACGCCAGAGCGTCGAGCCTCGCATTTCCGTTTCGCCGGGATAAACTATTGGCCGGATCGATGCGCTCAACGTGACAATGGCTGCGCCGGGCGCGATTGGCCGAGCGGTGATATTTGCCTTTGGTCGCCCGCGACACCGCTTTCAGATAGGCTTGGCTGTTCGGAAAAGCGGTCAGATCGATTGCAGCGGCGACTGGCCGCCACCAGTTGGTTCGCCCGGCAGAATCCTGTCCCGGCGCAGTAGCTGGCGCTTTCGGCTATGGCGTCCACATGGGCGGAGCATGTGCGATGTGCTTCGCAACCGCCGCCGAGATCCGAGTCGATCAGCGGAAGCGCCGCGCGTTCCGCGCCAAACTCGCGCACCAACCGCGCCCTTTTCCTCACGGCCAGAAGCGGGCTGATATTGCGCGGAATGAAAGCCAAGCGTCCAGCGAACTTGAAGAGCAGCATGGGATCCCGTTGGAAGCGTATCATCTCCTATCACCCCGGCGCGCTTTTGTCTCCTGTCGACCCGCTGCCAGGCGCTTCTGAAAAACCTGCCTCCCAAGCGAACCCCAGTTATTACCCTGCGACCTCTAAAGAATTTCGCTGATAAGCTTTTCAGCAAAATTAGCCGCATAGGCATTGCCTGAAGCGACGAAGATAAGCGCGCGCATTAGAACGGTTCGCGCTTCGGCGCGTTCGATGCGCCCCGCGCGAAAGGCGTCGAGCGTCGTATCGACGAGCTGTTCGAGGACTTTCCGATCGCTGTCGTTCAGCTTTGTTTTCGTGTCGCTCATTCGACCCTTCGCTCTCTTTAGCCCAATGATTGCGGCGCGAAATCGGCGTCAACGGAGGCAAGAGGACGAAAGCCGATGAAGGTTAAGGCCCTCAAATCGGAGAATGAACTCGCTCTGCGCAACCGACCTCCTGGGGAAGGAAAGGGCTGAAACCGGTCGCTGCCACCGACATGGGCCGTTGATTTCGCGGTCCCGCCCTGTTGCATCTCGTCGTGAACTGGGAATAGCGCCCTCAGTCGGCGTCGCTTTCGGAAATGAAAACGCTTCGACCCCCGCGCCATTGAATCATGAGGCGTTGACGCCATGCCCTGGCTTGACTGAGAAACGCGCGCGATGCGCGCATGGCGGCCTCGCGATAGGGTGCGATAATTTCGCCGGCGTAATGATGGAAAGCTATCAGTTTTTCGTAAATGACAACAAACCATGGCAATGTCATCAGCTTTTCTCTTGTGAGATCGAAAATCAGAGCGACCATGGTCAGAAGCGCAATTTTCAACAAAATGTAGAGCAATGTGCCCATTAGGACATGTCCCAACGCAACGAGAACGACGCTGACTGTGCATCCTCCTTCAACCACGAGGAACGGAACGCCGAATGTGAGGATCGATACAATAGCCGGCCATCGGTTGAATTGTGCGCGCGCGCGTTCGCGGAATTCTGCCCACGGGATCCGGTCCAAAGTCCAACGGACCGCCGCCACCAGGCGATCCCAGACCCAGACCTCGAACAAAAACGCCAGCGCCAGCAAGAACAATAGGGGGCGCGAGGCTCGCGCCTTGTTCGTCGCCTGGCTCACCTTGGATACCTCTGCCCGATTCCGCCCGGCGAGAGATTGATCCCGCGACACGCGAATTTTGCCGTCTCAGGGATGATGATGCCAGCATCCGCCCGCTTAGGCAAGACGCCACGGTCTTCTCTGGCCGATTAGGCGCGCCGTGCGTCGGCCGAATTGCTCGCACTGCATCTTCTCGACCCGCAACTTGAGGAGAATTGGCAGGCCGTTGGCATCGCCGAGCACGTGAATCTTGGTGGTCAGTTTAGCGCTCGGGAATGTCGGCCCACAGTGAACCGGCGCGCAGGCGCCGGCAGATGCCATTGAGCACTTTTCGATCGTCGACGCGCGGCACGCCTCCCGCCTTGTTCGGCAAGTGCGGCGCGATGATCGGCCACTCGAAATCAGTCAGTTCGTAAATGGCGCGTCGACATCAAAGCCCCCCCGGGAACCTTGAATCCCGCCGAATGCTGATCCGCTACCCATTTATGAGATTATGGCCTAGCTCCCGCTCGGTGTTACAATCGCTGTTACAATTCGACCCAGATTATAGCGGATGAGCACGGACGAAGGAACATAAGCCTTGCTTGAATATCATACGTTTTAAGGGGGTTTCGTGGATCAGGATCAATTTTCGCGGACACAAGGAGATCGGACTCTCACTCCGACCATTTTTTCTCAAGTGATCGGCTTCGCGGTGGTTGCGGCGCAACATGCCGTTTTTGGGCGTTGTCGGCGGCTTGCGGCCTTGACCTTTGAAGCCCGCTCGCTTATAGACGCGCCTCCATGAACCGTCCCGCGCGGAACTTCGTTCCTGCGGCCCTTGTCGTTCCCCGATAGCGCTTGCGTCATCGGCGGCTGGGATGAGACGGCGGTCTCACGAATTTCGGCCGCAAGGCCTCAAGAGTCCGGCGCGAGTTGGCGTCGCCTTTTGCCGGCGGCGATCAAGAGTTGAAAGGTTACGACCATGTCCCGCCGTTGCGAATTGACCGGCAAGGCCGTTCAGACCGGCAATCTCGTCAGCCACTCGAACCACAAGACGCGGACCCGCTTCCTGCCGAATTTGGTCAATGTCTCGCTGATTTCGGACTTGCTCCAGCGCTCGGTGCGCCTGCGCATCGCCGCCGCCGCCCTGCGCTCGGTCGAGCACCGCGGCGGCCTCGACGCCTTCCTGCTCAAGGCCCACGACGCGGAACTGTCGCTCGGCGCCCTCAAGCTGAAGCGTGAAATCGCCAAGAAGGCCGCGGAAGCTCAGGCGACGGCCTGAACCGCTTGAACGGATCAAACAAAAAGGCGGGCTGTTCGGCCCGCCTTTTTCGTTGCCGGAACGTCGCGTCGCTGGCCCAATATGCGATAAACTGGCCGCGCCACCCGGAGCGTCCCGCGGCGATGGCGAGCAAAAGGACTGCGGGCTTTCTGCGAAATGGAAAACGAGGATAAGCCATGGCGATGCTGGTCTGCGGCCTCATTTTCTTCCTCGGCGCGCATCTGACGCCGACATTCCCCCAATTTCGCGCGCGTCTGGTCGAGCGCCTTGGCCTTGGCCCCTACAAGCTTGCCTTCACCGCCGTCTCGCTCGCCGGCCTGGTTCTGATCGTGTTGGGGGTTTCGGCGTTTCGCGGCGCGCCGGGCGACGCCCGTTTATGGTCGCCGCCGCTGTGGACGCGGCATCTGGCGTTCGCCTTGATGCTGCCGGCCTTCGTGCTGATTGCGAGCGCCTATATTCCCTCCCGCATCCGCGACAAGGTCGGCCATCCCATGCTGGCCGCGATCATCATCTGGGCGGTCGCGCATCTGCTCGCCAATGGCGACCTGCTGGCCCTGCTGCTGTTCGGCGCCTTTCTGGCCTTCGCGCTGATCGACCGGATGTCGGTCGCGCGCCGCGCGGTCGCGCCCGGGAAGCCGGCGCAAGGATCTGGAGGCGACGTGGCGGCGGTCGTCGCCGGCGTGGTCCTGTGGGCGGCGACCCTGTTCTGGCTGCATGGTCTCGCCGGCGTTCCGCTGCTGTAACCTGTTGCGCCGGGGCCGTTTCAGAGCACGTCGACCGGCGCGCCGACAGAGACGCGGTTGTAAAGGTCGATCACATCCTCGTTCATCATCCTGATGCAGCCGGACGAGACGTTCTGGCCGATGGTCCAGGGCTGGTTGGTGCCGTGGATGCGATACATCGACGAGCCAAGATAGAGCGCGCGAGCCCCGAGCGGGTTTTCCGGGCCGCCCTCCATGTGGCGGGGGAGGTCGGGCAGGCGTTTGAGCATGTCCGGCGGCGGCGTCCAGCCGGGCCATTCCGCCTTGCGGGTGATGGCCTTGTGTCCGGCCCACGCGAAGCCGGGGCGCCCGACGCCGATGCCGTAGCGCAGCGCCCGGCCCGGCGCGGTGACGAGATAGAGAAAATGGTTCGGCGTATCGATGACGATGGAGCCGACCTTGCGATCGGCGGGATAATCCACCTCGCGGCGGGTGAATTCCGGCGAGACTTCGCGGCTCATCGGCGGCGGGGCGAGCGAAGCCTGCAAATCATCGCCGGGCGCGTGGTTCATCCGCGTGGCGGAAGGCGGCGCATAGGCCGAGGCGCGCGGCTGCGACGCCATCTGGCCGCCGGTCATGACAAATTCGAAGAAGCCGCCGCCAAGGTTTCCCGCATGGGCCGGCGCCAGAGGCGCAAGGCAAAAGGCTAGGCTACAGGCGGCGACGCTGACAAGAAAACGCGCTTTCACGACAATCGCTCCCGCGCTTGTTGGAAGCATCGATTATAATACTTAGATTTTTAAGGAAAACATTTACCTGCTTTTGTGGTTAGCCAAGTCATAATGGTAAAATAACCTTGAACAGGCCGCCCTTGCGGCTGAGGCGGTCAATCAGCGGCCGGGCTTTTTCGATAAACGCCGTGCGCAATCCCGCGACATCGAAAGACGCGACGATCAGGACGTAAAAAGCGCCGGCGAAAAACATCTGGGTCAGCATCAAGGCGAGGCCGGGACGCAACCAACGCATCGGGCCGGCGAGCGCCGCCATGCCGGCGCAACCGACGAGGGTCAGGGCAAGGTCGCGCAGACGCGGCCATTTTGGCGCGTTGAAACTGGCGAAGACCAGCAGCGTGGCCAGTCCGACGCCGAAGGCCAGGCTTTGCGCGAGGGCGAGGCTGGAGGCGTCGTCGCCGCGCGGCAGGACGAGGATGAACACGGGATCGGCGATGCAGGCGGCGAGCGCGGCGGCGATCAGGGGCAGGGTCTTGCGCGCGAGCTGGAAGATGGCGTTGATCGAGAATTGCGCCATGCCGAAGCAGAACAGGCCGGGCAGCATCAGGCTGAGGAAATGGGCGAAGGGTCCACGAAAGGCCTGCGGGACGATCAGGACCTCGATCGAGGGCAGCACGATCCATATGCCGACGCAGGCGGGCGCGAGCACGGCGAAGACGATGGCGATATTGCGCGCGATCTGGTCGCGGGCGGTCTCCTCGCCATGGACGTCATGGGCGCGCACCGCGATCTGGAACAGCAGCACGTCGAGCGCCGAGCCGATCGCCATCACCGCGCGCTGGCCGAGGTCGTAGGACAAAGCGAAACGCCCGGTCTCGGCGAAGCCGAAGAAACGCGCGGCGAGATCGCGGTTGGCGAGCGGGATGAGCTGATAGAGCACCACCGCCGCGACGATCGGCGCGGCATAGCCGGCATAATGGCGCACGAGCCGGGGGTCGGATTGCTTCAGGCCGACGCCGCCGTCGGCGAGCCGCGCGCGCCAGAGGAACACCGAGCCGAGCAAAGTGGCCATGCCGGCGATCAGCGCGGCCCTGGCCGAGCCGGTCGCCCAGGCCGCGCCCGTCGTCACCACCAGCGCCAGCAGGTTCTTGGTCACGATCACGCGGAGATAGAGGCGGTCGTCGAAGCGGGCGCGCACCAGGGCGGTCTGATAGTCGAACAGGCCATTGGCGATGGAGGCGGCGCAGGCCAGGGCGAAAAGCTCGCGCGGCAGGGAAAATTCCGGAGCGAGGACGGCGAGCGCCAGCACGACGGGGGCATAAAGCAGCACGGCCCGGATGAAGGCGGTGTCGAGCGTGGCGCGGATGCCGGGGGCCTCGCTGCGCGTCCGCTCGGAATAGAAACGCACGGCGCTCAGACGGATCCATTCGAAAGCCAAGGTCTGGCCGAAGGTCATCACCGCGATCGCCAGCGCGAATTTGCCATATTCCGCCGGCCCGAGGAATTTGGCGACGATCAGTCCGACGATCAGGTTGAAGATCGTATTGATGAGAAAGGTCAGGACGACGCTCATTGCGAAGCTCCTGTCCTGCTGTCCTGGGTTTTTCCGCGTGAAATCCGGGCGAACGTCGTCATGTGCGCACTCTAGACCCTTGTCGATAAAAAAGTCTTTTGGCGCTGGCCACGCCTGGCGTTTACCGCGACGCGGCGATCGCGGCCCGCCGCGCTTGACAGCCTCCGGGCGCGAACTTATCTAGCGTCCAGTCTGCTAGCACTCACCTGTTATGAGTGCCAGCAGGCGGTTCCTTTCTCGCCCGCGGCCCCTTTCGGGTCGCGCCGGCTCCAACTTTAGGATTGTCCCATGACCTTCCGTCCCCTCCATGACCGCGTTGTCGTCAAGCGTATCGATAGCGAAGAAAAGACCAAGGGCGGCATCATCATTCCCGACACCGCCAAGGAAAAGCCGCAGGAAGGCGAAGTCGTCGCCGTCGGCCCGGGCGCCCGCGACGAATCCGGCAAGCTGGTTCCGCTCGACGTCAAGGCCGGTGACCGCGTGCTGTTCGGCAAATGGTCCGGCACCGAAGTCAAGATCGACGGCCAGGACCTGCTGATCATGAAGGAATCCGACATTCTCGGCGTTGTCGGCTGATCCGGCCCTTCCGAACCTTATTTCATTCAGGAGCTAAGACATGGCTGCCAAAGAAGTCCGTTTCTCCACCGACGCGCGCGACCGCCTGCTGCGCGGCGTCGAAATTCTCGCCAACGCCGTCAAGGTCACGCTCGGTCCCAAGGGCCGGAATGTCGTGATCGAAAAGTCCTTCGGCGCGCCCCGCATCACCAAGGACGGCGTGACCGTGGCCAAGGAAATCGAGCTTTCCGACAAGTTCGAGAATCTCGGCGCCCAGATGGTCCGCGAAGTCGCCTCCAAGCAGAATGACATCGCCGGCGACGGCACCACCACCGCCACCGTTCTCGCCGCGGCCATCGTCAAGGAAGGCGCCAAGGCGGTCGCCGCCGGCCTCAACCCGATGGATCTGAAGCGCGGCGTCGACCTCGCCGTCGACGCCATCGTCGCCGACCTCAAGAAGAACTCGAAAAAAGTCACCTCCAACGACGAAATCGCCCAGGTCGGCACCATTTCGGCCAATGGCGACACGTTCATCGGCTCGGAAATCGCCAAGGCGATGCAGAAGGTCGGCAATGAGGGCGTGATCACGGTGGAGGAGGCCAAGAGCCTCGAAACCGAGACCGACATTGTCGAAGGCATGCAGTTCGACCGCGGCTATCTGTCGCCCTATTTCATCACCAACCCCGAGAAGATGATCGCGGAACTGGATGACCCCTACATCCTGATCCACGAGAAGAAGCTCTCGACCCTGCAGCCGCTGCTGCCGGTTCTCGAAGCCGTCGTCCAGACCGGCAAGCCGCTGCTGATCGTCGCCGAGGACGTCGAAGGCGAGGCGCTGGCCACGCTCGTCGTCAACAAGCTGCGCGGCGGCTTGAAAATCGCCGCCGTCAAGGCGCCCGGCTTCGGCGACCGCCGCAAGGCCATGCTGGAGGACATCGCCATCCTGACCGCCGGCACGGTGGTTTCGGAAGATGTCGGCATCAAGCTGGAGAACGTTTCGCTGCCGATGCTGGGTCGCGCGAAAAAGATTCGCATCGACAAGGAAAACACCACCATCGTCGACGGCTATGGCGAGAAGAAGGACATCGAGGGCCGCATCGCCCAGATCAAGGCGCAGGTTGAGGAAACCACCTCGGACTATGACCGCGAGAAGCTCCAGGAGCGCCTGGCCAAGCTTGCGGGCGGCGTCGCGATCATCCGCGTCGGCGGCGCGACCGAAGTCGAAGTGAAGGAAAAGAAGGACCGCGTCGAAGACGCCCTGAACGCCACCCGCGCGGCGGTGGAAGAAGGCGTCCTGCCGGGCGGCGGCGTCGCTCTGCTGCGCGCCATCAAGGCGCTCGACGGCGTCGTGACCATCAACAGCGACCAGAAGACCGGCGTGGACATCGTCCGCAAGGCCATCCAGGCTCCGGCGCGTCAGATCGTCGACAATGCCGGCGCCGATGGCGCGGTCGTGGTCGGAAAGCTGATGGAATCCGCCGATTACGCCTTCGGCTACGACGCCCAGACCGGCGAATATGGCGATCTGGTCAAGAAGGGCATCATCGACCCGACCAAGGTGGTGCGCACCGCGATCCAGGACGCCGCTTCGGTGTCCGGCCTGCTGATCACCACCGAGGCCATCATCGTCGAGGCCCCGAAGAAGGAAACCGCTCCCGCCATGCCCCCCGGCGGCGGCATGGGCGGCATGGACTTCTGATCCCAAACCCGATTGACGCGAAAGGCCGCCTCCGGGCGGCCTTTTTTTGTTCTGCTTGACCTTCGTCATGCCAGGACATGACCATCGCCACTTTCGCGCGAGCTCCGGAGGTCATAACGGTCATCATATTGCTTGATTTGCATTTCACGGGTTCAAGGCGAGATTTCGTCGCCCGGGCCGGAGGGGCTTATGGACATAGGGAGCAACAAGACCAGGCCGACCGAAAAGGCGGTGGCGACGCCGGTCGGCGAGACGCCGTCGGGAAAGGCCGCCGCGGGCAAGACCACGACCCGCGTCGAATTGCTCGACGCGGTCTATAACGCCTGTCCGTCGCTGTCGCGGGCGCAGGCGCGCGAATTGTTCGAGATGACGCTGGAGGAAATCGTCGGGGCTTTGCTGCGCGACGATCCGGTCAAGCTGCGGGCCTTCGGCGCGTTCAACATCCGTTCCAAGCGCGAACGCGTCGGCCGCAATCCGCGCAATGGCGTGGAGGCGAAGATCAACGCGCGAAAGGTGCTCACCTTCAAGGCCTCGCCGACCCTGGTCGCGCGCGTCAATGGCTGGGCGGCGCCGGCGGGAGAAGACGACTAGGCGTCCTCTCAGAAGCTTCCGACGAGGGCCGAAATCCGGTTCATCGGCGAGGGCGATGCGGCGGAGTTCGACGCGGTCTGCGGCTTGGCCCTGGCCTGAGCCTCGGCGACGAGCAGCGGGTTGCTCTTGGCCGCCATCTTGCCCGTTTTCGCGTTGACCCCGTTGCGCGGGGCGTCCATCCAGATTTCGATGGGCGGCACGAGCGCGTCGGGGCGGCTGACTTCGGCGATCCTGTTGGCGAAGGCCGGGTTCTGGGCGCCGTCCTTGTAGACCAGGCGAACCGGGCGCTCGCCCTTGGCGACGATTTCCGCCACTTCGGCCATTTCCGCGCGTTCGCGCGCCGCGACCTGCTGTTCGACCTGCGCGTCATATTTCAGCGGCGGGCAGGGCGCGTTGGCGTCGAGCGTCTCGCCCGGCTGGGCCTGGGCGCCGAACATATAATGCTTGTCGCAGATGGCGTAGGAGACGTCGCGCCTGGTCGCCTCGAAATGGTCGTCGCCTTTTTTCAGCTCCTTCCAGAACGGCATGTTGGGATCGAGCCGATATTTGGCGAGATTCCGTGCGTCCATGTGGAAGGGATAGGATTGCATCTGGATCGCGCGCTGGCCGCCGGCGAAGGAATCGCGGGCGATCGTGTAAATGTCGGCGATCTGCGCGTCGGTCATGGCGAAACAGCCAGCCGACGAGCAGATGCCGTGGACCATGACCGAGCCGCCGGTCGCGCCATGGGCGCGGTCATAGGCGTTGGGATAGCCGACGTTGAACGAGAGATAATAATGGGACTCGGGGTTCATCATCGCCGGGGTGATGGAATAGAACCCTTCCGGCGACTGGCGGTCGCCCTCATGCCACTTGGGGCCGAGCTGGCCGGACCAGCGGCAGATCGGGAAGGTCTTCAGCAGGACATAGGTCCCGTCCGGCCGCATCTTCCATACTTCGAGCTCGGATTCTTTCTTGAATCCGCGAATCAGCATCGGCGAGGACGGGGTGACGCCCTTCGCCTCCATCAGGGCCAGCATCTGGCGCGACAGCGGCTGGGAGGCGCGGCTGACATGGGTGTCGCTGCAACCGGAAACGGCGGCCGCAAGGCCCAAGGCCGCGATTGCCAGAGCCTGGCGGCGCGGCGCATGGCCGAGATTGAAAAGGACGTTCATCTTGATGTTCCGTCGATCCGTGGCGCGGCGCCGGGCGTCGTCCAGTGAAGCGTTGACGCGGGCGCCGCTTTGGAACGGTAAAATATGCACCAAGTTTTTACCTTCCATTAACATGCGGCGGACGAACCACCATCAAGGTTAAGGAATTCCTGCATGCGATTCATCGCCGGACCATCCGGCGAATTCTCACACCTTTCGGCCGATGCCGAGGAATTTGTCCTCGCGCAGCGCCCGCACTTTATCCGGAGAAAGGCCGCCGAACAGCGACAGCGCCCTCTCGATCGCATCGCCGACCGCGCGAATGGCGGCCGAGGGATCGCGGTGGGCGCCGCCGACAGGCTCCGCCACGATGCCATTGATAATGCCGAATTTGAGCAAATCCTGGGCAGTGATCTTCATGCTGGTCGCGGCGTCCTGGGCGCGCTGGGAATCGCGCCACAGGATCGAGGCCGAGGCCTCGGGCGAGGCGACGGTGTAGATGGCGTGCTCCATCATCAGCACGACATTGCAGGCGGCGATGCCCAGCGCGCCGCCGGAGCCGCCCTCGCCGATCACCACGGCGACATTGGGCACGCCCAGAACCAGCGCGGCTTCGGTGGCGCGGGCGATGGCCTCGGCCTGGCCGCGCTCTTCGGCCTCGACGCCGGGAAAGGCGCCGGCGGTGTCCACGAAGGACAGGACGGGCAGGCCGAAGCGGTCGGCCAGTTCCATGATCCGCACCGCCTTGCGGTAGCCCTCGGGCTTGACCATGCCGAAATTGTGCTTGATCCGGGTCTCGGTGTCCGAGCCCTTTTCCTGGCCGAGCAGCGCCACCGACTGGCCGCGGAAGCGGCCGAGCCCGGCGATCATGGCCTCGTCGTCGGCAAAGCACCGGTCGCCGGCGAGCGGGGTGAAATCCTCGATCAGTTCGCGGATGAAATCGAGGCAATGGGGGCGTTGCGGGTGGCGCGCGACCTGGGTCTTCTGCCAGGGGGTCAGGCTGGAGTACAGATCGGCGAGCGCCTTGGCGGCCTTGGCCTCAAGCTTGGTCAGCTCTTCGCCGATCGGCGGAGAACTCCTGGCGCTCGGACAGCGCCCTGAGGTCCTCGACCTTGGTTTCCAGTTCGGCGACAGGCTTTTCAAAATCGAGATAGGCGGCCATGGTCCGGTTCTTTCGGCGCGCGCGCGCCCGCACGCCCGCCGTCCAGAATGGACGAGGGCGGCCGGAAACTGGACATTCGTCGAAGCGAAGTCAAGTCGGCGCGAAGCCGACGAGCGGAAACTCAAAATTTCAGCGTCTTCACACGTTTGACCCCCGGCAGGGCGCGGATCTGGACGAAGACATTTTCCGGCACCTCGCCGTCGATGGCGACGAGCGCGACCGAGGAGCCGCCCTCGGCGTCGCGGCCCAGCGCGAAGGTCGCGATATTGACGCCCGCCCCGCCCAGAAGCGTGGCGAAACGGCCGATGAAGCCCGGCTTGTCCTCGTTGGAGACATAGATCATCGACGGCGCGAATTCGGCTTCCACGCGAATCCCCGCGACTTCGACCATGCGCGGCTTGCCGTCGTTGAACACCGCGCCGGACACCGCGAGGGCGCCGCGCTCGGTCTCGACATGAAGCGAAATCAGCGAGTCGTAATCGCCTTCCGCCGCCCGCGTCACCTCGTCGATGACCATGCCGCGCTCCTTGGCGACCGCGGGCGCCGAAACCACATTCACGTCCGACAGCATCGGCCGCAGGAAGCCGGCGATGGCGGAAGCGGTCAGGGCCTTGGTCTTGAGCTCGCCGACATGGCCTTCATAGGTGATGGTGAGCTTGCGCACGCCGGCCTCGGTCAATTGCCCGGCGAACGAGCCGAGCCTTTCCGCCAGCGCGATGAAGGGTTTCAGGCGCGGCGCCTCTTCGGCGGTGATGGAGGGGAAATTCACCGCGTTCGAAATCGCGCCGCGGATCAGATAGTCGGACATCTGTTCGGCGACCTGCAGGGCGACATTTTCCTGCGCCTCGTTGGTGGCGGCCCCGAGATGCGGGGTGCAGACGACATTGGGATGGCCGAACAGCGGATTGTTGACCGCCGGCTCCTCGGCGAACACGTCGAAGGCCGCGCCCGCGACATGGCCGGAATCGAGCGCCGCCCGCAGCGCGACCTCGTCCACCAGTCCGCCGCGCGCGCAATTGACGATCCGCACGCCCTTCTTGGTTTTCGCGATATTTTCCGCCGAGAGGATGTTCCTGGTCTGGGCGGTCAGCGGCGTGTGCAAGGTGATGAAATCGGCGCGGGCGAGCATTTCGTCGAGTTCGACCTTTTCGACCCCGAGCGTCCTGGCGCGTTCCGGCGACAGGAACGGGTCGAAGGCGATGACCCGCATTTTCAGGCCGAGCGCCCGGTCGGCGGTGATCGAGCCGATATTGCCGCAGCCGATGATCCCGAGCGTCTTGCCGGTGATTTCGACGCCCATGAAGCGGTTCTTTTCCCATTTGCCGGCCTGGGTCGAGGCGTCGGCGGCGGGAATCTGGCGGGCCAGCGCGAACATCAAGGCGATGGCGTGCTCGGCGGTGGTGATGGAATTGCCGAAAGGCGTGTTCATGACGATCACGCCGCGCGCCGTGGCGGCGGGAATGTCGACATTGTCGACGCCGATGCCGGCGCGGCCGATGACGCGCAGGTTCTTGGCGTTTTCCAGGATCTTGGCGGTGACCTTGGTCGCCGAGCGGATGGCGAGGCCGTCATAATCGCCGATGATCGCGGCGAGCTTGTCCTTGTCCTTGCCGAGCGCCGGCTGGAAGTCGACCTCGACCCCGCGCTCCTTGAAAATGGCGACGGCGGCGGGCGAGAGGGCGTCAGAAATCAGAACACGAGGCGCCATATTTTCCTCCTCAGGGAAGGACGCGGGGGGCTTTTCTGGCCCGCCGTCCCTCAAAGTTCACTTGAAAAAACACATTGCGCTCTGCGTCGTCCTTGCGAGGAGCGAAGCGACGACGCAATCCACGCCAGCTTCGCTGCAACGGCGGATTGCGTCGCGGAGCCCGCCATCGGACCGGCCGAAGGCCGGATCCGTTGGCGCGCAACGACGACGAATCACGCTGCGGCGAGTTCGGCCTTGGCGGTGGCGAAAGCCCAGTCGAGCCAATGGGTCAGCGCGGCCACATCTTCGGCTTCCACCGTCGCGCCGCACCAGATGCGCAGGCCGGCGGGGGCGTCGCGATAGGCGCCGAGGTCGTAGCCGGCCTTTTCCTTTTCCACCAGGGCGACGAGCTTTTTGGCAAAAGCTCCCTGCGCGTCGGCGGGCAAGGCGGCGATGGCGGGATCGGTCACTTTCAGGCAGACCGACGTGTTGGAGCGGATGGCCACGTCCTTGGCGAGGAAGCCGGCCCAGGAACTGGCCGCGACCCAATCCGCCAGAACTTTCGCATTGGCGTCGGCGCGCGCGACCATGGCGTCGAGTCCGCCGATGCTTTTGGCCCATTGCAGGGCGTCGATGTAATCCTCGACGCAGAGCATCGACGGGGTGTTGATGGTCTCGCCCTGGAAAATGCCTTCGATCAGCTTTCCGCCCTTGGTCATGCGGAAAATTTTCGGCAGCGGCCACGGCGGCGAATAAGTCTCCAGCCGCTCGACCGCGCGCGGCGACAGGATCAGCACGCCATGCGCGCCCTCGCCGCCGAGCGCCTTCTGCCAGGAGAAGGTCACGACATCGAGCTTCGGCCAGTCGAGTTTTTGCGCGAAGGCGCCGGACGTGGCGTCGGCGATGGTCAGGCCCTTGCGGTCGGCGGCGATCCAGTCGCCATTGGGCGCGCGCACGCCGGAGGTGGTGCCGTTCCAGGTGAAGATCACGTCATGGTCGAAATTGACCGAAGCGAGGTCGGAGATTTCGCCGTAGGGCGCCTTGAGGACGCGGACATCCTTCAGCTTGAGCTGCTTGACGATGTCGGTGACCCAGCCTTCGCCAAAACTTTCCCAGGCCAGCGCGTCCACCGGACGGGCGCCGAGCATCGACCACATCGCCATTTCCACGGCGCCGGTGTCGGAGGCGGGCACGATGCCGATGCGATAATCGGCGGGAACTTCCAGGACTTCGCGGGTGAGGTCGATGGCGAGCTTGAGCTTGCTCTTGCCGATCTTGGCGCGGTGCGACCGTCCGAGCGGCGCGTCTTTCAGGGCTTCGAACGACCATCCGGGGCGCTTGGAGCAGGGACCGGAGGAGAAATTGGGGTTTTTCGGCAGAGCGGCAGGCTTTTGCATCAGACCATCCTCACAGATGGGCGTCCCGCGTTGGGGCGGGATGTCCCGGACAGGCGATTACGCCTGAGTCCCGTCGCGGTCAAGCGCGACGAAGCGTCGCTATGATTTTCGCGCGCCGCGCGGGGATGCCCCGGCCCGGTTTCCCGGCTAAGGTGAGGCCGTCGTCCGCAGCGCCGAGAGCAAGACATGACCGATCCCCGACGGCTGGAAATGACCGTGCTGATGACGCCGGACATGGCGAATTTTTCCGGCAACGTGCATGGCGGCGCCGTGCTCAATCTGCTGGACCGGGTCGCCTTTTCCTGCGCCTCGCGCTTTTCCGGCCGTTACGCCGTGACTTTGTCGGTCGATCAGGTCACGTTCCAGCAGCCGATCCATGTCGGCGAGCTGGTGACTTTTCGCGCCAGCGTCAATCATGTCGGCCGCAGCTCGATGGAGATCGGCGTTCGCGTCGAGGCGGAGGACATTCGCCACGGAACCCGCCGCCACACCAATTCCTGCTATTTCACCATGGTCGCGGTGGACGATGACGGCCGCCCGGTCGCCGTGCCGGCGCTCAAGGTGGAAACGCCGCTCGAAATCAAGCGCAACCGCGCCGCCGAATTGCGCCGCTCCTTGCGCCGCGAGATCGCGGAGAAATTGGAAAAGACCACCATTCACGACGAGACGGGTTGATGTTCAAGCCTCTTCGCCTTTGGCGAAAGCGGCCGCCGCCGCGCCGGCGGCCCGGCCCAGGGCAAGACAGGCGGTGAGCAGATAGCCCCCCGTGGGCGCCTCCCAGTCGAGCATTTCGCCGGCGACAAAAAGGCCCGGAAAATTTTTCGCCATCAGCCTTTCGTCAAGGGCCTCCCACAGCACGCCGCCGGCCGTCGAAATGGCGCGCTCCAGGCCCGCCACGCCCGTCACCTGCAAAGGCAGGGCCTTGATTCGCGCCGCGAGTTGGTCGGGCTCCAACGGCGGCGGGCCGCTCTCGCGCAGCAAGGCGATGGCGAGCGGCCCGAGATGGGCCGTCTTGCGCAGGAAATTGGATAAACTCTGTTTTTCGCGCGGTCTGGCGAGTTTGCGCGCGAGATCGGCTTCGCTCGCGTCGGGCCGCAGGTCGATCAGGACTTCCTTCGCCCCAAGACCGTCGCGCAAAACGCCGGAAAGCGCATAGACCGCGCCGCCCTCAAGGCCCCGCTTGGTCACCACGCATTCGCCGCGCGCGGAAAATTCGCCAAAACGCAGCGCGATATTTTTGAGCGGCTGGCCCTCGAATTTTTCGCGGAAATGAGGCGACCACTCGATCAGAAAGCCGCTGTTCGCCGGACGCAACGGGCTGGAGGGCAGGCCGGCGGCGGCCAGCGGCGCGACCCAGCCTCCATCGGCGCCAAGACGCGGCCAGGAGGCGCCGCCGAGCGCCAGAACGAACACATCGGCCTCGACCTTTTTCGGGCCTTGCGGCGTCTCGAACAAGGCGGCCCGCCCGTCGAAGCCGCGAAAATCATGGCGCGCAAGCAGCTTGACGCCCAAAGCGTCGAGCCGCCGCAGCCAGGCGCGCAGCAGCGGCGAGGCCTTGAAACTTTTGGGAAAGACCCGGCCGCTTGAGCCGACAAACGTGTCTTCGCCAAGCCCGGCGCACCAGTCGCGCAAGTCCTGCGGCCCAAAAACGTCGAGAAAAGGCTTTAAACGTTCGGCTCGCGCGCCATAGCGGGTCAGAAAACGGCAAGAATCCTCGCCATGGGTCAGGTTCAGGCCGCCGCGTCCCGCCATCAGCAGTTTGCGCGCCGGACTCGCCATGCGCTCATAGAGGGTCACGTCGAGGCCGGCCTGGGCCAGAACCTCTGCGGCGCTCAAGCCGGCAGGCCCGGCGCCGATCACTGCGGCTGTTTTTGTCATGTACTGGCTTTACAAGTTCAGGGCGAAACGCGCTATTGCGCTGATGACGACAAAAATCCAGATCGCGGTCGAAGAGGAAGGAGCCGGACAGCGGCTCGACCATTATCTCGCCGCCCGGCCCGAGCTTGTCGCGGAAAACCTCTCGCGCACGCGCATCAAAAGCCTGATCGAAAGCGGGCGGATCTCGCTCGACGGGGCGCCGGCCGTCGCGCCGAAAACCAAATTGCGCGCCGGCCAGATCGTTGAAATCGACGTGCCGGAACCCGCGCCCGCCGAGCCGAAGGCCGAAAAGATTCCGCTCGACATTCGTTTCGAGGACGCATTCCTGGTGGTGCTCGACAAACCCGCGGGCCTCGTCGTCCATCCCGGCGCCGGCCATGAAACCGGAACCCTGGTCAACGCCTTGATCGCCCATTGCGGCGAGTCGCTCTCCGGCGTCGGCGGGGTGAAAAGGCCCGGCATCGTCCATCGGCTCGACAAGGATACGTCAGGCCTGCTTGTGGTGGCCAAGACCGACGCCGCCCATCAGGGTCTGTCAAAACTTTTCGCCGATCACGGCCGCAACCTGCCTTTGACCCGCGAATATCTGGCGATCTGCTGGGGCGCGCCGGAACGCCAGAGCGGGACGATCGACGCGCCGCTCGGACGCCACGCGATCCAGCGCGAAAAAATGGCGGTCGTGTCGCAGGCGCGCGGCCGCGAGGCGATCACCCATTGGCGCTTGCTGGAAAAATTCGGCGCCGGCCGCGAGGGCAAGCCGGTCGCGAGCCTGGTCGCCTGCGAACTGGAGACCGGACGCACCCACCAGATCCGCGTCCATCTCGGCTCGATCGGCCATCCGCTGCTCGGCGACGAGGTTTATGGCGCCGGCTTCAAGACCAAGGCGAAGCTTTTGGGGCCCAAGGCGCAACAGGCGCTCGCATCACTCGGGCGTCAGGCCCTGCACGCCCGCGCGCTTGGCTTCGAACACCCGATCACCGGCGAGGAGCTTTTGTTCGAAAGCGATCCGCCGGAGGATTTTCAAAATCTCCTCGACGCCCTGCGCGCCGGGTGAAGCCGCGGTTACGCCGCCGCCGCCACCGCTTCGCAAACGTCGTTGACGATCTGCTCGACCAGGGCGCGGTCGTCGCCTTCGGCCATGACGCGGATGACCGGCTCTGTCCCGGAGGGGCGGATCACCAGCCGGCCGCTGCTTCCGAGTTTTTCCTTGGCCGCCTTGATCGCTTTGGAGACATTGGCGGCCTCCAGCGGCTTGCCGCCCTTGAAGCGCACGTTCTTCAGGATCTGCGGCAGGGGGTCGAAGGCGTGGCAGACTTCCGAGACCGGGCGGTTGCGCCTTTTGACCACCGCCAAGACCTGCATGGCGGTGATCAGGCCGTCGCCGGTGGTGGAATAATCCGACAGGATCATGTGGCCGGACTGTTCGCCGCCGATGTTGTAGCCATGCTCGCGCATATGTTCGAGCACATAGCGGTCCCCGACCGGCGTGCGGGCGAGCGACAGGCCGATCGATTGCAGGTAGCGCTCAAGCCCGAGATTGGACATGATGGTCGCGACGATGCCGGGTTGCGACAGGCGCCCTTCGGCATTCCAGTCCTCGGCGACCACCGCCATGAGCTGGTCGCCGTCCACCAGGCGCCCGTGCTCGTCCACGATCAGCACGCGGTCGGCGTCGCCGTCGAGGGCAATGCCGATATCGGCGCGCAATTCCCGGACTTTTCGCGACAACGCTTCGGGCGCGGTCGAGCCGACGTCGCGGTTGATGTTCATGCCGTCCGGTTCGACGCCGAGCGAAATGACTTCCGCGCCCAGCTCCCAGAGCGCTTCCGGGGCCACTTTATAGCCGGCGCCATTGGCGCAATCGATCACGACGCGCATGCCCTCGAAGGACATGCTGCGCGGCAGCGTGTGCTTGGCGAATTCGACATAGCGGGCGCGCACGTCGTCGACGCGCCGCGCCCGGCCTAAATTGGCGGGATTGGCGAGTTTTGGCGACATGTCGGAATCGACCAGGACCTCGATCTGCCGCTCGATCTCGTCGGAGAGCTTGAAGCCCTGCGGCCCGAACAATTTGATGCCATTGTCCTCAAAAGGATTATGCGAGGCCGAGATCATCACGCCGAGATCGGCGCGCATGGAACGGGTGAGCATCGCGACCGCGGGGGTTGGCATCGGGCCGAGCACCATGACGTCCACGCCGACCGAGGTGAAGCCGGCGACGAGCGCATTTTCGATCATGTAGCCGGACAGCCGTGTGTCCTTGCCGATGACGACGCGGTGGCGATAGTCGCCGTTCCGGAACACGATGCCCGCCGCCTGGCCGACCTTCAAGGCCAGTTCCGGGGTGATGACCTTGTTGGCGAGACCGCGAATGCCGTCGGTGCCGAAATATTTGCGGCTCATGGCCAGAGATTCTCCGTTTGAGGCGGCGCGATTGGTGGAAATTCGCTCAAATATAAGCGAACTCTCACGGAACGGCGTTCACAAAAGATGTATAGGTTTAACAAGACCTCGTACCCCTTTTGGCAAAGGAAAGGCCCGCGGGCTTTTCGCCCGCGGGCCGGGGACTTTGCGGCCGGAAGATTCGTTTACGACTGCGGGGCCGGCGCAAGGCCCGGATCGCCGTCCGGGCCGGTCCAGTTGGACTTGCCGGCGGCCGGCACGGCCGAGCGCCGGGGCGCCGCGGGCGTCGTGTCGTCCGGGTTTTCGCGCTTGGGCTCGACGCCGTTGATCAGGCCGATGATCTCGTCGCCGGTCAGGGTCTCATATTCGATCAGGCCCTTGGCGAGCTTTTCCAGGTCGTCGCGCTTTTCCGTGATGATCCGGCGCGCCTCGGCCTGTCCGGCCTCGACCAGGCGGCGCACTTCGCTGTCGATCTTCTGCGACGTGGCCTCGGAAATATTCTGCTGGCGTCCCATGGAATAGCCGAGGAAGACCTCTTCCTGGTTCTCGCCATACATGACCGAGCCGAGTTCGTCCGAGAAGCCCCATCGGGTCACCATGGCGCGGGCGAGCTTGGTCGCGGCCTCGATGTCGCTCTGCGCGCCCGAGGTCACCTTGTCCTTGCCGAAGACGATCTCCTCGGAGACGCGCCCGCCCATCAGCACGGCGAGGCGCGAAGTCATCTGCTCGTAGCTCATCGACAGTTTGTCGCGCTCGGGCAGCTGCATGACCATGCCGAGCGCGCGGCCGCGCGGGATGATCGTCGCCTTGTGGACCGGATCGGTCGCCTGGACATTGAGCGCGACAATGGCGTGGCCGCCCTCGTGATAGGCGGTCAGCCGCTTTTCGTCCTCGGTCATCACCATGGTGCGGCGCTCCGCGCCCATCATGATCTTGTCCTTGGCGTCCTCGAACTCGTCCTTGGTGACGACGCGCTTGCCGCGCCGCGCCGCGAGCAGGGCGGCCTCGTTGACGAGGTTCATCAGATCGGCGCCGGAGAAGCCCGGCGTGCCGCGCGCGACGATCTTGAGATCGACATCCGGCGACAAGGGCACCTTGCGCGCGTGAACCTTCAGGATCTTCTCGCGGCCGATCACGTCCGGGTTCGGCACGACGATCTGGCGGTCGAAACGGCCGGGACGCAGCAAGGCGGGGTCGAGCACGTCGGGGCGGTTGGTGGCGGCGATCAGGATGATGCCCTCATTGGCCTCGAAGCCGTCCATCTCCACCAGCAGCTGGTTCAGGGTCTGCTCGCGCTCGTCATTGCCGCCGCCAAGCCCGGCGCCGCGATGGCGGCCGACCGCGTCGATCTCGTCGATGAAGATGATGCAGGGCGCGTTCTTCTTGGCCTGTTCGAACATGTCGCGCACGCGGCTGGCGCCGACGCCGACGAACATTTCGACGAAATCCGAGCCGGAAATCGTGAAGAAGGGCACATTGGCCTCGCCGGCGATGGCGCGCGCCAGCAGGGTCTTGCCGGTGCCGGGCGGACCGACCAGCAGCACGCCGCGCGGAATGCGGCCTCCCAGGCGCTGGAATTTCTGCGGGTCCTTCAGGAACTCCACGATTTCCTGAAGGTCTTCCTTGGCCTCGTCCACGCCGGCGACATCCTCGAAGGTCACCCGGCCATGAGCCTCGGTCAGAAGCTTGGCCTTGGATTTGCCGAAACCCATGGCCTTGCCGCCAGCGCCCTGCATCTGGCGCGACAGGAAAATCCACATGCCGATGAAGGCGAGCAGCGGCAGGCCGTTGACCAGCAGGGTCATCAGCCAGCTGTTGCCGTCGGACGGCGGCTTGCCGGTGATCTGGACATTCTTCTTGTAAAGGTTGTTGACCAGCGTCGGGTCGTTCGGCGCATAAGTCGAGAACCCCTTGCCGTCGGTGTAATGGCCGGCGATTTCGGAGCCCGCGATGGTGACGTCGCGGATATGGCCCTGATCGGCCTCCGTGAGCAGCTGGCTGAAATTGATCTCCTGGGTCGGAGCGCGCTCGCTCGGCTTCTGGAACAGCACGACCAGCGCGACCACCAGAAGAACGATGATCACCCACAGGGCAAAATTACGGAAATTCGGATTCATCTTCTGTCCTGCGGAGCCTCTCCGGTCGAGCGTCGCTCGCTTGCGTCTCCACGATATTTAGGCTCGACAAGCGGGCTTGCCAAGTGAAGTCGCGCGTCAATCGGGCGAAGGCCCGCGAAAATCGCCTGCCAAGGTTTTGCTTTGGGCGCGCGCGCCCCGCCGACGCTCGTCCTCCCGGCGCAGCGCCAGGACGCCGCTTTCGTCGAGCCTTGCCGCGCATCCTCCCAGCGTCGCGCGCAGGTTTTCGCCCGTCTGGCGCGCCATTTGCAAATTTTTCGCCAGAGCCTCCAGCCGCTCCAGCCGGGACGGCGGCTCGCCCGCGATCCGCGCGAGCGCCAGGCCGAGAAAGCGCTCGAAAACGGCCAGGGGCGCGCCCTCGATCCGGCGCAGGTCATAGACATGAGCCTCCGCTGTCCCGGCCTGCGCGAAAAGGTCGCGCGCCGCCGCCTCGATCGCCTCGTCGGCCTTGCGCGCCCGCTCAGTGAAGGTCGCCACCCTGTCCGGCGTCAGACCGAGGCCGTGCAGCGCGGGCCCGAGGGCGCGCCAGCGCGCGCGGGCGAAAACAGGATTGGAGTTGGACGGATCGTCGAAAAAATCCTGCCCCTCGCGCCGGCAGAAATCGATCAGGGCCTGTTTGCGCAGGCCGAGCACGGGCCGGATGAGGCGGCCTCCATCCAGAACTCTGGTCGCGCGCCATACCCGAAAGACCAGAAATCCCGCTGCCGCGCGCAAGGCGGATCAGGACGGTTTCCCATTGGTCGTCGGCGTGATGGGCCACGGCGACGGCCTCGGCGCCGACGAAGCGCGCATGGTCGAACAGCAAGGCGTAGCGGGCGGCGCGGGCCTTCTCCTGAACGCCGGTCGCGGGCTTGTCGCCGCGCCAGGGCAGAACGGCGTGATCGAGGCCGAGGTCGCGCGCCCAGCGGCCGACCTGGGCGGCTTCCGCCCCCGATTCCGGCCGCAGCCCGTGATCGACGGTGGCGGCGTGCAGCGCGACGCCGCCGCCCAGATTGCGCCAGCGCAGCGCCAAACGCATCAAAGCCAGGGAATCCGGTCCGCCCGACACGGCGACCAGCAGGCCGGACAGGCTTTCGAAGCCGGCGAACAGCCGGTCGGGCGCGAGATCGTCGGGCGCCGTCAGCAAGAGGCCTTTTTCGCCTCGCGCTCGGCGGCGAGCTTTTCCGCCGCGGCGGCGTTGGGATATTTGCGCGGCATTTCCGAGAAGAAGGCGCAGGCCTGCTCCTTCGCGCCGAGAGCGTTGAGCGAAATGCCAAGTCTGACCATGGCGTAGGGCGCGACGGGACTCGTGGCGTAATCCTTCGCGATCTTCAGGAACTGTTCGGCCGCCTCGCGATGGCGGTTCTGGTAGAAATAGGCCTCGCCCAGGTGAAAAATCGCCGGCGCGACGTAGCGGCTGCTCGGATTCTTCTGCATGAAGGCGGTGAAAGCCTGTTGCGCGGCGTCGTAATGCTGCGACTTGAGCTCGCTGACCGCGGCGTCATATCCGGCCTTGACCGGGTCGGCGGGCGCAAGCGCGGCGGTCTGGGCGGCGGGGCTTGCTGCGGACGGCCTCGGCGTTTCCGCCGAAGCCGCGGCGTCGCCGCCCCGCAGCGACGGGGGGCGAATGTCGAGCGGCGCACTGGCCGAAGCCGGGCGAGCCCAGCGGCAGCGGCGCGCCGGGCGCGTTGGGCTGCGCGGAGGGGTCGAAGGCGTCGTGGCGGCGGCCGTCGGGGGCGGCGGCGGCGACCGGGGGAGGCAGATCGGGCGCAGCGGCCGCGGCGGGAGCGTTGGGGTCCGCCGGCGGCGGGACATTGGCCGCCACGGCCGTCCCGGCGTTCGGATCGTCGTTCAGGTCCGAGCGATGGCGCGGCGCCGCGTGGTCGGCGGGCTGGTCGACGTGGGAGTCGGCGTCGGACTGGGACTTGCGCAAGGCGTCCTCGAGCCGCTTGATCTGGAATTGCAATTGTTCGATCTGGCCGTTCAGGTCGCGGACCTGGCTTTCCAGGCGGTCGATGCGCAAGAGCGCGGAGGTGTCCTGGCTCGGGGCGTCGGCGCCCTGCTTGGCGACATCGGCGGGCGGGCGGTCGAAGAACTGCGCCCGCGCCGCGCCGGCGCCAGAAACCAGGGCGGCGGCGGCCAGAGCCGCGATCAAATTCTTGCGTGACGCGGCGAAACGAAGGGCGCGCGGCGACAAAATGGCCATCCTTTTTCAAACCTCGGTGGGGGACAATTCAGGATTAACATATGTCGCGCCGCGATGAGGTAAAAAAGTGGCGTGGATGTTGCTTTTTGGCCACAGGGACGAAAAAAACCGGCGCCTCCAGGCGCCGGCGGAAACTCATCACGGAAATCCTGGAGGCGGCGCGGGGTCAGCTCTGGCCGCCGTGCAGAACGGTGACGGCGCGACGATTCTGCGACCAGCAGGAAATGTCGTCGCAGACCGCGACCGGGCGTTCCTTGCCATAGGAAATGGTCTTCATGCGCGAGGCGGCGACGCCGCGCGAGACCAGGTAATCCTTGGTCGTCTGGGCGCGACGGGCGCCGAGCGCGAAATTATATTCGCGGGTGCCGCGCTCGTCGGCGTGGCCTTCTATGGTGAAACTGTAATTCGTATAGCGGTTGAGCCAGGCCGCCTGCTTGTCCAGCGTGGCCTGGGCCGTGGCGCTCAACTGGGTGGAGTCGCTGTCGAAAAAGACGCGGTCGCCGACATTGACGGCGAAGTCCTGATTTGAGCCGGGAATGGCGGAGCCCGCAACGCCGACGCCGGCGCCGCCGCGCCCGTCGAGGCCGGCCATGTCGGTCGGGTTCTTGGCGCAGGCCCCGAGAGCCAGCGCCGCTGCGAGAACGGCGGCATGCTTCAGGCCGACCATCGAGCCAAGTTTCTTCATCCGTTGCGCTCCTTTACCAGGCAGCCGGGGCGGGGCCGAAACCCTCGCGGCCGGTCGCCGCTACGCTTTAGTTCGCCAAATGCCCCGCCGGGCCGAGGACAGGCGGGTTCCGCTACAAGTCCTAGACCGCGAATGTTAAGCGAGCGTTTTCGTAACCTTGATGAAAGGTTATGAAATTCGGCGACTTTGTGATCTTTCCCGGCTTGGTTAACAGGGCGTTGATGGCGGGAATGGGGCGGCGACGCGATCGCTCAGCCGATCAGGCCGCTCCAGGACGGGTCGGAGGCGAAGCTCGGCGTCGGGACCTCGAATTCGGCGCGGCCGAAAATATCCCGCATGAACAGGCGGGGGCCGCCGTTCACATTGCGGAAGAACATCACGAACAGGCCGTTGGGCGCCCAGGTCGGCCCCTCGTTGTGGAAGCCTTCGACGAGAATCCGCTCGCCCGAGCCGTCGGGCTTGATCACGCCAATGGCGAATCCGGCGGGGGCCTGGCGGGTGAAGGCGATATAATCGCCTTTGGGCGACCAGACCGGGGTCGAATAGCGGCCCTGGCCGAAGGTGATGCGGGTGGCGCCGCCGCCGCCCGCGTTCATGACATAGATCTGCTGCGCGCCGCCGCGATCCGATTCGAAACAGATTCGCGATCCGTCGGGCGAATAGCAGGGCGAAGTGTCAATCGCCGCGGAATCCGTCAGCCGCGTGGTGGCGCGCGAGCGCAGGTCCATGCTGTAGAGATTGGCGACGCCGTTATCCTCCAGCGACATGACGATCCGCTGGCCGTCCGGCGAGAAGCGCGGCGAGAAGGTCATGCCGGGGAAATTGCCGACCACCTCGCGCTGTGCGGTGTCGATGTTCAGCAGGAAGACGCGCGGGTCCTCCGCGCCGAAGGACATATAGGTCAGCTCCTGCGAATTGGGCGAGAAGCGCGGCGTCACCACCAGGTCGTCGCCGCGCGTCAGATAGCGGATATTGGCGCCGTCCTGGTCCATGATCGCCAGTCTCTTGATGCGGGTCTGGCGCGGGCCGGTCTCGTCGACGAAGGCGATTCGGGTGTCGAAAAAGCCGCCTTCGCCGGTCACCTTGGCGAAGATCGCGTCCGAGATGATATGGGCGACGCGCCGCGAATTCTTGGGGTCGGTGACATATTGCTGGCCGGCGACCTGGGTTCCGGCGCCGACGTCCCACAGGCGGAATTCGGTCTTCATGCGGTCGTTGGGGCCGCGCCCGGCGCGTCCGACCACGACATATTGCGCGTTGAGCGCCTGGAAGGCCGCCATGCTGGGGGCGGCGTCGGGGCTGACGCCCGTCCCGGCCGCGCCGGCGTCCAGAGGATTGATGAAGACGGAGCGCTTGAAATTATTGACGATGACCGAGGCGATCGCCGCGCCGCCGTCGCCGGCGAAGGGAACGATCGCGACATTGACCGGGGTGAAACTGCCCCCGCCATGCACGTCGAGATAGCGGTCGGCGATCGAGAGCCGGGGCAGAAGTGGGCTGAGGGCGAGGCCGCCGAGCATGGCGGCGGCGGCGCGGCGGCTGGGAGTGAATGGCATCGGGAGGGTCCTGGAGTTCCGTGCGAATCGTTGAGGTCAGTTCAAGATTTCGGGGTCGAACCCGACCACCCAATCCTTCCATTGCTCATAATAAGGCTGGTATTGGGCGGGAATGCGAAGGGGATTGCAGCGCCGCACGGCGCGCAGGGCGCTTTCGGCCAGACCCCGGAAGTTGGGGTCCGACGGCGGGTTGAGCAGCACCGGCTGGCTGGCGAGCGAGCCGTCCGGCCGGTAGGACACGCGGATCTTGGCGACATATTTGTCGCCGGTCAGCGGCAGATAGTTCCAGCACTGCTTGTACTGCTCCTGCAGCAGGGCGCCGAGCGCATCCGCCATCGAGGGCGACATGCGCGCGCCGGTCGCGTGGCGCGCGCCCAAAGCGGCGGAATGGCTGACCTCGCGCCCCGTGGTGAATTTCGCCTCCGGCGCCTTCTCGTCGAGGAGCTTGGCGACTTCGTCGAGATTGACCGTCTGATGCGGCTTGTCGCTTTGCGTGCTGGGCCTGGGCGCCGGCGTGTCCTTGGTCTGCGCAAGCAGCCTGGCCACCTCGTCGAGCTTGGGCGTCGGTTTGGGCGCCGGCTTTTCCGGCGGGCGCTTCGGCGGCTCGGGCGCAGGCTTCTGCTGCGCCTGTTCCGGCTTTTTCGGGCGCGGCGGCGGCCGCGCCGTCTCGGCGTCGTCGCGTTCGACCTGCTGTTCCGGTTCGGGCGGCGGGGTCTTGGCCACCGGCGGCGCCGGGCGCGGCGGCGGGGTGGGCGGCGGCGGCGGGGGCGGCGTCTGATCCGCCTTGCTCTGCTCGGGCCTTGGCGGCGGGGGCGGCGGAGTCGGGAGCGGTTTGGGCTCGGAAGGTTCGGCGACCTTGTCGGCCTGGGGCTTGTCCGCGAGCTTGGCGGTTTTCTCGCCCTGCATGATCTCGTGGAACTGGCTGTCGGTGACGGTCTCGACCGGGACGGCCTCCGTCGCGTCGGCGAATTTCTCGTCACGGGAAAAATGGACGAGCAGAAAGGCCAGCAGCCCGAGATGGACCGCCGCCGAGACGAGAACACCCGGCTCCGAACGCGAAAACCTCACTTCGCCTGACCTTGACTTATCCCCTGCTGATCGCTCTGTTGGCTGGTCACCAGGGCGACTTTCTTGAACCCCGCCGCGGTGAGATCGGACATGATCTCGGCCACCCGCCCGTAAGGCACCTGTTTGGCGGCGCGCACATAGACGCGCTCATCGCCGCCGGCCGAAGCCTGGGCCTGGACGCCGGCAATCAGGTCCGCATCGGCGATCTTCTGGTCCATCAGATAGACGTCGCCGTGCTCGTCGATCGAAATGGCGATCGGCTTCTTGTCGATATTCAGCTCGCCGGCCTTGGTCGCCGGCAGGTCGATCGGCACGCCCGAGGACAGCAGCGGCGCCGCGACCATGAAAATGATCAGCAGCACCAGCATCACGTCGATGAAGGGCGTCATGTTGATGTCGGCCATGGCGCGATAGCGCGGCACGCCGCGCCGGCGCCGCCCGCCTTTCCCGCCTGTTGGAACAGCCATTCCCATATCGCCCGCTCCTCAGGCCGCGTTGTTGCGCTGTCCGGCGTGCTGGTCGATCTGCCGCGACAGGATGGCGGAGAATTCGTCGGCGAAGCTTTCCATCCGCGCCTGGGTCTTGGCGACGTCGCCGGAGAGCTTGTTATAGGCGATCAGCGCCGGAATGGCGGCGAACAGGCCAAGGGCGGTGGCGAGCAAGGCCTCCGCGATGCCCGGCGCGACCACGGCGAGAGAGGTGTTTTTCGAAAGCGCGATGGAGCGGAACGAGGTCATGATGCCCCAGACCGTGCCAAACAGGCCGATGAATGGCCCGGCCGAGGCGACGGTGGCCAGCACCAGCAGGTTGGATTCAAGTTTTTCGACCTCGCGGGCGATCGACACGTCGAGCACTTTCTCGATGCGCGATTGCAGGCCGACGAAGGAGGCGTGGGCGTTCTGGAACGAGCGCTTCCATTCGCGCATGGCGGCGACGAAGAGCGAGGCGGTCGCCATGGTGGGCCGCGCCGCCAGCGAATGATAGAGGTCTTCGAGCGAATTGCCGGACCAGAACAGATTTTCGAAATCCTCGATCGCGGCGCGGGCGCGGCGGATCAGCAGCGTCTTGTCGATGATGATCGCCCAGCACCAGACCGAGGACGCGAGCAGACCAATCATCACCATTTTGACGACGATCGACGCGCCCCAGAACATGGCGAAGACGGAAGCCCGCCCCCCGGCGACGGCGAGCGGCGTGGCGGCGATTTCGTTCATCAAGGCGGTCCTTCGCAAATCCGGCGGCGCGCGGCGTTTTGCGCACGCGTGACCCTGTGCCGTGGAAATCGGTCATTTCTGCGGCCCGGAACACTAAAAAGGCGCGGCCGCCATTCACCATCAGTTAAGCACGTGGCGTGGTTAAGAATGGGTTACGGCGTGGCGCAATTCCATTTTCGACCCATACTCCGTCCTTGCGCGCGCAGCGAAGCAATCCAGCCAATCTTTCAACAGGTTGAGAGGTGGATTGCTTCGCTGCGCTCGCAATGACGATTTTGGAGACGTTTCAATCATGAGTCGGCGGCGGTGCGCTTAAGCGCGAGCCTGTCGCGGATTTCGCGCGGCAGGCGGCGCGGCTTGCCGTTGGCCAGCGTGGCGACCAGAACTTTTGCCGTGAAAAGAATTTCCGCTTCGCGGCGCACGATCTGCTCCAGCTCGATCGCGGCCGCCGAAATCTTGAGCGGCCGGGTCTCGACTGTGAGCAGATCGTCCATCCGCGCCGGCTTCAAAAATTCGAGCTGCATCCGCGCGACCACGAAAAACAAGGCGTCGCCGGTCTCGCCGGCATGAATCGCGCCCTGGTGAACGCCCAGCTCGCGCAACATTTCGGTGCGGGCGCGCTCGATGAAGCGCAGATAATTGGCGTGATAGACGAGACCGGTAAAATCCGTGTCCTCGAAATAGACGCGGATGGGGAAGAGGTGGTGGCCGTCGCTCAGGACGCCCTGCGGCGGGACAGGTTCGGGCGGCATGGGTCAGCCGTCGTCCTCGGCAAACAGCCCCATTTGCGGCGGCCTCGCCGGCTCGGCGAGGCCCAGATGCCGGAAGGCGACGGGCGTCAGCATCCTTCCGCGCGGGGTGCGGTTCAAAAAACCCTGTTGCAGCAGAAAAGGCTCGATAATGTCCTCGATGGCGTCGCGCGGCTCGGAAAGCGCGGCGGCGATGGTTTCGATTCCGACCGGGCCGCCGCCGAAATTTTGACGCCACCATGTCGAGATAGCGCCGGTCCATCTGGTCGAGGCCGATGGTGTCGACATCCAGCAGTTTCAGCGCCCGGTCGGCGACTTCGCGGGTGACGATGTCGTCGCCATCGACCAAAGCGAAATCGCGCACCCGGCGCAGCAGCCGCCCGGCGATGCGCGGCGTGCCGCGCGAGCGCCGGGCGATCTCGTTGGCGCCGTCCCCGCTCATCGGGCAGTTCATCACCCGCGCGCCGCGCGCGACAATGCTTTGCAGCTCTTCCACGGTATAAAAGTTCATCCGGATCGGAATGCCGAACCGGTCGCGCAGGGGGGTGGTCAAAAGGCCGGCGCGGGTGGTGGCGCCGACCAGGGTGAATCTGGCGAGGTCGATCTTGACCGAGCGCGCCGCCGGCCCCTCGCCGATGATCAGATCGAGCTGGAAATCCTCCATCGCCGGATAGAGGATTTCCTCGACCGCCGGATTAAGGCGGTGGATTTCGTCGATGAAGAGCACGTCGCGCTCTTCGAGATTGGTGAGTTGCGCCGCGAGATCGCCGGCCTTGGCGATGACCGGGCCGGAGGTCGAGCGGAAATTGACGCCAAGTTCGCGCGCCAAGATCTGGGCGAGCGTGGTCTTGCCGAGGCCCGGCGGCCCGACGAACAGCACATGGTCGAGCGCGTCCTTGCGCGCCTTGGCCGCCTCGATGAAGACCTTGAGATTCTTGCGCGCCGCCTCCTGGCCGGTGAAATCGGCGAGCGTCATCGGCCGGATCGAGGATTCCAGATCGTCCTCGCGCCGTTCCGGCGAAATCATGCGGCTGGCGGGCGGGGTCATTGACGCGCTTTCGGAAAATAGACGACGCCCGGCAGGTCTTTGAAATGGGAGTCGCAGGTGATCAGTTCCGCGTCCAGGGCCTGAGCCGTCGCATAAACCACGGCGTCGGCGGCCGCGAGTTTGCTGCTGTGCGAAATTTGCGCCGCCCGCAGGGCGACGGGCGTATCGAGCGGGACGATGACACATTTGGTGGTGTCGGCCAGCACCGCCTCGCCAATGTCTTCCGACACTTCACGAGCGAGCCATTTGGCGAGTTCGAATTGAACGATGGTCGGAACGATCCAATCGTCGCGTCGCGGCATTTTGGCCCCGATCTTTTGCCCGGTCTCGCTGTCGAGCAGAAACTCGATCCAGGCCGAGGTGTCGATCACACGCATCAATAGCGGTCGTTCCTGTCGCGGTAATTCTCGGGATTGGCGCCTCTGGCGATTCCCCGCAAGGAATCATGGTCGGGCACCGGCACCAGGACGACGCTATTTCCCTTTGGCAGGAAGACGAATTCCTGCCCAGGCCGCCAGCCCTGCTGTTCCCGAACTTCTTTCGGAATCGAAATCTGGAATTTGCTCGACAGTTTGGTCGCGGCGCTCATCACGATAACCCCGATCGATGCGATGCTGGTAAGATTAACACGAACAATTAGCGAACGCCAGCATCCTCGACTCAACTCGTCGCCAATTCCTTCAGCCCGCGCCGGATCAGCGCGGCGGTTTCGGCGCCTTCGCCCAAAGCTTTCATGCTGGCGGCGATGGCGGTCGCGGCTTGCGGGCGGGGGTAGCCGAGGTTGATCAAGGCGGAGGTCGCTTCCTGCGCGGCGCTGGAGCCGGCGGGCGCGGCGTCGGCGCCGGCGAGCGCAATGGCGCCGGCGTCCACATCGCCGAAGGCCCCGGCCTTGTCCTTGAGCTCGGAGACGATGCGCGCGGCGAGCTTCGGGCCGACGCCCGGCGCGCGCGCGATCGCCGCCTTGTCCTGCAAGGCGATGGCCGCGGTGAGTTCGGCGGGAGGCAGGATGGAGAGGATGGCGAGCGCGACTTTCGAGCCGACGCCCTGCACATTCTGCAGGATGCGAAACCAGTCGCGCTCGGAATCGCTCAAAAAGCCGAACAACCGGATCGCGTCCTCGCGCACCTGGGTCTCGACCGCGAGAACGGCGGCTTCGCCCGCGCGCGGCAGTCTTTGCAGGGTGCGGGTGGAGCAGGAAACGACATAGCCGACGCCATGCACGTCGAGGATCACATGATCCTCGTGCAAAGAATCCACCACGCCCTTGAGTTTGCCGATCATCTTTCGCCCGAAACGAATCGCGTGACGCCAAGTTTAATTCGGTTGGGCGAACAAAAGAAGAATTACTTGGCCGCCAAGGCCGCCGCCCGCTTTCTGGCGCCGCGGTGCTGGGCGTGGCAGATCGCGACCGCGAGGGCGTCGGCCGCGTCGGGGCTCAAGGCCTCGGCTTTCGGCAGCAGGATCTTGACCATCATGGCGACCTGCGCCTTTTCGGCGTGGCCCGCCCCGACCACCGTCTTTTTCACCAGATTGGCGGCATATTCGGTGACTTCGAGCCCGGCCAGCGCCGGCACGACCAAAGCGATTCCGCGCGCATAGCCAAGCTTCAGGGTCGATTGCGCGTCGCGATTGACGAAGGTCTCCTCCACCGCCGCCTCGTCCGGCGAAAACGCGGCGATGACGGCGGTCAGGCCCTCGTGCAGCATGCGCAGCCGCTCGGCGAGATTGTCGCCGGTGGGCGAATGGATGGCGCCGGAGGCGACGAAGGCGAGGCGCGACCCGTCGGCCTCGATCACGCCCCAGCCGGTATGGCGCAGGCCGGGATCGACGCCGAGGATGCGAACCGCCGCCATTTCATTCCTTGGTCTTCAGGTCCTTGAGCTTGGCGAAGACCGAATCCACGTCGATCTCCTCTTCCTCGGGCTCCTTGCGCGCCGGGGCGGTCCCGAAAACCTCCTCCTGGGTGCTCGGCTCGTAATAGAAGGGCTGGGTCGTTTCCTCGGCGGAGGCGAGGGTCGGGCCGTGGTCCTGAACCAGCGCGGGGCGGTCCTTGGCGGCGCGCTGGACCTCGAAATCGAGGTCGATCTGCGAGCACAGGCCGAGGGTCACCGGGTCCATCGGGGTCAGCGACGCTGAATTCCAGTGGGTGCGGTCGCGGATCGCGCCGATCGTGCTCTTGGTCGTGCCGGCGAGCCGCATGATCTGAGCGTCCTTCAGCTCGGGATGGTTGCGCACCAGCCAGAGAATGGCGTTGGGCCGGTCCTGGCGGCGCGACAGCGGCGTATAGCGCGGGCCGCGATGGCGCTTGACCTCGGGAAGGCGCACCTTGGAGATGGCGAGCTTGAGGCGGTAGCCGGAGTCCTTCTCGCCGCGTTCGATTTCCTCGCGGGTCAGCTGGCCCGAGGTGATCGGGTCGTGGCCGCGGATTCCGGATGCGACTTCGCCATCGGCGATGCCTTTGACTTCCAGCGGATGCAAGACGCAGAATTCGGCGATCTGGTCGAATGTCAGCGAGGTGTTCTCCACCAGCCAGACTGCGGTGGCCTTGGGCATGAGCGGGGCGTTGCTCATATTATTCTCCTCGAATCTCTTCGTTCCGCCGGCGGACGCGCGCCTTCGCGCTCCGGCCCGGCCGAGGCCCAGCCTCAAATTTCGTTCATGACGGGAATCGCAAAAGATATAATGTGAAGAAGCGCGAAAGGCAAATGATCCGTCGCATTTTCATGACGGCCTTTCGGCGCGCGACAGGAGCCGGGCAGGGGAGGCGGACGTGGCGAGGGACGACGAGGAGCTTTTCGCGCCGAAAAAGGCGCCCGCGCGCCATGAGCTGGGCCAGCCGCTCGACGCGCTTTCGGTGGACGAGCTGAGCGAAAGAATCGAATTGCTGCAGGCGGAAATCGCGCGGCTGGAGGCGGCGCGGGAGAACAAAAGCGCCTCGCGCGCGGCCGCGGACGCCTTTTTCAAGACGTCATCCTGACCTAGCGTCAAGATTTAAGGGGAGAAATTCGGCTATCGCGTTTACCTTAACGTGTCCTTAACCTTTTTGGCGCAGCTTTAAACTGTTCCATCTGGAACCAGGCGACTTTCGCCTTGTCTGACGCCTCCCTGTATCGACTTTGGAGAGCTGCTCATGGGCAGCTCTCCTTTTTGTGTCGCGCCGTCGTCGTGTCGCGACGTCGCCATCTTCGTTCATTAAACATTAATTTAGTTTCGGCGAGCGTCCGTGCGAAGGGCGCGCTATTGTGGCCTTGTTCCTTAAGCGGCGGGGCGATCCGCCGACGATGGAACCTGTTCATTGGCGTGCGTGTTTGGGGTTGCGCATGGGTCGCACGAAGTTCGAGGGCGGCGAAGCCGTCTCATTCGCTGAGCGTCTTGCGGCGTCCGAGGCGTTCAAGTCCATGTTCCGCGAGGGCATGGCCATGGTCGAGGAGGCCGCGGCCTATCTCGACGGTTTTGGGCGGGAAGAAGCCCGTGCGCTGCCGCGCAACGACTCCCTCGCCTATGCCGCCGAGAGCATGCGCCTGACCACCCGGCTGATGCAACTCGCCTCCTGGCTCCTGCTCCAGCGCGCGGTCAACGAGGGCGAACTCACCCCCGAACAGGCGGCCACGGAAAAGCGCAAGGTCAAGCTGTCCTATCAGGAGATCGCCTCCGCGCCCGACGTCTTCATCCGCCTGCCCAAGACCTTGCGCGATCTGGTCATCGATTCCCTGCGCTTGCAGGCCCGCATCATCCATCTCGACCAATTGTTCTATCTCGATCCCAAGGCGCCCCTGGCGTCGCCCACGGTCAGCCCGGTCGAGGAGCAGCTCAACCGGCTGCGCGCCGCCTTCAGCTGAGCGCCGCGCAAAATCCATCGGCAGCCGATCCGGGCGTCCCCCCGGCGCTTTCGCGCCTGCCGCGCCGCCTTGTTTTCGCCGCCCAGACGTGGCCGAATGGCGCAAGTCGCAGCCGTTGCGCTTTCCGGGGTTTCGCATGACAGGGGAAAAGATCGCCGATCCTTTGAAACAGGCAGGCGGAGCCGCCTGCGCGACGGACCCCTGGTCCCCTGAAATTCCCGCGGGTCCGCTCTCGCCGGCGGCATTGACTCCCGCCGTCGCCGATGTCGTCAGTCATGCTGTGGCGGCGCCGGAATATCTCGCCGAGGCGGCGACCGACGCCCTGCGCCAGGGCCTGCGCGTGATCGAGGCCGGCGGCAAGCCCAATCCCGAAAAGGAGGACCATCGTTTCGCCGATCCGGCCTGGGGCGCGCCGCCTTTCTGCTTCTACGCCAGCAATTTTCTGCTGATCGAGGAATGGCTGAACAAGGCCATTCTCCAAACGCCGGGCGTTTCCGAACACCACGCCAAGCTGACCGCTTTCGCCGCGCGGCAATGGCTTGACGCCTTCTCGCCCTCGAACCTGCCCTGGACCAACCCCGAAGTCTTGCGCGCCACTTTTCAAGAGAACGGGGCGAATTTCCTGCACGGCTTCGAAAACTGGCTCGAGGATCTGCCCCGCGCGCTAGATCCCAAGGCGGCGCCCGCGCCCGACAATTACGTCGTCGGGCGCGACGTGGCGCTGACGCCAGGCAAGGTCGTGCTGCGCAACGAGCTGATCGAACTGATCCAATATGCGCCGCACACGCCGCAAACGCGCGCCGAGCCGCTGCTGATCGTCCCGGCCTGGATCATGAAATATTACATTCTCGATCTGTCGCCGCACAATTCCTTCATCCGCTATCTGCTCGAGCGCGGCTTCACCGTCTTTTGCATCTCCTGGCGCAATCCGGGGCCGGAATTGGCCCAGACCAGCTTCGACGACTATCGGCGCCTCGGCGTCACGGCGGCGCTCGACGCGGTTTCGTCGATCGCCGGCGCGCAAAAAATCCACGCCCTCGGCTATTGCCTGGGGGGAACCCTGCTGGCGGTCGCGGCCGCCGCCATGGCCCGCGACGGCGACCAAAGGCTCGCGAGTCTTTGCTTCCTGGCGGCGGAGACGGATTTTTCCGAGCCGGGCGAGCTGAAAATCTTCATCGACGAGACCCAGCTCGACGAGCTCGACCGCCTCATGGCGCGGCAGGGCTATCTGGACGCCAGCCAGATGGCCAGCGCCTTCTCCATGCTGCATGCGCGCGACCTGATCTGGTCGCGAATGGTCAAGAGCTATCTGCTGGGCGAGAAAGCCCAGGGCAACGACCTGATGGCCTGGAACGCCGACGCGACCCGCATGCCCTGCCGCATGCACTCGACCTATCTGCGCGCGCTTTTCCTCCACAACGATCTCGCCGAGGGCCGGTTCGAGGCCGGCGGCAAGAAGGTCGATCTCGGCGCGATCACGGCGCCCGTCTTCGCGGTCGGGACCGAGAACGACCATGTCGCGCCCTGGCGCTCGGTTTACAAGATCCATCGCTTCGTGTCGGGCGACATCACGTTCCTGCTGGCGTCGGGCGGCCATAATGGCGGCATTGTCAGCGAGCCCGGCCATAGCCATCGCTCCTATCGCCTGCTCCATATCGGGCCGGGCGCCAAGGCCCCGTCGCCGGGGGATTATCTGGCCAGGGCGCAGGTCGCATGACGGCTCGTGGTGGCCGGCCTTTGCCGATTGGCTCGACGGCCATTCCGGCGCTTTCGGCCCGCCGCCGGCCATGGGCGCGGCGCTCGCCGACGCCCCCGGAACCTATGTCCTCGAACGCTGACGGAAATGAAAAACGCCGCCTCGCGGCGGCGCTTTCTTTTTTCATCTCCAAAATCAGGCGGATTTCAGCTTGACCGCGACGGCGGTGGCGCAGACCCGCGTCAGCGGCGTCACGCCGGGATATTCGGCGCGCGGCAGAATTTCCTCGGTGTAGTTCACGTCGAGCAGCGCGTCGGCGTCATGGTCCTCGGCGGCCCGCATGAGCTGGCGAAGGGCCTTGAGACGCGGGGCGTCGCCATCGGCCCGCTCGCCCGCGCCGCGCCAGTCCGAGGCCGCGCTGATCAGGCCGAGCGAATTCAGGGTTTCGTTTTTCAGGTCCTTCGAGGAGCCGATACGCATGTTCTCTCTCACATTCCCATTTCAACTGTCGCGACCATGACAACAGGCGAGGGTTACCGATTGCTTAACGGTTTGATTAAGACCGACCAGAGTTTTCGGCCTGTCGTTACGATCACGTTACGAAACTGGATTGAGCCGGCTGAACCGGACATGAACCTGCGCGGGCGCCATGAACGCAAAACCCCGCCGTCTCCAGACGGCGGGGTTCGGCGAAAGCGACGCCAGGGATTATTCGGCGGCGACCTGCATGGCCGGGGCGGCGTCGCGCACCTTGGCGTCCACATGGGGCTCGAAGGTCACGAAATTGTCGCGGAACAATTTCACCAGCTTCTGCGCGGTCTCGACGAAATCCCCCGTGGACGCCCAGGTCTTGACCGGGTCGAGGATATCCGACTCGACGCCTGGAACGGCGGTCGGCACGGCGAGGCCGAAATAGGGGTCGACGCGGAATTCGGCCTTGTTCAGCCAGCCGTCGAGCGCGGCGGCGAGCAGGCGGCGGGTGACGCGGATCGGCATGCGCCGGCCGACGCCATATTTGCCGCCGGTCCAGCCGGTGTTCACCAGCCAGCAGTTGACATGATGCTCGTCGATCAAATGGCGCAGCAGATTGCCATATTCCGACGGATGGCGCGGCATGAAAGGCGCGCCGAAACAGGTCGAGAAGGTGGCGGAAGGCTCGGTCACGCCCTTTTCGGTGCCGGCGACCTTGGCGGTATAGCCGGAGAGGAAATGATACATGGCCTGCGAGGCGTCGAGCTTCGCGATCGGCGGCAGCACGCCGAAGGCGTCGCAGGTGAGCAGGACGATGTTCTTCGGATGGCCGGCGCGGCCGGTGGCCGAGGCGTTGGGAATGTAGTCCAGCGGATAGGCGACGCGGGTGTTCTCGGTCTTGGCGCCGTCGTCGAAATCGGGAATCCGGGTTTCCGGATCGAGCACGACATTTTCCATCACCGTGCCGAAACGCTCCGTCGTGGCGAAGATTTCGGGCTCGGCCTCGCGTGACAGCTTGATCGCCTTGGCGTAGCAGCCGCCCTCGAAATTGAACACGCCTTCCTTCGACCAGCCATGCTCGTCATCGCCGATGAGCGTCCGTGACGAATCGGCGGAAAGCGTGGTCTTTCCCGTGCCGGACAGGCCGAAGAAGATCGCGGAATCGTGGGCGTCGCCGACATTGGCCGAGCAATGCATCGGCATGACGCCTTCGGCGGGCAGGATATAGTTGAGATAAGTGAAGACCGATTTCTTCATCTCGCCGGCATAGGAGGTGCCGCCGATCAGCACGATCCTTCTGGCGAAATTCACCGCGATGATCGTGTCGGTGCGGCAGCCGTGGCGCGTGGGGTCGGCGCGGAAGGACGGCAGGTCGACGATGGTCAGGTCGGCCACATTTCCCAGCACTTCCTCGACTTTCGGGCGAATCAGCAGATTGCGGATGAACAGCGAATGCCAGGCGTATTCGGTCACGACGCGCGCCTTGACGCGATGGGCCGGGTCGGCGCCGCCGTAAAGGTCCTGCACGAACAGGTCCTTGCCTTCGGCATGGGCCAAAAAGTCGGCCAGCAGGGCGTCGAAATGCCCGGTGTCGATCGCGCCGTTGTTGTCCCACCACACGACCTTTTCGGTGGTCTCGTCGCGCACGACGAATTTGTCCTTGGCCGAACGCCCGGTATGGGCGCCGGTTTCGGCGACCAGGGCGCCGCCGGCGGCAAGCGTGGCCTCGTTGCGGCGCAAGGATTGTTCGTAAAGCGCGGGCGCGGCCAAATTGTAATAGACATGCCCGAGATTCTTGAACCCGAAGGATTCGACTGGAAATTCCGGATTGAAAACACCCGTTTTGGCCATGGCCTCGCTCCCGTGCGCGCCTGGGGTTGTTGTTGTGCGCGGCGCTTCTCTAAAGATGGCGCCGATTTACACGCGCCCATTCGCGCGCGACAATCAGCAAATAGACCCATGGCCGGCGGTCGCCCGCCTCGCCGGTCAGCCCGGCGGCGGCGCGGTTCGCTTGGCTTCCTCCAGCGACTCCCGCCAGGCGGCGGGATTCTTCGCGCGCTGGTTGAAAACAAGCCGGGCGGTCAGTTGCGGCGCGGCGAGGTCGAGGCCTTCCGGGTCGAGGCCGGTCGCGCGCCAGTTCAGCGACCGCTTCTGGCCGGCGGCCCGCGCCAGGTCGCCGCGCGCTTCGCGCGGCAGGGCGTTGATCTCCTCCAGCAGCGCTTCTTCTTCGGCCAGCAGCTTCCCGGCGTCGTCGACGCGGGTGAGCAGATCGGCCCCGGGATAATCCGCTGCGCGCGCAAAACCGCCGTTGAGATGGGCGGCCTCGGGCTCCAGCCGCCAGATGGAGAAATCGGCGAAACCGGCGTAGAGCGCCGATTTGGGATGGCGGCGCAGGAAGCGCTCCTTGGCCCGCGCATGCGCCGTCGGGGCGAGGCGCCCGACAATTGTGAGGCGCGGATGGGCGAGCGGGTCGCCCTTGCCGCCCTGGGCGAGCAGCAGCGAGCCGCGCGGGTCGGCGCGCAGGTTTCTGGTATGATGGGCGAGGTCCGAGAGCAGAAGCAGAGGCGCGCCGTCGGCGTCGGTCGCCAAGCTGGTCAGGGTCGCGAAGGGGAAGGACGTCTCGCGCGTGAGCGTCGCGAGCGCGGCCACAGGGATCGCCCGCAGCAATTCCCTGGCGAGGCCAAGCCCGTCGAAGGTGTTTTGCGGCAGCGGCGCAAGGGGGCGCGAAGGGGACTTTGGGGGCGTCGTCAGGAGCGTTCATTTCGGCCGTTCAGGGTCGGTTCATTGAAAACGTCGTGAATTCCACGACGACTCGCCTATATATAGCTTGAGAAGGGCGGTGTGGCTCGCCGCCGCGCCAGAAAAAATGAGGGACCCATGCCGACCATCGCGCTTGTGGACGACGATCGCAATATCCTGACCTCGGTCTCCATCGCCCTGGAGGGGGAGGGCTATCGCGTCCAGACCTATAATGACGGGATGGCGGCGCTTGAAGGCTTGCGCAACAACCCGCCGGACATGGCGATTTTCGACATCAAGATGCCGCGCATGGACGGCATGGAGCTTTTGCGTCGCCTGCGCCAGAAATCCGACCTGCCGGTGATCTTCCTCACCTCCAAGGACGAGGAGATCGACGAATTGTTTGGCCTGAAGATGGGCGCCGACGATTTCATCCGCAAACCCTTCTCCCAGCGCCTGCTGGTCGAACGGGTCAAGGCGATTCTGCGCCGCGCCAGTCCGAAGGAGGCCGCCGCGCAGAAGGAGACCGAGGCCAAGATCCTGGAGCGCGGCCAGCTCAAGATGGATCCCGAGCGCCACGCCTGCACCTGGAAAGGCGAGCCGGTGGTGCTGACCGTCACCGAATTCCTGATCCTTCAGGCGCTGGCGACCCGGCCCGGCGTGGTCAAGAGCCGCAACGCGCTGATGGATGCGGCCTATGACGACCAGGTCTATGTTGACGACCGCACGATTGATAGCCACATCAAGCGGTTGCGCAAGAAGTTCAAGATGGTTGACGACGAATTCGAGATGATCGAGACGCTTTATGGCGTCGGCTATCGCTTCAAGGAATGAGCGACCCGCGAAGGGGGGCGGTTTTGGACGAGCGCGTGGGCGCGGAGCAGGGCGGCAGGGCGCGGCGATCGGCGGATGCGCGCGGACTCTGGCCGCCGCGAGCGAGCTTCATGCGCCGCGTCGTCGCGGTTCGCGCCTTCCTGCGGCGCTTCGTCTCGCGCTTTTCCTCTTCATTGACGCGGCGCATCGTCTTTCTCAATCTCGGCGGTCTGTTCGCGCTTCTGGTCGGCTTTCTTTATCTCAACCAGTTGCGCCAGGGCTTGATCGACGCCCGCATCCAGAGCCTTTCCACCCAGGCGCAGATCATCTCGGCGGCGATCGCCTCTTCGGCCACGGTGGACGCCGACGCCATCACCATCGACCCGGAAAAGCTTTTGAAACTGGCCCCTGGCCAGAGCTATGCGCTCGACCAGGAATCCGAGCCGGGGCTTGAATTCTCGATCAATCCCGATCGCGTCGGCCCGGTGCTGCGCCGTCTGGTCTCGCCGACGAAGACGCACGCGCGCATTTATGACCGCGATGGCTATCCGCTGCTCGATTCGCGTTCGCTCACCTCGCGTTCGACCATTCTGAGCAACGAATTGCCGCCGCCAGGCCAGGAGGAGGCCCCCCACTGGCTTGAGGGGCTGCGCAATTTCTTCCGCGGCAGGTTCAATGCGGAGCGGCTGCCGCTCTACAAGGACATCGGCGTCGCCAATGGCCGGCTCTATCCCGAAGTGGCCGCCGCCCTCGAAGGCCAGGAAAAATCCTTCGTGCGGGTCAATACGCGCGGCGAGACGGTGGTGACGGTGGCCGAGCCGATCCAGCGCTTCCGCACCGTGCGCGGCGCCTTGCTGCTTTCGACCAGGGGCGGCGAGATCGACGAGGCCATCGCCGCCGAACGGCGCGCCATGGTCCGCATCTTCCTGGTGGCGTCGGCGGTGATGTTCCTGCTTTCCGCGGCGCTGGCCGGAACCATCGCCGAGCCGATCCGCCGGCTCGCCGAGGCCGCCGACAGGGTGCGGCGCGGCGTCAAGTCGCGTCAGGAAATCCCCGACTTCACGGACCGCAACGACGAGATCGGCCATCTGTCCGGGGCGTTGCGCGACATGACCCGCGCCTTGTTCGCCCGGATGGAGGCGATCGAGCGCTTCGCCGCCGACGTCGCCCATGAACTGAAGAACCCGCTGACCTCGCTGCGCAGCGCGGTCGAGACCCTGCCGATCGCGCGGACCGACGAGGCGCGCGGAAGGCTGCTCGAGGTCATTCATCACGACGTGCGCCGGCTGGACCGGCTGATTTCCGACATTTCCGACGCCTCGCGGCTCGACGCCGAACTGGCGCGCGGCGACCGCGACCCGATCGACATCGCCGAACTGGCGCGCGCCCTGGTCGAAGTCGCCAATCAGGTCGAGCGCGAGGACCGGGTCAAGGTTCGGATCAATGTCGAAACCGGAACGGCGGCCGGCGCGCCGCGCCCCTGGCTGGTGCTCGGCCATGATTCGCGCCTGGGACAAGTGCTCAACAATCTGATCGATAACGCCCGCACCTTTTCCGATCCCGGCGGCGAAGTCCGCGTCACGGTGCGCCGCGCCGGCGCGCGCGCCGGCTTCGAGATCATGGTGGACGACGACGGACCGGGCGTTCCCGCCCATGCCCTCGAGCGGATTTTCGAACGCTTTTACACCGACCGCCCGACCCAGAGTTTTGGGCAGAATTCCGGCCTCGGCCTGTCGATTTCGCGCCAGATCGTGGAGGCGCATGGCGGAACGATCCGCGCCGAAAACCGCACGGATGAAGACGGCGCGACGCTCGGCGCCCGCTTTGTCGTCTTCCTTCCGGCGGCGGCGTGAGGGACGCTCGCATGCGGCAACAGGCGGAGCCAGCCTTTCGCGTCAGCGCCAACGCCGTCGCTCTGGGCGAATATGGCGTGCTGATTCGCGGCCGGTCGGGCGCCGGCAAGTCGAGCCTCGCGCTCGCTCTGGTCGAAGCCTGGCGTCGGAAGGGCGATTTCGCCCGCCTCGTCGGCGACGATTGCGTGATCGCCCATATATCGGGCGGCCGCGCGGTGCTCAGCCCGCACCGCGCCATCTCCGGCCTGGCCGAATGGCGCGGGATCGGGATTTTGCCACAGGATTTCGAGCCGGGCGCGGTGCTGGCCCTGATCGTCGACCTGGAGCCGATCGGCGCCGGCGACGAGGGGTCCCGGTTGCCCGAGCTGGAGGAATTATCATGCGATTTCCATGGCTTGCACGATGTTCCCCGCCTTCGTCTGCCGGCGCGCCAGACCGAACGTTCGGTCGCGGCGATTATGGCTTTCTTGCACCAAGTTTTGACAAAGTGACGCCAATCTCTCATTTCGCTTGCCAAGTGCGCTGCAAACACGAAAATGGCCGGTCTGGAATTCGGCGATTTCGTGGCGTCGGGAGCGGCTTCGAGAAGGCGCTTGGTTGCGTCGCCGACCTGCCGGTTCGCCGCGCGCCCCCGAGCGCGGGCGGCAATCCGGCTTGGGCGAGGACAGGACGGTAATTGTCGATGATCGGCATGGTGCTCGTGACACATGGCCAACTGGCGACGGAGTTTCGCGCGGCGTTGGAGCATGTTTGCGGACCGCAATCGCAATTGGCGACCATCACCATCGGTCCCGAGGACGATATGGAAGCCCGCAGGCGCGACATCATCGACGCGATCGCGCAGGTCGATTCCGGCTCCGGCGTCGTGGTCCTGACCGACATGTTCGGCGGGACGCCCTCCAATCTCGCGATCTCGGTGATGAACGGCGCCTATGTCGAAGTGGTGGCCGGCGTCAATCTGCCGATGCTGATCAAGCTTGCCTCGGTGCGCGACGAAGCCCCGCTCGAACAGGCGGTGGGCCAGGCGGCGGAGGCCGGACGCAAATATATATATGTCGCCAGCAAGATCCTGTGTGGGAAATGACCGAATTCGACGACTCCGGCCCCTGCGACTGCCCGCCAAACGCCGCCCCCGCCGAAGGCGCGGTCACCCGCGAACTGGAAATCGTCAACCGCAAGGGGCTGCACGCCCGCGCCACCGCCAAATTCGTCCATTGCGTCGAGCAGTTCAACGCCGGGGTCACCGTGTCGCGCTGCGGCGAGACTGTCGGCGGCGAGTTGATCATGGGCATTCTGACGCTCGGCGCCGGCATCGGCAGCACGATCGTCGTCTCCGCGACCGGCCCGCAGGCGAAGGAAGCGGTGGACGCCCTCGCCGCTCTGGTCGCCAATAAATTCGGCGAGGACGAATAAGGGTCAGTCCTCGTCGCCCCAGCGCCAGCGCGGCGGTTCGCCGGTCAGCCAGCAGGTCGCCACGAATGCGGCCGCAATCACGCAATTGCTGAGAACGAACCCCGCCGGCGCTTCGGTCGGCGGGAAAACGATGACGCTCGCGATCACGAGCACGCCATAGAAAGTGAGCGCGAGCCATCCCTGCCAGGTCGCCGGCAGGCCCCAGCCCCAGCCGTAACGTTTGGCGGGGAACCAATATTTCTTTTCGCGGGTCATGGGCGCGCCGCCTCCGTTCAGCCGGCCGTCAGCGCCCGGCGCGCGGAGATCAGGCCGGCGGTCGAGCCGTCGAGACCGGCAAGATCGGCGCTTGCGTCGGCGACGAGCGGCGCGAGCCGGTTGCACAATTCCTTGCCCAGCTCCACGCCCCATTGATCGAAGGGATTGATGTCCCAGATCACGGACTGGACGAAGACCTTGTGCTCGTAGAGCGCGACGATCCGGCCCAAAGCGCGTGGATCGAGCCGGCGATAGAGCAGGGTCGAGGACGGCCGGTCGCCCGAAAATGTCTTGTGGGGCGCGAGCGCGTCGATCTGGGCGGGCGGCAAACCCTCGGCGCGCAGGATGTCCCGAACTTCCAGTTCGGAGCGCCCGCGCATCAAGGCCTCGCCTTGAGCGAGGCAATTGGCGAACAGCAATTCGTGATGTTTCTCGTCGGCGTCGGTCGGCTCGGCGGCGACGAGGAAATCGACCGGGACCACTTCCGTGCCCTGGTGCAGCAATTGGAAGAAGGCGTGCTGGCTGTTGGTGCCCGGCTCGCCGAAGACGATGGGGCCGGTGGCGCGCGGCGAGGGCGCGCCGTCGCGCATCACGCTCTTGCCGTTCGAACTCCATGTCGAGCTGCTGGAGATAGGCCGGGAAACGGGCGAGGCGCTGGTCGTAGGGAATGACGGCCTGGGCGGGGAAACCCCAGATATTGCGGTGCCAAACCCCGATCAGGGCCATCAGGACCGGGATATTGTGCGACATCGGCGTGTTGCGGAAATGCTGGTCCACATCATGCCCGCCGCGCAGGAAATCCTCGAATTGGTCGGGCCCGATCGCGATCGCCAAACTCAGGCCGATCGCCGACCACATCGAATAGCGCCCGCCGACCCAGTCCCAGAAGCCGAAGACGCGATCCGGGCGGATGCCGAAGGCGGCGACCCGCTCAAGATGGGTGGACACGGCGGCGAAATGGTCCGGGACGGCGGCCTCGCCCAGGGCCGCCGCGATCCAGGCCCGCGCGGTCGCCGCATTGGCCATGGTCTCCTGGGTGGTGAAGGTCTTGGACGAGACGATGAACAAGGTGCGCGCCGGGTCGAGCGCGGCCAGCGTGTCGGCAATGTCCGCGCCGTCGACGTTGGAGACGAAATGGGCGCGCAACTCGGGCGAAGTGAAGGGCGAAAGGGCGCGGGCCGCCATGGCCGGGCCGAGGTCGGAGCCGCCGATGCCGATATTGACCACATCGGAGTAAAAGTGGCCGCGCGCGCCGCGAATGGCGCCCTGGCGCACGTCGGTCGCGAAGGCGGCGATTTTCGCCCGTTCGGCCTCGATCGCCGGCATGATGTTTTCGCCGTCGACCCGCACCGCCTCGCCCGAGAAATTGCGCAAGGCCGTGTGGAGGGCGGCGCGATCCTCGGTGTTGTTGACTTTTTGCCCGGTGAACAGGGCCTCTCGCCGCTCTTCCAGCCTTGCGGCGCGGGCGAGATCGAACAGATGGCCGAGCGTGGCGCGAGTCAGGCGGTTCTTGGAATAATCATAGAGCAGATCGTCGAGGCGGGCGGAGAAATGCTCGAATCTTTGCGGGTCCTCGGCGAAGAAATCGACGGTGCGCCGGGCCGCGATTTCGACCCGATGGGCCTCAAGGGCGGCGAAGGCGGCGGCGACGGCGTTGCGATCCATGTTGGAGCCCGATTCTCTGATTTTCGTCGGGCTGGACCTTAGCCCGCGACGCCGGCAAAAAACAGTCTGTCGCGGACGCTCACGACGAGGGGCCGGCAGGAACGGCAAGATCAACGCCCATTCCTCTGCCTTGAAATCTCCCGGGCGTCGTTTGGCTTTCTTCCCGATTGAGACCGGCCGGCCCCGATGCGCCGGGGTCCACATTCCTCGTTCCCGTCATGATTTCTATCCCGCGCAAACATCCTCAAGAAGATTTAAGCCGTTTATTTAACGGCGAATTAGAACCTTAGGGTTTTGATTTGTGACGCGCGGCACGTACTGGCGCGCGTCAATGAGGTAATGTCGTGGGCAAGATGGCGCGTTCCGGCCGCAGGCTTCTGGCTTCCTTCGCCATCAACCGGCGTGGGATGGCGGCGGTTGAGTTCAGCCTGATCGCCGTGCCGTTTTTCGCCATTCTTCTGGTCATTTTCCAGGTCGGCATTGTTTACCTCGCCGAGAATGAACTGGAGACCGCGACCGAGAAGGCGGCGCGGCAATTATTGACCGGCCAGGCGCAAACCGCCGGACTCACCGCGACCCAGTTCATCTCCTCCATGTGTCCGAACCTGCCGGTTCTCTTCCAATGCTCCGGCGTCATGGTCGATCTCGAAGACGTCGCCTCCTTCGGAGCGGCCAACGTGTCCGCGCCGACCTTGACCTACAATGCGCAAGGCCAGGTGACGAACAACTGGCAATTCCAGACCGGTGGGGCCGGGAGCATTCTCGTTTTGCGGGTGATTTACCAGTTCCCCATCTATCTGGGGCCGATCGCCCTCAACCTCGCCAATCTCCCCAACGGAGATCACCTCTTGATGACGACAGCGGTTTTCGAGGTCGAGCCCTACAACCAGCAGGGGGTGGGAGGCTGATGACGCGCTGGTCCGGTCTTCTTTCATGGACGAAGCGCTGGCCGATGGCGTCGCGCTTCCTGCGCGACCGCCGCGCGGCGACCGCCGTCGAATTCGCCGTGGTCTTTCCCGTCGCGTTGCTGCTCCTCATTGGCGAATACACGCTGACCAATGCGATGAGCACGAAGCGCAAGCTGACGATCACCGCTCATACGATCGCCGATCTCGTCGCCCGTCAGTCATCGGTCGACACAGCCCTCATGACCGCCATCCTGAACGCGTCGGCGCAAATCGTGTCGCCCTATAACATGACCTACACGTCGGTCGTGGTCGCCGAACTGACGACGGATGGAAACGGCAATACGACGGTGAGCTGGAGTCAGGCGGTCAACGGCACGGCTTTGACGCAGGGGAGCACATTTGTCTTGCCCGCTGGAATGACCGTTAACGAATACATCGCTGATCTATTCGAGCGCAAGCTTCAGCTACACGCCGGTGTTGAAGAGCAATATATTCGGACCGATGGTTTTTCATTCGACTTTCTATGAGAACCCAAGAATTACGTCGTCTGTTCCCTACATGAATTGAGGCGCACATGGTCACGAAGTCAGAGGAAGGCTGCAAGGAACTGTTCGGACGCTTCTTGCGCGACCGTCGCGGCAATGTCGCGATCATTTTTGGCGTGGCCGCCATTCCGATGGTGCTCATGAACGGGATCGCGATCGATTACGCGCATGACGCGATGATCCGCGGCCGCATGACCGCCGTGGCGGACGCCGCCGCGCTCGCCGCCACCACCCCGGCAATGTTCGCGGAGGACACCGCCACGGCGCAGGCTGCGTCGATAGCCATGTTCAAGGCCCAGGCGGACCTGGTCCAGGGCGCCATGGTCAACTATACGAGCCCGAATTGCTCCACGACCTCTCCCGGCTTGTGCGTGAATGTGACCGATACGACCGTGACCAACGGGAAAGTGCGTCAGGTCACCGTGACCGCGACCGTCGCGGTGCAAAACTATTTCGGCGCCCTGGAAGGCGCCCCGACAACGCAATTCACCGTCTCCTCGGTCGCCAATGTCCAAACGGCGCCCAACATCAATTTCTATTTGCTGCTGGATTCCTCGCCATCGATGGAGCTTCCCGCGACCACGGCGGGGATCAACACGATGGTGCAAAACGCCGGCTGCGCCCTGGCCTGCCACGAAACGGATCTCAACGATTCGGAACTGAAATCGACATTTCCGGGCATGGGCAAATACGACAGTTACACTTACGCGGAAAATAACAAAATCACCCTTCGCATCGACAATGTGCGCACCGCCGCCCAATCTCTGGTCACAACGGCAAACATTATGATGGATCAATACAACGCTTCCGCGCCGGCCGGTCAGCAGATCACCTATCAGATGTCGGCGCATACTTTCAGCGATGGCGCGACCAAGCTGTTGGCTCTGAATGCGGTCTCGGATGGCAATGTCGCCGCCATGCAGACCGCGATTTCCGCGATCAAGCCGCCATTGATGAGCGACAACAGTTATCTGCCGAACGGCTCATCCTATACCTATCCGACCGGGAGTTACACGACTGTCGCCTCGATTCCCCAATCCGCCACCACCGTTACAAAACCGTCACCTCACGGCGCAACACCAAATATTATGCCTATACAACAATGACACGGGCACCAATTTCAGTAACGCCCTCTCAACCGTGAACGCCTTCATGCCCAATCCCGGAAATGGCACGAATAATGCGGGCGATTCGCCGCAAGGCGTGTTGCTGATCGTCACCGACGGCGTCGACGACGTGTCCCTCTACAACAGCACCTCCTGCAATACATCGCAGGTCTGGGGCTATTCGAACAGTTACGGCAGTTTCACCCGCTGCGAACAACCTGTGAACACGGCTCTGTGTTCGACCATCAAGGCGCGCGGAATCCGCATCGCGGTGCTTTACACGACCTATTATCCGGTCACGAGCAACGATTGGTATAATAAAACCGTTGCGCCGTTCATCTCTCAGGTCCCGACCAACCTGCAGAATTGCGCGTCGTCGCCGGAGCTGTTCGCCCAGGTCAGCACGGACGGCGACATCACGGCGGCGTTGCAGCAATTATTCATCAACGCGGTCAATTCCGCGCCGCATCTCATCCAGTAAGGAGAGGCCGCGCGGCGCGCCGAATGAAAGTGGGCGCCGTCCGGTTTGGGCGGCGCCCGACGCTCGGCGTCAGCTCGTTTCCTTGCCGATCGAGGCCGCCCAGCCGCCGCCAGGGACATGCGCTCCGCCAGGGCCCCCTTGCCCTCGCGGCCATTTTGCGTTTCATGCCGTCATGGCTCCTCCCCTTCTCGCCCTTCAGGGCGTCGGTTTGACCCTCGGCGGCAAGCCGCTCATCGACTCCGCCGACCTCGTCGTCGAGCGCGGCGACCGCATCTGCCTTGTCGGGCGCAACGGCTCGGGCAAATCGACTTTGCTCAAGATCGCCGCCGGCGAGATCGAGGCCGATCATGGCGAGCGTTTTTTTCAGCCCGACGCGACCGTGCGCTATCTGGCCCAGGAGCCCGATCTTTCCGGCTTCGAGGATGTCTTTTCCTATGTCATTGCGGGGCTCGGGCCGGGCGACAGGGAATATCGCGCCCATTACCTGCTCGACGCGCTCGGCCTGACCGGCAATGAAAGGCCCGAGACTCTTTCGGGCGGCGAGGGCCGCCGCGCCGCGATCGCCCGCGCGCTCGCGCCCGAGCCCGACATTCTGCTGCTCGACGAGCCGACCAATCACCTCGACCTGCCGGCGATCGAATGGCTGGAAGGCGAATTGGCCGGCCTGCGCTCGGCGCTGGTCCTGATCAGCCACGACCGGCGTTTTCTGCAAAACCTGTCGCGGGCCACGATCTGGCTCGACCGTGGCGGGACGAGGCGGCTCAACGAGGGGTTCGGCGCTTTCGAGGCGTGGCGCGACGCGCTGCTGGAGCAGGAGGAGCGTGACGCCCAGAAACTCGACCGCAAGATCGTCGCCGAGGAACATTGGGTCCGCTATGGCGTCACCGCGCGGCGCAAGCGCAATGTGCGCCGCATGGCCGGCCTTGCCGCCTTGCGCCAGGAGAAGCGCGAGGCCAGGAAAGGGGCCGGCGAGGTCAGGATCAGCGTGGCCGAGGGCAAGGTTTCCGGCAGGCTGGTGGTCGAGGCGGAAAATGTCTCGAAAAGTTTTGCCGAGCGCCCGATCGTGAAAAATTTTTCGCTGCGCCTGCTGCGCGGCGACCGGCTGGCGCTGGTCGGCCCGAACGGCGCCGGCAAGACGACGCTGATCAATCTTCTGACCGGCGCGCTCGAACCCGATTCCGGGACCATCAGGCTCGGGACCAATCTCCAGATGGCGACGCTCGACCAGCGCCGCGCCGCGCTCGATCCCAATGCGACCCTCGCCGATTCCCTGACCGGCGGCGGCTCCGACTGGGTCGAGATCAATGGCGAGAAGAAACACGTCATCGGCTATATGAAGGACTTCCTGTTCGCGCCGGAACAGGCGCGAACCCCGACAGGAAAACTTTCGGGCGGCGAGCGGGCGCGGCTGCTGCTCGCCCGCGCTCTGTCGCTGCCCTCGAATTTTCTGGTGCTTGACGAACCGACCAACGACCTCGACCTCGAAACGCTCGACCTGTTGCAGGAAATGCTCGGCGATTATCCCGGCACGATCCTTCTGGTGAGCCATGACCGCGATTTTCTCGACCGCGTCGCGGGTTCGGTGGTCGCGGCGGAAGGCGACGGCAAGTGGATCGAATATGCCGGCGGCTATAGCGACATGGTCGCCCAGCGCGGTTTCGGCGTCGGGCCGGCGGGAAAGCCCAGGACACTGGAAAAAAAGACGCCTGAGAAAAAGCCGGCGCGCGTCGAGGCGCCGCGCGCGGAAACGAAGCGCCGGCTCAGTTTCATGGAAAAGCACGCGCTGGAGACCTTGCCGGAGAAAATGGAGAAGCTGCGCGCCATGGCGGCGAAGCTCCATGACATTCTGGCCGATCACGAGCTTTACGTCCGCGATCCCAAGAGGTTCAATGACGCGACGGCGCTGCTCGCCAAAACCGAGGCCGAACTCGTGGCTGCCGAGGATCAATGGCTGGAGCTCGAGATTTTGCGCGAGGATCTTGGGGGTAGAGTTCGCAAAAGACCGCCGGTTCTCGCTGGCGAGAGCCGGCCAGGAACGAAGTGACGCCATGAGGGCGTCGAAAGACGCCCGTCTGACCACGGGCTATGGCTGATGCGAGGGAGTCCCTGATCGCGACGCGTCGCGACCAGGGAGAAAGAGAAAAATGAGCAGTTTCGAGGTCACGATCTATCACAATCCCGCCTGCGGGACGTCGCGCAACGTGCTGGGCATGATTCGCGAGGCCGGGATCGAACCCGAGATCGTCGACTATCTGAAACATCCGCCGAGCCGCGCCGAGCTTGAAAAAATCCTGGCGCGCGCGGGGCTGAAGCTTCGCGATATCCTGCGGAAAAAAGCGCCGCCTTACGCGGAAATGGGCCTCGACGACCCGGCTTTGTCCGACGAGGCGATTTTCGCGGCGATCGCCGCGCATCCCGTGCTGATCGAGCGGCCGATCGTCGTCACCCCCAAGGGCGCGCGCCTGTGCCGCCCGAAGGAAAAGGTGCTGGAAATCCTGCCCTGAATCTCTATCGCGGCGCGCTGGGCCTGGCCGTCTTGTAGTCGGCGCGGGTCACGAAGGCGAAGGCGGTGAGCCCGAGCGCCAGCATGGTGATCCACCACGGCTGGGTGGTGGCGAGGCCGATCAGGCCCATGACCGAGACATAGGTCAGGGCGCCGATCCAGAAGGGCGCGAGCCGCCGGGTCTGGTCGGCCGCCGCCTTGTAGGCCAGCCGAATCAGGACCGCGGTCGCGGCCGCGCCGACGAGGCCGAGATCGGTCCAGGCCTCGAACAGCATCGAACGAGGCGCCTGCGCCGGGATATAGCCGCGCCAGAGCCCGGAATTGACGAAATTATAGCCGTGGCCGGTGATCACGCGCGCTCCGTCGCTGGCGATCAGCCAGCGCCATATCTTCAGGCTGATCAGCCAGGCGGGCGAAGTGGGGCCGGTCTTCACATTGAGCAGAATGGGGGCGAGCGGCGCCAGCAGGAAGCTGGCGGCGCCCAGTCGTCCGAGCCAGCGGCCCGCGAAGTGCGGGTCGCGCCAGGCGACGCCGAAAGCGACGCCAGCGAGCGCGGTCGCGCCCAGGGCGCCCGGCGTCGGAACCGAGGCCGCCGCCGCGACGGCGACGATGACCAGCGCCGCCGAGAGGGTCGAGCGCCCGCGCAGATGGGTCGCCGCCAGCGCCGGCCACAGCAGCAGCAGCGCCGCCTCCATTCCGATGCTCAGATTTTCCCCGCCTTCGGTCGCGCCGCCGCCGGGAAGGCCGGGCGCGGAGAAAATCGAGAGCCGCCACGGCGGTGAGGGCGACGCCGAGCGGCAGGAAATAGAGATTGGCGGCGCGGGTGCGCGCCGGCAGGGAAGCGATGGCCGGCAGGACGCAGGCGAGCGTGAGCAGCGACTTGATCAGGCGCGCGGCGGCCTCGGCGGGAAAGGGCGTCCACAAAAGGGACAGCAGCATCCAGAAAACGAGGAAGGACGCGGCGAGGCCGAGCGGCGAGAGCAGAAAGGCGAAAATGTCGCGCATGCTCAACCGCGGCGCCAGCGCGGCGCCCGCGGCCAGAATCAGCGCGCCGGCGATCGGCGGCAGGATGAAAATCGCGCGTTGCGAGAAAAGCTGCAAGAAAGGCGTCGCGACGAAGGCCGCCGCCACGGCGATCCTGAGCAGGAGATTGGCGGCGTCCTGCGACGCCTTGTCTGCTTTATCGCGGTCGATCATCGGGTAAAAGACGCAGTCAAAAAAAATCCTGGCGGCGGGGCCGGATCTCATATTAGACGCAAAGGCGGCGCGGGACTGTGGCCGATCGGCGACAGTGAGGCGCAATTGTCGGGTTGCGCGAGGCGGGAAAGGAGGACGCATGATCAGGGTCACGCCTTCCATCGCGCTCGACGAATCCGAATTGCGCGAGGATTTTCTGCGCGCCTCCGGTCCCGGCGGCCAGAATGTCCAGAAAGTCGAAATCGGCGGTTCAATTGCGGTTCAACATTTTCGAGACGCGGAGCCTGCCCGAACCGGTGCGCGCCCGGCTCGCGGTTCTTGCGGGGCGCCGGCTCGCCGGCAATGGCGACCTGATCATTTCGGCCCAGAGATTCCGCAGCCAGGAGCGCAATCGCGCCGACGCGCTGGAGCGGCTGATCGCGCTGATCCGCGAGGCCGCCCGCCCGCCGGCGCCGCCGCGCCGCCCGACGCGACCGACCCTCGCCTCGAAGAAACGCCGGCTCGACGGCAAGAAACAGCGCGGCGAGATCAAGTTTTCCCGCGGCAAGCCCGATCTCGATTGAGGAGAGCGGCTCGGCTTGCCGCCGCCCGGCCGGGGTGCTAGGCGTTGCACGCTTCACGGGACATGTCATGACCATCCGCTTGCATCAGGGCGATCTGCCCGGCGATTACCGGCCGGGCGAGAGCGTCGCCATCGACACCGAAACGCTCGGGCTCAATCCGCATCGCGACCGGCTGTGCCTCGTTCAGCTCTCTCGCGGCGATGGCGACGCCGATCTCGTCCAGATCGCCCGGGGCCAGACCGAGGCGCCGAATCTCGTCGGCATGCTGGTCGATCCGGCGGTGACCAAGATTTTCCATTTCGCGCGCTTCGATCTTGCAATTCTGCAAAAGACCTTCGGCCAGCGCGTCGGCCCCGTCTATTGCACCAAGATCGCCTCGCGCCTGACCCGGACCTATACCGACCGCCATGGGCTCAAGGATCTGACGCGCGACCTGCTCGGCGTTGAAATCTCGAAACAGCAGCAGACTTCGGATTGGGGCGCGGAAAAGCTCAGCGAGGCGCAGCTCGCTTATGCGGCCTCCGACGTGCTGCATCTCCATGCCTTGCGTGAAAAGCTCGATGGTCTGCTCGCGCGCGAGGGACGGTCGGAGATTGCCCGGGCCTGTTTCGAATTCCTGCCCGCGCGCGCCGAACTCGACCTGCTCGGCTGGCCGGAGACCGACATTTTCGCGCACAGCTGATCGAGGGCGCCGCGCAAAGGCCATGATTGGAGCAATTCCATGCGTTCAGCAAACATTCATTCGTTCTTTCTTAACCGGCTTCGCCACGAATTCGTCGAAGGGAAATGCTGATGACGGCGGGCGTCGCGACGCGCGGGACAGGGCATGACGGGCGAGGGAGACGACCAGATCGGCGAGGACCTTTATGCCGTTTCTCCTGGCCGCGCCCAGGCGTTCCGGTCGGCGGCGCGCCATAGCGCGCGTGTCAAAAGGCTGCGCCGGGCCGATACTGATTGGCGCGGCGGCCGCCACCGGGGGCATCATCTGGTATTCCTATTTTCACGCCCAGAACATTGGCGACGCCCACCTGTCGCTCGACAGTCTCGGAATCAGCAGCGACAAGATCACCATGGCGCACCCGCGCATGACCGGGCTGCGCCGCGACGGCAAGCCTTATGACGTGATCGCCGAAACCGGCGTGCAGAGCCCGAAGGACCCGAACCGGACGGTTCTGACCAAGCTCAACGCCAAGCTCTATATGGCGGACGGAAGCGAAACCCGGATTCTCGGCGACGAGGGCGTCTATGACAACGCGGCGCAAACGCTCGATCTTTCCGGAAATGTCCGGATCAAGGGGGCGAATTTCACTTTGTCGCTGCGCAAGATGAAAATGGATTTCAAGGCCAATGTTTTCACCTCGGCCGAGCCGGTGCGTCTGGATCTCGACAATGGCTGGGTCGAGGCGAACGGCATGAATTCGAGCGACAGCGGCGAAACGATCACCTTTTCGGGCGACGTGAAATCGCAATTCGACCAGGCCGCGCAACAGCAGCCGCCCGCGCCCGAACACAAGGATTTGACGCCATGAAACGCCCGATCTGCCGCGCGACGGCCGCTGTCCTGCTGGCTGTGGCCTTCGCCGCCGCGCCCGCCTGCGCCGCGCCGCAAAAAGCACCCGCCGCCAAAGCCCCGGCTTCCAGCGCGCCGGCCCAGAATGCTCCCACGCAAGGCTCGACGCTTCTGCCCGGCTCCTCCAGCCACGAGCCGATCAATATTTCCGCCGACAAGCTCGATTATTTCGACAAGGCGCAGAAGGCGATCTACACCGGCAATGTCGTGGTCATCCAGGGCGACACCCGCCTCAAGGCGACGGTTCTGACCATTTACTTCGACAGCAAGCAGGGCGACGCCAAGGCGCCGTCGGGACCGGCGCTGGGGTCGAATTCCGGCGTCCGCCGCATGGAGGGCAAGGGGCCGGTCGTGATCACCAACAAGGATCAGGTCGGCGCCGGCGATTCGCTCATCTACGACAAGGCGCGCAACAAGTTCACTCTCGTCGGCAATGTCGCGCTGTCCCAGGGCGAGAACGTCACCCGCGGCGACAAGATGGATTACGACCTTTCAACCGGCCAGGCGGTGGTGACGTCGAAGGGGAGGGTCCATAGCCTGATCATTCCCAACGACAATTCCCAGAAGCCCGGCGCCAAGCCGCCGGCGGCTTCCGGCGCCAGCGCCCATTGACCGACGCAAGCTTTCGGACCGATCGGCCAGGCCATGCTCAACGTCCATCATCTGGGAAAAAGCTACAAGGCCCGCCGGGTCGTCGAGGATGTCAGCCTCAATGTCCGCCGTGGCGAGGCCGTCGGGCTGCTCGGGCCCAACGGCGCCGGCAAGACCACCGTCTTTTACATGATCACCGGGCTCATCAAGCCCGACAAGGGCATGATCGAACTCGACGGCCATGACGTCACCGGCCTGCCGATGTATCGCCGCGCCCGGCTCGGCATCGGCTATCTGCCGCAGGAGGCCTCGATCTTCCGGGGTCTGAGCGTCGAGGACAATATCCGCGCGGTGCTGGAGATCGCCGAGCCCGACCGCGACCGCCGCGCCCGGCAGCTCGAAGCCCTGCTGGAGGAATTCGACATCAAGCGCCTGCGCAAGTCGCCCTCGATCGCGCTCTCGGGCGGCGAGCGGCGCCGGTGCGAGATCGCGCGCTCGCTCGCCAGCAATCCCTCGTTCATGCTGCTCGACGAGCCTTTCGCCGGCATCGACCCGATCGCGGTGGGCGACATCCAGAATCTGGTCCTGCATCTCAAGAGGCGCGGCATCGGCGTGCTGATCACCGACCACAATGTGCGCGAGACCTTGGGATTGATCGACCGCGCCTATATCATCCATTCCGGTCATGTGCTGACCGAGGGCGATCCCGACGCCATCGTCTCCAATCCCGACGTGCGCCGCCTCTATCTCGGCGAGGGATTCCGGATGTAAAAAGGTGCGGAAGCGGCGAATATTCTTCGCAGGTTAACCGCTTGCCCAGGCTGTCGGGCGCGGCGCTTTTTTTTCGTGGCTGGTCAGGGCAAAACCGTGTATGCAAGAAATGGGCCGAGCCGGAATCGCCCGGGAACGGACGCCGTTGTTGCGAGTTGGGTATGGCTTTAACCGCCAAGTTGCTGCTGCGCCAGGGTCAGTCCCTGGCGATGACGCCGCAATTGCTGCAGGCGATCAAGCTGCTTCAATATTCCGGGCTGGAGCTCGCGACTTTTGTCGAGGAAGAGCTTGAGCGCAATCCCCTGCTGGAGCGCGCCGAGGATGGCCCGGACCCGGCGCCGACCGGGATCGACGCCGCGGTCGAGCCCGCGGGCGGCGAGGCGATGGCGGGTCCTGGCGCCGATCCGGGCGAGGGCGACTGGAGCAGCGCCCAGCTGGCGACTTCCGCCGAAGGTCTGGCGGAAAGTCTCGGCACGGAGGTCGAGAACGCCTTCGACGGCGACCGCGACCTTTCTCCCGCCGCCGAACGGCAAAAACTCGAAAATCTCGGACTTTCGGATTCCGCCTGGGCGGGGGTCGGCGCCGGCGATGCGGCCGGCGAGTCTCCCAATATCGAGGCCTATGTCGCCAGCCGGAGCAGTCTGGCGGAATTTTTGGGCGCGCAACTGGCGATCGCCACCGGCGATCCGGTCGAGCGGATGATCGGCCTCGCCGTGATCGACGCCATCGACGAGGCCGGCTATTTGCGCGAAAGCGCCGAGGAAATCGCCGAAAGGCTCGGCGTTTCGCCTGAGCGGGTCGAAAAGGGGATCGCCCTGGTCCAGACTTTCGAGCCGACCGGGATCGGCGCGCGCGATCTCGCCGAATGTCTGGCCCTGCAATTGCGCGAGCTGGACCGTTTCGACCCGGCGATGCAGGCCATGGTCGCCCATCTGCCATTGGTCGCGAAGCGGGATTTCGCCGCCCTGCGCAGGATTTGCGGGGTGGACGACGACGATCTGAAGGAGATGATGGCGGAAATCCGCCGGCTCGATCCCAAGCCGGGCCGCGCCTTCGGCGCGGCGGCGGTCCAGCCCGTGGCGCCCGATGTCATCGTGCGCGCGGCGCGGGACGGCTCCTGGCTGGTCGAACTGAATTCCGAGGCCTTGCCGCGCGTCCTCGTCAATCAGACCTATGCCGCGAAAGTGTCGCGCAAGGGCGGCGACGAGGCCGAAAAAAGCTATTTGTCGCAATGCCTGCAAAGCGCCAATTGGCTGACCAGGAGCCTGGAGCAGCGGGCGCGGACGATCCTGAAAGTCTCGTCCGAGATCGTTCGCCGCCAGGACGCCTTTCTCGCGCATGGCGTCGAGCATCTGCGGCCGTTGAACCTGAAAAATGTCGCCGACGCGGTCGGCCTGCATGAGTCGACGGTTTCGCGCGTGACCTCCAACAAATATATCATGACGCCGCGCGGCCTGTTCGAGCTGAAATATTTCTTCACCGCCTCGATCTCGGCCCATGGCGGCGGCGACGCCCATTCGGCGGAGGCGGTGCGCTTCAAGATCAAGCAGATGATCGACGCCGAGGAGCCCCATGCGATTCTGTCCGACGATGCGATTGTCGAAAAGCTCAAGGCGCAGCAGATCGACATCGCCCGGCGCACGGTCGCCAAATATCGCGAGAGCCTGCGGATTCCGTCTTCCGTCGAACGCCGCCGCGAGAAGCAGGCGGCGCCGCAGGTCTGAGCGCGTCGATGGCAAGGCTTTGGTTTTATGGCGCGAATGGGCGCGGGATCGCGCGGTGGAGAAGCGTTATTGACTTCGGGCGCGGAGGCTTCTAACCCTTTGCGGATTAATCGGGGTCGAACCCGGATCCCTCGCGGCGGCGCGTGCCGGCCGCACGGAGCTTGGGGGGCTCCGACAGCCAGCTTTCGACAGAATTGGAAAAACGGATGGCCCTGCGGATCTCAGGCAAGAATATCAATATCGGCGAGGCTCTGCGCACGCATGTGTCGGAGAAGCTGAACGCCGCGACCGGCAAATATTTCGACGGCTCCGTCACCGGCCATGTCACGATCGAGCCGGAAGGCTCGGGCTTCCGCACCGACTGCACGCTGCATCTGGCTTCCGGCGTCACCCTTCAGGCCGAAGGCCGCGCGCAGGAGGTCTACGCCAGCTTCGACCAGACGGCGGCCCGCATCGAAAGCCGCCTGCGACGCTACAAGCGCAAGCTCAAGGACCGTTCAGCGGCCCAGCGCGAGTCCTCCCCGGCCGGCGAGCCGATCCGCTATACCGTTCTCGGCGCCCTCGACGAGGCCGAGGACGCGCCGGCCGAACATGAATTCAACCCCCTGGTCGTGGCCGAATCGGAAAGGCTGCTTCAGGAGCTTTCGGTTTCGGCCGCCGTGCTGGAGCTGGACATGAGCGGCGCGCCCGTCCTCGTCTTCCGTCACGGGACCACCGGCCGCGTCAACGTCATCTACCGCCGGCTTGACGGCAATATTGGCTGGGTCGATCCGACCAATGGCGCCAAAGGCTCCGCGTGAATGGAGGCCCAAGTCTTGCTTGTGGCTGCGCGGGCGCGGTCCGCGCCGCCGTTCGTGATTGCACGAGCGTCGGCGGCGCCGGCGCGTTTTTTGCCCTTGCGGGCGCCCGCGACGGCGCTGTGACGGAAAACGATCTTCATGCCGCTTGAAAATCTACTGGCTCCCGAAGCTATCCTACCTTCGCTGCGGGTGAACGGCAAAAAGCAGGCCTTGCAGGAATTGAGCGAAAAGGCGGCGGAGGTGTCCGGCCTGCCGGCGCGCGAGATTTTTGACGCCTGGATGCAGCGCGAGAAGCTGAATTCGACCGGATTGGGCGACGGCATCGCCATTCCGCACGGCAAATTGCTCAATGCGCCGCGCATTTTCGGCATATTCGCCCGGCTGGAGCGCGGGATCGACTTCGAGGCCATCGACGGCCAGCCGGTCGACCTCCTGTTCGCCCTGATCGCGCCGGAAAACGCCGGCGCCGATCATCTGAAGGCGCTGGCGGTGATCGCGCGCCTGCTCAGAAACCCGGCGGTCCTGGCGAAAATCCGGGCGACGCGCGAGGCGCCGGCGCTCTATGCTATTCTCACCCAGGCCTCGCCGCCGTCCGACGCAGCGGCTTGACCGGCTTTTTTTCAGGCGCCTCCATGATCGACGACGCCGTCTCCAGCCTTCGCGACATGTTCACGCCGCCCTTCCGCGCCGTGCTCCTCAAATCGCTCGGCCTGACCCTGGCGCTGCTCTTTCTGTTCTGGCTGGGGCTGGAGCGCCTCGCGATCTGGGCGACGACCGGCGGCGCGCATTGGTTCGACGGCGCGCCCTGGCTCAAGACCGTCGTCGAGATCGCCGCGGGGCTGGGACTTTTCATCGGCATGATCTTTCTGATCGCGCCCGTCGCCTTGCTGGTCGCCGGCTTTTTCCTCGATGAGCTCGCCGATCACGTCGAGGCGAAAATCTATGCCGACGGGCGGCGCGGGCGGGCTGTTCCGGCGCTCGCCTCGATGGTCCTGGCGGTGAAATTTTCCGGCGTGGCGCTACTGGTCAATCTGCTCGCCTTCGCGCTCTGGCTTCTGCCCGGCGTCAACGCGCTGATCTTCGTGGTCGCCAACGCCTATCTGTTCGGGCGCGAATATTTCCAGCTTGCGGCGATGCGTTTCCTGCCGCTCGAAGCCGCGCGCGACCTGCGCCGCGCCAATCGCGTGACGGTTTTCGTCGCCGGCCTTCTGATCGCGCTCTTCCTCGCGACTCCCGTGCTCAACCTGCTGACGCCCTTGTTCGGCGTCGGTTTGATGGCGCGGCTTTACAAGAGGCTCGCCGCGCCATCACGCGTGTGAGGCGGTTTCCGCGAGATTGCTCCGCAATCCGGGGAAATCAAGCCAGGCGCTGGTCGGCATATTGGCCGGTCTTGCGGAAGCGGTAGAGATAGGTCGGGACGATCGCCTCGATCGATTCCGGCGTGATCCCCAGCCCGGCCAGGGTGCGGCCCTCGGCGACGGCCTGCGCCGAGACGACATTGTCGTGTTTCAGCAACTCGACCTGATCGGCGGTGAAAACGAATTCCTGCGGCAGCAGGCCGAGCAGCAATTTATTGACGGTCGAGGTCACGGAACCCATCGGCGCGGCGACGGAGAAGGGCAGGGGCGCGAGCAGGCGCCGGCGCTGGATCGTCGCCAGCACATATTCCAGCAGCTCCTTCATCGTGCGCACCGCCGGCCCGCCAAGCTCATAGGCCGCGCCATCCTGGCCATGGCCGCCGAGCAGGCGGGCGCCGGCCTCGGCCACGTCGCCGACATAGACCGGCTGCAATTTCGTCGCGCCGCCGCCGATCAGCGGCAAGGCGGGCATGAGCCGCGCCATTGCGGCGAAGCGGTTGAAGAACTGGTCCTCGGGGCCGAACACGACCGAGGGGCGCAGGATCTTCGCCGACGGCAAAGCGGACAGGGCCGCCGCCTCACCCTCGGCCTTGGTGCGGGCATAGGCCGAAGGCGATCCCGCGTCGGCGCCGATCGCCGACATATGGACGAAATTCGAGATTCCGGCCTCGGCGACGGCCTTCGCGATGGCGCCGGCGCCTTGGGCCTGAACGGCGTCAAAAGTCTGCTTGCCCCAGGGCGCGAGAATGCCGACCAGGTTGACCGCGGCTTCCGCGCCGCGCAAAGCGGCGGCGAGCGAGTCAGGGTAGCGGACATTGGCCTGGACCGCGTTGATCTGGCCGACGCGGCCGAGCGGCTGGAGGTGGAAGGCAAGGTCGGGGCGGCGAGTCGCGACCCGCACCCGCCAGCCGTTGCGGGCCAGCGCGCGGACGAGATGGCGCCCGATGAAGCCGGAGCCGCCGAAGACGGTGACGATGCGATCTTGGGGCTCAAATTCGTTCATCGGGTCGGGTCTCCGGTTTGGGCGACGGCATCTGCTCTGGATAGTCAAAAGAGCGCCGCGCGTCCATGCGTCTCTTCGTCGAAAGCGTCAGCGCCGCGCCGGGACCAGCCGGGCCTCGCCCATCAGGGCCGGGGCGCCTTTTTCGGTCTGGGCCATCAGCCGCGCCACCGCGACGAAGCCGGCCTCGCTGGCTTCGACCTTGGCGATGCGCGCGGTCAGCAGGGCGGTCTCGCCTTCGAGGATCGGGGTCAGGAACTGGCCGTGCAGGTCGCGCAAGGCGAGATCGGGCCGCCATTCCGCGATGAGGGGCTCGAAAGCCGCCAAGAGCCGCATGCCGTGGACGGGGCGGGCGGGAAAGCCGAACCCGCGCGCGAAGGCGGCGTCGAGGTGGAGGGGATTGCTGTCGCCCGAGGCTTCGGCGTAGCGGGCGAGGTCTTGCGCCGAGAAGGGGCCGATGGTCCGGGCCGGGAGCTTTTCGCCGACGCGCGGCGCGACGCAATCTGCGGTCATGACGCGGCCTCCGGCGGCTTGTGCGAGACCGTCGCCGGATCGATCAGCCGCAGGGTCGACACCACCCGCGCGACAAAGGCGCCGGAGAGGTCGAAGATCTCCGCCGTGGCGATGAGCCGCATCGGATCGCTCTGTCGCCTCATTTCGAGCATCAGGTCGTAGGAGGCGTCGATTTCGAGCGGGCGGACATAATCGAATTGCTGCGCCTCGTGGACGGGAAGGCCGACTTCCTGGGCGGCGGCGCGGATCGGCTCGCCGATTTCCGGCTGGCGCATCCACACCACGGGAAAGCTCGCAGGCGGCGGCCCGTCTTCGTCGCGCCAGCCGGTCTCGCGGCGGAAGGCGCGCACGGCCTCTGCCGGGGTGGCGACGCGAAGGGGGCCGGCGCGCTGGACGGGCGGCGTCATGGGGGCCTCAGGCCGTTTGATAAGGCGTGACGATCAGTGAAGCGTTGATGCCGCCGAAAGCCAGCGAATTGGAAAGCACCGCGCGGATCTTCGTCTTGACCGCCTGCGGTCCGACGAGACGGATCTGGCAGGTCGGATCCTGAATCTCGGTGTTGAGATTGGGCGGCGCGACCTGTTCGCGCAAGGCCATGATCGAAATGATCAGCTCCAGCGCGCCCGCCGCGCCCAGCGCATGGCCGTGAATTGGCTTGGTCGAGGAGACGAGCAGGTCGCCGCAATGGGCGCCGAAGGCCAGGTTGAGGCCCTGCGCCTCGGTCGCGTCATTCGCCACCGTGGCGGTGCCGTGAGCGTTGACATAATCGATGTCGGTCGGCGCGAGGCCGGCGTCTTCCAGCGCCATCGCCATGCAGGCGGCGCCCGTGGCCGCGTCGGGGCGCACCGGATCGAGCGCGTCGGCGTTGGTGCCATAGCCGGCAAGGACCGCCAGCGGTTGGGCGCCGCGCGCCCGGGCGACGTCCTCGGCCTCGAGCACGAACATGCCGGCGCCCTCGCCCAGCACCATGCCGTTGCGGTTTTTCGCGAAAGGCCGGCAGAAATCGGGAGTCAGGACGCGCAGGCCCTCCCAGGCGCGCATCGCGCCATTGGTGGCGCAGGCTTCCGCGCCGCCGACGATGGCGCGGTCGATCATTCCGGCGCGGATCATCTGCGCCGCGATCCCGACCGCCTGGCTTCCCGAGGAACAGGCGCTGGCGACCGCGAAACAGGGCCCGGTCGCGCCATAGCGCATGGAGAGGCTGGCTGGGCCGGCGCTCGGGATGAGCTTCGGGATCGCCAGCATTTCCGGCCGCTTGTGTTCGACATAGATGGTGTAGAGTCCGTCGTCGACCGTCCTCATCCCGCCGATCCCCGTGCCGAGCAGGGCCGCGCAGCGGGCGCCCTGACGTTCCTCGGGGTCGAGCCCGGCCTGGGCGAGCGCCTCGTCGGCGGCGGCCAGAGCGTAAGCGGTGAAGGCGTCGCAGAACGGGGCGAGCTGCGGGCCGACGCGGGCCGCAATGTCGAAGTCGCGCACCTGGGCGGAAATCCGGATGCGGCCGCCATAGGGCTCACGCACGTCCAGTGGGCCGATGCAGGGCCGTCCGTCGCGCGCGGCTTGCCACAGGAGGTCCGCCCCGACGCCGGCCGCCGAAACGGCGCCCATGCCGGTGACGACGACGCGCCGGGAGGTCATTTCGCGGCTTTTTCCTTGAGAATATGGGCGCTGATCGCCTCGACCAGGCCTTTTAGATCCTTGGCCTCCTGAAAGGAGCCGTCCATCGGGATATAGACGTCGAATTTCTCTTCGATCGCGGTCAGGATCATCACGAGATCGATCGATTTCAGGCCGAGGACGTCGATCGTGGCGTCGTCTTTGAGGTTCTCGCGAGGAATCATGCCCTCGGAGGCGATCACGTCGAGGATCTGGTCGATCATCGCCGGCTGGTCATTCGAAACCGAAGTCAATGGCGCACCCCTGATTGCATGCGGCGGGTTCCTTTAGCGATCGGGCGGCCGCGAAGACCCGTTCCGATTCCGCCAAGGAGCGGCGCCGGCTTGCTTGATTGAATTCCGACGCGCCTCCATGTAGCAAAGTGTCCAAGCCAACGCCAAAACAAATTTTCAGGGCGGCGCCTTCCGGCGTTCCCGCGCCGGAAACGCCATCGAGGACAGCCAGATGCCGCATCCTCTCACCATCCGCTCGGCCGATCTCGAGGAGCCGCCGCCCGGCTTGACCGAGGAAATGATGGCGCGTCTGGTGCGCGAATTCTACACCCGCGCCCGCGCCGATGCGCTGCTCGGCCCGATTTTCGAGGAAAAACTCGCGGGCCATTGGGAAGAGCATTTTTCCAAATTGACCGATTTCTGGTCACAGATCGGCCTGCGCACCGGGCGCTATAGCGGAAGGCCGCTGCCGGTCCATGCCACGCTCGGGCTTGAACCGGAGCATTTCAAGGCCTGGCTCGAACTTTTCGCCGCGACCGCCCGCGACGTTTTGCCGCCCGAAGGGGCGCGCTTCTTCGTCGCGCGCGCCAACCGCATCGCGGAAAGTTTTCAAATTGGCCTGAACATCGGCGACAAGGCGCTGGCCTTCCGGGAGGCGCAGAAGGCGCGGGAGGATTGAGCGCGTATTCATGACCCGGCGCGGCCTGTCGCCGAACTTTCCCCGGACGTGAATGAACGGCTCGAAGCCGTTGTTGGCGCAGGAGTTGCCCGATTGGCCGTTCGCGCTGGCTATTCCATATCCCATTGGCAGATGCGATAGCCGTTGTGTCTTAGCTTCAGATCAACATGCATGTGGGTTTGGTGGTAGCCGTCCGAGCCCGGCCCGAGCACGGTGGTGAAGCGCGCGCAGCTTGTGTCGCGTATCTGCGTCATGAAATCGAGATCGTCGTTCGCGCGCTCGATCCAAAGAGTCCGGCCATCATGGAGCTTGAAACCACGTAGATCCAAAGCGTTGCCCGTGGCGTGTTCACTGATGATGGCGCCGACCTCACGGTTGCGGCCACGGCACTCATAGCCGCCGGACCCGAGGATTTCCACAAGACCGCCGCCAGCGATCCGGGCGAGCGGCGCTATGTCCTCGCGCACCCAGTCGGCGAACGCCTCGGCGAAATCGCATCGCAGCAGCGATTCCGGCTCCATGGCGACTCGCGCGCCGTCGGCAAGAATGATGGCGCTGAGCTTCAACGGGGCGGCGATGCCGCATTGATCCGGCCCGACCACGGGCGCGACCAACACCGCGACGAGGCGCCCGCTTGTCATCGCCTGCGCGCAAGCCGCGTCAGGCGGAGGGGCGGCCTCTTGCGGACGTGTTTCGGTGGACGGAGGAGGGGCAAACTCGGTCGGACGCGGCGGGGGCGTCGGAATGTCGGCGCCTGGTTTCAGTGTGGCCGGCGAGCGTCGGAGCGACGCAGAGACGTCTCCTGAAATTGCGGGGAACCCACAGACGAACAACATGAAGACCGCAGCGCCGAACGTCGCGACGATTCGAGGCGGACTTATGGACAGGACGCCCGCTGGCGGGCTCTTGGACTTCATGTCGTCACCCCGGCTCTCAGGGGCCGCGGCGCGACTTTCCCTGCAATCCTGGCTCCTGCCGCCTACGATCATTTCGCGCCGTCGCGAGTCAGGGACTGCCGAAAACCGCCTGACGAAGGCCGATGGGATTGGCGATGCCGCGGATCGGATCAATAGTTGTGCCGACGCCGCGAACAGTGACCGTCCCGAAGCCAAACATCCGACCAAGAACGCTCTGGTCCACGTCGACGCTCTCGATCTTGTCGAGGTTCATCTCGACGGTGTGACGGGCGATGAGACCCTTCCTGCAGATCAAGCGATGGTTGGTGACGGCGACGACCATCGTCGCGCGGCGAATCCAGGCGAAGAGAGCGGCCATGCCGGCGAGCGGGACCAGGAAAATAGCGATCAGGAATTTTTCGCCGTGGAGGTTTTGAGGCAGAGCAAGGCTTGCGACGAGCAATGCGAGCATGAAGATCGCATAGCCATAGACGAGCCAATGCCGCCGCGTTTCGAAACGGATGGTTTCGTCGGGGGCGAGGAGCGCATTCACATATTTCATGGGCGTTTCAATTCGGCGGTTGGCTTGAAGCTATTGTCGATCGGCTCATCACATTCGCTATGGAGGACGGTTGGCCTGCATTGCCCGCATCCACCCTGTCGTGTGAAGCGGAAAAGCCCTACGGAATGATGCTCGGATTGGTCGGCGAATTCGGCGATATCGGTCCAATACGCGCCCCCCGCGCCGGCTGGGAGCCAAGCAGAAATCCGATCACCGAAAGCACTGCGATCAGAATGATCAGCGCCTGACAGACCCGTTTCATGTTCGCGGGCATGGTCAGCATCTCGATGACGTAGAACAGGATGATCGCCGCCAGCGCCAATTCCGCGGCATAGATGATTAACGGGATGATGTTCATTGAACTGCCTTCGCAATGAGCTGGTTGACTGGGACGTGCGTTTGCGGTCGGAAGCGTCGGATTCCATGGGCGTCGCCCGCCGGTCACTGCGGGCAGGGGATTTTTTCGAGTCGTGTTCGCAAAGATATTCTGCTTGAAGGAAATGCGTGACGTAAGAATCGGAAAATACTCATCGCTGAAGCTTTGAGGCGTCACGCTGACCGCTGGGACATCCCACCAAAGGCGTCGGTCACGCCAAAGCTGATTTTCGCATCTGGGTCGTTTCCGAAGGCGCCGTCTTGCGTGAGAGTTTCGTAACGTCTAGATGGAGCATGCTCGCCCTTCAGGCGAAGATCGCACGCACGGGCCTTTCCTTACCGAGATCGAAGCCATGAACCGCGGCAACATGATTTTTCTCGTCATCGGCGCGCTCGTCGTGATCGCCAGCGTGCTTGGCTATCAGCTTTACCAGGCCCGCAAGCAGCCACAGGGCGTTCAAATTCTGCTTGGCCCAAAAGGGGTGTCAATTGAAACCAAATAGCGCGAAGCGCCCGGTTCGACGATCGGCGTGATGGCGTTTTCGAGGCCAGTCGGGCGGGTCGTCCTTTTGCATTTTTGGCGGAGATCAAGGCTACCGTCTCGTCGAGACTAAAATGCTACCACGATGCTTTGACTGACAGAGGGCCGTAAGTATATTCCGATTCTATCGTACGTCGATTGAACGACGGTATCATTAAAGAGCATTGGCGGATCAAGGGTTTCAGTTCTGGTTCGGCTGAAATTGACTGGCGCCGTGGAGGGAGACGTGATGCGCGGACTTATCGCCTTGTTAGTGATTGCTTATCTTGTCGGCGTTGGCGTCATGCTCGCGCCCACGATCAAAGCAAACTGGAGCACCGCTCCCGCGTCACAATTCGTCGACAGCGTTGGGGCGGCGCTGCCGACGGCGTTGGCTTGGCCGGCGGCAGCCTATCGCAGCTTTGCAGTGGCCCCCGCTGTTCCTGAGAAGCCCACCACTGCTCCTGAGACGCCCGCCGCTCCCGATAAGCCCGGCGCCGCCAAATAGTCGGATATTGCAGTCGGCCATTCGAGCTTAGCGTGATCGAGACGGCGGCTTCGCGCTGAAGGCGCGGAGTCGTTCCTCCGTCACCGAACTTGCGCTCATGGCGCATCATCGCCTTATACCCTCGGCCCTTGAAAAGGGCCGAGGGTCGCCGCGCCGGCTGACTCCGGCGGGCGCCCTTGTTTTCCGACGAGGCGGAAACAAGGGCCAATGGCATGAGCGCCTTCGACCGCTCATCCTTTAGCGACCGGTCTTTCGGTCCAGGACGGCTTCCCGCCCAAAGCCGCGCTTAACCACATTCAATGATATGCCCGGCGCGGGTTGTGGCGTCACATCGTCCGGCGCTGCGCGCGAACGATGAATCATATAAAGACTTGTATATATGTTTATTGCCTTCTTTGTTTCGCGCTGCTATAGAGCCAGCAGTTTGCAACAGGATGGGAACTCATGAACGTCAGCCATCTCACCCATGATTTTGTCGTCGCCGACATCGGGCTCGCCGATTGGGGCCGCAAGGAAATCGCCATCGCCGAAACCGAAATGCCCGGCCTGATGGCGACCCGCGCGGAATATGGCGCGGCCCAGCCCTTGAAAGGCGCGCGCGTCGCCGGCTCGCTGCACATGACCATCCAGACGGCGGTGCTGATCGAGACCCTCCAGGCGCTCGGCGCCGAGGTGCGCTGGGCCTCCTGCAACATCTATTCGACCCAGGACCACGCCGCCGCCGCCATCGCCGCGCGCGGAACCCCGGTTTTCGCCGTCAAGGGCGAGAGCCTTGAGGAATATTGGGACTATACCCATCGCATCTTCGAGTGGGACGATGGCGGTTCGCCGAACATGATCCTCGACGACGGCGGCGACGCGACCCTGCTCATCCATCTCGGCCTGCGCGCCGAGCAGGGCGACATTGCTTTTTTGGACAAGGCGACCAATGAGGAAGAAGAGGTCCTCTTTGCCGCCATCAAGAAGCGCGTCAAGGGCAATCCGGGCTTCTATGGCCGCTGCGCCATGGCGATCCGCGGCGTGACCGAGGAAACCACCACCGGCGTGCACCGTCTCTACATCATGGAGAAGGAAGGCAAGCTGCTGTGGCCGGCGATCAACGTCAACGATTCGGTCACCAAGTCCAAGTTCGACAATCTCTATGGCTGCCGCGAGTCGCTGGTCGACGGCATCCGCCGCGGCACCGACGTGATGATGGCCGGCAAGGTGGCGATGGTCGCGGGCTTCGGCGACGTCGGCAAGGGCTCGGCGGCGAGCCTGCGCAACGCCGGCTGCCGCGTGCTGGTGTCGGAAGTCGATCCGATCTGCGCGCTCCAGGCGGCGATGGAAGGCTATGAAGTCACCACCATGGAAGACGCGGCGCCCCGCGCCGATCTTTTCGTGACCGCGACCGGCAATGTCGACGTCATCAATATCGACCACATGCGCGCCATGAAGGACCGCGCCATCGTCTGCAACATCGGCCATTTCGACTCGGAAATCCAGGTCGCGGCGCTGCGCAACCTGAAATGGAGCAATGTGAAGCCCCAGGTGGACGAGATCGAATTCGCCGACGGCAAGCGCATCATCCTGCTTTCCGAAGGGCGCCTGGTGAATCTCGGCAACGCCACCGGCCATCCGTCCTTCGTGATGTCGGCTTCCTTCACCAACCAGACCCTCGCCCAGATCGAGCTTTGGTCCCGCCAGGGCCATTACGGCAAGAAGGTCTACACCCTGCCCAAACATCTCGACGAGAAGGTCGCCAAGCTGCATCTCGACAAGATCGGCGTCAAGCTCACGATCATGAGCCAGAAGCAGTCCGACTATCTCTCGGTGCCGGTCGAAGGCCCGTTCAAGCCCGACCATTATCGCTACTGAGCCTGCCGGCCCGGAACGAACGCGGCCAAAGGGCGTCGGAAGACGCCCGTCTGGCGACGGGCCATGGCGATGCGAGGGAACTGTTGATCGCGCCTGCGCGCGATCGACACGAAGAAAATGTGGCGCCTGTGCACAATTTGACGCCTTCGGCCCCGGCCGGAGGCGTTTTCCATTTCGTTCCTCTTCCTTAACCATGAATCGAGAAGGTAAATTGAGGTGATTCGCGCGGGGCGGCGGCCCCGAAAGGAAAAGGGAATCCCTGTCCATGCCGCAACGAGGAAGCCAGACAGGTCGGCGCCGCGCCGCGCGTCTGCGCCTTGCGCTCGGTTTCGCCGCGCCGATCCTTGGTCTTGCCGGCGTCGCCGCGCGCGCCCAGGCGGGCTCGGGATTCGACGGCGCCGACAATGCGGTCGGCCTGTCGCTCGGCACGGGCCTGATCCTTTTCGCCACCCTGACCGCTTTGCTCTATCTCGCCGGACGCCGGCGCTGGGCCTTGCGCGAGGCGGAGCTGCTGACGGAAATCGAGCAACTGCGCCAGAAGGCCGAGCGCGCCCGCGCCTTTCTCGCCTCCGAGACCCAGTTCGCAGTGGTCTGGGCCGGCGCGCGCGGCGAGCCGGAGATCGAGGGCGACGTGAGCCTGGCGCTCGACGCCGCGACCGCGCCGCGCCGCGTGCTCGGCTTCGGCGCCTGGCTGACGCCCGACCAGGCGCGGACGCTGGAGAACAATGTCGCCTTGCTGCGCGAGATGGGCCAGGGGTTTCGCCAGGATCTGGTCAGTCATAACGGCCGCCATCTCGAAGCCGAGGGCCGGGCGATCGGCAGCCGGGTGGTGATGCGGGTGCGCGACGTTTCCGGCGACCGCCTCGAACTGATGCGGCTGCGCGAGGTTCACGGCGCGCAAACGGCGCAGCTCGAAGTCCTGCGCGGCCTGCTCGATCTGAGCAGCCATCCGGTCTGGACGCGCGGCGCCGACAAGGCGCTCGACTGGGTCAATCTGGCCTACGCCAAGGCCGTGGACGCCGAAAGCCCGCAGGACGCGGTGGCGCGAGGCCTCGAACTGCTCGACCGCGTGGCGCGCGAGGCGGCGGCGCGGGCGCGTCAGGCGGGCGATGTCTGGAGGCGGCGGGAGCATGTCGTGGTCGCCGGCGTGCGCCACCTGATGGACGTGCTCGACGCGCCGCTGCCCGGCGGCGGCGGCGGCATGGCCGACGATCTTTCCGAACTGGAGGCCGTGCGCGCCGACCATGCGCTTCAGGTCGAGTCCCATATCCGCACCCTCGACCAGCTCGCCACGGCGGTCGCCATTTTCGACCGGTCGAAAAGGCTGGTCTTCGCCAACGCCGCCTATCGCCATCTCTGGCAGCTCGATCCGGCCTTTCTCGAACAGGGTCCGTCGGATTCCCAGATTCTCGATCGCCTGCGCGCCGACCGCCGCCTGCCCGAGCAGGCCGATTACCGCGGCTGGAAGGTGGCGCTGCACAGCGTCTATCAGACCGTGGAGCCGGCGCCCCAGATCTGGCATCTGCCCGACGGCCGCACCTTGCGCGTCGCCTTCAATTCCAATCCGCAGGGCGGAATCACCTATCTGTTCGACGACGTCACCGAGCGTTTCGCGCTCGAATCGCAATATAACGCGCTGGCCAGGGTGCAGAGCGAGACGCTCGACGCGCTGCAGGAAGGCGTCGCTGTCTTCGGGGCCGACGGCCGCCTCAAATTGTCCAATCCGGCTTTCGCGCGGCTGTGGCGGCTGCCGGAAAGGCTGATCGCCGATCGGCCCCATATCGACGCCATCACCGCCGCCTGCAGGCCGCTCTCGCCCGAGGACGCCGTCTGGGCCGATCTGCGTTCGGCGGTCACGGGCCTGCACTCGGCGCGCATGGGCTTCGAGCGCCGCATGAACCGAGTCGATGGCGCGGTTGTCGATTGCGCCGTCGCGCCCTTGCCCGATGGCGGCGCCTTGCTGACCTTCATCGACGTGACCGACGGCGTGAATGTCGAGCGCGCGCTGAAAGAGCGCAACCAGGCGCTTCTCGCCGCCGAGCGGCTGCGCAACGATTTCGTGCATCATGTCTCCTACGAGCTGCGCTCGCCGCTGACCAATATCATCGGCTTCATCCAGCTTCTGGGCGACGACAGCGTCGGCCCGCTCAACGACAAGCAGCGCGAATATGCCGGCTATGTGCTGAAATCCTCGGCCGCGCTGCTGGCGATCATCAACGATATTCTCGATCTCGCCACCATCGACCGCGACGCCATGGCCTTGCAGCTCGGCGAGGTCGATATCCGCCGCGTCATCACCGAGGCCGCCGAAGGCCTGCAGGACCGGCTGGCGGACTGCCATGTGGAGCTGTCGATCGTCGCCGCCCCGGACATCGGCGCCTTCCAGGCCGACGGCCAGCGCGTCCGCCAGATTCTCTTCAACCTGCTCTCCAACGCCATCGGCTTTTCCGAACCGGGTCAGGTCGTCACCCTCGCCGCCTTGCGCCGCGACGGAGAGATCGTGTTCAAGGTCACCGACCGCGGGCGCGGCATCCCGCCGGAGCTGCTCGACAAGGTGTTCGACCGTTTCGAGAGCCGCACCATCAATTCGCGCCATCGCGGCGTCGGCCTCGGCCTGTCGATCGTGCGCGCCTTTGTCGAATTGCATGGCGGAACGATTCATATCGATTCCGCGCCGGGAGAAGGAACGGTCGTGACCTGCATATTCCCACTTCGGGGCGGCGAGACGGTCGGCCGCCCGAACATTGAGCCGCGAGCGGAGGAGAGGGCATGAGTGGGCCGGTCTGGCGGGTGGAATTGCCCGACGAAGCGGCGACCCGCGCCCTGGCGCGGGAAATCGCCGGGATGGCCGGCGCGGGCGATCTCGTCACCTTGAGCGGCGATCTCGGCGCCGGAAAGACCACTTTGGCGCGCGCCCTGATCCGCGTTCTCGCCGACGATCCCGAGCTTGAGGCGCCGAGCCCGACCTTCACCTTGATGCAGGTCTATGACACGCCGGCCTTCCCCATCGTCCACGCCGATCTCTATCGGGTGAAGTCGCCCTCCGAACTCGCCGAACTCGGCTGGGACGAGGCGGCCGAGGGCGCGCTGGTGATCGTCGAATGGGCCGAGCGCGCGGGCTCGGCGCTTTCGGCCGACCGGATCGACATCGCGCTGTTCATGGATGCGAAACGCGGGCCGGATTTCCGCCGCGCCGAAATCGTCGGCCATGGCGAAGCGGCGCGCCGGCTGATCCGCCTGCGCGGCGCGCAGAATCTTCTGGAGCGCTGCGGCTGGGACGAGGCCGAGCGCCGGCACATGCAGGGCGACGCCTCGACCCGCGCCTATGAATTGCTGGTCAAGCCCGACGGCGACAAGGCGGTGCTGATGATCTCGCCGCCGCGCGCCGACGGCCCGCCGGTCAAGGGCGGCAGGCCATACAGCGCGCTCGTTCATCTCGCCGAAGACATAAAGCCCTTCGTCGCCATGGACGAGGCCCTGATCGCGCAGGGCTTTTCCGCGCCGCGCATTTTCGCCGCCGATCTCGACGCCGGCCTCGCGGTGCTGGAATATCTCGGCGACGACGGCATGACGGACGCCGACGGGCCGCGCCCGGAGCGCTATTCCGAGGCCATGCGCCTGCTCGTCCGCCTGCACGGCAAAAAGTTGCCGGACGAAATCGCCTTTTCCGGCGGGACTTATCGCCTGCCGACCTACGACCTCGGCGCCATGCTGGTCGAGGCGGAACTGCTGGTCGAGTGGTTTGCGCCCCATATCCTTGGCGTCCAGCTCGCCTCGGGCGCGCGGGCGCAATATGACAACGCCTGGCGCGGGGTTCTCGCCGGCCCGCTGGCGGAGCCCAAAACCTGGACGCTGCGCGATTATCACTCGCCCAATCTGCTCTGGCTCGCCAATCGTGGCGGCGACCAGCGCGTCGGCGTGCTCGATTTCCAGGACGCCGTGCTCGGGCCGCCGGCCTATGACCTGGTTTCGCTGCTGCAGGACGCCCGCGTCACCGTGCCGGACGAACTGGAGCTGAAATTGCTCGGCGCCTATTCCTTCATCCGCAAGAATACGGAACAAGGTTTTGACGTCGCGTCGTTCACCACCTCCTACGCCGTCATGGGCGCGCAGCGCGCGAGCAAGATTCTCGGCATTTTCGCCCGGCTCGACAAGCGCGACGACAAGCCGGCCTATCTCGCCCATATTCCGCGGGTGAAAGACTATCTGACCAAGGACCTTGGCCATCCGGCGCTCGCCGAGCTCAAGGCGTGGTTCGAGCAATATCTGCCGCAACTTTTCGTCGAGGAGGCGGTCGCTTGAGCCAGCTGCCGGAAAAAGCCCTGGTTTTCGCAGCGGGCCTTGGCACGCGCATGCGGCCGATCACCTTGTCGGTCCCCAAGCCCCTTGTGCGCGTCGGCGGCAAGGCCATGCTCGATCACGTGCTCGACCGGCTCGAAGAGGCGGGCGTCAGGCAAGCCATCGTCAACGTCCATTGGCTCGCCGACCAGATCGAGGATCATCTGAAGGGCCGGCGCGCGCCGCGCATAACGATTTCGGATGAGCGCGACCTGCTGCTCGACCAGGGCGGCGGCATTGTCAAAGCGCTGGACCAGTTCGGCGGCAAACCCTTTTTCATCTGCAACACCGACGCGCTCTGGATCGACGAGCCGGAGCCGCAGATCGCGCGGCTCGCCCGCGCCTGGGACGGCGACAGGATGGACGTGCTGCTGCTGCTCGCCGACATGAAGACGAGCTTGGGCGTCGAGGGGCGCGGCGACTTCTTCCGCGACGCGCAGGGGCGCCTTTCCCGCCCGGCGCCGGGCGAAGGCGCGCCTTACGTCTATTCCGGCGTCGGCATCATCAAATCCTCTCTTTTCGAGGGCCATAGACTGGAGCCGTTCCGTCTCGCGCCCTTCTTTTTCGCGGCGGCCGAGCAGGGCCGCCTCTACGGCCTGCCGCTCGAAGGCCGCTGGCTCCATGTCGGCGCGCCGGAGACGATCGAAAAGGCCGAAAGGATTTATCGGGCGGCGGCGGCCTGATCGTCGCGCCGCGCTTTCGCCGCCAGACGATTTTGGGGAAGATCTTGCCGCCGCGCGTTTTCACCATTCCTCCGGGCGCGCCTTTTCTAGAGGTCTTCGCCGGCGCCTTGCTCGACGGCCGGGTGGTTCCCGGCCTGTCGCGCGAGTCTGGCCCGCTGGCGCTCGCCAAAGCGACGATTTTCGTGCCGACGCGGCGCGCCGGACGGGCGCTGGCGACGGAGCTTGCGCGCCAGAACGGCGATCGCGCCATTCTGCTGCCGAAAATCTTAGCCCTCGGCGCGCTCGACGGCGAGAACGGCGAGGCGGCTTTCGACAATCCGCTCGATCCGAGCCTTCCGCGCGCGGCGGGCGACATCGAGCGACGGATGATTCTGGGCGAACTCATCCTGGCCTGGGCGCGCAATTTGCGGCAGGCCATCGTCTCGATCGACGCCGATGGAACGGTCAGGAAGGCCGAGGAAAGCCTGCTGGTCGCCGCCCATCCGGCGGACGCCTGGCGCCTTTCGGGCGATCTCGCCGCCTTGATCGACGAAATGATCATCGAAAATGTCGATTGGGCGGCTTTGAAAAAGCTCAACGGCGAATTCGACGATTATTGGCGGATCACGCTGAATTTTCTCGACATCGCCATGCGAAACTGGCCGACGATTCAGCAGGAGCGCGGCTTTGTCGATCCGGCGGCGCGCCAGCAGGCGCTGATCGAACGCGCCATGGAAAATGTGGGAAGCGACGGCGAGCCAATGATCGCCATCGGCTCGACCGGCTCGAATATCCGCACCGCCCGCCTGCTCAAGGCGATCGCCGGCGCGACGCAAGGCGCGGTGGTTTTACCAGGGCTCGATCAGCGCCTTGACAAGGAATCCTTCGCCGCCATCCGCACCGGCGACGAGCCTTGCGCGACCCATCCGCAGGCCTATCTGGCGCGGCTGATCGAGACCATCGGCGTCACGCGCGAGGAGGTGGTCGCGCTCGCGGCGCCCGACGGCGCGCGCGCCAAAGGGCGCCCCGAGCGCGACGCTTTTTGCTCCGAGGCTTTCCGTCCGGCGGACACCACCGATCTCTGGCCGCGCTGGCGCGCCGCGCAAAGCCCCGAAACTCTGCGCGAGGCGCTGGCCGGCGTGACCTTGGTCGAGGCGGCGGACGACCGCGAGGAGGCTTTGGCCATCGCCGTGATCCTGCGCGAGGCGCTGGAGCATGACGGCCTGACCGCCGCGCTGGCGACGCCGGATCGCGGCCTGGCGGAGCGGGTGCGCGCCGAACTTCTGCGCTGGAATGTCGAGATTGACGATTCCGGCGGCGCGACGCTCGCCGCCTCGCGCGCCGGTTCGCTCGCGCGGCTCGTCCTGCTGGCGCTGAACGGCGCCGGCGCCGATTGCGCGGCGCTGATTTCGCATCCCGATTTCTCGCTCGGCTTCGGCGCCGAGGCGGAAAATCTGGCGCGCCTGTTCGAGATCGGCGTCCTGCGTTCCGACGCCGGCGGCGCCCGCTGGCGCGACCGCATCGAACCGGCGCGCACGGCGGCGCAGGACAAGCATGCTCATCCTCGCCAGAAGGAGATTTCAAGCGCGGATTGGGCGGCGCTGCGACGATGTTGCGCAACGTCTGGACGCCGCCTTCGCGCCTTTGCGCGTTTTGGCTCAAGGCGGCGAGACAGCCCTGAAACCCTGGCTCGCCGCCCATCGCAAGGCCTTGGGTCTGATCGTCGCAGGCGATGAGCAGGCGTTTCCGTCGGGTGACGACGGCGCGGCGTTGGAACAGCTTTTTTCGCAACTGGAAGCTTCGGCCAATGCCGCCTTCACCTTCCACGCCCAGAGCTATGCGGCCTTTTTCGACGCGCTGATTTCGGAGCAGGTTCTGCGCGGCGCCAGCCGCGCGCATCCGCGCCTCAAGATTCTGGGTCTGCTGGAAGCGCGCCTGATCGCCGTCGATCGTCTGGTCATGGCGGGGCTGGACGAGACGATCTGGCCGCCGCGCGGCGAGACCGATTGTTTCCTCAACCGGGCGATGCGCGCGCAGCTCGGCCTGTCCTCGCCGGAACGGCGCATCGGCCAGACCGCCCATGACTTCGTCCAGGGTTTCGGCGCCCCGCAGGTCGTCTTGAGCAGGGCGACCAAGCGCGGCGGCGCGCCGACCACGCCCTCGCGTTTCCTGCAGCGCATGGAGGCGCTCGCCGGGGAACAAAACTTTGCCGAACTGCGCAAGCGCGGCGCGCTCTGGCTCGATCTCGCGCGCCAACTCGACCGGGCGGCGCCTGAGGCGCCGCTGCAACGCCCGGCGCCCACGCCCGATCCGGCCCTGCGCCCGACAAGATTGTCGGTGACCCGGATCGAGACCCTGCGTCGCGACCCCTATGCGATCTATGCCGAGTTCATCCTCAAACTTCTGCCCCTGCCAGAGCTCGATCAGGAGCCGGGCGCGCGCGAGATCGGCACGGCGCTGCATGTGGCGCTGGAGCGATTTTGCCAACGCCATCCCGCCGGCCCCCTGCCGGAAAACGCCCGCGACGAACTGGTCGAACTGGCGCGGACAGAACTCGCCACATTCCAGACGGACCCGGAATTTCTGACCTTCCGCTGGCCGCGCCTGTTGCAAGGGCTCGATCTCTTTCTCGCCTTCGAGGCGGAGCGCCGCCCGCTGATCGAGCGCATCGCGGTCGAAGTCGGCGGGCGCCTGCGCATTGCCCTCGACGACAATTCGGAATTCACCCTCACCGCAACGGCCGACCGGATCGAATTGCTGAAAGACGGAACGGCGGCTGTGGTCGACTACAAGAGCGGTCGTCCGCCCTCCAGCAAGGAGGTCGGCGCCGGCTGGTCGCCGCAGCTCACCCTGGAGGCGGCGATGCTGTCCAGCGGCGCCTTTCACGGCGTCGAAACCCGCGAGGTGAGCGACGCCTTTTACGTTCCGGTCGGCGGCGGCAAGGACAAGCCGCGCCGGCTCGGCCAGGACAAGGAGCCGTTCGGCGACCTTGTGGCGCAGCATTACGACGAGCTTGTCAATTTGCTCAATGATTTCCGCGATCCGAAACAATCATATCCGGCGCGGCCCTTCCCGCAATTCGCCTTGCGCGCCAACGCCTATGACCATCTCGCTCGGACCCGCGAATGGTCGGCCGCGGGCGGCGAAGGCGCCGGAGAGGACCAATGAGCGGCGTGGGCAGGATTCCGGAGGCGACCAGGGCGCGGCAGGCCCTGGCCTCGGACCCGGGCGTTTCGGCCTGGGTGTCCGCCAACGCCGGATCGGGCAAGACCCATGTGCTGGCGCAACGGGTCGTCCGCCTGCTGCTGGCGCGCTGCGAACCGGGGCGCATATTGTGCCTGACCTTCACCAAGGCGGCCGCGGCCAATATGGCCGAGCGCGTGTTCCAGACCCTGTCGAAATGGACCGCGCTTGACGACGAAGCCTTGCGCGACGCCATTCAAGCGACCGGCGCCGAGCGTCCGCGCGAGCAAGAAGACGTCGATTTCGCGCGAAAACTTTTCGCCCGCGCGGTCGAGACGCCGGGCGGATTGAAGATCCAGACCATCCACGCCTTTTGCGAACGCGTGCTGCACGCCGCGCCGTTCGAGGCCAATGTCGCGGCCGGTTTCACCGTGGTCGAGGAGGTCGAGCAGCAGCAATTGATCGCCCGCGCCCGCCGCGAGACCCTTCATGCGGCCGAACACGATCCCGAACTCGGCGCGGCGCTGGCGCGGGTCGCCGAGGACGCCGGTCTGGTGTTCGACAAGCTGTTCGACGAGGCGCTTTCGCGCCGCGCCTTGTTCCGCGCCGGGAATCCGGACGCCTTGCGCGCGGCGCTCGGCCTCGCGCCGGGCGAGACGACCGGGACATTGCGCAAGGCGATGCTGGAGGATGGGATCGCGCCGAGGCGATGGCCGGATTTCGCGGCTTTTCTGTCCGGCGGCACGCCGACGGACGCCAAGCTGGGCGCGAATTTTTCCGCCGCCTTCGCGGCCTTGCGCGCCGGGCTCCGCGAGGAGGCGCTGGCCCATTATCGCCAGACTTTTTTCATCGCCAAGGGCGAAGGCGCCCCGCGCGCGACTTTGCTCAACCGGAGACTCGCGACCGCGCGTCCCGACCTGCTGGACGAACTCGCGGACGAGCAAAATCGCCTCGCCGCTCTGCGCGAAAAAATCAAGGCGGTGGAAACGGCGGAGCGCAGTCTTGCCCTGAGCCTTGTCGTCAATGCGCTTCTCGACCGCTACGATTCCATCAAAGCCGAGCGGCAGATTCTCGATTTCGAGGATCTGATCGCGCGCACGAGCGAGATGTTCCGGCGCTCCTCGGCGCGCTGGGTGCTGCAAAAGCTTGACGCCGGGATCGAGCATATCCTGGTCGACGAAGCGCAGGACACCAGCGCCGCGCAATGGGAGATTCTCGACCGCATTTCCGAGGATTTTTTCGCCGGCGAGGGCCAGGCGCGCCGTCCCGCGCAGTTTTTTTGCGGTGGGCGACGAAAAGCAGTCGATCTTTTCCTTCCAGGGCGCGGAGCCAAAGCTTTTTGCGGCCAAGCAGGGCGAGTTCAAGAAAGCGCGCGCAAGCCGCGCACAAGCCATTCGAGCCGGTGGAGCTGACGCTGTCCTTCCGCTCGGCGCCCGGCGTGCTGGAAGTGGTGGACAAGGTTTTCGCAACGCCGGACCATTTTCGTGGCCTGTCAGCGCAGGAACACCATGAGCGCACCCTGCATGAGGCGCTCAAACGCGGCCTGCCGGCGCGGATCGAAATCTGGGATGTGATCGCGCCGGGCGAGAAGGAGGAGCCCCGCGACTGGCGCCTGCCGCTCGATTTCCGTGACGAAACCGATCCGCCGGTTCTTTCGGCGCGGCGCATCGCCGAGACGATCAAAAACTGGCTTGCGCCCGGCTCGCTTGAGACGGTTCATGACAAGGGCGCGCGCCGCCCGATCCGTCCCGGCGACATCATGATCCTGGTGCGCCGCCGCGACGCCTTTTTTGACGCCATGATCCGCGCCCTGCGCGAGAAAGGCGTGCCGGCGGCGGGCGCCGACCGGCTCAAGCTTGCCGAGCATATCGCGGTGATGGACCTGGTCGCCATCGGCCGCGCCGCGCTGCTGCCGGAAGACGATCTGACTTTGGCGACCGCGCTCAAGACGCCGCTGTTCGGCTTCGACGACGACGATCTGCTGCGCGTCGCGCCGCAGCGGCGCGGGTCGCTGCATGAGGCCCTGCGCGCGTCCGACGATAAAAAGCTCCAGGCCGCCTGCGTAAAACTCGACCTGCTGCGCAAGCTTGGCCGCGCTGTGGCGCCCTTCGCCTTTTACGCGCGCCTGCTCGGGCCGCTTGGCGCCCGCCGCGCCTTTCTGTCGCGGCTCGGGCCGGAGGCGGGCGACGCGCTCGACGAATTTCTGGGGCTGGCGCACGCCCATGAGCGCGCCCGCGCGCCTTCGCTCGCCGCCTTTCTCGCCGAGGTCGCCCGGCTCGACGTTTCGATCAAGCGCGACATGGACCTGACCTCGTCTTTCGTGCGGGTGATGACGGTCCACGCCGCCAAGGGGCTGGAGGCCAAGATCGTCTTCCTGCCGGACGTCTGCGGCGCGCCGGTCGGCAATCACGACGGCGCGCTGTTCCCGCTGGCGAACCAGATCGCCTGGTCGCCGAAAAGGGATTTCGACTGCCCCGGCGTGGCGGCGGCGCGCATGGCGCGACGCGACGCGGCCGGCGACGAATATCGGCGCCTGCTCTATGTCGCGCTGACCCGCGCCGAGGAGCGGCTCTATATCGCCGGCCATCGCGGCGCCCGCGATTGTCCGCCGGAAAGCTGGCGGGGCATGATCGAAGCCTCGCTGACGCCGGAAGCTCATGAAGTCCCCGCGCCCTGGGGCGCAGAGCAGAAGGTCTTGCGTTACGGCGCACCCGAAACGGGGGAAGACGCTCCGCTCGTCCTATCGTCTGCCGCGGCGGAAGAGAAACCCGACGCGCCGCCGGCCTGGCTGTTCGCGCCTGCGGCGGCCGAACTGGCCGCGCCGCCGCCGCTGCGGCCCTCAAGCGCGCTCGAAGGCGCGGACCAGAGCGCGGCGGAGGCGCCGCCTTCGCCGCAGCGCGCTCAGGCGCTCGAACAGGGGCGTCTCGCGCATCGCCTGCTGCAATTCCTCCCCGACCTGCCGCGAGAGGCGCGACGCGACGCCGCGTTGCGCGATCTCGCCGCGCAGGGCCTTGGCGCCGAACGCGCGGAACAACTCGTGGCGGCCGCGCTCGGCGTGCTGGAGGACAAGCGGCTTGGGCCTTTGTTCAGCGAAAAATCCGTCGCCGAAGCGCGAATCGCCGCGCGTCTGCCAAAACCCGGCGGCGGCTTCGTCGAGATCGTCGGCGCCATAGACCGCTTGGCGGAGACGGAGCAGGGACTCTGGCTCGCCGATTACAAGACCGGCGCGCCGGCTCCTGAGCGCCGACCGGCCCATGTCGCCCAGCTCGCGCTTTATCGCGCGGGGGTCGTCCAGCTCTATCCCGGCCGGGAGGCGCGCTGCTTCCTGATCCATGCCCAGGGGCCCATTGTCGAGGAAATCCCGGCCGCCGAACTCGATGCGGCCCTCGGCGCGGCCCTGCGCGACGGCGGTTGAAAATTAGAAAATTTCTAAAATAGCCGGATTTGATTGCGCGCCGGCGCGAGGCGCCGAAACGTGCGGCCATGGAGACCCCAACATGAAGAAAAAATCGTTGCAGACTGTTCTCGCCGCCGCCGTTTTTCTGGGCGCCGGCTCGATGGCCCTGGCCAAGGAGACGCCGGTCGGAGCGCCGCAGACTGTCGCCGGCATGGAGGTCGGCGCGGTCTATCTTCAGCCGATCGAAATGGACCCGCCCGGCATGATGCGCCCGGCCAAGGAGTCCGACGTCCATCTCGAAGCGGATATCCACGCCACCAAGGGCAATTCCAATGGTTTCGCCACCGGCGACTGGATTCCCTATCTCGTGGTGAAATATCAGCTGACCAAGGAAGGAAGCGACGAGAAGCGCGCCGGCGATTTCATGCCGATGGTGGCCGACGACGGCCCGCATTATGGCGACAATGTCAAGCTGATGGGGCCGGGCCGCTACAAGCTCGTCCTGCATATCGAACCGCCGAGCGCCAATCCGCACGCCCATTTCGGCCGCCATGTCGACAAGGAGACCGGCGTTGGCCCGTGGTTCCAGCCCTTCGACGCGAGCTACGAGTTCACTTACGCCGGCACGGGCAAGAAGGGCGCCTATTGAGATGAAAGCCGCCGTTTTTCTCGGCCTGATCGCTCTCGCCGCGCCCTGTCGCGCGGCGTGGGCGGGCGACGCGCCGCAGTTCCGCATCGAATTCGCCGACGGCAAGTTCGAGCCGCGCCGGCTGGAAGTTCCGGCCAACACGACCTTCGAGATTCAGCTGGTGAACAAGGGCCAGGGCGCGGCCGAATTCGAGAGCAAGCAATTGCACAAGGAGAAGGTGCTGGCGCCCGGCGTGACCACCACCATGGTCATCCGCAATCTCGATCCCGGCGAATATGATTTTTTCGACGATTTCCACCCGGAAACGCCGCCTGCCGTGCTGGTGGCGAAATGATGCGCTGACGAGGAAAGCGAATGGGTCAATACGGAAATATCGTCTTCATCGTCTGGCGCGAGAGCATCGAAGCCCTGCTGGTGATCGGCATCCTGCAGGCCTGGCTCGGGAAGCAGGGCGAGGACGGGCGCACGCGCGGGCGAAAATTTCTCTGGGCGGGCGTCGGCGCCGGCCTTCTGGGCGCGGCGGCGCTCGGCGCGGCGATCATGCTGTTTGGCGACGAACTCGACGACGACAAGCAGCAGATGTTCCAGACCGGGCTGATGCTGCTGGCTTGCGCGCTGATCGTGCAGATGGTGGTATGGATGCGCCGCCACGGCCGCACCCTCAAGCGCGAGCTTGAGAGCGCATTGCAGAAGGCCGCCGATCAGGCCAGCTGGTGGGGCGTATTCGTCCTGGCGGCCATAGCGGTGGCGCGCGAAGGCGCCGAGACCGTGGTCTTTCTCGCCGGAACGCTCTCCGCCGCGCGCGGGACCGCGCTGCTTTCGGCGGGGCTCGCGGCGGCGGGCGGCTTCGCCCTGGCGGTCCTGACTTATGCCGCGCTGCAATGGGGCAGCCGCATCCTGAACTGGCGGCTGTTCTTCCGCGTCACCGAAGTCATGCTGCTGCTGCTTGCCGGCTCGCTGTTGCTGAACGGCGCCGACAACCTCGTCTCGCTCGGACTCCTGCCGCGCCTGTCCGGCCATTTGTGGGACGCGTCCGCTTTCCTTTCCGACGGCGGCGGAATCGGCGGCCTGTTCTCTTCGCTCACCGGCTGGCGCGCACGGCCGGACCTCACCGAAATTCTGGTGTTTTGCTTCTATTGGGCTGCAATGGCATGGCTGCTGTATCGACCTCAGACCGCAACGCGGTGAGCCACGCCGCGGAACAGCCGTCGCCCCGCAGCATCGACGCGATTCTGGCGCGTTTCGGGATCTGGCTGCGCGACCACCAGAACCTGATCCGCCGCCTGCAATGGGCGGTGGTCGGCGCCTATGTCCTGCTTCTGGTCATTCCCGCCGTGCTGCCCTTGCCCCAGGGCGCGGCCCATATCTGGAACAATGTCACGCTTTTCGCGCAATTCGTGTTCTGGGGCGTCTGGTGGCCCTTCGTCCTCGTCTCGATGGTGCTGGTCGGGCGGCTGTGGTGCGGCCTGCTTTGCCCGGAAGGGGCCTTGAGCGAGCGGGCGGCGGAACATGGGCGCGGCGGCGCCATTCCCCATTGGATGCAATGGAAGGGCTGGCCCTTCGTCGCCTTCGTGCTGACGACGATCTATGGCCAGATGACCAGCGTCTACCAATATCCCGGGCCGGCGCTGGTGGTGCTCGGCGGCTCGACCCTGGCCGCGATCGGCGTCGGCTGGCTTTGGGGCCGCAACAAGCGCGTCTGGTGCCGATTTCTGTGCCCGGTCAATGGCGTGTTCAACCTGCTGGCCAAGCTGGCGCCTTTCCATTTCCGCGTCGATCGCGACGCCTGGGCGCATTTCCCGAAATCGCGCGGCGGTCATGCCGCGCCGCTGAACTGCGCGCCCCTCATTCCCGTGCGCAACATGAGAGGCGCCGGGGCCTGCCATATGTGCGGGCGGTGCAGCGATTATCGCGGCGCCGTGACCTTGGCGCGCCGCTCGCCCAATCATGAGATCGTCCATGTCGCCGGCGACATGACCAATCCGTGGCAGAGCGCGCTGATCCTGTTCGGCCTGCTCGGCGTCGCCGCCGCCGCCTTCCAGTGGGGCAATTCCGATCTTTATGTCGCGATCAAGCAATATCTCGCCACCTGGCTCGCCGACCATCATCTGATCTGGCCGATGGAGCCGGTCCTGCCGTGGTATGTCCTGACCAATTATCCCGATCTCAACGACACCATGACGCCGCTCGATGGCATGGTGCTGCTGCTCTATATCGGCGGCGTCGCCGTGGCGATGGGCTTGGGCCTGAGCTTTTTCCTCGCCTTGGCGGCGCGGGCCTGCGGCCCATGGTCGTCGAGGTCGTTCCACCATTTTGCGCAAGCCTTGATCCCTGTCGCCGGCTGCGGGGTCTTCCTCGGCTTGTCTTCGCTGACCGTGACCATGCTCAAGGCCGAAGGGATCGTCCTGCCTTTCATCAACGCTTTGCGCGCCGCGCTGCTGATCGGCGCCGGATCGTGGTCCTTGTGGCTCGGCTGGAGCATCGCGGGAACCATGACGCGGACCGTCGCGCGCCGGCTCGCCGCGACTTTGGCCTTGTCCGGCGCGGTGGTTCTCGGCTGTCTGGTCTGGGGGAGCCTGTTCTGGAAAATCGTTTGAGCGCACGGTATCATGCGCGCCGGCGTTCAAGACACAGGAGCTGACGATGTTTCGCGAAATCGAAGGCCTTCCATCCGGCGTCCTCGGCCTTGAGGCGCATGGGCGCGTGACGCATGCGGATTACCGGGATGTGCTGCTGCCGCGACTGGAGGCCGCGGCGGCGCAGGGAAAGGTGGACATGATCTACGCCATCGCCGGGGATTTCGAGGGATTCGATCTCGAAGCCATGTGGGACGACGCCGCCGCCGGCTTGCGCAACTGGAAAAATTTCCGCCGCGTCGCCTTGGTCGCCGATCAGGGGTGGATCAGGGCCGCGGCCAGCCTGTTCGCGCCCTTCTATCCTTGCGAATTCAGGCTGTTCAAAGGTTCGGAGCTCGCCGCGGCCAGAGAGTGGATTTCCCGCCCGCCGCAGGGCTGAGAATTTCAGTGCTTTTTCAACGGCTCTGATGCGACGAGCGTGACGAATTCGGAAAAATCGTGCGCCGCCGCCTCATAGTCGCGCCACAGCGAGGCCTTGACATAACCCCAGCTGTCCCTGTTCTTCGCCGCCCGGTCGATCCGCGCGCGCAGGGCGTCGTTTTCCCTCTCGATTTCGCGCAGGAACCTGCTGCGAACTTCCGTGAAAGTGCCGGTTTCGTGGAACTCCCTGGTCCGCTTGCGCAGATCCTCGGCAAGTTTTTCCAGCTCTTCGGCGAGTTGCTGAATTTCCTTCTCGGGCATTGAGACATCCTCCAACGCCCCCCGCCCGGCGGCGCGAGAACGCCGCCGCAGGCGTCGATATGGCGACGCGCGCCGCCTCGCACAATAGGCCGCCTTCCTTCAGTTCTCAGGCGACGCGGCGGCGCAAAATCGACATAATGACCGGCGAATCTCACAACCCTCTTGTCCAGAGGCTCCCTTGCATCCGCCGAAAAAATTCACCGTCACCCGGCGCGCCGCGCTGCTTTCCGCCGCCGCCCTGCCGCTGTTCTCCCTGCCCATGCGCGCGCAAGGCGCCGCCTGGCGCAAGACTTACGGCCTGTCGTCCTTTGGCGATCTGAGCCTGCCGGAGAATTTCGATCATTTTCCCTATGCGCAGCCCGGCGCGCCGCGCGGCGGACAGTTGAAAATGGAGGCGGTGGCGAACTCATACGATTCGCTCAACGGCTTCATCCTGCAAGGCAATCCGGCGATCGGCCTGTCGATCGTCAACGACAGCCTGATGGCCGGCAATCTCGACGAGGACAACGCCATCTATGGCCTCGTCGCCCATTCGGTCGAGATTTCTCCCGACCGGCGCCAATATCGCTTTCATCTGCGGCGCGAGGCGCGGTTCCACGACGGTTCGCCGATGACCGCGAAGGACGTGGTTTTCTCGCTGAACATTCTGCGCGAAAAAGGCCATCCGGTGATCCAGCAATTGCTGCGCGATCTCGAAACGGCCGAGGCGCAAGGCGACGACGTCGTGCTGGTGACCTTGCGCGAGAATTTTGGGCGCGACTCGATCCTCAATATCGCCGGCCAGCCCATCCTGTCGGAGGCTTTTTACAAGACCCACGACTTCACCCGCGCCGGGATGGGGCCGCCGCTCGGCTCGGGCGCCTACAAGATCGGGGCCTTCGAACAAGGCCGCTATATCGCCTATGAGCGTGTGGCGGATTATTGGGGCAAGGATTTGCCGGTCAATGTCGGCCAGAACAATTTCGACGTCATCCGCTACGATTATTTCGGCGAGCGCGCGGTCGGCTTCGAGGCTTTCAAGGCCGGGACGGTGAATCTCCACAAATCCTCGACCGCCTCCGAATGGGCGACGGGCTATGACTTCCCCGCCGTGCGCGACGGGCGGGTGGTGAAAATGGAGATCCCCGACCGCCGCAGCCCCGGCTTCCAGGGTTTCTTCTTCAATCTGCGCCGGCCGGTCTTCCATGACCCCCGGGTGCGCGAGGCCTTGGGGCTCTGCCTCGATTTCGAATGGGACAACCGCAACCTGTTCTATGGCGCCTACAAGCGCGTGGTGAGCTATTTCGAAAATACCGACATGCAGGCGCAAGGCCTGCCTTCTCCCGAAGAGCTGAAGATTCTGGAGCCGCTTCGCGGCAAGGTTCCCGACGAAGTCTTCGGCCTGCCCTTCGTCCCGCCGGTCTCCGACGGCTCCGGTCAGGACAGGACCTTGCTCAAGCGCGCTTTCGACCTTCTCAAGGCCGCGGGCTGCAAGCGGCAGGGCGCGCAAATGCTGCTGCCCAGCGGCGAGCCGCTCGCCTTCGAATTCCTGGAGACGACGACCGTTTTCGAAAAGGTCGTCCAGCCCATGTTCAAGAACATGCAGCTGCTGGGCGTCGCGCCGCGCATGAGAATCGTGGATTCCGCGCAATACAAGCAGCGGCTGGACACATTCGATTTCGACATGATCGTCGACCGCAAGATGATCGGCGGCGTGCCCGGCGACGAACTTCTGGCCTATTTCGGCTCGAAATCGGGCAAGACGCAGGGCGGCCTGAACGTGGCCGGAATCGACGATCCGGCGGTGGACATGCTGATCGACAAGGCGCTCAAGGCGCAGTCGCGCGCCGAATTGGTGGTGACCTGCCGCGTGCTCGACCGCATCCTGCGCGCCGGGCGCTACTGGATTCCCAACTGGTATTCGCCCAACCGCCGCGTTGCCGCCTGGAATTTCTTCGACCGGCCCAAGCAGACGCCGAAACTCGACCTCGGCATTTCCTCGCTTTGGTGGTGGGACGCCGGGAAGGCGGCGGCGACAAAGGCCAAGAGCTGATGGCGGCCTATATCGCGCGCCGCATCCTGTTGATGATCCCGACCCTGTTCGGGATTCTCGCTCTGTCCTTCCTGATCGTGCAATTTGCGCCCGGCGGGCCGGTCGAGCGGGTTCTCGCGCAGATTCAGGGACAGGACATGGGCGCGACCGCGCGTTTCGGCGGCGCCAATAGCGTGATCGCCGCCGGCCGCGGCGGCGCGGCGGCGGAATATTCCGGCAAATATCGCGGCGCCCAGGGTCTCGACCCGAAATTCATCAAGGAGCTGGAAAAGCAGTTCGGCTTCGACAAGCCGCCGCTGGAGCGGTTCTGGCTGATGATCAGCCATTACGCCGTGTTCGATTTCGGCCGCTCCTATTTCCGCGACGAGCCGGTGCTTACCCTGGTCAAGGAAAAGCTCCCGGTTTCGATGTCGCTCGGCCTGTGGATGACCTTCCTGTCCTACATGATCTCGATCCCGCTCGGCATCGCCAAGGCGCAGCGCGAGGGCGAGGCCTTCGATATCTGGACCTCGGGCGTCATCATCGTCGGCTACGCCATCCCGAGCTTTCTGTTCGCGATCCTGCTGATCGTGCTCTTCGCCGGCGGCTCGTTCTGGCAGATTTTCCCGCTGCGCGGCCTGACCTCCGACGATTTCGCCCGGCTCACGCTGTTCGGCAAGATCAGGGATTATCTCTGGCACATCGTGCTGCCGGTGTCGGCGCTGACGCTCGGCGCCTTCGCCACCACGACCTTTCTGACCAAAAACGCATTCATCGACGAAATCCGCAAACAATATGTCGTCACCGCGCGGATGAAAGGCCTGACCGAGCGCCGCGTGCTTTATGGCCATGTCTTCCGCAACGCCATGCTGATCGTGATTTCCGGCTTTCCCGGCGCCTTCCTCTCGGCCTTTTTCACCGGCTCGCTGCTGATCGAGACGATTTTTTCTCTGGATGGGCTGGGCCTGTTGTCCTTCGAATCGACGCTCAACCGCGATTATCCCGTGGTCTTCGCCACTCTCTATATTTTCGCTCTGCTCGGCCTCGTCATCAATCTGATCTCCGACCTGACCTATGCGTGGATCGACCCGCGCATCGATTTCGAGACGCGGGAGACCTGATGTTCGCGCTCTCCCCGATCAGCAGGCGCCGGCTCGAAGCCTTCAAGCGCAACCGGCGCGGCTATTTCTCCTTCTGGTTCTTCCTCGTCGCCTTCATCCTGTCGCTCGGCGCGGAATTCATCGCCAATGACAAGCCGATCCTCGCTTACTACAAGGGCCAGCTGCTCTTCCCCGTCTTCGTCAATTATCCGGAAGAAAAATTCGGTGGCTTTCTCGCCGAAACCGATTATCGCGACCCGGTGGTTTTCGAGGAAATCGAGGCCCATGGCTGGCTGATCTGGCCGGCGATCCGCTATTCCGACGACACCCGCAACCTCGCCTTGCCGTTGCCCGCGCCCTCGCCGCCGACCTGGATGCTGACCAATGCGCAATGCGCGCAAGGCAAGACTTTTTCCGGCGCGCCGGCGCAAAACTGCCGCCAGATCGAATGGAACTGGCTCGGCACCGACGACCAGGGCCGCGACGTGGTGGCGCGGCTGATCTATGGCTTCCGCATTTCGGTGCTGTTCGGCCTGCTGCTCGCCGGAATCTCCTCGGTCGTCGGCGTCACCGCCGGCGCGATCCAGGGCTATTTCGGCGGCTGGACCGATCTTCTGTTCCAGCGCTTCATCGAAATCTGGTCGTCGCTGCCCAGCCTCTATCTCTTGATCATCCTCTCGGCCATCGTCACGCCGAGCTTCTTCGTGCTGCTGTTCATCCTGCTCGCCTTTTCCTGGGTCAGTCTAGTCCATGTCGTGCGCGCCGAATTCCTGCGCGCAAGAAACTTCGACTATGTGCGCGCCGCCCGCGCCCTGGGCCTGCCGGACCGCAAGATCATGGTCAAGCATGTGCTGCCCAACGCCATGGTGGCGACCCTGACCTTCCTGCCCTTCATCCTCAATTCCTCGATCACGACGCTGACCTCGCTGGACTTTCTGGGCTTCGGCCTGCCGCCCGGCTCGCCCTCGCTCGGCGAGCTTCTGTTGCAGGGGAAAAGCAACCTCCAGGCGCCGTGGCTCGGCCTGTCCGGCTTTTTCGTGATCGCGCTCACCTTGTCGCTGCTGGTCTTCACCGGCGAGGCCTTGCGCGACGCTTTCGACCCGCGAAAGGGCTTTTGATGGCCGCCGGCGCGCCTCTGCTGGATATCAACGATCTTTCGGTCGGTTTTGGGCCGACCGGCCGGGAATCGCTCGCGGTCGAAAATGTCTCCCTGCGGCTGGAGCGCGGCCGCACGCTCGGCCTTGTCGGCGAATCCGGCTCCGGCAAATCGGTCACGGCCTTGTCCATTGTGCGCCTGCTGGCGCCGGGCGCCAGGATTCTTGGCGGGGAGATTTTCTTCCAGGGCCGCGACCTGCTGAAAGCCAACGAGGCCGCCTTGCGCGCCGTGCGCGGCGCGCGGATCGGCATGGTGTCCCAGGAGCCGGCGACCTCGCTCAATCCGCTGCACCGGATCGAGCGGCAGATCGGCGAAACGCTCGAAGTCCACGGGCTTGCCTCGCGCGAAAAGCGCCGCGCCCGCACGCTCGAACTCCTGAATGAGGTCGGCCTGCAAAACGCCGAGAAAAGGCTCGACGCCTTTCCGCACGAACTTTCCGGCGGCCAGCGCCAGCGCGTGATGATCGCCATGGCGCTCGCCAATAATCCCGACCTGCTGATCGCCGACGAGCCGACCACCGCGCTCGACGTCACCGTCCAGGCGCAGATCCTGAAGCTTTTGCGCGAGCTGCAACAGCGCCACGGCATGGCGATATTGTTCATCACCCACGATCTCGGGATCGTGCGCCGCGTGGCCGACGAGGTGGCGGTGATGAAGCTCGGCCGGGTGGTCGAAACCGGCGCGACCGAACAGATTTTCACCGCGCCGCGCCACGACTACACCAGAATGCTGATCGCCGCCGAGCCGAGCGGCGCCGCGCCGCCGGCCGATCCGCAGGCCAGGGAAGTGCTGGCGACCGAAAATCTGAAAGTCTGGTTCCCGATCAAGAAGGGATTCTTTGGCCGCGCCGCCGAATATGTGAAGGCGGTGGACGGCGTGTCGCTCGCCCTGCGCCACGGGCAGACGCTCGCGCTGGTTGGCGAATCGGGCTCGGGCAAGACCACGCTCGGCCTCGCGCTTTTGCGCCTGATCCGCTCGGACGGGCCGATCCTTTATCTCGGCCGCCATATCGATGGCCTGTCCTCGCGCGAGATGCGGCCGCTGCGCAAGGAGATGCAGATCGTCTTCCAGGACCCCTATGGCTCGCTGTCGCCGCGCCTTTCGGTGGCCGAGATCGTCGAAGAGGGCCTGCTGATCCAGAACAGGGGCCTGTCAGCGCCGGAACGTCGCGCCATCGTCGCCCGCGCGCTCGCCGACACCGGGCTCGACCCGGCGACCATGGACCGCTATCCGCATGAATTTTCCGGCGGCCAGCGCCAGCGCATCGCCATCGCCCGCGCGCTGGCGCTTGATCCCGAAATCATCGTGCTCGACGAGCCGACCTCCGCGCTCGACCGCTCGGTCCAGGCCCAGATGATCGACCTCCTGCGCGAGCTTCAAATGCGGCGCGGCCTGTCCTATCTCTTCATCAGCCACGACCTGAAAGTGGTGAAGGCGCTGGCCTCGCAGATCGCGGTGATGCGCGACGGAAAAATCGTGGAGCAGGGTTCGGCGGAAGAGATTTTCGCCAGGCCGCGCGAGAAATATACGCAGGAGCTTTTCGCGGCGGCCTTCGGCATGAATGGCGACGAGCCGTCACGCCACTCCGGCGCGCAGCAGATCGTGGATGTGTAAAACGCCCACCGGCCTGCCGTCCTCGACGATGAACAAAACCGTGATCTTGCGGCGGTTCATCGTCTCCAGCGCGGAAGACGCGAGCGAGCCGAGCCGGGCGGTCAGCGGCGCGACGGTCATGATCTCGCGCGGGGTCTTGTCCTGCATCAGATCGCCCCAGTGACGGCGCAGATCGCCGTCGGTAATGATCCCGGCGAGCCGGCCCTCGCCGTCCACCAGTCCGACGCAGCCGAATCTCTTGCCCGTCATGGTCAGGATGACCTCGCTCATCGCGGCGCTCTCGGGCAGCAGCGGCATGTCCTCGCCCGCATGCATCAGATCGTCGACCTTGTGCAGCCGCGCCCCGAGCTTGCCGCCGGGATGGAACATGTGGAAGTCCTGGGCCGAAAAGCCGCGATCCTCGATCAGGGCGACGGCGAGCGCGTCGCCGAGCACCAGCTGGATGGTGGTGGACGTGGTCGGCGCGAGGCCATTGGGGCAGGCCTCCTCGACCAGCGGCAATTCCAGCAGAATGTCGGCGGCGCGGCCAAGCGCGCTGTCACGCCGCGAGGCGGCGGCGATCAGGGGTATGGCGAAGCGCTTGGCGTATTCGATCAGGTCGGCGAGTTCCGCCGTTTCGCCCGACCAGGAAAAGGCCAGCACCACGTCGTCCTGGGTCACCATGCCGAGATCGCCATGGCTCGCCTCGGCCGGGTGCAGGAAAAAGGCCGGCGTGCCGGTCGAGGCCAGGGTCGCGGCGACCTTGCGCCCGATATGGCCGCTCTTGCCCATGCCGCTGACGATCACTCTTCCGCGCGCCGCGCGAATGGTCGCGATCGCCTTTTCCAGCGCCTCGCCCAGGGCGCCGTCGAGCGCGGCGCGGAGATGCGCGACGCCGGCCTTTTCGATCTCGACGCTTTTCCTGGCGGCTTCAAGCGCGATGCTGTTCATGCGGGCCTCGTTTTGCTGAGGCCGCGATCCCTATAACATCAGGACTGCAACCGCAAATTCTTAACCCAACCCGTCGCGCAGGGTGTAGCCGGCGCCGCGAACGGTCTGCAGCAATTGCTTGTCGTGGCCCTTGTCGATCTTGCCGCGCAGGCGGGAAATATGGACGTCGATCACGTTGGTCTGCGGATCGAAATGATAGTCCCAGACATTTTCGAGCAGCATGGTCCTGGTCACCACCTGACCGGCGTGGCGCATCAGATATTCCAGCAGGCGGAATTCGCGCGGCTGCAGGACGATCTCCTTGCCGGCGCGGAAAACCTTGTGCTTGAGCCGGTCGAGTTCGAGATCGGCGACGTGATAGACCGTCTCCTCGGCCGACCCGCCGCCGCGCCGCCGCGCCAATATTTCCACGCGGGCGAGCAGTTCGGCGAAGGCGTAGGGCTTGGCGAGATAATCGTCGCCGCCCGCGCGCAGGCCCTTCACGCGGTCGTCCACCTGGCCGAGCGCGGACAGGATCAGCACCGGCGTGTCGATCTTTTGCGCCCGCAATCCGCCGATCAGCGACAGGCCGTCGAGCTTGGGCAGCATGCGGTCGACGATCAGCACGTCGTAATCGCCGCTTTCCGCCCGCGCATAGCCGGCTATGCCGTCGGCGGCCGAATCGGCGATATGGCCGGCTTCGCGAAAGGCCTTGACCAGATAGGCGGAGGCCTGGGGATCGTCTTCGATGATCAGGATGCGCATGGCGCGGAGCATAATCGATTCCTGAAAAAAAGTCGGCAGGCCGGAGGGGGCGATCCGGCCTGCCGCTCTGAGCGCGCCTTGTCATGCCGTTTCCGGCCGCGGGAGGGGGCGCGCCCTGTCTCGAATGATTTACGCTCCGCGCTTCACGACGGATCAGCGGACAGCGCGAGGAAATGCGTGTTGTCGCCGGTCTTCACCCGAAGCAGCACGGCGTGGCGGCCATCCTTTTTCGCGTCGTCCATGGCCTTGACCACGTCGTCGGGGGCGACGACCGGCTTGCCGCCGATGTCGAGGATGACATCGCCCTGGCGCAGGCCTTTCTGCGCCGCCGGTCCCTCCGGATCGAGGTCGGTGACCACTGCGCCGTCCTTGCCGGCGCCGGAAACATCCTTCGCCGCCTCCAGACTGAAGCCATATTTGGCGAGCGCGGTTTTCGCCGCCTTTTCCGGCATGACGCTGTCGGCCTTGGCCTGCTGGTCGTCCGGCAGCTTGCCGAGCTTGAGCTTGATGTCCTTGTTCGCACCGCTGCGCAGGATGGTCAGATCGACCTCGGCGCTGGGGCCGAGCGCGGCGATCTTGCGCGACAATTCATGCGGGCTTTCGATCTTGACCCCATCGAGGGCGGTGATCACGTCGCCCGACTGAAGGCCCGCGGCGACCGCCGGCGTGTTGGGCTGAATCTGCGCGACCAGCGCCCCGTCGGTGGATTTCAGGCCGAGGCTGTCGGCGATTTCCGGGGTCACCGCCTGAATCTGCACGCCGATATAGCCGCGCGTGACCGAGCCCTTGTTCTTCAGTGCGGCGATCACGTCCTTGGCGACCTCGGAAGGGATGGCGAAGCCGATGCCGACGCTGCCGCCCGACGGCGAATAGATCGCGGTGTTGACGCCGACGACCTCGCCCTTGGTGTTGAAGGTCGGGCCGCCGGAATTGCCGCGATTCACCGGCGCGTCGATCTGGAGGTAATCGTCATAGGGGCCGGATCCGATGTCGCGGCCGCGCGCGGAAACGATGCCCGCCGTGACCGTGCCGCCGAGGCCGAAGGGATTGCCGACCGCGATCACCCAATCGCCGACGCGCGGCGTGGAACCCGCGAAGTCGACGTAAGTGTAGGTTCCCGGTTCGGTGATCTTGAGCAGGGCGAGGTCGGTTTTCTTGTCCACGCCGATGATCTTGGCCGGGACGGTCTTGCCGCCTTCGAGCGTGATTTTCACATCGGTGGCGTCGCTGACGACATGGTTGTTGGTCACGACATAGCCGTCGCTCGAAATGATGAAGCCGGAGCCGAGCGCCTGTCCCTTGTGGGGATGCTGCGGCATGCCGTTGGGCGCGCCGAAATGTTTGAAGAAGCGATAGAGCGGATCGTCGGGCGAGAGCGGCGGCATGCCCGGAGGCAGACCTTCCCCGAGATCGGGGCCGGCGGCCTCCGCCTTTTCGACGACATCGACCTTGACCGAAACCACGGCGCCTTTGACCCGTTCAACCAGATCGGCGAAGGAGGCGGGACCGACCGGGGCCATGCCCTGGGTGGCGGGCGCCTCGGCATGGGCGGGAAGCATCGCCACGCCGGCGCCGGCGCCGACCAGGGCCGCCGCGCCCACCGCGCTCAGCATGACCGTGCGCAGCGGACGGCGCCGGGCGCGCGGGAACGAGGGTTCGCGATGGGACGATTGCGCGGGCCAGTTCAACATTGAGGGCTCCATAGAACTTTACGAAAGCGGAAGCGGCGAATCGCGCCGCTCGTCGTAAAGGAATATGGGAGCCGCCAGCTTACGCGCCAGTTTCGGCGGGATGAAATTTTGGTAAGCTACGCCTGCCCATGCTCCAGCAGGTCCTTCAGCCGAGCGCTTTCTTCCTCCGACAAGGGCGCGGCGGGCTTGTCGTCACCCGATTCCCGGCCCTTGCGGCGGTTGCGCAGGGCCGCGCCCGCGCCGAGCGCCAGAATGGCGAAGGGGGAAATCCACAACAGCAAAGTGTCCCATTCGAAAGGCGGCTTCAGCAGGATGAAATTGCCATAGCGGGAGACGAGATAATCCTTGACCTGCTGGTCGGTGTCGCCGGCCTTCAGCCGGTCGCGCACCAGAACGCGCAGGTCGTGGGCAAGCTGGGCGCCGGAATTGTCGATCGATTCGTTCTGGCAGACGAGGCAGCGCAGCCCGACGGAAATTTTGCGCGCGCGCTGCTCCAGCTTGGGGTCCTTGAGCATTTCGCTCGGCTCGACCGCCAAGGCGGGGGCGGCGCGCAGCAGCATGAGAGCCGTCACGGCGAGCCATAGGGCGCGCGTCGCGCGCCCGTTCCCGAGCGACGCTCGGCGCGCGCGCCGAGCTGTGGCGAAGCGATGACGGCCGAAGGGGAAATGCAAAAGCTTTTTCATCATTCCGCCGCCTGCGCCACGATTTGAACCTTGGCTGCGCGGCGGGCGACGCCCACCCGAAGGCGCCGGTCGCTGAGGCTCAGCAGGCCGCCGAAGGCCATGACCAAGGCCCCGATCCAGATCAGCGAAACCAGCGGCTTCCAGTACAGCCGCGCGTCGATCGCGCCGTTCGGATTGGGCTCGGCGACGCTGACATAGATCTGGCCGAGGTTGAGCGTCACGATGCCGGCCTGGGCGGAGCCCATCCGCCGGATCGAGAAGAAGCGCTTGGACGGCGCCAGCAGAGCCACGATATGGCCGTCGCGCTTCACGCTCATATGGGCGACGGTCTCCTGATAATTCGAACCCTGGTCGGTGGTGACGCCGATGACCTCGACCTGGTAGGGGCCGACGTCGTAAACGTCGCCCTGCTTCATCGCCACGATCTTCTCCACACCCCAGCCGGACGCGGCTATGCCGAGCATGGACAGGCCGAGGCCGGCATGGGCGAAAGCCGATCCCCAGGTCGAAAGCGGCAGGCCCCTGGCGCGGTAGAATGCGTTTTTGGTTGCGCCGAAACCGGACGGAAAGATGCGGCCGAAGATTTCGACGAAGGCGCCCACGATCAGATAAACCGCAAGACCGGAACCGATGACCGCCATCACCGGCGCGCCATGAAGGGCGGCGAAGACCGCCATGGCCGCGAGACCGAGGCCGGCGGCGAAGAACAGCCGTTGCGCGGCGGCGAGCAAATCGCCGCGCTTCCACGCCAGCAGCTGGCCGAGCGGCGCCAGCACCAGCAGCGGCGCGAACAGCGGCCCGAAGGTCAGGTTGAAGAAGGGCGCGCCGACGGAAATCTTGTCGCCGTTGATCGATTCGAGCGCCAGAGGATAGAGCGTGCCGATCAGAACCGCCGCGCAGGCCGCGGTGAGCAGCAGATTGTTCACCACCAGCGCGCCCTCGCGCGAGATCGGCGCGAACAGGCCGCCCTGTTTGAGCGAGGAGGCGCGCAGCATGAACAGGAAAAGCGCGCCGCCGATGAACATCACCAGAATGGCGAGGATGAACAAGCCGCGGCGCGGGTCGCTGGCGAAGGAATGGACCGAGGTCAGCACGCCCGAACGCACCAGGAAAGTGCCGAGCAGCGACAGCGAGAAGGTGACGATGGCGAGAAAGATCGTCCAGACCTTCAGCGCCTCGCGCTTCTCCATCACCGCCGCCGAATGGAGCAGGGCGGTGCCGGCGAGCCAGGGCATCAGCGAGGCGTTCTCGACCGGGTCCCAGAACCAGAAGCCGCCCCAGCCGAGCGTGTAATAGGCCCAGTAGGAGCCCATGGCGATGCCGAGCGTCAGGAAACACCAGGCCGCGAGCGCCCAGGGCCGGATGAAGCGGGCGAAGGCGGCGTCGAGCCGGCCGCCGATCAGCGCCGCCGCCGCCAGCGAGAAGACGATCGAGAAGCCGACATAGCCGAGATAGAGCAGGGGCGGATGGATGGCGAGGCCGGGATCCTGCAGGATCGGGTTGAGGTCCTGGCCTTCGATCGGCGGCGGGACCATGCGCAGGAAGGGGTTGGACGTCAGCAGGATGAAGGCCAGGAAGGCCGCGCCGAGCACGCCCTGGACCGAAAGGGCGTCGGCGAGCAGGCGCGGCGGGATGGCGCGGGAAAAGGCCGCCATGGCCGCGCCGCTGGCCGCCAGGATCAGGACCCACAGCATCATGGAGCCCTCGTGGTTCCCCCAGACGCCGGAAATCTTGTAGATCAGCGGCTTGGTCGAGGCCGAATTCTCGACCACATTGACCAGCGAGAAGTCCGAGACGACATGGGCGTAGGTCAGCGCCGCATAGGACAAGGCGACCAGGGCGAATTGGGTCATGGCGGCCGGCCGCGCCGTCGCCATCAGCCTCGCGTCATGGGTCCGCGCCCCCCAGAACGGCAGGACCGCCTGCATCAGCGACAGAGCCAGCGCCAGAACCAGCGCGTAATGTCCAACTTCGACGATCATCAGTTTTGCGCCCCCGTCTGGCCGATCGGCTGGCTGCTCGCCTGGTCGTTGGGCCCGGCCCATTTGCCCTGTTTCTTCAATGCGTCCACCACTTCGCGCGGCATGTAGCGCTCGTCGTGCTTGGCGAGAACGTTGTCGGCCTGGAACACGCCGCCCTGGTCGAGCGCGCCCTCGGCCACCACGCCCTGGCCTTCGCGGAACAGGTCCGGCAGCAGGCCGGTATAGGCGACCGGCACGGCGTCCTTGCCGTCGGTGACCTTGAAGGTGACGCTCTTGCCGGCGCGATGGACCAGGGTGCCGTTTTCCACCAGCCCGCCGATGCGCAGGCGCACGCCGGCGGCGATGTGTTCGTCGGCGATATCGGTCGGGCTCTTGAAGAACACAATGTTTCCACGCAACTCTTTCAGTATCAGGCCGACAGCAATACTGAACATTGCCAGGGCGCCGCCGATGAGAGCCAATCTTTTCTGCTTGCGGGTCATTGCGGGTTCAATCCCAGTTGCCGAGCCAGAGCGGCGAGTTTCTCCCGCGCCGCCGCGTCGCCGGCGAGCGCCTTCAGCGCCTGATCGTAGGAATTTTGCGCCTTGTCCGTTTCATTCAACACTTTATAGGCGCGAATGAGGCGAAGCCATTCGTCCGCGCTGCCGCCCTGGGCGGCGAGGCGCTGGGCGAGGCGCTCGACCATGCTGCGGATGATCTTCTGCTGCGCCTCGGGCGCCGCGGAAGCGATCGCCGCGGCCTCGCCCGAGGGCGGCGCGCCCTGCGAGGCTCCCGGCTCGAACGGCGCGTCGAGCAGCGCGAGCTTCTCCTTGACCGCCTGCTGCGCCGCCGCGTCCCCTTCCAGGTCTGGCAGCAATGCGCTCCAGAACTTGCGCGCCTTGTCCTTGTCGCCGTTTTGCGCCGCCACGAGCCCGAGATAGTAGCGTGCGCCCGCGTTCCTGGGGTCGAGCTTCAGCGCGCGCTGCAATTGCGTTTCGGCTTCGGGCGGGATCATCCCGTCATTGGCGTAGGCCAGGGCCTCGGCATAATCGACCAGGTTCTGCGGCGTTTCGCCGCGCAGTTCGATGATTTTCTTTCGCGCGTTCACGGCGTCGTCGAAGCGGCCCATGCGCAGATAGACCGGCGCCATCAGCTCCAGCGCGCGGGCGTCGTCGGGATGGGCCTTGATATGGGCCTCCATCCGCGCGACCACGGCTGCGAAATCCTGCTGCGCCGGCGGGGCGGTCATCCGGGCTTCGAGCGGCATGTCGGTCAGGTCGGGATGGCCGATTTTCTGGTAAAGCCCGAGCGCCAGCGCCGGAATCGCGACGAGGGCGAAGATGGACGCGATCCGGCGCGCTTTCGGCGAGGAGCCGGCCGGGGCCTCTTCCGGCGCGACCGCGAGCAGCCGACGCCCGGCCAGCGCCTTGGCGCCTTGCGCCTGCTCCCTGTCGAGACCGCCGCGCTCGAACTCGGCGTCGATCTCCGCGATCTGATCGCGATAGAAGGCGACATCGGCCGCGTCTTCGCGCGCCTTGGGCGCGGGACGCGAGAGCGGCCAGAGAATGGACAGGATGGCGGCCCCGGTCAGGAGCGCGAAGACGAACCAGATCATGCCGGCTGCTTTAACTTTTTCCTCAGCCAAAAGAAAGGCCTGTCGCGGCGCCGACAAGGCGCCTCATGCGGGCGGGACATGTCCATCGGCATAAGAGATCATTTTTTTGGGGACGACCAGGATCAACGGCAGGATCATGGCATAGACGGCGGTGATCATGGCGACGCAGACAAAAAAGCCGCCAAAGGCTTGATAAAGGCCGGTTCCGAGCACGTCGCCGAATCGCGAGGCGACATAATAAAGGCCGCCGGACAGCATCAGGGTCGTTCCCTGCAGACCGGGCGGGCAGGAGCGGATCAGCAGGTCCATATAGGCCGCCGTGGCGACGCCGCCCATCAATCCCATCGGCGCGGCGGCGGTCAGCGCGCCTTGCGCGTCATGGACGAACAGCAGCGGCGTGAATTGCGGAATGGCGGCCAATGTGCCCCAGACCAGCAGGTATTTCAGCGCGATGCGCCGGCACAGGACGGCATAGAGCAGGAAAGGGGGGAGGAAGGAGGCGGCGAAGATGGCGTTCCACGCCCCCCACACGCTGTCCGGCGCATGGAGGGTGTTCTGCAGGTAATATTGCAGCGGCGTCTGCGCGCCGGGGGCGAAATTCCACAACAGCCAGATCGCCAGCGCCGGATAGATCGGGCGGTGGCGCAGCAGCCGTTTGAGATCGTCGAGAACCCTGGTTTTTTCCGGCCGCTCCTCGGCGAGATTGTCGAACACCGCCTTCGGCCGCAACAAGCCATACAAGGCGACCGCCGACAGGATCGCCGCGCCGCCGAGAAAGAGAAGCCGCGCCGCCTGGTTCACGCCCAGGGTCTCCAGCCGGTCGCTGACCCAGCCGCCGGCCAGGAAGGCGGCGACGCCCGGCAGAGCGGCGAAACTGTTCCACAGCGCGCTGATGCGGCCGGACATGGCGTGCTGCTGGCCCAGTTCCGAGGCGAGGCCGTTCAAGGCGCTGCTGAGCATGAGAAAGGCGCAGGTGAGCAGCGGCAGCGCGATCAGCAGGCGGCCGGGCGAAACCGGCAGGAAAGCGAAAGCCAGATAAAGCGAAGCGCCTAAAAGGCCGAACAACACGAGAAAACCACGGTCCTTCATGCCGAACGGGTTGAACCTGTCGCGCAGGAAGCCGAAAAAGCCGGCGAAATAGAGCGGAATCGCGACGAACAGGCGAAAGCGCGCCATGTCCTGCGGCGCGAGATGCATCTTGTTCTTCAGCATGAAGCTGATCGACACATCCATCAGCCCGCCATTGGGATCGCCGAAAGCGAGCAGAAAGACCAGGGCGCCAAGATAGAGGAAAATTTTCTTGCGCTCGGCGGGCGCGAGCAAAATGATTTTCGTGGCGTTCTCGATCGCGGGGCCCTCCCGGAAAATTCGAAGCTCGGCCATTTTATCAAGCGGAAATCCGGCTTCTGTCCACGCCTTTTCGCCGATTTCCCCGCCGCCGATTCCCTCCCCCTGGTGGGGAGGGTTAGGGTGGGGGAGGGCCATGCGCCGAAACGTCGCCGCTTTCACCTCCGCCTCGGCCCTCCCCACACGGGGAAGGACGTAGGGGCCGGGCCGAGCGCAACGTCGTCTTTCGTCTCCCGGCGCGCTAATCTGCCCGGAGAATCGCTTTCGCAAAGGCGCGCACATGTCCGATCCCAGCAATGTCCCCGGAAAAATCCTCGTCGGCAAGGCCGAGGATTACATCTATCTGCTGCTGCGCTACGGCAACCGCCACGGACTGGTCGCCGGCGCCACCGGCACGGGCAAGACCGTGACCCTGCAAAAACTCGCCGAAGGCTTTTGCGACGCCGGAACCTGCGTCTTCGCCGCCGACGTCAAGGGCGACCTGTCCGGCGTCGCCATGCCCGGCGACGGCGGAAAACCCTTCGTTGCGCGTGCGCAAGAGATCGGCGTGCCCTATGAGCCCGACCAGTTCCGCTGCGTGTTCTGGGACCTGTTCGGCGAAAAGGGCCATCCGGTCCGCGCGACCATCGCCGAAATGGGGCCGCTGCTGCTGGCGCGCATCCTCCAGCTCAATGAAATCCAGGAGGGCGTGCTCAATATCGTCTTCCGCGTCGCCGACGAGCAGGGCCTGGCCCTGCTCGACCTGAAGGATCTGCGGGCGATGCTGACCTATGTGTCGCAGAACGCCTCCGACCTCCAGCAGCGCTACGGCAATGTCTCGGCGGCCTCGATCGGCGCGATCCAGCGGCAATTGCTGGTGCTGGAGAACCAGGGCGCGGAAAAGTTCTTCGGCGAGCCGGCGCTCGACATCACGGACCTGCTCAAGCCCGACATCGACGGGCGCGGCTTCATCCATATCCTGAAAGCCGAAAAGCTGGTCCGCAGCCCCGATCTCTATGCGACTTTCCTGTTCTGGCTGCTGTCGGAACTGTTCGCCCGCCTGCCCGAGGTCGGCGACCCGGACAAGCCGAAGCTCGTCTTCTTCTTCGACGAGGCCCATCTTCTGTTCAACAACGCGCCCAAGGCGCTGCTTGCCGCGATCGAACAGGTGGTGCGGCTGATTCGCAGCAAGGGCGTCGGCGTCTATTTCGTGACGCAAAGCCCGCTCGACGTGCCGGAAACGGTTTTGGGCCAGCTCGGCAACCGCGCCCAGCATGCGCTGCGCGCCTTCACCCCGCGCGACCAGAAGGCGGTGCGCACCGCCGCCGAGACGTTCCGCCAGAACCCCGCCTTCGATACGGCCGACGTCATCACCAAGCTCAATGTCGGCGAGGCGCTGGTCTCGATGCTCGAAGGCTCTGGGGCGCCGGCCATGGTTGCGCGTGTGAAAATCGCGCCGCCCCAATCGCGCGTCGGCCCGATCACCGACGCCGAATTGCAGGAAGTCCAGGACTCAAGCCCCTTCAAGGGCAAATATGATGTGGCGGTCGATCGCGAATCGGCCTTCGAAATCCTTCAGGCGCGGGCTCAAGGGCGCACATCGGGCGCGCCGGTCGGCGCCGACGCGCCGGCGGGCGGCCTGTTGTCGAAGATCGGCGCCGGCCTCGGCGACCTGTTTGCGCCCAATGGCAAGCGTCCCTCCGTCGCCCAGTCGGCGATCCGCTCGGCGGCGACCTCCGCCGCCCGCACCGTCGGCTCGGCGGTCGCCCGCGAGATTTTGCGCGGGATCACCGGCGGGATGAAATGATCTGGCGCATCGGTTTCATCGGCCGAACGCCCCCGGGAGGCCAAAGCCCGGCGCCCGGAAATTTCCGCTGTCGGCTCGAGCCGTCCTTCGTGATCCTGCCGTCGCCGTCTCATCGCGGCACCGAAACGGCCGTACGCCGAACTGGCCTGTCATGCCTCAATCATTGGCGCGAATCGAGCATCGGAGCCGCCATAATGGACCATTGTTCATAGGCTTTTCGTCGGCTGGCGTCATGGCGAAGCCGAATTCCCTCGCAAAAGCAGCGACAAAGTCGTATAGTGGCTTTCGACTGCGGGGCGATTTGCGCCGGATTCCTTGTCCAGCCCGAAACGTGTTCTCTGCCAGCGTCGCAAGCGGGATGCGAAAGTCGCGGTCCTGCTTTTTGCAGCATTCCTGGTATTTTCAGCAATCAGAGACTTGCGCGTTTTCGTCGGAACGCCGTCTTGTCGCGGGAAGCGAAATCAAAATGAACAAAACCGGCAATTCGCTGGGACAGCCCAGTTTCAATAACATCCTGGTGCGACGGCAGGATGCGGCTTCGCAGTTCATCGTCGCTCAAGCGGTCAGCCCGAAATGGACGACGCTGCCCGGCTCCCGGCCGGTTCGCCTCGCGCAACTGCGCGGCGACATGTGTCGCTGGCCGATCGGCGACCCCCAGAATTTTGACGCTTTCCGCTTTTGCGGCTGCCGGCGCCTGCTGGGAGACAGCTATTGCGCCGCCCACAAAAAGATGGCGTTTGCGCCGGCCAAGGCCGCCAGGGCGGTCCCGGTCGCCAAATGATTTAACAAGACGCTGTTTCGTTTTCAACGTGGGAGGAAGTCATGGCCAAAGGTCAGATCAAGGGAAACAAAGAGGCGAAGAAGCCGAAGGCGGACAAGAACGCACCCAAAAAAGCCGCCAGCACGGCCTATCAGAATGCGCAAGGCAAGGGCGGCCCGACCGCGTCGCCGTTCGCGAAAAAGGCCTGATCGGTCAGTCGCAAAAACAGAGCAAAAGATGATCGTCGCCGAACTCGCGTTCGGCGAAGGGAAGAATTTTAGTCGCGCTTTTCCGGATTTCACCCACGAAACGGGACCTGGCGGTTAAGCCCGGGGCGTGGCGACCGCCGGCTGCGTCGCCACGCGAAGTCTCGCGATTGATTTATCGACGCAAAGTGACGTTCTTCCGGCAATTGATGAACTCGCATTGCTGACCTTCCTGATCGGTTCGGCGCCGTGACTTCGGGACCGTTCACATCGAACCGTTGCAAAAAGGGGCGAACGTCGTCAGTCCTCAAATTTGAACGAAACCTTCAACTTTGCGCGAAACGCCTCGAACTTTCCGTCCTTCAGCGCAATGTCGAGCTCAACGACTTCGGCAACGCGCAGGTCGCGAAGCGATTTGCTCGCGCGGTCAACCGCCGATTTGGCGGCTTCCTCCCACGATTTGCTGCTCGTGCCTATGAGTTCGATCACTTTGTAGACGCTGTCAGCCATGTCTTCCTCCATCATGTTTCTTTGGAGAGTCCCGAAATTTCTCGATTTATTGTGCGCCTCCCCATACGGATAGTGGGGTTCGAACGGGGCATCCACATGTTGATGCTAGCTCATATTCGGTCCTCGAACCAGAAGGGCGATCTGTATGGTCGGCGCCAGTGGATTTCGGCTATCCGCCGAACGCCGCCCTTGCCAAGACATAGCCGGCGGACGCCGCACCACAGCAAAAAAACCTCATTTCCCCGGCGACGCTTGCGCGGCCGGGGCCGCGGGCGCGACGCCTGCGGCAGGAGTTGTTGCAGAGGCCGCCGGCGCCGGCAGGGCCTGGCTGTCGATCTGGCCCGGCGGCGGCTTCGGCGTGCGGTCGGCGCCGGCGTCGATCACGCTCTGGACATCGGCGTCGTCGGCGCGCGGCTTCTCGATCCGCTGCCCGATCTGGCGCATCACTTTGGGCGCGTCGGCGTAGACGTCGTGGCCGATCAGCGTCGTCGACAGGTCGGAAATGTCATAGACGCCGACGCCGAGCTTTTCGATCAGCTCGCGGTCGCGATCCGAGCCCGGATCGAGCGAGCCGAGGCGGCGGTCGCCCTGAAGGCCCGCCGAAATCTGCAGGGCGCGGTCGTCCTTGGAGACGAAGACCGAGAAATGGGACGGATCGAGCGACGCGACCTGCTCGCGGAACACGGAAAGGTCGATGTCCGGCGCCGCCAGCATGACATTGCCGAGCTTGCCGTGCAGGTCGGGCGAGCCGGACAGGGCCGCCTCGTCGAGCGCCTCCATCGTCAGCCAGGTTCCCATCGAATGGGCGACGATCTGGACCCTGCCGACGCCGGGCGTCGCGGCGATGGTCTGGAACAGGTTGCGTAGCGCCGCGCGCGAGGCCATGGCGGCTTCCTTGTCGGCGCCATAGGCCAGGAGCTGCGATCTGGACGGCCAGGTGAACAGCACCGGGACGCCGCCGAAATGGGTGTCCACGACGATCTGCGCCAGCCGGAACCGGGCTTCGTCGAAGGAGGTGTTGAAGCCGTGGACATAGACCAGCACGTCGCGGTTGACGCCGATCCGGCCCGAAAGCTGCGCCGCCAGCTGCTCGCCGAATTCGGACCCGTCGAGTTCGCTCTGCTCGCGCACCATGAAGTGATGGTCGGGATTGGGGCCGCCGAAAGCGGGCAGTTCGATCTTGCCCGGCTTGTGGTCGGGCGGGACGGAAATGAAGTCGAGCGCGAAGCGCGCCTTGGCGCCGGGGTTCAGCTGGGTGGCGTGATCGCCGCCCTTGCGGGTCGAGGCGACAAAAATTTCCGTGGTGAGCGCTCTTTGCTCGGGCTGGCCGCCAAACAGGCCGGCGAGATTGAACCCGTCGCCGGCCAGCGCGGAGCCGCCGCCTGCCGGCGTCAGAACCAGGACCAGGCCGGCCGCCGCCGCCCGCGTCAATTTTATCGTCTTTTGCACTTTTCCCAACCTCGCCGCCCGCGTCGCTGCGCTGCAACAAACAGCCTCGACCCTTAACCAAAGGTAAATCGGGCGCGCCATTCACGAGCAGGTTGATCGCCCATAAAGGCGGCGAGAATGGGACTGTCCGCGCATTTCGGGAAAAGCGTGGCCCGCGCATCGCCTTGCTGTTGTCCAAAGGACAAATGGCGCCGCAGCGCGCAAAATGGCAAAAAGACGTGAAAATTTCAGGAGACCCGCCATGGCCGCGCCGGAACAAGCCGCGCCCTTCGCCGACGCTTTCCCTTCCGCCGCCGAAAATGTCTGGCGCGCCAAGGTCGAAGCCGCGCTCAAAGGCGCGCCGCTGCAAAAATTGGTCGGCAAGACCTATGACGGTTTCGAGATTCAGCCGCTTTACCCCCGCGTCGCCGGAAAACCGCGCGCCTTCCGCGCCGCCGGCGACTGGAAAATCGTCGCCCGCCTCGATCATCCCGAGGCGGCCGCCGCCAACGAGCTTGCGCTGACCGATCTCGAAAACGGCGCCGACGGCCTGCAGGTCGTCTTCGCCGGCTCGGTCGGGGCCTGCGGTTTCGGCCTTGCCGACGGCGCGGCGCTGGCCCCGGCGCTCAAGGACATTCATCTCGACGCCGGCCTGAGCGTCCTGCTCGACCTGCCCGAAAGCGCGGAAGGCCCGGTCGCGGCCTTGCTCGATCTCATCGCCGCGCGCGGCTACGATCCGGCAAATCTCGACATTTCCTTCGGCCTCGATCCGATCGGGGCGGCGGCCGCGCGCGGCGCCGCGCTCGATTGGGGCAGGGAAGGGCCAAGATTGGCGCAACAGGCCATAAAACTGGCGGCGAAAGGTTTTTCGAAAAACCTGATCTGCGCCGATGGCCGCGTGGTCCATGCCGCCGGCGGCTCGCCCGGCCAGGAACTGGCCTTCGCGCTTGGCGGCGGCCTTGCCGCGCTGCGGGCGCTGGAAGCGGCGGGGGTCGATCTCGACGCCGCGCGGCAAATGATCGATTTCCGCCTCGCCGCCGACGCCGACGAATTCCTGACCATCGCCAAATTCCGCGCCTTGCGCCGCCTCTGGGCCGGGATCGAGCGCGCCTGCGGCCTGGAGGCCAAATCCATCCGCCTCCATGGCGAGACCGCCTGGCGGATGATGACCCGGCGCGACCCCTGGGTGAATCTGCTGCGCGCGAGCGTCGCGGTCTTTTCCGCCGGGCTGGGCGGGGCCGATTCGATCTCGGTTCTGCCCTTCACCCAGGCGCTTGGCCTGCCCGACGCTTTCGCCCGCCGCATCGCCCGCAATACCCAGCTCGTGCTGCTGGAGGAGTCGAATCTCGGCAAGGTCGCGGACCCGGCGGCCGGCGCCGGCGGCTTCGAGGCCCTGACCGACGGCCTGGTCGAAAAGGCCTATGCCCTGTTCCAGGCCATCGAACAGGCCGGCGGCCTGCCCAATGCGCTGGCGAGCGGCGCCTTCCAGGCCGAGGTGGCGCAAACCGCCAAAGAGCGGGCGAAGAATGTCGCGCGGCGCAAGGAGCCGCTGACCGGCGCCAGCGAATTCCCCGACATTCACGAAAAGCACGTCGCCGTTCTGCTGCCCGCGCCGCAAGCGCCGGCGGCGAACGACAAGGCGCTCGCGCCCCATCGCGCCGCCGAGCCTTTCGAGGCCCTGCGCGACCTGGCCGAATCGGCGGCCTCGAAGCCAAGAATTTTCCTCGCCAATCTCGGCCCGGTCGCGGCCTTCACCGCGCGCGCCACTTTCGCCAAGAATTTCTTTGAGGCCGGCGGGATCGAGGCCCTGGGCAACGACGGCTTTCCCGACGGGGCCGCGCTGGCGCAGGCTTTCACCGCCAGCGGCGCGAAACTCGCGGTTCTGTGCTCCTCCGACGCCGTCTATGCCGAGCAGGGCGTGGAGGCGGCAAAAGCGCTCGCCGCGGCGAGCGCCCATCTTTACGTCGCCGGCCGTCCCGGAGAGATGGAAGAGCAATGGCGCGCCGCGGGCGCGCGCGACTTCATCTTTGCCGGCGCCGATCTGCTCGCCCTTTTGCGCGAGGCCCTGCGGTCGGCGTGACATTTTTGCGCCTCCCGTCAAAATTCTTCGTTGAAAGAGCCCTTTGGCGCTTTGCAACCGGCGCAAATCATGCGAGCCCGGCGTCTTCCCCTTGCCCGCCTGCCCAGGGAGGACAGTCCGTGCGCGCGAAATTGCTTGCCGCTGGTTTGCTCATTTTGTCTCCGCTTTCCGCCGCCGCCCAGACGAGCCACGATGGCCGCTGGAACGTCGATGTCGTGACCAAGGTCGGCAAATGCGAACCTTCGGGACATGCCGTGGTGACGGTCAAGGACAATCGCATCGCGGCGATCGACGCCGATGGCGTCGAGGCTTGGGGCTATATCGACGACGCCAACACTTTCGTCGGCCATTTCTCGCAAGGCCAAAGGGTTTTGCGCGCCAATGGGACGGTGAAAGGCGGCGCCGCCTCCGGCGCCTGGTCGTCCAACACCGATTATTGCGGCGGCTCCTGGACCGCGCATAAGTTCAACTAAGGCTTGCGATCATTAACTCTTGCGGGCAGGCGTCGGGGCTTTAAATCTTTCCCATGGAAAAGACCGGCGAGCCCCCTGAACCGACGAACGAAAGCGCGGAAGAGCCGCGCTTCGATCTCTCCTTCGACGCCCCACCCGGCGCGTTGATGCGCGTTTCGCCGCGCATCCGGCGCATTGTCGCGCCCAATCCCGGGCCTTTCACCTTCACCGGAACCTGCACCTATGTCGTCGGCGCGGGCGAGGTGGCGGTGATCGATCCCGGCCCCGACCTGCCCGTCCATGTCGAGGCGCTGCTCGACGGGTTGAAGGGCGAAAAAATCGCCGGACTCTTCGTCACCCACACCCACCGCGACCATTCGCCCGCCGCGCGGCGCCTGCGCGAGGCGACCGGCGCGCCGATCATCGGCTGCGCGCCTTATTTTCCCGCTCGCGACCTGGCTTTGGGCGAAATCAACAAGCTCGACGCCGCCAACGATCTCGACTACCGGCCAGACCGAACGCTCGCCGACGGCGACATCTGGCAAGGCGCGGGCTTTGCCTTGCGCGCCGTGGCGACGCCCGGCCACACCATGAACCACCTCTGTTTCGAACTGGTCGAGGAAAAGGCGCTTTTCACCGCCGACCATGTCATGGGCTGGTCCACCTCGATCGTCGCGCCCCCCGACGGCGCCATGCGGCTCTATATGGATTCGCTGGAAAAATTGCGCGGTTTCGACCATGCAATCTATTGGCCGGGACATGGCGGACCGATCACCCAGCCGCAACGTTTCCTGCGCGGCCTGCTCCATCATCGCCATGCGCGCGAGAAATCGATTCTCGGGGCGCTGGGCGCCGGGCCGCTGTCCGCGCCGGAGATCGTGGAAAGAGTCTATGAAAAGCTCGATCCGCGCCTCAAGGGCGCGGCGGCGCTCTCGACCTTCGCCCATCTGGAGGATTTTTGCGCCCGCGGCCTGGTGAGGACGGACGGGCGCCCCGGCTCGACGGCTTTTTCAGGCTCGCCTGATCAATCCGAATTGTCCTCGTCCGTGAGCGCGTCGTTCAGCTTGCCGATCAATTTGGCGCCGGCGCCGAGATCGTTGGGCAGATAGCGGGTTTGCGCCCGCATGTCGACAATGGTTGCGTCCTCGCCCGCGCGCAGGCGAATGGCGATCGCCACCGGCAGATGGAGCGCCGGCGAATAGGTAAGCGCCTCGATATGGCCGTCCGGCCGGTCCGGCCCGCCGGGCTGGCTTTCGTCGAGGATTTTCCAGTTCAGGCCCAGCACGGCCTCGTGGACCGTGCTAAAGGCCTCCTCCATGCCGACGTCAAGTTCGATCGAATCGAGGTCGGGATAAGCGACGATCAGCGCCTGATTGCGCGCCTCGTCGAAAGGCGCCGGCGCCCAGCCGTCGCGCGCCGCGACCAAAGCGGGCGTGTTCACGAAAGCCGGCGGGTCGTCGGCGTCGGTGGAAATATCGGCGAGCCAGGGTGGAAAACCGGCCGAATAGACGAGCCATGCCGGATAGGGCAGGAGCAGGCTGACCAGCGCAAGGGTCGCGACAATGTTGCCGACGCCGCGCCGGCCCTTGATCCAGATCGAGGCCGCCGCGCCGAGGGACAGGAAAAGCGCCGCGCCGGCGACCGCGATCGCCGCGAAGAAGAAGAGCAGCCCGACGCCCGGGTCGGGCACGGAATTGGGGCGCAGGGTCAGGACGGCGAAAAACCGCGCCAGCGCCCCGTGCGCATGGGCGGCGACGAGCGCGACGGCGGCGAGGCCGAGCGAGATCTTGGCGAATCTCGTCGAGAGCGCCGCCAGTCGCGACACCGGCTCCTCGATATCCAGGCGCCGCAAGGCGCTGTCCATCCCCGTCATGTCCCGCCCAACGCCCAAAAAAACGCGCGATGAGATTTGGTATCGCGGCCGGCGCTGGGACGCAAGCGGCGCCGATATGGCCTTTCGCCCGCTTTGAGGTTAGAACCAACGACCCTTTCTCCGGTTCGGCCGCCATGTCGCACAACACTTTTGGGCATCTCTTCCGCGTCACCACGTTCGGCGAAAGCCATGGGCCTGCCCTGGGCTGCGTGGTGGACGGCTGTCCTTCGCGCATTCCGCTTGAGGAGGCGGAAATCCAGCAATGGCTGGACTTGCGCCGCCCCGGCCAGTCGCGCTTCACCACCCAGCGCCAGGAGGCCGACGCGGTCAGGATTCTCTCCGGCGTGATGACGGGCGAGGACGGCGTGCAGCGGACCACCGGCGCGCCGATCGCGCTGATGATCGAAAACACCGACCAGCGCTCGAAGGATTACGGGGAGATCAAGGATTCTTACCGTCCCGGCCATGCCGATTATGTCTATGACGTCAAATATGGCTTTCGCGATTATCGCGGCGGCGGCCGCTCCTCCGCGCGCGAGACGGCGGCGCGGGTCGCGGCGGGCGCGGTCGCGCGCAAAGTGATTCCCGATGTGAAAATCCGCGCCGCCCTGGTCCAGGTTGGCCCCAAAAAGATCGACCGCGCGCGCTGGGACTGGGACGAAGTCTCGCGCAACCCGCTGTTCTGCCCCGATCGCCAGGCGGCTCTCGAATGGGCCGATTATCTCGACGACATCCGCAAACGCGGCTCCTCGATCGGCGCGGTGCTGGAGGTGGTGGCCGAGGGCGCGCCGCCCGGCTGGGGCGCGCCGGTCTATGGCAAGCTCGACACCGACATTGCGGCGGCGCTGATGTCGATCAATGCGGTCAAGGGCGTGGAGATCGGCGACGGCTTTGCGTCCGCCGAACTCACCGGCGAGGAAAACGCCGACGAAATGCGCGCCGGCAATGACGGGCCGGTTTTTCTCGCCAATCACGCCGGCGGCGTTCTCGGCGGCATTTCCACCGGCCAGCCGATCGTGGCGCGTTTCGCTGTCAAGCCGACTTCCTCGATCCTGACGCTTCGCCGCTCGGTCGACCGCTATGGCGCGGAAGTCGATCTGCGCACCAAAGGCCGCCACGACCCCTGCGTCGGCGTGCGCGCCGCCCCGATCGCCGAGGCCATGGTCGCCTGCGTGCTCGCCGATCACTTTTTGAGGCATCGCGGCCAGCAGGGCGAAGGTTTTGCGTGGCCTTTTGCGCGATAAGAACGAGTGGTTGAAACCTCACGCTTGGTTCCCGTTCTTAAATGACCCAAAGCGACCCATCGCGGAAGCTCGACGCCAACGGCTCGAAGGCCGAGTCGGAATTTTGAGGGGACATTCCGCCAAAGGGGTCGAGCCTGCGCCCCTGGACCGAGGAATGTCGCCCTATCCGAAACCAGTTCGTCTCCGCTTATCCCGGATGCCGGGGTGTGAATTGGCGCGGCATGTTAACCCCTCTGATCCCAATGACATCAGCGGCGTATGATGCCGATCGGCGTCAAACCCCCGCGCCAATTCACTTGCTCGAAAGACCATAACGGAGCATTAAATAAGAGAGGGCGCTGGTATGGTCGGACAGGTTTCGGTCCGGTGTGCCCAACGAAGCAGTGCGCTTCCGGCTCTGGCTGATGGAAGTGTCCATTGTCCGCTGTGCAGCGCCAAAATGAGGGAGGGAACGGCAAATGGCCTTCATGCTCAAGATCCGTTGGGACATCAAGGACGGCAAGGTCGCCGACTTCAAGGCCAATCAGGAGGCGCTGTGCAAGGTCATGCACGAGCATCCGGGTGTGATCTGCTACCACGTCGACTACCCGTCTGCGCGGGTCAGCGAATGGGTTGAGATCTACGCCAACGACGATACGTTTCGCGCCCACTTAGCAAACGAAAAAGGCAAAGCGCCGCTAGGCGCGGTCATTGGAGCTTGCGACACAATCACCTGCCGCTGCTTCGGCAATCCCGACGCGGCGTCGCGGGAAATTCTAAAAGGCTTTGGAACCACATATCACGAAGCGGCGCCGAATTCATTCTCCCTCAATCCGCGCGCGGACAAGGATTTGCCGATCTGAGGGAGGACCAAGGGCCGTCCCCATCTTTTCAATATTTTCGGGACCGGCATCGGAAGCCGCCTGAATTTCGAACCTGCTTCTTGCCGCCGCGCCATATGATGCGACGGCTTTCTCAGCCGTATTCAGTGGGCAAGACCCGAGCGGGCACAGGCTCACTTGAGCTCGACGATAAGGACCTCGAGACCTTCTTCGCCGGCGTTGGCGATCTCGTGCGTCGAGTGCTCGCGCCAGATGACCTCCCCGAGCTTTCGCTGGATCGTCTCTTTCGCTCCGGCCTCGCCGCGGACCACGCGGCCATCTTCGAGGTATATGACCAGGCGATCCCGCCGGTCGGCCGCCGCCGGCGCTTCGTGGGCGCCGAGCTTGACGCGGGTCACTTTCACGCGATCGTTCTCGAATTCGAGCTTCTTTGTCATCGGCGCCTCCCTGGGTGAAACGCATTCAACCGATATTCGCCGGATATTGGCTCCGGCGACGCTCAGACTGGTCTATTTTGGGGATTTCGGCAAGCGCGAGGTCTCATATGGCGCGGATTTGACTGACTGTGGCCGACGAAACGGCCCTTGCTGATGTGAGCTTTTTTTTGATCTTGGTTTCAGGGCGGCTGAAAAGATCGACGTCATTGCGCTTGCCAACATTGCACACGCCCCGGTTCGCCAAGGCTTAGAACATCGGGTTGGAACAGGAGATCACGGGAAGTTCTGCGCGCGGAGTTGGACCAGCGCACGGGAGAAACTCTCCGATGTTGCGCCGACCAGCATGGCGATCAGCGTCTTGATGTATGGCAATGTCACAGCCATTCCCACGTTCGCCGCTGCGATCTGCTCAACGAGGAAGGAGGCGACCCGCTGCGAAACGGAATGCGTCTTGAGCCGTTCGATCTGTTCGACCACAGTGGCGCGCGCGTCGAAGCAGAGCGCGAACAAATCCAGGGCGAGGCTTGGCTTCAGGGTCATGGCCGTGCGAATGGCGACGCCGTCGAACCGATTAGCGCGCGCGAAGGGAACGGCTTCGGCCGTCGCCAGATGGCGGCCGGCCGAGAAAAAGACGGCTCGAAATAGACTTGGCCGGCGGATAGGACCGAGAGAACCGCCTGTTCATGGCTTCCGGTTTTCCGGCAGAGCTTCACGCAGCCCTCGGCGACGACGAAAAGGGCGTCGGCCGTCTCGCCCTGCGCGAACAATGTCGCGCCGCCCTGATAGTCGCGAACCGAAGCGCACGGCGCCAGCGAACCCGGAAGCTCAGGCCCCGAGCGCGCCATGTGTTGGATTTCGACGACTACCGCGCCTTTTCCACCGCCCCGACCATCGGCCCAAGTGGCATGAGAAAATCGTTGCGGTGGAGATTGGGGGCGTAAAGCGCGGAAATCGATCCGTCGAGAAACAGCGCGTTGTCGCAGCCGAGCGTGTCGCGGAACAGGTTGGCGAAGCGGTAGAACGTCACCGCCCCATTGGAAATGGCGAAGACGATGTCGCCTTCGCGGTCGATTCCGACGCCGTTCCTGATTTTCTCCGACACGCCGTCCGCGTTGATGCGCGGATGGATCTGGCCGTTCAGCACCAGCATCGGGCCGGATTGGGTGGCGTAGTCGGCCCTGGGGCGCAGCTTCAGGAATTCGGAGGTCTCCAGCACGCCGGCCTTGCCGCCGCCGACATAAAAGACGCCATTGGGCGTGAGGTGGAAATTGCCGCCGCCGCCGCGCAGGTTGGCGCGCCTCAACTCGACGCCCTTCTCGATATAGAGCCCGAGCGGCGCCTGTTTGTCGTCATATATGCCGGCGTTCATGGCGAAGGCGAGCTTTTCGTCCGGCGCGAGCATGGTCGCGAGCGCCTCGAAACTGCCCAAAGGCGCCTTGTTGGGCGCGCGCCAGAACAGGCGCAGGTCGGTCTTGGCGGGGTCGAATCGGCAGATTGTATAGGAACGCCCGTCGGCTGTGAGATCGGCGCAAGGCCCGGGCGCGTCCCAAAAAAACGGGAAGGGCGCGGCCTGGGCCTTTGGCGCGACGGCGAGAAAGAAACACGCGGCAATACTAAAAACGCCCCGCACAAACCCTGGAGAGAATTTTAGCATTGCTAAAGTCCCAGTTTCCTGTAGCTTCTCCGCCCATGAAGCTGGCGGATTGGTTGCGCAAGTCCGGCGTGAGCCGGATCGAATTTTCGCGGCGGCTTGGCCTGACGCCCGGCGCCGTGAGCCAGTTGTGCAACCAGCAGAGCGTCTGGATGTCGCGCGAGACGGCCCAGGCCATCACGCGCGAAACCGGCGGCGCCGTGACGCCGAACGACTTTCTGCCCGAGGTCGGGGCTAAGGACAAGATGGGAGGAGGTTCCATGAACCATTCTGTGACCCAGGCCATTGAGGCCATCAAGCGCGGCGAAATCGTGGTCGTGACCGACGACGACGACCGCGAGAACGAAGGCGATCTGGTCATGGCGGCGAGCCTGTGCACGCCGGAGAAAATGGCCTTCATCATCCGCAATTGCTGCGGCATCGTCTGCGCCCCCTTGAGCGGCGCGGAGGCCCGGCGGCTGCATCTCAACCCGATGGTCGCGGAAAACGACGCCCCGCTCGGCACCGCCTTCACCGTGTCGGTGGACGTGAAGCACGGGCTGACCACCGGCATTTCGGCGGAACAGCGCTCCAACACCGTGCGCGGACTGGCCAACAACAATCTCGGCTCAAGTGATTTCGTCCGCCCCGGCCATGTCTTTCCGCTGGTCGCGCGCGAGGGTGGGGTGCTGATGCGCTCCGGCCATACCGAAGCCGCGGTCGATCTGTGCCACCTCGCCGGCGTGGCGCCGGTCGGCGTCATCTGCGAGCTTGCCAATGACGACGGCACGGTCATGGTCGGGCCGCAGATCGCCGTTTTCGCCGAAAAGCACAATCTGAAGCAGATTTCGGTCGCCGATCTCATCGCCTATCGGCAGGCGCGCGAAAAGCTGGTCGAGCGCGTCGCGACCTTCCCGGTGGCGACGCGCCATGGCAATTTCACCGGCTACGCCTTTGTCACGCCTTTCGATTCGGTCCAGCATTTCGCGCTGGTCGCGGGCGAGATCGGCGACGGCCGGGACGTTCCGGCCCGCCTGCATCGCGCCGATATTCTCTCGGACGTATTCGGCGGCGGCGGCGCGGTCAGTTCCGCGCTCGAATCCTTCGCGCGCCAGGGGCGCGGCGTTCTGGTCTATCTGCGCGACGGCGCGGCCGGCGTGCCGGCCAATCTCGTCGGCCAGCAGGAGACGGGCGCCGAGACCGAGCGCGCGCGCAACTGGCTCGACATCGGCGTCGGCGCGCAGATCCTGCGCGATCTTGGCGTTGCCTCGATCCGCCTGCGCACAAAAGCCCCGCGCAAATATGTCGGCCTGTCGGGCTTCGGCATCGAGATCACCGGCACGGAAGAGCGCGATTGAGCGAGGGCGCCGGCGTCGCCGGTTGGGCGACATGACCCGCGCAAAGTGATCGCTGCCGAAAAAACCTCCTTCCTGGTCAGCTTGATGTCTTGTCGCGTTTTTCGCGGATATGTTCGAAGCAACGGCGATCTGCCTCGCGTGCGTTTCGCGAGGCTGGCGGGTCGCGGCGGCGGCCTTGGCGCCATTCTGGACTCCAACGGCTGGCGGGCCTTAAACAATCGGCGGGCGCGACGCGCCGGGACGGAGGCTGGCTTTGCTTGATTTTCGAGAAGACCGACCTTTACGAAAAATCGCGAAGGCGCTCGTCCTGTCCTGCCTTTTTCTTTCGGCGGTCTCGACCGCCGAGGCCGGGACGCCCTGGCCCAACACGCAGCTGAACCGCTGGCGGGCGACGGCTTTGCTGGAAGAGCTGAACGCCGGGATACTCGCCAGCCCCAGCGCGACCATCAGTCTCGAAAAATGGTGCGGCGCCCATCATCTGGCGCGCGAGGCCAAGCTGGTCGCCGAAAAGGTCGAGGTCGCCGCGCCCAAACCCTTGTCGCCCGAACAGCGCCAGCGGCTCGGAATCGGCCCCGACGAGCCGGTGAAATATCGCCATGTGCGCCTGCGCTGCGGCGATCATGTGCTGTCGGAAGCCGACAACTGGTACCTCCCGTCGCGCCTGACGCCGGAGATGAATCGCGAGCTGGAGACGACCCATGCGCCTTTCGGCCGCGTGGTGCGCCCGCTTGGCCTGTGGCGCCGGACTTTTGAGGCGAAGGTGCTGTGGTCGCCGCTCATTGCGCCGCGGGACGCGGCGACGCTTGCGCCGCCACAGGCCCTGTTCGAACATCGCGCCGTGCTCTACACCAGGGACAATCTGCCTTTCTCCGAGGTGGACGAGCTTTATCAGCGCGACGTGCTGGATTTTCCGCCCGACAGCGCGGAATAGACCCTTTCGTCTGCCGTGGGAGCGCCATCATGACTCATGGCGAGTTGTTCTATCTTCCGCTTGCGTTTCCTTTCTTCGCGCTGCTGTTCGTCATCTCCGCCTTCCTGGTCATCCTGTTCCAGGTCGGGGTGCTCAAATATGCCTATACCCGGCTCGGGGTCAGCGCCGGCGCCGCCTATCTGCTGCTGATCGGCTCGCTGGTGGGCAGCTATTTCAACATTCCCGTGGCCGAACTGCCGGGGCGCCATATTCTGGCGGGGGAGGAGATCAGCTTTTTCGGCGTGCAATATGTCGTCCCGCTGATGGCGCGCCCCGGAACCATCGTCGCGGTCAATGTCGGCGGCGCCGTCATCCCCGGCTTGATGTCGATCTATCTTCTCGGGTTGCACCGGCTGTGGACGAAAGGGGCGATCGCGACCGCCGTGGTGGCGGCCTTTTGCCATCTGATCGCCAGGCCGGTTCCAGGCTTCGGGATCGTCATTCCGATTTTCGCGCCCGCCGCCGTGACCGCTCTGGTCGCCATGGCGCTGTCGCTGCGCCAGGCCGCGCCCCTCGCCTATATTTCCGGAAGCCTGGGCGTGTTGATCGGCGCCGACCTGCTCAATCTGGGGAAGCTGTCGAATCTCGGCGCGCCGGTGGCCTCGATCGGCGGGGCCGGCGCCTTCGACGGCATCTTTCTGTGCGGCATTCTCGCGGTGCTTTTCGCCAGCCTGACCACGCGCGCCGATGGCCGGGGCGGTTCGCGCGGAGGCGTCCGCGCGTCATGAGGCGCCCGGCGCGGGCCTTGCCGGACCTTTCGCTTTCCGCCATGCTGCTGCGATCCGGTTTCCGCGGATTGCGCAGCAATCATGCGGAAACCGCCTGACATTCGGGGACGACAGCATCCATGTGTCTTGGGGTTCCGATGACCATTGTCGAGGCCGACGAATTTTCGGCCTTGTGCGCGCGCGGCGAGGAAAGGCGGCGGGTGTCGCTGCTGCTCGTCGGACCGCTGGAGGTCGGAGCCAAGGTTCTGGTCCATATCGATTCCGCGATCAGGGTTCTCGACGAGCAGGAGGCGGCGCAACTCGACAGGGCGCTCGACGGCCTCGCCGCCGCCTTGCGCGGCGAAAATTTCGAAGAGGCCTTCGCCGATCTGATCGAGCGCGGACCGCAATTGCCGGGGAATTTGCGCTGAGCGCCTTGTTCGTCCCCTTGTCGTTCGAGGATGTTTCTTGGAATCTTTCGCCGTATTCGCCCGTCTCGACGTCTTCGCCCGTCCCGACGCCTGGGCCAGCCTGCTCACCCTGACGGCGCTGGAAATCGTCCTCGGCGTGGACAATCTGGTTTTCGTGGCGCTCGCCACGCAGGGGCTGGCGCCCGAGCGCGCCTTGAAGGCGAGTCGTCTCGGGCTTGGCATGGCGGTGGTTCTTCGCCTCGTCCTGCTGGCCGGCATGGTCTGGCTGACCCATCTCACCGCGCCGATCTTCACGCTCTTCGCCCACGCCGTCTCGGCGCGCGACCTGATTCTGATCTTCGGCGGCCTGTTCCTGCTCTACAAGGGCACGCTGGAGATCCACGAGGAAATCGACCCGGAGGTCGAGGACGGAAGCCGCAACAGCGGCAAAAGCTTCCGCCGCGCGATTTTCCAGATCGCCGTGCTGGACATCGTCTTTTCGCTCGACAGCGTGCTGACGGCGATCGGCATGGCCGACGACTTCGTGGTCATGGCCGCGGCGGTGGTCGTCGCGGTCGCGCTGATGATCCTCGCCGCCGGCCCGGTCGGCCGGTTCATCCGGGAAAATCCGACCGTGAAAATGCTGGCCCTGGCTTTCCTGCTGCTGATTGGCGTGACCCTGGTCGCCGACGGCGCCGGCTACGAGTTCCCCAAGGGCTTCATCTATTCGGCGGTCGGCTTCTCGCTCCTGGTGGAGGGGCTCAACCAATGGGCGCGGCGGCGGCGCCGGCGCGTCGCGAGCGGCGAATAGGCCTGTCAAGAAAAAACTTGGCGCGGGCGCGCGCCTTCGATATAAGGGGTCGCGTGGCGCGTGGCCGAAAGGTCCCGCGCCGCCTTTCTTTTCGCAACCCGTCCGCAGGCCGTTCGATGAAGGCTCGCGGGACGGCCGAAACGGGACCACCATGGCCAATCCCTTCAATTTCCTTCAGGACGTGCGCGCCGAGGCCAGAAAGGTGACATGGCCCACCCGCCGCGAAACCTTGATCACCACCGGCGTGGTCATCCTGATGGTGTTCATGACCGCGCTGTTCTTCCTCTCGGTCGATCAGATCATCCGCCTTTTCGTCGGCTTCATCCTCGGCCTGGGCCGCTGACGGCGGCGACCGCGAGAGACTTTCGCTTTTCCTGGATAAGACCATGACTAAACGGTGGTATATCGTCCACGCCTATTCCAACTTCGAGAAGAAGGTCGCCGAAGCGATCAAGGAAGGCGCGGCCCAACGCGGACTGAGCGATAAATTCGACGAGATCCTGGTTCCGACGGAACAGGTTGTCGAGGTGCGGCGCGGCCGCAAGTTCAATTCCGAGCGCAAGTTCTTCCCCGGCTATGTGCTGGTGAAATGCGACCTGTCCGACGACGTGCACAATCTGATCAAGAACACGCCCAAGGTCACCGGATTCCTCGGCTCCGACAACAAGCCGATGCCGATCCCCGAGCATGAGGCGGACCGCATCAAGGGCCAGGTCGCGGAGGGCGTTGATCGCCCCAAAACCACGATTTCCTTCGAGGTCGGCGAAAAGGTGCGGGTCAACGACGGCCCCTTCGCGACGTTCGAAGGCCTGGTCGAAGAGGTCGACGAGGGCCGTTCGCGCGTCAAGGTCGCGGTGTCCATCTTCGGCCGCGCCACGCCGGTCGAGCTGGAATACGGCCAGGTCGACAAACTCGGCTAAGCGGACGAGCCGGGTCGAACGCGCAGTTTTTCCTTCTCCCCACGGCGTTCGAACGACGCCCGTCTTTCGACGCGCTAGCCCGCATTTCTCACACGGGGTCGTCCTGCGCCAGCTCAAGACGCCGACAGGGCAGGAGAATGGCGCGGGCCGATGCGCCACATCGGCCAAGCCGTTCGACGCACACTGTCGGCGTCTTCAGCTGGCCCTCCGGGTTGCATTTCGACGGCCGCCCGCTACGTCGGGCGGCTCAACCGTATGACGCCACATCGGCCAAGCCGTTCGACGCACACTGTCGGCGTCTTCAGCTGGCCCTCCGGGTTGCATTTCGACGGCCGCCCGCTACGTCGGGCGGCTCAACCGTATGACGCCATACGCTTTTCGCCGCCCTCCTGGCGTTCAACTCGTCGAAATCGCAACGCAGGTCGGCCCCGTGTGAGAAATGCGGGCTAGGGCGCCGGATGAGGCGGCCCTGCGATGGGCGCCCCCCATTTCATTGCGGGCGATAACTGGGTAACACCCCGGGCGCGCGCCGTGCGCCCATAATGCCTTTCTGCGGTTCAACGCAGGGAGGATAAACATGAGCGCCAAGAACATCCTGATGATCGTCGGCGATTTCGGCGAGGACTATGAGATCATGGTCCCGTTCCAGACGCTTGCCGCGGTCGGCCATCGCGTCCACGCCGTCTGCCCGGGCAAGGCGGCCGGGGAGTCCATCGCCACAGCGATTCACGATTTCGAGGGCCAGCAGACTTATAGCGAGAAGCGCGGCCACAATTTCACGCTCAACGCGACCTTCGCCGACATCGAGCCGGAAAAATACGACGCCTTGGTCATTCCGGGCGGCCGGGCGCCGGAATATCTGCGCCTCAACCAGGACGTGCTCGACATGGTCCGCCATTTCTTCGCCGCCAACAAGCCGGTCGCCGCGATCCGCCATGGCGCGCATGCATGGCTTCGCCACCAGCGTCCGGCTGGAGAACATCTATTGGACGCTGCTGGCGGAGATCGCGCGCCGCGACCATCTGTGCGTCGCCGAAATTCTTGCGCGGCTTTACGAGGAATTGCTCGAAGCTCATGGGTCGGTGGACAATTTCGCCTCGTTTCTGCGGGTCTGCTGCGCGCGTTATCTGATGCTTCAACTCGCCGGCGACATTCCCGCGGATTGGACGCGGCCGATCGCAGCGCTCGACGCGAAGGCGATTCTGGCGCGCGAAAAAGGACGGCTCGCCGCCGGAACCAGAGGATAGCGCGGGCCGGCGTCATGGCCCGGGCCGGTTTCTCAGGCCGATCTTTCCGCCTTGCCCGCCACGCGCGTCGCCGGAAGGGTGTCGTCGGCGAGATAGGCGTGGAGCCTGGCGCGCGACGGGATCGCAACCCCGCCATAACGCATTTCGACCAGGCCTTTCTCCGCCAGGCTGCGCAGCAGGCGGCTGACCTTCTGGCGCGAGCCGAAGCCGAACTGGCTGATATGGGTCTGGGTGAGCGCGGTCGGATGACCTTCCTGGGTGATCCCGCAGGCGTCCGACGAGGCGAGCAGCAACAGATAGACCAAGCGCTTTTCCGGGCCATAGGCGGCGAAGGACAGCATCCAGCCGGTCAGGAAGCGCGTCCAGTCGCCGATCTGCTCGATCACCTCGCGCAAGGCTTCGGGATTGTTCGCGACGGCCTTTTTGACGTCGCGGCAGGGAAAGGCGACGCAGGTGGCGTTGATGGAGCTCCACAGGTCGTGGACCAGCGGTTCGGCGCCGAAACAGCCGAGCCAGGTCGCCCAGCGCCCTTCGAAAATCGGCAGGCTCGAATAGCCGCCTTCCGAAGTCGAAAGCACGAGGTCGATGCTTCCGCTGACGATGAAGCGGATATGGTCCGGCATTTCGCCGCGCAGGGTCAGCAGGGTCCGCTCGGTGAAATGCTCTACCCGCGCTTTCCCCGCCAGTTCGCGCAGCTGAGTGTCGGTCAGCGTCGCGAAAACGGGGCATCTCTTCAATATGCCGAAGGCGTCGATGCTCTTGTTGTTCATTGGTCAGCTTGAGATTGGCGTGTTAACGACGAAGCTTGGCCATGCAGGAAATGCGTGCAAATGTTATTTACGCGACATTTTCCGGCGCGGGCGCTACTTATGGTTGTCGGGTCGGCATGGGAAAATCCCTTGCACGACCGCAGCTTAGACAAAGAAGCCTCACACCGCCACAGTTTCGACGCAAAGGGTTAAGGCATATGAAAAACCACGCCCCTTTCACGGGCAGCCCCGCCCCGACTGACGACCTTTTGCTCGAAACAGTGGTTTCCGCGCACTATCTGGTGTTGCAGATGCGGATGTTGACGCGTTCGAACGAATTCGCCGGCCAGGCGGAGACGGAATTGATGGCGGACGCCCTCAGCCGATGGGCGCAGTTCGCCGGGACGCAATGGTGCGCCGCCGATTTCGGCGCTCTCTCCGCGGCGGACGCCGACTGATCGCCAGCCCATGCGGCGCTTAGCGCGCCGCGAGCGCGGCGTTGCTTTTGCCGTCCGTCATCTTCCACAAAGCCGGCGGCGCCTCCAGGGAATCGACGATCGCCCGCAGGGTCGGGAACGCGCCGACGAACAGCGCGACGTCCTGCCCATCGACTTTTCTCGGCGACCCGCGCCTTGCCGCGCATGCCGCAATTTTCCTACAACAGTCCGGATCGGCCGACGCGCGAACAGGCGCGCGGCGGCGGACAGCGCTCCGGAGGCTGGATCTTGACGCGTCGCCTGCTTTCGTATTGCCCGTTTTGCGCGCCGGCGGACTCCGGCGGCGCGGGATATCCGGCGTCGCCTGGCCTGCGCTATGAAATCCTGGCGCGGATCGATGGGCCGACGGAGGCTTTCGAGACTTTCATCGTCGCGGCCGAGGCGCCGGCCGGCTTCGACGTGCCGCGCCACATCCATCCCGGCATCGAATCGGCTTATATCGTCGCCGGCGGCGGCCTGCTGCATGTCGAGGGCGAAACGCCCCGCGCGATGAAAGCGGGCGACGTCGCGCAGATCGCGGCGCGGCGTCCGCACAAGTTTTGCATCGGCGCCGCGCCGACCCGGATCGTCTCGACCTATATTCTGGAAAAGGGCCAGCCGATTTCGATACCGGCGTGATCACAGGATTTTCGCGCCAGGGCGTTTCCGCGCCTTGCGAAGCAATCTTGCGGGCGCCGCATGATCTGCGCGCCAAAATGCTTGCCAAGCGCTCCCAATACGGCTAAAGACCGCGTTCCTTCGAGATGAAGGTCGTTCCGCGGGAGGTTTTCCGGTCGCCAGCCGGGCAAAAAACCGCACCGCGGCCTGCAACCCGCGCGGGGCGGAATTTTCCGCCGTCCGCGCATTTTCGTTTCGCTCATCTGGCATTTCAATGCTTGCAGGCGAGCGAGAACTTTTTTGGGAGCAGCCAATATGGCGAAGAAGATCACGGGTTACGTGAAGCTTCAGGTTCCGGCCGGCTCGGCGAATCCTTCGCCGCCGATCGGTCCCGCGCTCGGTCAGCGCGGCCTGAACATCATGGAGTTCTGCAAGGCGTTCAACGCCAAGACGGCGCAGATGGAGAAGGGGATGCCGATCCCCGTCATCATCACCGCCTACGGCGACCGCAGCTTCACCTTCGAGATGAAGCAACCTCCGGTCGCTTATTTCCTGAAAAAGGCGGCCAATATCAAGTCGGGGTCCAAGACCACCGGCCGCGGCTTCGTGGGCAAGGTCACCCGCGCCCAGATCCGCGAGATCGCGGAAAAGAAACAGGCGGATCTGAATTCGCACACGGTCGAGGCCGCCATGGCCATGATCGAGGGCTCCGCCAAGTCCATTGGCCTGGAAATTGTGGGGTAAGACGATGAGCGGCAAGAGAATCGTCAAGGCCCGCGAGGGCGTCGAGCGCACCAAGCTCTATCCGGTCAGCGAGGCCATCAAGCTGGTGCGCGACCGCGCCAGCGCCAAATTCGACGAGACCGTCGAGATCGCCATGAATCTCGGCGTCGATCCCAAGCACGCCGACCAGATGGTGCGCGGCGTGGTCAATCTGCCGAACGGCACCGGCCGCACCCTGCGGGTTGCGGTTTTCGCCCGCGGCGCCAAGGCGGACGAAGCCAAGGCGGCAGGCGCGGACGTGGTCGGCGCGGAAGATCTGGTCACCGCCGTCCAGGGCGGAACGATCGATTTCGACCGCTGCATCGCGACCCCGGACATGATGCCGCTGGTCGGCCGTCTCGGCAAGGTTCTGGGTCCGCGCGGCCTGATGCCCAATCCGAAGGTCGGCACGGTGACCATGGACGTCGCCGCGGCGGTTCAGGCCTCCAAGGGCGGCGCGGTCGAGTTCCGCGTCGAAAAGGCGGGCATCGTTCAGGGTTCGGTCGGCAAGGCGTCCTTCGGCGACGAGAAACTGGCGGAGAACATCACCGCTTTCGTCGAAGCGGTGGTCAAGGCCAAGCCGACCGGCGCCAAGGGAACCTATCTGCAGCGCATCGCCCTTTCCTCGACCATGGGTCCGGGGGTGAAGGTCGATCCGGCGTCGATCACGATCGCGCAGCACTAGAGTCAGGCCCCACCCGGCCGTTTCACGGCCACCCTCCCCACAAGGGGGAGGGACCAGCGGCGCGATTTTTGATCGCGTCGGCCCATAACCCCGAAAAGTTGCAGACTTTTCGGCTCGGGTTATGGGGGCTGCGAGATTTCGAGCGGCGCGATTTTTGATCGCGTCGGCCCATAACCCCGAAAAGTTGCAGACTTTTCGGCTCGGGTTATGGGGGCTGCGAGATTTCGAGCGGCGCGATTTTTGATCGCGTCGCTTGACAATTTAAAAAAAATGTTTTCGCGCCTCTTGGCAGAGAGCGCGAGAGCGTTTAGAAACCGAAGTTCTGGCGACGGAATTGTCGCCTGTGCGGAAATGGCGTCGCGGCAGGTCTCCGCCTTTTGGAAAAATTTGTGGCGAAACAGGATTGCTTGGCGCTCCGGGCCGCTCGGTCGGATCGTTCAGTGTTGTGTTTGTATCACGGATCGACCAAAGGCCCGGCTTCACGCCTTGTTCGCACCAATTCAGCTTCCGCCGAATCCGGTCCTCAAACCGGGTTCCGGCGGCGGATAGGCCGAAGGCCTCGTTTCGTCCTCAGCGACGGGACCGGGTTTTTCGGCCATGTCCTGTCCGAGACTGCCGGCGCTCCCGCCTTTGCGTGGGAGCTTAATTGTCAGACGACCGCGCGCTCAGCGCGGAAGGGGCGGCCAGCATAGACGGGGAAAGACCTTTTTTCCGGAAGTTTCCTCTTCCGGCGGTTTGGTTTGAACCCTCTGATCCACAGGGCGCGCGTTTCGCGGGCGTCACTCGTGGGGACAGGCTTTTCGGCGTCGTGGAGCTTATGTTCCGCGGCATGTCGGCAACCGGCGGGCCATTATTCGGCCTCGCCCATTGAAGTGAGAGCACTGTGGACAGAGCGGAAAAGAAAGAAGCCGTAGCCACCCTGCACGACGTCTTCTCGAAGACGGGCGTGGTGGTGGTCGCGCGCTATTCCGGCCTGACTGTCGCGCAGCTTCAAACCCTGCGCAAGCAGGCGCGCGAAGCCGGCGCGAGCGTCCAGGTCGCCAAGAACCGCCTCGCCAAGATCGCCCTCGAAGGCACGGACGTCGCCTCCATCGCAGCCCTTCTCAAGGGCCCGACCCTGATCGCCTTTTCGGACGATCCGGTCGCGGCGCCCAAGGTCGCGGCCGCTTTCGCCAAGGATTACGAGAAATTCGTCATCCTCGGCGGCGCGATGGGCGTGACCGCCCTGAACCCGGACGGCGTGAAGTCGCTTGCGACCATGCCCTCCCTCGACGAACTGCGCGCAAAGCTGGTTGGCCTCATCTCGGCCCCGGCGACCAAGCTCGCGCAGCTCTCGACCGCGCCCGCGGCCAAGCTGGCGCGCGTGTTCGGGGCTTACGCCAACAAGGACGCGGCCTGATCTTAAGGCAGGCATTGAAATCAAACGAACCAAACCCCAAGTTTACAGGAACTGAACATGGCTAACCTCGAAAAGATCGTCGAAGAACTGTCGGCCCTCACCGTTCTCGAAGCCGCCGAACTCGCCAAGATGCTGGAAGAGAAGTGGGGCGTTTCGGCCGCCGCGGCTGTCGCCGTCGCCGCCGCTCCGGGCGCGGCCGCCGCCGCTGCGGCTCCGGCCGAGGAGCAGACCGAATTCACGGTCATTCTCGCCGCCGTCGGCGACAAGAAGATCGAAGTCATCAAGGAAGTCCGCGCCGTCACCGGCCTTGGTCTCAAGGAAGCCAAGGACCTCGTCGAAGGCGCGCCGAAGCCGGTCAAGGAAGCCGTGTCCAAGGACGACGCCGCGAAGATCAAGGCCGCCCTCGAGAAGGTCGGCGCCAAGGTCGAGCTCAAGTAATTTTCGGGTGCGTCCGGCGCGCTCGGCCAACAGATAAAAGGCGGCTCCGGGTTTTCCCGGGGCCGCTAAAGCCGTAAGTGGGGCGGCTTAATGCCCTGCCGAGGCGGAAAGGCCTTGCTCAAAACCTTTCCAGGAATTTGCGCGGACATTTCCGCGCGTCCCGGCGTCGCCGGGAAGGCGAGCCCAGGTTATGCGATCCGGGCCGGATCGCGGGCCTGATCAGGCTGCCTGTATTGTGTGCGAGGAGCGATATGGCGCAAGTGTTCACCGGCCGCAAGCGTGTCCGCAAATTCTTCGGTCATATCCGCGAAGTCGCGGTCATGCCCAATCTGATCGAAGTGCAGAAGGCGTCCTACGATCAATTTCTGATGGTCGACGAGCCCAAGGGCGGCCGAGGCGACGAGGGATTGCAGTCGGTTTTCAAGTCGGTTTTTCCGATTTCCGACTTCGCCGGGACCGCTTTGCTCGAATTCGTCAAATATGAATTCGAGCCGCCGAAATATGACGTGGACGAATGCCGCCAGCGCGGCATGACCTTCGCTGCGCCGCTCAAGGTGACCCTGCGCCTGATCGTGTTCGACCTTGATCCGGACACCGGCGCCAAGTCGGTCAAGGACATCAAGGAACAGGACGTCTATATGGGCGACATGCCGTTCATGACCATGAACGGCACCTTCATCGTCAACGGCACCGAGCGCGTCATCGTTTCCCAGATGCACCGTTCGCCCGGCGTGTTCTTCGACCATGACAAGGGCAAGAGCCACTCCTCCGGCAAGCTGCTGTTCGCCGCCCGCATCATCCCTTATCGCGGCTCCTGGCTCGACATCGAATTCGACGCCAAGGACATCGTCTATGCGCGCATCGACCGCCGCCGCAAGATCCCGGCGACGTCGCTGCTCTATGCGCTTGGCCTCGACGGCGAGGAAATCCTTTCGGTCTTCTACAAGAAGATCGCCTACCGCCGCGACAAGGACGGCTGGCGCCTGCCCTTCGACGCCGAGCGCATGAAGGGCGTCAAGGCCAGCGTGGACATCATCGACGCCGACACCGGCGAGGTGGCGTTCGAGGCCGGCAAGAAGCTGACCGTGCGCGCCGCGCGCCAGCTTGCCGAGCGCGGGGTGAAGTTCATCCGCGCCGTGGACGAGGACCTCTATGGCCAGTACATCGCCGAGGACCTCTACAATCCCGGGACCGGCGAAATCTACGCCGAAGCGGGCGAGGAGATCACCGCCAAGTCGCTGGAGGCCCTGGTCGGCCTCGGCTTCAACGAGCTGCCGGTGCTCGACATCGACCATATCAATGTCGGCCCCTATATCCGCAACACGCTCGCGCTCGACAAGAACTCGTCGCGCGAGGAGGCTTTGTTCGACATTTACCGGGTCATGCGCCCGGGCGAGCCGCCGACCATCGACTCGGCGGAAGCGATGTTCCATTCCTTGTTCTTCGACTCGGAGCGCTACGACCTTTCGGCCGTGGGGCGCGTCAAGATGAACATGCGCCTCGATCTCGACTGCCCGGACACCATCCGCGTTCTGCGCCGCGACGACATTCTCGCCGTGGTCAAGGCCCTGGTCGACCTGCGTGACGGCCGCGGCGAGATCGACGACATCGACCATCTCGGCAACCGCCGCGTCCGCTCGGTCGGCGAGCTGATGGAAAACCAGTACCGGCTCGGCCTGCTGCGCATGGAGCGCGCGATCAAGGAGCGCATGTCCTCGGTCGACATCGACACGATCATGCCGCAGGACCTGATCAACGCCAAGCCGGCGGCGGCCGCGGTGCGCGAGTTCTTCGGCTCGTCGCAGCTGTCGCAGTTCATGGACCAGACCAATCCGCTCTCGGAAATCACCCACAAGCGCCGCCTCTCGGCGCTGGGTCCGGGCGGCCTGACCCGCGAGCGCGCCGGCTTCGAGGTGCGCGACGTGCATCCGACCCATTACGGCCGTATCTGCCCGATCGAGACGCCGGAAGGCCCGAACATCGGCTTGATCAATTCGCTCGCGACCTTCGCGCGCGTCAATAAATACGGCTTCATCGAAGCGCCCTATCGCCGGGTCAAGGACGGCCGCGTCACCGACGAGGTGGTCTATCTCTCGGCGATGGAGGAGCAGAAATATTCGGTCGCCCAGGCCAACGCCTCGCTCGACGCCAAGGGCCGGCTGACCGAAGACCTCGTGGTCTGCCGCCGCGCCGGCGACGTGGTCATGCTGACGCCCGACCATGTGGACTTCATGGACGTGTCGCCGAAACAGCTCGTCTCGGTCGCCGCGGCGCTGATTCCGTTCCTTGAGAACGACGACGCCAACCGTGCGCTGATGGGCTCGAACATGCAGCGTCAGGCCGTGCCGCTGGTGCGCGCCGACGCGCCGCTGGTCGGCACCGGCATGGAGGGCGTGGTCGCCCGCGATTCCGGCGCCGCCATCGCCGCGCGCCGCGCCGGCGTGGTCGACCAGATCGACGCCACCCGCATCGTCATCCGCGCCACCGAGGAGCTCGGGCAGGGGCGTCCCGGCGTCGATATCTATCGCCTGATGAAGTTCCAGCGCTCGAACCAGTCCACCTGCATCAACCAGCGTCCGCTGGTGCGCGTGGGCGATGTCGTGCGCAAGGGCGACATCATCGCCGACGGCCCCTCGACCGACATGGGCGATCTCGCCCTGGGGCGCAATGTCGTCGTCGCCTTCATGCCCTGGAACGGCTACAATTTCGAGGACTCGATCCTCCTCAACGAAAAAATCGTGAAAGAGGATATTTTCACGTCCATTCACATCGACGAGTTCGAAGTGATGGCGCGCGATACAAAGCTCGGCCCCGAGGAAATCACCCGCGACATTCCCAACGTCTCGGAAGAGGCGCTGAAGAACCTCGACGAAGCGGGCATCGTCTATATCGGCGCGGAAGTGCAGGCGGGCGACATTCTCGTCGGCAAGATCACGCCCAAGGGCGAAAGCCCGATGACCCCGGAAGAAAAGCTGCTGCGCGCGATCTTCGGCGAGAAGGCTTCCGACGTGCGCGACACGTCGTTGCGCGTGCCGCCGGGCGTCCAGGGCACGATCGTCGAAGTGCGCGTGTTCAACCGCCATGGCGTGGACAAGGACGAGCGCGCCCAGGCGATCGAACGCGAGGAAATCGAACGCCTCGCCAAGGACCGCGACGACGAGCAGGCGATTCTCGACCGCAACGTCTATGCGCGCCTCGCCGACATGCTGATCGGCAAAACCGCTCTTTCCGGCCCCAAGGGCTTCAAGAAGGAGCAGGTTCTGACCCGCGAACTGCTCGACGAATATCCGCGCTCGCAATGGTGGGTCTTCGCCGTCGGCGACGACGCGCAGATGGCCGAGATCGAGGCGATGCGCAAGCAATATGACGAGGCGAAGAAGGGGCTCGAAAGCCGCTTCCTCGACAAGGTCGAAAAGCTCCAGCGCGGCGACGAACTGTCCCCCGGCGTGATGAAGATGGTGAAGGTCTTCGTCGCGGTGAAGCGCAAGATCCAGCCCGGCGACAAAATGGCCGGCCGCCACGGCAACAAGGGCGTGGTCTCGCGCATTCTGGCGCAGGAGGACATGCCCTTCCTCGCCGACGGCACGCCCGTCGACATCGTGCTCAACCCGCTCGGCGTGCCCTCGCGCATGAATGTCGGCCAGATTCTGGAGACGCATCTGGGCTGGGCCTGCCGCAATCTCGGCAAGCAGGTGGCGGACGCCGTCAACGCCTATCAGCGTTCGACCGACGCCGCCGCGCTGCGCGCCAAACTGACGGAGCTTTACGGCAAGGGCGCCGACACCGCCGACCTGAAAAAACTGGCCGACGGCGAGCTGCTGGAAATCGCGCGCAACCTCACCCGCGGCCTGCCGATCGCGACGCCGGTCTTCGACGGCGCCCGCGAGCCGGACATCGTGAAAATGCTGGAGCAGGCGGGTCTCGACGCCTCCGGCCAGACGCTGCTCTATGACGGGCGCACCGGCGAGGCCTTCGACCGCAAGGTGACGGTGGGCGTGATCTATATGCTCAAGCTGCACCATCTCGTGGACGACAAGATCCATGCCCGCTCGATCGGCCCCTATTCGCTGGTCACCCAGCAGCCGCTCGGCGGCAAGGCGCAGTTCGGCGGCCAGCGCTTCGGCGAAATGGAAGTCTGGGCGCTGGAGGCCTATGGCGCCGCCTATACGCTGCAGGAAATGCTCACCGTGAAGTCGGACGACGTCGCGGGCCGCACCAAGGTCTACGAGTCCATCGTGCGCGGCGACGACGCCTTCGAATCCGGCATTCCGGAAAGCTTCAACGTGCTGGTCAAGGAAATGCGCTCGCTCGGCCTCAATGTCGAACTGAACCAGTCCGCGCCGCCGGCCGGCGAGGAGCTTCCGCCGCCCGCCGAAGCCGCCGAGTGACAGAGGGGCGGCGAACGCGCCGCTCCATCTTATAGGTTAGACGGGCGGCGAACGCGCCGCCCAATCTTCAGTTAGACGGGCGGCGAACACGCCGCCCAGTCTTGAGTTAGACGGGCGGCGAACACGCCGCCCTACTGCCCGTTTCGGAGCGGGGTCCTGTGAAGCCGCCGGGACCGCCAGCCCAGGAGAAAAACATGAATCAAGAGGTTATGAATCTCTTCAATCCGGTCGTCGCGCCCCAGGCCTTCGATCAGATTCAAATCTCCATCGCCAGTCCGGAAAAAATTCTGTCCTGGTCCTTCGGCGAGATCAAGAAGCCGGAGACCATCAACTACCGCACCTTCAAGCCGGAGCGCGACGGCCTGTTCTGCGCCCGCATCTTCGGCCCGATCAAGGACTACGAATGCTTGTGCGGCAAGTACAAGCGCATGAAATACAAGGGCGTCATCTGCGAAAAGTGCGGCGTCGAAGTCACGCTGTCGCGCGTCCGGCGCGACCGCATGGGCCATATTTCGCTGGCCGCGCCGGTGGCGCATATCTGGTTCCTGAAGTCGCTGCCCTCGCGCATCGGCCTGCTGCTCGACATGACGCTCAAGGATCTTGAGCGCATCCTCTATTTCGAGTCCTACATCGTCATCGATCCTGGCCTCACCCCGCTGAAAAACCGCCAGCTCCTGAACGAAGAGGAATATGTCATCGCCCAGGACGAATATGGGCAGGACAGTTTTACGGCATTGATCGGAGCCGAGGCGATCCGCGAACTTCTGCGCGGCCTCGACCTGGAAAATATCGCGGCGCAGCTCAAGGTGGAGATCGCTGAGGCGACCACCGAGCTGAAGCCCAAGAAACTCGCCAAGCGGCTGAAGATCATCGAGGCCTTCGTCAATTCCGGCAACAAGCCCGAATGGATGATCCTCACCGAAGTCCCGGTCATCCCGCCGGACCTGCGTCCGCTGGTGCCGCTCGACGGCGGCCGTTTCGCGACTTCGGACCTCAACGATCTCTACCGCCGCGTCATCAACCGCAACAACCGTCTGAAGCGGCTGATCGAACTGCGCGCGCCGGACATCATCATCCGCAACGAAAAGCGCATGTTGCAGGAGGCGGTCGACGCGCTGTTCGACAACGGCCGCCGCGGCCGCGTCATCACCGGCGCCAACAAGCGTCCGTTGAAGTCGCTCGCCGACATGCTCAAGGGCAAGCAGGGCCGCTTCCGCCAGAATCTTCTGGGCAAGCGCGTCGATTACTCGGGTCGTTCCGTCATCGTCGTGGGGCCGGAACTGAAACTTCACCAATGCGGCCTGCCCAAGAAAATGGCGCTGGAGCTGTTCAAGCCCTTCATCTATTCGCGGCTTGACGCCAAGGGTCTGTCGGCGACCGTCAAACAGGCCAAGAAGCTGGTGGAGAAGGAAAAGCCGGAGGTTTGGGACATCCTCGACGAGGTGATCCGCGAACATCCCATCATGCTCAACCGCGCGCCGACCTTGCACCGCCTCGGCATCCAGGCCTTCGAGCCGATGCTGATCGAGGGCAAGGCGATCCAGCTGCACCCGCTGGTCTGCGCCGCCTTCAACGCCGACTTCGACGGCGACCAGATGGCCGTCCACGTGCCTCTGTCGCTCGAAGCCCAGCTCGAAGCGCGCGTGCTGATGATGTCGACCAACAACATTCTGCACCCGGCCAATGGTCAGCCGATCATCGTGCCGTCGCAGGACATCGTGCTCGGCCTCTATTATCTGTCGCTGATGCGCGACGGCGAGCCGGGACAGGGCATGGCCTTCGCCAATCACGGCGAAATCGAACATGCTTTGTTCGCCAAGGCGATCACCCTGCACACCAAGATCAAGGGCCGCGCCTGGACCTATGACGAGAACGGCGAGCGTGTGTCGAAACTCTTCGACACCACGCCGGGCCGCATGATGCTCGGCCAGCTCCTGCCCAAGCATGTCAAGATCCCCTTCGACGTCGCCAACAAGCTGATGACCAAGAAGGAAATTTCGGGGATGATCGACACCGTCTACCGCAACTGCGGTCAGAAGGAGACGGTGATCTTCTGCGACCGGATCATGGGGCTGGGCTTCCGCGAGGCCTGCACCGCCGGCATTTCCTTCGGCAAGGACGACATGGTCGTGCCGGAGACCAAGCCGCAGATCGTCGAGGCGACCCGCAACCTCGCCAAGGAATATGAGCAGCAGTACAACGACGGCCTCATCACCCAGGGCGAGAAGTACAACAAGGTCGTGGACGCCTGGGCGAAATGCACCGACAAGCTCGCCGAGGAAATGATGGCGCGCATTTCGGCGGTCCGCAAGGACGACTCCGGACGCGACCAGCCGATCAACTCGATCTACATGATGTCCCACTCCGGGGCGCGCGGCTCGCCGGCGCAGATGAAGCAGCTGGCGGCGATGCGCGGCCTGATGGCCAAGCCTTCCGGCGAGATCATCGAGAGCCCGATCATCTCGAACTTCAAGGAAGGCCTGACGGTTCTCGAATATTTCAACTCGACCCACGGCGCCCGCAAGGGCCTCGCGGACACCGCGTTGAAGACCGCGAACTCCGGCTATCTCACCCGCCGCCTGGTGGACGTGGCGCAGGATTCGATCATCACCTCCTATGATTGCGGCTCGACCGGCGGCATCCGCATGCGCGCCATCATCGACGCGGGCCAGGTGGTGGCGACGCTCGCCATCCGCATCCTCGGCCGCACCGCCGCGGAGGATCTGGTCGATCACGACGGCCAGATCATCGTCAAGGCCGGCGAGATGATCCAGGAATGGCATATCGAGCGGATCAACGCCGCCGGCATCCAGGAGGTGAAGATCCGTTCGGTGCTGACCTGCGAGGCCAAGAACGGCGTCTGCGGGGCCTGCTACGGCCGCGATCTGGCGCGCGGCACGCCGGTCAATCTCGGCGAAGCGGTCGGCGTCATCGCGGCGCAGTCGATCGGCGAGCCGGGCACCCAGCTCACCATGCGCACCTTCCATATCGGCGGCGCGGCGCAGATCGCGGACTCGTCCTTCATCGAGACCAATTTCGAGGGCTTGGTGAAGATCCGCAACCGCCATCTGGCGCGCAATTCCGACGGCGATCTGATGGTCATGGCGCGCAATGTCGCCGTGGTCGTTTGCGGCCCGGACGGGACCGAGCGCGCCGTCCATCGCGTGCAATATGGCTCGCGCCTCAAGGTGGACGAGGGCGATCACGTCAAGCGCGGCCAGCGCGTGGCGGAATGGGACCCCTATACCCGCCCGATCCTGACCGAAGTGGACGGCGTCGTCGGCTTCGAGGATCTGGTCGAGGGCCAGTCGATGTCGGAAACGGTGGACGAGGCGACGGGCATCGCCAAGCGCATGGTCATGGACTGGCGCCTGAACGCCCGTTCGTCGAGCCTCAAGCCGGCCCTGATCGTCAATGGCAAGGACGGCAAGCTGCTGAAGCTGTTGCGCGGCGGCGACGCCCGCTACACCCTGCCGGTGGACTCGATCATCGCGGCCGATCCCGGCGCCAAGGTGCAGGCCGGCGACGTCATCGCGCGTATTTCGCTGGAAAGCGCCAAGACCCGCGACATCACCGGCGGTCTGCCGCGCGTCGCCGAACTGTTCGAGGCGCGCCGTCCCAAGGATCACGCGATCATCGCGGAGATCGGCGGCACGGTGAAGTTCGGCCGCGACTACAAGAACAAGCAGCGCCTGTCCATCGAGCCGGCCGAGGACGGCGTCGAGGCCGTCGAATATCTGATCCCCAAGGGCAAGCACATCCATCTGCAGGATGGCGACATTGTCGAAAAGGGCGATTACATCGTCGACGGCAATCCCGCGCCGCATGACATTCTCGCCATCAAGGGCGTCGAGGAGCTGGCCGCCTATCTCGTCAACGAGATCCAGGAGGTCTATCGCCTGCAGGGCGTGAGCATCAACGACAAGCACATCGAGGTGATCGTGCGCCAGATGCTGCAGAAGGTCGATATCAGCGATCCCGGCGAAACCGACTTCCTGTCCGGCGAACAGGTCGACCGCATCGAGATGGACGAGGCCAACGAGCGCGCGGTCGAGGAGGGCAAGCGCCCGGCGACCGGCACCCCGGTCCTGCTCGGCATCACCAAGGCGAGCCTGCAGACCCGCTCCTTCATCTCGGCGGCGTCGTTCCAGGAGACCACCCGCGTCCTCACGGAAGCCGCGGTCAACGGCAAGATCGACACGCTGGAAGGCCTGAAGGAAAATGTCATCGTCGGCCGCCTGATCCCGGCCGGCACCGGCGCCGCGATGTCGAAGCTGCGCAATATCGCGACGACCCGCGACGACATGATCCTGCAGCAGAAGGCGGAATCCTCCGCCGCCCCGCCGCGGCTTCCGGCGGCGGAATGAGCCAGAAAAAAGGCCGCTCGAAAGAGCGGCCTTTTTGTTGGGGCTATGGCGCTTGCGGCGAGGAATTGTTGCGATCCGCCGCGGCGTAAAGAAAGCGCGCGAGACGCTTGCGGGCGCCGCCTTCCTGCTGCTATAGGCTCCCGACCGGGACGGACCGAAACATCCGACTCAGGGCCTCGTGGCGGAGTGGCTACGCAGAGGACTGCAAATCCTTGTACGGGGGTTCGATTCCCTCCGAGGCCTCCATCACAATAACTTATGGGACAAGAAAAGTTTGTTGAAATGCTCGTCAGTTTTTCGTCAGTTTGGTATGCTGATCTAACAGGTTGATGGAATTTTTAAATGCGCCTCTCAGAGCTACGCACTCGCATTTTTGATGGGGCAACTGCTTGACTGAAGCACGGTCCGAAGTCCTGGAGAGCGAAGCCGGGAAGGTTCAGATCGAGCTTATCGTGTCAAATGCGGTTTTCTTAGTCGCTTTCCCGGCAATCATCGGCGTGCTCGGCGCTTTCACAGAAGATATCCATAAAGCGCATAGCTGGCTGGTCTTCATTCTCTGGGCGATAGTGATCGTCTTCTTTGGGCTCTTCTGGTGGAGAGCCTATCCTGCACCGCAGTCTTTGCTGAAGCTCATTCGAGAGAACGAGTTGAGCGAAGAAGCGATTTTCGATCTCAATAAGGACGTAGAGGGGCTTGAGCAGTCAATCAACCTTCTTGCGTTTCAATCCGCATATTCATTGAGCACGCACGGAATGATTGCCACGTACGTAACCGACGGCCTGAAGTCCTTGAAGGATTTGGAGGCGGCGGTCGGTTCCATCTGCAACCCTCTGGTTAACGAGGGCGAATTGCTTTTCGGTTTCGGCGGCTCAGAGAAGTGGAATTTCGCGTGCTACCTTTACTCTGCACAGGATGATTTGCTCGTTCCTATTTGGCGGGAGCGTGCCCGAACGCATCCATCTACAGGGATCGGTCGCAAGTGGGGGCGTGGCCAGGGGCACGTTGGCAAGACCTTCGTGGACGCACAGACAATTATCACTGGTGACGCGCTTCATGCTGATGTGGCCCAGCTTTGTTCTGCACCGAAGGAATTGGAAGTCGAATACGATAACACCGCGTATCGATCGTTTGTATCGGTGCCGATCGGGCCGCTATTGGCGACATGCAACCGCCCTTACGGTGTTCTGGTCGGAACAAGTGACCGTGAAAAACGGTTTGACAAGGAAAATTCGGCGATTCTCGAGCATGCAGCAAGCGTGATAGCTTCACTCGTCGTTTTGGCCGATACGAATTTTGACCGACTGCGTGGCCAGATCTGATAAAATTGATAATGAGGGAGGTCAAAAATGAAAATGCTAAACGTGATAACGTCCACGTCGCCGACGACGCGACGGCTCGAAGCTGAACCGGGTGCGTTTCAGATCATCACGGTCGCAAGCCCGAAGGCGGGCGTGAAATTGGCTGCCAAGCGTGGTGCCAACACTCAGGACAGGGTTGAGTATTCTCGCGCGCTGGTAAACGACATGCGCAGCTTCGGTGATTACGTCGTTTTGAAGCGCACAAAGACGCGAATGAAGTCGGCTTCCTGAGAGTCACAACCCAAGTGGCTTCCTGAACGCGCCGCTCCGGCAGGGGCGGCTTTTTTATTTGCGCGACATAGACAACGATGCGCCGTTCGACGCCGTAGGCCTGCCGCACGAAACTCCATTCCAGAGGATCAAGCGCGTCAGGCGTTTTGGTTGTCCGGCCTGCGGTGCACGCGCTGTGCCGTGTTGCCAGATTGGAGTGGCTACCGAGCGCAAGGGATTGCGCGAAAATGAAAGCGCCCCGCTCAACCTGCCAGCGCGACCAGCCACCGGCAGCCCGGGCGGTGAAAAGGTATAGCGCGACAATTTGGATGAGAGGCGTGCGACAATCTGGATGAGAATCCGGTGTCGCGGCGGCACCGATATTCGCGGCGTTGATTGTCGCGCGCAAGCGGTTTTCGACATTGATTGTCGCGGCGCGTCAATCAGCGAGATCGGCCTCTGCGAGATTGGCTGGCGTTGCCTGGCTTGTCGGACGTCCCGGCCCCCGTTTTCGCTCGATGGCCTGGCGGCGACGATAGCTTTCGACATTCAGTTCGAAGATCGTGGCGTGGTGGACGAGGCGATCGACTGCGGCGAGCGTCATGGCGGGATCTGGAAAGACCTTGTTCCATTCCCCGAACGGCTGGTTGGCGGTGATCAGCATGGATCGTCGTTCGTAGCGGGCGCTGATCAGTTCGAACAGCACGCTGGTTTCGGCCTGGTCCTTGGTGACGTAAGCCAGATCGTCGAGGATGAGCAAGTCGAAGCGGTCGAGGCGATCGATCGCGGCTTCAAGCCCAAGGTCGCGCCGGGCGATTTGCAGCTTCTGCACCAAGTCTGTAGTTCGGGTGAACAAAACCCGATAGCCGTTTTCGATCAAGGCGAGGCCGATGGCTGACGCGAGATGGCTCTTGCCTCCGCCGGGCGGCCCGAACAACAGGACGTTGGCGCCTTTGCCGAGCCAGGCGTCGCCAGCGACAATCGCCATGACCTGGGCTTTCGAGATCATTGGCACAGCCTCGAAGGCGAAGGTCTCAAGCGTCTTTCCGGGCAGGAGTTTGCCTTCGGCGAGATGGCGTTCGATGCGGCGGCGGTCGCGCTCGGCGAGTTCATGCTCGGCGATGGCCGCAAGGAAGCGGGCGGCAGGCCAGCCTTCCTTGTCGGCGGTCTCGGCAAATTGCGGCCACAGCACCTTGATCGCCGGAAGGCGCAGTTCGTTGAGAAGCAGGCTGAGCCTTGCGGCGTCGATGGGCGTTTGGGGCGCGCTCATGCGGCGTCTCCCATCTGGCAGTCGCCGAGGAGCGCCTCGTAGGATTGAAGCGGCGCCAGGGTGACGACCACCGTCGGAACTCTCGCGGGATCGGGCGTGAACCTGGCGCGCAGCGCCGCCATGTCGGGCAGTTCCTTGGCGTTCAACCCCGCGGCGAGCGCATCGGCCAGTTCGGCTTCGCAACCGCGATCATGGGCGAGGGCGAGAAGATCGACCATGATGCGGCAGGCTTGCCGGTCTGGCAGGCGCTCCAGCAAGGCGTCGAACGTGCGCCGGAACGCCTCGCGCGGAAAAAGCTGGTCGCGATAGACCAGGTTCAACAACGCCATCGGCTTCTTGCGCAAGGCATGGATGACATGGCGGTAATTGACGACGTGGGCGTGCTTGCCGGAAGGATGGGCGCGCCCGCGCGACAGGGTCATGAGCGGCGTGCCGCCGATGAACACCTCAAGGCGGTCGTCATAAAGCCGCACCCGCAGCCGATGCCCGATCAGGCGCGAGGGGACGGTGTAGAACACCTTGCGCAATGTGAAGCCGCCAGAGGATGTGACGTTGACGCCGAGCTCCTCGTAATCGCTGGTGCGCCGGTCCGGCAGGGTTTTCAACTGGGCGCGCTCGACTTCGATACGCGGACGATGGCGGGCGTTGCGGCGGCTGACGATCTCGTCGACGAACCGACGGTAGGCGGGCAGATCCTCGAAGTCGGCGCTGATGCGCATCAGCAGCGCGTCCTTGATGGTCGCCTTGATATGGCCGTGCGAGCTTTCGACGGAGCCGTTCTCGTGGGCGACGCCCTTGTTGTTGCGCGTCGGCGTCATGCCGTAATGGGCGCACAAGCCGTCGTAGCGTCGGGTCATATCCTCACGCACCTCCGGGGCGAGATTGCGGAACGCGGCGGAGAGGCTGTCGCTGCGATGTTCGAACGGCGCCCCGCCGAGCGCCCACAGGGCGTTTTGCAGTCCCTCCGCCAAAGCGACGAAGCTTTCACCGCCGAGCACGACATGGGCGTGTTCGAAGCCGGAATAGACGAGGCGGAAGTGATAGAGCCGGTGATCAAGAGCCACACCGCCTATGGTGACGGCGAGGTCGCCCATGTCGGTAAAATCGGATAGGCCCATGCGCCCGGGTTCATGCGTCTGGCGGAAGATCACCTCGCGTTCGGCGCCATGCAGAGCGCGCCACGCGCGAACGCGCCGCTCCAGCGTGCGGCGGATTCCATGCCCGAGTTCGGGATGGCGACGAACCATCTCCTCGAAGATCGCGATTGGTCGCAGTCCCGGCGCCGCCGCCAGCATCGGCACGACCTCCTGCTCGAAAATGGCGCTGAGCGGATCGGGACGCCGCCGCTCGCGCGGCTCTTTCTTTGTTGATGGAAGGCGGGGGTCTTGTTCAAGACGATAAGCGGTGGCTGCGCTGAACGACGCCTTGGCCGCCGCGACGGTGACCGTCTCGGTCTGACGGAACTTCATGAAAAGCCTCATCTGGTGGTCGGTTACGTGGCGGCCGGGCACAAGGCGATTCCTCCAGTGCGGAAAAATCCCTTCGTTACCCGACCGGCCGCGATCGCCAGAAGGCTTCAGAAAAAACGCCTCGCCGTGGGGCTGCGCCTCCGGTCGGCCTATGGCCTCCCTACGTCACAGCCCCACGGCGATTCTCACCCTGTTTGACGCGCCGTTCTCATCCTGATTGTCGCGCGGCAAAAAGGTCTATCCATTGCTTTGCTGGATTTGGTCGATCTTAGAGCGATCCAAAATCCCATCAGCAACGGCGCGCATCGTAACATAGGGGCGTATGAGGGGGCTTACAAAGCGATAACGTATGCGACGGGTCTCGCCAGTTTTCTGAAGGACAGGCCCTCGCTCACTTTTGGCGAACTCGTTTAGGTGGCGGGCGAAGTTGGGTATATCGTAGTTGTGTCCTGTAATCACTTTTAGCGGGAGTCTTACTGCTGCGGCAGTGAAAAAGCCAAGTTCGTCAGGCTCAGCTAACGCGCAGGCTGTCAGTACTTCCTTGAAGATATTACCTGGTTGATGGCTCTTTGTTGCGGCGTAATAGGTGGATATTACAGATTGCTGCCATTGGGAAATAGATTGTTGCACACCACTGTGTACGTGCTCAACTTTGACAATTAACGATTGTGCCTTTAGAGATTCCCTCGCGCTATGTAGAGCAAGTAAGTGTGTAACGTATGGCAATCCTTGCGAGAGACTCGATGCCTCATCAAGTGCGGCGTCATCAATACTCATATTAAGTTTTCCGAGGCCTTTTCGGAAAATCTCCTTCACTTCATCGTCTGACATTCGAGGTAGGTGAACTTGCACCAGCGCGCGTTCGACGGAGTGATGTTCCTCTATCAGGCGATCTACAGAATCAGCCACACCGATCAACAAAATTGTGGCATCAACGCCATGATCTGACAGTGTCTTAATAGTGTCAGCCATCAAAATCTTCGCACTGTCGTTTATTAGTCGATCAAACTCATCGAATATTATTACCATGTTGTTATGCTTTGTAAGAGCTGTTAGCGTCCTCCTGACATCATCAGGGCTAATGACATCAGGAATAGTTTCAATTATGCTTCTATACTCATGAACGTCTTCAGATGTAAATCCGAGCCCAGGCCTAGATTGGGGCACGGTTACGTCCCTGAGCGCCTTCAACCACAAAGACGAGAATGTATCTGAAGCGTCACAGTTAGCGCGTGGCATTAGAATGTTAATTCCGATATCGGATAAGTAATCTACTAAGACATTTGATAATGACATCTTTCCAACTCCGCGATCGCCATAAAGAACGGAATGGTATCCTTTCTGAGATATTGCTTCGATGATCTTATGTATTTGCTGTTGGCGACCGGAAAACAGGTCACGTTCATCCAGAGGAGACCCGGGAGTAAAGACCCGGCCGGCCTCAAACGCGCGGTGGGCGAATTGCAGTCCTAAATCGTTCGTGTCCATGGATCGCTGCCTGAAGTGTTTAATAATGTGAGAGTTTTATAAAGTGAGCGCTCACTCTCGTCAAGTTTAGCCGTGATCGCCTTCTCAGCCGCATTGGAAAACGCCCGGCAGAAATATTCGTTTTGGCCTCCGCCAGCCTGACAGCGCGGATGCCGAAAGAGTCTCGTTAGGGGCCCAGGCGTTTGGCCGTTGCTGATAGTGGCTTCGCGTCATTAGGCCACTCGATCGTCATCGCGACGATACCGACAAAAGCAAAAACGCTCGCCAGCTCATCCGTGGCGGGCGTTCTGCGTGTCGTGCACGGCCGTAAAGGCGGGGCCACGACGTGAAGCTAGGGGGCTGCCCGGCCGCGCTGAAGGTTTCCACGCCAGGGCAAGTGAGATTCGAATGGCGTCGTGGTTCCGGGAATTGGTCGACCATTAAGGCCGTCGATGTATTTGTGCGTAAGGATCTAAACGTTCAAGACGCAGCGAATATCGCGGCTCAGCGGCCAATCCCAGCGCCGCGAGCGTCGCACACGTGACAAAAGGGATGCGCTTGATTTTAGATGCGGCCATCCCGAGACCTCTAGCCCGTCGGCGGCGCATCGCTTTTGCGGATACGAGGCGCTGGAAGTTCGCCCGCTCTCAGCACTGCGCGCCCTGTTTGCGCTCGCGCAGGAACTGGAAGAATTCCACGCCCTCGCGCAGGCGGCGCTTCATCATGGCGCGGTCGCGCACCATTTCGTTGACGATCGCGCCGATTTTGCGCGGGCGGAAATAGAACTGGCGGTAAAAAGTTTCGACCGCGTCGAAAATTTCCTTGTGGCTGAGGTCGGGATAATGGAGCGGCGCGATCTGGACGCCGTTCTCGTCCACCATTTCGGCGTTGGCGCTGTCGAGCCAGCCGTTTTCCAGCGCCTGGTTGTAAAGGAAGGTGCCGGGATAGGGCGCGGCCAGCGACACCTGCAAGGTGTGCGGGTTGACCTCCTTGGCGAAGGCAATGGTTTCCTTGATCGTCTCGCGCGTCTCGCCGGGCAGGCCCATGATGAACGTGCCGTGGATCATGATTCCGAGTTCGCGGCAATCCTTGGCGAATTGCTTGGCCACCTCGATGCGCATGCCCTTCTTGATATTGTGCAGGATCTGCTGGTTGCCGGATTCATAGCCGACCAGCAGCAGACGCAAGCCGTTGTCGCGCATGATTTTCAGCGACTCGCGCGGCACATTGGCCTTGGCGTTGCACGACCAGGTCACGCCGAGCTTGCCGAGTTCCTTGGCGATGGCCTCCGCGCGGGGAAGATCGTCGGTGAATGTGTCGTCGTCGAAGAAATATTCCTGCACCTGCGGGAAGTTTTCCAGGCACCATTTGATCTCTTCGATCACATGGCCGACGCTGCGGGTGCGGTAGCGATGGCCGCCGACGGTCTGCGGCCACAGGCAGAAAGTGCAGCGCGATTTGCAGCCGCGCCCGGTATAGATCGAAATATAGGGGTGCTTGAGATAGCCGATGAAATAATTCTCGATTTTCAGGTCGCGCTTGTAGATCGGCGAGACGAAGGGCAGGGAATCCATGTTTTCCAGGATCGGCCGCTCGTCGTTGTGCTGGATGTTTCCGTTGGCGTCGCGGTAGCTCAGGCCGAGAATGTCTTTCCAGTCCTTGCCGTCGGCGACGTCCTTGATGGTGAAGTCGAATTCGTTGCGGGCGACGAAATCGACGCTCGGAGCGCTTTTCAGGCTGCCGTCGGCGTCCACCGCGACCTTGGCGCCGATCAGGCCGGCCTTGAGATTGGGGTTGGCGGCTTTGAGCGCCTCGATGCATTTCACGTCCGAGGCGAAGGACGGGACGGAGGTATGGACCACGACGAGGTCGAAGTCCTTGGCCTGCGCCACCACGTCCGAAAGCTTGATCTTGTGCGGCGGGGCGTCGATCAGCTTGGAGTTCTCGATCAGCGCGGCCGGCTGGGCGAGCCAGGTCGGATACCAGAAAGAGGCGATCTCGCGGCGCGCCTGATAGCGCGAGCCGGCGCCGCCGTCGAAACCGTCAAAGGAAGGCGCTTGCAGAAAGAGTGTGCGCATGAAAACCTGCTCCGCCTGAGCTCAAGTTGGTGGCTGTAATACCATCGGCCCTTGGAAAGGACCGATAATATCCGCGCCGACCGGCGCGGCGCCCTTGTTTCCGACGAGTTGGAAGCAAGGGCCAATGGTTTAAGTCCGTCGCGCGCCACAAAGCCCGCCAATCGCGGCCATTCCGTGGCGCGCGTTCACATTATGTCGCCGCAGCGCGCTGACCGAAAAACCGGCGTCCACTTTTGCGCGCAGCGCGGTTGCGCGCCCTTAAACAACATTGCCGCCGTTCAATCAATCGCCGGGTCGTGGGGCGGCGTCGCCGCGCCGGAAAGAAAACGGGCGATGGCGGGGCCGATGAGGATAACCATCAGCACCCGCGCCGTCTGCAAAGCCATGACGAAGGGCAGGTCGAGCTTGGCGGAGACGGCGATGATGGCGACGGCGTCGATGCCGCCGGGGCTCATGGCGAGATAGGCGGTCATGGGATCGACATGCGCCATCGCCGCCAGAATCGCCGAGAGCCCGGCGCAGAGCGCGATCAGCCCGGCGACCGAAGCGAGGGTCGCCGGCAGCGTCTTGAAAACATGCAACAGAAGGGCGCGGGAAAATCTCTGGCCGACGCTCCAGCCGAGGACGGCGTAATTCAGGACCAGAAACGGGCGCGGCAGTTCAAGCGCCAGAAGCCCGGAATCCTGCAGCAGGGCGCCGAAGAAAAGCGGCGCCAGCAGGGCGCCGGCGGGGAGGCGCAGCTTTTGGGCGAGGAAAGCGGCGCCGAGCAGCGCGGCAAGGGTTGCGGCGAAGGCCGGCCAGGAAACAGGCGCGAAAAATCCGGCGAGCGCGCCTGCGCCTGCGCCCGCGCCCGGCGTCAAAAAGCGCGCGATCAGGCTGGCGACCAGAGCGACGAGCAGGACGCGCAAATATTGCATGAAGGCGACGAGGCGCATGTCGGCGCCATAGGCGTCGGCCATGACCACCATGGCGGAAGCCGCGCCGGGCAGGGCGCCCCAGATCGCGGTGCTCCCCGGAAACAGCCGCCATCTGGTGAGAAGCCAGCCGAACAGGCTGCTCGCGGCGATCACGGAAAAGGCGGCGGCGAGAAAAAGCGGCCAGTCCCGCGCCATTTCATGCAGGATCGCCGGCGTCATTTTCTGCGCGATCATGCCGCCGATCGCGGCTTGCGCCATCAGAAAGGCCCAGGGCGGAACCCGGATTCGGCCATCGAAGGCCGCAACACCCGCCGCGGCGGCGATGGCGCCGATCAGCAGGCCGGCCGGCAGGCGCAGGGCGGTCAGAGCGCCGCCGAACAGCAAGGTGAGCGCGATCAGCGCCAGCCATTGCCCCAAAAGGCCGGCGTCGCGAAAGGAGAAATCTTTCAATCCGCTCATCCGGTCGCGAAGGCGATATTCGCGCTGGCGGTCACCCGCCCCAGACGGGGGAAAATATGGCGGATCGCGAATTCATGCAGATCGGCGGCGCGCGAGGCGCAGGCGTCCTCGACGATCACGAGTTCGAAGCCAAGCTCCCAGGCCTGTCGGGCGGTCGATTCCACGCCGAAATTGGTGGCGATCCCGGCCAGGACCAGCGTCGTCACGCCGCGCCGCCGCAGTTGAAGCTCAAGCTCCGTGCCATGGAAGGCGCCCCATTGGCGCTTGGTGATGACGATGTCGCCGGGCGCCGCGACGCCCTCGGCCAGTTCGCTCCAGTCGGGCGGGAGGCCGCCGGCAGGAAGCTGCATGGGCGCGTCCACCCTCTGGCGCGGCGCATCGGCGAAATCCGGAGAAAAAGCGACGCGAACGGGAAAGACCGGGGCGCGGGCGGCGCGGAATTTTTCCGCGAGCTCTTTCGCACAGGTCACGACATCCGCGCCGGAGCGCGGCTCCATCGGCGCGCCGACAATGCCCTTTTGCAGATCGATCGGCACGAAAGCCGCGGATTTGGGATCAAGGAAAAGCATGGCGATCCTTCGTTCGAGCGCAGCGACGCCGCTTTAACTCGTTTTCGCCGCGCCTGCATGCGAAATAGCGCCACGGCCAGGCGACGCCTCCGGAAAAGGCCTTGCCGCAATAGCGCCAGATCATGGCGCTAAAGCGGGGCCGCCGGTCATTCTGCACCAGCATCAATCGCGAGATTTCTCCCTTGAACGAACCCGACGACAAGGCCTCCGCCGCCACGGTCCCTCCGGACGTCGAACACGCGGCGCCCGCGCAGCTCCCGGCGACAATTCAGCCGGAGGCGGCCCATGCGGTCATCGAGCATCATCCGCCGAGCCGGCGCGGCGTGTGGGCGCGGCGGCTCGCCCTTCTCGCCGTGATCGGCGGCGGGGTTGGCTATGTCGTCTGGCAGGCGCATCGCGCCCCCGCGATCCCAGCCTATATCGTTTATGGCAACGGCCGGCTGGAGGCCGATCCGATCGACATCGACACCAAATTCGCCGGGCGCATCGCCGAATTGCGCGTGGACGAGGGCGACAAGGTCGCCGCCGGCCAGGTGCTCGCCGTCATGGACACAAGCGATTTGCAACAAACCCTCAAAAAGGGCGAGGCGCAGGTCGAGGGGGCCCAGAAGGCGGTGGAGGAGGCGCGCGCCATTCTCGACAACGCCAAGACCTCGTCCCTGCTCGCCGAACAGGAAATCGAGCGCACGGCGAAACTGGTGAAGAATGGTTTCGCCACCAGGGAGCTCTATGACCAGCGCAAGCAGGCGGTCGACGGCGCCCATCTCGTCCAGCGGGCGGCGGAACACCACGTCGCCGAGGCCGAAAAGGCGCTGAACGCGGCGACGCACGACGCCGAATTGACGCGCGTGAATATCGCCGACAACACCCTGGTCGCGCCACGTGACGGAAGAATCGAATATCGTGTCGCCAATGTCGGCGAGGTCCTGCCCGCCGGCGGCAAGGTCTTTACCATGCTCGACACGGCTTATGTCTATATGGACGTCTATCTGCCGACGCTGCAGGCGGACAAGGTCAAGATCGGCGCGGAGTCCCGCATCCTGCTCGACGCCTATCCCGACCGGCCGATCCCGGCCAAAGTGTCCTTTCTTGCCGATCAGGCGCAATTCACGCCGAAAATGGTCGAGACCCGTGACGACCGCGACCGCATGATGTTCCGGGTGCGGGTGAAGATCGATCCCGACCGCGCCAGGGCCCATGCCGACGCGGTGCGCAGCGGCCTGCCCGGCGTGGCTTATGTCAAGACCGACGCCAAGGCCCCCTGGACGCCCGCGCTGCAAGGGCGGGGCGAATGAGCGAGGAGCCCGCGGTCCGGTTGCGCCATTTGCGCCACGCCTATGGCCGGATCCGGGCTCTCGACGGCCTGTCGCTGGATATTCCCTCCGGCTGCATGGTCGGGCTGGTGGGGCCGGACGGAGTCGGCAAGTCGACATTGCTCGGCCTGATCGCCGGCGCCAAGACCCTTCAGGACGGCGGGATCGAGGTTCTGGGCGGCGACATCGGCTCCGCCGCATGGCGCGACGAAATCTGCCCGCGCATCGCTTTCATGCCGCAGGGCCTGGGCAAGAATCTCTATCCCGATCTCACCGTCGAGGAGAACATCATCTTTTTCTCGCGGCTGTTCGGCCAGGGCCGCGCGGAAGGCGCGGCGCGGCTTGCCGCGCTGACTCTCGACGTCGGCCTCGCGCCCTTCGCCAAAAGGGCGTGCCATCAATTGTCCGGCGGCATGAAACAGAAGCTCGGCCTGTGCTGCGCCCTGATCCATGACCCGGAACTGCTCATCCTCGACGAGCCGACCACCGGCGTCGATCCCCTGTCGCGCAGGCAGTTCTGGGAACTGGTGGAGCGCATGCGCCGCCGACTTGACGCGCAAGCGGTTGGCGCAGGAGCCAGAACGCGCAAGCGGTTGGCGGCGTCCGGGAGCGGTCGGCGAACGCCGGAGCGACCGCGATTCACGGCCAGAGCGGCGCAGGGAAAATGAGCATTATTGTCGCCACCGCCTATATGGAGGAGGCGGAGAAATTCGATTTCCTGATCTTCATGAACGCGGGAAAAATTCTCGCGACCGGCGCGCCGCGGGACATTCTCGCGCGCACCGGCGCTGCGAGCGTCGAGGAGGCGTTCATCGCCTTGCTGCCGGAGGGCGGCCTCGCGAAAAAGCTGGAGATCCCGCCGCGAAAGGACGATGGCGGCGCGCCGGTGATCGTCGCCAAGGGCCTGACCAAAAAATTCGGGGACTTCGTCGCCGTCGATCATGTCGATCTCGCGATTCGACGCGGCGAGATTTTCGGCTTCGTCGGCTCCAACGGCTGCGGCAAGTCCACGACAATGAAAATGCTCACCGGCCTGGTGGAGGCGAGCGCCGGCGAGGCCTTGCTGTTCGGCCAGAGCATCGAGGCGGGCGGCCTCGCCGCGCGCCGGCGCGTCGGCTATATGTCGCAGGGCTTTTCGCTCTACAGCGAATTGACCGTGCGGCAAAATCTCGAATTGCACGGTCGCCTGTTCGGCCTGCCGGCGCGCGAGGCGCGGGATCGCATCGAGACCCTGCTCGACCGCTTCGAGCTGAAAAATCATGGCGACGTCCTGGCCGCCGGCCTGCCGCTCGGCCTGCGCCAGCGCCTGTCGCTGGCTGTCGCGCTGGTCCATAAGCCCGACCTGCTCATTCTCGATGAGCCGACCTCCGGCGTCGATCCCATCGCCCGCGACGAATTCTGGGCCTTGCTGATCGAATTGTCGCGCAAGGAAGGCGTGACCATTTTCATCTCCACCCATTTCATGAACGAGGCGGCGCGCTGCGACCGCATTTCGCTGATGGATTCGGGCCAGATTCTCGCCACCGGCGCTCCGGCCGAACTCACGCGCCGGAAGAACGCAAAGAACCTGGAAGAGGCCTTCATCGCCTTTCTGGAGGAGGCCGGCGCGGCGCGTCCGCTCGGCGAGGCGGCCGAACCGCTGGTCCCGCAACGCGCTCAAGCCGTCAATCCGCGCTTCAGCCTGCGGCGGATGATGGCCTATACGATCCGCGAAGTGCTTGAATTGTCGCGCGATCCGATCCGCCTGTCCTATGCGATCTTCGGTCCCGCTCTGTTGCTGCTGGTGCTCGGCTTCGGCATCACCACCGATGTCGATTCCCTGACTTACGCCGCGCTCGACCGCGACAATTCCTATTACAGCCGCGCTTATTTGAGCGAACTGCGCGGCTCGGCCTATTTCATCGAGCAGCCGCCGATCCGCGACGCCAACGACCTGGTCACCCGGCTCAAGAGCGGCGACGTCAATGCGAGCATCGAGATTCCGCCGGGCTTCGGCCGCGACATCCTGCGCGGACGCCCGACCGAGGTGTCGGTCTGGATCGACGGGGCCATGCCCTTTCGCGCCGAAACCATCCACGGCTATCTGCAAAGCATGCATCAGCAGTTTCTCGCCGACCCGGCGATCCACGGCCTGCCGCCGCAGCCCGTCCCGCCAGCGGATATCGAGACGCGCTTCCGCTACAATCAGTCCTTCGATTCCATCTACGCCATGGTTCCCGGCGCCATCGCCCTGCAACTGGCGCTGCTCCCGGCCATTCTGATGGCGCTCGCCATCGTGCGCGAAAAGGAGCTGGGCTCGATCATCAATCTCTATGTGACGCCGGTGACGCGGCTGGAATTCCTGCTGGGCAAGCAGATTCCCTATATCGTGCTCGCCTTTATCGATTTCCTGATCATGTTCCTGATGGCGCTCTATATTTTCCAAGTGCCGCTCAAGGGCGGATTCGGCGTTCTGGCGCTGGGGTCGCTGGTCTATGCCGCGGCCTCGACCGGCTATGGCATGCTCGTCTCCGCCTTCACCAGAACCCAGATCGCCGCCTTGTTCGGCACGGCGATCCTGACCATCCTGCCGGCGAGCATGTTTTCCGGCCTCAGCACGCCGGCCTCCTCGGTCACCGGCGTGGGACGCGTCATGGGGCAATTGTTTCCCATGACCTATTATCTGCCGATCAGCGTCGGCGCCTTCACCAAGGGCCTGTATTTCGCCGATCTCGCCGGCTATGTGGCGATCCTGTCGCTGTTCTTCCCGGGGCTCGTGGCCTTAAGCCTCGTCCTGCTGCGCAAACAGGAGAAATGATGCAGAGCCTGCGCAACATCTTCTGGCTGGGGACCAAGGAGCTGCGCAGCTTTTTCCGCGACTGGGTGCTTCTCGGCCTGGTGGTCTATTCCTTTTCGCTGGCGGTCATCGCCCAGGCGCAGAGCAATTCGCAGGAGCTGCACAACGCCTCCATCGCTTATGTTGACGAGGACCATTCCGAATTGTCCGGCCGCCTCGCCCGCGCCTTTCTGCCGCCCTATTTCCAGCCCGCCCGTTTTGTCGCGCAGAAGGACGTCGACCGGCTGATGGATGTCGGCGCTTACACGTTCATCATCAATATACCGCCCAATTTCGAGCGCGATCTGGTTGGCGGCCGGCGCCCGGAGCTCCAGATCAATGTCGACGCCACCGCCATGGTCCAGGCGGGAATCGGCTCGGCCTACGCCACGCAGATCCTGTCCGACGAAATCGCCAAATTCCTCAGCCGCCAGGACGAGCCGCCGCCGGCGCCGATCGGCCAGGTGGTGCGCATCGCCTTCAATCCCAATGTCGTCACGTCCTGGTTCGCCAGCGTCATGGGCGTCATTTCCTCCACCACCATGCTGGCGATCATTCTCGCCGGCGCGGCCGTGGTGCGCGAGCGCGAGCATGGCACGGTCGAACATCTTCTGGTCATGCCGGTCACGCCCTTCGAGATCGCCATGGCGAAAATCTGGGCCAACAGCCTGATCATCGTCGCCGCCGTCGGCCTGTCGCTGGTTTTTGTCGTAAAAGGGCTGTTGCGCGTGCCCATCGAGGGCTCGATCCCGCTCTTTCTGGTCGGCGCGCTGCTTTACCTGTTCTTCGCCACTTCGGTCGGGGTTTTTCTCGCCACCATCGCGCGGACCATGCCGCAGCTCGGCCTGCTCTATATTCTCGTCGCCGTGCCTTTGAACCTGCTTTCCGGCGGCAGCACGCCGCTGGAATCGCAGCCGCCCTGGCTGCGAACCATCATGGAGGCCTCGCCGTCAACGCATTTCGTCGCGATCGCCCAGGCCATCCTCTATCGTGGCGCTGGGTTCGATCTGGTCTGGCCGCGTTTCGTCGCCACGGCGGCGATTGGCGGGATTTTCCTGGCCCTGGCGCTGTGGCGTTTTCGCGCCGTGTCGTCGCAGTCGCAATCCTGACGCCGGCGCGGCGCTCTATAAAGCGACGCGGGGCCGCCTTAGTGCGCCGGCGCCTTCGCGCCGTTATGATGGGCGACGATGGCGTCCGCCGTCTTGCCGACCATTTCGGCCAAATGGTCGAATTTCTGGGTAAAAAAGCCGACGCCCGCCGTCGCCGAGCGCAATTCGACGATCAGCCCGTCCATTTCCGCTTCCGGGATCAAGGCGCCGAGCACGTCCCAGCCCTCCCAGCCGGGCCGTCCGTCATAGCCGAGGATCTGGCCGCGCCGCGCGGAGACGATCGCGGTGATGCGCGACAGGGCCTCGCTCGGCGTCGTGATCTTGACGGCGAGGATCGGCTCCAGCAGCACCGGATTGGCCTTGGCCAGCGCCTCCGCCATGCCGATGCGCGCGGCGGTGCGGAAGGCCATGTCGGAGGAATCGACGCTGTGATAGGAGCCGTCGGTCAGGGTCACCGCGACATCGACCACCGGGAACCCGAGCGGCCCTTTTTCCAGCGCGTCCTTGCAGCCTTCCTCGATGGCGCCGAAATAATTTCTCGGCACGGCGCCGCCATGGACGGTTTCGCTGAAGACAAAACCCTCGCCGCGGGGCAAAGGCGCGACATCCAGCGCGACATCGCCGAACTGGCCATGGCCGCCCGACTGCTTCTTGTGGCGGCCCCGCACCGAAACGAGGTGGCGGATGGTTTCGCGATAGCCGACGCCGGGCTTGTGCGCTTCCACGCTGACGCCGAAGCGCGCGGACAGCCGCTCCAGCGCGACGCGCAGATGCATTTCGCCCTGGCCGTACAGCCTCAGCTCGCCCGCCTCCTGATCCTGCACGAAAGACAGCGACGGGTCCTCGTCGGCAAGCTTCGCCATGGCGGCGGCGAGGCGAACCTCGTCCTTGCGGTCCTTGACGTTGAGCGCGATGCAATGGGCCGGCTGCGGCGGCGCTATGCCCGCGAGCGCCGGGGCCGGGGCGCCGGCCTTGGACTCGCCGAACGTGTCGCCGGTCGCCACATGATCGAGCCGACCGAAGGCGATGCAATCGCCTTCTTCCACCTTGCCCTGTTTCGATCCCGCAAGGCCCATCAGGCGGGACAGGCCGGCAAGGCGATCCTCGCCCTTGGCGCTCCTGACCATGGCGCCGTCGGCGAAAGAGCCGCGCAGCACGCGGGCGAAGCTGAGCTTGCCGCCATGGGCGGTGTGGATGGTCTTGATCGCATGGGCCAGCGCCGGCCCGTCGCCGGCGAGGCCGAGCCGGTCGCGCAGCCGCGAGAGTCCCGGCGCTTCATGGCGCAGGGCTTTCAGCAGGCGGGTGACGCCGTGGCCTGCCTCGGCCGAGCCGATCAGCACCGGCGCGACCAGGCCTTCGCGCAGATCGCGGGTGAGGTCGTCGAATATCTGGTCGCGCGGCGGCTCGATGTCGGAAATCAGCTCCTCCATCAAGGCGTCGTCGTAATCGGCGAGGCGCTCCAGCATGGTGTAGCGCGCTTCCTTTTCGCGCGGCAGCTCGCCGGCGGGAACGTCGACCACGACGGAAGGCGCGTGTTCGCGATAGACGAAGGCGCTCTCCATCGCCAGATCGATGAAGCCGGTGACGATGCCGTTCTGCCAGACCGGGATCTGCCGCAGCAGCAGCGGCGTCTGCGAGGCCGGCTGGAGCATGGCCAGCGTCTCGCGGATGCGCAGGTCGGCCTGGTCGATCTTGTTGAGAAACAGGATGCGCGGGACGCCGAGGTCTTCGAGCTCGCGTAAAATCACGCGCAACGCCGGCAGCTTGCGTTCGTCCGCCTCGCAGACCACGATCGCCGCATCGCACAGCGGCAGGACATTGCGCGCCTCATGGGCGAATTCGACCGAGCCGGGCAGGTCGATGAAGGTGAAGCGGTCGCCGAGATAATCGACCGAGGCGATATTGGCCTCGACGCTTGCCGCGTGGGCGCGGGCCTCGGCGCTCGAGTCGCCGACCGAGGAGCCGTCGCGCACCGAGCCCTGGCGCGCCAAGGCGCCGGAGCGGGTGAGGAGACATTCGAGCAGAGTGGTCTTGCCGCTCTGGAACGGGCCGACAATCGCGAAAAGCCGCGGCCCGCTCACGCGTCTTTCGCCATTTGCGCTCTCGCCCATGTTCCCGCTCCTTGCCGATTGTCGCCGGTTCGCCCAGCCCATCGCAAATATTTCACGCGCTGCCGCAATTGCCAATGCGTTTGGCGGGGGGAAAGGCCGCCTTTTCATCGGACGAAGGATCGATTGACGCGCGTAATTTGGCCGCAGCCTCGACGGGTTTCATGAAAGGGGGCGCCGGGGGTCGGAAATCGGACGGCCCGCGAGAAAGCGGACTTCGCCGGCTTCAGCGCGGCGGAGCGAAGACGTGCTCGCTCAGCAGATATTTCAGGCCGCGGTTCCAGGTCTGGTCGTCATTGCCGCGGATGTCGATGCTGCCGCCCTTGAGCGTCGCGCCGCTCCGGGCGTCCACGATGCGGATATTCATGTTCAGGATCAGATTGCTGACCTTCTGCACCCAGGCGACCACGGCGACCTGCGCTCCGGCCTTTTTCGCCAGATCGACCTCGCAGCCGTTGCAATCCGCGATGTTGCGAACCGCGCCGATGTCCTTTTCGATCGGCGCCAGATCGATGGCGCGATAGCGGCCCGATTTGTCCAGCGCCTGTTTCAGCTGCGCGGTGAATCTCGCGATCCGGGCCGTCTCTTCCGGCGTGGTCGGCAGCGGCGAGCTGTTGACGAACACAGCGTCGAACACGGCCGCTGTCCGCGCGGGCTCGGCGCGGACGCCAGCGGGCGCGAGAAGGGCCAAAACGGCGAACAGGAGCGCAAAAAGCACTTTTTTCACACGCGGCCTACGAGAGTTCGACTTTGCTTGCAAGAGGTAACAACGAAAGCACAAGGTCGCAAGGCGAGGCGATCCGGGCTAATCTTGCGCGGCATCCGCCCAAAGAGGCCTCATGTCGCAAAAACCGCCCTCATCCGCGCCCGGCCCGGCGCCCACGCTTGCCGATTTTCCTTTCCGTACGCGCGAAAAACTGCGCTACGGCGACACCGACCGGCAGGGCCATGTCAACAACGCCGTTTTCGCCACTTTTCTCGAAACCGGACGGGTGGACATGCTGATCAATGGCGGCGTGGACGTGATGGGGCCGAACGGCGCCCTGGTGCTCGCGCGGCTGGTTCTCGATTTCCGCCGCGAGGTCAACTGGCCGGGCGAGGTCGAGATCGGCACGCGGGTCGCAGCGGTCGGGCGCAGTTCGCTGAGGCTGGAGCAGGCGGTCTTCCAGAACGGCGCATGCGTCGCGACCGGCGAATCGATTGTCGTGCTGACCGACGTGACGACGCGGCGCTCAACACCGTTTTCCGAGGCGGCGCGGGCTTTTCTGGAGGGAAGCAAAACATAGGGGGCGAAATCTGACGCCCGGTTCCCGTTCGGGAGGGATGCAGAACGGCGGGAAGCGGAAGGCCCTGACACCCACGATTCAGGGCGGGTTGCCGCCAAATTGCGGAGGTTAAATTTACACCTGATTTCTGCACCGTCCAACCCATTGATCGGACTGGCTTTGGCTAGCGGTGCAAAAATCTTGATATTGGCACGCCGCGCTTCATCGCCTACTATCGGCGGAAGGGGATCACTGGAGGCAGGCGTGAAGATTGACCATGACTACTTAAAGAAGCTTCTGGAAGCATGTCAGGCTTCGGAGAAGCCCACCTTCGACATCAAGGATTTGGAGGCGGCGGGTTTTGACCACAACGACGCGAAATTTGAATTTCACATGGCTATTTTAGATGACAAACAATTCATCCAACAAGACGATGGCGATCCGGGGTTCGGGCTAACAAAAAGTTTAGACGGATTTCAGTCATGGTCTATCCTTCCTTTACGACTAACTGCGTCTGGCCATGATTTCTTAGATACCGTTCAAAGTCCCGAGGTTTGGTCTATGACAAAAGCCGCAGCAAAGAAGGTCGGCGGTGTCGGGTTTGACCTTTTTGTTCAAATTGCTAAAGCAGAGGCAAAGCGGTTTGCATTTGAGAAATTGGGACTGTCTATTTGATTTTCCAAAACGTCGCATAAGCCCCAATATGGAACCTCCCGCCGTCGAGTTGAGGCGCGATTCCAAAAGGTCGATTATGGAAACTGCGGCTAATGGCTCCGGATGAGACATTCGCCGACCGGATCAGGAAAGTCGGCTTCGAGCCGAGTCCGGAAATACAGGTATCCGACCGCGAGTTCCCCCTTTCGGAGCGCCGGCGGCCTTATGCCGCGGACTGCAAGCCTACAAACTCGACAACTTGGTCTTCACCAATGGAAAAAGTTCCATGGCGAACGATCTTCACCCTGGGATCTATTGTGATAACGGGCGTCGAATGATGGCCCGGAAGAATCCGCACGCGGGCTTGTCCGACCCCTGACGACATTATACTCACCGCCCGGAGTAGAGCCGGCAAGCACCACCTTTGTATTCTCCAAGCCATTCTCCCGCACCAGTTGATAAAGTATCGTGGCATTTGCGGGAGCGATACGTACGCAGCCATGCGATACGGGTCTGCCAAGATTCTTCACTTCGTAGCTGCCGTGGATGGCATGGCCGTCTCTCATGAAGAAAATGGCATGGGGCATGGGCGCGTTGTCATACTCTTTGCTATACCAAATTTCGTTCATGGACGTCGCGGTATAGGTTCCCGATGGAGTTGAATATCCTGCTGCCCCCGTTGATACTGGCCATCGATATCTTTCTACCCCGTCCAAAGAAACCGTCATTTCTTGATTGGTTTTGTCGATGTAGACGAGGACTGCGCCTTTATTGTCTCCGAAGAAGCCGGAGCCCGCATGAGCCGACACCGGAAAGAGGACCGACGCCACATCAATGGCGGCCAATAAAAGCAAAATTCTATTCAATTGATCCAAGGATTTGCGCATAGGCTCTCCCCTTATCCTGTAAATCGGCCCCACTGGTCGAATGAAATGTTAGTGCAGTGACGGCCTCGTAGCTAGTGCGGATCGTCGCCTCTTTGCGCACGGACCGGGACGACGCGGCGACGGGAAGTTGGAAGGACTCATACGGACCTGGGCGACTTGACGAGAATTTATACCATCGGCCCTTGAAAAGGACCGATGGAATCCGCGCCGACCGGCCGGATGAACCAAAACTTGGCCGGCTGACGCCCTTGTTTCCGACGAGTCGGAAACAAGGGCCAATGGCATCATAGACGCGGCGCGTGCGCGCTCGGTCAGCCGATACCGGTGTGCGCGGGCGTGGCCTTAGCCTCCAATAAGGAGTAGCAAGGGCCGCTTGCTGTTACATGATGAGACTTTCGCGGAACCACGCTGGAAGGTCCCTTTCGAGCCGAACACGGGCGTCTGCGAAGGGCGCCAAGCGTCAGATTTCGACCGCTAGCCCAGTTTCCGCCGATGGATCGTCGCCATGGCCAGCACGATCATGGCGAAGGCCTGATGCGCCAGGACGACGGGAGGCGGCGCGACCAGCAGCACGGCGACTATGCCGAGAACAGCCTGGATCGCCACAAGGCCTGCAAGAAAGCGCGCTCGAAGCACGGCGCGTTTGGCCACCTTCTCCCGATCGATATGGAAGGCGTGGAACAGGGCCAGCGCCAGCGCGACATAGGCCGTCAGCCGGTGCTGGAACTGGACCATGGCGAGATTGTCGACAAAATTGGCGGCCCAGGGTTTTTGGAAGAACAGGTCGGCGCGCGGCGGGATGAAATGGCCGTCCATCAGGGGCCAGGTGTTATAAGTATAGCCGGCGTGCAGACCGGCGACGAGCCCGCCGAGACCGATCTGCGCCAGGACCAAAGCCAGCAGGGCGCCGGCTTCGAAACGGAAAACGCGCGCGTCCGGACCGAGCGGATCGCGGTAATTGGGCGCGAGGCCGACGGCGGTCCAGAGCGTGACGGCGAAGGTCAGCGCGGCAAGCAGAAGCTGGAGCGCCAATCGTCCCTGCGCCGCCTCGACGGGATGGACGGGAACGGATGGGGCCATCCACCAGCCGACCAGGCCTTGCAGGCTGACCAGCGCCAAAATGACGGCGAGCCCTCCGCGCAAGGCGCCGGCGAGCTCGCGCCGCGCCAGAAACCACAACAAGGGCAAAGCCAAAAACACGCTGGCGACCGCCGTCCATTCGGCGACGGCGGCGGTCGATTCGCTAAGCCGGGCCGCGCCGCCGCCGATGAAAGCGGCGAAAACGCCGGAGGCCGCCAGCCACAACCAAAGTCGAATCACGCGGAAAGGATCGGCGGGCGCTGGTCTGGTCTGACGTGCGCGGGGTTTTGGCATTTAGGCTCAGCGTTCGGGCGCTCGAAAAACGAAGGCCGCGGCGGCGGGGCGCCGCCGCGGCGAAAGGTCGGGCGGAGCCCGCTTATTCGTCCATCGGCCCGTGCATGCTGTCCGGCCCGTGGTGCATCATCTCGCCCACGCCCATCTCCTCGAAGGCGGATTTCTGCTTGTCGTCGAGGCTGTTGTAGAAGGAGGTGAGCTTGGCGGCTTCGGCTTTGAACACGTCCAGCCGATGCTGCATCATTTCCACACGGAAATTGAGGCGGCCGGTGAAGGTCGAGAGGTCAGGCTTTTTGGCGCAGATCGAAGCCTTGAAATCCTTGGCCGCCTTCATGCGCGATTCGCCGACGTCCTTGAGCGCGGCCACTTGTTCGGGGCTCAGCTGCAACATGGTCGCCAGATGTTCGGCGCGACCCTGCATCATCTCGACGAAGCCATTCGCGCCGTGATCCCGCGAGCACATTTCGTCGAGCCACATTTCCTGCGGTGAGGACATCGCCGGCGGCGCCGGCGGTTGCGGCTGGGCTTTGGCCGGCGAAAGAGCCAGGCCGCCGCACATGCAGGCCATGGCCAGCGCGGCTTTGTTGAAGATATGCATATTGAAATCTCCCCATATTTTTGATGCTGCGGCGCAACGGGCGACGGCCCGTTGGCATTGCGCCGCCAATTCCGATCTTGGTATGAATAGACCTTGTCGCGCAAGACCTTGACGAGGAGAGATTTCATGCGCAGCCGCCAGCGGAAACTCATCGGCGCGATTTTCATGATCGTTTTCGTGATCGTCTATGCGCTCTTCGCCATGGTCCTGGCGCAGGCGACGGCGATGAAAGTCGAGAATTCGGCGCTGCGGCTGCTGATTTTCGCAGTTCTCGGCCTCGGCTGGGCCGTTCCGATGGTTCCGCTCATCAGCTGGATGGAGCGCGGGGATAAATAGGTTTTTGGCGCTCGCTCCGGCGTGCGCCGACCGCTCGCGGGGTCTTTGCAGCGCTCGCTCTGGCATCCGCCAACCGCTCGCTGAACAGGTTCACCCCACATTGAGCCTTCGGCCGCCGTTCCACAGCGCGAAGGGCGCGCCGGACAGCAGGACGTCGAAACTGGCGAGGTCCTGCCACCGCCCGTTCACCGAAAGACGCGGCAAGGCGAATCGATGGCCCGCATGTTCGGGGAAGATCATCCCGGGCCGCGTCGTCGTCGCCGTCGCAAAGCCGACTTCGGCGGCGAGCGTGAATTCCCGCGGTCCCGCCGAATCGGCGTCGCCATAAGGATAAGCGAAATGGCGGATGGTCCGGCCGAATTCTTTTTCGAGTCGGTCGCGGCTTTCCGCCATTTCCCGTCGCGCCGCCTCGACCGGCAGGCTCGCCAGGCGGGGATGGGTCATCGTATGGGCGCCGACGGTCGCGAGGTCATGGTCCGCAAGCTCGCGCAATTCGTCCCAGCCCAGGCAGTTTTCCTCGACCAGTTTCGAGGCGTCGATCCCCGCCTTGGCGCTGAGCTGCGCCACCGCCGCCAGCAGGCGCTCAGTGCCGCCGCCGCGCAGAAGCCGATAGACGCGCTCGAAGGCGGCGCTTTTTTCGCTGTCGTCGCGCGCCGGCAAAAGGAGGCGGGCGCCGTCGAGATCGAGTTCGACCCGGTCGAGGCGGCGGATGGCCTCCTCCAGCTCCACCCACCACAGCCGCGCGGCGCGGTCGGCGAAACCCGGCGCGATGTAAAAGGTCGCCGGCGCGTCATGGCGCTCCAGGGTCGGCAAGGCATGGTCTGGAAGGTCGCGGAAGCCGTCGTCGAAGGTCAGGGCCGCGAAAGGGCCGCCCTGGCCGGTCGCCAGCCGGAACATGGCCTCATCGAGCGAGACCAGGGCGAGCCCGGTCTCGCGCAGCCGGGTGAGGATGGCCTCGAAAAAGTCCGGCGTGATTTCCAGCAAGGCGTTGGGCGCAAAGCCGGTGTGCGGGGCAGGGCGCACGCGGTGGAAAGTCAGGATGACGCCGCGCCCGCGAAAGATTTCGCCCGCCAGGCGATGCAGGCCGGTGGCGCGGAACAGGCTGAAGCCGGTGGCGATAGCGTTCTTCTTCCAGTTCATCGCGGATGAGGCGCCAGAGGTTGAAAGGTCGGGCGAACAAGCTAGCAAGCAAGCATTGACCTTTTATTGATAGGAAAAAGCGGTTCGCCGCAGGAAAGCCCCGATGTCCGTCGCCGCGCCGCAAAGTGTTCCGACCTCCTTTGGCCGCCCCGGCGCCCCGGCGCGGGCGCCTTTCGCGCGAGTCGAGGTTTCCGGAGATCCGGCTCAAGTCTTGGCCGCGTGGCGTGAATTGTCGCCGGAAACGCATGGCTCGTTCTACCAGGGCGAGCGCTTCGTCCTCGCCTGGCTCGAGAGTTTTGGGCCGCGCCGGAAGGCGAAGCCGTTTTTCATCGTCGCCCGCGACGCAGCGAACGCGCCGCTCGCCGTCCTGCCGCTCGCCCTGTTTCGTTTCGGCCCGTTGCGGATGGCGCAATTTCCCGGCGAAAAACATTCCAATTACAATCTCGGCCTGTTTCGCGCCGGCGCCGATCTTTCCGCGCAGGACCTGAAGTTCTTGCTGCGCGCGGCGGCGCGGTCCGCGCCCGGCGGGCCGCATCTCTATCGCTTCCAGAGTCTTCCCCTCGTCTGGCGCGGCGCCGCCAATCCTCTGGCGCGTCTTGACCATTGGCCGGCGGCCAATTGCGCCCGCGCCGCCCAACTGCCGGACGACGGCGAAGCCTTTTTCGCGCGCCGGCTTTCCAGTGACGCGCGCAAGAAATTGCGCAAGAAGGAAAAGCGCCTCGCCGCTTTGGCGGCCGTGCGCCATTTCCGCGCCGCCAGCGGCCAGGAAAAGGCAAAAGTTCTCGACGCCTTTTTCGCGCACAAGGCCGGCCGCCCGGAATTCCGCCTGGGCCAGGACGAACTCGACGCCCTGCGGGCCTTTTACGGCGCGCTCGCGGAAGGAGAGGGCGGCGCCGAGCTTCACGCTTTGGCGGTGGGCGACCGGATCGTCTCGGTTCTGGGCGCAGGCGCCAATGGCGGGCGCCTGCAAGGCATGTTCATTTCCTACGACCCCGATCCGGAGATCGCCAGATCGAGCCCCGGCGAAATCCTGCTCGCTCATGTCCTGCGCGACGCCTGCGCGAGAAAATTTTCGGCCTTCGATCTCGGCGCCGGCGAGGCCCGCTACAAGGCGGACTTTTGCGACGAAGTCGAGCAACTGGCCGACGCGCTTTACGCGCCGACGGCTTTGGGACGGCTGGCTCTGCCATTTTTCGCGCTCGCCGCCGCCGCCAAGAGGAAGATCAAGGCCAATCCGAAACTCTTCGCCCTGGCCAAAAAAATCCGCCGAGGCTGAAAGCCTGCCCGCGCTGGCGCGCGGGAAAGTCCAAGAATGGACTATTGACCGGCGTGGGGAAGCCTTGTACTTCCCCTCTCACCCTCGAGGGAGCGCGTAGCTCAGCCGGTAGAGCATCTGACTTTTAATCAGAGGGTCCAGGGTTCGAGTCCCTGCGCGCTCACCAAGCTAAAACAATGAGTTACTGCTTGGTGTGGCTCCTTCTTGGAGCCTAAAAAATCTCAAAAGGTTTCACTGAGGTCTCACCGTTCGGTCGCGGCGCCTAAACAATGACCGTGTCCACACCTCCAAAGCCGCCTATAAGCCGCGGTCAGCGGACTTTCCATGCTTATTCTCAGGTCGCATTTGTTGCAGCTAAAACCGATGCCTCGCACGACATTGTCGAACGACGGCATCGAGTCATTCGCCAGCCTCGGCGGCTTTGGCAGACGCAATTCCAATGCTGCATATCTTTAGGATCGATAAGTCGGAGGCAAAAGCGG